>CAVPVN010000012.1:0-194894 GCA_963709265.1 uncultured Actinomycetes bacterium | reverse complement strand
GTGTTCAGGGATGTTCCCTGGGCGTTAGCGCTACTAGATGGCCGTCTCTTGGAGCGCCTCGAGTTGCTCGCGCACGCGGCGTGCGACCGGGATGATCGGCTTGCACTCGTAGCGGTCGAGCGCCTCCTGCCAGGCAGCGACCGCTTCATCGCGGCGGCCGGCTGCCTCCAGCACCTCGGCGAGGTCGTCGAGGGCCTGCCCTTGGCTGACCGGCGAGTCGCTCCGGCCTGCCCACGCCACCGCTTCGCGTGCGAGGCGCTCCGCATCGGCGTGTTCGCCTCGCGCGGAGCAGACGAGCGCCTGCGTCTGCCGCCAGAACCGCTGAGTCATGACGTCCTCAGGATCGCCGAGCTCTCGGCCCCGCTGGGCAAGCAGTTCCGCCTCGTCGTAGTCGCCGAGCCTGCACAGGACACCCCCGAGCATCGGCGCGTAGGTCGAGAGCTCGCCGAGGTTGCCGATCGCCTCGAGAGCGCCGCACGCGTCTCGTAGATACTCGGCCGCCGCCTGGTAATCGCCCGTGACGATGGCGATCTCCCCGAGCCACTCCCCGCCGGTCGCGTAGCCGAGCTCACGGAGACGCTCGTCCGCAGGAAGCGCGACTGCCCAGGCCTCCTCGATCCGATCGAGCATCGCGAGCAGCAGCCCTCTCAACATGAGGCCCCCGGGGTAGGAGTGATCGGCGAGGACAGCGTCGAGCGTCGACAGCGCCTCGCCCGCCGGCCGCGGCCCAAGCGCCAACGCGGCCGCAAGCATCATCGTCTGCCAGCCGGGCAACGGATGCCCCGCGCGGCCGGCATGCCGCATTGCGTGCTCCATCGCGGATGCCCAATCCTCGTACCCGGCGCGCATGTTGGCAACCCAGGCCAGCGCATACCAGGCGTGGTAGAGGCCGTCGTCGTCCCCCGCGGCCTCGAGCAGCGGCAGCGCCTCCCGAGCCAACCGCTCCAACTCGTCGGACGAGCACTGGCCATTCTTGAATCGCGCCTGCGCGGCGACCGCGCGCGCGAGCGCCGCGTCGACGGCAGTTCCTTCGGCTGCCGCGCGTTCGGCGGCGGCGTCGGCAACCACGGCGGCTCGCGCGAGATCGGTCCAGTAGAGGGCGTCCGCGAGCTCGACTTCCAGGCGCAGGTCGAACCGGTGCGAACGCGTCAGCGATAGCGCGCGGTCGAGCAACCCTGTCGCCGTCCGCCAGTCGCCGCGCCAGAACGCGCGCTGGCCCGCGACGCCCAGACGGTCACCGGCCGCGAGTGCGATCCCCTGGTCGGGACGGCCAAGCTCGTCGAGGTAGCGCGCCGCCTGCTCGAGGTGGTAACCGACGATCTCCTCCAGCTCGACGAGGCTCTCGCCGTGCTCCTCTAGCCAGGCCGCGAAGCGACCGTGCAACTCGGCGCGGACCGCCTTCGGAAGGGCCTCGTAGGCGGCGTCGCGGATCAGGAGGTGGCGAAAACGGTATGCGTCCTCGCGCGGAAGCTGTGGCCGGTCGGGACGGACGAGATCGCGCCGGACGAGGGTCGCCAGCCGTGGCAAGACCTCCGTTTCCTCAGGTGCGAGCGCCTGGACGGCGCCTCCGTGGAACAGCTCGCCCTCCACCGCTCCGCGCTCGAGCACCTTCCGCTCCGGCTCATCGAGCTGGTCGAGCCGCGCCGCCAGTAGCGCGCGCAGCGTCGGCGGAACCTCGACCTCGCCACCGCTCTGGTTGCTGAGGGCGACCATCTCCGTCAGGAAGAGCGGATTGCCGCTGGAGGCGCGGACGACCCGCTGCCGTACCTCGTCCGAGACGGCGTCGCCGACGAGGGCGCTGGCCTCCTCGTCCCGCAGCGGCTCCAGCCGCAGCGTTGCCGGCCAGCCGGGACGGCGGTCGAGCAACTCCGGCCGCGCCATGCAGACGAGCAGCAAGGGTGCGCCGGTCGAGAGCAGCGCTGTCGACTCGACGAGGTCGAGGAACGTCTCCTCTGCCCACTGGATGTCGTCGAAGCAGACGACGAGCGGCGCCTGTTCCTCGAGCAGCTTCCGGAACGCCCAGGCGATCTCATCGGTGCTCGACACCGTGTCGCTCTCGCCGAGCAGCGACCGGATCGCCTTCTCCGCCTGTACGTCGCTCGGCAGGGCGGCCAGCTGCTTCACGACCTCGACTACGGGCCAATACGTGATCCCGTCGCCGTAGGCCAGGCAGCGGCCGCGCACGACCCGCGCCTCGAGCTGCGCGATGGCCTCCGCGACGAGCCGCGACTTGCCGACCCCCGGGTCGCCGGCGACGGTGACGAGTTCGCAGCGGGAACCGGCGAGTGCCCGCCCCCATGCGTCCTCGAGCTGCTCTACCTCCCGCTCACGACCAACGAACCGGGACGTGTGCGAACGCTCCCCTACTTCGTGGACCGCAACGAGCGAGTACGCCGCGACCGGCTCGCTCTTGCCCTTCAACTCGAGCCGCCGCTCCTCGCCGACCTCGATCACGGCACTAACGAGACCCAACGTGTCGGCGCCGACCAGGACCTCTCCCGGCTTCGCCGCCTGCTCCAAACGCGCCGCGACGTTGACCGCGTCCCCGGTCGCAAGCCGCTCCTCAGTCCCGGTCACGACCTCGCCTGTGTTGACGCCGATCCGGCCGGCAAGACTGAGCTCGGAAAACGCATCACGCATCTCAGCCGCGGCTCGGCACGCTCGGAGCGCGTCGTCCTCGTGCGCGACCGGCACGCCGAAAACCGCCATTACGGCGTCGCCGATGAACTTCTCCACCGTGCCGCCATGCGACTCCACGATCCCCTTCATGCGCTCGAAATAGCGGGCCAGCAGCGCGCGCAGAGCCTCCGGGTCTGTCGACTCGCCGAGTTCCGTTGAACCAGTGACGTCGCAGAAGACGACCGTCACCGTCTTCCGCTGCTCCCGCTGCGGCCCACCCGCAGCCAGCGGAGCGGCGCACTCCTCGCAGAACTTGGCGCCGAGCCGGTTGTTGTGACCGCAGCTCGCGCAAACAGGCACAAGCCGAGGCTAGACCATCGCCACCAGCGCGCCTAGCGACTCCAAGCACATAGGTTCAGACACATGGTCGGTGGGCTGCGCCAGCGCTCGGGGATGTCACCCGTGCGCCAGGCTTCGCGCTCCTGGCTCCCTGCCCCGATAAGTGCTTCCTGCCTGGCGCGCGGAGGCCCGTCAAGGCGTAGCCCGGCCCCGCGGAGCGGGGTTGACGGGGTGAGCACGGCGGGCAGGATCAGGCGCGTTCGGGGCAGGGCGCGCGCGCCGGTTGGCGGGTTTGCGCGCGCGGAGCGCGCGCTCTTTTCTTGTATTAGCAACGTAACTCGGGTTCTGCTGCCGCCTCGTCCGACGTAGGCGCTAGCTTCTTGGCACGCCGCCCGAGACGAGTGCCCGGGCAAGCACGCAAAGCGCCGAGAACCATGGGCGGCTAGTCCCTCGATAGAGGGCGCGAAGGAGGAGCTGCTACCCGCCCGGGGGCCTTCGAGTCAAGCGTGATGCGGACTCGGAGGTGTGCTCGTGCAGGCTCGTTGGACGTTCTCGCTGTACCCGCAAGCGGCGGAGGGCGGCGGCTGCTTCGTACCTGCGTATGCGGCAGGGACAGCGCGTGGGGGTCGGCCCGATCCGCTGCGGTCGCACGAGGAGGCGGGGCGGCGGGCTAGAGCGAAGCTGCGGCGGTACTGCGCTGCGAACCGACTCAATCGGTTCGGGACGCTGACATACGCGCGCAGCTGTCGGGATCCGCTGCAGCTGCGGGCGGACGTTGGCGCGTTCTTTCGCGGACTGCGCCGCGAGCTTGGCGGCAGGGCGTTGGCGTACGCGTGGACGTCGGAGTGGCATCCGGGCGGGCACGGGCTGCACGTGCACTTCGCGGTCGGCCGGTACGTGGGCCAGCGGCTGATCCGGGACGTGTGGAGCCGCGGGATCGTGCACATCAAGCTGATCGGCGATCTGCCGCACGGCTCTGGCGCGCTCGAGGAGGCGCGTGTGGCGGCGGGCTATCTCGCCAAATACGTGAGCAAGAGCCTCGACGACGAGCGGCGCGCCGCGGGACTGCATCGGTACGAGGTCGCGCAGGGCTTCCAGCCGGAGCGGGTGCAACTGGCGGGTCGGTTGGAGGCTCAGGTGCTGGCGGACGCAAGCGAGCGGATGGGCGGGGAGCCGTCGCGGGTCTGGCGCTCCTCGTCCGCGGAGGGCTGGTCGAAGCCGCCAGCGCTGTGGTGTGCGTGGTCTGACTGAACAGCAGATCGCGGAGATCCGCGACCGCGCGGTCGAGTCGGCGGCCGCGCAGGGGCTTCCGGCGAAGGTGCAGGATCCGGCGATCCTGCGGCGGGTGGCGGCGCTTGTGCGGCCCGGGCTAGCCGCGCCAGACGAACGTGATCCGGGACGGATCAAGCGTGTTGCGGCCGGGGGTGGCGGGGCCGATGACGGCGTGGTCGAGGGTTGCGGCGATGATTGCGGCCTGGCGGCTTAGCGGCATCGCAGGCCACTCCTCCCGCAGTTCGCTTGCGTTGCCGAGGTAGCCGTCGAGCGCCGTCACCCGGTTCAGGGTGGCGAGCTTCTTGCGGGCCGCCTGGAGGCGCTGCTCGATCGCGCCGCGCGCGGTCAGCCACTCCTGCAACCCGATCAGCTGCTCGGCGTAGGCGGTCGCGAGCTCGTCCAGCTGCGCCTGCGCGCGGTCTGCCTCAGCCTGCCACTCGCCCGCAGCGGGGTCGTCGCTTCTGCCCTGCAGGTTGGCGGCAAGCTCGGGGCTATCGAGACGGAACAGCACGGCTTGGGTGATCGCGTGCTCAACGTGCTCGGCGGTGATCGTGATCCGGCCGCAGCCACCGAAGCCCGGGCCGGAGGCGCAGACGTACCGACGTGTGCCGGTTGCGGTCGGGCGGGAGACGAGTGTCGCGCCGCAGCGGCCGCAGCGAAGCAACCGGGCCAGCAGGTAGCGGCGAGCGGTCTTGTTCGTGCGCCGGGCCGGGTCGCCGAACAGCGCGCGGATCCGTTCCGTGTCGGCGGGCGTGAGGATGCCCGGCCATTCGGCCGGCCCGACGATCACGCCGCGGTGCTCGCGCTGGCCGCTGATCCGTGCCGAGAACAGCATCCGCCGCAAGGTCTGCTGCGTCCACTCCCCGCCAGTCACGGTCCGTTCGCCGCGTTCGTTCAACGCAGTGCAGATTGAGCGGACGGACTCGCCCGCCAGCAGGCGGGTCGCGGTTTCGCGGATCACGGCCGCTTCGCCCGGGCGGATGGTGCGGCGGTCGGACGCATACCCGTAGGGTCGCGTCCCACCGCCGGACAGCCGTCCGGCAGCTGCCAGCTCCTCGTGCTTGCGCCGGATCCGGCGGCTCTTGTCGTCGCTCTCCTTCTTCGCCACCGCACCCAAGATACGAGCCTGGAACTGCCCGTCAGGATCGGCCAGGTTGATCCGGCCGGTCACGGTCGCGAGATCGTCCACCCCGGCTGTCTTGCAGACGTCGAAGAACTCCTCCAAGTCACGTGGCTGACGGTGAAGACGATCGAGGTGGTAGACGATCACCCCATCGATCGAGCCGGTGCGGAGATCGCCAAGCAGCCGCCGGTAGGCAGGCCGCACCCGGCCGTTGTAGGCCGACACGTCCTGGTCGATGTAGCGCTCAACCACGCGCCAGCCGCGCTCCTCGGCCAGCCGTTCGCAGTCCTCCAGCTGCCGCCCGATCGCAAGCCCATCGGCCTCCCGATCGGAGGAGATGCGGGCGTAGATCCCAGCCCTCGCAGCCACGAGTGACATTCAATCACACTGGCATGTGCGAGCGTGCTCTCGCTCGAGCGTCAGACAGTCGCACTTCTCCCTCTAACCGTGACCGCATCGCGCCACTCCTCGGCGTTGGCGCCGAAACGCGGCTCTTTGGCGAGCGACGGCACTCGAACTCGCGACCTCCGGCGTGACAGTTCTGTCCGCAGTGGTCAGGGTGGGTCAGAGGCAGTGGGTGACAAGCAACGAAGCGAACTTCACTGGGGTGGCATGGCCAGCGTTGGTCCCATCGCGGAAATGCCGGATCAGGCACCAGGTCCTAGCCGCGCTGACCAGCGCCACCACGATCGCCTCGCCGAACGGGCGTCCGTACCGTGCCTCGTGCGCGCGCGTGTGCGGCCCCGCGACCAGGCCGCCGACGCTCATTGCCAGGGGGGTGCGGGTACGGCTGTTCCTCGCGTGCGCGCGCGTGCGCGCGAGAGGGGGAGGCAGGCGTCTGCGCCCGGCCCCGGTGCGAGGCCCCACCACAATGATCACGACGAGGGGGGCGGGTACCCTCGACTCACCCGTCCTCGCGTGCGCGCGATGAAAACGAGGTGGGCGCTCGCGACGGCCCCCGGCAACAATGTCAGCCAGCCGCTGACTCGCTGAGGGCGTGGCGGGTGTAGAAGTCGGTGAGCGCCTCGGCCATGTCGTGTGGGTTTTCCATCTGCAGGAAGTGCGTCGCGTGGGGAAGAATGAAGCCTTCGGCGTTCGGCAGCCACCCGAGCAACAGTCGATGGGTCTCAGCGAAGCGCGGGTGCAGGGCGACGCTCTTCTCGCCGAGCACGACAAGGACGGGCTGCGTGATCTGCCGCGCCTCCGCAACTCCGAATCGGCTGTCGAGGGTGGCAGGGACGTCCACCGCGAACGAGGTCGCGGCATCGGCCACCGCCTGCTCAAACGCTCCCGGCAGCACATGTTCAAGGTGTTCCTGATACCCCGGCCAGCGCTTCTGCAGGGATTCATCGACGGCGACGTGCGCGCCCGCCTGCCGGTAACGATGCACGCTGTCCGCCAGCGCCTGCCTGTACAGCGGCGCACTCTCGCCGACCACCAGCGCCGCCTCGAGCAGGCTCAGTGTGTGAACAAGCTGCGGTGCGTCAAGAGCGAGCTGGAGACCGACGGCACCACCGAACGAGTGGCCAACGACGTGTGCGCGGCGTACGCCCAGGTGCGACAGCAAGCTTCGACAGTCGCCTGCCTCCTGCGCGAGGCTCACGGTCTTGCCGATGGAGCTGCTGTGGACGAAACCGCGGCGGTGATAGCTGATTAGCCGATACCGATCCGCGAGGCTGCTCTCCGACAGCAGAGGTCGGAACGCGTCGGCGATGAACGCCCCATGGATGCAGACGACAGGCTCCCCTACGCCCGAGTCCTGGTACTCCAGCGTGATGCCGTCGATCTCTGCTCGATCCACGCGCGTTCTGTCCCTCTACTTCCGCTGCGTGACGGATCGAGCATATCGCCGCCAGAACCCCCTCGCCGAGGATTGCGCGGGCCAGCGACCAGGCCCCGACCCTCGATCCGAGCCTCGAGGGGTGGTATCCGGTTGGGTCAGCTGTCTCGCGTGCGCGCGCGTGCGAAAGAAAGAGGAATAGGCGCTCGCGGCGGGGCCCAGCGTCGCGAGCGCATCGACGATGCGACCCTGATACGTCGGTGTTTCGGTCATCAGCTCGACGTGCGAGATAACGCCCGGGTGGTAGACGACATCGAAAGGGCCGTCACCGAAGGCGCGGTAGGCGATCGCGGCATCACCGCTGCGGGCGTAGCGAATCTCCCGCTGCATCGACCCAGTGTTGCGCGTTCCTGGCTTCCGCGCGATCAAGGCTTGCGATCGAGCGGACCTCAACCGTTAGACGGCGCGCGGGCTCATTCGTTGGCTGACGAACGGTGACATCACAGGCAGCCGGATGACGCGAGAGAAGGCAAAGGGTGCTAGATGTCGATACCGAGCCTCCGCAGCTCGACGATCGCGGCTTTGCGCCAGCGCGTCGTATCGGGAGAGAACGGCAACATGAACGGCATCCCATTCGCCTTCCGGAGCGGTGCGCCGTCCCTCAACACGCGGTAGTGCCCAGGAGTCGCCTCGACGGTGAGGCCGATGGCCTCGAGTCGGCGGATGAACTCGCGTACGTCCTTCCTCACCTCAAACTCCCATCCTGGGCCGGAGTCAGCGTGCCAGCTTGGGCGCGCCGCAGTGGTCACGTCTCGCGACCGGCCCCGGGACGGCCCGCGACCAGGCCCACCAAAATCGCCGCATCGAGGGGGGTGGGCACCCTCGACTAGTCCGTTCCCGCGCATGCGCGCGCGTGAGAGGAAGTGGTGGGGTTCGCTGCGCGTGTCTTAGATGGGGCGTGCCCGCCGCCAATCCGGCTGGCCCGTGAGAGGGCACCACTCTGGCCTCAGGTGGCCGGCTCTGCCACGCGGGGACGAAGCCGATACCGGAGGGTGGATTTCGCGTCCGCCAGAGGGAGACGTGCAGAGTGCGCCGCTTGGCCGAAAGGGTCCCCGGCGCGAGGGACAGCCCGGCCGGCTCCGCAGCTCCGCGGTTGCCTAGGCGCCCGGCGGAGCTGCGGAGCTGGGAGCCCTTCGGCGTCCTCGCTGGGCGCCGAGAACGTGCCCTCGCCCCAGGCCTCGAGGTAGTCGCGGAGCGTCGTCTCGGTGCGCGCCCCGACCTGCGGCTCGTCGCCGGGGGCGGCCCGGACGACCTCGAGGGTGACGGCGTCGGGGCCGACGGCCGCGACCCGGAGCAGCCTCCCGTCCGCGCGGAAGGCGACGAGGTCGCCGGCCTGGGGGCTGCGTCCGATCGCCCGGAGGCCGAGCTCGGCCCAGCGGGACTCGGGCCGCTCGACCGGCGTGTCCGGCTCCTCTCCCATCAGCTCATTGTCTCGACCGGCAACACCCTCGCGCTCCCCCCGTTCGGGCTGGCCGGGCCTGCCTAACGAGGGGAGCGACGGCGCCCGCCGGCCAGCTTTGCCAGCTCCGACCGGGAGCGCAAACGGGCACGTAGCTGACGAACGGCACGGGCCTGGTCGCGGGAGCATATATCGGCGCCACGGCGGCGTCGAAATAGCCCCACAGGAGCGGTGAGACGGGTGGCGAATCGGTCAGCGTGGAGACCGGCTCGCGCATCCTTGGCGGTCAGCTGACAGTACGCCCGGAGTCACTGTCGTGAGGGCGACGAATGCACGCTATGTGGCGCTTCTGTTGCCGATGCGAACGGTGTTGCTTGTTGCCGCCGCGGCGGGTGTCATCGCTGCCTTCCGCGCGATCGGCGATACGTTCCTGATCGTCTTTATCGGTGTCTTTCTCGCGCTCGTGTTCGAGTATCCGGTGCGACTCGTTATCGCGAAGACCGGCATGTCTCGCGGTCTGGCCTCGACCGTGACGGTGCTCGGCACTGCCGTTGCCGTGGTCGTGGTGGCGCTGCTGTTCCTGGTGCCGCTCGTGGGCGCGGTGCGAGACTTCCTCCAAGAGCTTCCGCAGACGGTCGAACAGCTGCGGCAATCGGACGAGCTCTCTGGATGGTTCGGCAACAGCGGCGCCGCCGAGAACGTTCAGTCCGGGGCCGACAAGGTCTCCTCACTCGTGCCGGACGCGATCTCGGCCGTGCTCGGCATCGCAGGCGACTTCTTCTCCGTCTTCCTCGCCAGCTTCACGATCATCTTTATCTGCCTGTTCCTACTCACGGACGTCGCGAACCTCAAACAGGCCCTGTCGAGCGTCCTGATGCCAGGGGAGGACGAGCGCTGGCTTGCAGTTTGGGAGCGCGTGACGACCGCGATCTCGCGGTGGGCGGTCGGCGTCGTCATCATCGCCACGATCGCCGGAGCCACCCAAGGGCTCACGGCGTGGGCGCTCGGTTCGAGCTACGCGCTCGGATTGGCCGTCATCGCGGGGCTGCTCGACATGATTCCGAACATCGGCGCGACTATCGCCGGGTTCATCCTCGTCCCGGCACTCTGGGCGGAGGAAGGGATCACTGCGGCGATCATCATGCTTGTTGTGCTGCTGGTCTACCAGCAGGTCGAAAACAACATCCTGACACCAAAGATCCAGGGCGAAGCGGTCAAACTTTCAGGGTTCTTCATCATCGTGGCCGTGACGTTGTTCGGAGCCCTCCTTGGGGTTCTCGGCGCGCTCACCGCCGTTCCCCTCGCCGCGACGGTGCAAATCTTCATCCAAGAACTGACCAAGGCACGCCGCGAAACCATCGCAGCTGCGAAGGAAGTACCCGAAGGAATCTAGCCAAGCCGCGCGACGACCTCGTCGCGACGGATTCGTACATAGCGGCACGTTCTCATCCACCTTCGTGCCTGGTGGACCACGGGGCGAATCATCAACTCGAGGTGGCAGTAGGCTGGCTTCGACGCGCGATACTGTCGTACGGGATAGCAGGGGCGGGCGCCTGATGACTGAGATCGATGAGTGGGTATGGGTGAGGTCGTCGACGGAGCGCTACTCGAGTCGGAGTTGGCCGATGCGAAACATCTGAATGGCTTCGGGCGAAGATGAACAGCGTTCCGGCCTAGCTGAGGCGGCGGGGCGCGCCGCGTTCTTCCCCGCCCGGGCGGCTGCGCGTGCGTGGCGTGAGCAACTCGAGGCGGCGGTGGACGAGATGCTCTCGGCTCCCGAGATCGCGCGTGTCATCGATCGGGCGCTGGCCGGCCCGCTGCCGGAGGAGATCGCGCGCTCGGTTGTCCGCCACCGCGTCCTCGAGCGCGTGGTCGGCGAACTTGTCGCGAGCGGCGAGCTCGAGCGGCTCCTCAGCGCGGCGCTCGCGAGCCCGCAGACGCTGGAGCTCACCGACCGGGCGCTCGCAAGCGAGGAGACACAACACGCCCTGCGAGCGGTTGCCTCGAGCCCAGAGGTTCGGCACGCGATCGCCCGGCAGACAACCGGTCTTGCGGACGAGGTCGCAGACAGCGTGCGCGCGTCCGCAGTGCGGCTCGACGAACGTGTGGAGCATGCCGTCAGTCGCCGGAAGCGCCTCGCTCCGCCGCTCTACGGAGGCATCGTCACACGCGCGCTTGCGCTTGCCGCCGACGCGGTATTGGTGACCGCTCTCCACATGTTGGTGGTCGGGGTGGTCGCGCTCGTGACGTCGCTTGTCGGCGACCTGCACCCGGGATGGCTCGTCGGCGCACTGCTCGCGGTTAGCTGGACACTGATCGCCGGCTTGTACTTCGTGCTCTTCTGGAGCGCGGCGGGGCAGACGCCCGGAATGCGCCTCCTAGGACTCCGTGTGCACACCACGGCCGGCGGCGTCCCCTCGGTCGGCCGCTCGATCGTACGGATGGTCGGCCTCGTACTCTCGATCGCCTTGTTGTTCGTTGGCTTCGTGCCGGTTCTCTTCGACGAGCGTCGCCGCGGGCTCGCCGACTTCATCGCCGGAACCAGCGTCCACTACGACGATGCGCAGCCGTAGGCGGAGCGCTCTGTCTACAGCGGACGAAGGCTAAAGCCGGCCACGCACACCCCCGACGCGGCGAGCGGCGACTACTCGACAGGCCCACGCTCGTTCGTGGCCTGCGCCTCATCCCCTTCGAGCGCGCCGTCGGTCACCCCGTCGCTGCGGGGACCGACGTGCTCGGCCGGTCCTGGCTTGGTCGCCACGGCTTTGCGCGCGGTGCGAGTAGTCGACGCTTTCGCTGGCGCGGACGCCCTGCGAGCAGTTGCCTTCTCCGTTTCCTCGAGCGATTCGAGACGTTTCTCGAGCGCCGCCACACGACTATCAAGCGGATCGATCGCCCGCAACCTGCTGGCGACATCACGGACGCGCTGCTCGATCCCGTGCACCATCCGACGCGGTCGCTCGACAAGCCGTCGGAGCGTGTCCTCGCCGATGTCGGCAAGCTCTGCGATCACGTCCCTGTCGTCCGTGTCCTTCTTCTGTGCCATAGCCTGACGATAGCGCCTCTCGCCACTCGTCTCGACGAGGGTGGCTCGGTCTCGCGGCTGCTGCTTGACCGTATGAAGTACGCCGTTGTCTGACGGCCATGTCGTCTACCGGGGTGGGGCAGGCACCCCTCTCGCCGCTATGCATCGCATGACGTTCGGTACGAATGGCGCATCGCAGGTTGCGGGCCGCGTGGACTGCCAGCGTTTCGGGTGGGGCGGGTGAGGCGCGCCCGATGCGGCAGTTGATCGACCCGCGTAAGCGACACGGTGTGGCGGCTCAACCGGAACCGCTCGTTAGCGTCGACACCTTGTCGCCTGGAGCTCGCGCGTCATGTTCTCGAGCATCAGCTCGGCGGGCAGGTCAGTAAGAGGGAATAACCACAAGCGGGGGACACGGGCTTCCACGCTGTGGATTGCCGTAAGCGCGCTCAGGTTCGCTGGACGTCATCCTCTCCTTCTCGGGAGGCGAGGGAAGCATCCTCCGTGGGTTCGTGATCGTGGCGGCGATGGAACCGGCTTTCGCCTGACTTCGCGCGCTCCGCCTCTTTCTGCGCCTTCTTGTCGGCGCGCTGGGTCTTCTGCTCGGCCACCTTGCCCTTCGCGTCGGTGTACGACTGCCCGACCAGCAGCTTTCCGCCCGTCCAGCCGAAGATGAGAACGACGAGCACGAGCGCCAGGAGGATGTTCCAGGCGGTGGTGATCAGCTGCTGCGCGGTGGAGTAGTCGACCGCAGTGCTCGTTGCGACGTCGCAACAGGTGTCGAGCGCAAGTGCGTTCGTCGCCTGCGTAATGCCGACTGCGCCGGGCGTGAAGGAGACGACGTTGGCAAGCGAACCCGACCCGGTCACCCACATGATCGACTCGAACGTGACCGGGATCGCGAACGCCGCGAGGAAGATCCCGATCACGGCGAGCTTGCAGAGCCATGAGAGGAACTCGGGGAGGAACGCGCGGATCAGGTACTCCGTCGGCCGGGAAAGGATGGCGCCGCCCTGCTTCGCCTTGGCCCAGAGCTTCTTCAGCTGCGTCCAGAAGATGCGGACGAGGATCACGATCAGGAAGACTGCGCCCGCCGCGATCAGGATCGATGCGACCGGGTGCTCAGAAAGGTTGCCGAGGTTCTCGTTGAACGAGCCGGGCACGGACAGGAACAAGTAGAGGTAGACGAAGGTGCCGGCGATCGTGAAGAAGATCTTCTGCACGAGATAGGCGGCGATCGCGCCGGGGAACGTGCAGGCCGGAATGATCGCAGTGAACATCACCAGCGTCACGAACGTGCCGATGTTCGCGGGCAGGAAGTTGTTCATCGCGACGCCCACCGCGTACGCGGTCAGGATCGGCCAGAGTAGGACCTGACCCTCGCCCGGATAGGCGGCACGCAGGATCCCGTAGTAGGAGAGCCCTGCGAACAACGTCTGGCCGCTCTGCAGGATCAGCGCCCCGACGATGTAGCCCGGCGGCACTTCCTTGATCTGATCCCAGAGATCGGACAGCCACCCGCCGACGTCGACCCCCAGCAGTTGCAGAACGGCGACGACAAGCGCGATACCCACAAGCCAGGCGCCGATCTTCACCAGACGCCTCCCGCGGGACGGGTCGTGGAACGGGTGCGCAGGCGACGGCTGGGCGACGACGGTCTCGCTCATCGAGTCACTGATCGATCCCACCGAATGCCTGGCGGCGGCCGCGCACGGGCGCATCGTGCCACTGGTCTCGCATGTCCATCCCGCCGTCCATCGTGTCCTTGCCGATCGTCTTCGCGGGCCCGCTCAGCAACAGCCCGGCATGAACCGTTTCTCGGGCTCGAAACGTTTGTAGCGGCGAAATTCAACCAGGCCGAGCGATGTGGGGCCGGGCAACGGAAGGGCTGCGACACACACACACGTCGTCGTCGACCATCGCCGCCAACTCCCCGACAGTTCTTGATCCGCGTGGCGTGCGGACGTTCTCCTCGTTCAGTTTGCGTGCTGAGGACGATGGCATTCCCAGGGCGTCAAGCGGGCGCTCTCATGGGTTCGCGCGTGAAGAACGCCGGCTACTCGGGTGCGGGGGAGTCGGGGCGCGTGGAGGTCGCCCTCGTCAATGACCCCCAGTGACCCTCGTCTCGACGTGAAGTGGTTGTAAGGTGGATCCCGGTGAACGAGCCAGCACCCGACAAACAGCAGGGGGTCGCCGGGCATGTTGTCGACGCGGTTGCGTTGGGAATGGAGACGGTTGGCTACGAACTGCTTGCCGGTGCGACCCTGACCACTGCAGCTGCCACGGCTGGGATGGGCGCTGGGCACCACGTAGCGGGCAGCGCCTTCGACACCGCCGGGGCAACGACTGTGGGATCGGGCTTCCACCAGGCTGGCGACGCGTTGTACGCGGTGGCACGAAAGAGCTTCGCCCTTGCGGGGGAGGCGGCTCGCAGTGCGCTCGATAGCTTCGTCGGGCCGCCGCGGACGCAGGTCGACGTTGGCGTTTCGCACCCACTCAACCCGCCGGGGCAACAACCTTCGAACTAGCACGGTCCGCGCGGAAGTACACCGCGATCCGAACGGCCAACGCGGCCCGCCAGGACGGACTCTCGGCAGCGATCGCGCGCCCGCCGCAAGCCCCGCCTGCGGCGGGGTCTGCCGCCAAGTACTCCCTTCAAGGGTGGCACGAAGTATCCACCTTGGTGCCGCGAGGTACTTCGGCTCCGGGCTCGCATGGCCACGGTAGGTGGGGGCGACTGGGCCGTCGATGACACGATTGGGTCAATCGATGTGCCGCATCGTCACCGCTACGCGGCGACGCGATTCCGCCGACGCTGCATCGCCTCGATCTCTGACTCGCGCGCCCGGCGAGCGGCAGACCGCTTAGGGCAATGCGGCCCGTGCGGCGGCGACGGCCTCGAGTCGGGTGTTGACGCCGAGGGCTCGAAAGAGACGGCGGACGTGGTTCCTGACCGTCTCGGTGCTCAGATGGAGCTCTGCGGCGATCTGCTTCGTCGAGTAGCCCTGCTCCAGACGACGAAGCACCTCTACTTGGCGGGGGGTGAGATGCGGGGGTGGCGCTGTGACGCTGTCGTCGGGACGGTCCTCGATCAGCCCGAAGACGCCGACCACCCGTTTACCGTCTTTGAGCGCCACCGCGCTCACCTCCACGGGCACCCGCGTCCCGGCGGTCGAGACGAGGTGGCCGGTCGCCTCGCTGGCCACGGAGGTGCCGAGCATCTTCTGAGCGAAACGCTCGCGGGCACCGGGCCGGTCCTCGGGTGCGATGACGGAAGTGAACTGGCGACCGCGCACGTCGCCGAGGAGCCGCTCGGCCGCGGGATTCAGCCACCGAACGACTCCCGCCTCGTCAAGGACATAGCTCGGGACGCCCACGTGCTCCAGGGCCTGCTCGACGTCACCGCCGACTTTCAGGCCGATCGCCATCTTGACAGTGTGGCTGATCCGGGCGGACCAACGAACGTCGGAGCCTTGGGGAGCTGCCCAGGCTACGGGGAGATGGGTTCCCCGCCGGGCTGCGGTTCCCACGTGCAGGACGAAGGAAAGGCTCTGCGAAAGACTCGGGGATGGGTCGAGTCTCTCGCAGAGTGGAAGCCGAGCCCGCGCAGGCCCCACCTGCTCCAGGGGTGCGCCGTTGCCGGCACTCGGCTCCGGCACCGGGCTCGCATAGGCGACGGTAGGTGTGGGCGGCGGGGACGTACAGGACACGATTGGGTCAATTCGCCCGCAGTCCGCCCGAGGGCGTCAGCCGTGTCGGCCGACGCGAACGGCGGGGAGGGCGCCGACCTCGTCCTTGGTAAGGGCGACGTGCACCATGTCGCTCTCGACGATGGCGACGGCCCCGATCGGGATGGTGACCTCCTTCCGTCCCCAGAGGTGGCCGCGCTCGAGGACGAAGTGCGTGATGTGCTCGTCCGCGTCGACCACGAAGCCGTCCACCTCGCCCAGTGAATGGCCGTCCGCGGAGATGACGGCGCTCGCCCGCCGTACCTCGACCTCGCCCTTCGGCACGCGGTCATAGTGGACGGTCGTGGGGGAGTCCAGGTCGCCCGGATACGGGCCTACGCCCATACCGGAGTAGCCGAGGTCGGTGTAGTACGGCAGCGCGAGCACGTCCTCGACGCCAACGTCCCAGTCGGGGTCTTCGGCGGGGGTCTCTCCGAGCCGGAGGTAGGCGGCCTCGTGCACGGACTCGAACCCCTGCGCCTGGTCCAGGGTGCACTCCAGCTCGAGCTCGCGCTGCTCCTCGTCTCTGGCCCTCGCCAGCTGGATAGGCACGAGCCGCCTCGCTCCCTCGTCTTGCTCGGGCTGGACTACGAGATGCGTCACGCGCTTCTCGAGCGGGTCGATGACGATGTCCGCCAGCTCGCCGTACACCCCGTCGGTGCAGCGGACGCGATCGCCGATCTCGAGGCGCATGCCAGTCTCCTCTTCACGCCGACAGGTCGAGCCGAGTCTACGGGCGGGCATGCTTCGCGAGGCGAGCCGCGACGGGTCGCTGTGGACCAGTTGTGGGCCAGTCGATAGCCGAAACCAGCGGTTCCCAGCGGATCAGGGCGGAAACAGAGAGGGGGCTGTGAGAGGCCGGAATCCCGCATGGGGAGCGGGATTCCGTGTGATCATCCCAGCAGGGGCGGCAGGACTCGAACCTGCAACCCCCGGTTTTGGAGACCGGTGCGCTACCAATTGCGCCACGCCCCTGGGCTGCGTGCGGAGTGTACCCCCGACGTCCTGCGACACTGTTTCCCCTGTCGATGCAGCGATACGCCCTCGCAGGGCTGTTCTCCGCGATCGCCGTGTCGCTCGCGCTCGTCGCCGCGTGGGCGGCCCTCTCCGGCGGCCGTGCGTGGGTCGTGGCGCTCGGAGCAGGGGCGATCGCGCTCTGGATGGGGGATATGGCCCGCAGAATCTGGCCAAGATGACAGGGACAAGCTGGCCGTTCGGCAGGATGAGATAGCGGACCGGCGGCGTATTCTGCACTGGTGGCCGCGGCACCCCACTCTCGACTGACCCTTCGTAGCGGATGAGCACCGTCTCCGGGGGGGATACGAAGGCGCTGTGGCAGGACTATCGCGCCACGCGTGACCGGGCGGTCCGCGATCGCCTGATCCTGACGTACGCCCCGCTCGTCAAGTTCGTCGCGGGCCGCCTCGGCTCGAGCCTGCCCTCCCACGTCGACGAACAGGACCTGGTCTCGTACGGACTCCTCGGGCTGATCGGGGCGATCGAGCGGTTCGACCCGGACCGCGAGATCAAGTTCGAGACCTACGCGATCGCCCGCATCAAGGGGGCGATCATCGACGAGCTCCGCTCGCTCGACTGGGTGCCCCGGTCCGTGCGCGCCCGGGCGCGCGAGATCGAGCGCGCGATCGTCGAGCTCGAGCGCAGCCTGATGCGTGCGCCCACCGACGCCGAGATCGCCACCAAGGTCGGCATCTCCGAAGATGAGCTGGAGAAGAGCCTCTCCGACATCTCCCGCTCGTCGATGGGTGCGCTCGACGAGCTCTGGAGCCCGCAGGGCGGCGGCGACCAGGTAGCCCTCATCGACACCATCGAGGATCCGGCGGGCGCCGACCCGGAGTTCTCGCTCGAGCAGACCGAGCTCAACGAGGCACTCGCCGAGGCGATCGCGCGCCTACCCGAGCGCGAGAAGCTCGTGGTCACGCTCTACTACTACGAGGAGCTGACGCTCCGCGAGATCGGCGAGGTGCTCGGGGTGACCGAGTCGCGGGTCTCGCAGCTCCACACGAAGGCCGTGCTCCGCCTCAAGGCGCGGCTATCCGGCGGCGTCCGCCAGACCGTCGACACGTAACGCCCGGCCTACCGCTGCACTTCGACCGCGAGGCGCCAGTGGGTCGCGCCCTTCACGTCGATGCCGACGGTCACGGTGCGGTCGTGGTCGGAGACGTCGGCCAGGATCACCGACTCGCCCGCCCGGAGCTTTGTGCGACCCTCCTCGTCGCCGGTCCACGCGACGTCGAGCTTCCCGCCCCAGAGCCCGAGCGGCGAGGTGTCCTCGGTCGTCAGGACGAGCCGTCCGTCGGCCGGGATCGACATCGTCTGCCCGGCGGCGTCCTCCGTCGACTCAATCTGTGACTCGGTCTCCCAGCGCGGCTCGCGCGCGACGACGATGGTGACGTTCGACCCGATCGGCACGCGTGCGCCGGGTGCGGGGGTGACGCGGAGGATCGTGCCGGGGTCGACGCTCGTTTCGGCCTCCTCCTCGACCGCGGGCGAGAACCCAGCGCCGCGCAGTGCCTCGGCTGCGGCTTCCGCGTCGAGGCCGTCGACGCTCGGCACGAGCCTCTTCGGAGGGCCGGTGGAGACAACGAGTTGCACGTGCGCCGGGCGCTTCACGCGTGCACCCGCCTCGGGGTCGGTCTGGACGGCATGCCAGGCCTCGATCTCCGTCGAGGGCGCGTACCGTCTGGACGGCGTGTAGCCGTTCCGCTCGAGCAGCTTGAACGCGGCCGGCCCCTCGAGCCCCGCGACCGACGGGACGTCGGCGTAGGCGCTCCCCTTGCTGACGGAGACGAGGAGCGCACCGTTCTCCGGGATCCGCTTTCCCTCGGGCGGATCCTGCGCGATGATCGCGCCCGCCGGGGCAGACTCCGAGTACGAGCGATCGACGGTCTTCACCTTCGGGACCGGCAGGCCGTTGTCCCTCGCTCGTTTCGTGACCTCCGCGACCGCGCGCTTGACGCGCAGCCCGACGACGTCCGGCGCGCTGACCCCCGAGGGGTCGTCGCCCGCGATCGCGTAGACGCCCCCGCCCGCCAGGCCGAGCGTGACGATGAGCGCCGTCATCGCGGCGACGAGCCTGCCCCGATGGAGTGCCGTGTGCGAACGCACCTGGTTCACGACCGTCGCCGGCGCCCGCACGAGCGTCGCCGAGGCCTGCACGATCGTCGCCGGCTCGCGCAGCACCCGCGTGACGAGCGTGGCGGCGGACGAGACGTGCGTCGTATGGAGACGGGCGGCGACCGCCCGCGAGGAAGGCGGCATGCCGGGCAGCGTGGCCGGTTCGGCCCCGAGCGCGACTGCAGCCTCGACGGCGTCGCCCCGGTTCTCCGTCCGGAGCGCAAGCAGGCGATCGACGAGGGCCGCAGCTGCGGCGGGCGCAGCCGGCGCCGCGAGCGCCAGGGACGGGGCGGCCTCGTGCGCGCGGCGGAGGCCGGTCGCGAGCCGGTCCTCCCCCTCGAAAGGCATCCGGCCGGAGAGGAGCCGGAAGAGCACGCACCCGAGAGCGTAGAGATCGGTCGCCGGGCCAGTCGCGCCGCCGGCGGCCTGCTCGGGGGCCCAGTACTCGGGCGTCCCCGCAAGGATCCCCGAGATGGGCGCGCTGCGCGACGAACGCGCCAGACGCGCAAGGCCGAAGTCGGTGACGAGGACGCGGCCCGTGCCGCGCTCGACAAGGATGTTCGCCGGGGTCAGGTCGCGGTGGACAACGCCGCGCGCGTGGGCGTGCGCGAGCGCCGCGGCCACGGGCGCGCAGTACCTCCGCGCTTCGTCCCAGTCGAGCGTCCGCCCTCGGATGATCGTGTCGAGGGCTTCGCCCTCCACGAGCTCCATGACGAGCACCGTCTGGCCGTCGTTCTCCAGCACGTCGTAGAGGCGGACGACGTTCGGGTGCTCGAGCCGGGCGAGGGCCGCAGCCTCGCGCTCGAATCGCTCCCGAAGCTCTGGATCGTCCGCGACCCACGGATGGAGCACCTTGAGTGCCACCTCGCGGCCGAGCCGCTCGTCTCGGGCGCGCCAGACCACGCCCATGCCGCCGCGCCCCAGCTGCTCGCGGAGGCGATACCGATTTGCGACTGTGTGGTCGACGTCCTGCACGAGCGGCACCTGCACGGGCGTACCCCGGGCGGCCTGGAACCTACTCCTGCCTGGTTCGGAGATCGTTAACGCGCTCCTGCGCCGGCCGTAGACTCGGCGCGTGGCGGTGTGCGCACAGTGTGGGCGCGAGAGCCCCGACGACTTCGTCTTCTGTCCCGGTTGCGGCGCATCCCTCACGGCGGTAACCCGCCGGGAGGTGCGGAAGGTCGTGACGGTGCTGTTCTGCGACCTGACCGGGTCGACGGCGATGGGAGAGCGGACGGATCCGGAGGCGTTGCGAACGTTGATGAACCGGTACTACGACACCGCACGAGGGGTGCTCGAGCGGCACGGCGGCAGGGTAGAGAAGTTCGTCGGCGACGCCGTGATGGCCGTGTTCGGAATCCCCGTCGCGACCGAGGACGACGCGCTGCGGGCGACGCGCGCGGCGGTGGAGTTGCGCGACGTCGTGCAGGAGCTGGGGCTGGACGCGCGGATCGGGGTCAACACGGGGGCGGTCGTCGCGGGCGAGGGCGACACGCTCGTAACGGGTGACGCGGTCAACGTCGCCGCCCGGCTCGAGCAGGCTGCCGGAGCGGGCGAGATCCTGCTCGGCGACGACAGCTTGCGCCTCGTGCGGGACGCCGTCACGACCGAGCCGCTCGAGCTCACGTTGAAGGGGAAAGCGGGCAAGGTGACGGCGCACCGGCTGCACCGCCTCGACGCCAGCGCGGTCGGTGTCGCACGCCGCCTCGAGCGCACGATGGTGGGCCGCGAGCGCGAGCGCGCGCGGCTCCGCTCGGACTTCGAGGACGTGGTCGCGACGAGCAGCAGCCGTCTGTTCACGCTGATCGGCCCTGCCGGGATCGGCAAGTCGAGGCTCGTCGCGGACGTCCTCGAGCACGTCGACGGCAGCGCCACGGTGGCGCGGGGCCGCGCGCTCTCGTACGGCGAGGGGATCACGTACTGGCCGCTCGTGGAGATGCTCGTGCAGCTCAAGATCGAGCCGTCGGAGGCGATCCGGTCCTCGCCGGCCGAGACGCAGCTCGCGACACGTGCCCTCCTCGAGGAGCGCGCCCGCGAGCGGCCGCTCGTGCTCGTGATCGACGACCTCCACTGGGCGGAGGAGCCGATGCTCGACCTCGTCGAGCACGTCGTCGACTGGTCGCGTGCCGCGCCGATCCTCCTCCTCTGCGTCGCGCGACCCGAGCTCCTCGACGTCAGGCCGGGCTGGGGCGGCGGCAAGCTGAACGCCACGTCGATCCTCCTCGAGCCGCTCGCCGAGGCGGACGCTCGACGGCTTGCCGACGGCCTCCTCGCCGACATCGAGCTCGACGACAAGACGCGCAGGCGCATCGTGGCGACCGCGGACGGCAATCCGCTGTTCCTCGAGGAGATGGCCGCCCTCGCCCGAGAGGCCCGCGGCACGGTCGACGTGCCGCCGACGATCCGGGCGCTGCTCCAGGCGCGGCTCGATGCGCTGAACGACGACGAGCGCCTCGTGATCGAGCGCGGTGCGGTGGAAGGCCAGGTCTTCCACCGCGGAGCCGTGACGGCGCTCGCCCCGGCGACGCCGGCGGTGGACGTCCCCGGGCAGCTGCTCTCGCTCGTCCGCAAGGAGGTCGTCCGCCCGGATCACACGGTGATCGTTGGCGACGACGCCTTTCGCTTCCGCCACCTCCTGATCCGCGACACGGCCTACGAGGGGCTGCCGAAGGCGGTGCGGGCGGAGCTCCACGAGCGGTTCGCCGACTGGCTCGAGGCGAACGTGGCGCTCGTCGAGCAGGACGAGATTCTCGGGTACCACCTCGAGCAGGCGGCGCGGTACCGGGTAGAGCTCGACCCGGCGGACCCCGCTGCGGCCGAGCTCGCCCGCCGCGCGGCCGAGCGTCTGGCCACAGCAGGTCGCGCGGCGTCGGCGCGCGGTGACCTGCACGCGACGCGAAACCTGCTGCACCGGGCGCTGGCGCTCGTTCACGACGGCGGCTACCGCCGGCGCGTGATCCCCGATCTCGTGGACGCCCTGATCGAGGAGCGCGACGACGTGAGGATCGAGGAGACGGCCGCGCTGCTCGGCGAGCTGGAGGGCGGCGACGAGCGCGATCGGGCGCTCGCAACCGTGCTCCGGATCAGGGACCACCCGGACGGACGTTTCGAGGAGCTCCTCGCTCGGCTCGACGACGCCGAGGCCGTGCTCGCCGGTGCGGGAGACCGCATGGGGCTCGCCCGGGCCGAGCACGCACGCGCATGGGTGTACTGGGGCGCATGTCGCGGGCGGGACGCCCACGAGGCGTACCTACGTGCTCAGGCGCACCTGGAGGCTGTGGGCAGCACGATCCTGCAGCGCGACGTCATCTTCGGAATCTGCATCACCGGGGTGTTCGGTGGGATTCCGGCCGACGACCTGATCCGGCTGCTCGACGAGCTCGACCGCTCGGCCAGCGTGGCCGGTCCGTTGCTCGCCGCGACCGTGGCCGCCTTTCGTGCGCGGATCGAATACGGCTCGGGCCGAGGCGGCATCGACGCGCTACGAGCGATGGCCGACCAGGAGGTCGAGCTCCTCGAGCAGACCGGAGCGGGCCTTGCCCTGGTCACGGCGCGGATGTACGAGCGCGTGGTTGTGCCATGGATCGAGGGGGACGACCGGGAGGTGGAGCTTGGAGCTCGGGCTCGTGTCGAGGAGACGAAGACATTCGGGACTCGCCTCTTCTATGCAAACGCGCTCGGGATGTGGGCGATCGCGCTCTGCCGGGTGGGGGAGCCGGAGAGGGCGCTAGAACTCGTCGACGAGGCGCGTCCCATCGCCTCGCCGGACGACGTCGCCGACCAGATCACTCTCGATCTGGCCGAGGGCTACGGGCGGGCGCTCGTGGGACAGAGGGAGGAGGCGCGGCCGCTGATCGAGCGGGCGGCGGCAAGGACCGAGACGACCGACATGTGGTCCCCGGCGTTCGACCACCGATACGACGAGGCGTTCGCACGAAAGGCGCAGGGCGATCTCGACGCCGCCCGACGCCTCCTCACGCAGCTCCTGGAGGCGAACGCCGCGCGCGGGTTCCATCGCATCGCCGAGCGCTACCGCCGCGATCTGGCCGGGCTCGACGGCTCCCCGTAGCCGCTCGTCCGGTCGGGACTAGCATTCCGGCAGCACCCACGGAACCAGGAGGAGCGCGCGCACATGGCCGCAATCGAGCCAGGGAAGATCCGGAACGTCGCCGTCGTCGGTCACCGCGGGACGGGCAAGACGTCGCTCGTCGAGGCGCTCCTCTACCAGACCGGCGAGGTCAACCGCCTCGGCACGATCGAGGCCGGCACGACCGTCTCCGACTCCGACGAGGACGAGCAGCGGCGCGCCGTCTCGATCTCGCTGTCGATCACGCACACCGAGTGGCAGAGCCGCAAGATCAACCTCGTCGACTGCCCCGGCGACCCCTCGTTCCAGGGTGAGGCACGCTGCGCGCTCCGCGTCGTCGACGGCGCGCTCGTCGTCGTCTCCGGAGTGATGGGCTTCGAGGTCGGTACCGCGCGGGTCAAGAAGCTCGCCGAGGAGCTCGGCCTCGCGCGGCTGCTCGTGGTCAACATGCTCGACCGCGAGCGAGCCGACTTCTTCCGGACGCTCGGCCAGATCCAGGACCAGTTCTCGTCGAAGTGCGTGGCAGTGCACATCCCGATCGGCGCGGAGCACGAGCTCGAGGGGATCGTCGACGTCCTCCACATGTGCGCCTACATGAACCCGGAGGGCCAGAAGGAGGCGGATCCGGTCCCGATCCCGGACGCGATGGCCGATCTGGCGCAGGAGTACCGCGAGAAGCTGCTCGACGAGGTCGTGCAGATCGACGAGGCGCTGATGGAGCGCTACCTGGAAGGCGAGGAACTCGACCCGCACGACGTCGCCGACGCGCTCAAGCTCGGCGTCACGCGCGGCGAGGTGTTCCCCGTCGGCTGCTCCGTCGCGACGAAGAATCTCGGGACGCACGCGCTGCTCGACCTCCTCGTCGAGGGCGTGCCGTCACCGGCGAAGCGAGGCGCGCCGTTCGAGGTCGACGGCGCATCGACGGCCGCGTTCGTCTTCAAGACCGTCGCCGACCCGTTCGCCGGGAAGATCAACCTCTTCCGCGTGCTGAAGGGCGACGTCACCACGGAGACGACGCTCGTCGACCACCGCGAGCACTCGAAGGAGCGCATGGGCTCGCTGCTCCAGCTCCAGGGTAAGACGACGACACCCGCCAAGGAGTTCGGCGAGGGCGACCTCGGCGCCGTCGCCAAGCTGAAGAACGTTCAGACCGGCGACCTGCTGACCGACCGGGAGGTCGCGGTCGAGCCGCCGTCGTTCGGTTTCCCCGAGCCCGTGATGAGCTTCGCGGTGACGCCGAAGATCAAGGGCGAGGAGGAGAAGGTCGCCTCGGCGATCAAGCGGCTCGCGGAGGAGGACCCGACGCTGCGGCTCCGGCGCGACCAGCAGACGGGGGAGGAGATCCTCGCCGGGATGAGCCAGATGCACGTCGAGGTCGCCCTCGAGCGGGCCAAGCGGCGGTTCGGGGTCGACGTCGAGCTCCACCAGCCCCGGGTCCCGTACCTCGAGACGATCCGTTCGGAGTCGCGCGCGCGGCACCGCTACAAGAAGCAGACCGGCGGCCGTGGCCAGTTCGGCGACTGCGAGATTGTGCTGCGCCCGATCGAGAACCACGAGGGATACGAGTTCGTCGACAAGATCGTCGGCGGCGTGATCCCGCAGAGCTACCGGCCCGCGGTGGACAAGGGCATCCAGGAGGCGATGCAGCACGGCGAGCTCGCGGGCGCGCCGATCCAGGGCGTACGGGTCGAGCTCGTCGACGGCCAGTACCACAACGTCGACTCGTCGGAGATGGCGTTCAAGATCGCCGGCTCGATGGCCTTCAAGGAGGCGTACGCGAAGGCTGACCCCATCCTGCTCGAGCCGATCATGGAGCTCGAGGTGACGGTGCCCGACGAGGCTGTCGGCGCGGTTAACGGCGACCTCAACTCGCGCCGCGGCCGGCTCAACGGGATGGAGCCGGCGGCCGGGATGACGACGATCAAGGCCGAGGTGCCGATGGCCGAACTCCTCACGTACTCGCAGTCGCTGACATCGATGACCGGCGGGCGCGGCGACTACGCGATGCACCTGCTGCGGTACGAGCAGGTCCCGACGCACGTGGCGCAGAAGATCGTGGACGAAACGAAGAGGGCTCGGGAAGCCGCGACCGCGTAGTACCTGCGAACCTCCGTCTTTTCCACAGCTGTGGATTCCGCGCGTCGGGGCTATAGTGGCCGTTCCGATGCGGGTCACGAAAGCCAACGTCACGCGTGTCTGCGCGGTGTGCGAGAGGACGCTCCTGATGGGCGAGCAGACGCTCCGCTATTCGCCGGACGGTCACGAGTTCGTCGACGTCTGCACGCTCTGCAGCGAGATCGCGCTCGACCACGGCTGGGTACGCGAGGGGCACGCCGTCTCACCGGCGCTCCAGCAGCACCCGCGGCGGCGCCGTCAGAAGACGCTCTGGCAGGCGCTGCTCGGTGGTCGCGATGAGGAGGCCGAGCCAGTCGTCTCCGAGCCGATCCTCCGCCGCCTCTCCGACGACGAGCTCACGCTCGTCGAAGCGGCCGACCTCTTCAACCAGTCCGACTTCCGTCGCACCGTGGCCGGGGTGGCGAAGAGCCTCGGCGAGCCGAAGGTGTCGATCGTCCCGCTCGCGGGCGTCAACGCGGAGACCGTGCTGACCTTCGCGTGGGACATCACCTGGTACCAGTACCGCGTCACGCCCGACGCGGCCCAACCGGTGCGGATCGCCGATCGCGGGCACGACCTCGACGAGGTCGAGCCCGCCTACGCGCAGTGGAACGCGCGCTTCGACGAGACGGGACGGCTCGTCCCCGAGCTAGCGACGGTGTAGGGATCGGCGGCGTGGCCCGCGCCTAGACTGAAGGCGATGGCCACCCTCGGCACGTCCACGTCCGCGGCCGACCTGCTCGACCGGCTCGGCGTCGCCCCGGCGCTCGTGACCGAGGGCGACCTCGTCGTCCGCACGCCGATCACGGGCGAGGAGATCGGGCGCGTGTCGCGCACGAGCGATGACGAGACGGCGGCCGCGGTCGCGCGCGCGGTCGCAGCGTTCGCGGCCTGGCGCGACGTACCGGCGCCGCGGCGCGGCGAGCTCGTCCGGCTACTCGGGGAGGAGCTCCGCGGCGAGAAGGAGGCTCTCGGCGCGCTCGTCACTCTCGAGGTCGGGAAGATCGCGCAGGAAGGGCTCGGCGAGGTGCAGGAGATGATCGACATCTGCGACTTCGCCGTCGGGCTCTCGCGGCAGCTCTACGGCAAGTCGATCGCGTCCGAGCGTCCCGGCCATCGCCTCACCGAGACGTGGCACCCGCTCGGACCGGTCGCCGTCATCAGCGCGTTCAATTTCCCCGTCGCGGTCTGGAGCTGGAACGCCGCGCTCGCGCTCGCCTGCGGCGATCCCGTGATCTGGAAGCCCTCGGAGCGGACGCCGCTCACGGCCATCGCAACGACCTCGCTCCTCCGTCGCGCCGCCGACCGATTCGGCGACGTCCCCGACGGCCTCTTCGAGCTCGTGCTCGGCGGCGCCGACCGCGCCGTGCAGCTCGCCGACGACGACCGCATTCCCCTCGTCTCCGCGACGGGGTCGACCGCCATGGGCAAGGCGATCGCGCCGCACATTGCCGCGCGGCTCGGGAGGTCACTGCTCGAGCTCGGAGGCAACAACGCCGCGATCGTCGCGCCGAGCGCCGATCTCGACCTCGTCGTCCGCGCGGTGCTGTTCGCCGCCGTCGGCACCGCGGGCCAGCGCTGCACCTCGCTGCGGCGGCTGATCGTCCAAAAGTCCGTGGCAGACGAGCTGCTCGAGCGCCTGGCGAGCGCCTATCGCTCCGTGCCGATCGACGATCCCCGCGAGGACGGGACGCTCGTCGGCCCGCTCGTCACCGGCGAGGCGTTCGGACGCATGGAGGCGGCGCTCGGGCAGGCGCGGGACGAAGGGGGCGAGGTGATCGTCGGCGGAGGCCGCGCGCATGCCGACCGGTGGCCCGACGCGTGGTACGCGGAGCCGACGATCGTGCGGATGCCGTCACAGACCGACGTCGTCCGGCAGGAGACGTTCGCCCCGATCCTCTACGTCCTCACCTACAGCGACCTCGACGAGGCAATCTCGCTGCAGAACGGTGTGCCGCAGGGCCTCGCGTCGTCGATCTTCACAACCGACCTTCGCGAGGCCGAGCAGTTCCTCGCCGTCGCCGGCTCCGACTGCGGCATCGCGAACGTCAACATCGGCCCGAGCGGCGCGGAGATCGGCGGCGCCTTCGGCGGCGAAAAGGAGACCGGCGGGGGCCGCGAGTCCGGCTCCGACGCCTGGCGCGCGTACATGCGCCGCCAGACCGCGACCGTGAACTACACCGACGATCTCCCACTCGCGCAGGGCATCCGCTTCGACGTGGGCTAGCGCGACTCTGCCGGTCGGCTTCGCTACGCCCGCCGCACGCCCGTCACGACGATGTAGCGGCGCTCCATGCTGATCACGTCCCCGTCCCGATGCTGCTCGAAGACGGACGTCATCGTGTCGTCCAGCTCTCGCCGACGCTCCTCGTCGAGCGAGCTCCAGAGGACGTGCGACGGGCCGTAGCTCGTCCGGAAGAGCTCCCACATCTCTGCCGGATCGTGGTGCTCGTGTCGGGTGTCGAGCTCCTCGAAGGACAGCTCGTACGCGTTGCCGAGCATCTCCTCGACGTACGCCTCGTCGCCCCACTGGAAGGGCGAGCCCGCACCCTCCGGCGGAGGCGGCATGAATTTCGCCATCCCGTTGAAGATGTCGCCCACGCCGCTGTCGCGACGCCACGCGGTGATCCCCATACGCCCGCCGGGCTTGCACACGCGGGCGAGCTCGGCGGCGACGCGCGGGTGATCGGGCGCGAAGATGACGCCGACCGACGACGAGACGACGTCGAACGACGCGTCGGGATAGTGCAGCGCCTGGCAGTCGGCGACCTCGAGCGTCAGGTCGAGCCCGAGCTCGCTCGCCTGGCGCTGCGCCGTCTCGATCAGCGCCGGCGAGAGATCCGAGCCGGTCACGATCGCGCCCGCGCGGGCGGCGTGGAACGCGACGTCGCCGGTACCGCAGCCGAGATCGAGCCAGTGCTCGCCGCCCTGCGGCGCGAGGCGCTCGATCAGGGCGACGTGCATCTCCGTGATGATCTCGGCGACCCGCTCGAACGGTGCGGAGCTCCATACCTGGGCGTGCTTCGTCGTCAGCTCCTCGAACGCCACGGCACACTCCCTCCTCTTCGCCGACTCGAAGCCGGGAGTATCCCGTCTTTGCCCGAGGACGGTCAAGCCACGGTCAGCGGCGTCCACGTCGCGCGTGTGGACACGAGCGACGCGCGTTGATATATCAGCGCGCGTGACCGGCAACGGCCGTGTCGGCGAGCCCCTCATCTCGGCGTCGGGGATCTGGAAGATCTTCGGACCGAAGGCGGACCGCATCATCGGGACATCGGACGCCGAGCTCGGCCGGTCGGAGCTGCGCGAGCGGACGGGGTGCGTCGCAGCGGTCCGCGACGTGTCCTTCGAGGTCTGGCCCGGCGAGGTCTTCGTCGTGATGGGCCTCTCCGGCTCGGGCAAGTCGACGCTCGTCCGAACTCTCATCCGCCTGATCGAGCCGACCGCCGGCAAGATCCGCATCGGCGGACAGGACGTCACCGCTGCGAGCCCTTCCGAGCTCCGGGAGCTCCGCCGCCACTCGGTCTCGATGGTGTTCCAGCACTTCGGCCTCCTCGCGCACCGTCGTGTGATCGACAACGTCGCGTTCGGGCTCGAGATCCGCGGGATGGCGAAGGAGGAGCGCCTCTCGCGCGCGCGGGAGCTCCTCGAGCTCGTCGGGCTCGAGGACGTCGAGAAGCAGTTCCCGGACCAGCTCTCCGGTGGCATGCAGCAGCGGGTCGGTGTTGCCCGGGCATTCGCCACGAACCCGGTCGTGATGCTCTACGACGAGCCCTTCAGCGCGCTCGACCCGCTGATCCGCCGCGACATGCAGGACGAGGTCTGCAGGCTGCAGGAGGAGACCGGCCAGACGATGGTCTTCATCACGCACGACCTACCGGAGGCGCTCCGGCTCGGCGATCGGATCGCGATCATGCGCGACGGCGCGATCGTCCAGCTCGGGACGCCCGAGGAGGTCGTCGGCTCGCCGGCGGACGAGTACGTCGAGAACTTCGTCCGCGACGTGCCGCGGAGCGATGTCCTGACGCTGCGCTGGATCATGCGCGAGCCGGGCTCGGACGACGTTCTGGACGGGCCGCGGCTGGACGTCCGGTGCGTCGTTCGCGATGCGGTGCCGGCACTTGCCGGAAGCGACCGCCCCGTGGTCGCGATGGACGGCGACCGCGTCGTCGGCGTCGTCGACCGGACGGCCGCCCTCCAGGCGATCGCGGGCGGCTGAGCATGTCGGTCGTCGCACAGACCGCCACGACGGCGGCCGCCCCGTCGCTCCTCGTCGAGCACCGGCCCTGGTGGCGCAGCCGGGTCACGCTGACGGCGGCCATCGTCGGCGTGATGCTCGTCTGCTACTTCGCGCTCAAGGCGGAGTACCCGTGGCCGGCCGCGCTCACGTGGAACACGCTCCCGACGCACCTGAACGACTTCCAGACCTGGCTCGTCGACCAGCGCAACGCCGAGAGCCCGAGCGCCGTGATCCGTGCGTTCAACGGCTTCGCGGAGTTCCTCGACAGCCTCGTCAACTGGTTCACGAGCTTCCTCGGGTGGATGACCTGGGTCGGCGTCACCGTCGCCGGCGTCCTCGTCTCGCTCCGCTTCGGCGGCGTGCGCGCCGCCGTCTGGGCGCTCGCCGCGTTCGCGACCTTCGCCGCCAGCGGGCTCTGGCTCGAGAGCATGCAGACCCTCGCGCTGATGCTCGCAGCGGTTGGCCTGTCGCTCGCGGTCGGCATCCCGCTCGGCATCGTCGCCGGGCTTTCCGACCGGTTCGAGCGCGGCATCACCCCCGTGCTCGACGCCATGCAGATCATTCCGGCCTTCGCCTACCTGATGCCCGTCGTGATCCTCTTCTCCGTCGGCCCGGGCGCGGCCGTCATCACCACGATGATCTATGCGATTCCACCCGCGATTCGGATCACCGCACTCGGCATCCGCGGCGTCCCGTCCAACACGGTCGAGGCGGCCCTCGCGATGGGGTCGACGCCGTCGCAGACGCTCTCGAAGGTGCGTCTCCCGCTCGCGCGCCGGATGCTGCTCCTGTCCGTCAACCAGACGATCCTGTTCGCGCTGTCGATGGTCGTGATCGCGGGGCTGATCGGCGGGAAGGGCCTCGGGGACGTCGTGACGAGCGGCCTCAACTCCTATCCGGCGCTCGCGCTGCTCGCCGGCATCGTGATCGTCGTCATGGCGATGGCGCTCGACCGCGTCACCGAGTCCGTCGCCGAGCGGACGAACCCCGCTCGCCGCCACCTCACCGACGACCTTCGCCGGCGGCTGCGCATCGCCTCGGCGGTGACGGCCGTCACCGTCGGCGTGGTCGTCGCCGTCGCTCGGCTCCTCGGGGTCGGCGCCGACTACTCCCGCACGACCGCCCGCGACTGGCTGCTCGCCCGGATCCAGTCGGTGCTGGACTACGTCCAGAACCCGGACACGTTCCTGTTCCGGATCACGAGCTGGATGGGCGACCACATCGTCCAGTACGGGCTCGTGCCGTTCCGGGACTTCCTCGTCGAGACGCCGTGGCCGGTGACGCTCGTCGGGATCACGCTCATCTCGCTCGTCGTGAGCGGGCGACGCTCCGCAGTCACCACGTTCCTGATGCTCGGCCTGATCGGCGTGATCGGCGAGTGGAACTCCGCGATGGACACCGCGTCGCAGGTCCTGGTGGCGACGGTGCTGACCGTCGCCATCGGTCTCGGCCTCGGGATCTGGGCGGCGGAGAGCAGGACGTTCTCGAAGATCCTGCGACCGGTGAACGACGTGCTGCAGACGCTGCCGCAGCTCGTCTACCTGATCCCGCTCATCTACCTGATGCCGGTGTCGGTCGTGCCGGGAGTGATCGCGGGCGTCCTCTACGCGTTCCCCGTCGTCGCGCGCCTCGTCGAGAACGGCGTCCGGAACGTGGAGGCGAACGCGGTCGAGGCGGCCGCGTCATTCGGGGCGACGCGCGCCCAGGTGCTCCGGAAGGTGAAGCTCCCGCTCGCCCAGGACGCGATCATGCTCGGCGTGAACCAGGGGATCATCATGGTGCTCGCCGTCGTGGTGATCGGCGGCCTCGTCGGCTCGCCGGGCCTCGGGTACGAGGTGGCACAGGGCCTCGCACGCTCCGACTTCGGCCTCGGCGTGCTCGCCTCGCTCGCGATCCTCGCACTCGGCATCACCCTCGACCGCGTCACGCGCGGCGTGCGCCGGGCGCAACTCGGAGAGGAGCGGTGACGTCAGAGTCGGGAGGGCGGCGCGGACAGCACGGCCGCCCGATGCAATCGAAGTACGAAGGAGGTTCGATGTCGAACTGGAGAGCACGACCGCTGCGCCTCGCGCTCGCCGCGCTGGTGTTGGTCGTCGTCGGCGCGCTGGGGGTCTCCGCGAGCGCGTTCGGCCGCAGTGGGGCCGCGAGCTGCGGCACGGTCACGATGGACGAGAACGCGTGGGCAGGTGCGACGGCCAACGTGTACGTCCTCAAGTACGTCCTCGAGGAGAACCTCGGGTGCAAGGTCAACATCGAGAAGCTCCCCGAGAGCACGCCGCTGTTCCAGGCGATGGCCGACGGCAAGGTCGACGTCCTGCTGGAGGACTGGAACAACATCCTCCTCAAGGTCAATCAGAAGTACGTCAAGAGCGGGGCGCTCATCAACCTCGGCTCGAACGGCGTGATCGGCCACATCGGCTGGTTCGTCCCGACGTACCTGATGAAGCAGTACCCGCAGCTCAAGACGTGGCAGGGCCTCAAGGGCAAGGAGAGCATCTTCAAGAGCCCGGAGTCGGGATCACAGGGGATGTTCCTCGGCGGCGACCCGTCCTACGTCCAGAAGGACGCGCAGCTGATCAAGCAGCTCGGCCTGAACTTCAAGTTCGTCTCGGTCGGGGCCGAGCCGGCGCAGGTCGCCCGCTGGAGCCAGGCGTACAAGCAGAAGAAGCCGATCCTCTTCTACTGGTACACGCCGCAGTACCTGAACACGGCGTACCAGCTCTCGGAGATCAAGCTGCCGGCGCGGAGCAAGAAGTGCGTCGACTCGTACAACCCGAAGCTCGGCAACGACTGGGGCATTTACAAGTGCGCGTACGGGCTCACCATCATCGACAAGGTGATCACGTCGAAGTTCGCGAAGAGCGGCTCGCCGGCCGTAGGCGTGGTCAAGCGCTGGAAGTGGTCGGCGAACGACCAGAACTTCGTCGCCAACCTGATCGCGGGCAAGCACATGGACCCGGAGAAGGCGGCCGAGCAGTGGGTCAAGGCCAACCCCGGCAAGGTGAAGGCCTGGCTCGGCAAATGAGCTGAGCGACAGCGAGCGTCCTCCCTGCGCCGGGCGGGGAGGACGCTCGGCCCCGCGAGATGGCGACGCCGACGCTCCACATCAACCAGCCGCGCCTCGGAGACGAGCAGTCGCTCGCCGACCGCGCGTACTACGCGATCCGGGAGTGGATCGTGACGCTCGAGCTCGCCCCCGGGTCCGTGGTCAGCGAGCGGGACTTGATGGAGCGGCTCGGGGTGGGACGGACTCCCGTCCGCGAGGCGCTGCGCGACCTCGCCCGCGAGCAGCTCGTGGAGGTCTTCCCCCGCAGGGGGATCTTCGTCTCCGGCGTCGAGGTGGGGGACATCGCCGGCCTCTCGGAGGTGCGCCGCGTGCTCGAGAGCCAGGCGGCGCGGCTGGCCGCCGAGCGGCGCAACGGCGACGACCTCGCCGCGACCGAGGCGCTCCTCGGCGAGCTCGCGGGCGGCGTCGAGACGCATGGCGGCGTTCCGTCTGGCGGAATCGCGCTTTCGGACAAGACGGCCGAGCGGGGCCTGATCGACCTCGACCAGCGGATCCACCGCCATGTCTACCGCTGCACGCACAACCCGTTCCTGGAGGCGACGCTCGAGGAGTACTACGTGCTGACGCTCCGCATCTGGTTCCTCGCGCTCGACCGGGTCGAGCGACTCGACGACGCCGTCCGCGAGCACCACGAGCTCCTCGAGGCGGTCCGAGACGGCGACGCGGACCGCGCCGAGGATGTCATGCGTCGGCACATCGTCGCCTTCGAGCAGGCGATGCGCGCGGTGCTCTGACGCGTGATGTAGATTCGCCGCCGACTGATATATCAACCGAACGGAGATCATGAGCAGCCCCGCTCCCACCGCAGCGCGCGCCGTCGTCATCGGCTGCGGGATCGTCGGCAACAGCCTCGCGTACCACCTCACCCGGCTCGGCTGGACGGACGTCGTCCTGCTCGACAAGGGGCCGCTCCCGAACCCCGGCGGCTCCACCGGGCACGCGTCGAACTTCATCTTCCTTGCCGACCACTCGAAGGAGATGACCCAGCTCACCGTCGAGAGCACGCGCCAGTACCAGGAGATGGGCGTGTTCACCGAGTGCGGCGGGATCGAGGTGGCTCGCACCGAGGAGCGCATGGAGGAGCTGCGCCGCCGGATGGCGTCGGCGAAGTCCTGGGGCATCGAGCCGGTCTCGCTCGTGACGCCGGCCGAGATCAAGGAGCTGGTCCCGTACATCGACGAGACCATCCTGCTCGGCGGCTTCTACACGCCGGGCGTCGGCGTCGTGGATTCGCTGCGCGCGGGCACGATCATGCGCGAGCAGGGGATCGAGTCGGGCGGCCTCACCGTGCTTCCGAACACCGAAGTGCTCGGAATGGAGGTCGAGGGCGGCCGCATCCGGCGTGTCGAGACGTCGAAGGGGACGATCGAGGCCGAGACCGTCGTGATCGCCTGCGGTGTCTGGAGCCCGCTCCTCGCGCGGATTGCGGGGTCCCACATCCCGCTGATCCCGATGGTGCACCAGATGATCGACGTCGGCCCGGTACCGCGGTTCGAGAAGAGCTCCCGGGCGATCGAGTTCCCGATCGTGCGTGACATGGACGTCTTCATGTACGAGCGCCAGGACGGCACGAGCCTCGAGATCGGCTCGTACGCACATCGCTCGATCGTCCACGATCCGGAGGAGATCCCCTCGATCGAGGCCGCGGCACTCTCGCCGACGGAGTTCCCCTTCACGCAGGCCGACTTCGACCCGCAGCTCGCCGACGCGCTCGACCTGATGCCGGAGATCGTCGGAGACGAGTCGGTGGGTGTGAAGTACGCGATCAACGGGCTCATCTCGCTGACGCCCGACGGGATGCCGATCCTCGGCGAGACGCCCGAGGTGAAGGGACTCTGGTCGGCGGCCGCCGTGTGGGTCAAGGAGGGCCCGGGCGTCGGGAAGTCGCTCGCGGAGTGGATGGTGCACGGCGAGTCGCACATCGACCTCCACTCGTCCGACGTCGCCCGCTTCCACGATCACCAGAAGACGCGGGCGCACGTGAAGGCCCGCACGACTGAGGCGTTCCCGAAGACCTACGGGATCATCCATCCGGCGGAGCAGTGGGCCTCCGACCGCAACCTCCGCCTCTCGCCGATGCACGAGCGGGAGAAGGAGCTCGGCGCCGTCTTCTACGAGGTGGCCGGCTGGGAGCGGCCGCACTGGTACGCGTCGAATGCGCCGCTCGTGGAGCACTACGGCGTGGAGTCGCGCGAGGCCGAGTGGGACGCCCGCTGGTGGTCGCCGATCGTCAATGCCGAGCACCTCGCGATGCGCGAGCACGCGGGGCTCTTCGACCTGTCCGCCTTCGCGATCTTCGACGTGAACGGCCCCGGCGCGCTCGATGCACTCCAGCGCAGCGTGCTCGCGCAGATGGACGTCGCACTCGGCCGGGTCGTCTACACGCCGGTGCTGTCACCCGGCGGTGGGTTCCGCTCCGACCTGACGATCATGCGGCTCGGGGACGAGGAGTTCCGCATCGTCACCGGCGGCGCGCACGGGATGGCCGACCGCAAGCTTTTCTCCGACCAGCTGCCCGAAGACGGCGCGGCGACGCTCGTCGACGTCACCACCGCCTGGACGACGATCGGCCTCTGGGGGCCGCGCGCGCGCGACATCCTCTCGTCGGTGACGTCGGACGACGTCTCGCACGAGGACTTCCCGTTCGGCACGTGCCGAACGGTCGAGATCGGCTCGCAGCTCGTCCTGGCCTCGCGGATCTCCTACGTCGGCGACCTGGGCTGGGAGCTCTACGTCCCGATCGAGCAGGGCGGCCGGCTGTGGGACGTCCTCTGGGAGGCGGGGCGGCCGCACGAGCTCACCGCGTGCGGGATCGGCGTCTACGGCACGACCGGCCGCCTCGAGAAGTGCTATCGCGCCTTCGCCGCGGAGCTCGAGAGCGAGTACACCGTCGTCGAGGCAGGCATGCAGCGGCCGAAGGTCAAGGACGAGGACTTCGTCGGCAAGGAGGCGCACCTGCGGCACCGCGAGGAGGAGCCCGCGGCGATCCTCTGCACCCTGACGATCGACGACCACGTGTCGGAGAGCGGCGCGAAGCGCTACCCACTCGGACGCGAGCCGATCACCCTCCGCGACGGGGCGCCGTTGACCGACGCGAAGGGACGCCGCTCGTACGTCACGAGCGCGGGCGCCGGCCCGTCGCTGGGCAGGTACATCCTCATGGCGTACCTCCCGCCCGAGCACGCGATCGAGGGCTCCACGGCCCTGGCGGTCGAGTACATGAACGAGCGCTTCTCGGTCACGGTCGACGTCGTCGGCGCGAGGCCGATCTTCGATCCCGAGAACACGAGGATCCGCTCGTGAGGGTGCTCTGCTGCGTCAAGCGCGTCCCGATGACGGGCGGCACGATCGTCCTGACCGAGGACGCCCAGGCGATCGAGACGCGGCACCTCGGCTTCACGATCAGCCCGCACGAGGAGTGCGGGGTGGAGGAGGCGGTCCGGCTGGTCGAGGCATCGGGCGGCGAGTCGGTCGTCCTAACGCTCGGCCCGGCCGAGGCGGAGGAGCAGCTGCGCGACGCCATGGCGATGGGCATCGACCGCGGGATCCACCTCGTCACGGACGACGCGGAGTGGGACGCACAGGCCACGGCCGGCGCGATCCTCGACGCGATCCGTGAGGACGAGGCCGCCCACGGCCCGTTCGACCTCGTCGTCTTCGGCAACGAGTCCGCCGACGCGGGGAACTTCCAGGTCGGGATCCGCGTCGCGCACGCGCTCGACCGCCCCGTCGCGACTGGGCTCAAGGCGCTGCGCGTGGAGGACGGCTCCGTCCGGTGCGAGCAGGAGGCGGCCGGGGGGCGCGACGTCTACGTCCTGCCGCTGCCCGCCGTCGTCACCGTCCTCGAGGGGCTGAATCTCCCGCGCTATCCGTCCGTCCCGGGCCGCCTCCGGGCACAGAAGAAGCCGGTCGACGCACAAACGCCGGAACGCCCCGCCGCACGGCTCGAGAAGCTCGGTCTCGAGGTTCCGCAGGGCGCGGGCAAGCAGGCCGAGGTGCTCGGAGAGGGCGGCGCGGCCGCCCCGCGTGTCGTCGAGGTCCTCCGCGAGATCGGGGTGCTCGGGTGAGCGTCCTCGTCTACCTCGAGCACGCATCCGGGGCGGTCGACGAGCCCTCGCTGCAGGCTGCGACGCTCGCGGCTTCGCTCGCCGGCGACGGACCGGCGCAGGCCATGATGGCAAGCGACACCGCCCTGGAAGGAATCGACGGCCGGCCGCCGGTCGGCGCCGTCCATGTCGCGGCGCACGAGGCGTTCGAGTCGTACGCCCCGCGCGCGCTGGCAGAAGCGATCGCCGAGCTCGCCGCGCGCCTCGGAGCGACCGTCGTCGTCGGGCCTGGCACGGAGCGCGGGAACGAGGTGCTCGCGCATGTCGCCGCCATCCTCGACCTGCCGCTCGCGGCGAACTGCGTCGCCGCGTCCCGGACGGACGACGGCGCCGAGATGACGCGCGTCCGCTGGGGCGGGAGCCTCCTCGAGCATGCGCGGATCCACGCGCCCATGACGCTGCTCACCGTCCAGCCACACGCGGTTGCGATCGACACCGCGGAGGCGGCGCCGGCGTTCGAGAGCTTCACCCCGTCGCTCTCGGCTGCGGCGCTCGCGCAGCGGGCCGTCGAGCGGGTCGGGGCCGCGACGGGCGGCATCTCGCTCGCGGACGCCAAGGTCGTCGTCTCGGGTGGCCGGGGAGCGGGCTCCGCCGAGGGCTTTGCACCGGTGGAGGAGCTCGCCTCCCTCCTCGGAGGGGCCGTCGGGTGCTCCCGCGCGGTCACCATGGCCGGCTGGCGCCCGCACACCGACCAGGTCGGCCAGACCGGGACGAAGATCGCACCCGACCTCTACATCGCCTGTGGTATCTCCGGGGCGACGCAGCACATGGCGGGCTGCAAGGGAGCAAAGCGCATCCTCGCCATCAACTCCGACCGCGAGGCGCCGATCCTCGCGAGCGCGGACTACGCCGTGATCGGCGACATGCACGAGATCCTCCCCGCGATCTCGGCGGCGATCCGCGCCGCGTCGTGACCTCGTGAGCACGCTCGTGTCGGGGCTCGCCCTCGTCGCCGTGGTGTTGATCGCGAGCGGGCTCTTCCTCCGCCGCGCGCAGCTGCTCTACCGGATCGTCCGCCTGGGCCAACCGGCGGGCCGCGCGGGCGACGTCGCCCGTCGCGCCCGTGCCGAAGCGACGATCGTGCTCGGCCAGCGGAAGCTGCTCCAGCGGCTCGGGCCGGGGCTGATGCACGCGTTCATCTTCTGGGGCTTCCTCGTCCTGTTCCCGACGATCGTGATGGCACTCCTCGCCGCGGTCGACCGCGACTGGACGCTGCCGTGGCTCGGCCACCAGGGCTGGTTCTTCCTCCTGGCCGACGTGTTCTGCGTGCTCGTCCTCGTCGGCGTCGCGGCCGCGTTCCTGATCCGCAAGGTGCAGCGCCCGGCGCGGTTCGAGGGGAGCCACCTCGGCGAGGCGGACCTGATCCTCGGCCTGATCGCGCTGATCGTGACGACGCTCCTCCTCTGGCACGCCTCGCAGATCGCCCTCGGGCTGAACGAGTGGCCGGAGGGCTGGTCGCCCGTCTCGAACGCGATCTCGACGTTGATGGACCCCGGGGAGTGGCTTGAGGCGCGCGAGCGGATCTTCGTCTGGCTCCACGTGCTCACGATTCTCGCCTTCCTCGTCTACCTGCCGTACTCGAAGCACCTCCACATCGCGACCGCCGGAATCAACGTGTGGTTCGGCCGGACCCGAGCAAGCGGCCGCCTCGAGCCGCTCGACTTCGAGGTGGAGGACGAGTCGGCGCTCCGGCTCGGCTCCGGGACACTCGCCGACATGACCTGGAAGCAGATGCTCGACACGATGTCGTGCACGGAGTGCGGCCGGTGCCAGGATGTCTGCCCCGCCTGGGCGACCGGCAAGGCGCTGTCGCCGAAGCTCCTGATCATGGGTCTTCGCGACCGGCTGTTCGCGGAGGGGCCGGCCGTCCTCGCCGGAGGCGAGCCGTCACCGCTCGTGCCCGGCGCGGTGACCGACGAGGTGGTCTGGGACTGCGTCACGTGCGGCGCCTGCGTGCGGGAATGCCCCGTCTCGATCGAGCACGTCGACCACATCGTCGACCTCCGCCGCCAGCTGGTGATGGGAGAGGCGCGCTTCCCGACGGAGGCCGAGCCGATGCTCCGCGACGTCGCGCGCTCGTCGAACCCCTGGGGAAAGGCACAGTCCGAGCGGGCGTCGTGGGCGGAGGGGCTCGACGTCCGTGTGCTCGAGCCCGGCGACCCGGCGCCCGAGATCCTCTACTGGGTCGGCTGCGCCGCCTCGTTCGACGAGCGCGCCCGCGCGACCGCTCGCGCCACCGCGTCGCTCATGCTGAAGGCAGGGCTCGACGTCGCGATCCTCGGCCCGCGAGAGTCGTGCACCGGAGATCCGGCCAGGCGCATGGGGGACGAGTACACGTTCCAGTCGCAGGCGCAGAAGAACGTGGCGACCCTCGGCGAGGCCGGCGTCACCCGGATCGTCACGAGCTGCCCGCACTGCTTCAACACCCTGGGCAACGAGTACCAGGACTTCGGCGGCAGCTACGAGGTCGTGCACCACAGCGAGCTGCTGGCGGAGCTCGTCCGCGAGGGTCGCCTCGACCCACCGGCCGGGGCCGACGCGATCACGTACCACGACTCGTGCTACCTCGCACGTCACAACGACGTCCTCGCGGCGCCGCGGGAGCTCGTGGCCCGCATCGGGCGGCCGCTCGAGATGGCCCGGAGCGGCAAGCGAACGTTCTGCTGCGGCGCCGGCGGCGCGCACATGTGGATGGAGGAGCGCGGCTCGGCGATCAACGAGGCGCGCGTGCGCGAAGCGGCCGGGACCGGGGCGGGGACGCTCGCCGTCGCCTGTCCGTTCTGCACGATGATGCTCGACGACGGCGTCAAGCAGACCGGCGAGGACCTACGGGTCGCCGACGTGGCCGTCCTGCTCGCAGAGGCCCTCGAGAGAACGCCCGCGTCGGATTGACGTGCACCCCGAGCAGCGTCTAGACTCATATGGTGGAACGATCGTTCCACGTTATGAGTCAAGGGACGCAATCGATCGACCGCGCCGCACAGGTGCTCGTGCATGTCCTCGAGACGACCCAGCCGCCGACCGTCGGTGCGCTCTCGGCGCGGCTGGGACTCCCGAAGAGCACGACATCGCGCCTCGTCGGCGCGCTCGAGCGGCAGGGCCTGATCCAGCGCGACGGCGGCGCGGGCCAGCTCGTCCCCGGCGCCGTCCTGCAGCGTTACGCGAGACGGGAAACCGGGGACGCCGAGCTCGTGGACGTGGCCGCGGAGGCGCTCGACCGTCTCGCCCAGGCGAGCGGTGAGACGATCAACATCGGCGTCCCCTCGCTGGGTGCTGTCGAGCTGCTCGACCAGCGCGACAGCCGCCACTTCCTCGGCTCGACGAACTGGGTCGGCCGCCGCGTTCCCGCCCACGGCTCGGCGCTCGGGAAGGTTTTCTACGCCTGCGGCGCGCTGCCGGTCCCGACGGGCCCTCTCGAGCCGCTCGCCCCGCGCACGAGCCCGGTGCCGGACGCGCTCGGCCTCGAGGAGGTTACGGTGAAGGGTTACGCGACCGCGGTCGAGGAGCTCGAGCCCGGCCTCTGGGCAGTGGCGGCCCCCGTTCGCGACGCGTCCGGCGCGGTCGTGGCCGCCCTCAGCATCTCCGGCCCGACCGTCCGGCTGCGCCCCGGGCTGTTGGCGCGGTACGGGCGGCTCCTCGTCACGGAGGGCCGCGCCGTCTCCGCAGTGCTCGGCCACGACGATCGAAAGCGAGGTGCCGCATGAGTGACGACGACATCGATCTTCGCTCTCTCTCCGACGAGGACCTCGTCAAGCAGATGCACGACGACCTCTACGACGGGCTCGCGCCCGAGATCATCGAGGGCACGGAGATCCTGCTCGAGCGCGGCTGGTCGGCCGAGAAGACGCTGAGCGACGCGCTCGTCGAGGGGATGCGGATCGTCGGGGTCGACTTCCGCGACGGCATCCTGTTCGTCCCCGAGGTGCTCCTCGCGGCCAATGCCATGAAGGCGGGGATGGAGGTGCTGCGTCCGCTCCTCTCCGAGTCGGATGCCGACCGGATGGGCAAGGTCGTGATCGGCACCGTCAAGGGCGACATCCACGACATCGGCAAGAACCTCGTCGCGATGATGCTCGAGGGCGCCGGCTTCGAGGTGATCGACCTCGGGATCAACAACCCCGTCGAGAACTACCTCGCCGCCCTCGACGAGCACAGGCCGGAGATCCTCGGAATGTCGGCGCTCCTGACCACGACGATGCCGTACATGAAGGTCGTGATCGACACGCTCGAGGAGCAGGGGAGGCGAGACGACGTGATCGTGCTCGTCGGAGGCGCGCCGCTCAACGAGGAGTTCGGCAAGGCGATCGGCGCCGACGCGTACTGCCGGGACGCCGCCGTCGCGGCGGAGACGGCGCAGGCGCTCGTCCTGGCGCGTCGCTCGTCCGTGGCCGCGTCGTCGTGACCCGGTGACGAGCCGGCCCGCATCGCTGCTCGAGGACGAGGTCGCGTACTCCGGAACGCGCCCCGAGGGGCGGGTTCTCGTGCTCGCCTGCGGTGCAATCGCCCGCGAGGTGCTCGCGGTCGTCTCGCTGAATGGCTGGACGCACGTCGACGTGCGCTGCCTGCCCGCGAAGCTGCACTCCACACCCGACAGGATCCCCGCGGCGGTCGACGCGAAGCTGACCGAGCTGGCCGGCCGCTATGAGCGGGTCTTCGTCGCGTATGCCGACTGCGGGACGGGCGGCGCGCTCGATCCCGTGCTCGAGCGCCACGGTGTGGAACGCCTGCCGGGCGCGCACTGCTACGGCTTCCTCGCGGGAAACGACGCCTGGGATGCGATGCAAGAGGAGGAGCCCGGGACGTTCTACGTCACGGATTTCCTCGCCCGGCACTTCGACGCGCTCGTCGTCCGGGGGCTCCGGCTCGACACGCACCCCGAGCTCCTGCCGCTGATGTTCGGCAACTACCGGCGGCTCGTGTACCTCGCGCAGACCGACGATCGGGCGCTCGACCGCCGGGCCGAGGCCGCCGCGGCCTTTCTGGGCCTGGAGTACGAGCGCGTCCGCACGGGATACGGTGAGCTGGTCCCCGCACTCACGCGCTTCGCGGCGGAGCCGGCCCGTGCCTGAGCTGACCGTCATCTGGTGGCGAGACATCCCCGCGCAGGTGACGGCGAAGGAAGGTCGCACGCGCGCGTCGGGTGAGCTGCCGCCGCGGTTCCAGGAGGCGATCGACGCCGCGGCGATGCGGGCCGGGCTGATCGGCACCGACGCCTACCTCGAGGAGTGGCGACGCGAGCCTCGGTCCTGCGGCGACGATCTCGAGGCGGAGGTCGCGCAGGAGCTCGACTGGCTCGACGCCGCGTACACGGATGACGTTCTCGAGCGGCTCGTTGGCGCGAACGGGAAGGAGACGGGGTGAGCGTTCTTGTCCGCAGATCGGCAACCCGCAGACGCGGCTTGCCGATCGCGAGAATCCCTAAAGCGGCCGCTCCGCGGCCGGTCGCAGTGACCGACGCAGGGCCGTCAGCGAGAGACGAAGCATGAGCGAGACGCTCTTGTCGTCGGCGACGAGGGAGGTCGTGATCGGCTTCGACCGGCCGTTCGTCGTGATCGGCGAGCGGATCAACCCGACGGGAAGGAAGGCGCTGGCGGCCGAGATGGCCGCAGGGAACTTCGACACCGTCGTGGCCGACGCACTGGCCCAGGTCGAGGCGGGAGCGCAGATGCTCGACGTGAACGCGGGCATCCCGCTCGCGGACGAGCCGGGGATCCTTGCCCACACGGTCGAGCTCGTCCAGTCGATCACCGACGTCCCGCTGTCGATCGACTCCTCCATCGTCGAAGCGCTCGAGGCCGGCCTCGCCGTCTACCGTGGGAAAGCCCTCGTCAACTCCGTGACGGGCGAGGACGAGCAGATGGAGCGCGTGCTGCCTCTCGTCGCGCGGCACGGCGCGGCCGTGGTCGCGATCACGAACGACGAGACGGGGATCAGCGAGGATCCGGACGTCCGCTTCGAGGTCGCCCGGAAGATCGTCTCGCGCGCCGAGGACCACGGCATTCCGCGGGAGGACGTCGTCGTCGACCCGCTCGTGATGCCCATCGGCGCGATCGGCACCGCGGGCCGGCAGGTCTTCCGCCTCCTTCGGCGACTTCGTGACGAGCTGCGCGTGAACACGACGTGCGGCGCGTCGAACGTCAGCTTCGGACTGCCGAACCGCACCGGGCTCAACGCGGCGTTCCTGCCGATGGCAATCGCCTCCGGGCTGACGTCCGCGATCACGAGCCCGCTGCACGGCGAGATGCTCCAGGCGATCAAGGCAGCCGACGTCATGATGGGCAACGACCCGCACTGCGCGGCCTGGATCGCGCGGAGCGGCGACGGGACGGCGGCTACCGCCGCCGGCCGGCGGGGTGGACGTGCCGCGAGAAGGAGCGCGGCGGGAGCGTGAGCGAGCCGCTCGTCGTCTTCACGCCGTCGGGACGGCGCGCCCGGATCGAGCGTGGCACGACCGTGCTCGACGCGGCACGTCGCCTCGGGGTCGATCTCGACTCGACGTGCGGCGGCCGCGGCATCTGCGGGCGCTGTCAGGTCACGGTCTCCGAGGGTGAGCACGCGAAACACGGGATCACCTGCACCGCCGAGGCGCTGTCGGCGCCGACGGCGACCGAGCTCGACTACGCCGGCGACCACAGCCTCGCGGCCGGGCGTCGGCTCGGCTGCACGGCCCGGGTCGACGCTGACGTCGTGATCGACGTGCCGCCCGAGAGCCAGGTGTACCGCCAGGTCGTGAGAAAGGAGGCCGACGCCCGCTCGATCGCGGTCGACCCGGCCGTCCGGCTCTACTTCGTGGACGTGGAGGAGCCACAGCTCGCCTCGCCGCGCAGCGACGTCGCCCGGCTGCTCGACGCCCTCGAACGCGAATGGAGCTTGCGCGATATCTCCGTCGACCCGGTTGTCTTGCGAAGTATCCAGCGTGATCTGCGGCGCGCGCCCGCCTGGCAGGTGACGGTCGCCGTGCACGACGAGTCGACGGTCTCGGCAATCTGGCCGGGGTTCCACGACGTCGCCCTCGGCATCGCGTTCGACATCGGCTCGACGACCGTCGCCGGGCATCTCTGCGATCTGCACACGGGCGAGGTGCTGGCGTCCGCCGGCGCGATGAACCCGCAAATCCGGTTCGGCGAGGACCTGATGAGTCGTGTCTCGTACGTGATGCTGAACCCCGGCTCGGAGAAGGAGCTCACGCGGGTCGTGCGCGGCTGCGTCGCGAAGCTGACGGCCGAGCTCTGCCGCGACGCGAGCGTCGAGCGCACGGACGTCCTCGAGGTGACGTTCGTGGGGAACCCCGTGATGCACCACCTCCTGCTCGGGATCGACCCGACGGAGCTCGGCGGAGCGCCGTTCGCGCTCGCCGTGGACGACGCGCTCCGGCTCCCCGCATCCGTGCTCGGCCTCCCGGTCAACCCGGGGGCGCGCGCCTACGTGCTCCCGTGCATCGCCGGTCACGTCGGCGCCGACACCGCGGGCGTGATCCTCGCCGAGGGGCCGCATCTCTCGGACGAGGTGAGCCTCGTCGTCGACGTCGGAACCAACGCCGAGATCGTCCTCGGGAACCGGGAGCGGCTGCTGGCCGCCTCCAGCCCGACCGGGCCGGCGTTCGAGGGAGCGCAGATCAGCTGCGGCCAGCGGGCGGCACCTGGGGCGATCGAGCGGGTCCGCATCGATCCCGAGACCCTCGAGCCGCGGGTCAAGGTCGTCGGCTGCGACGCGTGGTCGGACGAGCCCGGCTTTGCGGGCACGCGGGTGACGGGCGTCTGCGGCTCGGGGATCGTCGAGGTCGTGGCGGAGCTCCACCTCGCGGGGGTGCTCGCGACGGACGGAACGATCGTCGGCTCGCTCGCCGAGCGCACATCGCGCGTCGTCGCGGACGGCCGGACGTTCTCCTACGTCCTCTGGGACGGCGAGCCGGAGCTCGTCATCACGCAGAACGACGTGCGGCAGATCCAGCTCGCCAAGGCGGCCCTCCACGCGGGCTGCCGGCTGCTGCTCGACCGCTACGGGCTCGAGCGGGTCGACCGCGTTCGCCTCGCGGGCGCGTTCGGCGCCCACATCGACCCCGTGCACGCGCTCGTCCTCGGGCTGGTGCCGGACTGCGACCCTGCCGGCGTCACGTCGGCCGGCAACGCCGCGGGCACCGGCGCGCGCGTGGCGCTTCTCAACCGCGCCGCCCGCGAGGAGATCGAGGCCGTCGTCCGCACTGTCGAGAAGGTCGAGACGGCGGTCGAGCCGCGCTTCCAGGAGCACTTCGTCCACGCGATGGCGATCCCGCACCAGACCGACCCCTACGAGCGGCTGGGCGCCGTCGTCGCGCTACCGCCACGGCGCGCCGCTCCCGCCGGAGAACGGACGGGACGCCGCCGCCGTCGCCGTATTTCCGAGAGGAGAGCCTGATGAGCGAGACGAGGAGCCGTCGCAGCGGCGGCCGGGCCGCACGCCAGGCGGCGCGTCTGCACGCCCACGTCGAGCGGGTGCCGTTCCTGACCCGCACCATGGCGCCGGTCGAGATGCTGTCGGAGGAGGGGCTCGCCACGATCGAGGCGAACGCCGAGCGGATCCTGCAGGCGGTGGGGATCGAGTTCCACGACGCGCCGGACGCGCTCGAGCTCTTCGCGGGAGCCGGGGCGGACGTCGAGGGAGAGCGTGTCCGCTTCCCGGCCGGGCTGTGCCGCACGCTCGTGCAGGCGACCGCGCCGGCGCGGTTCACGCAGGTCGCGCGGAACCGCGCGAACGACGCCGTCTTCGGAGGACAGGGGACGATCTTCGCGCCCGCATACGGCTCTCCGTTCGTGCGCGACCTCGACGGCGGGAGACGCTACGGGACGATCGAGGACTTCCGCAACTTCGTGAAGCTCGCGTACGCGTCGCCCTGGCTCCACCACTCGGGCGGCACGGTGTGCGAGCCGGTCGACGTGCCGGTGAACAAGCGGCACTTCGACATGGTCTACGCGCATATCCGGTACTCGGACAAGCCGTTCATGGGCTCTGTCACCCGACCCGAGCGGGCGCAGGACACGGTCGAGATGGCGCGCATCGTCTTCGGCCGGGACTTCGTCGACGAGCACGCGGTCGTCTTCAGCCTGATCAACGCCAATTCGCCGCTCGTGTGGGACGCGACCATGCTCGGCGCCGCGCGCGCCTACGCGGAGGCGAACCAGGCGGTGATGATGACGCCGTTCATCCTCGCGGGCGCGATGAGCCCCTCGACGGTGGCCGCGACCTGCGCGCAGACGCTCGCCGAGTCGCTCGCGGGGATGGCATACGTCCAGCTCGTCCGTGCGGGCGCCCCCGTCGTGCTCGGGTCCTTCGCGTCCTCGATGTCGATGCAGTCCGGCGCGCCGACGTTCGGCACGCCCGAGCCGGCGCTCGTGCTCTACGTGATGGCGGCGCTCGCCCGCCGGCTCGGCGTCCCGTTCCGGTCGGGCGGTGCGTTGACCGCGTCGAAGATCGCCGACGCGCAGGCCGCCTACGAGTCGGCCAACACGATGCAGCCGACGATGCTCGCGGGCGTCAATTTCGTGCTCCACGCTGCAGGCTGGCTCGAAGGCGGCCTCTCGATGGGGTACGAGAAGTTCGTGCTCGACGCCGACCAGCTGGGCATGTGGCACTCGTTCGCGCGAGGCGTCGACCTGTCCGAGAACGGCCAGGCGATGGACGCCTTCCTCACCAACGAGCCCGGTACCCACTTCCTCGGCCATCCGCACACGCTCGCGAACTTCGAGCAGGCGTTCTACCGCTCCCCGTTGGCCGACAACTCGAGCTTCGAGCAGTGGGAGAGCGAGGGCGGGCGGGACGCCGCGACGCGGGCCAACGCGATCTGGAAGCGCACGCTCGCCGAGTACGAGGCGCCGCCGATCGACGACGCTGTCGACTCGGAGCTGCGCGAGTGGATCGACCGGCGCAAGGCCTCGTTCGCGGACGCGAGCGAGTGACGGGGGCGGCCGCGTCGGGACGCGCGCGCGTCGCGGAGCTCGTGGGCCGTTCGCGGTTCGAGATCCTGCCGCTCGACGGGATCGAAGAGCGCGTGCTTGCCCACGTGCCGCGCGACGTGACGCTCACAGTGACGGTTTCCCCGACGAGAGGGCTCGAGCCGACCCTCGCGCTCACCGAGGCGCTCGCCGGGCACGGCTACGCGGTCGTGCCGCACCTCGCGGCGCGGCACATCGCGGACGCCGCCGAGGCAGCTGAGCTCGCGGATCGCCTGGAGACGGCCGGCATTCGTGACGTCTTCGTGGTGGCCGGCGACGCGGAGCGGCCGAGGGGCCGCTTCGACGGCGCGCTCGACCTGCTCGAGGCGCTCGACGAGCTGGGCCGGCCGTTCCCCGAGGTCGGGATCACGGGGTATCCCGAGACCCATCCGTTCATCGACGACGAGACGACGATCGCGGCCATGTTCGAGAAGGCCGGCCACGCGACGTACATCACCAGCCAGGTCTGCTTCGATCCGGCGGTCACGGCACGGTGGATCGAGGACGTCTGGGCACGCGGGACGCGGCTGCCGATCTACATCGGCGTCCCGGGCGCGGTGAGCCGGGCGAAGCTGCTGCGCGTCTCGACGCGGATCGGGATCGGCGACTCGCTGCGCTACCTCCGCAAGAACGGCAGCTTCGCGAGCCGCTTCCTCCGCGGCGGCTTCAGCCCCGACCCGCTCGTCGACGGCCTCGGGCCGGTGCTCGACGGCGACAAGGTCGCCGGCTTCCACGTCTTCACCTTCAACGACGTCGTGGACACGGAACGGTGGCGCCGCGAACGGCTAGGCTCGGCAGCCCCCGCAGCCACCCGCTCCTGAGCACGATCGAGGAGAGCACATGCCCGTCGAGGTCGACTCCGTCCGCGCCGTCAGCGTCCCCACCAGACTCGTCCACGGCCCCGGTGCGGTCGCGAGCCTCGCCGACGAGTGCAGGGCGCTCGGCATCACGAAGCCGATGCTCGTCACCGATCCCGGCGTCGCGGCGGCGGGGCTCGTCGACCGGGTGCTGCCCCAGCTCAACGGCGCGATCGTGTTCGACGAGGTCCGCCCGAACCCGGACATCGAGCTCGTCGACCTGGCCGCCGCCGCGTACCGCGACAACGGCTGCGACGGGCTCGTCGGCCTCGGCGGGGGCTCGTCGCTCGACACGGCGAAATCGATCGGCGTGGTCGCGCGCCACGGCGGCTCGATCGCGCGGTACGAGTGGGGCCGGAACCCGATCGCGGAGCGTATCCCGCCGTTCGTCGCCGTCCCGACGACCGCCGGGACGGGGAGCGAGGTGACGCTCTGGGCCGTGATCACCGACCACGGACGCCACCTGAAGTTCAACGTCGGCGGCACGCCGCTGATCGGCGCGCACGTCGCGCTGATCGACCCGGAGCTGATGCTCGGGCTGCCGCCCGCTGTCACGGCGGCGACCGGCATGGACGCCCTCTCGCACGCGATCGAGTGCTTTACCTGCGACTACCACCAGCCCTTCAGCGACGCGGTCGCCCTGCACGCGATCGAGCTCGTCGGCCGCTGGCTGCGTGTCGCCGTCGAGGACGGGACCAATCTCGAGGCGCGGACGCAGATGGCGCACGCCGCGACCCTCGGCGGGATGGCGTACGGGACGGAGAGCGCGGGGGCCGCACATGCCATGAGCCAGTCGGCCGGCGGCGTCCACGACTGTCCTCACGGCGCCCTGACGGCACGTGTGCTCGGGCCGGTGTGCGAATACAACGTCCCCGCGGCACCCGAGCGCTACGCGCGGATCGCGCAGGGCCTCGGGGTGGACACGAGCGGGATGGACGCCGTCGAGGCCGCGCAGGCAGGAGTCGAGGCGGTCTACCGGCTCACCGACGACATCGGCATCCCGACGCTGGAGGAGCTCGGCTTCTCGACGGACGAGATCCCAATGCTCGCGCGCATCGCCTACGAGGACCCGCAGACGCAAGGGAACGCTCGCGAGGTCGACGCCCCGGCCTACGAGGAGATCTACCGCTCTGCGTTCGGTCGGTCGGCGTGACCGACGACTGGGAACGGCGCATCGCGAGCGCATGGGCGACGTTCGACGAGCGGAGCGACGAGGAGAACCGCGCGCTGATCGACCAGCTCGTCGCGGAGCTTCCGGCGGGTAGCGCCGTTGCGAGCTTCGAGCGCGCGGGCGCGTTCGACTCCACGGGCCGCTCCGACCTCGCCGTGCCGCTCTACCGAGAGGCGCTCGGGCGCGGGCTGACGGCGGAGCGCCGGCGGCGGGCCGTGATCCAGCTCGCCAGCTCTCTGCGGAACATCGGCGAGGCCGACGAGAGCGTCGCGTTGCTCACCGCCGAGCTCGCGCGAGAGCCCGACGAGCTCGACGACGCAGTGCGTGCGTTCCTCGCGCTGGCGCTCGCGGACGTCGGTCGCGAGCGGGAGGCGCTCTCGCACGCGCTCACCGCGCTCGCCCCGCACCTCGCGCGCTACCAGCGGTCGCTCGCGAGTTACGCACAGGCGCTCGACGACCAGCCGGAGTAGCGCTACGCCAGCGCGATCAAAGCCACGCCGCCGACGACGAGCGCCGCGCCGGCGAGGCGCTCGGGCCCGACGCGCTCGCCCGCGAGCGGCGCGGCGAGGAACGCGGCGATGAGCACGCTCGTCTCGCGGACGGACGCGACGGACGCGGCCGAGGCGCGCGAGAGCGCGGCGAGCACGAGCGCGTAGGCGACGAAGGACAGCAGGCCCGCCAGCGCGGGCAGCGCTCGTGCCGCCGCGCGGACCCGCGCGGTGCCGTGCTCGGTGACGAGCAGGAAGCCGACGTAACCGGCCGCCGCCGGGATCATCGCCAGCTCGAGATAGACGAGCGGGGAGGCGTGCTCGATGCCGTGCTTGTCGACGAGGGTGTACGCGGCGATGCACGATGCGACGGCGACGCCGAACGCGGCGCCGACGCCGCGCCCGTCCGCGTGGCCCCTGCCGAGACCGCGAACCAGGACGACGCCGAGCCCGACGAGGCAGACCCCGATCGCCTGTCCGGCATTCGCTCCCAAGCCGAGCACTGTCACGCCCACCAGCAGCACGAGCACCGGCGCGAGACCGCGGGCGATCGGGTAGACGACGGAGACGTCGGCGTGGCGGTACGCCGTCGCGAGCGCCGCGAAGTACGCGAGCTGCAGCATCGAGGTCACGGCGATGTACGGCCACACGCCCGAGTCGGCGTCGAAGCGCCAGACGGCGACGGGGGCGAAGACGACGACCGCGGCGACGAGCGCGATCGCCGTCGCGGCCTCCGGGTCCCGCTCGCGGCCGAGCAGGAGGTTCCAGAGTGCGTGGAGGAAGGCCGAGCCGAGCGCGAGAACGAAGGCGTCGAGCGGCACGGCGCGACACTAGACATCTACGCTCCCGGCCGGATGAGAGCCGCGCGCGCTCTGGTCTTCGACTTCAACGGGACGCTCTCCCACGACGAGCCCGTGCTGTTCGCGATCTACTCCGAGCTCTTCGCGGAGCACGGACGTCCGCTGACCGAGGCCGACTACTACGGCACCCTTGCGGGGAACACCGAGGAGGCGATCATCGGTGGCTGGCTGGGCGTCGAGGGTGAGACGCTCAGGCGGCTCGTCGAGGAGCGGATCGACCGGTACGTCCGCCGCGCCGACGGGTCCACGATCCCCGTCGCGCTTCGCCGGGTGGTGCGGTATGCGGCGGCCCGCGTTCCCGTCGGGGTCGTCTCGGGTGCGTATCGCCGCGAGATCGAGCCGGTCCTCGAAAAGGCCGAACTCGCCGGCCATGTGACGGCCGTCGTCACCGCCGACGACGTGACGCGCGGCAAGCCCGACCCCGAGGGCTATCGCCTCGCGCTCGAGGCGCTCGGTGGCGGCCTCGCGCCGGAGGACGTCGTTGCGTTCGAGGACACCGAGGCCGGGGTCGGCTCCGCGCGCGGCGCCGGGCTGCGCTGCATCGCCGTGCGCGGGACGCTTCCCGACGAGCGGCTGGTCGCCGCCGACGGCATCGTCGACGCGATCGACCTCGAGCTTGTGCGGTCGCTCGTCGGATGACGTGGGTGATCGCCCATCGCGGCGCCTCCGCCGACGAGCGCGAGAACACGCTCCCGGCGTTCGAGCGGGCGATCGAGCTGGGGGCCGACTTCGTCGAGCTCGACGTGCAGGCGTCGGCCGACGGCGCCCTCGTCGTCTTCCACGATCTCGACCTCGACCGGCTGACGCCGCTCCGCGGGCCGCTTCGCCGCCGTGCGCTCGCCGAGCTGCGCGAGCACGGAATCCCGACGCTCGAGGACGTCGTCGAGCTGACGCGCGGGCGGATCGGAGTCATGGCGGAGCTCAAGAGCGCGCACCTCTACCGGCGGCACGACGTCGTCGGCCGGACGGTCGCGCTCCTCGGCCAGGACGACGCCGCTGCTCTCGTTCTCGCGGCGCACGCTGAAGGACGCCCTCGGCGTGCGCCCGTCGCTTCGCGTGCTGCAGCACGTCGGCTACGGGGTCTCGATCCGGGCCGCGTCCGGCTACGCGTGGGCGGTCGGGTTCCACGATCCGCGCGTCACCGCGCGCGGGGTCGCCCGGGCCGCGCGACTGGGCCTCGAGACGACCGTCTACACGGTCAACGACCCGCGGCGGATGCGAACCCTGGCCGCGATGGGCGTCGGCGGCATCTTCAGCGACCGGCCCGCGCTCCTGCGCGAGACGCTCGGCTCACTCGACTGACTCGGCTACTGCAGCCTCGAGACCCTCGGCGGCCTTGCCCTCGAGCGTGAGGAGCTTCGCGCTTGCGGAGGGGAAGCGTAGGCTGACCCGCGCCCCGATCGGGAGCGCGGCGGCCCGCTCCGCGGAGAGGTCCGCCGTCCACTCCGTCGGGCCTGCGAGCACACGGATCCGCGTCACCGAGCCGAGGAACGTCTGCGAGACCACCTCGCCCGTGAGGCCGTTCTCCGTCGATGCGGACGCTTCCACCTCGACGGTTTCCGGCCGCACGAGCACCAGCACGCGCTCGCCGCGCGCGCGCCCGCGGGCGGCGTCGACCGTGAGCGTGCTCCCGTCGTAGTCGACGCGTCCCGTCTCGGGGTCCGCCACCGTCGACTCGATGCGGTTCATCGTTCCGACGAACTCCGCGACGAACGGCGTCGACGGCGCGCCGTAGATCTCGGCCGGCGTCCCGATCTGCTCGATCCGCCCGTGCGACAGCACCGCCACCCGGTCGGAGATCGACAGCGCCTCCTCCTGGTCGTGCGTGACGTAGATCGTCGTGATCCCGAGACGCGTCTGGATGCGGCGGATCTCCTCCCGGAGCTGAACCCGGACCTTTGCGTCGAGCGCCGAGAGCGGCTCGTCGAGCAGCAGGAGTCGCGGCTCGATCGCGAGGGCACGCGCGAGCGCGACTCGCTGCTGCATCCCTCCCGACAGCTGGTGCGGATAGCGATCGGCTGCCTGCCCGAGGCCGACGAGCTCGAGCAGCTCGAGCGCTCGCGTTCTGCGATCGCCGCGGCCCTGCCTGCGCACTCGGAGACCGAATTCGACGTTCTTGACCGCCGTCATGTTCGGGAAGAGGCTGTACGCCTGGAAGACCATCCCGATGTCGCGCTTGCTGGGGGCGACGCCGGTGATGTCCTTGCCTCCGACGAACACGCGTCCCGAGGTCGGCCGATCGAAGCCGGCGATCAGCCGCAGCGCGGTCGTCTTGCCGCAGCCCGAGGGGCCGAGGAACGAGACGAACTCCCCGCTCGCGATGTCGAGGTCGATGCCGTCCAGCGCGACGACGTCACCGAACCGCCGGTGCAGCTCCCGGAGCTCGACGCCGGCCATCGCTACCGCGCTCCCGCGGCGGCCGGCGCCCGGCGCCCCCGCCCCACGGCGAGGAGCGCGAGCATCGCCGCCCACGTGATCGCGAAGCTGAGCAGCGTCACGGCAGATGCCGGGTACGCCTTGTTCTGGTTGATGTACTGGATGTAGATCGGGAACGTGTCGAACACGGCGAGGCTCGCGATGGTGAACTCGCCCATCACGATCGCGAGCGTGAGGAAGGAGCCGGCGAGGGCCGCCGCCTTGATGTTGGGGACGATCACCCGGACGAGCGTCGTCGTCCAGCGTGCGCCGAGGCTCTGGCTCGCCTCGGTGAGCGTGTGAACGTCGATCGCGCGGAACCCCGCGTCCAGCGAGAAGTACATGTACGGGAACGCGAGGATCACGTAGGCGCCGACGAGGAAGCCGTACGGCTCGGCGTAGAACCAGGTCGGTGTGCCCTTGTAGATGTCGAGCAGGCCGACGACCAGGATGATCGCCGGCACGACGAACGGGACGAGTGCGATGAACCCCATCACCGGGCGCAGCCTCGGCAGCTTGAGGTGCACCCAGTAGACGGTGGGGACGAGCAGCACGAGCGTGACGACGATCGTCTCGAGCGAGAGGATGAACGAGGTCTTGATCGTCTTCCAGAACTGCGGGTCGTGGAGGATCGTGCCGTAGTTCTCGAGCGTGCAGCACGTGCCCGTCTGGTTCGACCGGAGGCTGAAGATCAGTGTCGCGGCGAGCGGGATGACGAAGTACGCACCACCGAGCAGGAGCCAGAGCACCGCATCAGGGGCGATGCGCTTGCGCGGTGTCACCGCGACCACCTCGACGCGCGGCGCTGGAGCGGCACGTAGGCGAGCATCATCAGCGCGAGCACGACGAGCATGCCGAACGCGAGCGCCTGGCCGAGATGCGGATCGTCGAGGACGTTGCCGGAGAGGTAGAAGCCGATCGTGACCGGCACGAGGCCGACGCTCCCCCCGGTCAGCCCGTACGCCGTCGCGTACGCCGAGAACGAGTTGCCGAACAGGAGCACGAATGCGCTCAGGATGGACGGCGTCATGATCGGCATCCCCACGTGCCGCCAGAACTGCCACGAGCTCGCGCCGAGGCTCGAGGCCGCCTCGCGCCATTCGCGCCGGAGGCCGTCGATCGCCGGCGCGATCACGAGCACCATCAGCGGGATCTGGAAGTAGAGGTAGACGATCTCGATCCCCGTCTTCGAGAAGACCGAGAACCCGTGGTCGTACGGGTTGATGCCGAGCTGGTTGGTCATGAACTGCGTCACGACGCCGATCGTGCCGAGCGTTGCGATGAATGCGGCCGCGAGCGGGATGCCCGCAAAGTTCGCCGCGACGCCCGAGAACGTCGTCAGGCCTCCGCGGATGAACCGGGGCGTGCCCTCGCGGACCGCGGCGTAGGCGAGGAGCAGCCCGAACACGGAGCCGAGGCCGGCCGTGACGAGGCTCACCTCGACCGAGTTCTTGAACGCGGTGCGGTAGGGCTCGTCGAAGAGCTTTCGCACGTGGTCGAGCGTCGCCCCACCCGCGTCGTTCTGGAAGGCGCCGACGAGCACGTTCGCAGCCGGCAGGAACAGGAACGCCGTTGTGAAGGCGAAGAACGGCAGCACGCCGAGCCAGGCGAGTGGCAGGCGGCGCCTCGCCCGGCCGGGTTGCGCCGGCCGGGCGGGGACGTCGGTGCTCGCGACGGTGCTCAGGAGGCTACGAGCCGACCTTCTTGGGCCAGTCGGTCGCGACGAGCTCCTTCGCCTTCGTGTTCTGCGACGGGCTCGCGAACTTCACCTTCGTGTACACGGCGGCGCTCGGGAGCGCGGCGGTCAGCGCCTTCGGCACGACCTTCCGCCTGACCATGTCGGTGAAGAGCGCGGGGTGCGCGTACCCCTTCAGGTAGAGCAGCTGGCCCTGATCCGAGTAGATGAACTCCTGCCAGAGGCGCGCCGCCCACGGGTGCGGGCCGGTGGCGTTGATCGCCTGGCAGTAGTACGCGCCGTAGACGCCGTCCGATGGGATAGACGTCTTGATCTTCGCGGACGGGAACTCCTTCCCGTAGGCGAGGTTCAGGTAGTCCCAGTCGATCGTGATCGGTGTCTGGCCCGACGCGATCGTCTGTGGGGTCGCCTGGACCGGGATGAAGTTCCCTGCGGACTTCAGCTTCGCGAAGAAGTCGATCCCCGGGCCGACGTTCGACAGCGAGCCGCCGTTCGCGATTGCGGCGGCGAACACGCCCGCCTGCGCCGACCCGGACGTGAGCGGACTGCCGTTGAGGGCCACCTTGTTCTTGTACTCGGGCTTGAGCAGGTCCTGCCACGTCTTCGGGATGTTCTGCACGACCGCGGTGTTGACGCCGAACGACGTCACGCCCCAGTAGTCGCCGAGCCAGAATCCCCGGCCGTCCTTCATCGCGCGCGGCACCTTGTTGAAGTTCTTCGTAAAGAACTTCGCGTAGAGGCCCTCGTTGGCGCCCGCCGCCGCGAACGACGGGCTGACGTCCAGCACGTCCGGAGCCCGCGGGTCGCCCTTGAGCGAGCGCACGGCCTGGTTCTCCTGCGCCGAGCTGCCGTCCGGGTTGTCGTTCGAGATCTTGATGCCGTACTTCTTCGTGAACGTCGACATGACCTCGCCGTAGTTCGACCAGTCGGGCGGCAGCGCGATCGTGTTGAGCGTGCCCTCCTTCTTTGCCTGCGCGACCCACTCCTTGAGGGAGATCGCGCCGCCCCGGAGCGGCGGGTTGGCGAGCGCCTTCTGGCGTGCCGCGAGCGCGCCCGCAGGCATGCTGAGGATGGTCAGACCCGCGCCGGCCACCAACCCCCGCTTCAGCAGCTTGCGCCGGTCGAACTTCTCCTCCCCGAGCCGCCGCAGGAACTCGTATTCCTGCTCCTGGAAATCCTCCACGGACCCTCCTCGTCTCGTTGCCGTGTGCGGCGATCGTACGAGTCTGCCGCCACGACTGCAATAGGGTCTCCGCGTGGACTCGCCCTGGCGCCCGGACGGTGACTGGCTCCGCGCCGCGCTCCATACGCACACGACGAACTCGGACGGCGAGCTCACGCCACGAGCCCTCGCCCGGCACTACGGTCGCGCGGGCTACGACGTCGTTGCGCTCACCGACCACTGGCACCGCAGCGACGCCCCCTCGACACCCGGGCTCCTCGTGCTGGCGGGGGTAGAGCTCAACTGCGTGCTCCCGGAGGACCTCGACGGGCACGTCCTCGGCATCGGGATCGACCGCGACCCGACGGAGCTCGAGGGGGAGCGCCGTGACCTGGCCGAGACGGGGGAGTGGATCGTCGGCGCGGGCGGCGTCGCGTTTCTCGCCCACCCCTACTGGACCGGCGCACGGCCGGGCGGGATCGATCTGCCCGACTCCGTCGCTGGGATAGAGGTCTTCAACGCGGGCTGCGAGCTCGAGGTGGGGCGCGGACTCTCGTCCGTGCACTGGGACGAGCTCCTCGAGGACGGCAGGCTGTGCCCGGCGCTCGTGACCGACGACAGCCATCACCCCGGCTTCGACTCAGACCACGCGTGGACCTGGATCCGCGCCGAGCGGACGGCGGCGTCCGTGCTCGAGGCCCTCCGGACGGGCCGCTTCTACGGCAGCTCCGGCCCGGTGATCCGCGACGTCGAGGTGCGGGAGAGCGAGGTCGTCGTGCGCTGCACACCTGCCCGCTCGGTGACGCTCCTCTGCGGCCGGACGAGCGGCACGGCCGTGAACGCGGGCAGGCTGGGCTACCGCTACGGCGCGGACGCGCTGGAGACGACTCCGGAGGACTGGATCGTCGCCGCGCGGCTCGACCTGCCCTCGACGGCGCCGTTCGCCCGCATCGAGGTCGTCGACCCCAGGGGCCGCCGGGCCTGGACGAACCCGGTGTGGCCCGCATGACGGCCTCCCCCGGCGAGCAGCGCGCAGCCGCGCGCGACGCGCTCGAGCAGACCCCGTTCGACCTCCTCGTGATCGGCGGGGGCGTGATCGGCGCCGCCACCGCGGCTCACGCGGCGCGCGCCGGGCTCGCCGTCGCGCTCGTGGACGCCGGCGACTTCGGCTCCGGCACGTCGAGCGCCTCGTCGAAGCTGATCCACGGCGGTCTCCGCTACCTGCGTCTCGGAGATGTCCGCCTCGTGCGCGAGGCGCATCACGAGCGGAGGGCGCTCGCCGGCTCTGTCGCGCCGCACCTCGTCCACCGGCTCCCCTTCCTGCTCCCGTTGTACCGCGGCGGCCCGTTCCGTCCGTGGTTCGTCCAGAGCGGGATCCTCCTCTACTCGACGCTCGCACTGTCGCGGCTCCACTGGCTCGTGAACCCTGCTCGGGCGAGCGAGCTCGTCCCCTCGCTCCGCGTCGACGACCTGCGCTCGTGCGCGCTGTACGCGGACGCCTGGACGAACGACGCGCGGCTCTGCCTCGAGAACGTGCTCGCGGCGGCCGAGGCGGGAGCGACGGTCGTCAATCGGGCCGAGGTCGTCTCGCTGCGCGTGGCGAGCGGACGCGTCGCGGGCGCCGAGGTGCTCGTCGACGGGGAAGCCGTCCCGGTGCGGGCGCGCGTCGTGGTCAACGCTGCCGGCCCGTGGGTCGACGCCGTCCGTCGGCTCGAGGATCCGAGTGCGGGCTCGTCGGTGCGCCTCAGCAAGGGCGCCCACGTGCTGGTCCCCGGCGGCGAGGGCTGGACCGCGGCGCTCACGATCCCGCAGGACGACGTGCGCGTCACCTTCGCGGTCCCGTGGTACGGGCTGTTGCTGCTCGGCACGACCGACTCGGACTACGAGGGCGACCCCGCGGCTGTCGCGGCCGACGAGACGGACGTCGCGCAGATCCTCGCCGAGGCCGCCACGGCGCTCCCGTCCTCGCTGCTCGGCCCCGATGCGGTGCGCGCGTCGTTCGCCGGGCTCCGCGTGCTCCCGCTCGGCGACGGGGCGACGGCCAACGCCCGCCGCGAGACGGTCTTCTCGATCGGGCCGGCCGGGATGCTCAGCGTCGCGGGCGGCAAGCTGACGACGTACCGGAAGATCGCCCTCGACGCGCTCGAGCGCGTCCGCGGCCCGCTCGGGCTCCGGCGGCTCGACCGCCGGCCGTTCCTGCTGCCGGGCGCGGCAGGCCCGGCGTCGCCGCTTCCCGCCGGGCTCGACCCGGAGGTCGCAGAGCACCTGCGACATCTCTACGGCAGCCGCGCGGCAGCGGTCGTCGACACGGCGGCGGAGGATCCGTCGCTGCTGGACCGGATCCATCCGGACGGGCCGGACATCGCCGCGCAGGCGCTCTTCGCGGTGCGGCACGAATGGGCAACGACGGTCGAGGACGTCCTTCGCCGCCGGACGACGGTCGCGTTGCGAGGGCTGGCCGATCCGGCCTCGGTCGAACGCCTCGAGGCGCTGCTCGCGCCGGCGCACCCGGCCTGACGACTCAGGCCGGAGACGAGTCGGAGACCGCCAGCACCGCCTTGACGATGCCGTCGTAGCCGGTGCAGCGGCAGAGGTTGCCGGACAGCGCAATGCGCACCTCGTCCGCGCTCGGCGACGGGTGCCGCTCGAGCAGGGCGGTGGCCGAGATCAGCATCCCGGGCGTGCAGAAGCCGCACTGCACGCCGCCGTGCTCGAGGAAGGCCGCCTGGAGCGGGCTCAGCTCGCGGCCGCTGGCCAGGCCCTCGACCGTCGTCACCTCGCTGCCCTCCGCCTGCAGGGCCAGGTACGAGCAGCTGTTCACGGGCTCCCCGTCGAGCAGCATCATGCAGGCACCGCACTCCGAGTCGTCGCAGCCCTCCTTCGAGCCCGTGAGGCCGACGGCGTCGCGCACGGCCGTCAGCAGGCTCGTGCCGGGCTCGAGCTCGACGGGGTACGCGATCCCGTTCACGGTGAGCGTCGCGGCGACCTTCACGGGCGCACTCCGCTGGCAGGGACGGGTACGGCCTCGCCGCGAGCGCGGGCGAGTGCGAAGCCGACGGCGCGCCCGGCGATCACCTCCGCCATCGCCCTGCGGTAGCGCTCGGAGGCGCGGACGTCGGAGATCGGCGCGGCGGCGGCCGCGGCTGCCCTTGCAGCGGCAGCGACCGCCGTCTCGCCGCCGTCCGTGCCGGCGAGCGCTGCCTCGGCGCTCGGTACGCGGCGGATCGTCGGCGCGAGGGCGGTGATGGCGACGCGCGCGTCGCGCACGGTCGGGCCGTCGAGCACGATCACCGCCGTCGCGCCGACCACGGCGATCTCCATCTGGCGGCGGTACTCCAGGCGGACGTACGCGCTCCCCGTCCCAGCTGCGGGCGCGGGTACGTCGACCGCGACGAGGAGCTCGTCGTCGTTCGCGGTGGTGGCGCCGGGGCCGGCGAAGAGCTCGGCGATGGCGACCGTGCGCGTCCCGCTCGCGGACCTGAGGGTGACGGTCGCGTCGAGGCACATCAGCGGGCCTCCCGTCTCCATCGCCGGCGACGCGTTCATCAGGTTGCCCCCGAGCGTCCCGTGCGCACGCGTCGCGTGGGAGCCGACGATCGCGCTGGCGTCCGCGAGCGCCGTGAAGCGCTCGACGACCGCGGGGTAGGAGGCGATCTCGGCATGGCTCGCCAGCGCGCCGAGGCGCAGGCCGCCGTTGGCCTCCGCGATCCCGGCCAGCTCCACGACGCGGTGGATCGCGACGAGCGACTCCGGCAGAGGCGCCTTGCCCTGCCGCGCGCCGACCACGAGGTCGGTTCCGCCGGCCACCGGCCGGGCGCCGTTGGCGAGCGCCGAGAGAGCCTCGTCGACCGTCGTCGCGGTGGCGAAGCTCACTGCTGCGCCTCCCAGACCCGCTCTGGGGTCATGGGTAGCTCGCGCACGCGCGCTCCGAGGACCTTCGCGATCCCGTTCGCGATCGCGCCCGCGGTGGGGACACACGGCGGCTCGCCGACGCCCTTGGAGCCCTTCGGTCCCGCGTTGGGCGTGTCCGTTTCGATCCACGCGACCTCGATCGACGGCGCATCCGAGGCGGTGACGAGCTTGTAGTCGAGCAGGTGTGGGTTGCGCTGCCGGCCGAGGTCGTCGAGCTGCGTGCCCTCGGTCAGCGCCTGGCCGATCCCCATCACGACCCCGCCGTAGACCTGGCCGTCCGCGCCGACCCGGTTCAGGATGCGGCCACAGTCGTGGACGGCGGCGACGCGCAGGACGCGTACGACACCGGTCTCGCGGTCGACCTTCACGTGCGCCGCGTGCGCGATCAGCTGCGGCGCGTGGAACGACTCGAGGCCGAGCCGGCCGACGCACCCCTCCGCCGGCGCCGGCGGGCCCTCCGGGAGCTCGCCGGCGCCCTTCCCGTGGAAGGTGCCTCCCGACGCGAGCTCGGCGACGGTGACCGCCTTGTCCGGGGAGCCCTTGACGCGCACGGAGCCGCCGAGGAGCTCGAGGTCGTCCCGCGCCGCCTCGAGCTGCTCCGACGCCGCGTCGAGGAGCTGATCGCGCACGTCCGCGGTCGCCGAGAGCACCGCGCGGACGCTGTTGAAGGTCGTCTGCGACCCGCATGAGCCCATGTCCCACGGGGCCGCGTCCGTGTCCTGGTAGAGCAGCGAGAAGTCGTCCGCGCGCATTCCGAGCTCCTCGGCGACGAGCCGCGGCATCGCCATCACGGCGCCGGTGCCGTTCTCCTGCGCGCCGGTCACGATCGTCCCGGTCCCGTCGGGGTTGAGCTTCACGTAGGCGCCGGCGTTCGCGGCGAAGCACGGCCACCAGCCGCAGGCGACGCCGATCGCCTCGTCGTCGGGGAGTCCGGCGCCGTCGCCGATCAGCTCGACCGCCTTCGCGAGAACCTCCTTGATCGTGATCCCCTCGAGCACCTGGCCGGTGGCGGTGACGGAGCCCTCCTCGACCAGCGTGCGCATGCGCAGCTCGACCGGGTCGAGGCCGAGGGCCTCCGCAAGCTCGTCCGTATGCTGCTCGAGCGCCCAGCACACCTGCGGCGCGGTCGGCGCCCGGATCGACGACGAGGGCTGGTTGTTCGAGTAGACGAGCGACGACTCGATGTGGACGTTCTCGAGCTCGTACGGCCCGTGGGCGTGCATCGCCGCCATCTGCGCGAAGAAGCCGCCCTCGCCGCAGTACGCGCCGCCATCGAGGACGAGCCGCGCCTTCCGCGCGAGGAGGCGGCCGTCGACGCTCGCCCCGGTCTCGAGTTCGATCACCATGCCCTCGCGGCGGTGGCCGACCGCGAAGAACTCCTCGTGGCGCGAGAAGACCAGCTTCACCGGCCGCTCGGCCGCGCGGGCAAGCGCAGCGACGTGGCCCTCGAAGTGAAAGTCGCACTTCGCCCCGAAGCCTCCGCCCAGGAGTGGCACGATCACGCGGACGTTCGCCTCCGGGATCCCGAGGGTGTGCGCGACCCCCGCGCGGGCTGCGTAGGGAACCTGCGTGGACGACCAGATCGTGACGCGATCCCCCTGCCACTGGGCGACGATCGCCCGCGGCTCGATCGGGACGCCCTGGACGGGATCGGTGACGTACCGGCCGCGTATGACGACGTCCGCGGACGCGAGCGCCGCGTCGGCGTCGCCCTTCACGATCGTGGAGAAGCCGAGGACGTTGTCGTGACGGCCGAGCGCCGCGTCGCCCTCGTACGACTCCCAGCCGGGATGCACCAGCGTGGCGCCGGCGTCGAGCGCCGCCTCGAAGTCCGTGACGACGGGGAGCGGCTCGAGCTCGACTTCGACGAGCGCGGCCGCCTCACGCGCGAGCTCCGGCGTGAGCGCGGCGACGCCCGCGACGATCTCGCCCTCGAACCGGACGGTGTCCCGCGCGAACAGGCGCCGGTCGTTGACCATCCCGCCGTACAGCACGTCGGGCACGTCCTCGTGCGTCACGACGGCGATCACCCCGGGGAGCGCCCGCGCCTTCGTCGCGTCGACCCGCGTGATCCTGGCGTGGGGGTGGTCGGCATAGCGGAACGCCGCGTGCAGCTGGCCCGTCAGCGTCAGGTCCGCCGTGTACCGGCCGCTACCGGTGACCTTCTCGCGGCCGTCGGCGCGGACGGTTGCGGGCGCGTCCTCGAGGGTTGCCACGCTGCAATCCAACCAGAGCGGGACGGCTGTGCGAGGGCGGTACAGTCCAGCGCCGTGGCCGCCTCGTACAAGCTCGTCTGGTTCGTCCCGGCCTCCCATCTCGACGCGACCCGCGATGCCGTGTTCGCCGCCGGCGCGGGCTGGATCGGCGACTACTCGCGCTGCTCGTGGGCGACCCTCGGCAACGGCACGTTCCGTGGCGGCGAGGGGACGCGTCCCGCGGTCGGCGAGGCGGGCCGCGACCAGGTCGTCGCCGAGTACCGGGTCGAGACGGTCGTCGCCGAGCCGAAGCTCGCCGCGGTCGTCGACGCGCTCCGCCGGGCGCATCCCTACGAGGAGCCCGCTTTCGACGTCCACGAGCGCGTCGAGGCATGAAGGCGCGGCTCTGGACCGACGGCGGAGCGCGCGGGAATCCCGGGCCGGCCGCGTTCGCGTACGTGCTCGAGACCGACGACGGGACCGTGCTTGACGCGCGCGGCGAGGCGATCGGCGTCGCCACGAACAACGTCGCCGAGTACTCGGCGCTCGTGGCAGGCCTCGAGCGAGCGGTCGAGGCGGGCGTCAGCGAGCTCGAGGTGCGCTCCGACTCGGAGCTCATGGTCAAGCAGATGAGGGGCGAGTACCGAGTGAAGAACCGGGACCTGCAGTCGCTCTTCCTCGATGCGTCGCGCGCCGCGCGCGAGATCGGACGTGTGACGTACACGCACGTCCGCCGCGAGCACAATGAGCTCGCCGACCGCCTCGTGAACGAGGCGCTCGACTCGGTGTCGTAGGGTTTCCCGTACCCCGCGAAGTGCGGCCCGCCGGTGGCCGCCCGGATGACCGGCGTCGTAGGCTCCGGCCGTGCCCCTCCCGATCCTCATGTTGAGCCGGCCCGCCCGCGTCGCCCGCCTGGTGGCGCTCGCCGGTGTCCTGGCGCTTCTCTCCGGCGCGCTCGCGCTCGGCGCGCATCCTGTCGGTCATCGCATGGCGGCGGTTGCACTTCTCGCGACCGCGGCGGTGATCGGGGTGCTCGCGCCGCTGTACGGGCGCGCCGCCCGGATCGGGCTCTGGACGGCGCGGGGTGGGCTCGCGCTCGGGGCCGTCGCGCTCGTGCTGCCGGACGGTCGCCCGACGACGGCGCTCCGGACCGCCGCCGCGCTCGTCGTGCTCGCCGGCCTGCGCGTCGTGGCGCGCGGGGCGAACCGCATGGGTGACCTCCCCGGCTGGTCGTGCGCCGCGGTCGGCGCCGGCGTCGCCGCTGCGCTCCTCGCGCCGAGCCTCGGGGGCGGTGTCGTCCTCGGCCTCGCCTGGCTCGCCGTGGCCGCGGCGGTCCGCGCAACGGTGACCGTCCCGCAGCCCCGGGCCGCCGTGCTCGCGCCGGCTCTGGCGCACGCCCCGAGGCGCTACTAGCGCTCGCTCAGGTAGAGGTGCCAGAGCAGCCGCGCCGCGCTCGCGCGGTGCGGACGCCAACCCTCGCCGATCGCGGCGAGCTCGTCGGCCGTCGGGCGCGTCTCGAGCCGGCGCGCGCGTCGGGCTCCCTCCTGCAGCGCGATGTCGCCCACGGGCCACGTATCGGGGCGCCGGAGCGCCGAGAGGAGGTAGACCTCGGCAGTCCACGGCCCGATTCCGGGCAGCGCGACGAGCGCGACACGCGCCTCGGCGTCGTCGAGCGTCGCGACCGCGTCGAAGTCGAGCGACCCGTCCTCCAGGGCCGCCGCGAGGGCCCGCACGTAGCGGGCCTTCTGGCGACTGAAGCCGTCCGCCCGGAGCTCCCCGTCGGTCGACCGCAGGATGCCCCCGGTCGTCAGCTCGCCGAGCCGGCCGACCAGCCGGTCGTACGCGGCCCGTGCCGAGGCGAGCGAGACCTGCTGCTCGAGAATCAGGAGGACGAGCGTCGGGAGGCCGGGCTCGCGTGCCCAGAACTCGGGCAGGCCGTGGCGGTCGACGATCGCGGCCAGGTCGGGATCGATCGCGCAGAGCTCCGCCGCGGCGGCTGCGAATGACGCCTCGTCGAGCATCCCCCCGACCGTACACAGCAGGCCTCCAGTGGATCTCCAGCGGTCGCGCGCACCCTGCGCGACAGGGCTCGGCGCGGGGCTGCGCCCGGACAGGGAGGAACCATGAAGCGGAAGATCACATGGCTCGCCGTCGTCGTCCTGGGGGCCGCGGCGGCGTTGACGGCCACTGGAGCAGCGTCAGCGGCCGGGACCACGCAGGTCGACGGCATCCAGACGCTGAGCTCGGTCGGTGACCCGTTCGACCCGGCCGACGACGTGTACTGGGTGGGCGGCTACGGCGACGGCCGTCCGGCCCTGATCGGCTACTGGCGGACGACGTCGTTCCTGCTCGGCGTGCTCACGCCCTCGGGAGTCGTCACCGGTAGGGGAACCGAGGAGTTCGAGGGGTGTCTCGACGCGAACGGCGACGGAACCTGCGGTGCCGCCGAGCCGACCGGCAGCCTCTCGTTCAGCTTCGAGTCCTCAGCCAAGTACGACCTGGTCGCGTTCGCCGAGCAACACGGCCGCTGCCACCACCCCATCACGGGTGGCACCGGTGCCTTCGCAGGCGCGACCGGGGGGGTCCACTTCAAGGACGACCCCGTTACGGGCTGCGCCTACTACTCGGGCCACGTCGCGCTGGGCGGATGAGCGGCAATGCAGCGGCGGCCGGGAGCTCCCGGCCGCCGGCATTGCGTCTCCAACGGAGATGGTGCACCCTGCAACGAGCACGCGGGAGGGCGGGTGGCGGTAGGCAGACGAATCGCGGCGGGTGACATCGTCGCCGGCTACCAGGTCGGCGCTCTCATCGGGCGGGGCGGCATGGGCGAGGTGTACCGCGCGCTCGACCTGCGTCTCGAGCGCCCGGTCGCCCTCAAGCTCCTGAGCGAGCGCCTCGCGGACGACGAGGGGTTCCGCGAGAGGATGCTCCGGGAGTCACGGCTCGCGGCGAGCCTCGACCACCCGAACGTCGTCCCGATCTACGAGGCGGGAGAGGCCGACGGGCGCCTCTTCATCGCGATGCGCTATGTGGACGGGACCGACCTCAAGGCGCTTCTGCGGCGCGAGGGCGCCCTGAGGTCGGAGCGTGCCGTCGCCGTCGCCGCGCAGGTCGCGGACGCGCTGGACGCGGCCCACACGAAGGGGCTCGTCCACCGAGACGTCAAGCCCTCGAACGTGCTGCTCGACCAGCAAGGGGGACGCGAGCACGCATACCTCGCCGACTTCGGGCTCACGCAGAGCGCCGGCGACGCCGGGCCCACTGACGGGCAGATGATGGGAACCGTCGACTACGTCGCGCCCGAGCAGATCCGCGGCGACCAGGTGGACGGCCGTGCTGACGTGTACGCGCTCGGATGCCTCCTCTTCGAGACGCTCACCGGAACGCTCCCGTTCAGCGGCGCCTCCGACGTCGCGATCGTGTATGCCCACCTCGAGGAGGAACCGCCGCGCGCCAGCGAGCGTCGGCCGGGCCTTTCCCCCGCGGTCGACGAGGTCCTCGCTCGCGCGATGGCGAAGGACCCTGGCGAGCGGCAGTGGAGCTGTGGCGCGCTCGTCGACGAGACGAGAGCCGGGCTCGGCCTCGTCCGGCCGGAGCCGGCCACGCGGCGACGCGTCGCGGTCGTCGCGTTGCTCGCCACCGTACTCGCCGCCACTTCCGCGACCGCCGTCGCGCTCGTGACACGTGACGACTCCGCCGGGACTTCGGCAACGGGAGGATCGCTGGTGCGCATCGATCCTGCCACCGATCGCGTGGCGACCTCCTACGCCGTCTCGGCCCATCCCCGCGCTGTCACCACCGCGCGACACCGCGTGTGGCTCGGCGACTTCAGGGACGGCTCGTTGTGGCGTCTCGACCCGGCCCGCGGTGACCTGCAGCGGTTCACGACGACGGGCGAGCCGCGGGACCTCACGAGCCTGGGCGCCTACGTCTACGTCGCCGGCGATGGAGACACCCTGTTCGACGGCACCGTCACGCGCTACGACGCCGCAACCGGCGCACGCGAGGCGGGCGTGAAGCTGACCGCCTGCTCGGTCGCCGCGGGGGACGGCGTTCTGTGGGTCGCCGGCTGCCCGTTCATCCAACGCCTTTCGACCGGCCCTGGCCCGATCCGCAAGCTCGTGGTGAAGCATGTGCCGTTCCAGCAGCCCAAGTCCGCAGAGACGATCAGGTTCGCGATGCACGACATGGCGGTCGGGGAGAGCTGGCTCTGGATCATCGGCGACGCTGTGGATAGGCGGGTGTTCCGCGTCGATCCGCGGAGCGGCGTGATCCGAGGAACGACCGTGCTTCCGTTCGCGCCCGGCGCGATCGCGGCAGGGGAGGGAGGAGTCTGGGTGACAGGGTCGATCGACGACGTCGTCGCACGGCTCGACCCGCGAGATGGTCGCCGCCTGCGGATCATCCATGTCGGCCGTGGCGCGGGCGGTGTCGCCATCGGTGCCGGGGCGGTCTGGGTCGCGAGCGCCCTGGATCACGAAGTCTCCCGGATCGACCCTGCCACCGGGAAGATCGTCGCGCGAATCCCCGTCGACGGCTCGCCGCGCGAGATCGCCGTCGGCGCGGGAGGCGTCTGGGTGACGGCGGATGCGGGGTAGGCGCGCACTGATCGTCGGCGCCGTCGGCGTCCTCGCGATCGCGGCGGCTGGCTGCGGCTCGAACGAGCAGCCGGTCAGGATCGGCGTGCTGGCCGACTGTCAGGGGTCCCTCCGCGGCTTCCAGGACGCACAGCTGTCCGGCGCGGAGCTGCCGTTCCTGCGTCGCGGAGCACACCTCGTCGGAACCAGCCCGAGGGAGGGCGTGAGCGCGATCGAGATCGGCGCACGCCGCGTCGAGCTCGTCCTCGGCTGCCAGGAAACCGGTGAGCACGCCGTCTACATCGAGGAGGCACGGCGGCTCCTCGAGGCCGAGCACGCCGACGTCGTCCAGGGGGGCGCCTCTGTCGTGACGCGCGACCTGGCGCACCGCTATCCCGATGCGGTCTTCGTGAGCACGTTCTGGGACGAGCAGGAAGTGACCCTTCGGCGGCCCGCGAGCAACCTGTTCCGCTTCACGCCCGACTACGCACAGCAGGAGGCGGGGCTGGGTGCGTACGCCTATCACGTTCTCGGCTGGCGCCGGGCATCGATCGTCGCCGGGGACGACAATCCCGGTTGGGCGGGGGCAGCCGCGTTCACTGCCGAGTTCTGCTCGCTCGGGGGCACAGTGATCGCGACGGCGTACACAGGCACGACGGACGTCGTCACACGCGCCCTGGCAGCTCGGCCCGACGGCGTCGCGACGTTCCTGATCCCCCTCGATGACCAGGTCCCGATCCTCCGTTCGCTGACGGCGAAGCTCGACGGCCCGCGCCGCCTCCTCCTCTGGGGCCAGAGCCTCCTGGACCCGGCGCTGCTCGGCACGCTGGGCGCGCGCCTCGACGGCGTCGTGACCACCACCTGGCTGCCGTCGTCTTCGCCGCGCCCCGCGCTGCGCGACTTCCGTCGGCGCTGGCATGCCGCCTTCCCCGGCATCCCCGTCGCGTTCGGCGACGGGCCGGTCGTCATCGGCTACCACAACTCGATGGAAGCGATCCTCACGGCCCTCGAACGCGTGGACTCGGCCGACGTGAGGAGCGGGCTGAAGGCGGCGATGAAGCGCAGCCGGCTCGATCTGCCGGATGGGTGGGTCAGTCTCGACCGGAACCGGCAAGCGGTTCGCGACGGCTATCTCTCGAGGATCGTCGCGCACGGAGGAAGGCCGACTCTCGAGCCGGTCGGGGTCGTCTCGCGCGTCGAGCAGACTTTCGGAGGCCTCCTGTCGTCGGCCCCAGCGCCGGGGCCGGGTACGCAGGCCTGCCGGAAGGGATCGCCGCCCGCGTGGGCACAGTAGAGCGACGCGTCAGCCGGCGATCGTCCAGGTGAAGCGGGTCTCGCTGTCGCGCGGCGCGAGGCCGCCCGGACGAGCGCCTCGTCGGACGAGCACCGCCGGGGACGTGGCCTGGGTCGCGAGCGCTGTGCGGGCGTGACCGAGCCCGTCGCGCCTCCAGCGGTCGGTCAGGCCGACGACGACGACACCGGCGCCGCTCACGGCCGTGACGAGCGCATCGGGATCCGGATCGACGAGCACCGGCTCGGTCGGCACTCCGAGTGCACGTTGCACCGCGATCGACGCGTGAGCGAGCAGCCTGCTCGCGTCCCGTCCTTCCGTGCTCGCTGCCGCGCCTACGAGACGCAGGCTCGAGCCCCGACCGCGAGCGAGCCACGCGCCGAGCTCGACAGCCGCCCAGTCGTGCTCGGCACCGGCGAAGGGCACGACGACGGAGCCCGCGCCGGGCGAGCCGCCGACCACGACGCCCACGTCGCAGGGTGCCTGATCGAGAAGCGCCAGCACCCTGGCGTCCTCGAGCAGGCCGTCGGGTGCATTCACCAACAGAAGGTCGACGTCGTGTTCCCGTGCGAGCCGGGCCATGTCGGCGCCGGGAGCGACCGACGTGAACACGGCCGCGCGCGCCTCGATCCCCTCTGCGACGAGACTCGCGCGCAGGTCGTTGACGACCGTGCTGGCCGCGGCCAGCTCTGCGGAGGCGGGGACAGTCGTCAGCACGAGCAGCTCGCGGGCGGGCTCGTTCACGAGCGGAGCCGCGAGCGCCGCCAGGTGTGCAGCGGCCTGCGGCGACAGAGCCGCGACGAGCACCGAGCGCTTCGTCGCGGTCGAGGCGTCCTCCGCCTCGGACGCTAGGTGCGGCTCCTGTCGCAGGATCGCGGCGTGCAACTCGGTCAGCGAGGCGCTGGGTTCGATGCCGAGCTCTTCGACGAGCACCGCGCGGGCGTCGCGGTAGGCGCCGAGCGCGTCCGCCTGGCGGCCGGACCGGTAGAGGGCCGTCATCAGGAGACCGCGGGGGCGCTCGCGGAGCGGATGCTCGGCGATCAGCTCTTCGACCTCGCCCACGACGTCGGCATGGCGCCCGAGGGCGAGGTCCGCTTCGACCCGCCGCTCGAGCGCCAGCACGCGGAGCTCCTCGAGACGTCCGGAGACCGGATCCAGCAGGGGGTCGTCCGCGAGGTCGGCGAGCGCCGGGCCGCGCCACAGTGCGAGTGCCTCGCCGAGCGACGACGAGGCACGGGCCGCATCCCCCTCCTCGAGTGCCCGAGCGCCGTGGTGCGCCAGCTCCTCGAACCGTTGCAGATCGAGAGCCCCGGGCTCGACGCGAACGACGTAGCCGGCACCGCGGGTCTCGATCGCCTCCTTCCCCAGGGTCTTGCGCAGCCCGGAGACGTACCCCTGGACGAGGTTCGGGGCTGAGCCCGGCGGATAGTCCCCCCATAGACCGTCGATCAGCCGCGACGCCGGAACGACGATGTTGGGTCGGCATAGGAGCAGGACGAGCGTCGCCCGCTGCTTGGGCGCGCCGAGCCGTGCCGGACGCCCGTCCACCGATACCTCGAGCGGGCCGAGCACGCGATACTCGACGGACATCGCGCGACCATACTCCCGCCCTGGGCCCGACCGTTGCGTGCCGGGCGCTCCTCCGTTACGGTGGCGTCATGCGCATGCGGCCCGAGCTTCCTGCAGAAACCGGTCTCGGCCTCGCGCTCGGTCTTCTCCTCCTTCCCCGCTAGGGGAGCGAGCGACGCACATACACCCGCCGTGCTCCCGCACACCGCCGGGAGCGGTACGCCCCCGCCCAGGAGAAGAGCCATGCCGATGCCGTTCCAGCACTACCGCCCGTACGTCACCGTCGAGCTCCCTGATCGCACCTGGCCCGACGTCGTCCTCGACCGCGCGCCGATCTGGTGCTCGACCGACCTGCGCGACGGCAACCAGGCGCTCGTCAACCCGATGGACGGCGCCCGCAAGCGCCGCTTCTTCGACCTGCTCGTCCGCCTGGGCGTCGAGGAGATCGAGGTCGGCTTCCCGTCCGCATCGATGGCCGACTTCGAGTTCTGCCGCACGCTCGTCGAGGGCGAGCTGATCCCGGACGACACGACGATCGCCGTCCTCACGCAGGCGCGCCCCGAGCTGATCGAGCGGACGTACGAGGCGATCGAGGGCGCGCCGCGCGCGATCGTCCACCTCTACAACTCGACGTCCGAGACCCAGCGGCGAGTCGTCTTCCGGCTCGACCGCGAAGGGATCACCGAGCTCGCCGTCCGCGGCGCCGAGCTCTGCAAGGAGCTCGCGGCGCGGACCGGCACGGAGATCGTCTTCCAGTACTCGCCCGAGAGCTTCCATCACACGGAGCTCGACTACGCGCTCGAGATCTGCGAGGCCGTCGCGGACGAGTGGGGGCCGACGCCCGAGGAGAAGATGATCGTCAACCTGCCGACGACGGTCGAGGCCTTTCCCCCGAACGTCTACGCCGACCGGATGGAGTGGTTCATCCGGAACTTTTCTCACCGGGCCGGCGCAATTCTCTCCGTCCACCCTCACAACGACCGCGGCACGGCCGTCGCAACCGCCGAGCTCGGGCTGATGGCCGGCGCCGAGCGCGTCGAGGGCTGCCTCTTCGGCAACGGCGAGCGGACGGGCAACGTCGACCTGATCACGCTTGCGATGAACCTTCTGACCCAGGGCGTCGACCCTCGGCTCGACCTCTCGGAGCTCGACGAGGCGCGCCGGATCGTCGAGGAGTGCAACGAGCTGCCCGTCCACCCGCGCCATCCCTACGTCGGCGAGCTCGTTTACACCGCGTTCTCCGGCTCGCACCAGGACGCGATCAAGAAGGGGATGGACGCGCAGGAGCGCTCCGGCTCGGAGATCTGGGACGTTCCCTACCTGCCGCTCGATCCGAAGGACGTCGGCCGCGACTACGAGGCGATCATCCGCGTCAACTCGCAGTCGGGGAAAGGCGGCGTCGCGTACCTGATGAAGTCCGAGCACCACCTCGATCTCCCGCGTGGCCTGCAGATCGACTTCGCCCAGAAGGTGCAGGCGATCACCGACGCCCGCGGCGGCGAGTTGACCGCCGACGAGCTGATGGAGGCGTTCACCGAGCACTACCTCGGGGTCACCGAGCCGTCCACCCTCGTCTCGTACTCGCACGAGAGCGGGGAGGAGGGCGACCGCCTGGCGGCGCGGATGCGGCACGACGGCGAGGGGATCGTGATCACCGGCGAGGGCAACGGCCCGATCGCCGCCCTCGTGCACGGCCTCGAGCAGCGGCTGGGGATCGAGATCGACGTGCGCGACTACCACGAGCACGCGATGTCGAAGGGCGAGGACGCGACCGCTGCGGCCTACGTCGAGGCGGACATCGACGACGAGGCGTTCTGGGGCGTCGGCATCCACCCGTCGATCGTCACCGCCTCGCTCCGAGCGGTCGTCAACGCCGTGAACCGAGCGCATGCGCTCCGATCGGCGAGGGAGGGGGCCGTCGCAGCGTTCGACGGCTAGAGCTAGCGGACGCGCGGCCGGGGATCTCGAGGCGGGGCCGCAGCCGCGCCCTGCAGTACCACACCGTTTGCCGACCTTCCCCGTCGGGTACCGCCTCTTCGTCACGACGAAGGAGGAACGCATGGATACGACGTGGTGGATCGTGATCGCCGTCGTCGCGGCCCTCGCGGTGCTCGCGCTCCTCGCGTGGGCGTACACCGGGTCGCGGCGCCGCTCGGGCCTCAAGGACCAGTTCGGCCCGGAGTACGACAGGACCGTGAGCTCGGTCGGCTCCCGCCGCAAGGCGGAGCACGACCTCGCTGAGCGCGAGCGGATCCACGAGGAGCTGGACATCCAGCCGCTCTCGGAGGCAGCACGCACCCGCTACATGGACGACTGGCAGCGGGCCGAGCAGCGCTTCGTCGACGACCCCGAGCTCGCCGCGCGCGAGGCGGACCGGATCGTACGGAGCGTCCTCGAGGAGCAGGGCTACCCCGACGACGACTTCGACACCCAGGTCGCGGCGGTCTCCGTCGACCACCCGAGCGTGGTCGAGCGGTACCGCCACGGCCACCAGATGGTCCACGGCAACGGCGCCGCGGGTCAGGAGCGGACGGAGAACCTCCGCAAGGCGATGGTCGACTTCCGCGCCGTCCTCGAGCGCGTCGTCGAGCGCGATGCCGAGACCGCCGCGCGCTGAGCGCGGCACGCGGCGACCCGGGCGAGTGCCGTCCGGGTCGCCGCTATAGTTCCCTCTCCCGCGGATGTAGCTCAGTTGGCTAGAGCGTCTGCTTGCCATGCAGAAGGTCGAGGGTTCGAGTCCCTTCATCCGCTCCTCACGAAACCCCTGCTAGCGCGGGGGTTTTAACGTAAGAGCCCCGCACGACCATGCTCCGAATCCCGGCTTAGTCAGGTTCTAGTCAGGTTAGAGCGCCGCCCCTGACGTCCCCTTCGCGGATGTTCCCCGTGCCCGTCGAGTCGAGCCGCTGTCCAGGCACGCTGCCCGCGATCGCCCCCTGCCCTCCGTGGGGGCTTCGCCGCCGCTTTCGCCTCGAGCATCGGCTCACGATGCGCCGGAGCACCGCGAATCGCGCTGACCGGACAGGGGCGAGAGGCGATTGGTGACGCGCTTGGGGACAGAGTCGGGACACAGCCCCCTGGCCGTGGGACGCACGGCGGTCGTACCGTCGTCTCGACGGTGCACTGACACCGACCAGCCAAGGAGAACGATGATGCTCAGGATCTGTGTGCTTGCGGCTGTGACCGCCACAGCCGCGGGACTGGTGTTCGGCGTTTCGCCCGGCGCGGCAGGGGATCGAGCTAGGGTCATCCCGCTCCTGAGCGTGCAGCAGGGAGGCAGCTTGATCGACGTCGATCGGAGCGGCGGCGGCGGGCCAACGCTCGGCGACCAGTACATCTTCACCGACGGCCTCTACCAGTGGAACGGCATAAGGCGCGGCAAGCGCATCGGAACAACCCGCGGATCGCAACGATCACCTCACCCGCGACGGCCTTCTTCACCGGGACGATGTCCCTACCCGGCGGGCTGATCCAGGGCGCTGGCTATTTTGACTTCACCGCACACGTCGAGACGATCATCGTGCTCGGTGGAACAGGGCGGTACAGCAACGCCGGTGGTGAAGTCACGATCACGAAGCTCGGCGGCGAGAACTCCAACAACTCATCGCTCGTCATTCGTCTCGTTCAATAGACCGGGACGGCGGCCGCAGCGGAAGAAACGTCGCCCAGATCCGCGCGACCGAGCGACGCCCCCGCACCTGCTTGTATCGGCAATCGCGCCGGGTCTTCTGAGTCCGGTGGCGGCTCTACCGCCCGCGTCGGTGTTCCTTCGCGAACAGCGCCCTGACCGGGTCGCTGCCGGCGATCGCGCCCCCCACCCGACGGGCCTGGATCGGCACACCACGCAGACGTCGCCAATCACCGCCGGCCGTCACGCCTGCCGCCGGGGACGCCTCGAGCCGGTCGGCCTCGCCCACGATCCGGGCGACCTTCTCCGTATCCAGTTCCAGTTCGGTCAGGCGGCGATGGCGTGGAAGCGGCTGCGGCACGGGTTTGGACGCTCCTCGGCGCGGTGGAAAAATACTGCGAACTCGTAGTAAAATGAGCGAGGTGCGTGAAGTGCCCTCCGAGTCGGTGCCAGGCGTGTCGCGGTCGATCTCCGTCGAGGCCGCGGCACGCCTCGTCGGTGTCTCCCCGTCCACCGTCCGCAGAGCACTCGTGCGTGGCGACCTCCCCGGCTTCCGGGCCGGACGGCGCGGCCAGTTCAGGATCCCGCCGGAAGCCCTGACCGAGTGGATCAGGCCCGCCGCCGACGACACCGAGGAGCCGACGTGAGACTCTCGACCGTCTTCCGCCCGGCACGCACCACCACCGACAGCGACCCCGCCGTTGTCGAGCACGAACGACAGGTTCGGCAGGCCCGCCTTGACCTCGCACGCCGCCAAACCACCTGGACGGAGATTCCCGACACGCGGCTTGTCCGTCGCGGCCGCTACCTCGTCGACGCCGAAACGGATCTCATCTACGTCCTGCGCGGCGGCGTCGTGTTCGAACCCGGCAAGGCGGTCGTGGGCTACGTCCCCGAGAACACGCCGATGACGTTCACCGTCTATGAGAACGGCAAGATCGCGTTCCTCGAACAGCCCTCCGGCCCGCGAACCTGGAGCGAGATCGTCGCGCACAAGGCAGCTCGCCGATGACGCACAGCGCCGTGATCAAGCTCGCGCCCATCCTTACCGCCGAGAGGTGGGGCGACCCGGCCTGGACGCGTCCCGGCCGGACGTTCTACTGGCCCGGGGCGCTTCGGCTCCTGCCCGGAAAGCCCACCCCGCTCGTCGTCGACCACGAAATGAGCACGACGATCGGCACCGTCAACGAGCTGTGCACGATGACATTCACCGACGGGCCGTGGATCGTCGCCCGCGGCATCGTCGACGACGCGCCCGGCTGGCTGAGGACGTACCAGACGAAGGCATCGTTCGGGCGCTGGGACGTCCACGCGACGACCCACGCCGACGGTTGGGAGCGCGTGACCTCCGCGATCGTGCGAGAGGTCAGCCTGCTGTCACCGGCCCTCGAGCCCGCCGAACCTCTGGCCCAGGTCGTGCTCCTCCAATGCTCGACCGCCAGGAGTTCCGCGCCGACGACCCGAGCGGCGCTGCCCGCAGACGGCGTGATCCACACCCCGCCCGGTGCCACCCTCCGCCGACCGGGCGGACAGGTGCTCGGCGTCAGGTGACCAACCAGACAACACAACACGCCCTAGGGCGTTACTTCCAGTTCAGCGGCGGCAATGACGTCAACTGTGCGTTGGTTCCAGGGCGCGCAAAGGAGGGCCAGCCTGGCTTGCCGAAACATATTGACGGGAAGCTCACCAGCCGCATGCCCGGCGATGCGCCTCGAGGAAACGTAGATGATGGGGCGCACGACCCACTCACCTGTCTGCCGCCGTGTCTGAAGCGTCTGGTCGAACCAGGCTTCAACGTCCTTCAACGACGCGTCCTTCGGCAACATCATCAGGACAAAGTCGGCGGGCTTATTGGTGTCGTTCCGGACATCGACGGCAAACGACCCGGGCGCTGGCGTCGTGCTTCCCTCGTACCGGCAACCATCCCCGCTGAGCGTGGCCCGCATGACTTCTCCGGTCTTGTCGTCGCCCCCGCCACAGCCTGCTACGACCCCGGCCATTGCGAGCGCCACGAGCGACACCACGAGGTGCCTGCCGAGCGTCATCGCCCAGCAGCCTATGCCCGAGTTTTTTAACTCACAACCATCTCGTGACCCCCGCAGTTTGGACTTCTCTCCCCGCGGTTTCAAAAAGAGAAAACGGATTGGGACGGATCGAGCCGGATTGAAAGTCTGTGAGCGTTGTCACCGTCGATACGCGCCTCGGAGCAACCGGCAGCGTTGGTGCAAGGCCTGTCGGCCCGAGGTGGATGTTCGTCGGGGCGGGTCGGGCGGGGTGTGGTTGGGGTTTGTGCCGGAGGAGCGGTCGTGTGCGTGTTGTGGCCGGTCGTTCATGGCACGGGCGGCGCACCAGCGGTTTTGTTGTGAGTGGTGTCGTTCTCGGACTCCCCGGCCCGCGGAGGCTGAGGCGGCTCGCCGGTTGAAGTACGGCGCTGGCTCTGGGCATCGTCAGCGCCGGGCGGCGTGGACGCCGGCGGTTGAGTCGGGGACGGTGAGGTGCGCCAGGGGCGCCGATTGTGTGTACGGGGTGGACGGCGTGGCGGGCTTGATCGAGCCCGGGCAGCCGTGGGATTTGGATCACATAGGCGGCTCGTCGCGACCGTCCCACCGTCGCTGCAACAGACGAACGGCGGCGCATTGGGTGGCGCAGCGGGAGGAGAGTCGGTGGTGACGCACTCAAAGGCGACCGCGGTGGTGTGGGGTTCGCAACCACCGGCCTACTCGGTTGGTTACTGCGAGCCGATGTGGCCGGGCGACAGCGGGCTCACGATCCTGTTCTCCGACTCACCCGACCCGGACGAGGTTCAGCCGGACGATCCCCGGATCACCCTCATGTGCCTGGACTGCCTGATCGATGATCACCCGGAGCTCGGGAGTGGCTTGGACATTGCTCGCCGGTTCGGCGTCGCTGACTTGGACGAGGACGGGGGGTGGATCGTCGGGGACGTCGATAGGCTGAGTCCCAACTGAGCGCACAGGCTGACTGACTGCCGAAAGGTCTACGAGCGCCAGACGAAGGAGACGCTGCGCGAGAGAGACTCGCACGTGGGGTACGAGTCTCTCGCGCAGCGATCGCGAGCCCGCCGCAGGCCCAGCCTGCGGCCGGGGTGTGCCGCCAATTACCTCCTTGCAAGGTGGCACCACCACCTTGCTGCCGCAGGTACTTCGGCACCGGGCTCGCATGGGCCACGGTAGGTGCCGTGACGGTGCCGGCCGAGGTCGACACGACTTGCAGTCCGTTCGCCCACCGCAGCGAGCTGCTACCTGCGAGCCTAGTCTCGGGAGCAGCGAACGTCCACCGCTCGAGTCCGGCTGCTCTAGCAGCCGAGGTCGCGTCTTCCGCTGAGTTGCCGGATATCGCGGCCGGAGACAGCAAAGCACTCAGCGGTCCGATGGGTCTTGCTGCCGACAACGCATCTGTAGATCGTCTGGTGAGAATCCGCAGTGACAGTCGCACCGCGTTCGGTACAGGTCGCCGACTGGCCGATCTTGTCGGAAACGCGCTCGGAGACGCTTGCGCGATGCGAATGGGTTGGCGCTGACAATTCCGAGCAGTCCAAGGACACACGCAAGCGCGAGCGTCGCTACCAGCTTCCGCGAAACCAGAAACTCTCGCCAGCCGTTCTCATCTGCGACGGGCAAAGGCGGCTCCGCGACGGGCAATGGCGGCTGGTCGAACCGTTCGGGACGGTGGGCTCGTTCGGCCACGCCTTGCCATAGCTCCTTTGTCAGGTCGTCCATGCCGCTCCCGGTGATCACCTATCGGCAGCGTGCCGTTCCCTCGCCTCCCCCCGATAGACACGATTGGGTCAATTCCACGGCGTGCGAGCGGGAGTAGGTGTGATGCGGGTGGCTCGCGTAGGTGGGCCGGCGCCGACGCGCCCCGCTCATCTCCCAGAACTCTCTCGATCGAGTCCGCATGACGGCAGGTGGGGGATCCGACGTCCCGAATAAGTCCGGGCCACTTCCCCAAAGAGGAGCGTCATGGGCACCTGGAACCCCGCAAGGCTTTCACCCGTCATCTTCACCGCCGTGATTGCGATCCTCGTCTGCGCCCTCCTGGCCGGCCTCACCGACATCAGCTGGGCCGCGAACCTCGTCATCGGCGTCGTGATCCTCGCGATCGGCGTCCTCGGCGTCTGGATGCTCGACAGACGCGGGCGCCAGACCGCCTAGCGTCGCTGCGCTCGGCCAAGAGCCGTGTGACCGAGCCCCGGAATAGGCGCCAACGCGTTCCCCCGCCGCAGGCCGGCGACCCAATTCCGAGGCTCTACTGGATTAGATGCCTGAGAGCGTCGAAACTTGCGCGGTGCGGCGAAGTTCCCCCGAACGAGGGAAATGAAGTACACCCGCCCGCTTGGCGGCGATGCCCTCGAGGCCGTGCTCGACGACCGCGTCAAACAGCCCGTCCCGGTGGGGATCGGCCGGGTCGTAGGAGCAAGCTGCAAAGTCGGGAGCGGATTCGTGATTCCGACCGGGACGCTTTCGGGACACTGGCCCCTTGTCGTGGGACGCGGCGTGTTCTTACGGTGGTGACCGACCCGCATCTGCGCGGACGAGCTACCGGGAGAGTGAAATGACGGCTTCACGAAGGTTCGGGCTTTGGGCGGCTCTTGCGGTGACCGTCGTGGGCGCGGTCGGGCTGACGTCGGGCGTATCGCTGGCGGCCCCGATCGAGCAGGGACGGTTCGACGAACAGAGCAGTTGGATCGTCCGCCGATACTGCGGCGATCTGCGTGTCCAAATCGACTTCCACGACCAAGGCGTCTTCGTCGGTCGACCAGCGGGCACGGAACTGTTCCTGCGCTACACCGTCAGCCACCACGGAGAATCGACCCACACCAATCTCGCAACCGGACGAGCGTTCACTTTCGTGTGGAACTACCTGGAACAGGAGATCAAGGTCACCGACAACGGCGACGGCACCGTCAGCGTTCTCTCGCAGCTACCGGGCCCAGAGACGATCTATGGCCCGGACGGCCAGCTGGTGTCAACCAACGGCGGCACGATGCGGCTCCTGACCATCCTCGACCTCGCTGGCACACGCCTCGATCCGACCGACGATCAGGTCGTCAGCCAGACGCTCGTCAGCGCGAACGGCGGGAAGCCACAGCCCGACACCAGCTACTGCGACAGCTTCCACACGCTCACCGGCTGACTCACGCGCTGTGTGGCGCTGACGCTTTCGGGTCGCGAGCGCGGCGGGAAGGTGGACTGCGTCGTCTGCTGCGACCTACGCGACGAGAGACGCCGCCGCCGGCACGCAATGACCGACGGCTGATCTAACCTCTGGGTTGTTCGCGTCCTGATCTGCGCGACGTCACCAGTACGGTCGACGGCCCCTCACCAGGGCCGTCGGCGCTTCCGGGGTCGGCTCCGTCCGGAGCGCGTGCCTATCCTTGCGTTGGTGGCGTTGGTGAACAGATCACGGACACGGACATGGGTGACGGCGACCTAACCGGCCCTCTCACCCCCGAGGAGTGGAAAGACCTCGCGTTGGTTCCAGCACCACGCGCCCGAGATGATGACGTCCCGCTCCCGGCTGATTAAGTCGGATCTCGAGGAAACGAATCTGGGCGTTCCGCCACAAGCAGGCCGAGGAGCACGTCCGGTAGTGGTTGCCGACGCTCACCCCGCAGAAGGTGGACGAACTCGAACGCAAGACCGCTGCGGGGGAGAACTTGACGGCCGACGAATCGCAGCAGTGGTTCGCCGCCGTCGAGGCGTCCAGACCGGTGTCCTCGGCCCCGTCCGCGTTGGATCGGTGGAACATGAGGACGATCTCCCAAAGCCTCTACGGCATGTCGTGCCGAAGGCCGAAGGCGCGGGTCATCCGGGTTCAGCCGCGGCGCAGGGCATCGCGTGCTCGTCGCACCGTTCGCACGTCACGCGGCTCGCCTCGACAAGACGGCCCCGATCCGTTACCACCTGATCTAGATCCTTCCCGCCTTCGGCTGGTGCTCGGCCCGCCGCGCTGCCGCAACATCCGTCGGGCGCTCGAGGACGCGAAGACCGCGGCCGGTCTGGACGGTGGTGAGGAGCGCCTCTCCATGCACTCGCTGCGCCACTCGTACGCGTCGATGCTCGCGACCGACCTGGGCCTCCCGGCCACCACGTTGGCGAAGCTGACCGGGCACGCGGACGCCGGGTTCACCCTCAGGGTGTACGCACGCGACAGCCGCGACACGACCGCCGTGATCAAGGACGTGCTCGCCCGAGCCGCGGGCGCAGGGATCGGAACCTGACTAGATGCAGAAGGTCACCGGACATCGCCAGTCAGGTTCAGTCAGGTTTCTAGTCAGGAATGCGCGTCGGCTGGGTGCAGTTCTGGACACTTCGCAGCCCATGTAAACCGCATGGATAAGCCGAGTGGCAACCCGTGTCGGCTCGGTGCAGTTCGCTCCCTTCCCTTGCCATGCAGAAGGTCGAGGGTTCGAGTCCCTTCATCCGCTCCTCGCGAAGCCCCCGCTATTCCGGGGGTTTCGTCGTCTCAGTGGAAACCACGCCGAGCGACGTGGCAACAAAATGGCAACGCTCGGCGGCCTAGAGCCCGCGTCGTCGTTTCTTCGCGAGTAGCGCCCGGACCGGGTCGGAGCCCGCCACGGCACCGCTCGTATGACGTCGGACCGCTGGTAGCCCTCGGAGCCGCGCGGCGTCACCGACGGCACTCGCACCCGCCACGCTCGCCACTTCCTCGAGCTCTCCGGCCTCCGCAGACGATCCTCGCGACCTTCTCCGAGTTGAGCGCCTGGAGCCGGAGGCGATACGCGCGCGGGAGAGGCTGCAGCACGAGCCGACCGTAACCCCCGTTAGCTGGACAGACAATGCAGACTTGCTTGTGTTGCGTGAGGTGTCAACACCTTCCAAGTTGGCATCAGGCGGGCCGCGGTCGGTGCTGACCGGGATCGCGGCTCGGCGAGTGGGTCGTGGGCGACCTCAGCCGGGCTCGACTCTGACGCCAGCGGCGGCTGGGAGCCGGATATGCTCTGCCCGTGACTTTCGGCACGCGCGTCGCCGTCACGGTCGCGGCCCTCGTGACGAGCGTGCTGCTTGTCGGTTGCGGGGGTGATGAGGCCGGGAGTAACGACATGCTCCTCACGCTCACCGACCTCGATTGCACGTACGAAGGGGACGAGACGCCGCAAGCCGGGACGTTCTCGGTCGAGCTCGTCAACGACAGCTCGACGCCGGGCATCTTCGAGCTGTACACAATCGCGGCAGGCAGCGAATTCTCCGACGTGCAAGCGTACGTCGACCAGGAGCAACAGCGGATCGAGCAGGGGGCCGAGCCCCTTGGGCCGCCGGACTCCCTTTCACTCGTCACGCGAGAGGACGTCGCCACGGGGGACAGCGGCACGCTCAGCTCTGACTTGACCGGGGGTACGTACGCCCTGATTTGCCAGCACGACCAACCTCCGACTGCCATCTCTCTCGTGAAACCACCACTCGAAGTGTCGGGCTGACCTCTACCCGCCAGACGCAGAAGAGGCTGCGCAGGGGACTCGCGGGGGGACGAGCCTCCTTGCGCAGTGAACACGAGCCCGCGCAGGCCCCTGCCAGCGCAGGGGTGCCGCCATTACCCCCCACAAGGTGGGCGTCCACCTTGCTGCCGTGGGGTACTCGGCAACCAGGCTCGCATAGGCCACGGTAGGTGGGGGCGGCTGGGCTGGATAGGACACGATTGGGTCAATCCGCCTCTGTTGCAGGCGATACACACGCTGTGTCGCGGGCGGCAACGACGGCGGAGGGGCCGCCTCCTAGGCTCGTCGCACGGTCGAACGGTCGAGAAGGAGACGGGACATGAACAACATGACCACCATGAGGATGTTGCTGTCGACTGCGGCACTTGCCGTCGTTGCGGCGCTGTTCGCGGGCGCGGCGGGCGCGATGGTGCAGGACGAGGGCGGTGGGGCGCCGGCGGTCACGACGGTGCAGCCCGGCACGATTCCGTACCTCAGCCACGGGATCGGCGTCGACGAGAGCCAGTTCTCCGGACAGCCCTCGGTCGGGCTCAGCGGCGACTCCGCGCTGAAGGTCGATCGGGCCGTCGCGGCGGCCAACGAGGCGTACGAGACGTATCGCGTCAAGACGGCGATCGCGGCGCGTCAGGCGCTCTTCACGGGTCAGCAGCCGTCGGTCGGACTCACCGGGGACAGCGCGGTGACGAGGTATCCCGGGATTGTCACGCTGCCGACCGCGTCGTCTGCCAGTGATGGCGTCGATTGGTCGTGGTTCGGGCTCGGGGCAGGCATGACGGCTCTGCTCGCCGCCGGCATCGCGGGTGTCGTGCTGACGACCAGGCGCCGCGGCGATATCGCTCTCCCGTAGCGACCGTTCGAGACGGGAACCGAGACGGGGCGGATCCGAAACAACCGCCCCGTCTCGCTGCTCCGCTCAATCGACTCGCCACCATCCGGGCGGCCGTACACAGGGTGTTGCCTCAAACCCGACGCCGTGGGAGTGTCGTCTGGTGACGAAGTCCAAGTGGGCCGGGGTTGCCGCATCTCTGGTGGCGGTCACACTTGCCGGCTGCGGCGGAGGCAGCGAGCCGAGTGGGATGTACAAGGCCGCGGATGCAGAGCGGCTGGCGAACGTGGCACCGAGAACACCTGGATGGCCTCCCTGGCCGCAGCAGCCTGAGCCGCAGAAGCCCTCGAGTGGGGAGTCGCCGGACGATGTCGCCGCGAGAGACCCGATCTACGCCGAGTATCGACGCAGCGGCTGACATCGGGCAACGGGACGCCTGGGGCTCCGCCAACCGCGGGCGAGATGCCTCAGTGGCCCCGCAGCGCTATCGACCGTCAGACCGACGTGACCGCAACCGGTCAGCGAACTGCGGGTGGTCGAAATCCGCCGCGCACGCGCGTGCGTAGACGCGGTTGACACGACTAGGAGGAGGGCAGGCACGTGAAGCGACTCGGTTTGCTGGTCCTGATTGTCGGTCTCACCGGTGGTGCGTTCACGACAGCGCAGGCGGCGACAACCCGAACGGTGTGTCACCGAACGTCGTCCGCGAAGAACCCGTACGTCCGGCTTCGCGTCTCCGCGAAGCAGCTCCGTGCACATCTCAAGCACGCCGCAGACATCATTCCGGCCGCGGGCGGCGCTTGTCCCCGTACGGTGCTGACGGCAGCCGGGGGAGGGCGCGTGTTCCCCATCGCATTGACGGGTGAGGCGGAGAGCCCTGCCGGCGACCCGGTCGGCACGGGTACGGCGACCGTACGGGTTCGCGCTGGGCAGGGCCAGATCTGCTACCAGGTCGCGACCAAGAACCTCTCGGCGATCGCTGCGATGCATATCCACAAGGGTGAGACGGGCGCTGCGGGGCCTGTCGTCGTGCCGCTTCGGACACCGAACGCCGACGGAACGTCCAGCGGCTGCGCACCGGTCGCCCGGACGCTGGTCACGGCAATCCTCGCCGACCCCGGCTCGTACTACCTCAACGTCCACACCTCCGAGTTCACCGCCGGCGCCGTCCGTGGACAGCTGACGGGGACGTCGACCGCGTCATTCGGATGGATCGTCGCGGTCGACCTGAAAGGCACCAGCGAGCCGAACGCGAACGGCACGGCGGTTGTCCGCATCCGCAAGGACGCCGGCCTCGTCTGCTACCGGCTCCACGCCGCGAACGTCACGCTGCCGACGACCGCGGCACACATTCATCGCGGGGCCGCGGCGGTGAACGGGCCCGTCGTCGTGCCGTTCACTGCTCCCGGGGCGGACGGGAACTCGAGCGGCTGCGTCACCGCCTCCCCCTCGTCGTTGATCGACGAGATCATCGCCAACCCGGCCGGCTTCTACGTCAACGTACACACCACGGAACACCCGGCCGGAGCAATCCGCGCGCAGCTCGGCTGACACATCTCGACGTCGTGGGGACGCGCCTGTGCGTCCCCACGACAGCATCCCCTTCCGGGGAGAAAAGGGGTGGGAAGTGCTCGAGCGACGCATCGGCATATTCGCCATCACGGCGCTGGTTGCGCTCGTGCTCGCGACGGGCTCGTCCGCCGTGAGCTCGGGCAGGCAGGTCGTGATCCGCGACGATTGCGACCCGGCGACCTTCAACGCGCAGATCGGGCCGGGGACGTGCATCAAGGAGGCCAGTACGACGTTCTCGGAGTTCATCGGCCAGCTCCTCTCGCAGGGCCGCGCACCCGCGTGGCACTTTGCACCCGGTCGGCTGAAGCTTGCTGCGGGCGGCACGTTAGAGGGCAGCAACAAGGGCGGCGAGGACCAGACGTTGACCGAGGTCGCGAACTTCGGCGGCGGCTGTATCGCCGTCCTGAACGGCCTGCTGGGTCTGTCTCCGGTGCCGGAGTGCGCGGGATTTCCCGGCGGGGCCTTCGGGGCGACATTGATCCGGCTGGGGAGACGCGGACGGTAACCCTGGCGCCGGGAATCCACCGCTTCGAGTGCCTGATCCATCCCTGGATGCGCACGACTGTCACCGTCGGCTGAGATCGTGGAGGAACGAGCGTTAGGGCGTCGCCAGGCCCGCTGGCGAGCAGCGGATTCGTGGACTGGTCGGCCCGATCTCCTGAACCAGGTGTCACGGTGTCGAGGCCTGTTCACGGCCTGGCTCAGCATGGACGGACAACCATGTTCCAGGCCTCGCGGATCGGGTGCGGAGACATCCAGCCTCCTCTGAGGTGCGCTCCGCCCCGCGCAGGTGCGGGTCAGCAAGGGGTCAGCGAACTATGGGAAGCAATGGGACTCAGCGGGCACGGATCTGGCTCAACTGAGCCGTTCGAGCACTCCTGGGAACGCGCCGGCGTACTTGCCATGCAGAAGGTCGAGGGTTCGAGTCCCTTCATCCGCATAGCGTTCAACCCGAGTGCGAGTAGCGGGGCCAATCTCGTGCCCCGGGACGGTTCAAATAAGGAGTCATCCCTTCCACGGCCGACGCTTCGGTTCACCACTGTGCTGTCTCCGACCTTCCTCGAGCCGCCGGGCCTGATGATGCCGACCCCTCCGGGCGAGGCTGTAGGGGTTCCCGCGAAGGCGCTGTTTCCCGTGATGAACCCGAAACAGCCGCGAACAACGTTTACAGGCCCGAAAAACCATCGGGGGGAGAAATATTCAGGGCGGCGCTCAGCCGATCTGCCCGTCCGGCCGGCCGGCGCTCTCCACCCTCGAGGTTCGGATCGAGGTGGGGCCGTGATGTCGGAGAGTGCCTATGTTGGCCGGAGCGCTTGTCTGTCGTCGAGGACGCGCAGGCGGGCGGCCTCGGCAACTGCTTCGCCTCGCGTGTTCGCGTCGAGCTTGCGAAGGATTGCCGAGACATGGTGGTCGACCGTGCGTCGCGAGACGACGAGGCGGTCGGCGATTTCGGCGTTCCGCAGACCTTCCGCGAGGAGGGCGAGGACGTCCAACTCGCGGGCTGTGAGATTTGCGGGGTTCTTGCGCGTGGCCGGTCGCGGGCCGCGTGGCACGGATGCACCCCGCTCCCGCAGAGCCTGGCGTATCCACTGTGCCGCTGGGCGAGCACCGAGGTCCTCGAAGACGTCGAGCGCCTCGCGGAGCGCCTCCTCGTCGTCGCTCTCCGCAAGCGCACGCATGGCCTCGTACCGACAGCCCAGAGCGGCCCAGGACGCGGCGGCTCCGGCCGTGTCGCCGGCGATCTGGCGAGCGTACGGCTCGGCGATCCAGCCGGGTGGGCTTTCGAGTCCGCCTGCTTTCCATTGCCAGTAGGCGAGCTCGCCCGCGAACCAAAGGTGTCGCTTCTCGACCGCGAGCTTGTACGTGCCGCGTGCTTCCTCGAGCGTCCGTTGAGGATCGCGTGCCAGCCAGGCGGCCTCAGCTCTCGCCGCGGCAACGAGCGCGAGCCGTTGGAGCTCGCCGCTCGGCTCGGCCATCTCGAACGCACGATCGAGTGGTTCCCAGACTTCGGGGTCGCCACGCCTGGCTCGGACCTGCCCCAGCACCGTCAATGCAATGAGCGGCGCCATCCCGGCAGTCCGGGCGGTACTAAGCACGAGATTCGCGGCGTCGGTGGCCGGAGCCCATTCCCCACGGTCAAGCAACAGTCGGGCTCGCTCGGCACCGAGGCCCTGGCGAAAGTTTCCGAGCTCGCGGCTTCGGCAGTACTCGAAGCCGGCGTCCAGATAGCGATCGACGACCTCGTAGTCGCGTGAGCGCGCCGCGATCCTGACAAGCACGTTGAACGCCCAGGCGGCGACCTCCTCGAGCCCGGTCGAGAGCGCGGCCGCGAGCTCCCGCTCGAGGCTCTCGCGGCCGTCGGGTCTTCCGGCGGCGTACTCGGCTGCGCTGAGGCTCAGCCGGGCCGAAGCCAGAATCTCCCGGTCGCCGAGACGCTCCGCAAGCTCGGCCGCGCGCCCACCCCAGACAGCGACGCCCTCGAAGTCATCCGTGACCCCCGACAACGCCGAGAGCTGCACGTATGCCATTGCCAGCTCGCGCCCAGGGGGTAGCGACTCGAGCAGTGCCACAGCCTGTCGACCCAGGTCGCTCGCTTCCGGTGTTCTACCGATCGACCAAAGGAGCCGCGACAACCGATGCAGCGACTCTCCTTCCTTGAGGCGATCGGCGAGCGTGCGGTACCGCTCGAGCGCTTGGGTTGAGGCGACGATCGCGTCGTCGAACTCGCCGGTGAGGTAGCACTCGTATGCCAGGCGCTCGTGGAGCTCTGCCTGCGCGTCGAGCGCGAGCAAGTCTGAGAACCGAAGTGCGCGCGCATACTGCGCCGCGGCTTCGCGGTGCGCTCCGAGCTGGGCCGCTCTCTCGGCTGCGCGGGGGGCGTAGTGGAGCACTGCTCCTGCGTCACCGGCTGCGTCCGCATGATGCGCGAGGGCCGCGAGGTCGAGCTCGCCGCTTGGCGGATCCATGATCGCCCGAAAGGCCGTTCTGTTGAGCTCGATCCGGCGACCGGGTGTGAGCGACTCCTCGACCGCGAGTCGTGCCAGCTCGTGACGGAACTCGACGCCGCCAGACGTTGCGCGCAGCACGCCGGATGCAAGACACTCGTCGAGGTGCGAGATCGTCTCCGGCGCGAGCGATTCGACAAGCCAGATCTCCACGTGTCCCGGAACGACCGCGACTGCCTCGAGCAATCGCCTGCCATCCCCGCTGATACGACCCGCTCGTGCGAGGACCGCGTCTCGCACGGTCTCCGGGATCTTGACTTCGTCGGCCGCAAGCACCTCGGTCACGAAGAAGGGGTTGCCGCCGGTCGCTGCATGAAGCCCGAGCGCTGATCGACCTGCCTCACGCGCGAGTTCTGCAACCGCCGCCTCGGACAGCGGCTCGAGCGCGACACGAACGGTCAGCCTGCTCGGAAGCTCTCCGATCACGAGTCGGAGAGGGTGTCGAGGACCGAGCTGGTCGTCGCGGAAGGTCGCGAGCAGGACACACGGTGTCGTGTCGAGCCGGCGGCCCAAGTAGGAGATCGCGTCGAGCGTCGCCTCGTCGGCCCAGTGCAAGTCTTCGAGCACGGCGAGCGTGGGTGTCGCCCCGAGCTCGGCGAGCAGGGCGCCGAGGATCGTGCCGCGACTCGATTGTGCTGTCAGGGCGTCGAGGAGCGGCCCGCCGACCTGGTCGGCGATGTCGTGCACCGGGCCAAGAGGGCGCGGCGTGAAGAGGGCCTCGCACGCGCCCGACACAACGCGAACGCGGCCGCTCGCCACTTCCTGGAACGCGCGTACCACCGACGTCTTACCGATTCCAGCCTCGCCGAACAGAAGCGCAAAGCGCCCGCCCCCGGCGAGCGCGTCGTCGAGCGCGTCCTGGAGCGTTGACAACGCAGCCTCGCGCTCCAGGATCGTCCGCGAGAAGCTCCGCACCGGTGCATCGTGCCCCGGCGACTGGTCGTACTCAAGCCCGTTTGAGCTCCGGCATGACCCAGAGAACTCCATCTCTGCTCCACGCTCGAGCCGATTCGCACCGGCGGCGGTCGGCTCGGTGATCTGTGCTGGTTAGCCTCTGGGCATGCGTCGTCTGCTGCTGGTAATGGCCGTTGTCGTGTGCGGTCGTCGCGCGTACCGGTTCTACGCGAGCGGCGCCGTCACGGTCGACAGTGGTGTCGGCAGGCGTGTTCGCGAACTCGGGCCTGTGACGTGGAAGATCGCGGCCGACCGCGAAACCGTGTTCGACGTGATCGCGAGCTCGTATCTCGGGAAGACGCCGCGTTCGATGAAGGATCGCCTCGAAGTTTGGGAACGCGGCACGGACATGGTTCTTGCCGCGCACTACACGAAGGTCAAGTGCGGCGTCACGAGCACCGTCGAGACCGTCCATTTCGAGCGCCCCGATCGCATCAACTTCCGTCTTGTTCGGGGACCCGTGCCTCACGTCCGCGAGTCGTTCGTTCTGGAGGCGGCCGAGAACGGCTCGACGCTCACCTGGGAAGGCGAACTAGGGACCGACTACGGAGCTTTGGGCGCACTCTGGGGCGATGTCGTAGCTCGCTCGTGGGAGCGCGCCGTACATTCCTCGATGAAGGCGATCACCAGCGAGGCCGAGCGGCGGTTCCGGCCAGACGCTTAGCGCGTCGGTCGGGGCAGGTGTGCGACCTGACATATGTCAGTAATTTAGACAACACCATCCGATCGCTCCGGCCACCAGTCGTTGACTGGGTCTGCAGGCGAGACGCACATGGTCACCGTTCGGGGTGTGCCGACTGACGAGCTCAGTGTGTTCGATCTGGCGGGCGCCGGCCTGACCGTACGCGGTCGGGGGCTGCTTCGGAGCTCGATCCGCGAGATGGCGGCGGCCCTCATGGAACAAGAGGACGACACGATGTGTCGCGAGTGCCGCTCGCGGAGTCTGCCGCGTATGCCGCGCGTCATCTCGATGGCGGGGCCGAATAGGGAAAGGCGCCGTCCGCCGGTCTAACGGAAGACCAGGCCGAGCAGGTTCAACCCGACGACGAGCACGAGCGCGACGACTCCAAGCCAGAACCCAACTGACCGTGGCCGAGTTCTCAAGTCCACGGCGACAGCCGCGAGCCCCGCCACCAGGGCACCTACTTCTCCTACGCGCACCACTGTCACGCCGATCCCAACGAGCCACGACCACGACACCGCCCACAGGACGAGTGCGGCGATGCCGAGTATCAGAGACGACCGACGGCCCACGCCTGATGCAGTCAACGCTAGAACCGGTCGCCTGTGTCGCGATCACGCACTAGGACGTCCGGCCGTCCTACCGCCCGTGCCGCTCCGCCGCGATCAGGTTGCCGGCGGCGAGCGCACGCTGGAGCCGTCCGCCGGGATGGCCCTCCGAGGTCACGAACACATGCCCTCACATCGAGGCGTCGTGCCTAACGCCTTGACCAACACGGAGAAGGGCGATTGGGGCGCGTCAGGCGACGATCACGGCGGCGTCGAGTTCGCGCCCGACCTCGGCCGCGACGTCCGTGCCGAAGAGTCCCGCGAGGAACCCGTGGTGGTGCTCGCCGAGGACGACCACGTCGGCCCTCGCGTCGCGCGCTGCGTCGACGATCGCCCGGCCCGGCTCGCCGGCAGCCCACATGAAGTCGGCCTTCAGACCCGCGGCCTCGACCTCGTTGCGCGCCTGCGTGAGCAGCCCGACCAGCTCGGGCGGCGGCGCGATCGGCTGGCCCTCCCAGTCTGCGATGTCGTCGAGGGTGCCGAAGAACCGGTCGACCTGGGGATCCAGCGGGACCTCGAGGACCGAGAGCACGACGAGACGGGCGCTCCGTGCCCGCGCCTCGGCGATGCCGCGCTCGAGCGCACGGCGGGCCGCCGCCGAGTCGTCATAGCCGACGAGGATCCTGCTCACGGGCCCGCAGTCTACGCACCGCCACGACGCTGCCTGTCGGGCGGTATGCACGGCTAGGGTGAAGGCGTGATCCCCTGGCTCATCTTCGCGGTCGTCGCGGTCCCGCTCGTCGTGATCGGGTTCGCGTCGATGCGTCGGCGCACTGCGGTCGCCGAGAACCCTGCCACCGAGGACGCCGCCGTCCGCGCGCGTACCGAGCGCGAGTTCGCCGAGGCTGAGGCATACGAGGAGCAGTGGCGCGAGGAGAACAAGGATCACCCCCGCGAGCGCATGCCGTAGCCGCAGCAGACGCCCTGGCTGCCAACTGGTGGGAGCGACACACTGACGGCGTTCAGGTAGCTGTCCGGCCCCATCACCCTGTGCGGCGCTCAGCCGTAGCGTGCAGGGGAGGCACGGGAGAGGCGACGGCCCGCTGTGGCGGCGACAGCCGATTGCGCCCGGCACCTCTCTGTCGTCCGGCTCGTACGCAATGCTCGCGGCGTGGGGTTCTACGTCGGACCCACCGAGGGATCGCGAATCGTTCATCTAACCGCGCACTCGTTCCTTGTGGAGGCGCTCTGCGTGCGCCTCGACGCTGAGGCTCTGTTCGGGTCTTGCGCCAGCGTTCGTGAACTCTCACTTCGGGGGTTTGCCGGACTTTGCGACTAAAGCCGCGTTGATCTCTAGGTGGGATGGCGTTTGTACGTGGGAACGGCGTAAGGTGACGTCACGGCGTTACGGCTCCGGAAGGGGCGGGAACGTCGAGTGGCTTGAGGCGTGCGCGTTGCGCTGAGGCTCTGTTCGGGTCTTGCGTCGGCGTTCGTGAACTATTCAGTTCGCTGATCGGACGCCGAGGTCTTTAGCGAAGCGCGACCCGGCACACATCGGAGGCCCCCCTCCTGGTCTCCGTCAGCAGCCGCCTTGCGACTTCCCCACAGGGAGATTCCCCCATCCCCCCAAGGTCGTAAGGCGGCTGCGCCCCCGCCTCCCTATGCCCACAGACCCAGGAAAGGGAGAATCCTGAACGAGCGCGTGTCGAGCCGGCGACGTAAGCGCGTAGGCGTCGGCGGTCTGCCAGTCGCCGTGCCGAGACAGATGACGCGCTCGTGGTCGAGGACGATGGTGCCGATGGGTGGGTCGTCGAACTAGCGATCAGTCGCTATAGCTTCCGCGCCCGCTCACCGAGCCGGATGCGAAGTTCTCCGACCGTCTGTTCAACCTCGACCCACTTGGTGAGCCAGTAGCTCGACGGATGCGCCGTGAGGGAAGGCCCGCCGGAGCGGGCCTTCCGTTCCTCCTAGAGATGCCGTGTCCTCTCTTCCGCTCGGGCGGTGTTGCCGTATTCCGTGCTATTTCGCCACGGTGTGGCGTCCAACCTCCGCGGCGATCGGCAGCTTCTTGTTGATGACCGTGTTGTCGCTGGCGGACATGATCTTTGTGTCGAAGGCCATCTGCACCGTCATGTTGGCAAACGCCTTGGACATGAACGTAAGCACCTCTGGGTCGTTGTTGTCCAAGTTGTCGCACCACCGGAACGGATTGTCGACACATCCTCCGTCGAAGCTCGGAATGTTGCCTTCGAAGTTGCCGACGAAGCCGCCGAACAGGTCGACTTCCCCTTGCGTCTTACAGCAGTCCTGCCCCGTCAACAGTCCGCTGGCGGGAATCCCGACGAGGTTGAAGTTGAAGGCGTCTGTCCCCACCGGCGAGAACAGCTCGTGGTTGAGACCTATGGAGTCGAAGTAGTCGATCGCTTGATCGCGGGCGACCGTGGACGCCTTGTACACCCGGTTCGGGAACGTTGAGGTAGACGTGCCACCGAACAGGTCTGGCCCGGCGGGATCGAGAACTCCGACGACGTAGTTGGGTGTCGCCGTGACATCGGCGTCGAGGTCGTAGCCGATGTGGCTCCGTTCGCTCGAGCTCAGATTGTTGACGTAGTACGTGGAACCAAGGAGACCCAGTTCCTCGCCGCCGAACCAGATGAATCGCAGCTTGTTGACCGGGTCGACGTTCTTCATCATCCGAGCAACCTCGAGGATCGTGGCGGAACCGGATGCGTTGTCGAGCATTCCCGCTCCGTAGATCGCATCGAGGTGTGCGTCGATCACGAGGACATGGTTCTTGTCGCCGCCCTTCGACTCTGCGATGACGTTGTAGTCATCGGCGTTCGGTTTGACGATCGCCTCGATATTGAGGTGCATGACCGGCAGCGCCGTCCGAGCCTGCACGGCCTGCTGATATTGGGTGAGCAGGTCGACGCCGATGGCAAACGACGTGAACGCCACCGGAATTGTGGGGACAATCGGATTCCCAGCCGCGTCGACCAAACTGCCCGAGAGCACACTCGTCCGACCGGGATTGCCCTCGTTGAAGATGATGACGCCGGTTGCCCCTGCGGCTTGGGCGTTCTGAACCTTCACCCCGAAGTTGCACGACCCGCGTTGGATCAAGGCGATCCGGCCCGGAACGAAGCCACTGAAGTCGCCGGCGGTGCAACCACTCGACGAACTCGGCGTTGCCGTCGGCGGAATGATGATCCCACCGGCCGGCTGAAGATCCGCAGTCGCCGTTCCGAGGCTCTGCCCAGGGTTCCATTCCTCGGAGACCGTGTAAACGTGAGAGGTCGGTGAGACTTCGCTGAAGGACGGGGTACCCGTGTACGCGTAGTAGTCGAACTTGTACGTCTGGATCGTGACGTCGTATCCCCATTCCCTCATTAGGTTGGCGACGTAATCCGCCGATGCCTTGTATCCGGGCTCCCCCGAGTTGCGCGACGGGTGCCCGTCGGCGGGGCTTGGATTGGCGTCGGCAATCGCCTGGAATGCCTCCATGTGATTCCAGAGACCCTTTGTTGTGATGCAAGGGATCAGCTTGCTAGGGGTGTCGTTGACCTGCGTGTCGCACTCGGCTGATGTGACCGCACTCGCACCCGGCAGCACGAAGAGTGCAAGTCCGACAGCGACAGAGAACGCTGCCGCCCACAGATACGGTCGTCGCGACCTCATGCATTGAGGCATGAACTCTCCCTTCCGAAGGCTTGACCCGAAGCCGCGGAGGGACGGTGGCGCGTCACGACGCGAATGCCTGCTGCGTCTCGCCGAATCTCCGTAGATCACGCTCCGCGGCTCGGTACGTCAGCCTGCTACTACCCAGTTCGGCCACCCGAGTAACACGCAGGGCTCGACGAATTGGAGGCGCGGGCACTCAAGGCGCTCAGATTGCTCGGCATGGGGGGCGGTCCCGAGGGTGCTGCCCGGCAGGCAAGCCCGCGCCGCTGAGCGTCGCTACCCGCTATCGCACCGACTCAAACCGGGCGTCACGCATGCCCCGCGAAGGGGCACAACCCATGATCAGCAGCAGTAGATCAGCGTGGAAGCGCTTTCACTCGACGTGCCGCCTCAACCGGTCTGAGCTACGGGGCCACGCTGGCTTCGAGCAGTCTCCACCGACCGGTGAGGCTTGCGCGTACCGCGGTGATGAACACCCCAAGTCGATCATTGACCGTGCGGTGTGCCGCGAGGGTGTATGCCATCACGAGCTTCTGGTGTCGGCGGGGGTCGCGAAGGTCGTCGGCCGAAAGACGCCAGTGCCGAGTTGCGACGAGGGATCCGCCGGGATGCACGCTTCGCACCCACGATGCCGCGACCCCTCGCAGGTCTCTGAATGTCGGCCTCGACTGCGTGCCGTGTGCGAATACACGTAAGAGCCATTGGTTGGAAGAAGTGACACGACCACCTTCTCGAACACGCAGCTCGAGTGAATAGATGCCGCGTCGGACCGGGAGCGGTAGCGCGCCGCGCCACGCCCCGTCGCTGAAGCGCAACGGCTTCCAGCGCAGCGGTTGCCCGTGTACCGACGTCCCTCCCGCCACGTTCACCTCCAGGGACGGCACGTCGATGTCGGTCACCCTGATCGTCACTGCCTGGCCGCGCACCACGACAGGGGGAAACAACCGCAGGCTAGGGCGTAGTCGGCTCGTCATGTAGATGGCCCTTGGGCTCACCGCCCCGGCGGAATGGCCCGCGAGTGCAAGCGCAGCCAACACGAGCGCGTAACCACTGAAGGTGCGCCGCACGACGAGACTCCTTCCCACCCCCCCGGTGGAGCGTTGAGCGTATGCCTGCTCGAGCTCCGGTACAAGAGTTCCGACCGCACGCGGTTTGCCTCATGCCCGGTGACACGCGCGTCGCGCCCCAGTGGAACACGCCGCGCCGTGGCAACACCTTGCCAACGCTCGCCGTCTCGAGTCGGGCGTCAGCGATCGTGCCGCGGACGGACGCCGTGGATCCGAGGGCTTCCAGGGGGTGCAGCGGATTGCGTAGCGTCACCCCGCGAGCGAGATCCCGAGAACCCAGATCACGCCCGCGGCGGCCACCACAACCGCGGTGAGCACGGCGGGCCACGAGAAGCGATTGGGCAACAGCATCCGCCACAGCACCAGGGGGAGGCCGACCGAGGCCACGAGCCCGACGGCGAGGGCGAGCAGGTACGTCGTGCTCGGCTCTCCGTCGCGATCGCCGAACCCGTCGCGCTCGAAGAGCGCTGCGACGAGAACGCCGACGGCGCAGAGCACCCCGAGCGCCAGGCCCGCGACGACGATCAACGCCCGGACGGCGACCACCTCCCCATTCTCGGTTCCGTGCCGAGCAACGGCAAGAGGCCCGCAAGCGCGCTCAGGGACCGTGCTCACCTGCCATCGACTCCTCTCAAACGCCATGGATGCCGGCGTCAGTGGCCGACGGCCGGCGCCAGTCGTCGCCTGTCATCGCCTCCCGGCAATCCCGGCGCCGTGGTTGGGTAGAGCTTCGACCCCGATCAGGACCCGGGCGGCCGGTACTCGACCGAGAGCTTGGCCGCCGCGTCGAACTCATCCGGTGTGAGCAGCACGACAACTTCCGAGCTGGCTGCCCCAGCAGCGTTGACTGCGATCGAGGCCGCCATGGCGCTCTCGTTGTCGGGGAGGTCCAGCACAACGTAGGCATCGGTCGCGCCGAACGCGAAATAGAAGCTTTCGACGCTTCCCCCGAGGCCTTCGGCCATCTTGGCGACAGCGTCCCGCCTGCTCGTTCCACCAGCGCTCTGAAGGCCCTTCGCGCCCTCAGCCGTGTACGACGCCTTTACCAGGAACCTCGCCACCTCTCCCACCTCCCGTAGAAACGTTGCGGTTCACACTTTCACGCCGTCGGTTGCAGATCAAGCCATGGTCCTTGGGGGCGTACGGGCCGCTCGGCCCCTCCAGGGCGGTGTCCCCCGTTCGGGGGAACTTCGCGGGACCGCGCAAGTTTCGCCGCTCTCGAGCATCTATCCAGGTAGAGCCTCGGAATGGGCCGCTGGCCTGGCTTGGCGGCGGACGGCTTAGCGCCTATTCCGGGGCTCCCTTCACGCCTTCAAGCAGGAAGCCGCGCGCGACGGGCTGCGCCACGGAAGGCGTACCAGCCGGTACCGCTCTCAGTGCTGCGGAGCGCCCGCGAGATCTCGTCCGATCTCGCCCATGAAGCCGAAGAATGCGAGGACCTCTCGAAGCTGCTTCGCGGTCAGTCGTCGCGAGACCGCCTTGCGAAGAACGGCAATGTCGCAGCGGTGGGCCCTGAACGCGGTGAATTGGACGCGCGCGAGAACCCGGTATATGTCGGCGTCCGATGGGTACGGACGGAGGAACGCCGCCGCGGCGCGGCTGAAAGCGTCCGCCTTCGCCCGGCACAACGCAGGGGGACCCGGAGTGAGGGGCACGGTCATCGCAGGAAAGGGGCCATAGGCGGGGACCGTCAGCTCCTTCCCCGCGTCGTCGTCACCGGGCGAGCCACCGCATCCTGCGAGGACCACTACCGCGAGAATCACGCTTGCCAGAGACCTGCTCACGGCTCTCAAGGGTACAAACCGCTCGGGCCACCGAGTCGGGCTCGAGGGGACCACCGGTCGTACTGTTGTTCTAGCCTTACCATCGTGCGCGCGAACAGAGGCGCGGGCGAAGAGGCGGTGGCGGTCGAACGGCGACCGACCCCGCTCGACCCGTACCCGCAGCCCCGGCCGCCCCTGTCGGGCGAGGACGAGCGCCCGCATCCCATCGACCTGGGCCCTGACGCGATCGCGGTCCTGGAGGGGCGGACGTTCATGTATTCGGACTCGCGCGGCGACGTCGCACCTGGGTCCATCGGAGGGCTCGTCCACGAGGACACCCGCTTCGTGAGCCGGTGGGAGCTGAGGCTCGACGGACACCCTCTCTCGCTGCTCAAGTCCGGGCCGGTCGACTACGACTCCGCGGCGTTCTTCCTGACGAATCCCGACACACCCCGCCTCCGCGCAGAGACCCTTGCCGTCCGTCGCCTGCGGCTCGTGGGAGGCGGTGCCCTCGAGCAGATCGCGGTCTCCAACACGTCGTCGGAGCCGATCACCTGCGAGTTGCGGCTCCTCTGCGGCGCGGATTTCGCGGATCTCTTCGAGATCAAGAGCCGCGTCCGCGACCGCAGCGGCAGCATCGTCGCCGCCGGTGCCGGCCGTCATGCGCTTCGCTTCCGATACCAGGTGCCCGGGTTCCTCGCGGAGACGACTGTTCGGATCGAGCGCAGCGAGATCGTCGAGGAGGCGACGGAGCACGTCGTCGCGGCGGCGCCGCCCCGCATCGACGGGACAGACGCCGTCTGGGCGCTCGAGCTGCCACCCCGCTGCTTGCTCCTGACCCTGATCAAGGTCGGCGTTCGGGTGAACAACGTTACCTTCGAGCCGGTGGCCGAGCGTTTCGGCGGGCGGCGGGAACCCGTCGAGGGGCCGTCGAGCGGATGGCTCGAGCGGATTCCGCGCGTCGAGGCGACGAGCGCCTTGCTCACCAGCGTCGTCCGCCAGTCGGTCGTCGACCTCGCGGCGCTTCGCATCACGGGCGACCTCCTCGGGGAGAGCTACGTCCTGCCGGCCGCCGGGCTCCCGTGGTTCATGACGCTCTTCGGCCGGGACACATTGATCACCTCGCTGCAGACGGTCTGGGTCGGCCCCGGGCTCGCCCGCGGGGCGCTCCATCTGCTCGGCGCCCTTCAGGGCATGCAGGTCGACGACTTCAGGGACGAGGAGCCGGGCAAGATCCTGCACGAGGTTCGCAGCGGCGAGTTGACGCGACTGGGCGAGATGCCGCACAGCCCCTACTACGGCACCGCCGACGCGACGCCGCTCTGGCTGATCCTCCTCTCGGAGTACTGGCGCTTCACCGGTCAGGATGCGTTCGTCCTGGACCGATGGGACAAGGTCGTCGCAGCGCTCGCCTGGATCGACCGTTATGGCGATCGTGACGGCGACGGCTACGTCGAGTACCAGACGCGCTCGCGGCAAGGCCTCGGCAACCAGTGCTGGAAGGACTCGTGGGACGGCGTCCAGTTCGCGGACGGCACGATCCCGAACCTGCCGATCGCGACCGCGGAGATCCAGGGCTACGTCTACGACGCCAAGCTTCGCGTCGCCGAGCTTGCGCGCCGGCTGCGCGCCGATATCGACCTCGCCGAGCGACTCGAGCGTGAGGCCGAAGCCCTGTACGGCCGCTTCAACGACGACTTCTGGTCGGACGGCCGCGGCGGCTACTACGTCGTCGGCCTCGACGGCGACAAGCGCCGGATCGACTCGTTGACGTCGAACATCGGGCACCTGCTCTGGTCCGGGATCGTTCCGAAGGAGCGCGCAGGTCGAGTCGCGGACCAGCTCATGTCGGACGCGATGTTCTCGGGCTGGGGCGTGCGCACGTTGTCGACCGACGATCGCGGCTACAACCCGATCGGCTACCACACCGGCACGATCTGGCCGCACGACAATTCGATCGTCGCACTCGGGCTCGCGCGCGCGGGCTTCCGCGACGCGGCGAACCGGATCGCCCTGGCCCAGCTGGATGCGGCCGCCTTCACGGGCCATCGGCTCCCGGAGGCGTTCGCGGGCTTCGAGCGCTGGGTCAGCCACTTTCCCGTTCCGTACCCCACAGCCTGCAGCCCCCAGGCGTGGGCCACTGCGGCTCCGTTCGTCTTCGTCCAGGCCATGCTCGGTCTCGAGGCCCGCGACGGCGAGCTTCGGCTCGACCCGCGCGTGCCCGAGGAGATCGGTCGCATCGTCATTCGCCGCCTCCACGCATTCGGGGCGGAGTGGGATGTCGAGGCGGTCGGCGCCGAAGGCAGTGTGTGCGGCAGCGCGGGCGCGCCCACGTGATTCTCGCTTCCCGCGACGCAGACGGCAAACACGGTGAGGAGGTCTCTCGGTCGGCTGACGGGGCGACCAGGGGAGGACTCTTCACTCCCTCTGGCGAGGCGACCCCCGTCAGCACGTGCCGTCTTACCCGGCGCGCCGCGTGAGAAAACGACTGCGACTCGAACTCGAAGCCGACGAACGGCTCGGCGCCGACGACCCAGGCGTTGTGACCCGGCTCGATCACGTATGCCTCGCCGGCGCGCGGATCTCCTGCTCGGTTCCGTCCTCGTGCGCGATGTGCATCGCGCCCGATTTGGGCGACGCCCACGGGCGCAACTGACAGCTGTCGGTTTGGACGACCGGCTTGATGCAGTCCGCCCACGTCCAGCCGGGCTCGAGCGTGAGACGGGCAGCACTCGACCCTCCCATGGGCACGACGTCGACCGTCGCGATCGTAACGCCGATTCCGCGCGGGGACCAGAGTGCTCGAGAGCGCTCGACGTTCGACGCCGGAACAGGTGAGATACGCACGTCACCTCGTGCGTAGAGCTGATGGAGAGTGAACGAACGTATGTCGAACTATGAGATCGCAGTCGTGGGCGGAGGGCCGGCCGGGCTCACCGCGGCGCTCTTCGCCGCGCGGCACGGCCGGCGCACGGTTTTGCTCGACCCGCTCGGCTCGGGCGGGGCGATCCTGAACACGGAGCGGGTCGAGGACTTCCCCGGGTTTCCGGAGGGAGTGCCCGGCTTCGAGCTCGGCCCCCGGATGCAGGAGCAGGTCGTCGACGCCGGGGCAGCGGTCGAGATGAGCGAGGTCAGCCGGGTCGAGCCAGGCGGGGAGGACTGGCGCGTCGTCTCCGACGCCGGCGACGTGATCGCGTCCGCGGTGATCGTCGCCACGGGGTCGAGGCCGCGCAGGCTCGGGGTGCCGCGGGAGGACGAGCTCGAAGGCAGGGGAGTCAGCACATGCGCGAGCTGCGACGGCCCGTTGTACCGCGGCAAGCTCGTCGCGGTGTGCGGTGACGGCGACTCCGCGCTGATCGAGACGCTCGAGCTCGTGGGACACGACGTGCGAGTTGTGCTCATCCACCCCGGCGAGACCCTTGCGGGGCAGGAGACGTACGGCGGTCGCGTGCGGGAGAGCGTGGATGTCGAGGTGAGGCACCGGACGGTGCTCGAAGAGATCCTCGGAGACGGGCAGGTCGACGGAATCCGGGTGCGCGACCTCGAGACGGGAGAGTCGTCGACGCTTCCGGTCGCCGCGGTGTTCACGAACGTCGGGCGGGTCCCGAACACCGGGCTGCTCGAGGGGGTGATCGCCCTCGCCGACGACGGGCGCATCCCCACCGACGTCTGGATGCGGACGGAGCTGCCCGGCCTGTTCGCCGCCGGCGAGGTACGTGTGAACGCGGCGGGCCAGGCGATCGCGGCCGCCGGCGACGGCGCGACGGCGGCCGTCGCCGCGCACCGCTATCTGGCGGGCCGCGCCACGTGAGGGCTGGCGAATGAGGGCGCCAAATGTACGAGAATCGGCCGGCAGTTCAGACGCATCCGACCCGAAGGAGGGAGCCATGAAGCTCCTGACCCCGTCACGCGTTCTCGCAGCCGCCTCGCTCACGTTGGCGGCGCTCAGCTTCGGCGTCGCGCACGCGAGCACCAGCGGCAGCAGCGCAACCTCCCGAGCCGGCGCCAAGGCGTGTGTTCACGGCACCGCGCTGCTCGAGCGCAACAGGGAGAACGTCGTCGCCTACTACACGCGGGCGTTCAACGACAAGGAGCCCGAGGACGCCGTCGACCGCTATGTCGGCTTCGACAAGCCCGGCCAGGACCTCGACAAGTCAGGCGAGCCGCATCTGTACATCCAGCACAACCCGCTGGCTGCGAGCGGCGCCCCCGCGTTCATCCAGTTCGTAAACACCTTCACGGCCGCGTTCCCCGACATCCACATCGACATCCGGCGCGTCATCGCCGAATGCGACCTCGTGGTGACGCACGGCATCCTCACGGGCGCCGTGCCCGTGTTCGGGGCACAGGGCAGCAAGGTCGTCGACATCTTCCGGCTCGACGCGGATGGGAAGATCGTCGAGCACTGGGACGTCCTCGCGGCGATCTCCGCCACCTCCGCGAACGGCAATCCGGAGGTCTGACCCAGGCATCTCGTAGGGCTCGGGCCTCGGCGACCCCGAGGCCCGAGCCCACGCGCGTTCAACGCCAGGCGTCGATCGAGACGGTCGCGTTCTGGCCCTGGTTCGTCCGGAACTTCGCCCGCATCGGGGAACCCTGGAAGATGCTGAAGTGGCCGTTCGTCTCGCCGCCGGTGACGACGACGTTGATCCGGTTCGTCTCGAAGACCGGAATCGGCTCCTCCGGCCCGGCCGCCCAGTAGCCCGCGAACGGCTGGATTCCCGCCTCCACGACCTCGTGGATGAGGTTGAGCATCACGTGGTCCCAGTAGCGCCGCCGCGGGATCCTGGCGTTCTCGTGGATCCACTCGGCGATCGACTCCTTCGTGTCGAACCCGTTCTCCACGAACTCGCGCGCGACGATGGGGTCGAGCACGATCGTGCAGCCCATCCCGGGCTCGAGCCCGCAGATCATCGCGATGAGCTTCTCCTGCCAGTACTCGCGCAGGTACTCCGCCCAGACGTTGCCCCAGATGTACGAGACGGTGACGGCGCTCTCGTCCTTGTCGTAGCCCCACTGCACGTGGTACGGCTCCCAGGGACTCGCCTCCTCGTTCTCGGCGAAGGTGATGCAGTTGTAGGAGAAGTTGTTGCCCTGTGAGCCGGCATACGTGACGCCGGGCACCGAGCCGCCCTGGAGATTCTGCGAGAGGAGGCCGAATGCGCGGCCGAGCACCGCGTTCGCGTGGTTGTACGGCCCCATCGCGCCGATGCCGTAGTTCATGCCGATCTCGTCACGGATGGGCCCGTTGACGAGGACCATGTTCCCCATCGAGGACATGCTGCTCTGGCGCCCGGTGTCGCCGCTCGACGCGAGCGCGAGGATGACCGGGAAGTGCTTCGGCTCCGCACCGGCCATGACCGCGTTCACGGCGACCTTTTCGACGTCGAAGTGCCAGAACTCCATGCCGATCGTCGGGCGCATCTTCCCGACCATCTCGTCGCGAGCGTGGCTCGTCCCGGACAGCATCGCCTCGACGCGCTCCTCGGTCGGGAGGATGATCGGGAGGAAGTCGGTGTAGCGGCGCTCGCGGAAGAGCTCGTGCAGCCCCTCCTCGCTCGCTGCCTCGACGTAGCGCTCGGTCGAGCGGTCCCAGTCCTCGCCGCGCAGCTCGTCGGTGGGAATCGAACGCGTGAGCTGGTCGAAGACCTCGGCCATGAATGGCCGGCGGTGGACGGGGTCGTCGCCCTCGACGTACTGGCGGAGTACGGCGGGCGGAGTGTTCATCAACGGAGTCGGGACGAACGCCTGCCGGGCGCTCGGCATGCCCTGCGATTTCACCGTGTTGCGCACGAGCGGGGCGAAGACGTTCAGGTGGATTCCCACGGTGGGAATCCCGTACTTCGACTCCATGTCGACGACGTGGCCGGAGACCTCCGGCGCGCAGCCCGGTCAGGTGCCGACGCCGATGATGGCCGCGTCGCCCTCGGCCTGGATGCGCTCGCACAACTCTTGATCGGGCGCGTGCTGGTCGCGCCAGCGGACGATCTCCGTCCGGATCTCGGGCCGGTGGTCCTCGAACCAGCCGTGCAGCTGCGCCATGAAGTTGTCCGAGTTCGCGAATCCGACATCGACGAGGAAGAGCTTCCTCCCGTCGAGCGTGTCCAGGCTCGGCGCCATCCCGCGCGCGCTCACCTTCGGCGGGTATCCCTCGGGGTTGAGGACGGTCACCTTCGCCCGAGTTCTCGTGGTGACGCTCACGCCGTCTCCTTTCGCATGGTCACTTCTTGCCCTCTGACAATTCTGCCGATTCGCCGATCGGCACCTGCTGCTCGCCCAGGTAGCTGGAGATCACGAGCTCACGGTCGGCGTGCAGCACTTCCGCGCGATCGTGGAGGACGATCTCTCCGTGGGAGAGGACGTACCCGCGGTCGGCGACCTCGAGCGCGAGCTGGATGTGCTGCTCGACGATCAGCACGCCGCAGCCCGAGTCGCGCGCGTAGCGCTGCACGACCGGGAGCAGGATCTCGACGATCACGGGAGCGAGCCCGAGCGAGAGCTCGTCGAGGAGGAGCAGGCGGGGTCGCCGCGCGAGGCCCCGGGCGACCGCGAGCATCTGCTGCTCGCCCCCCGAGAGCAGCCCGGCGCGCCGCGGGCGCAAGTCCTTGAGCGCCGGGAAGTACTCGTATGCCGCGTCCTCGTCCGGGCGCCCGCCGCGATAGCCGAGCTTGAAATGCTCCGCGACCGTCAGGCCGTAGAAGAGCCCGCGGCCTTCCGGGACGTGTGCGATCCCCAGCCTCGTCCGCTCGGTGGGTGAGACGCGCGCCAGGTCCTGGCCCGCGAACATGACACGCCCGCTCATCGGTCGGACGAGTCCCGAGATCACCCTCAGCGTCGTTGTCTTGCCGGCGCCGTTGGCACCGAGCAACGCAACCACCTCGCCGGGCCCGACGGTGATGTCGAGGTCGCGGATCACGGCCGCCCGGTCGTAGCCGGCGGTCAGCTCCTCGATGCCGAGCAAATCGGTCACGAGCCCTTGGCCGCCGGCTCCAAGTCCGCCGACGCGCTCCCGAGATACGCCTTGATCACCTGCGGGTCGCGGCGGACGACATCGGGCGGCCCGTGCGCGATCACCCGCCCGAACTCGAGCACCACGACATAGTCGGAGATTCCGAGCACGAGCCCCATGTCGTGATCGACGAGGAGCGTCGGCGTGCCCGCATCGGCGACTCCCCGCAGACGACGTGCGAGCTCCTCACCCTCCCGCGCGTCCAGACCCGCCGCGGGCTCGTCGAGGCAGAGAAGCCGTGGCTCCGCTGCGAGGGCACGTGCGATTCCGACCAGCTTGCGCTGGCCCTGCGGGAGCTCGTCCGGCATCGCGTCCGCCGACGACTCCAGGCCGAGGAGGTCGAGAACTGCATCGGCAGCCCTTGTGCTCGTGACCGGCGTCGAGAGCACCTCCTTGGTCGTCGCCCACGCGGATGGGCGATAGGAGGCGACCGCGAGGTTTTCGCGCACGCTCAGGTCGTCGAACAGCTCGAGCGACTGCCACGTCCTCGCAAGCCCGCGTTCGGCGCGTCCGTGCGCTGCGAGCCTGTCGAGCCTCCGCCCGTCGAGCTCGACCCGGCCCCTGTAGGGCACGAACCCCGAGATCGCGTCGATGAACGTCGTCTTTCCGGCGCCGTTCGGCCCGATCAGCCCGACGAGCTGACCCTCCGCGACCGTGAGGTCGACGTCGTTGAGCGCCAGCAGACCGCCGAAGGAGACGGAGATTCCTGTGGCGGAGAGGACGACTGGCCCCGGTTCGGTTCGCCGCGCTCGACGCGTCTCGGCCACGCCGGCCGGCGCTGCCTCGAGGATCGGCGCTGTCGGGGTCGGCGGGGCGGCAGCGGCCTCCGCGGCGAGTTGCTTGGCCTTCTGCTGTTTCTTCAGGTAGGCCGTGCCGGCGATCCCCTCCGGGTTGACCAGGAGCGTGATGATCAGGGCGAAGCCGCCGATGAGCAGCGCCCATGTGCCGGATAGGCCGAACCACTCGTCGAAGGCGTGGGGAAGCAGGCCCTCGGTCGCTCCGATGCCGGCGATCACGGCACCCGAGACCATCGTGATCCCCCCGAAGTACGCGAACGCGATCAGGCCGAGCGCGGTCACGGCGCCGAAGCGGCTCGCGCTGACCGAGCCGAAGTTGTACGCGTAGAGCGCCCCGGCCATCCCGGCGATGAAGGCGGCGATGCCGAAGCCCGCGAGCTTCGTGTTGCGCACGTTGATCCCGGCCGCCGCTGCCGCCCGTTCGTTCGAGCGCACCGCCAACATCCGCTGGCCCAGGCTGCCTCGCCTCACGTTGGCCACGAGCAGGCCGATGAGGATCGTCGCGACGAGGACAAGGAAGCCGAACATCGGGCTCGGGATCTTGTCGTCCAGGCCTCTGAAGGACGCGCTGGAGGACAGATCGAGCCCTCCGAGGTCCGGCTGGGCGACGGGCGACCCGGTTGGACCGCCGCCCCAGCGCGAATTGGAGAAGCCGAACGTCTCGAGCGCGACGGCAGCAGCGAGCGTCACGACTACGAGGCTGACGCCGCGGACCCGCAGAGCGGAGACTGCGACAAGGAGCCCGACGACGGTGGCGGCGGCGGCCCCGATCAGGAGCGAGATCGGAAATTCCGCCCAGACGCCTCCGAGGTCGGTCGTCAGGTGCGACATGGTGAAGCCCGCGACTCCGGCGAGCGCCAGCTGCACGACGGAGATCTGGCCGACGAAGCCGACGATCACGACGAGCGAGAGGCAGATGATGACGCCGAGCAGTGAGTTGATCAGCGCCTGTCGGAAGTCGTACGGGAACACGACGAGCGCGACGGCGCCGACGGCGAGCGCGATCACTCCGGGCCTGGCCAGGCGCTCGGGGCGGGGGACGATCGGAAGCCTCTTTTCGACGAGCTCGCCGCGCCCGGGGAGGCTCGCCCCCCGCAGGAACAGGGCGAGCACGATGACCAGGAAGACGAACAGCTCGGACAGCCCTCGGATCGGCGCGCCCCCCTCGTCCGTGGGGAACCAGCTCTGTGTTCCCCAGTACACGAGAAGCGACTGGACGACACCGATGCCGAGACCGGCGAAGCACGCGATGAAGAACGACGTGAAGCCGGCGAGCAGCGCGGCGGCAAGAGCGGGCACGACCTGGAAGGCCAGCGTCTGTGAGTCGAGGGCGATCAGCGGCGCCACGAGCACGCCGAGCCCGCCCGAGACGACGCAGGCAAGGACGGTGTTACGGATTGCCAGTTGGTTGGGGGACAGGCCCGCGAGCATGGCCGAGACCTCGTTCTCGGACGCCGCCCTCGTCGACAGCCCGAAGGGCGTCCAGCGATAGAGCGCCGCCAGCGCCGCGGCCGCGACGATCACGATCCCCGCGAGGATGAACCGGTCCTTCGGGACGATACGGTCGAAGAAGGTGACCGTGTCGGACGGCAGGATCGCGGGGGCCGACTTCGAGGTGTTGCCGAAGACGAGAATCACACCCGCCTGCAGGACGAGGAGCACGCCGAGCGACGCGGCCAGCTTCGCGAGCGGCGCCGCGTTGCGGAGCGGGCGGAAGATCGCCAGCTCGATCACGACGCCGAACGCCGCCATGCAGAGAAGAGTCAGGACGAACGCCGGGACGGAGTCGAGCTGGAAGCCGAAGTAGCTGGTCTTGAACGCCCAGTAGAAGTACGCGCCGAGCATCGCGATCGCGCCGATCGCGACGTTGATGATCCCCGACCCCCGGTAGACCAGCACGATCCCGAGCGCGAGGCTCGCGATCAGCGCGCCGGCGCCGAGCCCGAGCGCCCCGTAGAGGATCTCGTTCTGCATCTGTGGTCAGTCTCGAACGGGCCGGCGGGCCCCGGGGCTGCCGGGGGCCCGCCGGGCTCGTGCTGTCGCGGCTACTTCGGTGCGGGTCCTTTCAGCCAGCCTGAGGCGACCTTCCACCTGCCCTTGCCGACGTACGTGTAGAACTGCGTCTGGTTGCCGCAGACCGTCGGCTGCCCCGGATACGCCTTCCCGCAGGCGATCTGCGGCGCCGCAAGCACCAGCGGGCCTCGGAACACCTTGAACCCTGCGGTCACCGTCGCCGGGCTGAGCCTCGCGAACGGGATCGCGTTCATGATCTTCACCGTCGCGAGGAGCTCCTCCCAGGCGAGCTCGCCGAAGGCGTTGACCATGTTCGCGACGCTCGTCCCGTACTGGATGCCCTTCTTCAGGTAGACCTTCGACTGCGGGCCCGGCAGGTTCACGAGCGTCTGCGCGATGCCGTACGTCCATCCCGGGAGGTCGCCGCTTGCGTACGCGCCCCGGGGAATGAACGTGCAGAGGGGTGTCGTGAGCACCGGCTTCGAGTAGCGGATCTGGTCCAGCGCCCTCGCGAACGGTACGCAGTCCGTGAAGCCGAGGGCGGGGACGATCATGTCGGCGGAGCTGGCCTGTGTCGCCGGCCCCAGGAGGTCGGTTGAGTTCTGCGGCGTGGCGATCTTCGTCACCTTGTACCCGAGGCTCTCCATGGCCTTGGCGAGCTGGAGCCCGGCGGTGTCGGCGCCCGGCTGGTTCGGATAGACGACGGCAACCGTCTTCACCTTCGGCAGGAACCGCTTCGTGTACGTGGCGAATGGCCCGAGCACGCTCGTCTGGCTGCCGTTCAGGAAGAAGGCGTTCTTCGCCGTGTAATCCGCGGGAGCGGTCGCGACACCGCCGATGACGGGAATCGCGCCCTTGACCGTCGCGTACATCGACTGGTTGCCGGTGAACTGCGCGCCGAGGACGATCGCCTTCATATCCTTCTCGTTGACCATCTGCTGGCCGCAGCGCACCCCCTCTTCCTCCGCCTGGACGATGAAGCACTCGCTGAGCTTGACCGGGTGCCCGTGGACGCCCCCGAGCTCGCCGTTGATCATCCTGACGGCGGCTCTCGCGACGTCCGTCACCTGCGGGAACGTCGCGTTCGGCGGGCCGCCCTGGGTGTTGACCCAGCCGAGGACGACCGGCGACAGGTTCGCCTTCGCCTTGCCCTTGCCGCCGACGTAAGCCTGGTAGTTCAGGACCTGTGGCGGCGAGACTGCGGTCGTCGCCGCGACGGCGGTCGCGGTCGCCGTGAACGCCGCTGCGACGGCGAGAAACACCAACGCACGGCGCCGCCGGAGGCGCTCGACGATGTTTGCGGGACGCATACGTACCTCCCTCTCTTGCCCACCTACGGCATGCCGTCGAAGTGCCCGTGCATCCGCGCACACGCGAACGACCAAGATGGTTCGCGGCCTCCTCGGATGGCTCGCGGCGTCGCTCACACTCCGCTCACTCGCTCGGACGTACGGTCGCGCGAGCCTAACGCGTTAGTGACGAAAATGTCAACAAAAATGTTGATGAGGAGTGCACGTCCGCGGCACAGGGTCAGGCGGACCGCCGCTCCAGGATCTGGCCGAACATCGGGTTCGAGAGCAGGAAGCGGATCGCGTCCGCCCGCTCGGCGTCGAGGGGCTCGTCCGGGAAGGAGGCGAGCATCGCGCGGAAGCGCTCGTCGGCGCCCTCGCGGAACTCGCGGTGGGTGAAGATGTACAGGTCGTCGTTGCGGATGCCGGCGAGCACTCGTTCGCCGCACTCGCGCGGGTCCATCCAGAGTGGCGAGTTGGGGCGCTCCTCGAGCTCGCGCTCGAGCTCCGCGTAGCCGGAGTCGGCGTACCGCCGGGGCCGCGTCCTGCCGCCCTCCCGGATGTTGGTCTGCACCGGCCCGGGGCAGAACGCGGAGACGCCGATTCCCTCTCCGGCAAGCTCGCTGCGGAGAGCCTCCGAGAGCCCGATCACCGCGGCCTTGGCGGTGATGTAGATCGCGGCGCCGGGGATCGGAAGGACGCCGGCCATCGACGAGGTGTTGACGATGTGCCCGCCCTCGCCGTTCGTCAGCATCCGCGGCAGAAACGTCTGGACGCCGTTGACGACGCCGCCGAGCAGCACGCCCAGGCCCCAGTCCCAGTCGTCATAGCGCGCCGCGGTGACGGGCCCGAGGATCCCCATGCCGGCGTTCGAGCAGAGCACGTGGACGTTGCCGAACACGCGCTCCGCCTCGTCGGCCGCGCGCGCGAGGGCCGCGCGGTCGGTGACGTCGAGCTCGATCGCGTGCACGCACTCGCGCCGGCCGCTCCCGGCGAGGCGCTCGATCGCGGTCTCGACGTGGTCGGTGCGGAGATCGGCGATCACGACGTTCATCCCCGCCGCGGCGAACGCCTCGGCCATGCCGAGCCCGATCCCGCTCGCGCCCCCGGTGACGAACGCGGTCCTGCCGGCGACCTCTTCCATGCGGGCTAGCGGTCGCCCGGCCAGGAGGCGAGGGCCGCTGCCTTCCCCGCGCGGCGTCCCTCCTCGACCGCCAGCCGGTCCGGCGGCACAGGCTCGTCGGGGAACGCGGCGAGGATCTCGTCGAAGATTCCGCGCAGCTCGTCTCGATGGTCGGAGTGGGTGAAGACGTAGAAGTCGTTCCGCTCGATCGCGCGCAGGACCTTCGCGCCGATCTCCTCCGGGTCCATGCCGGCGTCGTGCAGGCCGGGGAGGATGCGCATGAACTCCCCGTCGGCCGGCGTCACGTCGGTGGAGAGCTCCGCGGGCCGGATCAGGTCGCTCTCGTAGATCTTGCTCTTGACCAGGCCGGGGCAGACCATCGAGACGCCGATCCCGTGCGGGAGCAGGCTCCAGCGGAGCGCGTCGGACAGCCCGTGCACCGCGAACTTCGCCGTCGTGTAGATCCCCGCGCCCGGGCCGGCGACGAGCGCGGCCATGGACGCGGTGTTGACGACGTGCCCTCCCTCGCCGTGCGCCTTGATCCTCGGCACGAACGTGACGACCCCGTTGACGACCCCGCCGAGGTTCACGCCGAGCACCCAGTCCCAGTCCTGGTAGGTCGCCTCCGAGATGTCGTTGAAGAGGTTGATCCCCGCGTTCAAGCAGAGGACGTGCACGTTCCCGAGCGCATGCTCCACCTCGTCAGCGGCACGCGCGAACGCCGCCCGGTCGGTGACGTCCAGCTGGACCGGGTACGCCGCGTCGCCGAGCTCGGCGACCGCCTCCTCGAGATGGTCGGCTCGAACGTCGGCGATCGCGACCTTCATCCCGGCGCCGAGGAACGCCTTGGCCATGCCGAGCCCGACTCCGCTCCCGCCTCCGGTGATGAAGGCGGCTCTGCCTTCGAGGTCCCGCATCGGCTTCGAGACCTTATAGGCTCGGTGGTGAACATCGAAGCGTCGGGAGGAGGCACCGATGGCGACGAGGACGGCGACGGCGGTGGTGCGGGCGGATGTCGTCGGGAGCCTGCTGCGACCCGAGTACCTGCGGGACGCGAGGGCGGCGGCGCTCGCCGGCACGATCGACGCAGGTGAGCTGCGCGCCGCGGAGGATCGCGCCGTGCTCGAGGCGATCGCGCTCCAGGAGAGCGCCGGGATCCAGGCGATCACGGACGGGGAGTACCGCCGGCACGGGTGGATCGCGCTGATCCCCATCATCGACGACCCGCTGTACCAGGCACCAGTCTCCGGCTTCGAGTTCCTCGAGGCGGATTCCGGCTGGCGCGGGCTCTGGAAGACCGGCGAGGGCGAGCCGGCCGACACCTCGGGGCTGCCACCCGAGGAGCCCTTCGTGACGCGCCGGCTCGAGGTCGACCGCGACATCGTCACGGACGAGTTCGCGTTCCTGAAGGCGAATGCGCATGCGCGCGCGAAGTACACGATTCCCGCGCCGAGCTGGCACCGCATCTACTGGCATCCCGAGCACTCGACCGACGCGTACCCGACCTCGGACGACTTCATCGCGGACGTCGCGCGCATCCTCCGCGAGCACGTCGTCGACCGGCTGGTCGCACTGGGCTGCGACTACATCCAGATCGACGCGCCCAACTACGCGCAGTGGCACATCGACCCGGCGAACCGCGCGGCGTTCGAGGCACACGGGCACGACATGGCGCACGAGCTCGTCGCGGACGCCGAGTTCGACAGCATGGTCTTCGAGGGGCTGACCGGCGTGACCCGGGCGATGCACATGTGCCGCGGGAACGCGCCGGGCGGCATGTGGGCCGCCACCGGCGGCTACGAGGCGATCTCGAAGGAGGTCTTCCCGCGCCTCCGAAACCTCGACCGGCTGCTGCTCGAGTACGACTCGGACCGCGCCGGCACCTTCGCGCCGCTGGCGGACGTGCTGCCGAGCCACGAGGTCGTCCTCGGGCTCGTCACGACCAAGGACGGGGCGCTCGAAGACCCGGACGACCTCGTCGCGCGCGTCGAGGAGGCCTCCCGGTACGTGCCGCTCGAGCGGCTGGCGGTCAGCCCGCAGTGCGGGTTCGCGTCCGGCGTGATCGGCGCCATGCGCGCGGAGCAGCAGGAGGCGAAGCTCAGGCTGATCGGAGACGTCGCCCGGCGGGTCTGGGGCTAGGAGAGCTCCTAGGCCTCGGCGCGGGCCTCGCGCAGCGTCCTCGGCCAGATTCCCTGCTTGCCGGGCGAGAGGATGCCGTTGGGGTCGACGGCGTCCTTGATCGTCTCGGCGAACCGGAGGTAGGCGTGGTCGCCGAACGAGTACTGCTCGGCGGCGACGTCCATGAAGTCGAGGTGGGCGCGGTACTCGCCGTACCCGTGCTTCGCGGCCTCCTGGACGAGGAGCCGGCTCGTGTCGTACGCGCGGCGCGCCTCGGCCTCGTTCTTCGTGTCGAAGATGACCATCGTCACGTGGATGAAGCTGCGCGCGTTCGTCGGGATGAGGACGGCGGCGTAGTCGAGCCGCGCCCGCTGCTCGACGAGCCCGCGGATCAGATCGCGCAGCGCGACGGCGTCCGGCCCGGTGAGCCGGGCGACGGGCGAGAAGCCGATGTGCCCGCCCTCCTCGCCGCCGTACCACCCGGTCATCGTGTTGATGCCGAGGTTCGGCACTCCCGCCTGGACGCGCTCGTGCGGGTTCTCGAGCCCGGCGAACGCATCCGGGGCGTGCTTGTCGCCCCAGACCTCCGCGCCCGGGATGCGCTCGAACGCCTCCTTGACCTTCCGGAACCTGTGGTCGACGACCGCCTCGTCGCCGTAGAGGGCGAAGCGCATCATCCAGCGGCCGACCTCGAGCTCGCGCGCCATCTCGTCGATCCGGGAGTCGGGGATCGGCTCCTCGCCCTCGTACCACGCGGAGCGCGAGGAGAGCACGGAGGCGAAGGCGACCGTGTTCCAGATCTGCGGGACGTTCTCGATCGTGCGGTCGAGCATGAGAGCCCGCAGCGTCTCGACCAGCGCAGGCAGGTCGCCGTCGTTCCAGACCCGGAGCCAGAGCGGCATGTAGCACTCCGGGGTCGGCATCAGCCAGACGCCCATCTTCGTGACGATCCCGAAGTTCGACTGCATGAAGAGCGTGTCGAGAGAGGGGCCGAGGCTGCGCTTGTAGACGTGCCAGGCGCGGTTGCCCGGCATCGCTCCCATGCCGGTCCTGAGGAGCTCGCCGCTCGGCAGCACGATCTCCATGCCGCACGCCGCCGCCATGTCGGAGCCGATCGGGAGATACGTCGCGCCGTTCTCGAGCGCGTTGCCCACGACGCTGCCCCAGCCGAGATCGGGGATCGAGACCATCAGGCGGTGGCCGCCCGCCTGCAGCGCGTCGTACAGGTCGAACCAGCGGACCCCGGGCTCGACGACCGCATAGGCGCTGTCCTCGTTGATCTCGAGGACACGGTTCATCCGCCGCAGGCTCACGATCACGGAGCCCTTCACGCGGGGCGCCGGGCCGCCGTAGCCGTTGTTCATCCCGGTGGCATGGGTCCAGAGCGGCACCTTGCGCTCGTTGGCGATCCGCACGATCTGCTGAATCTCCTCGACGGTCTGCGGCATGAGCACGGCCGACGCCGTGTAGTCGTCCCACGTCGCATAGGCGAACGGATCCCGGAACTCGCGCAGCTCGTCCGCGCCCGCGTGGACGGCGTCCGGCCCGAGCACGGAACGGAACGCGTCGAGGGCGGCCGCAAGGGCCTCCTCGGACACCTGGGGCGTCAGCATGCTCGTCATCGGGCACCTCCCGATCGCGTCTCTGGACGCCCGATCATACGGCGCCGAACCCGTTACGTTCTGCGGCGTGGTCGAGACGCGACGGATCCAGCGGGAGGGTGTCGGCCTCCACGTCGAGGTCGACGGCCCGGACGACGGCACGCCGGTCCTCTTCTTGCACGGAGTGGGCTCGAGCGGCAGGACGTGGGAATGGGTCTCGGACGAGCTCACGCGTCGTCGTCGGATCATCCGTCTTGATCTCCGCGGCCACGGCCGCTCCGACCATGCGCCCGGGACGTACGACCTGTCGCGCTACGGCGGCGACGCGGCCGCCGTGCTGGCGGAGCTCGTCCCGCGGCCTGCGGTCCTCGTCGGGAACTCGCTCGGCGGGGTCGTCGCGTGGTGGGTCGTGCAGAACCATCCCGAGCTGGTCGTCGCGGCGCTGCTCGAGGACCCGCCGCTGCTCGCCGGGGAGACGCCGGAGCCGGACGTCGCGAGGTTCAGGGACGTCTTCCACGGCGTGAAGGCGGTCATCCTCGAGAGCCGGGAGCGGAGGCTGTCCGAGGAGCAGACGGCGCAGCACATCGGCACCATCCGGTGGGGGCCGCCGGGGACGCCGACGCTCGGCGAGCTCCTCACGGACGACGGGCTCGCGACCATGGCCTTCGGCTACACCCGGCTGGACATCGGGGTGATCGATGGCGCGATCGACGGCTCGACGTTGGCCATGACGGAGACGCGTTCACCCGTCGACCGGCCGGTGGTCATCGTCGCCGCGGACGATGCGGCGGGCGCCGCCTTCACGACCGGCGACGAAGGGCACCTCGCAGTGAGCCAGCCGGGTGTGGAGGTGCTCCGGATCGCGGGGAGCGGGCACCGGATCCACGACATGCGAGACCACCGCGACATCTTCGCGGGCCACCTGCGCAGGTTCCTCGACGCGTACGCGGGCTGAGTCGCGTCAGCCGTTGCGGTGCCGCTCGACGACGAAGGCCTCGTCGTTGAACCAGAGCGCTCCGTGCTTGCGCAGGACCTCCTGTGTCACGCCGAGGTACTGCCCCTCGAGCAGCGTCTCCTGGAGGCGCTCGTCCTCGATCTGGTTCACGTAGATCACGGCGTTCCAGGCGGCGAACAGCGTCGATGTGCCGATCCGGTCGCCGATCTCGGACGGCAGCGTGTGCATCTCGTAACGGAAGACCGCGTCCTCGTCGGAGGGGTCGGCGAGGTCGTAGCCGGCCGCCTCGTCGCCCAGAGCCACCCGCAGCGAGTCGAGCAGGACGTGCCGGTCGACGGTGAACGGCATCTCGCCCGGCCAGAGCCGCTCGACGATCTCGGCGGCCGGATCGCGGCCCCACGACTGGACGGTGAGGAGGCGGCCGCCGGGCGCCAGGCTGCGGGTCAACGGCGCGAGGATCTTCTCGACCTTGAACGCGGCGCCCATCCTCGCGCGCCACGGTTGCGACGCGAGGACGAAGTCGTACGAGGCGGCGTGCTGCCGGAGGCGCGCGATTACGTCGTCGAGCAGGAACTCGTGGTCGCGGCGGTAGAGCACGAGCACCGAGGGCTGCAGCGGGATCGGGTTGCCGGTCTCGGGGCTCGGGCTCGTCTCCCACCCGGACGCGAGCCGGGGCCCGAGCGCCTCGATCTGCGTCCCGAGGTCGTGTGCCGACGCACCCTCGAGCGGCACTTCCTGCCAGCTCAACGCCGCGGCCCGCTCGGGGTCGCTCGGCAAGAGGGCCGGCGCGTCGGCATAGGAAAGGTTCGTGACGACGAGCACCGTGTGCGGGTGCTCGACGAACCGGTCGGGCAGCTTCTCGAGCCCGAGCCGGACGTCCTCGAGGCTGATCTCCTTCGCCACGACCAGCACGGGCACGGTCGGAAACAGGTGATGCACAGTGCGGAGCACACGTGAGAGGACCGTCCCGTCGCCCATCCCGGCGTCGAAGAGACGCAGCGCCGGGGGTGTCGGCTCCAGGCGCGTCAGCTCCTCCGCGCACCGTGCCGCGACGACGGATTTCTCGTTGCACGTGGTGACGAAGGCCAGGTACTTCTGGCGGTTGTCGTAGAAGCGGAACGGGGTCGACTGCGCGGCGTGGACGGACGGCGTGGTCGCCATCGCGTTCAGACCGTCATCGGTGGCAGTGACCCGATGGCATAGTCGTAACCGCGGGCTCGTGACGCCTCGTCCACGACGCTACGGAGCCTCGGTCCGCTCGCTCTCGACCGGCTCCCACGCGCAGACGTACGTTTCGGCGAATGGCGGGCGGTAGCCGAACTCGGACGCGGCGCAGGGCGGGCAGTAGACGACGAGGCGGGGCTCGTCCTCGCCGTCCGGATCCTCGCAGACGTACGCGACCCAGCCCTTGCCGAGCTCCCCGCTACAGCACCCGCATTCCTCGCAGTACAGCAACCCGTTACTCACCCCCAGTCGGATCTAACACGGCCGCGGCGGCGCGGGCAAGCCGGTACCGTCGCGCGACCCGGGTGTAGTGTCGGTCGATGCCGCACGAGCATCGGGTCGCGGGTCACCTCGGCGTCGAGCCCGAGGAGTACGACCGGGCGATCCGCAGCTTCATCCCGCAGTACGACCGGATGCTCGAGACGATCGTCCACTGGCTCTCCGCGAGCATCCCGGCGGACGGCTACGTCGTCGATCTCGGCGCGGGAACCGGGGCGCTGTCGGCGACGATCCTCGAAGGGCTGCCCGAGGTGCGCGTCCAGCTCGTCGACGTCGACCCGAACATGCTCGACGCCGCCGCGGCGCGGTGTGCCGCGCACAGCGGCCGGATCGACCTGCGCCGCGGCCGGTTCCAGGAGGAGCTGCCGCGCTGCCACGCCGTCGTCGCCACGCTGGCGCTCCACCACGTCGCGGACCAGGAGGAGAAGCGGGAGCTGTACCGCGCGATCCACACGGCGCTCGAGCCCGGCGGGCTGGTCGTCGTCGGCGACCTGCTCATCCACCCCGAGGGCCCCGAGCGGCGCCAGATGCTGCGCGACTGGTACGCGCACATGGCCCGTTACGGGATCAGCGAGGAGGAAGCGGACGCCCACTTCGCTCAGTGGGGCGCGGAGGACTTCTACGTGGGGCTCGTCGAGGAGCTCGACCTCATCCACGCGGCCGGCTTCCCGCGTCCGGACTGCTTCTGGCGAGACGGTGGCATCACGGTCTACGGGGCGTTCAAGGACTAGAGGCACGCGGCGCTCGTATCGTGGAGTCGTGCTGCAGGACGTGGAGCGGAACCACCGGTCGTGGCTCGGGCGCGGCCGCGAGCAGGTCGAGCTCGACGGCGTCACGCTGCTGCTCGGCGCGACCCACGCGACGCTGGCGTTCCCGGTTCCGGACGCGGACCTCGAGACCGCGGTGCGGACGGCCGTCGATCACGGCGTCGGCGAAGTGGGCTGCTGGTCGCTGGCTCCGGACGAGCGTCTCGGCGAGCGCCTGCGCGGGCTCGGGTTCCAGGACGGCTGGCAGCCGCACTGGATGGGGATCGACCCCGGTCGGCCGCCAGACCTCTCGGCGAGCCATGCCGTCGAGCGGAGCGGCGAGTGCTCGCCGGAGCTCCCGTACGGCCACGGCGCGCCGCTCGACGACGTCGCGCGGCACTTCGTCGCCCGCGACGGCGGCGCGCTCGCCGGCCATGTGGTGCTCCACGTCGAGGGCGCCTCGGGCGGCGTGTACGACATGGGCGTTGCACCGGGACACCGGCGGCACGGCCACGGGACGGCGCTGACGCTCGCTGCCCTCGCCGCCGCCGACGAGCTCGGCTGCACGAGCGTCACGCTGAACGCGACCTCCGAAGGTGAGCCGCTCTACCGCAGCGTGGGCTTCGCCTCGCTCGGCCACGGCATGACGTGGTGGCTCTTCCCGCGCGATCGGAGGCGTTAGGGTCGTCACGGTGTTCCGGTCGCGAAGCGCAGGCGTCGCACTCGCCGCCGTTGTCTCGCTCCTCGTCCTCTCGTCCGGCGTCGTCGCCGGAACGCGCGGAGCGGCGCGCTCGTCCACGCTCCGCGTCACCGGCGCGGCCGGCTTCGACACCGCCGTGCGGGCGCTCCGGCCCCGCGGCGGGACGATCGTGCTGAGACCGCGCCTGTATCGCGAGATCGTGGTGCGCTGGCGGACCGGCAAGCCGCTCCGCATCGTCGGCACGCCGGGCGCGCGGATCGAGCGGCTGATCTTTGACCACGCCTCCCGCGTCTCGGTCGGGAACGTCACGATCGGGCCGATCGGCGGCGACGCGCTGGTCGACGTCCGCGCGTCGCGGGACATCGTGCTGCACGATCTGGTCGTCACTGCGCGCGGCACGCGCTTCTCGTCGGCCGTCCGGATCCCGGACTCGCGGGAGGTGACGATCCGCAGGAGCGACTTCTCGCACTGCGGCGACCGCTCGCCACGCTTCACGTTCTGCGTCCTGCTCTGGCGCTGGTCGCACCGCGTGACGATCGAGGACAACAGGTTCCACGACTGCCACGGCTGCGACTTCGTCCACGGCCGCTTCGGCTCGTCCCTCACGATCCGGGGGAACCGGTTCGACCGTGCGCTCCCGTGCCGCGGCCTCGGCGCCTACCGCTGCGGTCACCAGGATCTCGTCCAGCTGTTCGCCGGCCGGCACCTACGCGTCGAGCGGAACCACTTCGGTGTCTACCGCGAGGGCGGCGCCCAGCTCTACCTGACGAACTCCGTCGACCACGCGACGATCGCCAACAACGTCTTCGTCGGGACGGATCGCCGCTTGCCGGGCTACCACGCGCGGATGGGGATCATCGTCGGCAGCGCCGCCTCGAAGCGCCTCCCGCACTTCGTCCGGGTCGTGAACAACACGATCCTCACCGGTGCACGGCGTCGCGACGGCTATGCGGGATCGATCCGGATGAGCTCGAAGTACGGGAGCGTGCTCCGCCGGAAGCGTCCGATCGTCGCGAACAACGTGATCGCGCTCCTCGCCAAGCGCAGGCACATCTGCAGCGCGGCCCTCGTCTTCGCCCACAACGCCGTCATCGACGGCACCGGGTGCTCGTCGTCCGACCTCGTCGGTCCCGCGGACCTCGACGGGAGCGGCCGGCCGCGACGGCTGTCCGACGTCGTCGACGCGGCCATGCGGCTCTACGCGCCGCGGACCGACTCGACCGGGCGGCCGCGGGTGGGCAAGCCCGACATCGGCGCCGTCGAGTACCGCCGCTGAGCCCGGCTCCCGGCAGCTCAGCCGGGTGTCGCGTCGTCCACACCCTGCCTGCGTTCCTCGAAGCGGCGCGTCACGAGCTCTCCGGCGGTCAGGACGTGCTCTGCCATCAGCCGCCGGGACTCCGCCGGATCGTGGCTCTCGATCGCGGTGAGGATCGCCTCGTGCTGTGCGACGTTCTCCTCGAGCAGGCCGGCGTTCTCCCCGAGCACTATCCACGTGAGGTCTCGCGGGAAGCTCTCGTGCAGGGCGGCGAGGGTCTTGCGCAGGCGGTGGTTACCTGCGGCCTCCTGGATCCCGAGGTGGAACGAGTCGTTCGCCGCCATCCACTCGTCGTGCGCGGCGGTATGGCCCGGCTCCTCAGCCGGCCGGCGCGCGCGCCAGGCAAGGAGTGACGCGACGGAGTGACGGAAGAGCTCCTGGGCGGTGCGCAGGCTCCGGAGCTCTCCGTCCCGGATGCGCGACGCCGCCAGGCTCGCCGCCAGCCCCTCGAGTTCCGCGCGCACCTCGTACGCCTCGCGCACGTCGCGTGCGCTCGGCCGGCGCACGAGTGCGCCCCGGTGCGGCTGCACCTCGACGAGGCCGCTCGCCTGCAGCTTGCGCAGTGCCTCCCGCACCGGTGTCCGGCTGACGCCGAACTCGGCCGCGAGGCTCTCCTGGCGCAGCCGCGTGCCGGTCGGGATGGCGCCGCTCAGGACCCGCGCCTGGATCGTGGCGGCGAGCTCGTCGACGAGCGCCTGACCGTCGCCTCTCACGCGCGGACACCGTCTCGGACGAGCCGCATGCCGACGAGGGCGAGGAAGACGGCGAAGACGACCCGCAGCGTCGCGGCGGGGAGGGCGAGCGCGAGGAGCGCGCCGACCACGCCGCCGAGGGCGCCGACGACGCCGAAGCGGAGCGCGAGGCCGAGATCGCCGACCCCGCGCCGGCGCAGCTCGAGGCTCGCGACGATCGCCGTGGGGAGGACGACGACGAGCGACGTCGCCTCCGCGGCATGCTGCGAGAGGCCAACGGCGAGCGTCAGGAAGGGCACCATCAGGATTCCGCCGCCGACGCCGAGCAGGCCGGCCGCAGCGCCCGTGCCGACCCCGAACGCCGCCAGCGCCACGAAGAGCGCGGTCGTGCTCACGCCCGCACCGCCATGGCGAGGGCGGCCGCCACCAGGAAGCAGCCGAAGACGATCTTGAGGACACGCTCGTCGCTGCGCGCGAGCAGGCCTGCTCCGAGTCGCGCGCCGACGACGGCCCCGAGCGCGAGCGCGAAGGCGTCGACCCAGTGCACCCGGCCCGCGATCCCGAACGTGAGGATCCCGGCGATCGAGATCGGGATGATCGCCCCGAGCGACGCGGCGTGGGCGTCGCGCTGCCGGTAGCCGGCCCAGAGCACGAGGAGCGGCACCATGACCACGCCGCCTCCGACGCCCAGCAGGCCCGAGAGAAGGCCGCCGACGACGCCGATCGCCACGAGCTGGAGGCCGAGCGGTCGTCGTCGCTCGCCCGCATCGAGCGGGCCGGAGGCATGCAGAACCTCGTCGGTCATCGTGGGCGACGATACCCGGAATTGGATCCAGTTGACCGGCAATGGGATCCAATCTAGAGTTGCGCCGTTCCTTCCATTCCGGAAGGAACGTGCGCATCCATCCCGCCGGACAGGGAGTTCAGATGACAGGGAAGCGCGCCGTCCGGGCTCTGGGGCTCGGAACCGCCTGCGCCGTCGTGGCGCTCGTCCTGGCGGTCGCCGCCGGGGCCGGCGGCACGGCCACCCCCCAGCCGAAGAACGGGGGGACGCTCGTGATCGGTCTTGCCGAGGAGCCGGACGCACTCGACCCGACGCTCGCGCGGACGTTCGTCGGTCGCATCGTCTTCCTCCACATGTGCGAGAAGCTGTACGACCTCGACGCGAAGCTCCACATCGTGCCGCAGCTCGCCGCCGGACTGCCGCAGGTCTCCAAGGACAAGCTCACCTACACGATCAAGCTGCGCAGCGGCGTCAAGTTCAACGACGGGACTCCGTTCAACGCCGAAGCGGTGAAGACGTCGCTCGAGCGCCACCTCACCCTCAAGGGCTCGACGCGCGCGAGCGAGATCTCGCCGATCGCCTCCGTGGACGCGAACGGCGCGAGCACCGTGGTGCTGCACCTGAAGACCCCGTTCTCGCCGCTCACCGCCCAGCTCGCCGACCGGGCTGGGATGATGTTGTCTCCCAAGGCGATCGCCGCGCTCGGCGACAAGTTCGCCACGAACCCGGTCTGCGTCGGCCCGTTCTCGTTCAAGGACCGGGTCGCCGGCGACCACATCACGCTCGTCAAGTCGAACGACTACTACGGCAAGGCGAAGGTGCACCTGGCCCAGATCGTGTTCCGGATCATCACCGACCCGAACGCGCGGACGCAGAACCTCCGCTCGGGGGACATCCAGATCCTCGATCGTGTCCAGTCGACCGACGTGCCGACGCTGCAGAAGACGAGCACGGTTGCGGTGATCAAGACGCCGACCATCGGCTACCAGGGCCTCACGCTGAACATCGGGAACAAGAACGGCCTCTTGAAGCCGTACTCGAACGTGGGGACGCCGCTCGCGAAGTCGCAGTTCCTGCGGACCGCGTTCGACCTCGCGCTCGACCGCACGGCGATCAACCGGGTCGTGTTCAACGGGCTCAACCTGCCGGACTGCTACCCGATCTCCCCGGTGAGCCCGTGGTACGTCACGACGAAGGGCCTCGAGTGCAAGCTCAAGGCGGACGTCGCGACGGCGCAGAAGCTCGTCAAGGCATCGGGCTACCAGACGCCGATCAAGGTGGAGCTGATGATCGGCACCGACCCGGTGAACGCCCGGCTGGGGCAGGTCATCCAGTCGATGGAGAAGGCGGCCGGCTTCGACGTCGAGCTCAAGCCGACGGAGTTCGTCTCGTCGCTGAACGCGGCCGACGCAGGCAGGTTCAACACCTTCGCGGTCGGGTGGTCGGGGCGCGTCGACCCGGACGGGAACATCTACGGGTTCGTCACGACGCCCGGCACGCTCAACGATGCAGGGTTCTCTGACCCGAAGCTCGACTACATCCTGAACGGCGCCCGCAAGTCCGTGACCGAGAAGGCGCGGACGACGCTCTACACGGCCGCGATGAAGATCATCCACCGGCAGCGGCCGCTCATCTACCTGTACCACCCGGTCAACTACTACGGCGTCACGAAGAAGGTCACCGGCGTCGTGGTCTACGGCGACGGCCTGATCCGGGCCTACAACGCCGGGTACGTCAGCTAGCGCAGATCACGGTCATGGGCGGCTTCCTGCTGCGAAAGTCCGGAGCCGCCCTGATCGTGCTCGTGCTGGCGAGCATGATCGTCTTCCTCGGCGTGCGCGCACTGCCCGGGGACCCGGCGCTCGCGCTCGGCGGCGAGAACCGGGATCCCGAGGTGATCGCCTCCATCCGCCACGACTACGGGCTCGACCGCCCGCTCCCCCTCCAGTACCTGACCTGGGTGGGGCACGTCGTGCGCGGCGATCTCGGCACCGACCAACGGAAGCTGCCGGTCGGCCACACGATCGTCACCCGGCTGCCGATCACGCTCGAGCTCGCGTTCCTCGCCGTCTTGTTCGGCTCCGTGATCGGGATCGGCGCCGGGATCATCGCGGCGACCCGGAGGGGAAAGACCTCCGACTACGCAGCGACCTCGGTCGCGCTCGTCGGGCTCTCGGTGCCGCACTTCTGGCTCGGGCTGCTCCTGATCGTCCTCTTCGCCGTCCGGCTGCAGTGGCTCCCCGCCGGCGGCTACGTCCCCTTCTTCGAGGACCCCGTCGACAACCTGCGCCACATGCTGCTGCCGGCGATCGTCCTGGGGACGGGCCTGAGTGCGGTGGTCATGCGGCAGATGCGCTCGGCGATGCTGGACTCGCTCGGCGCCGACTACGTGCGCACCGCGCGCGCGAAGGGGCTCTCCGAGTTCTCCGTCGTCGGCGTCCACGCGCTGCGCAACAGCCTCATCACGGTCGTCACCATCATCGGGCTCCAGCTCGGGGTGCTGATCTCGGGCGCGATCGTCACCGAGCAGATCTTCGGCATCGCCGGCTTCGGCCGGCTCACGATCGACGCCGTCAACCAGCGGGACTACGCGATGCTCCAGGGGGTGGTGCTCGTCGTCGCGGCGGGCTACGTGGTCGTCAACCTGCTCGTCGACGTCACCTACTCGTTGCTCAACCCGCGGATCCGGATCGTGGCGTCCCCGGCATGAGCGTCGCTCGCCTCAGGCTCGCTCCGCTCCCCGCTCGTTGGCCAGCGGAGGTTGGCCGATGAGCTACGTGGAAGTCACGACGACGGACGCGCTCTCGCCACGGGCGAGGCGCCGGCGCCTGCTTCGGCGACGGATCGCGAGGCGGCCGTTCGCGATCGCGGGCTTCTTCGTCGCCCTCGCGTTCGCGCTCGCCGCGCTGCTCGCGCCCTGGATCGCGCCGTACTCGGCCTCCACACAGGACTACACGGCGATCCTCGCGCACCCCTCCTCCGAGCACCTCTTCGGGACGGACGAGCTCGGCCGCGACATCTTGTCGAGGATCATCTGGGGGGCCCGGGCCTCGATCGTCGCCGGTGTGCTCGCGACCCTGCTCGCGATGGCGATCGCGCTCCCCATCGGTCTCGTCGCCGGCTACTACCGCGGCTGGATCGACTCCGTGATCTCGCGCGTCACGGACGTGCTGCTCGCCTTCCCGTTCCTCATCCTGGCCGTCGGCCTCGCAGTGATCCTCGGCCCGTCACTCATGAATGCGACGATCGCCATCGGGCTCGGAGCGACGCCCGGGCTGATCCGGGTGACCCGCGGAGAGACGCTCGCCCTCCGGGAGGAGGACTACGTCCGGGCCGCCGTGGCGAACGGCGCGGGCGACGCGACGATCCTCTTCCGTCACATCGTCCCGAACATGACCTCGACCCTGCTCGTCCAGCTCACCGTCACGATCCCTGCTGCGATCATCGGCGAGGCCGTGCTCTCGTTCCTCGGCCTCGGAGTGCAGCCGCCGACGCCCTCCTGGGGTGTGATGCTCGCCGACGCGCAGAGCTACCTCTCACTGGCACCGCGGCTCGCCGTCTATCCCGGGCTCGCGATCTTCTTCTGCGCGCTCGCGTACAACCTGCTCGGCGACGGACTGCGAGACGTCCTCGATCCGCGAACCACACGGTGAGCGACGCACTGCTCGACGTGCGTGACCTCTCGGTTCGCTTCGAGACGGACGACGGCGCGACGCAGGCCGTCGACCGGTTCTCCTTCTCGCTCGCGCCGGGCGAGGTGCTGGGCATCGTCGGCGAGTCGGGCTGCGGCAAGTCGGTGACGATGCTGTCTCTGCTCCGGCTGCTGCCCGAGACCGCGGTCGTGACGGGCCAGGCGGTGTTCCAGGGCAGGGACCTACTCTCCGCGCCGCCCGGTGCGCTGCGGCGCGTCCGCGGGCGCGAGATCTCCTTCGTCTTTCAGGAGCCGATGACGTCGCTCAACCCCGCGTTCACGGTGGGCCGGCAGGTGGCGGAGGTGCTCGAGCGGCACCTCGACCTCTCGCGCGCCGCCGCGCGGCGGCGCGCGATCGAACTGCTCGACCTGGTTCGCATTCCCGCGCCCGAGCGTCGGCTCGACGAGTACCCGCACCAGCTCTCGGGCGGGATGCGGCAGCGCGTGATGATCGCGATCGCGCTCGCGTGCGACCCGAAGATCCTGATCGCGGACGAGCCGACGACGGCGCTCGACGTGACGATCCAGGCGGGGATCCTCGACCTGATGCGCGACATCCGCGACCGGCTCGGAACGGCGATCGTGCTCATCACCCACAACCTCGGCGTGGTGGCCGACATCGCCGACCGCGTCATCGTCATGTACGCCGGCCGGAAGGCCGAGGAGGCTCCGGTGCACGAGCTGTTCGCGCACCCGCAGCACCCGTACACCATCGGTCTGCTCGGGGCGATCCCGCGGCGTGGGGCGGACCGGCTGCGCGAGATCCCCGGATTGGTGCCCGCATTGCGCGAGCCGCTCCCGTACTGTGCGTTCGCGCCGCGGTGCCCCCGGGCCGACGACCTCTCGCGGACGCAGGTGCCCGAGCTGCGCGAGATCCGTCCAGCCCACCTCGTCGCGTGCTTCCATCCGGGCGGAGAATGACCGGGGACGCCGTTCTCGAGGTCGAGGGCCTCGTCAAGCACTTCCACGTCGGCTCGCAGCTGCTCGGCGGAGGCGGGACGGTCCACGCAGTTGACGGCGTGTCGCTGACGATCGGGTCGGGCGAGCTGCTCGGTCTGGTGGGGGAATCGGGGAGCGGCAAGTCGACCGTGGGGAACTGCATCGCCCGGCTCGTCGAGCCGACCGCCGGCACGATCCGGATCCGGGGAACGGACGTCACGCACCTGTCACGCCGTGAGATGAGGCCGCTGCGGCGGGAGGTGCACATGGTCTTCCAGGACCCGTACTCCTCGCTCAACCCCCGCATGACCTGCGGCCAGATCGTCGGCGAGCCGCTGCGGCTGCACCGCCTCGTGCGCCGACGTGACCGCGACAGGCGCATCGTGCAGCTCTTCGACCAGGTCGGCCTCCGACCGGAGCTCCGGCACCGGTATCCGCACGAGCTCTCGGGCGGGCAGCGGCAGCGCGTCGGGCTCGCGCGCGCCCTCTCCGTTTCGCCATCACTTCTGATCGCGGACGAGCCCGTGTCCGCGCTCGACGTGTCGGTGCAGGCGTCGATCCTCAACCTGCTCCGCGAGCTCCAGCGCGACCTCGGCTTCTCGTGCCTCTTCATCACCCACGACCTCGCGACCGTCGAGTTCCTCTGCGACCGCGTCGCGGTGATGTACCTCGGCACGATCGTCGAGCAGGCTCCGACGGAGGAGCTGTTCGCGGCGCCGAGGCATCCGTACACACAGGCGCTCCTCTCTGCGGCAGTCGTGCCCGACCCGGTTGAGCAGCGCTCCCGGACGCGGATCGTGCTCGAGGGCGACGTGCCCAGCCCGCTCGCGCCGCCGTCGGGATGCCGGTTCCGGACCCGCTGTCCGCTCGCGTCACTCTCGGCGCCGCGGTCCGTCGAGGAGGAGCCGGAGCTGCGAAGCGTCGGTCGAGATCACGTCGTTGCGTGCCACCTCGTCGGCCCGGGCGGCGCTACACCCGAGGTCCTCGATCTCACGGCGGGAGGCGTATGACCCCCTTCACGACTCGTCCCGAGCTCCAGGGCACGTTCGGCATGGTTGCCTCGACGCACTGGCTCGGCACCGCGGCCGGTATGGCGGTGCTCGAGCGCGGCGGCAACGCGTTCGACGCGGCCGTTGCGACCGGGTTCGTCCTTCAGGTCGTCGAACCGCACCTGAACGGCCCCGGCGGCGACCTGCCCGCCGTGTTCTGGTCGGCGGAGCGTGGGGAGCCGCTCGTGCTCTGCGCCCAGGGCGTCGCGCCCACCGCGGCGACGATCGAGCGCTACCGCGCGGAGGGGCTCGACCTCGTCCCCGGGACGGGCCTGCTCGCGGCGTGCGTGCCCGGTGCCTTCGGCGGCTGGCTGCGGCTCCTCGCCGAGTTCGGCACCTGGCGGCTCGCCCACGTCCTCGAGCTTCGCCGTCGGGTACGCCGAGCACGGCTACCCGGTCGTGCCGGGGATCCCGCTCACGATCCGCGCGGCCGAGCCGCTGCTGCGCGGCTGGCCCGGCTCCGCCGGGCTGTACCTCCCGCCGCCCGAGATCGGGTCGCTGTTCCGCAACCCGGCGCTGGCGGCGACGTACCGCCGCATCGTCGACAAGTCACGCGGCGGCTCGCGTGAGGAGGAGATCGAGCGCGCGCGTGTCCTCTTCTACGAGGGCTTCGTCGCGGAGGCGATCGACCGCTTCTCGGCCGCGAACGGCGGACTGCTCGCCGGCGACGACCTGGCGTCCTGGCGGGCAACGGTCGAGGCGCCGGTGACGTACGACTTCCGGGGCCTGACTGTCTGCAAGACGCCGCCGTGGGGCCAGGGCCCGGTCTTCCTCCAGCAGCTCGCCCTGCTCGACGGCTTCGACCTGGCCGAGCTCTCGGATGCCGAATACGTCCACACCGTCGTCGAGTGCGCAAAGCTCGCGTTCGCCGATCGCGAGGCGTTCTACGGTGATCCTGATGTCACGGATGTCCCGCTCGAGCGGCTCCTCTCATCGGCCTACAACGAGGCGCGGCGCACGCTTGTCGGCGAGGAGGCCTCGGGCGACCTGCGTCCCGGAGGCGGCCGGCTGCCGCGGCTCGTCGAGGCGGCGGCGACGGTGGGCGCGGGCGAGCCGACCCATGCGGTCGGTCGCGGCGACACGGTGCACCTCGACGTCGCCGACCGCTTCGGCAATCTCGTGTCGGCGACGCCGAGCGGTGGGTGGCTGCAGAGCTCGCCGGTGATCGAGGAGCTCGGCTGGCCGCTCGGCACGCGCGCGCAGATGTTCTGGCTCGAGGACGGCCTGCCCTCGTCGCTCGCACCGAAGACACGACCACGGACGACGCTCTCGCCGTCGCTGGCGCTGAGCGACGGCCGTCCGTACCTCGCCTTCGGCACGCCTGGCGGCGACCAGCAGGACCAGTGGACACTGCATGCGTTCCTGCGCCACGCCGTCTTCGGTGACGACCTCCAGGCCGCGATCGACGCGCCGAGCTTCCACACGGATCACTTTCCCTCGTCGTTCCACCCCCGTCAGATGGAGCCTCGCTCGCTCGCGCTCGAGGAGCGCTGGGGGCGGGGGGTTGCCGACGACCTGCGGCGCCGCGGCCACGACGTCACCGTCACCGCCCCGTGGTCGCTCGGCCGGGTCAGCGCCGTCTCTCGGGCCGCCGACGGCGTCCTGCGCGCCGGCGCGAATCCTCGCGGGATGCAGGGCTACGCCGCCGGGCGCTGATCGGGTTTCCTCCGCGGTTCAGTCGACGGTCAAGACCAGCTTGCCCTGGGTCCGGCCGGCCTCGCCCAGCTCGTGCGCTTCGGCGGCGTGCGCGAGCGGGAACGTCCGCTCGACGTTGACCCGCAACGCGCCGCTCGTGACGAGCTCCGCGATCGCCTCGAGCCCGGCGCGGTCGGGCTCGACGAGGATGCCGGTGACGCGCACGCGGGCTCCTGCCAGCTCACGCAGCCGCTCGACGCCGGCGCCAGACGGCACCGCGATGAACAGGCCGCCGTCACGGAGCAACGAAAGCGCCCCCGGGCTCGCCTCGTCCCCGACGAGGTCGAGCACGACGTCGACGTCCCGGATTCGGTCCCCGATCCACTCGCTCGTGTAGTCGATCGCCTCGTCGACACCGAGCTCGTGCAGGAAAGCGTGCTTCCCCGAGCGCGCCGTGCCGATCACGTATGCGCCTCGCGCCTTCGCGATCTGCACGGCGAGGTGCCCGACCCCTCCGGCTGCGCCGAGAACGAGCACCCGTTGGCCCGTCCGGACGTCGGCGGTCTCGACGAGCGCCTGCCATGCCGTCAGCCCCGCGAGCGGGAGGGCGGCGGCCTCGAGGTCGCTCAGGCGCTCCGGCGTTCGCGCAAGCTGACGGGACGGCGACGTGACGTATTCCGCATACGCCGCTGCCTCCTTCGGGAAGCGTGGCATCCCGAACACCCGGTCTCCGACGGCGAAGCGTGTCACTCCTCCGCCCAGCTCCTCGACGACGCCCGCAACGTCCCAGCCGACGGTGAACGGCGGCTGCCCGAGGAAGCCGCCCGCCTTGCGGATCTTCCAGTCGACCGGGTTGACCCCGGCGGCGGCCACGCGCACCAGTACCTGCGTGGGCGCCGGATCGGGACGTGGCATCTCCACGAGCTCGAGGACCTCAGGCCCTCCGAGTATCTCCTGGCTGATCGCGCGCATCGTCGGATGGTGATCGGTGTCGTCGCGAAGGCCCGCGGCCGCGGTCGGCCACGCACCGGGCGCGGACGATGGTTGTATACACACGTGAGCCCCGAGGGAGGAGAGCAGATGGCCGCGACGTCGCGGGCAAGCGCGTTCCCGAGCCCGTACGAGATCGAGACCCCGCCCGGCTCCGAGGGGTGGGAGGAGATGTACCCGTACCACGCGCTCTTCCACGAGGCGCGCCGCGAAGCCGACGAGAACCGCTTCTGGTTCTGGAACTCGATGCACTTCCCCGTCCCGATGCCTGCCTTCGACATGGTCTGTGTCGACAGCCCGTACCAGGCGCTCGGCGTGTGGCAGAACCGTGTCTTCGCGGTGCCGCCGGCGATGGGCATCGACTACCGCGTCGTCAACGGCTACGTCTACATCTCGGGCAACCCGGTCACCGACCCCGACAAGATTGCGGAGCGGGCGGGCTTCTTCCAGCAGCGCGCGGGCTACTACTACCAGCACTGGGACGAGCTCTACGGGAAGTTCAAGGAGAAGATGCAGGCGCTGATCGCGGAGATCACGGAGCTCCGCGTGCCCGACCTCCCGGAGTACGAGGCCGACGAGGTGGCCTTCGAGGACGACCGGAACACATCGTTCTACGAGGTGCTCGCCGCGTACGACCGGACGCTCCGCTGCTGCGACCTGATGTGGCAACACCACTTCGAGTTCCTGCTCCTCGGCTACGGCGCATACATGACGTTCTCCGAGTTCTGCAAGAGCCAGCTCCCGGACATCCCCGACCAGCACGTCGCGCAGATGATCGCGGGCATCGACGTGCTGCTCTTCAAGCCGAGCGCGGAGCTGCGCCGGATGGCGAAGCTGGCGATCGACTCGGGCGTCGCCGGCGCCTTCGTCGAGGGGCGCACTCCGGCCGAGATCGACGCCGAGTTGGCCGGGAGCGACGCGGGGCGCGCGTGGCTCGAGGATCTCGAGCGCGTCAAGGACCCCTGGTTCAACATGGCGACCGGGGACGGTCTCTACCACTTCTACCGCAGCTGGTACGACGATCCGAGCATCGCGTACGCGTCTGTCGTCGGCCACGTGCGGGCCCTCCGGGACGGCGAGGAGGTCGAGCGCCCGACCGAGGAGCTCGCGCGCGAGCGAGACCGGCTCGCCCAGGAGTACGGGGGGCTGCTCGACGACGAGTCGCGCAAGGCCTTCGAGGAGCTGCTCGCGCTCTCGCGCACCGTGTTCCCCTATGTCGAGGAGCACAAGTTCTTCTGCGACTACTGGTTCCTCACGCGGTTCTGGAACAAGGTGCGCGAGTTCGGCGCTCTCCTCGCGAAGCACGGGTTCCTCGAGGACGAGGAGGACGTCTTCCAGCTCGGCCGCCACGAGGTCGGACAGGCACTCGACGAGCTCGTGCTGACGTGGGCGACGGGCGGCGCGCCGCTCGGCCCTGCTCACTGGCCGCCGATCGTGGCGCGCCGCAAGGAGCTCCTCCAGCGGCTCGGCGAGTGGACGCCGCCGCCCGCGATCGGCGTGACGCCCGAGGCAATCACCGACCCTGCCGTGATCATGCTCTGGGGCGTGACGACGCAGCGGGTGCAGGAGTGGGCGAGCGCCGACGAAGGCGGAGGTCGGCTCACAGGCGCCGCCGCGTCCCCGGGCGTCGTCGAGGGCGTCGCCCGCGTCGTGGTCGACGTCGAGGAGATCGCGCGCGTCCGCGACGGCGATATCCTCGTCTGCCCGATCACGTCGCCGGCCTGGGCGCCGATCTTCTCCAACGTCAGGGCCGTAGTGACCGACATCGGCGGCGTCATGTCGCACGCGGCGATCGTCTGCCGCGAGTACGGGCTGCCGGCCGTCGTCGGCACGGGCCGTGCGACGGCGCAGATCCGGACCGGCCAGACGATCCGCGTCGACGGCACGAGCGGCGTGGTCACCGTCCTCGACGAGTAGGCCGCGGTGTCCGGCGGTCACACCACGGCGCTTCGGGAGCTGCGGCGGTCGGACGGCGCCGCGTTCGGCGGCAAGAGCGCGAACCTCGGGGAGCTCCTGTCGATCGGGCTCAACGTCCCGTCCGGCTTCGCGGTGGCCGCGAGCGCGTTCCGCGCCTTCGTGGCGGAGACGGGGCTCGACGGCACGATCGCTGCCGCGATGGAGCGCGCGGCGAGCGGCGACCTCAACGACGGCGCGGCCGCCGCGAAGACGATCGGCGAGGCGATGCGCTTCGCTCCGTTGCCCGACGCGGTCCGAGCGGAGCTCGCGTCCCGCTACGACGAGCTCGTGCGCGAGAGTGGCAGGGAGCCTCCCGTCGCGGTGCGTTCGAGCGCGATCGGGGAGGACAGCGAGGAGGCGACGTTCGCCGGCCAGCAGGAGAGCTTCCTCTGGGTGCGCGGCCTCGAGCAGATCTGCGACGCGGTGCGCGACTGCTGGGCGAGCCTCTACACCCCGCGCGCGATCTCATACCGCGGGGCGCGCGCCGCGGGAGGTGAGGCGCCGGCCATGGGCGTCACGGTGCAGGAGATGGTCGACGCCGAGGTCTCCGGCGTGCTCTTCACCTGCAACCCGGTGAGCGGCGATCCGAGCATGGTCGCGATCGAGGCGAGCTGGGGCCTCGGGATCGCCGTCGTGGGCGGCGAGACGACGCCGGACGACTTCCTCGTCAGCAAGGTGACCGGCGAGGTGGTGCGCCGCACGGTGAACGCGAAGGAGATCGAGTACGTGCCGGATGCCGCCGGTCGCGGGACGGTGCGCGTCGAGGTGCCGGCCGAGCGGCGCGACGAGGCATGCCTGGGCGAGGAGCACCTGGCCGCGCTCGTCGAGGTCGCCCGCCGGGTCGAGCGCCACTTCGGCTCCCACCAGGACGTGGAATGGGCAATCGCGCGCGGCCGCTCGCTGCCGGAGGCGCTGGTCGTGCTCCAGGCACGGCCCGTCACGACCGTCCCCGAGCGGAAGACAACGCTGTCCGGCTCGGCGCTTTCGCTCGTGCTGGGGACGTTCGGCGCCTCGACCGAGCGCAGCGAGCGATCCTGACTCCCATGCCGCTCGACGACGACGACGTCCGCGAGATCCTCCGCCTGATCGACGAGTCCGACGTCGAGGAGCTGCGGGTCGAGACCGAGGGGCTCTCGCTCTACGTCCGTCGCGGCGACCGGTCGTCGGAGCGCCCTCTGGCCCCGGAAACGCCGGCGGAGGAGGGAGGCCCGCCGGACGGCTTCCACCCGATCCTGGCGCCGATGCTCGGAACGTTCTACCGCGCTCCCGCTCCCGGGGCGACGCCGTTCGTCGACGTCGGCGCGCGTGTCGAGAAGGAGACGGTCGTCTGCCTGATCGAGGTGATGAAGATGATGAACGCCGTGCCGGCGGGCATCGTCGGGACGGTCGTCGAGGTGTGCGCCGAGAACGCTGCGGTCGTCGAGTACGGCGCGCCGCTCTTCCGCGTCGAGCCGGATTGGTGAGCGCCCTCGTCGACATCGTCGACACGACGACCCGCGACGGCAACCAGAGCCTCTGGAGCGCGACCGGCCTGACGACCGCGGACATCCTCGCGATCGCGCCGACGATCGACCGTGTGGGCTTCCGCGCCGTCGACTTCAGCTCCAGCACCCACATGGCCGTCGCGGTCCGCTTTCACCGCGAGGATCCCTGGGAGCGGCTCCGCCTCGTCCGGGCGGCAATGCCCGAGACGCCGCTGAGCTTCATCACCTCGGGCATGCGCTTCATCACGTGGGTTCCCGCCGACGAGGACGTGATGCGGCTCGCGTTCCGTTGCGTCGTGCGGAACGGGATCCGGCGCGTCCAGGTCGTCGATCCCTCGAACGACGTGCCGCGACTGCGCCGCGTCGCAGCGATGGCACGGCAGGAGGGCGTCGAGCATGTCGTCCTCGGGCTGACCTACTCGGTCAGCGAGGTCCATACGCACGCGTACTACGCCGAGCGCGCCGCAGCGCTCGCCGACTGCACCGAGATGGACGCCCTCTACCTCAAGGATCCCGGCGGGCTGTTGACGCCCGACGCCGTGCGGGAGCTGGCGCCCCACTTCCTGCGCGCGGCGGGCGACCGGCCGGCCGAGCTGCACAGCCACTGCACGATCGGCCTCGCCCCGGTCGTCTACCTGGAGGGCCTCCGCGCCGGGTTTCGGGTACTGCACACGGCGGTCGCGCCACTCGCGCGCGGGACGTCGAACCCCGCCGCCGAGACGACACTGCGCGACCTCGAGGCCGAGGGCTACACGCACCGGCTCGACCTCGACGCGCTCACCGAGATGGCCGACCACTTCCACCGGCTCGGGAGCGAGAAGGGACTGCCGGTCGGGGCGCCGCAGGAGTTCGACGCGACGTACTACCACCACCAGCTCGCCGGCGGAATGGTCTCCACGACACGGAGGATGCTCGACGAGCTGCGTCGGCCCGAGCTGTTCGACGCCGCGCTCGAGGAGGTCGGCCGCGTCCGCGCCGAGATGGGCTACCCGATCATCGTCACGCCCGTCTCGCAGCTCGTCGCGACCCAGGCGGTCAGGAACGTGATCGACGCCGAGCGGTGGTCGAACGTCTCCGACGAGACGATCCGCTACTTCCTCGGCCACTACGGCGAGCCCGCCGCCCCCGTCGCGCCCGACGTCGCCGTGCGGGTCCTGTCGCTGCCGCGCGTCGACGGGCTCCGGCACCTCGAGCCTCTCCACCTCGCGGGCGCCCGGGAGCGGTTCGGCCGGGGGATCTCGGACGAGGAGCTGCTTCTGCGCCTGACCATGCCGGAGGAGCAGGTGGACGCGATGCTCGCATCCGAGCCCGTCTCGGGCCCGGGGCCGGCCGCCGGTCGTGCCGCGGGCCGGCATCCCGTGGCGACGCTCCTGCGGGAAGTCGCCAGGCGCCCGAGCGTGACGCACCTCCGCGTCCATTCGGGGGACGAGCTCGTGGAGTGGCGTCGTGCGACTTGACGACGTCCGCGGCTTCGTGCTCGACGTCGACGGAACGCTCGTGCACCGGGCCGGCGAGGAGGTGCACGTCCTCCCCGGCGCGCGCGAGGCGCTCGCACGCATCCGCGCCTCCGGACGGCCGCTCGCGCTCTTCACCAACGGCAGCCAGATCCCGCCCGCGGGCTTCGCGATGGGGCTCCGCGAGGCGGGCATCGACGTCGCGGACGACGAGCTGCTGACGCCGCTCACCAGCGTGCAGACGTACCTCCGCTCTCATCGGGGATACACGGTGCTGCTCTTCGGCACCGATGCGGCGCGCGAGTACCTCGTCGACAACGGGATCCACGTCGTCGAGGGTGACGACCGCGAGCGCACGGACGCCGTGTTCGTCGCACACACGGACGTCGTCGACTTCCCCGAGCTCGAGCGCGGCGCCCGGGCGATCCTCGCAGGCGCCCGTCTTCTGACGGGAAGCTTCGTGCCCGCCTATGCCGGTGCCAACGGGCCGATCTTCAGCCGCGGCGCGATGCTCACCGCAGCGCTCGCGAAGGTGACCGGCGCCCGGCCGGTCGTCGTCGGCAAGCCCTCCCGCGCAGCGCTGCGGGCGATCGAGGAGCGGCTCGGCGCACCCACCGCCGACGTCGCCGTGATCGGCGACGACCTCGACCTCGACATCGCGTTGGGCCGTCTCGGTGGGTCGCGCACGATCCTCGTGGGGAGCGGCATCAGCGGGCAGGTCGACCTCGACCTCGTGCCCGAGCGGCGGCGCCCCGACGCCGTCGTCGAGGGGATCGCCGACCTGCTCGACTGGCTCTGAGAACCTCGGTGACGGGCGGGGGATGTTCGGCTTTCCGTATGTGGTACCCGTGACGAGGGGTCATACTGGTGGGTCGATGGGCGTGCAGACCAGCATTCGCTCGTTCCTGATCGCCGACATCCGCGGCTACTCCCGCTACACCGACGAGTTCGGTGACGAGGCCGCCGCGCTCCTGACGGCGCGGTTCGTGGAGCTCGTCACCGAAAGCGTCGAGACGCACGGCGGTGAGGTCGTCGAGATTCGCGGCGACGAGGCGCTCTCGGTGTTCACGTCGGCACGGCAGGCGATTCGCTGCTCCGTCTACCTCCAGGGGCTCTTCGGCGAGGAGGCGGAGGCGGACCACGATCTCCCCCTTCGCGTCGGCATCGGGATCGACTCCGGGGAGGCGGTCTCGCTCGAGGACGGCGGCTTCCGCGGGGCGGCGCTCAACGTCGCCGCTCGCCTCTGCGGCCGCGCCCACGGCGGCGAGGTGATCGTCAGCGAGGCGACCTACCGGCTCGCAGGGCGCATGGAGGGATTGAAGTTCAGCGACCGCGGCCGCGTGCACCTGAAGAACATCGCCGACCCGATCCACATCCTGCAGGTGTACTCGGAGCAGGACGCGGAGGCCTCCGCGAACCGATGGGTCCTCATGATCTTCGGGAAGCCGGGGCGCCAATTCGGCTGGAAGCTCGCTGCGGGCGTCGCCGGCCTCGCCGCGCTCACTGCTGCCGGGGTCGTCTACCTCACCACGGGCGATCACACCGACGGCGGGTCCGCAACGCTGCTCAAGACGGGGACACCGGCCACGGCGCTGCCCGCGAACGCCGGTCTGGACGCGATCGTCCCCGAGGCGGTCTGGCGCGACTGCCATCTGCAGACCGTCGCCGAGCCGGGCGCGACCCAGACCGCCGTCTGTCTTCCGTCGGGTGGCATGCCCGACCGGTGGCAGATCTCGGAATACCCGAGCTCCGCGGCGCTGACGGCCGCGTACACGGTGCTCCTGAACGCCCATCCGGACATCCAGCGCAACAAGGGGAAATGCAACGCCTTCACGTGGGGCGGCGAGCGCGCGTGGCTGCACGGTCCCGACAAGCCGGGCGGCCGGGTGCTCTGTTACTTCGAGGGCAACGACGCCGTCATCGTCTGGACGCACCAGCGGCTCGGCCAGCCGAGCCACAAGGACGTCCTCGCTATAGCGCGCGAGAGCGGGAGCGACCACGCCGGGCTGACGAAGTGGTGGCGCCCGTGGCACCACGAGATCGGCAAGGCCAACTGAGCGGCGTCTCGACCCGGCTTCGGGTAGGTCGGAGGAGAGTGGCGACCTGGCTCGTGACCGGGGCGAACAAGGGGATCGGGCTCGAGCTCGTCCGGCAAGCGCACGCCCGTGGTGAAGACGTCGTCGCAGCGTGCAGGACGAGCTCGCCCGGTCTCGACGCGGTCGGCTGCCGAGTCGTAGAGGGCATCGACGTCTCGCGTGACGACGTCGGCTCGGCGCTCGAAGGGGCGCTCCGCGACAACGAGACGATCGACGTGGTCGTCTGCAACGCGGCCATCGCCCGGTGGGAGTCGCTCGACGGCCTCGACCTGGAGGCTGCGCGCGACCAGTTCGAGGTCAACACGCTCGGCCCCCTCCGCGTCACGGCGGCGCTCCTGCCTCGGCTCCGCACGGGCGCGAAGATCGCGTTCGTCTCCAGCAAGGCAGGCTCGATCGGCGACCGTCCCTCGGGCGGGAACTACGGCTACCGGATGTCGAAGGCGGCGCTGAACATGGCGGGCGCCAACCTCGCGCACGACCTCGCGCCACGCGGCATCCACGTCGCGGTGCTGCACCCCGGCTTCGTCCGCACCGAGCTGACGCAGGGTGGCGGCAACGTCGACCCGCCCGAGGCTGCTGCCGGGCTGATCAGGCGGATCGACGAGCTCGACGCGTCCCGGAGCGGGCGCTTCTTCCACGCCGACGGGAGCGAGATCCCCTGGTAGGAGACCGCCGGCGTGCTTGACGGCGTCGGCCGTGACTCCTAGCGTCAAGGAGTGGCACGCAGCGTCGTCTGTATCTCGTACGCCTCGGGCGCCGGGGGCGAGGAGGTCGGGCGTCTCGTCGCCGAGCAGTTGGGCTACGTCTACGTCGACGACGACATCGTCGCGCGCACCGCGGCCGCCGGTGCGATCGACCCTGCCGAGGTCGCGGACGAGGAGCGTCGCAAGTCCTTCGCGGCGCGCCTGCTGGAGGCCATCGCGCAGGGCGGCGAAGCCTGGGCGCTCACGCACGGCGAAGCGTCGGCGACGCGAGAGGAGCTACGAAGCGACGACGTCCGCGCGCTGATCAAGGAGACGATCGCGCAAACGGCCGCGCGCGGGAGCGTCGTGATCGTCGCGCACGGTGCCTCCCACGTGGTCGCCCGTTCCTCCGATCAGCTTCGCGTGCTCGTGACGGCGTCGCCTGCCATCCGGGCATCGCGCATCGGCGAGCGAGACGGCCTCGACGCAGCGCACGCGGCTCGCGTGGTGAAGCAGTCGGACGCGGCCCGACGCGACTACCTCAGACGCTTCTACGACATCGAAGACGAGCTGCCGACCCACTACGACCTCGTGGTCAATACCGACGGGCTCACGGTCGAGCAGGGCGCGTGGCTCGTCGCGCAGGCCGGCTCGCAGTAGTGATCGCCCGCACCTCGGAGCATCGGGCGTGCCGCACCGTCGCCGCCGTCAGGCGGAAGCGGGCTTCAGACCGATCACGATCCTGCACGACGCGCACGGCTCGAGGCAGTCGTGCGCCTTGCAGCTCACGTCGTCCGGGCCGACGTCCTCGAGGGCGGCCGCGACGAGCCCCCGCCAGACGCCGCGGTCGACGTCGCCGGCTCGGGGGTCCGTGACGACGAGCGGGCGGAGCGGACAGGTGGGCGTCACGATCTCGGCGCGGCCGTCGGCGAGGCTCTCCAGGCGTGTCTGGAAGCCGAGGCTTCCCACCGCGTCGCAGAGCTGCTCGAGGCCGAGACGCGGATCGGCGACCGGCTCGACTCCGGCGGCTGCGGCAAGCATCGTCCCGAACCGGACGCCCACGTCCTCGCGTCGGCGCTTCGGCACCGTGTCCAGCAGGAGCCCGACGAGCTCCGGGTAACGGCGCCCCGGGAACTCGACGCCGCTCCGCTCCGGCGCGGGCGAGTAGACCTTCGCCGGACGACCCGCCCCCGGGCCGTTTCGCCCGGTGCGTCGCTCGAACCCCGCGACGAGCAGACCGGCCGCGGTGAGCTGCTCGAGCCGCCGCCGCGCGGCGGTGCGGTGGATGCCGTGCGCCGCGGCCGCCTCGTCGATGCTCACCGCCCGCCGCCCGCCGCGGACGAGCACGAGCGTCTCGCGTAGCCCGTGGTCTCCGATCGCTTCCAGCGCATCCATGTCGGTCTTCTTCTATAGTACCCAATTGTGATCTAAAGAAGGAGCGTATCGTGACCACGCACCGGTACTTGATCGTCGGCGGCGGCATGACCGGGGACGCCGCGTGCAAAGGGATCCGCTCGATCGACCCGGACGGCTCGATCGCGCTGGTCGGGGACGAGCCAGATCCGCCGTACGCCCGCCCGCCCCTGACGAAGGGCCTGTGGCTGGGGAAGGAGGAGAGCTCGATCTGGCGGGGGACCGAGGCGGAGGGCGTCGAACTGCACCTCGGTCGCACGATCGTCTCTTTCGACCTGGACGCCCGTACCGCGACCGACGAGCGCGGCGACACGTACGGGTACGACCGTGTCCTGCTCGCGACAGGCGGGCGTCCGCGGCATCTCACGGGCGCGCCCGAGGGAGTGGTCCACTACCGCACGCTCGCCGACTACCACGGCCTCCGCGCCGCGGCGGGTGAGGGCACGCGCGTGGCCGTGATCGGCGGGGGCTTCATCGGATCGGAGCTCGCGGCAGCGCTGGCGTCGAACGGCTGCGCCGTGACGATCATCTTCCCCGAGGAGGCGATCGGGACGCGCCTCTTCCCGCGCGACCTCGCGCTCTCACTGAACGACTACTACCGCGGCAAGGGCGTCGAGGTCGTCGCCGGCGAGCGGGTCGGCGGCGTGGAGCGCCGGGACGGCGGCTATCGCGTCACGGTCGGCGACGGCAGCGCCTTCGAATCGGACGTCGTCGTCGCCGGCCTCGGCATCGTGCCTCGCGACGACCTTGCCGCCGCCGCGGGGCTGCCGACGGACAACGGGATCCCCGTCGACGACCGCGGCCGCGTCGGCGGCCGCGACGACGTGTTCGCCGCCGGGGACGTCGCCCGCTTTCCGTCACGCGACCTGGGCGGCGACGTGCGCGTCGAGCACGAAGATCACGCGAAGAGCCACGGCCGGCTGGTGGGCCGGAACATGGCAGGTGCTGACGAGCCCTACGACCACCTGCCGTTCTTCTATTCGGATCTCTTCGAGCTCGGCTACGAGGCGGTAGGGGAACTCGACTCGCGGCTCGAGACGGTCGCCGAGTGGGCGGAGCCGTACCGCAAGGGCGTCGTCTGCTACCAGGATGCCGACGGGCGCCCACGCGGGTTCCTGCTCTGGGACGTGTGGGGCAAGGTGGACTCCGCGCGGGAGCTCGTTCGTGAAGGGGCCCCGGTCGGCGCGGAGCAGCTCCGGGAGCTGCTCGCGTGAGCTCAGACCAGCTCGTCGGTGCGGGCGGCCAGCTCGCGGTCGCGGTCGGTGATGCCGCCGGCCGAGTGCGTCGTCCAGCGGACGGTGACGCGCTTGTAGGCGATCGCGATGTCGGGATGGTGGTTCTCCGACTCCGCGAGGTCGGCAAGCCGGTTGACGAAGGCGATCGCCTCGCGGAAGCCGTCGAAGACGAGCTCGCGCTCGAGGGCGCCGTCGCGCTCGGTCCAGGCTCGCGTCGCGCTCATCGAACACGTCCTTCCCCCTTTCGCCGCTCGCGCAAACCGACGCCGACGCGCGAGTTCGTCGCGGATTTGTTCTACCGTCCGCTCGCGCACGTCGTCGTCCTCGCGCTGCTGCCGCTGCGCGTGCCGCCGCCCGCGGTGGTGCTCGGCGGATGTGCCGCGGGGATCGCTGCGGCGATCGAGCTCGTTCGTGGCGAGCTGCTCGTCGCGGCCGTGCTGCTCGTCGCGAAGACGGTTCTCGACGGCGCCGACGGCGCGCTCGCCCGCGCCGCCGGCCGCGAGACGGCCTTCGGGCGCTACCTCGACTCGGACTGCGACCTGATCGTGAACGCCGCGCTCTTCGCGGCGATCGGGCATACCACGGGCCGCCCGCTGGTCGCCCTCGCCGGATTCGTCGCCTCGACGGTCGTCCTCAGCCTCAACTTCAACCTGCGGCGGCTGTACGCCGGAACGGAGGCGATGCCCGTGGGTGGCGGGATCCCCCGACGCTTCTACGAGCTCGTCTACGCCCCACAGGATCGCCTCGTCGACCGTCTCGTGCGCCGAAAGCCGAAGCTGTCCACGCTCTGGGTGCTCCACAACCTCGGCCTCGCCACGCAGCACACGGCTATCGCCGTCACTCTCGTTCTCGTCGCCGTCAACACCTGACCAGGAAGGAGCCACAACGATGTCCGAGACCGTGATCGAGCTGCCGTTGGCCGTGCGAGCCCTCGCCCACCCGCGCGAGATCCCGAGGGAGGACTGGAACCGGTTCCAAGGCAACGTCGCCGAGATCCTCGCGGCATTCGGGTTGCCGCTCGACACTCCCGGCACGCGCACCACGCCGGAGCGGTTCCTGCGGGCGCTCTTCGACGCGACCGCCGGATACGACGGCGACCCCAAGCTCGTGACGACCTTCCCGACGGAGAGCGACGCGGCAGGCGAGGAGCCCTTCGCGCAGGTCGTCGAGGGGCCAATCGCGTTCTCGGCGCTCTGCGAGCACCATGCCCTTCCCTTCTTCGGCCACGCCCACGTCGGCTACATCGCCGGCGAGCGGATCATCGGCATCTCGAAGCTCACCCGCCTCGTCCGCCTGTTCTCGCGGCGCTTCACCGTCCAGGAGCGCCTCGGCGAGCAGATCGCCGACATGCTCGTCGACCTCGTCGATCCGCTCGGGGTCGCCGTGCGGATCGAGGCCTCGCATCTCTGCACCCAGATGCGCGGCGTGGAGGAGCGCTCGCGCACGACCACGACGGCCTGGCGAGGCGTCTACCGGGATGCGGAGCTGCGCCGCGAGTTCCTCGAGCTGGCCCGTTGACCGGGCTCGAGCCGTTCGCGGTCCTCCAGGAGGAGCCCGGCGAGGTCGCGGCGCTTCCTTCCGGGCTTCGCCGCCTGTACGGCGGTGACCTCGGGCTGCCGGAGCGGTGCCTCTACGCCAACTTCGTGGCCACCGTCGACGGCGTCGTCGCGATCCCGTCGCTGCCGGGCTCGAACCGTCTGATCAGCGGCGGCAGCGAGGCAGACCGCTTCGTGATGGGAGCGCTGCGCGCCGCAGCGGACCTCGTGCTCATCGGCAGCGGCACGCTGCGCGCCTCACCTCGCGGACGCTGGCGCCCGGAGACCGTCTACCCGCCCGGTGAGGAGCACTTCGCCGCCTTGCGGCGCGAGCTCGGCAACGACGCCAGCCCGCGCGTCGCAATTCTCACCGCCTCAGGGTCGATCCCGAACGACCACCCGGTGCTCGGAGACGGCGCGCTCGTCCTCACTACGGAGCCCGGCGCCGCGCGGCTCTCCGGCCGTCTTCCGGATGAGGCAGAGATCGCGGTGCTCCCGGGCAAGGAGCAGGTGGACGTCCGCGCCGCGGTCGCGCTGCTGCGCCGGCGGGGCCACCGCCGCATCGTGAGCGAGGCCGGGCCGCACGTCTTCGGCTCCCTCCTCGAGGCCGATCTCATCGACGAGCTCTTCCTGACGGTCTCGCCGCTGATCGCGGGTCGTGGCTCGACGGTCTCCTACGGCCTCGTCGAGGGCGCGGCGCTGCTCCCGGGCCGGGCGGCGGAGGCCCGCCTGCGCTCCGTCAGGCTGCACGGCAGCCACCTCTTCCTCCACTACGCGCTCCGGCCGGCCGCAGCCTGAGCCGGCTACTTGCGGAGCAACCGGCCGAGGCGACGGTCGGCGAGCACGAAGAAGACACCGGCGAGCGCCGCGAGGTAGGCGATATGGAGAAGCACGACCCACCCGACGTCGCCGAGCGTGAACGCCCGCAGGAGCTGGACGCCGTGGTAGAGAGGCGTCAGCGGGAGCAACCAGCGCACGACGTCGGGATACTCGTCGGCGGGGACGAACGTCGCGGAGAAGAGGAACATCGGCAGCGTGCAGAGCTCCACGAACGCGAAGTCGGCCCAGGAACGCATCAGCGTCGTCCCGAACACCGACGGCGCCGCGAACGCGGCGGAGACGAGCAGCGATCCGGGCACCGCGAGCACGGCCCACGGCGAGTCGACGAGGCCGAGGACCACCATCACGGTGACGAACCCGACCGAGTACACCGCACCCCGCAGCAGCGTGTAGGTGAGCTCGCCTGCGGCGACGTCGCGTACGGTCATCGGCGTGGCGAGCACTCCGTCGTAGGTCTTCGCGTACTTGAGCTTGAAGAAGACGTTGCCCGACTCGTAGACGGCGCCGTTCATCGCCGAGGCGGCGAGGAGGGCCGGGGCGACGAACTCGCGGTATGCGACGGCCTGGCCGTCGACCTCGACCGTGCCGACCAGCCGGCCGACGCCGACGCCGAGCGCGAGGAGGTAGAAGAGCGGCTCGAAGAAGCCGGAGACGAAGACGAGCCACGCTCCGCGCGAGCTCGCGATGTTCCGCTCCACGAGACGCCACGACCGCGGCATGTGGAGGCGCGGGACGATGCGCAGCGCGGTGTCGAGCGTGCTCATCGCCGGAGCTTCCCCCGCTGCGCCCGCGCGGTGAGCGCGGCGCCGACGGCGGTCAGGCCCACGAGGTAGACCACGTGGACGGTCGTCACGGCCGCGTCGACCTGGCCCGACGTCAGGCTGCGGCAGAGGTCGACGCCGTGCCAGAGCGGCGTCGCCCAGGCCAGCAACTCGAGCCAGCGCGGCAGCTGCTCGACGGGGAAGAACGTCCCCGAGAAGAGAAACAGCGGCACGAGCCCGAAGCGGAAGATCGCCGCCAGCCACTCGTCGCCCTCGACCGTGGAGGTGATCGCAGCGAGGACGGCTCCGAACGCGAGCCCGCAGAGAAGCGCCGCAAACGGAGCGAGCACGGCGAGCGGGGAGGTGAACGCGCCGCCGACGGCGGCCACCGCCGCGAACAGCGTGACCGCGACGATCACCCGGATCCCGGTCCACGTGAGGATCCCCGCGACGAGCTCGCCGACGCGGACCGGAGTCGAGACGACCGCGTGGTACGTCTTGAGCCACTTGAGGCCGGCCTTGACCGGAAACGTCGTCGCGCTCGCGGCCGTCTGCATCGCCGTCGTCGCGAGCAGCGCCGGAGCGACGAACTCCAGGTAAGTGAGACCACCGAGGTCGGGGTCCGAGCGGTCGACGAGCTTTCCGAGCAGGAGGCCGATCGAGACGAGGAAGAAGATCGGGTTCAGGAACGACACCGTGATCGAGCCGCGCCACAGACGCCGGAACGACCGGGCGTGCCAGCCGACGACTGCGAGCGTGCGGCGGGCGGGCTCCATCAGTCGACCAGGCTGCGTCCGGTGAGGCGCAGGAAGACGTCCTCGAGGGTCGCGCGGCGGACGAGGACAGTCTCGGGGTGGAGACCGAGCGCGTGCACGCGGTCTACGACCGCGTCGCCGTCGTCCGTGCCGATCACGATCCGGTCCTGCAGCACCTCGACATGGCCATGGATCCCGTCGAGCGACGGGGCGTCACCGTCCGTTCCCACGCGGAGCTCGACGACCTCGCGCTCGACGAACCGCTCGATGAGCGCGCGCGGCGAACCTTCCGCGACGATCTTCGCACGGTCCATGATCACGAGGCGGTCGCAGAGCTGCTCGGCCTCGTCCATGTAGTGGGTCGTGAGGACGAGCGTGACGCCGCGCTGCTTCAGGCGATAGAGGCGGTCCCACAGCGCGTGGCGCGCCTGCGGGTCGAGCCCCGTGGTCGGCTCGTCGAGCAGCATAAGCTCGGGCTCGTTGATCAGCGCCCGGGCGATGGTGAGGCGGCGCTTCATGCCGCCGGAGAGCGAGTCGACGCGCGCGTCCTTGCGGTCGGCGAGCTGCACGAACTCGAGCAGCTCGTCGCTGCGGCGGCGGATCTCGTCGCGCGGCAGGCCGAAGAACCGCCCGTAGACGACGAGGTTCTCGCCGACGTCCAGCTCGAGGTCGAGGTTGTCTTCCTGCGGGACGACGCCGAGCCGCTCGCGGATCGCCGGCCCGTCGCGCTCGGGGTCGCGCCCGAGGACGCGGAGCGTGCCACTGCTCGCGGGCGAGACGGCCCCGATCATGCGCATCGTGGAGCTCTTGCCTGCGCCGTTCGGGCCGAGGAATCCGAACGTCTCGCCGCGGGCGACCGCGAAGTCGATCCCGTCGACGGCGACGAAGTCGTCGTAGCGCTTGGTGAGGGTGCGGGCCTCGATCAGCGGGGCGTCGGCCATCCCGCGACGCTACCCGCCGGAGCAAATGCAGAGGAGCGGCTGACGCCACGCCTCGGGGCCACACAAAAACGCCGAACCCCGCGACTCCGAAGAGCTACGGGGTTCGACGGGGACGATCCTCGCACCGCCACGTGCGCGTTGTCAAGCGACAACCGTCAGGGCTCGGCGGCAAGTGGCAGCGCGGCGCGCACGCGGGTGCCCTCGCCCGCGGGGCTGTGTAGCTCGAACGTCCCGTCGAGCGCCTCGACGCGGTCGCGGAGGCCGCCGAGCCCCGAGCCGGCTCCGGGTTGCGCGCCGCCGCAGCCGTCGTCGGACACCTCCACGACGAGCACGTCGTCGCGCGGAGTGACCCGCACCGTCGCCGACGTCGCCCGGGCGTACTTGAGGACGTTGGTGAGCGCCTCCGACACCACGAAGTAGGCGGCGCTCTCGACGAGCGGAGGCCAGCGCTCCGCGTCGTCGACCGTCACGACCGTCACCGAGATCGGAGCCTTGGCGGCGAGCGCCCGGACGGCCGAGCCCAGCCCCTGGAGCGTCAGGATCTGCGGATGGAGGCCGCGCGCCAGCTCGCGCAGCTCCTCGTGCGCGACGGTCAGCTCCTCGAGAGCCCGGTCGAGATGCTGCTGCGCCTTGTCGGGGTCGGTGCGGAGCTCCCGCATTGCGAGATGGACGGCGTGCGACACGGAGACGAGGTTCTGCTGGGCACCGTCGTGGAGGTTCCGCTCGAGCCGTTTTCGCTCCGCGTCGCCCGCGGAGACGATCCGGGCCCGCGAGCGCCGGATCTCCTCCTCGACCTGCTTGCGCGCGGTGATGTCGAGCCCGCACAGGAGGTAGCGCAGCGTCCCCTCCGCGTCGTGGACGATCGTCGCCGTCCAGTCGACGACGAGCCGCTCCCCGTCAGGGGCGACGTGCTCGTACTCGACGACACCGGGCGGGTCTTCCTCCGTCAGGCGCTGGAAGTCGTGCTGCGCACGCTCGACGTCCTGCTCGGCGATGAAGAGCGTCCAGAAGGGGTGGCCGATCCACGACTCCTCCGGGATGCCCGCCGCCCGTTCGAGCGCGCGGTTGACGCCCAGCAGCGTGCCCTCCGGGTCGACCAGCGCGAGGAAGCTCGGCGTGGAGCGCACGACCGCGCGGCTAAAGTCCCGCTCCCGCTGGAGCTCTCGCTCCTGGCGCGTGCGCTCGGTGAAGTCCCTCACGATGAGGACGAACTCGTCGGGGCCACACGCGACGACCCGTCCCTCGTAGTCGTGCACCGCGCCGCGCACCTCGAGGGAGTACTCGATGTGCTGAGGCTCCTGCTCGGCGACCGCGCGGCGTCCGGCCGCGAGCACGGCGTCCGCGACGCCGTCCGGCAGGCGCTCGTGCACGGAGTAGCCGATCACCTCGTCGGGCGGAGTTAGGAGGTCCTCCTCCGTGTCGACCTTGAAACCACGGTAGATCCCGTCGATGCCGATCCGGAAGATCGGGTCGGGGATCGCGGCCACGAGGGCGCGCGCGGTGGAGTCGCTCGTCGCGGGTCGGTCGAGTCGCTCGTCGGTGGGCGGCGCGGTCACTCATCCCTTGTAGCAGGATTCCGCTTCGCGGAATCCCGAGGAAGTGCGGCGGGGAATCCGCCCCCGCGGGTTCCCCGCTTGCGCAAGCTGGGGTCCGTTGCGGCGCCGAAGGCGACGCCTTCAGGGATCTGCCCCGCCGAAGGCGGGGATCCGAGCGGCGGGAATCCGCTCCTGCGGATTCCCGCCATGCGAACAAGCCTCAGTCGAGCACGAAGCTGACGCGCATCGTCACTCGGAACTCGGTGACCGCGTCGTTCTCGACGACCACGCTCTCCTCGGAGACCCAGGCGCCCCTGATGCCGTGGACGGTCTCGGACGCCTTCGTGATGCCTTCCTTCACCGCCTCGGCAAAGCTCGTCGGCGACGAAGCGGTGATCTCGATCACCTTGGCGACGGACATGGAACTACCTCCTCGAGTCGGGGTGCGGGCTCCGATTCTCCTACCCACGCATCATCCTGGGCAAGCACGCCCTGCCGCGGCTCAGTGCAGGTAGGGGCGCAGCGCGTCGCGCGCGATGAGGAAGCCGCGCTTCACGAGCTCGTCCGTCTGCTCGAACGCCCGGTCCTCGTGCTCGACGGAGACCACGCCGTCGTAGCCGACCCGGTAGAGCTGTGAGAGGAACCGGTCCCAGCGCACCTCCCCGAGGCCGGGGAGACGCGGGACCTGCCAGCCCATCCCGAGCGAGACAGTGCCGTTGCGGTAGAGGCCGTCCCGGTCGATCTCCATGTCCTTTGCGTGCACGTGGAGGATCCGCGACGCGTAGTCGCGGACGACTCTCTCGTGGTCGATCCGGAGCCAGACGAGGTGGGAGGGGTCGAGGTTGAGGCCGAAGCGCGGCGACGGGACGATCGTGAACATCTCGTCCCACACGGCGGGTGTCGAGGCGAGGTTCGTGCCGCCGGGCCACTCGTCCCAGCTGAAGATCATCGGGCAGTTCTCGATCGCCACGTTCACCCCGCGGTCCTCGGCGTAGGCGACGAGACGCGGCCACACCTTGCGGAACTCGCGGAAGTTGTCCGGCACGTTCTTCGTCTGGTCGCGGCCGACGAAGGTCCCGACCGTGGGGACGCCGAGAGCCGCCGCCGCGTCGACGACCTTCTTCAGGTGGTTGTTGACCGTGCGCCGCTCGCCCGGATCGGGATGGAGGTTGTTCGGGTAGTACGCGAGCGAGGAGATCTCGAGGCCGTGACGGTCGAGCACGTCTCGCACCTTCGCCGCGTCGAGCCGCTCGACGTCGATGTGGGAGACGCCGGCGTACCTGCGTCGCTCGCCGCCCGACGCCGGCCAGCTGGCGACCTCGAGCATCTCGAAGCCGTTCGTCGCCGCCCAGGTGGCGACCCCCTCCAGGCGGAGCCGAGGGAACGCAGCAGTGAGGAGCCCCAGCTTCATGTCGGTACCTCCACCCATCGTCGCTCTGCGTTGGAGAGGGCGATCGCGTCGCCCAGGACGTTCGCGCGGTGCCCGTCGACGAAGGTCGGGTAGTCGGGCTCGCCGGAAGGCGCGCCGGCGGCGACCGCGGCGTAGACGCTCCGGTAAAGCTCCCGAAACGTCTCGACCCAGCCCTCGGCATGCCCGGCCGGGAGGAACGTGTGGGCCGCGGCGGACGGCTGCATGAGGGCGGCGTTCCGCTGCAGCACGGCGTTCGGCTCGTCGCGGCGCCCGAGCCACAGCTCCTCGTGCCGCTCTGCGTTCCAGGCGAGCGCTGACTCTGACCCGTCGACCTCGAAGTGGAGGAAGTTCTTGCGCCCCGCGGCCCCCTGCGAGACCTTGAATGCGCCGCGCGCGCCGCCGTCGAAGCGGACGAGCACGTGGCCGAGATCCTCCGTCGTCATGGGCGCGTCCTCGCGCTCGACATCGTCCGCGCTCGCGAACGTCTCGACCTGGCCGACGGGCCGCCGGCGCACGGGGATCGTCGTATGGAGATCGGCGCAGACCTCGACGATCCGGCGTCCCGTGACGAACTGCGCCATGTCCATCCAGTGCGAGCCGATGTCGCCGATCGCGCGAAGCGCGCCGCCCTTGTCCGGCTCGAGCCGCCAGTTCCAGTCGGTCGGGTAGAGCAGCCAGTCCTGCAGGTAGCCGCCGTGCACGTTCCAGACGTCACCCAGCTCGCCGGCGGCGACACGCGCCTTCGCCTCGTGCACGAGCGGGAAGAAGCGGAGGTTGAAGTTCGTGCTGTGGACGAGACCGCTCGACTCCGCGAGCGCGACCAGCTGGGCCGACTCGTCGGATGTCATCGCCAGCGGTTTCTCGCAGACGACATGCTTCCCGGCCTCGAGGACCTGCTTGGACTGGGGGTGATGCAGGTGGTTCGGCGTGGTGAGATGGACGACGTCGACCGACGGGTCGGCGAGTAGCGCCTCGAGGGACTCGTAGACGGGCGCGACCGCCTTGGCCGCGGCCCGTTCGGGAGACGAGCCGACGAGCCCGGCGACCTCGACGCCCAGGAGCCGGAGCGCGTGCACGTGGACGACGCCGACGAATCCGGTGCCGACGACGCCCGCGCGGAGCGACGACAGCGTGGGCTCGGCGTCGGGCACGGGCGTACGCTACTCCGGATGGCGAGCGCGCCGCGCACCGAGCCCACCGCCAGCGACGCGACGCGACGCCGTCGCCTGGCGCGAGCGGCTCGTCGAGCTGATGGCCGCTCATCGCGTGCCAGGCGCAACGCTCGGGATCCTCCACGACGGGACGGTGACGGCGACCGGCGCCGGCGTCCTGAGCAAGGCGACCGGCGTCGAGGTCACGCCCGACTCGCTCTTCCAGATCGGATCGATCACGAAGGTGTGGACGGCGTCGCTCGTCATGCAGCTCGTCGACGAGGGACGGCTCGACCTCGACGCGCCCGTCGCCGACGTCCTGCCCGGCTTCCGGGTCGCCGATCCGGACGTGTCTCGCACCGTGACGACCCGGCACCTGCTCACGCACACGAGCGGGATCGACGGCGACGTCTTCACCGACGTCGGCCGTGGCGACGACTGCATCGCGCGCTACGTCGACGGCCTCGCCGAGGTGGGGCAGAACCATCCGCTCGGGGCGACCTGGTCGTACTGCAACTCCGGCTACGTCCTCGCCGGCCGGATCGTCGAGCAGCTCACGGGCCGGACGTGGGACGCCGCGCTCCGGGAGTGTCTGGCGGCGCCGCTTCGGCTCGGACGCACCGTGACGCTGCCGGAGGATGCCCTGCTCCACAGGACGGCGGTCGGTCACGTCGGCGAGCCGGACGAGGACCCCGTGCCGACGACCACCTGGCTCCTGACCCGCTCGATGGGACCGGCGGGCCTGATCACGGCGAGCGTCGAGGACGTGCTCGCGTTCGCGCGGATGCACCTGGATGGCGGTGTCGCTGCGGACGGCACCCGCGTGCTGTCGGTCGCGTCGTGCGAGGCGATGGCGGGGAAGGAGGCCGAGCTTCCCGACACGCACACGCTCGGCGACTCCTGGGGGCTTGGCTGGATCCGCTTCGGGTGGGACGGCGAGCGGCTCCTCGGCCACGACGGGAACACGATCGGGCAGTCGGCGTTCCTACGGCTGCTGCCCTCTCGCCGCCTCGCCGTTTCGCTGCTCACGAACGGCGGCAACACGCTGGATCTCTTCCACGACCTCTACGGCGAGATCTTCCGCGCGGCCGCGGGGCTCGAGATGCCGGGCCTCCTCGAGCCACCCCCCTCGGCGCCTCCGGTGGAGCTCGACAGGTACGTTGGGCGCTACGAGCGCTCGGCGATGACCACGGAGGTATTCGCGGGCGATGGTGGGCTGAGGCTGCGCGCGACGGCGACCGGCCCCCTCGCTGAGCTGATGCCGGAGCCCGTGCACGAGTTCTCGCTCGTCCCGGTCGAGCCCGATCTCTTCGTGCTGAGAGCGCCCGGCGAGACGACGTGGACCGCCGTCACGTTCTACGCGCTCGACGACGGCTCGCCCTACGTCCACTACGGCGCCCGGGCGAACCCACTTGTCGGGGCCGGTTAGGAGCGGTCGAGGAGCTCGTCGACCGTCGCGGCGACGACGAGCTTGAACCCCGGCCGGCCGGCACCCACCGGCTCGCGGTCGCCCGTGGGGCGGAACCCCGCCCGCAGGTAGAGCGCCCGACCGGGGGCGTTCGCCTCCTGGACGAACAGGACGACCCGGTCAGCGCCGCGGTCGCGGGCCCAGGACGCGACGGCGCGGATCAGCGACCGGGCGACGCCGAGCCCACGCGCAGTCGGATCGACCCAGAGCGAGACGAGCTGCACCTCCGACGGATCGAGCCGGCGAAAGCCCCCGACGACGCCGAGCAGGCCGCCGCCGTCCTCGGCGACGAAGAGCACCTTGTCCGTGCCGTTGGCCGCCTCGGCCGTCCGAGCCTGCCACACGGTGTCCGGCTCGCGGACCACGTCCTCGTAGCGGGTCGAGAAGTATGCCGCCTCCTCGCGGAGCATCCGGAGGCGAGCCTCGCGCCAGCGCCGCCACTCGTCGGCCCGGATGGAGCGAATCTCCATCCGACGAGGCTATCCCGGGGAGGCTGCTCAGCTGCGGCAGTCGCCGGTGAGCCCCTCGCAGCAGCCGACCTTGAAGCGGCAGCGGGGGCACTGGAAGGTTCCGTGCCGCCACTCCATCGCGGCGCCGCACCTGAGGCACGGCTCGGTCTGCGGCGGCGGGTCGGGGAGCGGTGAGACAGTCACCCTCCTGTCAGGGTAGAGCGCCGCCCGGACGCGGATTCAACCTGCCGCCCCCCGCACGGGGTGGGCGCTACACCCCCTGGAGCGCCCACCCCGTGCGCGGGCGGCGCCCGAAGGCGCCGCCTCGCTCTTCGTCTCCGGTCGCCTACCCGCGGAGGTTGACCGGGAAGGAGACGAGCCGGCGGGTCGAGATCCCGCCGAGGAGGTTGCCGCCCGGGGCGCGTGCCCGGACGAACATCACGAGCAGCTGCTGCCGCGGCGTTGCCGGGAACCCGCGCTGCCGATTCATGCGCAGCTCGGCCCACCCGTCGGCACCGGTTGTGGCCTCGGGCGGAACCGAGAACATGTTGTACGGCACCGCGGTGACGTACACCAGCGCGCCCTGAACCGGCTTGCCGCTACAGGCCGCGACACGGAACCGCGCCACGATCGTGTTCGTCGATCCGACGATCACGCCGGGCGACACCTGCTGGCCGGCGATCAGGAGCCGTTCGGGCGGCTTCACGTCGGCCGCGATCGGCGGCGTCTTGTCGCACGCGTTCGCTGCGGGCGGAGGCGGCGTGACCGGCGCCTCGCGGATCACCGCGGTCGGAACCGACGTGGCCGTCGTGCGCCCGTCGGCGTTCTGCGCCGTCACGCTCGCGCGGATCGTGTTCCCCTGGTCGACCTGCTTGAGGACGTACGTCTTCTCACTGGCCCCGCTGATCAGCGAGCAGCTCCCACCGTCCGAGTCACACCGCCGCCAGGCGTAGTCATAGTCGGTCGGGCTGCCCGTCCACGTCCCCTCCTTGGCGGTCAGGGTTGACCCGCCCTGCGGGGTGCCCTGGATGGTCGGAGGCGTCTGGTTCGTCGGCCTCGCCTGCGTCGCTGCGGATCCGAGCCCCGTCCCGCCGAGCATCGCCCCGGCAAACGCGGCCGTGACTGCGAGGAGCCACAGTGACAGGAAACTCCGTGTATGGCGTCTCATGGGTCTCTCACCCCTTCTCGTTTGCTTTCGCGGCACAACGTGCGGGGCGTACCCGCCGTCACAGAGCGAGAATCGCTGTGAGAGCGAGCCTCACGTTTCCCTTACAGCAGCGCACGAAAGAAGGCGACGAGCGGATTCGACCCGCTGTAATTCCACCCCCAGGGAGCCCGACCGTTGCCGAGGCAGGTCGATCGGGGTCCGGCGCGCCATTAGTAGACATCGGCACTCGGCAGGGGTGTAGGAACGGAATCACCGACGCGGGGCGTCCCCGCACGCCCCCTGCCGAAACGCCCCGCGTGGTTGTGGACATCGTCGACCACGCGTCATGAACGCCCACCCCGAGGGAGCGTTTGGGGAGAGCGGAAGTGGGTAGAGGCACGCGCGCTCGACCTCCCGCTGATCGAGCCTCGCCGGCGCGGGAGCGAACCGGGGTTCGCGTTCCTTCGAGTGACCGGATCACGGACAAGGGACAGCGTGCTCGCCCGCGACTTCGCCGGCGGCCCTAGCAGCTGTAGCCGTACTCGCGGGCCTTTTTGCAGAACTCTTCGTCGTCTGCGGTGAAGAAGTGGTCGATCTTGTCCGGCTTGCGAACGTAGTACAGGTAGTCGACGGGGGCGGGGTTGGCGGCGGCACGGATCGATGCGAGCCCGGGGTTGCCGATCGGCGTGGGCGGAAGACCTTTGAAGCGGCGCGTGTTGTACGGCGAGCTGCTCGCGAGATGAGCCTTGGTCAGCGGTCTCGTGCCGGGGATCCCGAGGCCGTACCGCAGCGTCGCGTCGATCCCGAGGGGCATATCGCGCTCGAGGCGGTTGTAGATAACCGCAGCGACGAGTCGACGCTCCTCGGGGGCGACCGTCTCCCGTTCCACCATCGAGGCGATCGTCAGAACCTCGTAGGGGGTACGTCCTCGACGACGCGCGGGTCGCAGGTCGACCGTCTGCCACCGTTCCTCGAACGCGGCGAGCTGGTTCGCGACGAACGTCTCGGCGCTGGTGTGTGCCTCGAACTGGTAGAGAGCCGGGAAGAGGAACCCCTCGACCCTGTAGCCCGCCTCCGCGCGAAACCTCTGCGGAGGTCGGGCTCTTCGAGCTGCCCGCGCGTATGCGGCGCCCGTCAATCGCGGTGTAACGCCCCGCCGCTCGATGGCGATGCGGCGCACCTCAGCCACCCGATCGGCCATTTGGCGGGCGCTCCAGCCTTCCGGAAAAACGATCCGGAGGACGACCGGATTCGTGTCCGCCGCCGATGCCGAAGCCGTGGCGCCGGCGGCGGCCAGGCAGCCGACCACGACCCAGGCGACGGCGCGGACCAGCACCCGGCCAGCGTAGCCGCGCCCAGCGCGCCAGCAGACCCAATCACCCACGGACGACGCAGGGATAGCGGCGTCTAGTCCTCTTCGAACGCGTGGTCGATCACGTATAGCCACGAGCCGTCCGGCTGCCGGCGCACGACCTCGGCCGTAGGAGAGGCGAGCTCGAGCGGCGAGCCGTCGGGTGCCGTGCCTCGGAGCCGCCATTCGCCCCGCAGCAGAGCGAGCTCGCCGGCCTGTATGCACCAGACGTTGCGTGACTCCATCTCACCGCCGAGTGAGAGAAGCTCGTGCAGTGCGGCCCGGATCTCCCCGAGACCACGGGCGCGCTCGCCGGGTCTCGGCGCCAGGACCGCGTCCGGCTCGTACAGCGCGAGTACCTGCTCCAGATCACCCGAGTTCACCGCCTCTGCGAATGCGCCATTCATGTCCTTTGGTCGCATCACGGCCATGCGACGATTGTGGCCGATTCGCGAGTAGAGGACGCCGACGCACGAGGCTCTATCACCCGAGAGAGTTGGTGGGGGGTCGAGCCGAGCGCTGCTGAGCGTTCACACGAACGACGGGGCCGTGTGTGCGGCGATCGCGTCCGCGATCGTCGCCCAGTCGGTTGGGTCGACGCCCAGTCCACGGCGGCCGTCTGGGCGAACCGCGACAACGCCGCGGTCGGAGACGGGAGGTCGCGGTCGCCAGGCGTCACCGGAGACGTGCTGACGAGAACGAGCGACAGCACCCGGTCGGCGAAGTCGAGCGCGAGGAGCTGCGCGAAAGCCCCGCCCGCCGACACGCCCACGATGTGGGCGCGCGGGATGCGGTACGCGTCGAGCACGCCCACGGCATCGGCGACCAGATCGGCGCCGGTGTACCCCGGGCGTTCCGGCTCGTATGTGACCGACCGCCCGGTGTCGCGGTGGTCATAGCGGATCACGAACCGGCCGCGCCCGGCGAGTATCCGGCAGAAGCCCTCCTCCCACCAGAGCATCGACGCGCCGACACCTATGACGAGGAGAACCGGCGGATCGGCCCGGCTACCGAAAACCTCGGTACAGAGCTGAGCCCCGTTCGTCTCGATCATGCGCTCCGCGATGTTCGCTCCGATCCTCCACCGAACGGCCGACAAGGTCAAACCAGGCAGCATGGTTGCAGTGAGCAGGTATGTCCACGGCTACGCGACGAAGGAGCAGGAGCGCCTCGCCCGACAGGCTGAGCACTGGCACGGCCGGTTGATTCGCCCCGCCGCCGCTCCTCCACGTCGCTAGAGGAGTTCCGCGCCCACCTGCGGGATGGGGACAGCTACCCGGCTCAGCGCTGCGCGACGACCAAGGTTTCAAGCTAAGCGAATCGGGCATACCTAGTTCAGCGCGTTAGTCGTCTTTGACGGCGTCGAGGGTTTGTAGTTCCTCTTCGATTGTCACCCCCGACCTGAGCGCCGCAGAGAGTTCGTTCGGACTCCCTGTCCTGTAGGAAAGAAGGAGCCTCACATGTTTGCGATCATTCGTCGTTACGACGGTGTGGACCAGAATCGTTCGGCCGAGCTGACCGGCAAGGTCAACGAGATGCTCGTCCCGAAGCTGGAGAAGCTGTCCGGGTTCGGCGGCTACTGGCTGATCGAGTCCGGCAACGGCGTCTTCAGCTCGCTCAGTCTCTTCGAGACTCCTGAGCAGGGCATGGAGTCGACGAAGTTCGTCGCCACCTGGTTGCGCGACGAGAAGCTCGACACGATCGTCCCCAACGAGCCCAAGATCACGAGCGGCAAGGTCGTTGTTCACAGCGACCGCGTCCTGGTCGCCGCGTAAGCTCGACCGCACCGCATTCGACGAAAGGGGCCCGGCTTGCCGGGCCCCTTTTCTCGATTTGGCCTGTCGCCAGCAGTCCTCTGGCTTAGCAAATGGGTTTTGCATGGGTACTGACCGCCTGCGACCACGAGCGGCGCTTCCCGCCCGGAACCGAAGAGGGTCACGAGCCATGCGGATGCTCAGCCATGCGGTTTCGGCGCCGTGTACGTCGCGGAATGCGCTGCCGGTGGTCCCGGTGGTGGTCTCGGATTCGTTGGCAAGACAGGCACGCACCGGCCAGGCCCGCTTGAGACGCCGGTTCAGCCGGAATACGATCAGTTCACACTCGGCGAGGGGAGGATCCGATGGCCGTCGCTTCATCCAGGAGTTCGCGATCTCCGATCGGGGCACGGCGAACTACGACGCGGTGAACAAGCGTCGAACGAATAGTCGGGCCGCGTCAGAGGGGCTCCTGATCCATTTCGCCGGGTTCGACGACGAGGACGGGGTCTTTCGGATCGTCAACGTCTGGGAGAGGCGGGAGCATGGCCGGGCGTACTTTGACGAGCACGTGATGCCGGCCGTTCGCCGTGCTCGGTGACGTGGAATGGCCGGCGCCGCCGACGCGGCAGGGGTTCTACAAACTCCACCACCTCGCTGGTCTCTAGCTGCGCTGGGTCTCCGATGAGCTCGAGGGCGAGATGCAGGTCCGTGGCGCCGGCCTTGCGTTCGGAGTTGGGCGGCGAACGGGCGGGGCAGCCAGCCGGGACGGCCTTTGTGTACAGGTCCGGCTCGCTCGAGGTGTGTCGTCTCTAGCGATCCGCTCGTCGCGACTCGGCTGCCGAGCGTTCTTCCGCTACCGCTCCGTCCTCGGCGCAGCTTGGCCTACCTGCTTGTCTTCGCTTCGGCCGCAGTCGGCGCTGGCCTCGTGCGAACGGTAACGACGACCTACCTGCCGCTGCTGCTCGCCGAAATCAGGGAAGCGCCAGCGTTGATCGGGTTGGCCATGATGGTGAACTCGGCGGCGGGCTTCGCCGTGCCGCTCCTGATCGGGCGGTGGAGCGATCGGCGCTATACCCCGCGCCACGGCCGACGGCCGTTCATTGCCGGCGGGAGCGTGCTGGCCGCATGTGGCCTGACTGCCGTCGCACTTGGCCATAGCAGCTCGTTTCTCGCGCTCACGCTCGCCGGAACGGTCGCCTACGTCGGCGTGAACGTGGTCACGACGGCGCATCGTGCGCTCGTGCACGACTGCTTCGAGGGCGAGCAGTACGCGCAGGGGAACGGCGCTCAGGAGGTCGCCGCGCTGACGGGCGGCCTAATCGGGCTAGCCCTCGGCGGCCTCCTCACCGGAGTGGCCTTGTGGGCGCCGTTCGTCCTTGCGGCCGTGGGGATGCTCGTGCTCGCCTGGCCGACGCTGCGATGGTTGCCGGTGACCGCTCCCGGCGAGGCTCAGCAGCGAGTCTCGCCACCACTTCGCTTCTACGCCACCGCCCTGATTCGCCCCGGAGTGCGGTCGCTCTTGGCCGCGGAGATCCTGTGGGTGATGGGGTACGCGGCGCTGCCGGTCTTCTTCCTTCTCTACGCCAAAGCGGTGCTCGGACTCGAGCCGGGGCTCGCCTCGCTCTGGCTCGCCGCGTTCGCGCTCGGCGCCGGCGCTGCCATGGTCGCAGCAGGCTTCGTCCGCAACCCGCGCCTGCACAAACCGTTCCTGGCACTTGGCGTCGCGCTCATGGGCGTAGGCTTCCTGGCCGCCGCAGCCTCCACGAGCCTGGTCTGGGTGTCGGTGGCGTGCGGCTCGGCAGCCGCCGGCTTTGGCCTCATCTCGACGCTCGCGTTCTCCCTCTTTGCTTCGCTTATCCCGCAGGGCGAGTCCGGCGGCTACACCGCTCTCTACTACTCACTCCGCGCGGTCGCATCAGCGCTCGCGGTTCCGGTGGTCGGACTGACGATCGCCGCGACCGGAAGCTACCGCTCCCTCTTTCTTCTCGGTGGCACGGCCACGCTTTCCGCCCTCATACCACTCGCATTCGCACCGAGCCCGCAGACCGCGGCAGATCTGACCCGGCATCTGCGCTAGTCACGGGGCCGCGGTCCCCGCGTTGATGATCGCGCGTAGCCGCCACACGTCCGCCCTAACGAGCGCGGCGGGGCCGTCAGGGGATGGACGGGGGGCGGCTCCGTGATCCGATTGCCTTGCGCAAGCACTCCTGTTGGGATCCTCGTTTCCCCACAATCCGAGTCCCCCTCGCAGCAAAGCTTGGCCGAATCTCAGAGCCGCCCACAGGGGTATTTCCAAGCCGAACAGGCGCTAAACGCGTGCGGCTGCGGTCCTGTCAGCTGGCGATCGCAGCGGGCTACGGGTACATGCCCTTGTCGGCCTGTTCCCGCTTCCAGTCACGGATCTGGTCCCACGTCATGCCCTCGAAGAAGCTGTTCTTGTGGCGGATCCCGAAGTAGCGGGCAGGAAACCACCATTTGACTGCCCGCCCGATCCTGGTGCGTCGGCACCAACACTCCGGGTCGCAGCCGCACTCGTAGTTATGCGGGTTGTGGATTCGCTCGAGAAGCGTTCGCGCCATATTGCGAGCGTAGCGCCACCACCGAAGCTCCAAGCGCGGCACCGCGGGGACGCGAAAAGGGGCGGGCCGAATGCCCGCCCGCCCTCGTCGCGGTCATAATCGGGTTAGCGCCTCAGGTCGAGGGGACGGAGACGAGGCGTCGGGTCGAGATGCCGCCGAGCTGCTTCTCGCCCTGCTTGCGGGCCCGGACGAACATCAGACGGCTAAGGAAGGACAATGAGCACACGCACCGAGTCTGCCGTGAAAGCCCTGACGGAATACCGACGCGCTGCCTCGACGGCAACAGAGGGAGAACGATGAGCTCAAGCGTCCAGCACGGGTCGAGCGTTACTTCGCCAACGGCCCGATCATTGAGCGGACGACTCTACGCCGGAAACCGTCAAACCGAAGACGCCTGAAACTCCGCATGGGCACAGGCTTCAAGGCGACGAGCGGATTCGAACCGCTGTACGAGGCTTTGCAGGCCTCTGCCTAACCACTCGGCCACGTCGCCAGGAGGAGGCATCGTAGCCCCGCCTCCGGGCGCCATTCCGCTGCGGCCGCTTGCGCTTGCAACAGCTTGCTGACACGATAGGCGTCCGGCGCGTTGGGTGCGCGCCGCTGCGGCAGCAACGGGAGGGAGACAAGGGATGAAGCGCGCGCGTTGGCGCCTACTGGTCGCGTGTCTGGGGATCATCGCCGCGGCATTCGCCGTTTCCGGCGGAAGCGCGGGTAATCGCAAGGGTGTACCGGACCTGCAGGTCGTACCCGGCCCCGCCGCGGTGACGTATGGCGAGAACATCGCCTACACCGCGACGTTCTTCAACGACACCGGCTCCATGTTCACACAGGTCAAGTTCGTCATGGCGCCGCCGTCGGTCACCGGGACGGGCGACCTGGCAACTCCGGTCCGCACGTCGTGTGGCGCGGACGCGTTCGACCCCGTCACGAAGGTCCTGACGTGCAATTTCGGCCAGCTACCACCGGGAGAAACCAACAAGCTGACCGTCACAGTCGTGTGGAAGGCGCCCGAGGGTGCATCGAAGCAGGGGTGCGCGACGTGCTTCGTCGCGACCGGGACGTGGTTCATCAAGGAGGGGAAGGAAACAAACGGCAACGAGACCTTCGCTCTGACCAGGGAAGCCGCGCTGCTCGGAGTCAACGACGACCCGAAGCTGAGCGCGCGGAACCGGGCGGGCGGCTACGAGCTCAAGGGCTGCGCAGCGGGCGAGGCCAACCTCGCCACCGCCGGGGTGATCCCCGACAAGACGAATCCCGTCATCTCGTCGTTCTGCCTGCCGGCCTCGTTCCAGCCAGCGAGCGCGGCGGGCGGGGTTGCGAGCACGATCACAGAGCCCTCGGAGGACGACCCGAACTTCGCAAGGCAGTCCTTGATCTGCATCGCGGCGCCCGGCCAGAACTGCCCCGATGGGCTCCCCGCGACGTTCGGCGACGAGTTCATCGTGTTCACGTTCAAGGTCGCGGACGCCGCGCTGCCGAGTGGCTACAAGATCACGCAGGTCTTCCACAACGACCCGACGGCGGCGCTCCCGAACTGCGCGCCGGTCGACAGCGATAACACCGACCCGAACGGCTGTGTGGTCTCGATCGACCCGCCCAAGGGACCAGGGCCCAAGACCTGGAAGATCGTCACCAAGGCCAAGACGAACGGGCCGTTCACCTGGTGAAGTAGATCCCTATGTCGTCGCTGAGGCGGCGTCGAGATCCTCGAGGAGGCGGAGAACGCCGCTGAGGATCACGACGCCGCCTTTCGTCTCGGCGAGCAGCTGCGCCGCCTGCAGCGCCGCCCGCGCCTCCTCGACCCTCCCCGCCGCAGCGAGGGCCTCGCCGAGCGCGATGTTGCACTCGATCTGATAGATGATGGCGTCCGTCGGCGCCAGGTATGCGTGCGCCTCGCGGATGATGTTCTCCGCGTCCGTGTACGCTCCTTGCCGGGTCAGAATTCGGCCTCGGACATAGCGCCAAAGGCCCTGAGTCGCCACATCCGCCTCGATCGTCAGCTCGCGACTCCTGTCGCAGGCGACGATTGCCTCCTCCAGCGCCCCCTGCTCGAGGAGTGTCTGGGCGAGGAACCCGGCGACCGTCGAGAGGAGGAACTTCTCGCCGACGGCGTCCAGGGCGTCGTACGAGGATCGTAATTCCCGTACGGCACCCTCCAGGTCACCGGAGAGCCGCTCGATGCCCGCCGCCTCCATTCCGAGCCTCGCCTTTTCCATCTCGAGCCCGAGCTCCTCGAAGAACGCCCGCCCACGCGCGGCGAGGGAGTGCGCATGGTCGAACTCGCCCTGCAACGCATAGAGCGTCGCCAGCACGGAGAGGACGATCCCCTCCGACTGCCGGTCGCCGCCAAACTTCTCGATCGCCGACTCGCAACGATCGATCGCCTCGTCGACGAGCGTCGGACCGAGCGAGACCGAGGCGGCATACACCGCCGCCGCGCGGCGCTCCTGACGGACGTCACCCGCCCGGCGGGCGTGCTCGACTGCGTGGAGAGACGCCTCGGCGGCATCGCCGAAACGGCAGGCAGTTCCGGCTTCCCACGCGAGGAGACGCCAGGCCATTGCGAGTCCCGCCTCGTCGTCGGCCGCTTCGAAGATCGGGATGGTCGCCCTGATCTCATCCGCGACAGTGGCGGGGCTCCATCCTTCGGCCCCCGTCCGTAGTCGGACGAGGAGCCGGATGAGCGTCGCACGTGCTGCGTCCGCCGGGGCGGCAACCTCCTTGCCGATGACTTCCTCGAGTACGGCCGACGCGTCATCGAAACGTCCCGTCAGGAGCAGCGCCTCACCGTGCTCGGGCAGGATACTGAGGCGGTCTGGGTTGTCGGCCGGGAGAAGAGCGGCAGCCCGTCCCAGGAGGTTCGCCGCGGCCGGGACGTCCCCGCGTGCAAAAGCGCGCCTGCCTGCCGAGGCGAGCCGGCGCGCGCCGTCCTCGCCGATCGCGCGCCCGCGGTCGTCCAGCGGGCCGAGCTCGGAGAGATACGACCAGGCCTGCTCGAGGTGGTAGCCGAGGATCTCCTCGAACTCGACCCCGCGGTCGCGGTTGACGCCGTCGGCCCACATCACGAACCGCTCGTGGAGATCCGCCCGGGCGCGCTTCAGGATGCCCTCGTAGGCCGTGTCGCGGATCATGATGTGGTGGAAGCGATGGGCTCCGTCCTCGCCCTCCTCGACCCGCTCGACGAGGTGCTTGTGCGTCAGCGTCGCAAGCTCGAGGGGGACGCGGGGCGACACGTCCGGCGGCGCGAGCGCGGCGACGGCCGCCTCGGGGAAGACGTACCCCACCACCGAGGCGGGCTCGATCACCAATCGCTCGGCACTCTCCAGCGTGTCGAGGCGTGACGCGAGGAGCGCCTGGATCGTCGGTGGTACCTGGAGCTCCGCCAGGTCGCTCGTCGCGACCCACCCGCCGTCCCGCTGCTCCAGCGTGCCCTCGTCGGTGAGCGTCCGGAGGAGCTGCTCGACGTAGAGCGGGTTGCCCTCCGCGGCGACCACGATCCGCGCGAGCACGGCCGGCTCGAGCGACGCGCCGCCGAGCAGCGCCTCGATCATCGTCTTGCTGTCGCTCGCGTCGAGCGGGTCGAGAACGATCCGCGTCGCGCGTTCGCTCGTGCCCCAGTCGGGCGCCTCCTCGAGCAGCTCCGGCCGTGTCGGGCAGACGAGGAGGACGGGCGCCTCGTCGATCGCCTGCAGAAGATGGTCGAGCAGCTCGAGAAACGTGGGCTCCGCCCAGTGGACGTCCTGGACGACGAACACGACCGGCCGCTCGGCCGCCAGGTGCTCGAGCAGCCGCCGCACCGCCCAGAAGAGCTCCTCGACCGGATACGGGTCCTCGGTGAGCCCGACCGCGGAGGCGAGGCGGCTGATCACGTCCTCGCCCGCCGCGCCGGCGAACCAGGCGAGCTTCTCGCGCGCCTCGCTGCCGCCGTCCTCGTTGACGATCCCCGCCTGGGCACGGACCGCCTCGGCGACCGGCCAGAAGGTGATGCCGTCCCCGTACGGGAGGCAGCGCCCCTCCAGCACCAGTGCGCGATCGGAGGCCCGCTCGAGGAACTCGGCCGTGAGCCGCGACTTGCCGACGCCGGCGTCGCCGACGATCGACACAAGCCGTGCCGAGCGCGTCTCGGTCGCGTCCTCCAGCGCCGCCGTGATCGCCTCGAGCTCCTGCTCGCGGCCGACGAGCGGAGCGTCGCGGCGGACCTCGGCGCCGGTCACGTCGTGGACCCGCAGCAGGCGGTAGGCCGGCACCGGCTCGGACTTGCCCTTCAGCGCCAGCGGCTCGACCTCCTCGACCTCGACGCTGTCCTGGACGAGCCGGTAGGTCAGGCCGCCGAGCAGGACCTCGCGCTCGCCGGCGGCCTGCTCGAGTCGGGCCGCGACATTGACGGCGTCGCCCGTCACGAGGCGCTGGCCCGTCGCGGGGTCGCCTGCGACGACCTCGCCGGTGTTGACACCCGTCCGGTTCGCGAGCTGGACGCCGTAGACGCGCTGGAGCTCGCCGTTGAGCTCCTCGAGCGCCGCCTGCATCCCGGACGCGGCGCGGACGGCACGCAGCGCGTCGTCCTCGTGCAGCCGCGGCAGCCCGAAGACCGCCATGACGGCGTCGCCGATGAACTTCTCGATCACACCGCCGTGACGCTCGAGCTCCGCGCGCATGGCGTCGAAGTACCGCGTCATCACCTCCCGCAGCGCCTCGGAGTCGAGGGCCTCGCCGAGGCTCGTCGAGCCCTTCAGGTCGGAGAAGACGATCGTCACGACCTTCCTCGTCTCCTGCGGCGGACGCGCGTCGGCGAGCTGCGTGCCGCAGGCAAGGCAGAAGCGAGCGATGTCGGGGTTCTCGACGCCGCAGGCCGCGCAGACCTTCATGAGACGAGTCTACGAAGCGCGGTGCTCGGCCTCGCGCTCCTGCGAGAATGGCCGCGTGGCCGCCGATGCCGCATCGCTGCTGGCGGACGCCGCCGAGCTCGAGCGTCGCGACGAGGCCGTCGCGCGGGAGCTCGAGACGATTCGCTCCCTCGCGGAGCGCGCGGGCACCGTGCGCGTGCGGGCCGAGGAGGTGCGAGCCGCGCTCGATCGCCTCCCGGCCGAACGGGACGACCTTGCGCGCCTTTCCGGCGCGGCGCAAGAAGAGGCGGCGCGGGCCGGCGAGGAGCTCGGGCGGGCCGAGTCCCGCGTGGCCGCGCTCGAGTCGTCGCGCCGGCGGCGCCAGGACGAGCTCGACCGCGCGAGGAAGGAGCTCGAGACGGCGCGGCAGGCGCAGAGCGATGCCGAGGCACGGATCGAGCGGCTCGCCGAGCGCAGTGCGGATCTCGACGTCCACGAGCAGGGACTCGACCGGGAGCGAGCGCTGCTCGTGCGCGCAGCGACGGAGCTCGCGTCCGAGCTCAGGGCCAACGGCCGGGTCACCGACGCCGCCGGACGAGAGCCTGGCACGACGCTCAGCGAGCTCGACGACTGGGGCGGCCACGTCCGGTCGGCCCTCTTCGTCGCGCGGGGCACGCTCGAGACCGAGCGGGAGCGGATCGTCGTCGAGGCCAACGCGCTCGGCTCGGCGGTGCTCGGGGAGCCGCTCGGAGCATCGAGCGTGGCGGTCGTGCGTCGCCGCCTCGAAGAACGATTGGCCTGACGAGGTAGTTGCGGCACGCGAAGCGGGACGTTTTCGCTTCGCGAGACAGGAACTGCTCAGAACGGGAAGCGCGAGTCGCCGGGCCGGCGGTCGAGCGCCCCGCCGTCGCGGCAGCTCAAGGGCAGCGCATAGGCCGCGCGGATCACGTTTCGTTCGGCCAGGCGCTGGTCGAACGCACCGTCGAGCAGCCTCCGGGTCCTTCCCTCGCCGAGGCCGAGCCGCACGGAAAGCGGCCCCGCGGCCTGGAGCGCGAGGCACTCCGTGACGCCCTCGCGGCGCTCTCCGCCGAGGTGCACCGCCTCGTGTGCCAGGACGATCACCGCATCGATCGTCCGCTCGTCGCTCCCCCGCCCGCGGAACGCGAGGTCGTACAGCCTGCGGCATATCGTGGGGTCGAGGTACGCGAGGCCCGCGTTCGGAAAGGCGACGCCGAGGGTGTCGCTCCCGGCGCCGGTGAACGAGTAGCCGTCGTCGCAGCGGACCCGTGCGGCCGCACCCGCGATCGCCGCTGCCTCGGACGTGAACCGTGCCTCGGCGCGCGCCCGAGTCTCCGAGGAGAGGGCCTGCCAGGTCGCGGCGCGGTCGCTCCTGATCGCAAGCGCCACGACCGCAGCGGCGAGAACGCCCCCGACGAACCACGCGATACGTCGCCGCGCGCGCACGGGGCGCGCTGGCGGCGGCACGAAGCGGATGCCGTCCTCGTCCTCGACGAGCTCGCCGAAGCCGAGATCCGCATCCTCCGGGCCGGGCGTGACGCGCCGAGCGGCCCTGCCCGCACGCCCCCGGCGACCCCGGAGGACGAACTCGACCTCCGCCGCGAGCAGGACGGCGATCGGGAGCCAGACGGGGATCCATGCGCGGAGGTCATCGCTGAAGAGCCACGCCACGACGAAGACGAGCGCCGCCGCCCGGACCGATGCCTGGACCGTCTCGCGGTCGAGCTCGTACCGCATGGTCGAAGGGTACGAGTGCCGCCCCGTGCAGCGGTTAGAGTCGCGCCGTGCCTGCGACACTGATGGACGGGAAGGCGCTGGCGGGACGGATCCGCGCCGACGTCACGCGGGAGATCGCCGAGCTGGGCCACGTCGGCCTCGCGACCGTGCTCGTCGGCGACGACCCGGCGTCCGACGTCTACATCCGGCTCAAGCAGCGGGCGGCGGAGGAGGCCGGAATCGACGCGCGGGACATCAGGCTCGACGCGTCGACCTCGGAGGACGACGTCCTCGCGCACGTGCACGACCTGAACGCCGACGACGAGATCGACGGCATCCTCGTCCAGCTCCCGCTTCCCTCGCACATCGACGAGACGCGCGTGACGTACGCCGTCGCGCCGCACAAGGACGTCGACGGCTTCCATCCGGTCAACGCCGGCAACCTCTACCTCGGCACACCGCTGCACGTCCCGGCGACCCCGGCCGGGTGCATGGCGTTGCTCGCCGAGTACGGCGTCGACCCGAAGGGGAAGAACGCCGTCGTGATCGGCCGCAGCGAGATCGTCGGGCGCCCCGCCGCGATGCTGCTGCTCCACGCCCACGCGACCGTCACGATCTGCCATTCGCGCACGGCTGACCTCGGCGCGGAGATCCGCCGGGCCGACATCGTCGTCGCCGCGGTGGGGGTCCCCGGGATCGTGACCGCCGACATGGTGAAGCCGGGAGCCGCCGTGCTCGACGTCGGGCTGACGCGCACCGACGAGGGCATCCGGGGCGACGTCGACCCCGCCGTGGCGGACGTCGCCGGCCTGCTGACCCCGATGCCGGGGGGCACGGGGCCGATGACGATCGCGCTCCTGCTCGAGAGCGCCGTGAAGGCCGCCCGCTACCGCCGCGGGCTCCTTGCATACCCGACGCTCTGACGATACGTTGTCCGCCGTTCGTGTATCTCGCGTCGGCCATCGCCGATGCTGTCCTCAGGAGGACGTTCGTTGTCTGTAGAGACGGGCACCGTCAAGTGGTTCTCGAACGAGAAGGGGTTCGGCTTCATCGCGCGCGAAGGCGGCGATGACGTCTTCGTCCACTTCTCGGCCATCAGCGGCGAGGGCTACAAGTCCCTGACGGAAGGCCAGAAGGTGGAGTTCGAGGTGGTGCAGGGGCCGAAAGGTGCCCAGGCCGCGAACGTCACGGCCGTCGCCTAGGCGACGGCCACATGGCTTCCGCGGCGGGCCCCGACAAGGGGCCCGCCGCCGTTTTCAGGGCTTCTGGAAGGATGGGCCGAATGGCGATCACGAGGGATCAGGTGCTGCACGTCGCGCGGCTCGCGCGCCTCGACCTCTCCGAGGCGGAGGTCGAGCAGCTGACCGGCGAGCTCGGCGCGATCCTCGACGCCGTCTCGAAGGTCTCGGAGCTCGACCTCGCGGACGTGCCGCCGACCTCGCATCCGCTCGACCTGGTCAACGCGTGGGCCGAGGACGAGCCGCACGACTCGCTGCCGCTCGAAGACGTGCTTCGGAACGCGCCCGCGTCGGAGCGCGACATGTTCCGCGTCCCGCCGACGGTATGAGCGCCGTCGTCGACACCCTGCGGCTCACCGCAGAGGACGCCCTCGGGCTCGTCGAGCGCGGCGAGGTCTCGCCGGCCGAGCTCCACCATGCCTATCTCGACGCGATCGGCGAGCGTGATCCCGAGCTCCACGCATTTCTTCGCACGGTCGACCAGCCTGAAGGGACGAGCATCCCGATCGCGCTCAAGGACGTGATCTCGACCCGCGGGGTCGAGACGACGGCCGGCTCGAAGATCCTGTCCGGCTACGTGCCGGTGTTCGACGCGACGGTCGCGGGGCGCTGCAAGGACGCCGGGCTGACGCTGCTCGGCAAGACGAACACCGACGAGTTCGCGATGGGCTCCTCGACCGAGAACTCGGCCTTCGGGCCGTCGCGCAATCCGTGGGACCCCTCGCGCGTGCCCGGCGGGTCGGGCGGCGGCACTGCTGCGGCGGTCAGCGCCGGCCTCGCTCCGTGGGGCCTCGGCTCGGACACCGGCGGCTCGATCAAGCAGCCGTCGGCGCTGTGCGGCAACGTGGGCCTGCGGCCGACCTACGGCACCGTGTCGCGGTACGGCGTGGTCGCCTTCGCGTCGAGCCTCGACCAGATCGGGCCCGTGGCGAAGACCGTCCGGGACGTGGCCCGCCTCTACGGCATCGTCTCGGGCCGCGATCCGTGCGACTCGACGACCGTCGACCGGCCGGAGCCAGCGGAGCTACCGACCGCCGAGCGGCTCGACGGCCTGCGGATCGGCGTCCCGCGGCAGGCGGTCGCGCTCGACGCGATCGAGCCGGGCGTTCGCTCGTCCTTCGAGGCGGCGCTGGAGCTCGCCGAGGAGCTCGGTGCCCACGTCGACGAGTGCGACCTGCCGCTGTCGTTCGACTACGGGCTGCCGTGCTACTACCTCATCGCACCCGCGGAGGCATCGTCGAACCTCGCGCGGTACGACGGCGTCCGCTACGGGCCGCGCAGCGCGGGGGAGACCTACCGCGACGCGGTCGAGCGGACCCGGGACGACGGCTTCGGGGCGGAGCCGAAGCGGCGGATCATGCTCGGGACGTATGCGCTCTCCGCGGGTTACTACGACGCCTACTACGGGCAGGCGCAGAAGGTGCGGACGCTGATCGTGCGCGAGCATGCGGCCGCGTTCGAGTCGTTCGACGTGCTCGCGACGCCGACGTCGCCGACGGTCGCCTTCCCGATCGGCGACAGGGCCGCTGACCCACTTGCGATGTACGCCTGCGACCTGCTGACGATTCCCTCGTGCCTGGCCGGGCTCCCGGGGCTCAACGTCCCTTGCGGTCTCTCGGAGGGTCTCCCGGTCGGGCTCCAGCTCGTCGGCCCGCAGTTCGCGGAGAACACGCTCTTCCGCGCCGGTCATGCCCTCGAGCGCTCGCTCGGCCTCGATCTCGTTCCCGAGAGGTTGCGAGCATGACGTGGGAGCCCGTCATCGGCCTCGAGATCCACGTCCAGCTGAAGACGCGGACGAAGATGTTCTGCCGCTGCCCGGTCGGGTTCGGCGCCGCACCAAACACCCAGACGTGCCCCGTCTGCCTCGGATTCCCGGGTGCCCTGCCGGTGCCGAACCGGACGGCGATCGAGTGGGTGGTCAAGCTCGGACTCGCGCTCGGCTGCGAGATCGCGCCGCGCGCCGTGTTCGCACGCAAGAACTACTTCTACCCGGATCTACCGAAGGGCTATCAGATCTCCCAGTACGATCTACCATCTTGCATAAATGGTAAGATGATAGTACCGCTGCCGGACGGTGAACACCCGGTCGGCATCGTCCGCGCCCATCTCGAGGAGGACGCGGCGAAGAACGTCCACGTCGGCGGCCGCACCGGACGGATCGGCGGCGCGGAGTACACGCTCGTCGACTACAACCGCGGCGGCACGCCCCTCGTGGAGATCGTCACCGCGCCCGACATCCACTCCGCTGAGGAGGCGAAGCGGTTCCTCCAGCTCCTTCGGCAGACGATCGTGGAGCTCGGGATCTCGGACGCCGAGATGGAGAAGGGGACGCTGCGCGTCGATGCCAACGTCTCGGTGCGGCCGGCGGGCTCGGACGAGCTGCGCACGCGGTGCGAGATCAAGAACATGAACTCGTTCAACCACATCGCCCGAGGGATCGAGGCCGAGGTCGCGCGCCAGGTCGCGGTGTGGGAGTCGGGCGGCGAGGTCGAGCAGCACACGTACGACTTCGACGTCGCGACCGGGACGCTGACCCCACGGCGGGCGAAGGAGGAGGCCGACGACTACCGCTACTTCCCGGAGCCCGATCTCGTGCCCGTCGAGCCGCCCGGCGAGCTCGTCGATCGCCTGCGCGCCGAGCTGGCCGAGCTGCCCGCCGGGCGGATCAGACGGATCGGCGAAATGCTCGACCACGAGCGCGCGCTCGTGCTCGTCACGGGCGGGCTCGACTCGCTGTGGGAGGCGACCGTGGCGGCGGGCGCGGACGGGGTCGCGGCGAGCAACGTGATCGCGAACCAGCTGGTCGGCGCGGGCGTAGAGCCGGGCGCCGTCGCTCCCGGAGAGCTGGCGAAGCTCGTCGAGGCTCGCGACCGCATTCCCCGGTCGGCGTTCGACGAGGCGATCGGCCGCGTCGGCGAGCCCGGCTTCTCGGCCGCGGCCGTATGTCGCGCAGGAACTCGTCTCCGACACGGCCGCGCTGGAGCCGGTCGTCGACGCGATCATGGCCGCGAACCCGGATCAGGTAGCCCAGTACCGCGCTGGAAAGGACGGGCTGCTCGGCTTCTTCGTCGGGCAGGTGATGAAGGAGACGAAGGGGCAGGCCGACCCGCGCGCGGTGAACGAGCTCGTGCGCGCGAGGCTAGCCCGTTGATGGACGCACGCGCGTCCGGGGTCTAACGTCGGCCCGGTGTCCGTCTCGGCCGACAGCGGCATCAGCCTCGAGGAGCTCCGTCTCGCGGCGCGGAACCACGCGATGCCGCTCGAGGCGCTCCGCTGGCCGATCACGCCGGCCGGCCTCCACTACCTGCTGATCCATTACGACGTCCCGCTCGTCGACCCGGCGTCGTTCCGGCTCGATGTGGGCGGGGCGGTCGAGCACGGGCTGTCGCTCACGCTCGACGAGCTCCGGGCGCGACCGTCGGTCGAGGTGGCCGTCACGATGGAGTGTGCGGGCAACGGCCGGGCGCTGCTCGAGCCGCGCCCGATCAGCCAGCCGTGGCTGACGGAGGCCGTGGGCACCGCGCGGTGGCGCGGCGTACCGCTCGCCGCGCTCCTCGACGAGGTTGCGCCGGACGCGGGCGCGGTCGACGTCGTCTTCACAGGGCTCGACCGGGGAATCGAAGGCGAGCTCGAGCAGCGCTACGAGCGGAGCCTGCCGCTCGACGAGGCCCGCGGCGTCGGGTGCGTCCTCGCGTACGAGATGAATGGCGAGCCGATCCTGCCGCAGCACGGCTTTCCCCTCCGGCTGGTCGTGCCCGGGTGGTACGGGATGACGAACGTCAAGTGGCTGGCCTCCGTCACGCTGAGCGAGGAGGCCTTCGCCGGCTACCAGGTCGCGACGGCGTACCGCTTCCGGCAGAGCGAGGACGAGGAGGGGCGCCCCGTCACGCGCATGCGGCCACGGTCGCTGATGGTGCCGCCCGGCATGCCCGACTTCTTCACGCGGCAGCGCGTCGTCGACCGCGGTCCGGTGGTGCTCGAGGGACGTGCGTGGTCGGGCAGGGCGTCGATCGTCCGGGTCGAGGTGAGCGACGACGGCGGCGAGACGTGGGCCGACGCCGAGCTCGTGCACGACCTGCCGGACGTGTCCGCGTGGTCGGGCTGGTCGTTCGGCTGGGAGCCGGCGTCGCCCGGCCCCTACACGTTGTGCTGCCGCGCCACCGACGCGACGGGCGAGTCCCAGCCGCTCGAGCCCGAGTGGAACCTGGGCGGCTACGAGAACAACGCTGTCCAGCGCGTCCCCGTCGTCGTTCGCTGACGCCCCGAACGGCGCCCCGCCCTACGGCGCTGGCATGATCCCCGGACGTGGGACGCCGCGCGCTGGCCTGGGGACTCGTGACGCCGGTAGCTGCTGCGGGCGTCCTCGTGGCGCACGCCCTTGCGTATCGCCTGACCGGAACGCAGCCGGGCGCGGCGCACGCATACCTCGACCACGTGCCGCAGGTCGTCGCGATCCTCGCGTCCGTCGCACTGGTCGGCCTTGCCCTCCAGGACCGGAGCCTGAGCCGGGCTTCCTCGTGGTGGTTCGCGCCGCTCGCGCCACTCGGCTTCGCCGCCCAGGAGCACGTGGAGCGGCTCGCGCACACGGGGCACCTCCCCTGGCTCCTCACGACGCCGGCCTTCCTGCTCGGGCTCGCGCTCCAGCTTCCCGTGACCCTGCTCTGCGTCATCGTCGTCCGCCGCATCACCGGAACCGTGACGCTCCGTCCTCCTCGTCCCGGAGCGCTCGGCGCTTCGTGGCTCTCCCTGACCGCGACCCCCCTCCTCGTTCCTGACGCTGCGAGGCCGCCGCGCCCGAGCGGCCGTGGCCCGCCCGCGCCTCCCGCGACCTGAGCATCCGCCGCGCGTCCCCACGACGCGCGCGCACGACGAGGAGGACCGATGAGAATCCCAGTCATGCTGCTCGCAGTCGCCGCGGGCGCGCTCGCGTCGGGCTGCGGTGGTGACACGAGCACGACGACCGCCGCGGACACGACGGCCGAGACCACGACGACGCCGGCGACGGCTACGGAGGCGACGACCACCGCCACACCGCCGACGACCGCGGCCCCGAAGCCTACGACGATCACGGTCGTCGTGAAGGGCGGCCGGCCGCAGGGCGGCATCGAGCGGCCGACCGTCGCCAAGGGGACGACGGTCGTGCTCGTCGTCAGGACCGACGCCGGTGAGGCCGTGCACCTGCACGGCTACAACATCGAGAAGCCCGTGACGCCGGGGAAGCCCCTGCGGGTCGCCTTCACGGCGACGCTTCCGGGCCGCTTCGAGCTCGAGCTCCACCATCCAGATGTCGTGCTCGCCGTCCTGGAGGTCCGGCCCTGAGTCCTCCCCGGCTGGACTTCGTCGCGCACGGGATCGGGGGGATCCAGGATCTCCCGGTCCCGGCGTGGATGTTCTACTGGGGAGCCGCCGTCGTCCTCGTCGTCTCTTTCGTGCTCCTCGGCGTGCTGTGGCGCAACCCGCTGCTCGGGACGCGCGAGCGAGGGCGCGGCCTTGCGGCGACATTCTCCCGGGTCGTGCTCGGCCCCGTGCGGATCGCGCTGCAGGCGGTCTCGGTCGCCCTGTTCGTCCTGGTCTGGGTCTCGGCCGTGTTCGGCGACACCGACCCGTTTCGCAACCTCGCTCCGACGTGGATCTACGTGATCTTCTGGCTCGGGCTCCCGGCGCTCACGGTCGTCTTCGGCTACGTGTGGCGCGCGCTCTCGCCGTGGCGCGCGATCGCGGACGCGTTCGTCTGGCTGCGCGAGCTCGGAGGTGCGGAGGCACAGCCGCTCGCCGCGTATCCGGAGCGCCTCGGTCGCTGGCCCGGCGCCGTCGCGCTGTTCGCGTTCGCGGCGCTCGAGCTCGCGTACTCCGATCCGGCGAGCCCGCGCGCGCTCGCCTTCGCGATCGCGCTCTACACGTATGTCGCGCTCTTCGGGATGGCAGCCTTCGGGCGCGAGACCTGGGAGGAGAACGGCGAGGCGTTCGCGGTCCTCTACCGGTTCCTCGCACGCATCGCACCGTTCCACGTCGTCGACGGACGCATCCGTGCGCGCTGGCCGTTCACCGGCCTGGCCGGCGCCGAGCGGGCACCGGGCTCGGTCGCGTTCATCGCGGTCATGCTCGGCACGGTCCTGTTCGACGGCTACAGCCGCACGACGACGTGGCAGGACCTTGCAGCGCGCGTGGAGGCGCCGTACGTCGTCGACCGACCGGGAATCGGAGAGCTTCTCGTGACCCTGCTGAGCATCGGCGGCCTCGTTGCGGGAGTGCTGCTCGTCGGGCTCGCATACGAGGCGGCGTGCGCGCTCGCGCGTTGGACGGTGAACGCGCCACGCTCGCTGGTCGAGGACTTCGTCCGGTCGCTCGTGCCGATCGCGTTCGTCTACATGCTCGCCCACTACTTCACGCTCTTCGTCGTGCAGGGGCAGTTCGCGGTCCCGCTCCTTTCCGACCCGCTCGGGCGCGGATGGAATCTGTTCGGGACGGCCCACGTCGTGCCCGACCTGACGGTGATCGCCCCGAACACGACGTGGTACGTCCAGGCTGGCGCCCTCGTCGCCGGGCACGTTGCGGGGCTGGCGGTGGCGCACGACCGCGCCGTGACGATCTTCCCGGACCGGCGCGCGGCGCTCCGCTCGCAGTACGCGATGCTGGGGTTGATGGTGCTCTACACGGTCGGCGGCCTGTGGGTGCTCTCTCGCGGCTGATCGCACATCACGCGAGCAGCGCGGCCCTCGTGATCGAGGGGCTGACCCTCATCGCGCTCGTCGTCTTCTTCGGCTGGATCTGGCACCGCGAGCGCCGCCGCCGGCTCGACGGCACGCGCCGCGTCCCCGACATGCGCGACTGACTCACCGCCGGCTGACGAAGCCCGCGTAGAGGAGTGCCGCCGCGACCGCGGTGAAGAACGATCCGCCGCCCCGCCGAGGCCCGAGAGGGCGCTGCCGGCCGCCGCGACGACGACGCCCGCGATGATCAGCGAGTTCCCGACCGGGCGCCGGCGGAGGCCGGTCAGCGCGACGCCCACCGCCGCGATCGTGCCGGCGACGTTCCCGACGAGGGCGAGCGCTCGCGCCGGGAACAGCTCGAGGTGCGAGGCGGCATCCGGGATCGAGCCGCCGATGACGGCCGGCTCGATCGGGACGGCGAGCGCGACGCCGACCGCGAGCCCGGCGTAGAGGAGGACCGCCGGGCCTGCCGCGCGGACGCCGGCCCGGAGCAGCGAGCCCGCGCCGAGGAGCGCCGCGGTGAGCAACCCGCCGAAGAGGTAATACACGCGGAACGCGCGGTCGTCCCAGCCCGCCGCGGCCCCCCACGCGAGCGCGGCCGACGCTGCTGCGAACGAGCCGAGGGACGCCGCCCACGCGAGGAGCTCGGGCGCCCGCCGCACCCGATGGCGGCGCACGAGCTCGGCCGCGAGGCGAAACGAGACGAGCGCCGCTGCAAACGGGACGAGGACGTCCATGGAGCGACAAATGTACGGCGCCGCGCGTACTCTTCCGGGCCGAAGCCGGCCCCGTCGATCGAGAGGTCACGCCCGTGATCGGTCGTCCAGCGCTCCTCCTTGTGCTCGCTCTGGCGGTCGTCTCGACGTCGGCGGCCGCGGCCGCGGTCGCCCCCAAGCGCCCTGCGGATCACGCGAGCCAGGCGTGGAACGTCCTGCCCCCTGGCCAGGCGGGCGGTGTCGCGTTCACCAGGAACTCGACCGACCAGATCGCGCTCTACGAGGGCCTCACACGCCTGCGCGACAACGTCACCGACGCCGATCTGCGCAGGTACTTCAAGCGCGAGACGCTCGGTCTCGCTCCCGGGGACAAGGCGGTCGGCGTCGAGCGGCCGCGCGCCGGAGTGACGATCACGCGCGATCGCTGGGGCGTGCCGCATGTCAAGGGCACGACGGCGGAGAACGTCGCGTTCGGCGCCGGTTGGGCGACCGCCGCCGACCGCCAGCTGATCATGGAGCTGCTCCGCGGGCCCGGACGGATAGCGGCCCTCGACGCTCCCGGCGTGAACGCCTTCTCGCTCGCCCTCTCGGGTCGCCAGTTCCGGCCGAGCGCCGCCGCCGAGGCGCGTCTCGCCCGGCAGTTCGACCTGCTTCGCGCACAGGGCGCGAAGGGCCGCCAGGCGATCCGGATCATCGATGCGTACGTCGCGGGCATCAACGCGGAGTACCGGAAGGCGGGCCTGCCGATCGAGGCCTGGACCCGCAACGACGTGGTCGCGGTCGGTGGCCTGATCGGCGCTGTGTTCGGCGCCGGCGGCGGAGACGAGGTACGCCGCTCGCAGTTCCTCGACCTGCTCCAGAGAAAGCTCGGCCAGGAGCGCGGGAGGCAGGTCTGGGAGGACCTGCGCCAGCGCGACGACCCTGAGGCCAACGTCGCCGTTCCCGGACGGGTGGCTTACGGCTCGCGCACCTCGAGCGAGGTGGGGAACGTCGTCGTCGACTTTCCCTCGGTGACGCCGACGAGCAACCTCTCGACGGCCGTGCCCCGGCTCGAGATGTCGAACGCCCTGCTCGTCGGCGCGAAGCGCTCCGCGACGGGCAAGCCCCTTCTTGTCGCCGGCCCGCAGGTCGGGCAGTACTACCCGCAGATCATGCTCGAGCTCGACCTCGACGGCGGTGGCTACCGGGCGCGTGGCGCGGCGTTCCCGGGGATCTCGTTCGGGATCCTGCTCGGCCGCGGGATCGACTACGCGTGGAGCGCGACCTCGGCGGGATCGGATCTCGTCGACCAGTACGTGGAGACGCTCTGCGGCGGCAGCGACACGATGTACCTCTACCGCGGCGAGTGCCGGCCGATGGCGAGCTTCGACGCGGGGACGATCGTCGGTCGTCCCGGTGAGCCCGACCAGCGGCTCACGTACCCGGAGACGATCCACGGTCCCGTACGGGGCTACGCGACGGTGGCCGGCACGAAGGTCGCGATCTCCGTGAAGCGCTCGACCCGCGGCCGGGAGCTCGGCTCGCTCGGCTTCTTCCTCGACCTCTCGATGAACCGGGTGCGCTCCGCCAAGGACTTCGTCCGAACGGCGTCGACGATGGAGCTGACGTTCAACTGGGTGTATGCGGACTCGAGGAGCATCGCGCAGTTGACGAGCGGCCGGCTGCCACTCCGGCCGGCGACGGTCGACCCGGGGCTGCCGACGAAGGGCACGGGCGAGTACGAGTGGCAGGGGTTCGCCCCGGCGTCCGCGCACGCCCAGACGATCGATCCGGCGAGCGGCGTGATCCTCAACTGGAACAACAAGCCGGCACGCGGGTACGCCGGGGCCGACGACGAATGGACGTGGGGGCCGGTACAGCGCGTCGACCTGCTGTGGGCCGGGATCCAGCGACGGCAGAAGCACACGCTCGCGAGCGTCGTCGCGGCGATGAACGGCGCCGCGACGCAGGATCTCCGGCTGATGCGGGTCTGGCCCGTCATCCGCGACGCTCTCGCGCGGGGCAGCGGGACGCCGAGAGCGGCGGCGGCCGCCGCCCAGCTCGACGCCTGGTACGCGGCCGGAGGCAGCCGGCTCGACGCGAACCTCGACGGCAAGATCGACGCGGCGGGTGCCGCGGTGCTGGACGCCGCGTGGACGAGGCTCGCGAACGCCGTCCTCGCGCCGGTGCTCGACGAGCAGGCGCGAACGGAGCTCGCGAAGCTGGTGCCGGGCGACCCGCCGCTCTCCACCGACGGGTCGAGCGCCTACAGCGGCTGGTGGTCGTACGTCCAGAAAGACCTGCGCTCCGTGCTGGGCCGCTCAGTCACGGGCGCCTTCAAGACCCGGTTCTGCGGCACGGGCGATGTCGCGAGGTGCGCCGCGTCGCTGTGGGCGGTGGTCGATCAGGCCGCTGGCGAGCTGGCGGCGGCGCAGGGCTCCGACGCCTCCGCATGGCGCGCCGACGCGACCGCGGAGCGGATCCGGTTCGCGCCCGGGATCCTCGCCCGGACGATGCGCGGCTCCAACAAGCCGACCTTCCAGCAGGCGATCACGTTCGCGACGCACCGGTAGGGGTTGCGCCCCGGTCTCCGTCTTCGCGCCGCTAGGCTCAGAGGCGGTGGCGCGCCCGCAGAAGCTCTTGACGCCGGGCCCGACCTCGGTGCCTCCCGAGGTGCTACGCGCGCTCGCCGAGCCCGTGCTCCACCACCGCTCGCCCGACTTCGCGAAGGTCTTCGGCCTCGCGCGGGAACGGCTGCGCGAGGTGTACCGGACGGAGAAAGAGATCCTCGTACTCACGGCGTCCGGCACCGGAGCGTTCGAGTCGGCGATCGTCAACCTGCTCTCTCCGGGCGAGCGCGTCCTCGCCGTCTCGCAGGGCGAGTTCGGCGAGCGGTGGCAGGCGATGGGACGGGCATTCGGCTGCGACGTCGTGCCGCTGACTTACCCGTGGGGCGATGCCCCGAAGCCCGACGACTTGCGGGAAGCACTCGCCGAGAGCGCGGCGAGGACCGTGTTCCTCGTCCACTCGGAGACCTCGACCGGGGTCGTCTGCGACCTCGAGCCGCTTCTCGCCGTGTGCCGGGAGGCCCGCGCACTGTCCGTCGTCGACGCGGTCTCGAGCCTCGGGGCGGTGCCGCTCGAGACCGACGCCTGGGGCGCGGACGCAGTCGTCACCGGATCGCAGAAGGCGTTGATGACGCCGCCCGGGCTGGCGTTCGTCGCCGTCTCCGAGCGCGCCTGGGAGCGCGCCGAGTCGGCGACGCTGCCGCGGTTCTACTGGGACTGGGCGCGCCAGCGCCGCGCACAGGCGAAGGGGTCGACGCCGTCGACGCCGGCGACCTCGCTCGTCGTGGCGCTGGTCGAGGCGCTCGGCCTCGTCCTCGCCGACGGCCTGGAGACGGCGTTCGCGCGTCACCGCGCGCTCGGACGCGCCTGCCGCGCCGGCATCAAGGCGATCGGCCTCGAGCTCTACTCGCCGGACGACGACAGCGCGGCCGTTCTGACGGGCGCGCTGACACCCGAGGGGGTCGACGCCGTCGCGCTGCGGCTCGCGCTCCGAGACCGGCACGGGATCACCATCGCGGGCGGCCACGGCGACCTCGTTTCCCGCCTCTTCCGGATCGGCCACATCGGCCACGTCACCATCGACGACCTCGCCGAGGGGCTGACCGCGATCGAGGTCGAGCTAGCCGCCGCAGGCGCGGAGGTCGAGGCGGGCCGCGCCGCGCCCGCAGCGTTCGACGCATTCGGCTCGGTCGCGACCGCGTAGGCGATGCGGGTCCTCGTCCGCGAGCCGATCGCCGACGCGGGCATCGAGCTCCTGCGCAGCCGCTTCGACGTCGACGTCGACCTCGACTCGCCGCTCGAGGGGATCATCGACCGCTACGACGCGATCGTCATCCGCTCAGCCACGCGGCTGGGCCGCGACGAGATCGAGCGCGCCACGAGCCTGAAGGTGATCGGGCGGGCCGGGGTCGGTGTCGACAACGTCGACGTCGACGCGGCGACCCGGCGCGGCATCGTCGTCGCGAATGCGCCCGAATCGACGATCGTCTCGGCCGCCGAGCAGACGATCGGCTTGCTCGTTGCGCTGGCACGCAACATCCCGCAGGCGCATGCTGCGCTCAAGCAAGGCCGCTGGGAGCGCTCGCGTTGGAACGGGGTCGAGCTGGCGGGCAAGACGCTCGGCGTGATCGGCTTCGGGAGGATCGGCCAGCAGGTGTCCCGCCGCGCAATCGGCCTCGCGATGAACATCGTCGCGTACGACCCCTTCGTCGGGCGCGAGCGGTTTCGGGAGCTCGGCGTGGAGCAGGTGGACACGCTCGAGGAGCTGTTCGCCGCGGCCGACATCGTGACCCTGCACTCGCCGCTCACCGACGAGACGCGCTGTCTGATCGACCGGGACGCGATTGCGCTGATGCGTGACGGCGCGCGGCTCGTCAACGCGGCGCGCGGCGCCCTCGTCGACGAGGACGCCCTTATCGAGGCGATCCGCTCGGGCAAGCTCGCCGGGGCGGCGCTCGACGTGTTCCCTTCGGAGCCCTACTCGGGACCGTTGCTGGAGCTCGACCAGGTCGTCGTCACGCCGCATCTCGCTGCGTCGACGGACGAGGCGCAGGACCGGGCCGGCGTGATCGTCGCCGAGCAGGTCGTCGCGGCGCTCGACGGCGGCATCGTCACGAACGCGGTCAACATCCCCGTCGTCGACCAGGCCGACCTCGAGGTGCTCGGGCCGTTCATTCCGCTCGCCTCGCAGCTCGGCCGGATCGCCGTCGAGCTCGCCGGTGGGTCGCCGCGGCGGATCACGGTCGCTTCGCACGGACCGCTCAGCGACTACGACACCCGCCTTCTCACGGCCGCGGTCCTGAACGGCGTCTTCCAGGACCGCGTCGACCAGGTCGTCAACGTCGTCAACGCGACGGTGATCGCCGCGGAGCGGGGAATCGACGTCGTCGAGGAGCGCGACCGGACCTCGCGGGACTACACCAACACCGTGGAGGTGCGGCTCCTCTCCGACGGCGAGGAGATCACGGTCTCCGGGACGACGATCGGGCCGGAGCCCCGGCTCTTCCTGGGCGGGGCGCTCGGCTTCGGGATCGACATGGAGATCACGCCGCACATGGTCTTCGTCCGCTACGCCGACCAGCCGGGCGTGATCGGGCGTGTCGGCTCGATGTTCGGGGACGGCGGTATCAACATCGCCAACATGGCCGTCTCGCGGACGAAGGAGGGTGGCGAGGCGCTGATGGTGTTCTCGATCGACACGTCCGCGACGGGCGAGCTCGTCGACCAGCTGCACGACATGGGCTTCGACGACGTCCGGTTCGTCGAGCTCGGATGAGCGGGCGGGGCGGAGGCTGGGTCGTGGCGCAATTCGCCCTGATCGCCCTCGTCATGATCGCCGTCGTGATCCCGCCCGACTGGCCGGACGCCGCACGCGGCGGCCTCTCGATCGTCGGCGCGGTGCTCGCGGTCGCCGGAGCGGCGATCGCCGTCGCCGCGTCGCGCGCCCTCGGCCGCGGGCTGACGCCGTTCCCGCGACCGGCCGAGGGCGTGGCGCTCGTCGAGCGGGGCCCGTACGGGGTCGTGCGCCATCCGGTCTACGCGGGCGGCATCCTCTTCTTCGCCGGCTGGTCGCTCTACGCCGGCCCGGTCGCGCTCGCCCTCACCGTCGTCCTGGCCGTCCTCTGGGCGGGGAAGACAGCGGTCGAGGAGCGCTACCTGCGCGACGCCTATCCCGGGTACGCGGACTACGCGTCGCGCGTGCGGTCGCGGCTCGCGCCGGGGGTGTACTGACCGTGGAATGGCAGGGCTCCGTCGAGCGGGTCGCCGGGTTCCTGCGCGACACCGGCGCCGAGGCGCGGCTCGAGGAGCTGCCCGCCGGCACGCCGACCGCCGCTGCCGCGGCCGACGCAGTCGGGTGCACGTTGGGGCAGATCGTGAAGTCACTCGTCCTCGTCTGCGACGGGACGCCGGTTGTGGTTCTCGTGCCCGGCGACCGCAAGGCGGACACGGGCAAGGTGGCGCGGCTCGTCGAGGCGCGGCGTGTGACCGTCGCGCGGGCGCACGAGGTCGTGGAGGCCACGGGGTTCGAGCCCGGGGGCGTGGCGCCCTTCCCACTCGAGCGCGTCGCGGTCGTGCTCGTGGAGCGGACGCTGCTGCGCCACCGCACCGTCTGGGCGGGCGCAGGCTCCGACCGTCACGTCGTGGCCGTGGCACCTTCGGAGCTCGTCCGCCTGACACGGGGAAGGGTCGAGGACGTTGTGCTGGAATCCCCATAATTCGACGAAAGCCCGCGATCGGAGGACGTGATGCAGGAGACCGCAAAGATCTGGATGAACGGCGAGCTCGTCGACTGGGCGGACGCGACCGTTCACGTCGGAGTCCACGGTCTCCACTACGGCACCGGCGTCTTCGAGGGCATCCGTGCGTACGAGACGCCGAAGGGCCCCGCGGTGTTCCGCCTCGCCGACCACATGCAGCGCCTTCACGACAGCGCGAAGCTCCTCTACATGGAGCTGCCGTACTCGGTCGAGGAGCTCCGGAGCGCCACGCACGAGCTCGTCCGCGCGAACGGGCTCCCGGCCGCGTACATCCGGCCGATCGCGTTCTTCGGCTACGGCTCGCTGGGCGTCCACACTCGCGGGAACCCCGTCGAGACGGTGATCATGAGCTGGCCGTGGGGCGCCTACCTCGGCGACGGCGCGCTCGAGAAGGGCATCACGGCGAAGATCTCGTCCTGGAAGCGCGTGGGACCGAACGTGATCCCGCACGTCTCCAAGGCGACGGGCATCTACTTGAACTCGATGCTCGCGACGACGGAGGCCCAGCGCGCCGGCTACGACGAGGGGATCCTGCTGACGGACAACGGCTTCGTCGCGGACGGGCCGGGCGAGAACATCTTCGTCGTCAAGAGCGGCCGCATCCTGACGCCGCCGCTCTCGACGTCGATCCTCCCGGGCATCACCCGCGACTCGGTCGTCCAGATCGCGCAGGACCTCGGCTACGTCGTCGAGGAGGCGGACCTGATCCGCGCCGACCTGATGCTCGCCGACGAGGTGTTCATGACGGGCACCGCGGCCGAGGTGACGCCCGTGCGCGCGGTCGACGACGTCGAGATCGGCGTCGGCGACGTGACGCTCGAGATCCAGAGGACGTACCTCGACGTCGTCAACGGCCGCTCGGAGCAGTGGAGCCAGTGGCTCGACGTCGTCGAGACGGTGGCCGCCCCGGCGTAGCGCTCTAGCTGCGGTTGGCGGAACGGACGGTCGCGACCACGCGGTCCTGATCCTCGTCCGTAAGCGACGACCCGCTCGGGAGGCAGAGCCCACGGTCGAACAGGCGGGCCGCCACGTCCCCGCCGAACGCGACGTGCAGCGCGAAGACCGGCTGCAGGTGCATCGGCTTCCACAGCGGCCGCGCCTCGATGTCCTCGGCTTCGAGCGCGAGCCGGACCGCCTCGCGGTCGGCCCCGAAGGCCTCCGGGTCGATGACGATGCACGTGAGCCACGCGTTCGTCGTCCCGTACGGCGCCTCGCGCATGAACGAGATCCCGGGCACGCCGTCGAGCAGCTCGCGGTAACGGTCGCGGATCCGCCTCCGCGTGGCGACGCGCCCGTGGAGCGTCTCGAGCTGCGCCCGTCCCAGCGCGGCGAGGAGGTTGCTCATCCGGTAGTTGAAGCCGATCTCGACGTGCTCGTAGTGCGGCGCCGGCTCGCGGGCCTGCGTCGAGAGCTTGCGCGCATGCTCGACCCAGTCGCGGTTCCGCGAGACGAGCATCCCTCCGCCGCTCGTCGTGATGATCTTGTTGCCGTTGAAAGAGAACGCGGCCAGCGCGCCCTGGCCCCCGGCAGGCGCTCCGCGGTACGTCGCGCCGAGCGACTCGGTCGAGTCCTGGATCAGTACGGCCTCGTGGCGGGCGCAGATGTCCCGCAGCGCGTCGTAGTCGCAGCACTGGCCGTACAGGTCGACGGCGATCACGGCGCGGACCGAGGCACCGGAGCCGCGCCGCTCCGCGAGCGCGCGGTCGAGCAGGCCGGGGTCGATCGTCCAGGTCTCGTCACAGTCGACGAAGACCGGCGAGGCGCCCGTGTACACGATCGGGTTCGCGCTCGCGGCGAAGGTGAAGTCCGAGCAGGCGACCTCGTCGCCCGAGCCGATTCCGAGCACGACGAGCGCGAGGTGGAGCGCGGCAGTCCCGCTCGACAGCGCGACCGCATGCTCGACGCCGGCGACGTCCCCGAGCTCCGCCTCGAACGCGTCGACCTGCGGCCCGAGCGGCGCGATCCAGTTCGATGCGATCGCCTCGGAGACGAGCTCGGCCTCCCGGCCGGAGAGGTGGGGAGGGGAGAGGTAGACGCGCGCCATCGCGCCCGAGCCTAGCCGCGCGGGATCCGTCGCCCACCCGCATCCCCGCCGCCCGCGCGGCGATACTACGGGCATGACCGGTCACGGCATGGTGTTCCTCGGCTTCGGCAAGTACGTCCGTGCCGACCGGATCTACGCACTCGAGCCGATCACCGGCGAGGAGCGCGGCAGCGGCAGCCGGACGCTCGTCTGGGTGGAGGGGATCCCAGAGCCGGTCGTCGCCTCGCGGACGCAGGAGACGATCCTCGCCGAGATCGAGGACGTCGCCGAGCCGGCCGGCCGCGGCCGTCGTGCGCGGCGCACTGCGCTCCGCCAGCATCCGCAGCTCTTCGAGCAGGCCGAGTGACGTTTGCGGAGGTCGTCGCGGGCAGCGTCCACCACGCGGCGCCCGCGCTGATCGGCTGGACGCTCCTCGTCGACGGCGTGGGCGGGCGGATCGTCGAGGTGGAGGCGTACGAGGAGAGCGACCCTGCGAGCCACTCCTTCGGCGGCCCGAGAGGCCGCAACGTCGTGATGTTCGGTGCCCCCGGCCATCTCTACGTCTACCGCTCGTACGGGATCCACTGGTGCGCGAACGTCGTCTGCGGGCCGACGGGCCACGGCTCGGCCGTGCTGCTGCGCGCGCTCGAGCCGACACGCGGGCTCGAACGCATGCGCGAGCGGCGCGGGACGACGGACGACCGGCTGCTCTGCGCCGGCCCGGGACGGTTGACGCAGGCGCTCGGGATCACCGGCGCCGACAACGCCGCGGATCTGGACAGGCCGCCATTCGTCCTCCTGCCGCCGGAGAGCCGCGCCGAGGTCGACCGCACCATGCGGATCGGGATCACCCGCGCTGCGGAGAAGGACTGGCGCTACACGGAACGGGGGACTAGCTGGTCGAGTCGCGGCCGACGAGCAGCGTGAGCGGCAGCCCCGGGCGCACTGCGATCCCGGCGTCGAGGCTCTGTTTCAGGACCATGCCCTCCGGCCCGTCGCCGTACTGGATCTTGAGCCGCAGCTTCAGCTTGCGGCTCTGCTCGCGCGCTGCCGGGAGGCTCGAGCCGATCAGGTTCGGCACGAGGCCGTTCTCGGCCGCCGAGACCCAGAGGCGCACCGTGCCGTTGGCCGAGAGGAAGCCGCCACGCGGCGTCTGCTTCACGACCTCGCCCGGGCGCGTGCGCGGCTTGGCCGGGACGTAGATCACGTCAGGGCTCAGCGGAACCGATTCGAGCGCGACGCGCGCGGACTCGACCGATCGGCCGACGAGGACGGGCACCGAGACCTCGTTGGCGTAACAGGTCGCGGTCGAGGCGGGGAGCCGTCCCGCGTAGTACGACATGACGCGCGTGGCCGGGCAGAACCCGTTGTCGAGCCGCCACCTGCCGCCGCGGTACACCACCCTGACGTTGTACTCCGGGAGGTACGGCGCCGGCTTGAACGACGTCGGGGGCCGCTCCGCGAGCGCGCGGGTCATGAACGTCTTCCAGATGAGGGCCGGAAGCGTGCCGCCCGCGACGGGCTCGCCGTGGAACTCCGTCTCCATCGGCTTCAGCTCGTTCGGGTAGCCGACCCAGACGGCCGTGACGAGATCGGGCGTGTAGCCGACGAACCAGGCGTCGGCGTAGTTGTCGTTCGTCCCCGTCTTGCCGGCCGCGACCTGGCCCACGAGCTGGGCCCGCTTGCCGGTGCCCTGCTCGACGACCCTCTCGAGGATCGCGGTCATGGTCTCCGCCTCGGCCGGCGAGAGGATGGTGCGGTCGACGACCGTGTTCTCCTTCACCTCGCCCGTCTTGCGGAACCGGACCGCCCGCACGACCCGGGGACGGTCGCCCATGATCGACCCGTCCACGCGCTTGCCGTCGTTCGCGATCGTCGCGTAGGCACGCGCCATGTCGAGCGGGTTGACGGCCACGAACCCGAGCCCGATCGAGAAGTACGCCGGCAGCTTGGTGCGGATCCCGAGCCGGTGGGCCGTTTCGACGATCGATTTCGGCCCGACGATGTTCGTCAGCTGCGCGTACACGGAGTTGTCGGAGTGGACCATCGCAGTCGTCAGGTCGACGCTGCCCAGGTAGCTGCCCTCGTAGTTCTTGACCGGCCAGACCCGGTCGCCGGCGTCGATCTCGATCGGCTTCGACGTGATGTGGGTCCCCGGGGCGATGCCCTTGCGAAGCGCGCTCGCCAGCACGATCGGCTTGAAGGAGGACCCCGGCTGGCGCTCGGCCTGCGTCGCGAGGTTGAACTGGCTGCGCCGGAAGTTCGTCCCGCCGAACATCGCCTTCACCGCGCCCGTGTGCGGGTCGATCGCGACGAGCGCGGCCGCGGGCCCGTCGTGATCGGGAAGGATCTTCTGGATCGCCTCGCGGGCCTTGTCCTGGAGGTCCAGGTCGATCGTCGTCGTCACCTCGAGGCCGCCGCCGAAGACCCGCTCGGCGCGGTACTTGGCCACGAGCTGGTCGGTGACGTAGTTGACGAAGTACGGTGCCGGCCCGCGCGTGCCCGGCAGACGGACGTCCTCGGGCTTCGGCAGCGGCCTCGCGTTCGCCTTCTCGAGCTCGGCGGTCGTGATCCGACCCTGGTCGTAGAGCTGCTGCAGCACGTAGGCCCGCCGCTGCCGCGCTGCCGCGGGATGCTGCACCGGGTCGTACAGCGAGGGGCTCGCCGGGATACCGGCGAGCAGTGCCGCCTCGGGCAGCGTCAGCTCCGCGGCGCTCTTCCCGCCGAAGTAGGTCCGGGCCGCCTGGAGCACGCCGTAGGCGCCGTTCCCGAAGTAGATCGTGTTGAGGTACGCGGTGAGAATCCGGTCCTTCGACCACTGCTGCGTCAGCTGCCAGGCGAGCGCCGCCTCGCGCACCTTGCGCGCGATCGTCTTGTCGTTGCGGCTGTACGCGTTCTTGACGTACTGCTGCGTGATCGTCGATCCGCCCTCGACGACCGCCTTGTTGCGGATGTCCTCCCACGCGGCGCGGAGGATGCCGCGGACGTCGACCCCGTTGTGCTCGAAGAACCGCTTGTCCTCGGTGGCGACGATCGCCTGTTTCATGATCGGGGCGATCTCGTCGGACTTCACGAGCACGCGGCTCTCGTCGCCGCGCAGGATCGCGAGCACCCGCCGCTGGCCGGACTTGTTCGGGGCGGAGTAGAGGACCGTGTCGACGTCACCCCTCGGGTTCGAGGGGTCGAGCGCGCCGAGCTCGCTGCGGATCGCCGTCACGAGGCCGTAGCTGAAGGCCACGGCCGAGAGCGCGACGAGCACGAGCACGAGCGCCAGGAGCCGCGGCTTCCGGATCCGGCCGCGCTTCGGCGCCGCCTCCGTACGTCGTCGAAGCCGCACTGCGCGCAGCATTGTAGCCCCGGATGGGCCTGTTCAGGCCGCTTCAGGCGGTCGCGAGGACGTCGAGCAGCTCGTCGCCGTAGCGGTCGATCTTCGTCGGTCCGAGCCCTTTCACGACCGCGAGCTCGGCCGCCGATCCGGGGCGCCTCGCGGCGAGCTCGTGGAGTGTCGCATCGTGCAGGACGACATAGGCCGGGACGCCGTCCTCTCTGGCGCGCCGCGAGCGCCAGGCCCTGAGCTCGTCCACGAGCGGGCCGGCCTCTCCGTCCGTCGCGGCCGGGGCGCGGAGCGCGGGCAATGTGATGCTCGACCCGCGGCGGAGCACGCGGAAGCCTTCGCTCTCGACCTCGACGAGCGCGCCTGCGACCTCGAGCGCACGCACCCAACGCGTGACCTCCGCTTCCGAAGCGGCGCCCAGCGAGCCGTACGCGGGCGAGCGGCGGGCGGACGGCGGAGCCTTGACCGAGCCGCGGAGCATCGCGACAAGGCTGCGCCGTCCGAGCGGCCAGGTGAGGCTCGCCACCGCCTCGACGATCGCCCTGGCGGGGTCGTCCGGGAGCTCGACGGGCGTGCGATCGGGCGCAGTCGCACGCGCCGTCCGGGGTGCGCACACGTCGCACGCACCGCACGCACCGTCGAGCGTCTCGCCGAAGTGCTCGGCGACCTGAAGGTGCCGGCAGCGCTCGAGGTCAGCGAACTCGACGATGCGGTCGACTCGCGCGGCCGACTCGCGTGCATAGCGCTCGAGCAGCGCGTCGAGGTCCGCGCCCGCGCCTGTGCCGACCGGGAGCAGCTCGATCCGCATCGCCCGCCCCGCGTCGTAGCCGCGCCGGACGATGCCTGCCTGCTCGAGCATCCCGACGAGGACCCGCGGGTCGTGGGCACCGTCGACGACCTCGTCGAGCGCGTCGGGCCGGATCGTCCCGCCCGCGTCGCGCAGCACGCGGTACACACTCCGGAGGAGCGCCGGCGACGGGACGCCGCCGAGCGAGAACCGCCGTAGCGCCGTCGCATCGGCGTCGCCGGCGAAGAGCACGGTGTCGCTCGGCCGGCCGTCGCGGCCGGCGCGCCCGACCATCTGCACGTAGCTCTCGAGCGAGTCGGGAAGGTTGACGAGCGCGACGAGCCGGACGTTCGCCTTGTCGATGCCCATGCCGAAGGCCGTCGTCGCGACCACGACGGGCGTGCGGCCGGCCACGAAGTCCTCCTGCACGCGCGTCCGCTCCGCGGCGTCGAGCCCCGCGTGGTAGTGCTCGGCGCGAACCCCGTGGCCGCGCAGCGTGCGCGCGATCTCCTCGCACGAGCGCCGAGAGCGCGCGTAGACGATCGCGACGCCGTCCGGGACGTCTCGCAGCCGGCGTAGCAGGCCGCGGAGCCGCTCCTCCGCGTTCTCAGCCCGCTCGACGTCGTAGCGCAGATTCGGGCGGCGGACGCTCGTCCGCACGAGCTCGAGCCGCCGTCCGAGCGCGTCGGCGATCGACTCGGCGTTCGCCGGAGTCGCGGTGGCGGTCATGCCGAGCACGGAGGGCTCGCCGAGCTCGTCGAGAGCCCTCCGGATGAAGAGGTAGTCGGGGCGGAAGTCGTGACCCCACATCGAGACGCAGTGGACCTCGTCGATCACGACGAGCCCAACCCCGATCGAGCGAAGCGTCCGCACGAACGACTCCTGCCGCAGCCGCTCTGGCGCCGCGTAGAGGATCCGCGTCTCGCCCGCGGCCACGGACGCGAGCCGCTCGGCCGCCTGGTCCGCGTCGATCGACGAGTTGACGAACGTCGCCGTCGAGCCGATCTGCGGCGGGAGCTTGTCGACCTGGTCCTTCATCAGCGCGATGAGCGGCGAGAGGACGAGCGTCGGCGAGGGACGGAGCATCGCCGCCAGCTGGTACGTGAGCGACTTCCCCGCGCCGGTCGGCATCACCGCCAGCGTGTCGACGCCCTCGAGCGCGGACCGAACCACCGCCTCCTGCCCCGGGCGGAAGTCGTCGAAGCCGAAGAGCTCCCGGAGCGCGGGGCGCAGGTCGGTCACACGAACGAGTGTACGGGTGCGGTCGGAGAGTCCTCGTGTCGACTTCGTGCCCGGTCAGTCACGAGAGCGTGACGGGCGCCGAGGCGATGATCGGCTTCCCCGTCGGCGCCGAAGCGCCGCCGTCGTCCTCGACCGTCACGGCCACGACCGAGCCATCCCGCACCCTGCCGTCGACGGGGATCGCGACGGTGCCCCCGGTCGGCGAGAAGAGCCCGCCGGAGACCGGATTACCGCCGTCGATCACCCAGACCTGGTACGTCTTGCCCGCAGGCACCTGTGGGACGTTCGAGACGACGAGCACGGCGTCGCCGTCCGCGCCAACGGCGAGCCGTCCGGACGCGCCGGTCAGAGAGGACTCGGTGGCCGGGTGCGCCAGCACACGAGCAGCGGTGCGCTCCCGCGCCAGAGCAGAGCGAGCCTCGTCGCGCTCCGAGGAGACGGATGCGCCCCAGATGCCGAGGGCGAGCGCGGCGCAGGCGGCGATCGCCGCCACGGCGCCCAGCACCGGCGTGAGCCGCGATCGGCGCCGCTCGTCGAGGGAGACGACGTTCTGCGGCTCCGCGCGCGCGGCGGCGAGAATGCGGTCACGGAGCTCCGGTCGCGGCGCCTGCCCGACCGTGGCCGTGGCCATCGTGGCGGCGACCTCGGTCAGCGAGCGTAGCTCCTCGCGTGCCTCCTCGGACGTCGCGAGGACCTCTTTGGCGCGTGCGCGATCCGCGTCGTCGAGCGCGTCGAGAACGTAGGCGGCGATCAGCTCGTGAGTCTCGGCGTCCACGGTCCCTCTGATCCGGCTTCGTCCAGGACCTCGCGCAGCCGCGCGAGGCCGGCAAACATCCTGCTCTTGATGGTACCCAGGGGCACCCCGAGCCTCTCGGCCACCTCCGTCTGCGAATAGCCACTGTAATAGGCGAGCTCGAGCGCCTCGCGCTGTGTGTCCGGCAGCGACCGGAGCGCAGCCTGGATGCGGTCGCGCTCGAAGCCGAGCCACGCGGCGTCTTCGGCAGAGCCCGCGGGGTCGGCGGCGTCGGGACGCGCCGCGGCCTCCAGCGGCTCGGCACGTCGGCGCTCCTCGCGGCGCACGATGTCGACCGCCCGCCGGTGGACGAGCGTGACGATCCAGGTGCTGGCCTTGGCCCGCTCAGGTCGGAACGCCGCAGCGGCGCGCCACACGGCGAGAAACCCCTCCTGCACCGCATCCTCGGCGAGCCGCTCGTCGCGCAGGATCCGGAAGGCGATCCCGTAGGCCACCCGGCCGACGCGGTCGTAGAGCTCGCCGAGCGCGCTGTCGTCCCCGCGCGCGACGAGCGCGACCAGCGCCTCGTCGGAGAGGTGCGTGTGCCGTGGCAACGCCCCGCCATCTTGGCGTACCGGGGCAGGCCTGTGCGGAGCGTGGGCGAGCACGCCCCTGATTCGGCGCGACGGGGACCGTCGGTTCGACCCGTCGCGAACCGGGCGCCGGGGTCGAGGCGAACAAGCGCGCATGAGCCCCATCACAGGAAGGAGCCTGACGATGCGCAAAGGCATCACGATCGCGGCACTCGTTGCCGGGATCACGACGGCCGCGGTCGGGGCCGCGGTCGCGCTCGGGCCGGGAGACGGGACGGCATCGAGCCACCGGGAGGCGCCGCTCATCGCGGAGGACCCCTCGGCGGACCTGACGGACGTCTACGCGTTCCGGAGCCCTGACAAGCCGAACACGGTCACGATCCTCGCGAACGTGATCCCGGGCGAGGACCCGGCGGGGGGGCCGAACTGGTACACGTTCTCGCCCGGCGCTCGCTACAACCTGAAGATCGACACGACCGGCGACGTGAAGCCGGACGTGATCTACCGGTTCCAGTTCCAGCGCAAGACCGGCCCGTTCTTCCTCGGCGACACTGCGCAGCCGTACATGGTCACGCGGATCGAGAAGGGGAAGTCCACGGTCGTCGTGCGTGGGACGACGCCGCCGAACAACATCGGCAAGCGCTCGACCCCGGACTACCGGAGCCTCGTCACGAAGTCGATCGCCTCGTTCGACGGCGGCGCCTCGAGGGCGTTCGCCGGTCAGCGCGACGATCCGTTCTTCGGCGACATCGGCGCGATCTTCGACCTCGTCGCGATCCGCAAGGGCACGGGGAACACGGGCGGCGGCAAGGACTTCTTCGCCGGCTACGGCGTCCACACGCTCGCCGTGCAGGTTCCGATCGCCGGCCTCGCCGCGAAGAACGGCACGATCGGCGTCTGGGCCTCGGTCGACCGGCGAAAGGTCACGACCCGCGGTGCCACGACCCGCGACGCCGGAGCGTGGGTGCAGGTCAACAGGCTCGGGAATCCCCTCGTCAACGAGGTGATCATCCCGACGGGCATGAAGGACCGCTGGAACGCCCTGCAGCCGTGGAGCGAGTCGCAGTTCCGCAAGTACTACAACGAGCCGATCCTCGCGGCCGTGATCAACAAGCTGTACAAGCTCGGCGCTCCGGAGACGGGCCGCGACGACCTCGTCGCCGTTCTCCTCACCGGCGTGCCGAAGCTCAACTTCACCGGGCCAAAGCTCGCCGACGTGCTGCGGCTCAACCTCGGGATCCCCGTCACCGCCAAGCCGAACCGGCTCGGCGTGCTCGGCGGCGACACCCAGGGTTGGCCAAACGGGCGGCGCCTAGGTGACGACGTGATCGACATCGCCGAGCAGGCGGTGGGCGGCTTCCTCAAGGACGTGAAGCTGCCGCTCGGCGACGGCGTCAACGCAGACGACGCCGACGTGTCCGATGGGTTCCCCTACGTGGCCGACCCGAAGTCCGGGTTCGACAACACGAAGGGCGTCCAGAAGCCCTGATCGGATAACGGCCGGGGCGCCAGCGAGGCGCCCCGGCCGGGACCGAACCGGGCCACCGCGACGGGCGAACCACCGGCATGACGAAGACGTCCCGCAGACGCACGACCGCGCTGGTCGCGGCCGGCGCGCTCGTGCTGGTGCTCTGCGCCGGTGCGCTGTTCGACGGCGTGCTCACGGAGCTCCGGCCGGCGGCGGCATCCGTCGACGCGTCGCCGCGGCTCGACGCGGAGCCGTTGCTCACGGGGCTCGGGAGCGGTCGCAACACCATGGCGACGATCGCCGCGCTCGAACGGCAGCTCGCGTCACGCCCGGCGGACGCAGACACCCTCGGGACGCTCGGCCTCGCCTATCAGGTGCGCTGGCGCGAGACCGGCGATCCGACCTTCCTGCCGCTGTCCGGGCGCGCGCTCCGGGAGGCGCTCTCGGAGAGACCGCACGATGCGACGTCGACCCTGGGGCTCGGCAACCTCGCGCTGATCCGGCACCGCTTCCGCACGGCGCTCGCACTCGGCCGCGAGGCGCGGCGGCTGGCGCCGTTCGCGGCGAGGCCGTACGGGGTCGTGGGCGATGCACTCGTCGAGCTCGGCCGCTACCGGGAGGCGTTCGCGACGTTCGATCGCATGGTCGCGACGAAGCCGTCCGTTGCGTCCTATGCGCGCGTGGCCTACGCGCGGGAGCTACGAGGCGACCGCGCGGGGGCCGTCGTCGCGATGCAGCTCGCGCTCGACGCGGTGGGTGGGACACCCGAGCCGACGGCCTGGGCGCACGTGGAGCTCGCCAAGCTCGCGCTCGGCGACGGGCGCCTCGGCGACGCCGCTCGGAACGTACGTGCGGCGCTCGCCGTCTCCCCGGGCTACGTGCTCGCGCTGGAGCAGCGTGCCCGCATCGAGGCAGCCCGCGGCCGGCTCGGCCGCGCCGTCGCGACCGCTCGCCGGGCGGCGATCGCCGTGCCGCTTCCCCAGCTCGTCGGCTTGCTCGGCGACCTCCTCGAGCGCCAGGGTCGGACCGGCGCCGCTGCGAGGCAGCGCGCGACGGTCGCGGCGATCGACAGGCTGCTGGCGGCGAACGGCCTCCGCGTGGATCTCGAGTCGGCGGTGTACCGCGCCGACCATCGGATCCGGCCGGCCGAGACGGTGCGACTCGCCCGCGCCGCGCGGGCCGACCGGCCCTCGATCTACGGGGACGACGCGCTCGGCTGGGCGCTTGCCCGCGCCGGCCGCTGCCCGGAGGCAGAGCGATGGCTGGACCGCGCCCTCCGGCTCGGGACGAATGACGCGCTCCTCTTCTTCCACCGCGGCTACGCGGCAGGTTGCGCGGGAGACCGCGGGGGGATGCTGGGCTGGTATCGCAGGGCGCTCGCGCAGAGCCCGGCGTTCTCGGTGCGGTGGGCGCCTGTCGCGCGCAAGGCCGTGTCGTGAAGCGCCGTGCGGCGGCCGCCGCCGTCCTCCTTCTCGCCCTCGCGGCCCTTGCGCTGCCGGGAGGTGCGGGCGCGCATCCGCTCGGCAACTTCACGGTCAACCACTACGCGGGCATCGAGCTGGCGGGAAACCGGGCCTATGTCCACGTCGTGCTCGACCTCGCGGAAATCCCCACCTTCCAGATGGGCGACCGCGTGCGCGCGTCCGGCTACACCGCGGCGCTCGCACGCGAGCTGGAGCTGCGGCTCGACGGCGCCCGGGTCGCGCTGCGACCCGTCTCGCATCTGCTCGGCGCGCGGAAGGGTGCGGGCGGGCTGCCGACGCTGCGGTTCGAGGCGCTGTATGCAGCGCCGCTTTCCGGCTCGCGGCTCGAGTTCTCCGACCGGAGCTACGCGAGCCGGATCGGCTGGCGGGAGATCACGCTCGTCGCCCGCCGCGGCGCCCGGATCCTCGAGGCGTCCGTGCCGGCCGAGAGTCGCTCGAACGAGCTTCGCGCATACCCGCGCGAGCTGCTGCGGTCGCCGCTCGATGTCCGTTCCGCAACGTCCCGGCTCGTGCCCGGCGACGTTCCGGGCGCACCGCCTCGGATCGGCCGCGGCACGGCGCCGGCGCATACCGGCGGAGGGTTCGAGGCGCTGATCGACGACAGAGACCTGTCGGCCGGCGCTGTTCTCGTCGCACTCCTGGTCGCCGCCTTCTGGGGCGCAGCGCACGCACTCACGCCCGGCCACGGCAAGGCGCTCGTCGCCGGCTACCTCGTCGGCGCTCGAGGCCGACCGCGGCACGCGTTTCTCCTCGGCGGCACGGTGACCGTCACGCACACGGCAGGCGTGTTCGCCCTCGGCCTCGTGACGCTCCTGCTCTCGCGGTTCGTCGTGCCCGAGCAGCTCTACCCGTGGCTGACGCTGGTCTCGGGCGTGCTGGTCGTCATCGTCGGCGTCGGAGTTCTGCGTGCCCGGCTTGCGACGCGCGGTCGACGCGCCCACGACCACGCCCACGACCAGGACCACTCACATCCGCACGAGCATGCGCATCCGCATGACCTCAGCCCGCGGGGCCTGTTGGGCGTTGGGGTCGCCGCGGGCCTCCTTCCGTGCCCGTCTGCGCTCGTCGTGCTGCTCAGCGCGATCGCCCTCCACCGCGTGGCGTTCGGGCTCGCCCTGATCCTGGCGTTCAGCCTCGGCCTCGCGGCGACGATCACGGGCATCGGGCTGGTCGCCGTCCTCGCGCGGCGTGTCTTCGCGCGAGCTCGATTCGACGGGCGGGTCGTGCGCACGCTCCCGTCGCTCTCCGCGGCGGTGATCGTCGTCGCGGGTCTCGCCATCACCGCGAAGGCGCTTCCGGGAGTTCTCTGAGACCGAACCGGTCGAGTGACCCGGTCGAATCAGGCATGTTCACGGCGAGAGGAGCGGGATGATGCTGGGGCTCGACGACTGGATCGCAGGGATGTCAGAGGGAGGCTCGTTCGCGGTCGTCGTGCTGGTCGCGGCTCTGCTGGGGCTCCGCCATGCGACCGACCCGGACCACATCGCCGCGGTCTCCACGCTCGTCGCGTCGGGACGCGACCGTGCGACGGGCGCGGCCGCCCGCCTCGGCGCGTGGTGGGGCGCGGGTCACGCCCTGACGCTGATCGTCTTCGGCGTGCCGATCCTCCTCGCCGACCGCTTCCTCCCCGAGGCCCTGCAGCGCGGCGCCGAGACCGGTGTCGCGGCGCTGATCGTCTTCCTCGCGCTACGGCTGCTCGTGCGCTGGCACCACGGGGCGCTCGGGCTCCGCGCCGACGCTGGCCACGGCCACCGGCATCCCGTTCGATCGCCGCTCGGCGCATTCGGGATCGGGCTGGTGCACGGCATGGGTGGCAGCGCGGGAGTCGGAGTCCTTCTCCTCGCCGCGATCCCCTCGCAGGAGCTCGCGGTCGCGGCGCTCGTGGTGCTGGCCCTGTGCACCGCCGTCTCGATGACGATCGTGACGACCGGATTTGGCGCGATGCTGTCGCTGCGGTCGGTCGCGGGATCCCTCACCGCCGCCGCCCCGGTGCTCGGCACACTGAGCCTCGCGTTCGGCATGTGGTACGCGGCCGCCGCCTGGAGCCTCGCGCCGTACCCGTTCTGAGCCGCGCCTCGTAGACGGCCACCCGACGAGCGGGGATACTCGGTCGATGGCGGTGGGCGGGATCGCGCGCGAGCGAGACCTGCGAGTGCTGTCGGCCGCGGTCGCGCGTTCGCGGCCTGGAACTGCGTCCGGAACGCCGCCGAGCTCGGAGCGTTGGCGGTCGGCGGGGCGGTCGTCGGCATGATCGGTGCGAGGCCGACGCTCTGGCTCGCCGGCGGTCTGGCGGTCGCCGGCGTGAGCGGCCCGGCGGTGCTCGCCGCCTGGCGCGGTCGCATGCCGCAACCGGAGCGGGAACCGGGCATGGGTACGATCGGCTCCCCGTGAGCACCGCCGGTCTCTCCGTCCTCGCCCGCAATGCCGTGCACCTCCTTCCGGAGAACGGCCTATCCGAAAAGCTGAAGCTCGGCCGTCCGCTGCGCGTGAAGCTCGGCATCGACGTCACCGCGCCACACGTGACGATCGGGAATGGTGTTCCCCTCGGTCGTATGCGGGCGTTTCAGGATGCGGGGCACCTCGGGGTCCTGATCGTAGGCGACTACACGACCCGGATCGGCGATCCCTCGGGGCGCTCGGCCGAGCGCCCGATGATCGACCCGGGCGAGATCGACCGCATGGCCAAGACGTTCTTCGAGGCGGCGAGCCGGGTCATCGACCCCGAGCGCACCGAGATCCGGTTCAACAGCGAGTGGCTCGGCAAGCTCGACTTCGCGGAGTTGCTGCGGCTGACCCGTACGACGACCGTCGCGCAGCTGCTCGAGCGGGACGACTTCTCGAAGCGCTTCGCGGCGCAGGAGCCGATCTCGGTGTCCGAGCTCCTCTACCCGCTCATGCAGGCGTACGACTCGGTTGCGATCGAGGCGGACGTCGAGCTCGGCGGTACGGATCAGCTCTACAACCTGCTGACCGGCCGCGAGGTGATGTCGGCCTACGGCCTCGAGCCGCAGGTCGTTCTGACGGTGCCGCTGCTCCTGTCTTGGGACGGAACGAAGATGAGCGGCTCGAAGGGCAACTACATCGGCCTCACGGAGGCGCCCGAGGAGCAGTTCGGGAAGACGATGCGCATCCCCGACGAGATGCTCGAGGACTGGTGGGCCCTCATCGCCGAGCAGCCGCCGCCGGAGGGAGACCCGATGGACGCAAAGCTCGAGCTCGCACGGTTCATCGTTCGCCGCTCGCACGGTGTCGAGGCTGCGAGCGACGCCGAAGCGCACTTCACGCGGGTCGTCCGCGGGGGTGGCGCGCCGGAGGATGTGCCCGAGCACCGCCTGCCGGACGGCGAACCCGTGCACCTCCCGGGCGTGATCGCCGCGGCCTTCGGGCTCTCGACCAGCGAGGCGCGGCGCATGATCGCCCAAGGCGGGGTCAAGGTCGACGGCGGTGCGGTCACAGAGTTGGACGTACCGCGCGAGCGGCTCGACGGAGCCGTGTTGCAGGCGGGGAAGAGGCGCTTCGTGCGGCTTGTTTCCTCAGCTTGACACCCATTTTGCCTCTGCTACACTCGGTCGGCCGCCCGTGAGGGAGGCAAGGAAAGCCCTGCGACTCCAGGAGCGCCTTCGCTCGATTCGGATACGACCTTCGTTGTAGCCCGTCGAAATGGAGGCCTCTGGCGCGAGCCGAGGCCTTTTCGTTGCCCACCCTCTCCGGCATCGGTCCTTGAAAACTCAACAGCGTGCGTGTGCGACGAGAAGCGATGTCGCTCGACTCCGTCCGGTCCGCCGGCAGGAGGAGACGACGTCGTCATCCCGTCAAGAATCGTCCCTGCCTTCCCGGCGGGACGAGAACTGACGCCTTTGAGCTAGGCAGTCCGCTTCGGCGGAGTGCCTAGTTATGAGCTCGAAGGAAGACACCAGTTCGTCTCGCTTCGGCGAGGCAATCTGTTTCTTCACGGAGAGTTTGATCCTGGCTCAGGACGAACGCTGGCGGCGCGCCTAACACATGCAAGTCGAGCGAGAACCAGGGCTTCGGCCCTGGGGACAGCGGCGAACGGGTGAGTAACACGTGGATAACCTGCCCTCGGCACCGGAATAGCCCGGGGAAACCCGGATTAATGCCGGATAGCCCCACATCCCTGCGGGGAACGTGGGAAAAGGTAGCTTCGGCCTCTGGCCGAGGATGGGTCCGCGGTGGATTAGCTTGTTGGTGCGGGTAATGGCCCACCAAGGCGACGATCCATAGCTGGTCTGAGAGGACGATCAGCCACACTGGGACTGAGACACGGCCCAGACTCCTACGGGAGGCAGCAGTGGGGAATCTTGCGCAATGGGCGAAAGCCTGACGCAGCGACGCCGCGTGCGGGAAGAAGGCCTTCGGGTTGTAAACCGCTTTCAGGAGGGACGAAGCCACTCGGGTTAATAGCCCAGAGGGTGACGGTACCTCCAGAAGAAGCCCCGGCTAACTACGTGCCAGCAGCCGCGGTAATACGTAGGGGGCAAGCGTTGTCCGGATTCATTGGGCGTAAAGAGCGTGTAGGCGGCCAGGTAGGTCGGTTGTGAAAACTGGAGGCTCAACCTTCAGAGGTCGACCGAAACCATCTGGCTAGAGTCCGGGAGAGGAGAGTGGAATTCCTGGTGTAGCGGTGAAATGCGCAGATATCAGGAAGAACACCCGTGGCGAAAGCGGCTCTCTGGAACGGTACTGACGCTGAGACGCGAAAGCGTGGGGAGCGAACAGGATTAGATACCCTGGTAGTCCACGCCGTAAACGATGGGCGCTAGGTGTGGGAGGTGTCGACTCCTCCCGTGCCGCAGCTAACGCATTAAGCGCCCCGCCTGGGGAGTACGGCCGCAAGGCTAAAACTCAAAGGAATTGACGGGGGCCCGCACAAGCAGCGGAGCATGTGGTTTAATTGGATGCAACGCCAAGAACCTTACCAAGGCTTGACATGGTCGGGAAAGCCGGAGAAATTCGGCCCTCCTTCGGGACTCGATCACAGGTGGTGCATGGCTGTCGTCAGCTCGTGTCGTGAGATGTTGGGTTAAGTCCCGCAACGAGCGCAACCCCTGTCCCATGTTGCCAGCGAGTTATGTCGGGGACTCATGGGAGACTGCCGGTGACAAATCGGAGGAAGGTGGGGATGACGTCAAGTCATCATGCCCCTTATGTCTTGGGCTACACACGTGCTACATTGGCCGGTACAAAGGGCTGCAAAACCGCGAGGTTGAGCGAATCCCAAAAAGCCGGTCCCGGTTCGGATTGGAGGCTGCAACTCGCCTCCATGAAGGCGGAGTTGCTAGTAATCGCGGATCAGCAACGCCGCGGTGAATACGTTCCCGGGCCTTGTACACACCGCCCGTCACACCACGAAAGTTGGCAACACCCGAAGCCGGTGGGCTAACCCCTCTGGGGAGGCAGCCGTCGAAGGTGGGGTTGATGATTGGGGTGAAGTCGTAACAAGGTAGCCGTACCGGAAGGTGCGGCTGGATCACCTCCTTTCTAGGGAATCCGGAGCTCTTACTCCGGAGGCTGCCCGACTCGTTGATGCCCAGGGCTCGTGCCTTGGCCGTCCGATGATCGGGTTCGCCTAGAACAACGTCGACCTCGTTTCACGTTGTCGCGCCCTCTCGAGGGCCGGCCGCACGCTGTTGAGCTTTGAAGGACCGAGCCCCTGCTGGGGCGCGGCCTTCTCGCAGGGCGAGTCCAACTCGCGCGCACCTTGAAAACTCCATAGCGACATCAACGTGTTCTTTCGAATCAAGAGAACAAGGGCACACGGTGGATGCCTTGGCGCCAAGAGCCGATGAAGGACGTGGGCGGCTGCGATAAGCCCGGGGGAGGTGCTGACCGACCTTTGATCCCGGGATCTCCGAATGAGGAAACTCACGCGTGGTAATGCGCGCGTACTCCTGTCTGAATCCATAGGGCAGGTAGAGGCAAGCTGGGGAACTGAAACATCTAAGTACCCAGAGGAAAGGAAAGAAACCTCGACTCCCTGAGTAGTGGCGAGCGAAAAGGGAAGAGCCCAAACCCGGCCGATGTGATAGACGGCAGTCGTTGTCGTCCGGGGGTTGTAGGGCCCGTCTCGATCCGTCTGCCGGCGGGTCGGCGAGTTACAAAGTCGCGTCGTAGCGGAAGCGGATGGAAAGCCGCACCACAGCGGGTAAGAGTCCCGTACGCGAAACGGCGTGGCCTCGCTGGACGGGTACCTGAGTACGGCCGGGCACGGGAAACCCGGTCGGAACCCGCGGGGACCACCCCGTAAGGCTAAGTACTCCTTGGCGACCGATAGTGAACTAGTACCGTGAGGGAAAGGTGAAAAGTACCCCGCGAGGGGAGTGAAATAGCACCTGAAACCGTGTGCTTACAAGCGGTCGGAGCGGCCTCGAGCCGTGACGGCGTGCCTTTTGCATAATGAGCCAGCGAGTTGCTCTTCAACGGCAAGGTTAAGGAAACGGAGCCGTAGCGAAAGCGAGTCTGAACAGGGCGTTCAGTCGTTGGAGGCAGACCCGAAACTGAGTGATCTACCCATGGGCAGGTTGAAGCGGGGGTAAGACCCCGTGAAGGACCGAACACACGTCGGTTGAAAACGGCGGTGATGACCTGTGGGTCGGAGTGAAAGGCTAATCAAACTCAGAGATATCTGGTTCTCCCCGAAATATATTTAGGTATAGCGTCGCGTGTTCATTCCCGGTTGTAGAGCACTGTTTGGTCTAGGGGGCCTACCAGCTTACTGAAATCAGGCAAACTCCGAAGGCCGGGAATCCAGAGCGCGGCAGTCAGACTGCGGGGGATAAGCTCCGTGGTCGAAAGGGAAACAGCCCAGACCGTCGGCTAAGGCCCCTAATTCCATGCTAAGTGGCAAACGATGTCTGATTGCACAGACAACCAGGATGTTGGCTTAGAAGCAGCCACCATTAAAAGAGTGCGTAACAGCTCACTGGTCAAGTGGTCGGGCGCGGATAATGTAACGGGGCTCAAGCATGGAGCCGAAGCTACGGACTTCAGCGCAAGCTGGAGTGGTAGGGGAGCGTTCCCATTGCGGTTAAGCGGCGGCGGAAGCCTGCCGTGGAGCGATGGGAAGTGAGAATGCTGGCATGAGTAACGAAAGAGGAGTGAGAAACTCCTCCGCCGAATGCCCAAGGGTTCCTGAGTAAAGCTAATCTGCTCAGGGTTAGTCGGGACCTAAGCCGAGGCCGAAAGGCGTAGGCGATGGACAACAGGTTGATATTCCTGTACCACGTACCGTTCGCTTGACCGATGGCGGGACGGGGTAGGCTAGGGAAACCCAGGCGATGGTCGACCTGGGGTAACCGCGTAGGCCGGGTGATAGGGAAATCCGTCACCCATCAAGGCCGAGACGGGATGCCGAGCCCGCATGGGCGAAGTTCCTGAAGCCAGGCCTCCAAGAAAAGCGTCTAGGGAGAACGGGCGTGCCCGTACCAAAACCGACACAGGTGGGCAGGTAGAGAATACCAAGGCGATCGGAAGAACCCTCGTTAAGGAACTCGGCAAAATGGCCCCGTAACTTCGGGAGAAGGGGCGCCTCGGTAGGGTGAAGGTCCCTCGCGGACCGGAGCTCGAGGAGGCCGCAGAGAAACGGCCCAAGCGACTGTTTACCAAAAACACAGGCCTCTGCTAAGTCGTAAGACGACGTATAGGGGCTGACGCCTGCCCGGTGCCGGAAGGTCACGAGGAGAGGTTAGCCTTCGGGCGAAGCTTTGAATCCAAGCCCCGGTAAACGGCGGCGGTAACTATAACCGTCCTAAGGTAGCGAAATTCCTTGTCGGGTAAGTTCCGACCTGCACGAATGGCGTAACGACTTGGGCGCTGTCTCAACGAGGGATCCGGTGAAATTGTAGTCTCGGTGAAGATGCCGAGTACCCGTGGCTGGACGGAAAGACCCCGTGAACCTTTACTGCAGCTTTGCGTTGAAGTTTGGTGTTCGCTGTCCAGGATAGGTGGGAGGCTTTGAAGCGGGGGCGTCAGCTCTCGTGGAGCCAACCTTGGGATACCACCCTTCGGATTCTGGGCTTCTAACCCGATGCCGTGATCCGGGTCGGGAACAGCGTGAGGTGGGCAGTTTGACTGGGGCGGTCGCCTCCTAAAATGTAACGGAGGCGCGCAATGGTTCCCTCAGCACGGTTGGAAATCGTGCGTAGAGCGCAAAGGCATAAGGGAGCCTGACTGCGAGACTGACAAGTCGAGCAGGGACGAAAGTCGGCCTTAGTGATCCGGCGGTTAAGAGTGGAATTGCCGTCGCTCAACGGATAAAAGGTACTCCGGGGATAACAGGCTTATCCTCCCCAAGAGTCCACATCGACGGGAGGGTTTGGCACCTCGATGTCGGCTCGTCGCATCCTGGGGCTGAAGCAGGTCCCAAGGGTTGGGCTGTTCGCCCATTAAAGCGGCACGCGAGCTGGGTTCAGAACGTCGTGAGACAGTTCGGTCCCTATCCGCCATGGGCGTTGGGAACTTGAGAGGAGTCGTCTCTAGTACGAGAGGACCGAGATGAACAGACCGCTGGTGTATCAGTTGTCCTGCCAAGGGCACTGCTGATTAGCCACGTCTGGATGGGATAACCGCTGAAAGCATCTAAGCGGGAAGCCCACCTCGAGATGAGGTTCCCCATCACTTCGAGTGAGTAAGGGCCGTGGAAGACCACCACGTCGATAGGCGGGCGGTGCAAGCGCAGCAATGCGTTCAGCTGACCCGTACTAATTGCCCGAGGTCTTGATCTTGAACACGTTGGGTTGCTATGGAGTTTTGAAGGTGACGCGATGTCACTGCAACGACGCCGTCACGGCCCGTTGCGGACCCCGTACTCGGGGAGACGGCGCGCCCTTTGACACTTCGGCGGTCATAGCGACGGGGAAATACCTCTTCCCATTCCGAACAGAGAAGTCAAGCCCGCTCGCGCCGATGGTACTTGGGGCGCAAGCCCCCGGGAGAGTAGGATGCCGCCGGTATTACTGCGTGGGGGAACCGCATGGTTCCCCCACCAGAACTCTCCTCAGGGTGTCGGCATGTCCGGCCGTTCTTGGCCCGGCCGGCGAGGCCGGCCTTCGGCCGCCACCCTTCGTCTCACCGACCTGGGGAGTGGCCATCTGCAACAGCTCGCAACAGCGCCACCCGCTCCGCGAGCGGCGGGTGCGTCACGAACATCCGCGCGACGCGTTCGGTGTGGTCGAAGGGGCTCACGGTATAGAGCGGCTCCGTCGTCGGCGACGAGGTGAACTCGACCAGCTCGGCGGCACGATCGAGGCGGATCAGTGCGTCCGCCAGGTCGTGTGGAT
>CAVPVN010000011.1:0-177401 GCA_963709265.1 uncultured Actinomycetes bacterium | reverse complement strand
CACACGGCGGTAGGCTCGCGCCGATGACTGACCTCGCCGCGCTGCTCGGCGAGCTAGACGATGGCGAGCGTGTCCGAGGCCGTGGGTTCGAGCGGCTGTGCAAGTGGATCCTGGAGAACGCGCCCGAGTACGCGGCGACGGTCGAAAAGGTCTGGCTCTGGGACGAGTGGCCGGGGCCGCTGGGCGCCGCGACGCGGGCATCGACCTCGTCGCCGAGGATCGGGACGGCGGGCTGTGGGCGATGCAGGCGAAGCACTACGACCCCGCCTACGCGATCAAGAAGGCCGACCTCGACTCGTTCCTGACCGAGTCGTCGCGGCCGGAGTTCACCTACCGGCTCGCTGATCGCGACCACCGATCACCTCGGCGCCGACGCGCGGCAGGACGCTCGACGCGCAGGAGAAGCCGGTCGGGATGCTCCTGCGCTCCAGCTGGAGATGCTGGAGGTCGCCTGGCCGACCTCGACTCAGCCACGCTTCGCCCCGCGAAGCCCGAAGCGGAAGCGGCCGCGCCCGCACCAGCGCCAAGCGATCAAGGACTGCGTCGAGGGACTCGCGGCCGAGCGAGCGCGGCCAGCTCGTGATGGCCTGCGGCACCGGGAAGACGCTCGTCGGCCCGCTTCCTCGCCGACCGGCGTCGGAAGCGAAGCGGGTGCTCGTGCTCGTGCCGTCGCTCTCGCTGCTCGGGCAGACGCTCGCGCGAGTGGGCGACGGCGACCAGTTCGACTACCTCGCCGTCTGCTCCGACGAGACGGTCGCGAAGGACGAGCAGGACGCGGTCGTGCGCCTCGACCTCGCGAGCTTGGCGTCCCGGTCACGACCGACCCGACGCGGATCGCCGCGCTTCCTGCGCAGGCGCGGCCCGGAGGCGAGAGGTCGTCTTCGCGACCTACCAGTCGTCGCCGCAGATCGCCGCGCGCAGAGTGGCCGGGTCCCGCCGTTCGATCTCGTGATCGCCGACGAGGCGCACCGCTGCGCTGGGCCGCAGGCAGGGGCTGTTCGCGACCGTGCTCGACGCGGCGAAGATCAAGGCCCGCAAGCGGCTGTTCATGACCGCCACGCCGCGCTACTTCACCGGGCGCGTGCAAGCGGGAGGCGAAGGAGGCGGACTGGGAGGTCGCCTCGATGGACGACGAGGCAGAAGTTCGGCCCTGTCCTCCACCGGCTCACTTCGCCCAGGCCGATCGACCAGGATCTCCTCTCCGACTACCAGGTCGTCGTCGTCGGCGTCACCGACTCACGAGGCTACCACGACCTGGCCGACGCGCGGTGCGTTCGTCACGCCGCGACGGCGAGACGGTCACCGACGCCCGGACGCTCGCGCGCCAGATCGGGCTGCTTCGGGCGATGCGAAGCACGACCTGCACCGCGTCGTCAGCTTCCACTCCCGGATCGCGAACGCGAGCCGCTTCGCCAGCCTGCCCGGCGACGAGCCGAGATGGCCTCGGCCGACCGTCGCCCGACGCGGCAGCGCTCTGGACGGATCACGTCTCGGGGAAGATGACCGCCGGAGAGCGCGACGCCCGCCTCACGCCGCCTGCGGGCGGTCGAGGGCGGCGAGCGCGGCGTGCTCACGAACGCCCGCTGCCTCACCGAAGGCGTCGATGTGCCGACGCTCGACGGGGTCGCCTTCATCGACCCGCGCCGCTCGCAGGTCGACATCGTGCAGGCCGTCGGCAGGGCGATCCGCAAGGCCGACGACAAGACGGTCGGCACCATCGTCATCCCCGTCTTCGTGGACGAGGACGCCGACCCCGAGGAGGCGCTGATGCCTCCGAGTTCGACCGCGTCTGGCAGATCGTCAAGGCACTCCGCGACCACGACGAGGATCTCGCCGAGGAACTCGACGAGCTACGGCGCGAACTGGGTCAGCGAGGGACGCTCGGAGAGCGTCCGGGGAAGATCGTGCTCGACCTGCCCGTCCGGCGTCGGGCGACTTCGCCCGCGCCTTCGACGCCAGGGTCGTCGAGGCCGCGACCGCGAGCTGGGAGTTCTGGTTCGGACTGCTTCTCCACCACATAGAACTTGGCGGAAGCGCAGCCCCTGCGACGGAGTACGTCGACTAGAGGGGATTCAAGGTCGGGGCCTGGGTCAGAAGACAGAGGTTCATGAGGCGCGTCGACGCACTGACCACCGAGCAGGTCGAACTCCTTGAGGCTCTGCCTAGTTGGACGTGGGACGCAAAGGAAGAATCGTGGCGACAACACGTCACGTCGCTGAGAGCGTTCGTCGCGTCGAAGGGCCGCATTCCGCGGCGAGGAGAAACCGAGGAAGCTCTCTGGTTGAACCAGATGCGCGGCTCCTATCGAGAGGGGGTGCTTCCTCAAGACAAGATTGCCACCCTTGAGGCGATTCCTGGATGGTCATGGCACGCCCATCAGACGTCTTGGGACGAGCATTTCGAGGTTCTGAGTTCGTACGCACAGCGCGAAGGGCACGCACTTCCGCTCGTCGATTGGGTTGAAGAAGGTGTCCCGATTGGTAAGTGGGCTTCGAAGCAACGTCATGCATACGTCAAGGGTCGCCTGAGTACGAACGTCGAGCAAGACTTGAGTCCCTGCCAGGCTGGGCTTGGGATGCGAACGACGCACGGTGGAATTCGCACTACTACGCGATGGTCGCCTTCGCCAGACGGGAAGGTCACTCCAGGCCAAAGAGGCGCTGGATCGAGACCGGCCTAAAGATCGGAGGCTGGCGGGACACCAGCGGAGCGCGTATGGCCAAGGACAACTCTCGGCTGACCGCATCACCCGCCTGGAAGCTCTCCCGGCTGGACATGGGAGACCCGGAACAAGACCCGATCCGCCGCGCGAGCTGCCCACTTTTGAGTCGGCCGGGGTGACGCGATGCCGAGAAAGCCGTCTACGCGGCGGCGGCGTGGCGGCGCTTGAGCGAGCGTCTCACTGCCGCGATTCTTGGAGCCCGGCGTCGGGCATTTCTCTAGACGAACTCCTCGGACTCCGCGCCTGCGCGGCGGTGAGGGATACGTAGCTCCCGCTCGGCGTCTGGAAGGAACCAACGCTCTGCCAGGGCAGTTGGTACCACTGCGGAAAGCACGACGACGGTGACGAGGAGCGAGAACTGCGTCTTGTCGATGATCCCGGCGTTGAGGCCGTAGAGCGATGCGATCGTCCCGAAGGTCAATCCGGTGCTCATCAGGAGCGTGGTGAAGACGCCGTGTTGGCGGTCGGCGCGTCGAGCGAGCGGAAAGACGAACGCGATCTTCGGGATCATCTTCGCCGCAAGCAACACAAGGAGAAGGCCGAGGTTCGATACGACTGCCGATAACGACACGTTCAGCCCGCCCTTGATGAAGAAGAACGGAGTCAGCAACGCGAACGCCACGACACGCAGCCGCTTCTGCTCCTCCCGGTGATCGACGTAATGCTGGCTCATGACCAGACCGAGCACGAACGCCGGAAGCACGGCGTGTCCGTTGGAGAGGTCTGCGAGAACCATCAGCACGAGAAGAACGACAAAGACGAGCTTGATCTCCGGTTCGATCACGCGGTTGCCGTAGCGCCCGAAGAACCACGGCGCGATCTTTGGGAGCCCGACGATCAGGGCCAGCGACACCACCAGAAAGACGGGGAACCAGATGTTGGGCTTGATGAAGATCGCCGAGAGCGCGATCGCCGTGCAGAGGTCGGTGACGAACGTCGCGCTCATCAAGAGCTTCCCGATGTCGGTCTCGGTGAGTCCACGTTCAACCAGCACCGAGTAGACGACCGCCAGCGACGTCGTAGAGAGCGCCGTGCCAGCGATCAAGGAGGCCCGACCGCTCCAATCGAGCGCCGCATACGCGACAAGCGAAGCCACCACGAACGGGCCTATGAACGACACCACCCCGATCCCGACGGTTGCCCCCAGCCGCCGCTGCATGTAGCGCGGATCAACCTCCATCCCGGCCAGGAACGTCAAGACGATGGACGCGAACCCGGCGATCAATGTCAACCAGTCCTGCGTCTCAAGATGAAAGACGTTGCCGACCGCAACCCCGAGCGTTAGCTCGACAAGCGCGACGGTGATACCAAGCTCGACCGAGATGACGCTGGCCAGCAGAGCTACGGATGCGAGTACTGCGAAGAGTTCAACGGCGTCCAACCTGACCTCCTACTTGGCGTCACTTGACGTTCGGTAGAGGCCATCAGCCACGAGGGCGGTTAGACGCGAGCCTCATCGCGCTTCCCCAAGCATAATCAGAGCCGGTTGATGTTCGGGCGGTGGCGACCCGTGCGGGGAGCGGCCATAGCCGCGTTCTGGGTCAACAGATGGGCCAACAGGGCGATTCGCTAAGTCGTCTACTCTGAGGCGCTCCGTGCGGTCATCTTGACCGAGCCGTCACCTGCAGTAGCCGAGTCGGTCGAGGACGTTGGCAGGTTCGCAGACGTAGTGGCCCGTCCGAGCACTGCGCGTGACCCAGCCCTGGAGCGACGGTCCACTCGCGCCGCCAGGGATCGCGATGATCGCCGGGTACGCGAACGTGTAGCGCCGATCGTCACGCCGGAGGTAACTCGCCCATGCCCTCACGTCGGGCTTCGATGGCCGCGACGCACCCGATGTGGGGTGGTAATGCCAGTCGCCGACCCGCAGCAGATCGTCGCCGTCGAGCCAGTCCGGGATGAGTTCGCGGCGAACGTCCGCTTCTGCGGCGAGCGCCATGCTACGCCGCCCGTGGCGCGATCCAGCCCCCGCGCCGGTCGTGTAGACGACGCGCACATCGCTGTCGTCGGCGGGAAAGCGAGCGAAGAGATATCCGCCCGTCTCAACGCCGTCGGGCGCAGCCGCGCCCACCTCGGCAAGAATCTGCCGCGCCGTATCGCCGTCGAGATGGATGGTGAAGCGCGGCCTCGCGTTCACACGCAGGGCGACCGTCCAGGGATCGCTCGCCTGCGAGCGGACCGTCGAACAAGGCCGCGATGCGTGCTCGGGTCTGGTACACGGCGACCTCGCAACGCTCGCCGGATGCGCGGACGGCGTCGGGGTTGGCGTCGCCGACGACGTCGTGTACCCGGGCAGCCCCATCAGTTCCTCGACCCGCCGCCGCCGGACGGCGAACTCGCGAAGCTCTGCGAGGCGACGCCCGCGGATGTCGAGTTCAGCCTCCAGGTCCACGCTCGGCCGTTCACCGTGCGGTGAATGAGTCTCGATCGCGCGGGAGCGGACGAGCCGCAGGAACCCCGCCCGGCCCAGCGCAAGCTCGGTGAAGTGATCGGTCGCGGAGACGACGCCGCTCACGGCCCCGATGCCCCTTTCCCCTCGGCCAGGAGATCACCGGATGGAGACGGCGGCGCGGCCGAGGGGAACGAGGTCGGGGCGACGAGGCGGACGCGGATCTCGGCGCTCAGACTGCGATCGCTCTCACGGGCCGATCGCTCAAGCTCCGCTCGCAGGCTCTCGGGCATGAACAGGCTGACGTGCGAGGTCTTGCTATCCACTGCTCGCGCCTATCGGCGCGGGGCTCGGGTACCACTCGGTCACGTCCGGCCTGCAAGGGACACTCCTGTACTCGCGCCGATGGTCATCACTCAACTAGTCGCAGCGTCCGAGAACGGATCGAATGGATGGCCGACGTGGGTTCCAGTCCTGGCGGCCGTTGCCGCGGGCCTGCTCGGATACCTCGCTGCGAGGACTCGAAATAGGCACGAGCGTCTTGAGGCTCAACGCGACCGGCAGTACCAGGCTGCCTCCCGCATTTGCCGTGGCGGTCGGAGAGGCGTTGCCGCGCGTGCGCGACGCGACCGCCGTAGACCCGAAAACGGTGCGTGACCTCGTGCGCGGAATCGACGTCGCCCACGGGCTGGAGCCTCGGATCGAGATTCTCTTTGGCCCCAACAGCAAGCCGACGCACTACGCCAGATCCACAATCATCCATCTGAGAGCGGCTGCGACCGCGGTTCAGGCCGTGCCGCCTGACTCAACGCAAGCAAGGAAGAGCACGATGGACGCCGATGACGACCTCCGCCGCTTTGCCGCCCATTCGCACGCGGTGATCACAAAGACCAAGCCCGCGGATCCCCCAACTCACGACACCAGTTCTGGATAGGACCTCTGTTGGCGTGTCGGCGCACTCCAGGCTGCGCCCATTCTGCGCCCAAACGTCCGGAAATCAGCCCTAGGAGGCAACCGATCGCGTCCGCCGAAGAGGCCGCAATCGCAGCATTCATGCCCCTTCGCGCCACTCACCGACACAACGCGCCAGACCCCTGAAGCAGTCTGGGGGACTAGAGGTCCCGAGTTCGAATCTCGGCGCCCCGACTGTAGAAAAGCCCCGCACACCGGGGCTTTTCGTCTGTTGGAGAGTGGGGATGATGCTTGCGGCCGTGGCCCACTAGTGGCCCAAACGACGCGATACGGCTAAGAACTTCGTCGCTTGCGCGTACGGTAGGCGGCTCGTCGGCAGGCTAGCGTGAAAGCTCCGAGGCTCATTCGGCGAGAGGGGGCGTAGTGAAAGGCGATGGACGAGCGTGTCGCGCGGCAATGCAGCCGTGGCAGACATTCCCACAGTTGTTCCTGGGGCTTCTTTTCGTGTTGCTGCCGATTTGGGTTCCTCTCGGCGATGAGGTCGTGTGGACGTGGTACGCGGTTGGAATGGTCGGAGCGGTCGTGATCGGGCTGCTCGCGGGCCGATGGTATCGCGTCACGACACTGGAAGAGGGCGAGGACTATCGAGTCGTGCGCGTCGAGCATCTGCGTCGGCGCAAGCGGTCGTCTGGCGGCGACTCGTCCGAAGCGAGGGACTAGTCATTTCTCTCTTCCTGTCCGGGTGGCACTCGCGGATCAGGGCGCGGAAACGCCTGCCGCCTCGGCGGTGTTGTGGATGAACACGTCCAGGGCGGAGCGCGTCCGGTCGAGCGAGTCGGGCAACAGGTGCCCGTACGTCTTGTCGATCTGATCGATGCTGGTGCCCATGAAGCGGGCCAGTTCGAACAGCGACAAGCCGGCAGCGATCGAGAACGCCGCAAACGTGTGGAGCAGCGCATAGGGCGGCCGGTGAGCGAGTCCGGCCGCGCGCACCGCCGGGGTCCAGTGATCGGCGCTCGAGTTGTGCAGGTTGAGATACGCGCCCTTGTCAGCGGGGAACAGCAGCGGGTGTCCACCCTTGGGGAAGCGCCGCGAGCGCCTAAGTTCGCCGGAGGCCACGGCACGATGACCGGCGACGGTTGGCGAGCAACGGTGTGTCGGACCGAGCCACGCACCCGCGCAAAGAGGCACCCCCGGCCATGGCTGGTGACTGATGTCGAACGAACCAAGGGAGATAGTGATGGCAACTAGGTCGCGATCGACTGACCGTCTTCTGGAAGAGCTGTCCGACAAGCAGCTGCGCGAGAATGTGAAGCGCGTCAACGCCGAACTCGACAAGCTGCTGGCCTCCGACGGGCGGGAGGCGGTGCGAGCCGGGAAAGCCGCCGAAAACATCGAGCGGGCGACGACCTGCTCGCCAGCGTCGAGGAGGCGGAACTCCTGTTCCGCGAGCGTGAACACCAGGCTCTTCCTGGCCGGTTGCGCTCCGCCCGCCAGTTGCGTGACAGTGCCCGCAAGGAACCGCCCGCGGCCCGCTGGCTGCGCGAAGCCCGAAGGTTCAGCAACCCCGAACTGGCCGGCGAGACGCTCGTCGCCGCCAACCTCACCGAAGAAGACGCGGCCGCGCTGGAGCGCCTCGTGAAGCGCAAGCGCGAGATCCTCGGTGACGAGCACGCCCAGCCGCTCACAACCGCCGAGAAGGGCGAATGGGAGACGCTGCCCGGCAAGGCAGCGGGCGATCCGTTGCTGTTCGAGCGGAGGCGCCGCGACGCCGCTGCGAGGGCGAAGCTCCCGGACCTCGGCCTGCTCGCCGCGCTGCTCGGCGCGTTCGCAAACGACGATCCGCGGCTGTTCGTGGGCGGACGGTTTGACGGGGAGGGCGACGACCGGACGCTTGTTGTTCCCGGCGGCGTCGGCAGCGACCTCCGCCTGCACGGCGCGATCGCCGGGTCGCCTGTCGAGACCGGCGGCTCCGGCCACACCGGGTCCGGCAGGCGTTGCGTCTGCTCGTCGCCAACCAGTGGATCACCGTCGAGCCAACCGTCGGCGAGTTGCGGATCAGTCTCGGTGACCGCGCGAAGAAGTTGAACGAAGCGGCGACCTAGAGGCTTGATGTGAAACTCATCGCGTCTCGCGGCGTCTGAGGCCCTTTCACGCTTAGAAGTCCCGTAGACCGGCTGATGTCAACCGATGCGGAACGATCGGACGTACGTGTCCCATGTCGTCCCGTCAACCGGGATGGATCTCGTCCAGTAGGCGACCATTGAGTGCACGGCGAGAAGGGTCGCCAGGGCGAGGGCCGCGACGAGCACCCTCCGTGCCACACGGCCGCGCACGGTTTCGATCAGGGCGGCGATCCCGAGAGCGAAGACCGGCAGCGCCTCGACGAAGGCGCGCTGGCCCAGGGAGCCGCCGTACCACCACGTCGACCAGCTGGCGATCACCCACGCGTTCACACCCAGGTAGGCAGCTGCCGGGACGAGCATTCCGTCGGCGTACCGCCGCACAAGGGGCATGCCGATCACGGCGAGAAGAAGCAGCGGCGCCCAGAAGAAGAGGCCCTTGCGAACGCTGAAGAGCGTGTCCATCACGTGTGGGTGGAGCAGGTCGAGGTGCTCGTCGCCGTACGTGTACACGTAGAGCTTCCCGGTGATCGCGTGCCAATAGGCGAGTTGCGGAAGAAGCGGGATGACGAAGGCACCGAGCCCTGCGGCGAGCAACAGCGCGTGACGGAGCAGCGCCTTCGGACGTTCCATGACGTCCCGCAGGTTCGACACTCCGAGGAGCGAGATGAAGACGACGAGCGTCGCATTCGTGGGCCGAACCGCCACGAGCAGACCGAAGGCGAGTCCCAGCGCGATCGCAGACCGTGGTCGTGGCCTCTCGTACACCGACAACCCCAGGCGGATGATCGTCGCGACGAGGAAGAACGAGAAAGCGTGGCTGAAGACCGCGTCGTAGGTGGCGTAGTGGAACAGTGCGGTCCCGAAGGTGATCGTGACGAGCGTCATCACGACCGTAGGCCTCGAGAACCACCGGAGCAGCACGAAGCCGAGCTGCGCAATCCCGACCAACGCGTAGACGAGACCGGCGGCAGCGGCCGCGACCTGATACGGCGTGGAGAACCCGTCGGCCGCCTCGCCCGAGAGACGAGCCGTAGCGTCTCCGAGCAGGAACAACGGGAGGAGCATCATTGCCTCACCGACGGGATACTTGTCGAGGTAGCGATTGTGCGGCGGAACCCGACTGACGCCCGCCATCTCCGAGGTGCGGCCCTCGAACGAGCGCGCCGCGGTGCGTTCCATCGTGACGTCCTCGTCCAATAGCAGGGCGGGGAGATAGAGGTAGTACCCCGTGCCATCCGAGCGGATCGGCGGGCCATAGGCGAGCTCTGAGCCGTAGATCCACAAGAACGACCCCGCGGCGAAGCCGGCAACGACGAGAACGAAGGCCACCACGGCGCCGCGATCGGACAGCCGGCCCCCGAGACGCGTCCTCGCCGGTCCTCCTGTGCCCACACGGGGAGCGTAAGACCCTCCCCGGCGACTGACGAGTTCGTGAGACCTGCCGGGGGGCGCAGAGTCTCAGCACCGTGCAGTCCGAGCTTTACTCATGCTCGTCCTACTCGCGCTGCGTATCGACTGGCTCTAGTGATCCAGACTAATTAGCGTCTCAGGCCAAAACGCTGCCGAGTTCGCCGGGCGTGAGGCCCGCCCGGCTATCGTGCGGTCATGCTCGGCGGTCGCTTCATTGGCGCCACCGGCTGTGTTCTGCTGGTTGCCTCAGTGCTCGCCGTTACCGGGTTGGCTGCGCCGCCGGAGCTTCGTTGGCGCCCCGTGATGCACGTGCCGACGATTGTCGACGTGGTCGGCCTGCGAGCGGACGGGCGGCTCGTGCTCTCGACGCGCGGCGGCCTCTTACTCGCCCGGCCGGGCCAGACCGCCAGTGCGTTCGCACGTGGCCCAGGAGGGTACGTTGCTGCGGGTGGCGAGCCGTACATCGCGCTCGCGCCTGCCAGGCGATTGCGGGACGCTGGGTGCTCCTTCAAGCGCGACGATGTTTTCGCGCTCGATGCCGACTCGACGCCGGGCGTCGTTCGGATCCGTCGGACCGGGCAGGCAGTGCGACTCGTCGACCTGTCCGCTGACGCCTTCCCTTCCGGTATCGCCTTCGACCTTGTCGGCCGGTTCGGCTATCGCCTCCTCGTCACAGCGGTTGTCGCCGGCAAGACCACCCTCTACGCAGTCGACTGCCTCGGCGGCCTCACAGTGGTGGCACGAGACGCACCACGCGTCGAAGGGGGCATGGCCGTCGCCCCATCCTCGTTCGGTCGGTTCGGTGGCGACCTCATCGCCCCCGACGAACTCAGCGGGCGCATCTTCGCGTTCAGTCCGACCGGAGCCGTTCGGCTGGTTGCCGAGTCGGGCGTTGCTACGGGCGGCGACATCGGCGTTGAAGGAGTCGGGTTCGTCCCCAGCGGGTTCAGCCGTACTGGCCATGCATATTTTTCCGATCTCGGAGCCCCCGGATCACCGACAGAGGGAACCGACAGCCTGCTGGCGCTGCCCGGAACCGATCTCGCGCGCGCGGGCGTCCGAGCTGGCGACCTCGTTGCAGCGACCGAGGCCGGGGCAATAACGATCTCGGTTCGCTGCGCACGCCGCTGCACCGTGCGCCGCATTGGAGAAGGCCCCGTGGCAACGCACGGCGAGGGGCACATCACTTTCGTTCCATAGTCGAGGCTCAACTGCCAGTCGGGCGGAGCGCGGCCAAGCGTCTGATGCCCTCGGCGAGGACGATGAGATACGCCGCGAAGAGCGGGAGGTTGACGAGTACAAGTCGGTACGGGATGAGGAATTCGGCGACGTTCGTCGTCCAATCTGAGTTCCCGAACGCCGCGGGCACCCATGCTCCGAGCCACGGGATGAACCCGTATTCGAAGATGTACGTGAGGCCGGCGACCAGATAGGCGATGCGCAGCAGCCAGCGCCATGCATCGTCGAGAAGTACGTAGGTGGCAACGAGCGCGGGAAGGAACCAGTAGCCGTACTGCGGCCCATAGCCGGGCCCGAAAGCGACGACAAGCATGAACGCCATTGCGACGAACAGGAACAACGCCTGCGGTGACCACGGCGGTTCCGGCCAGAAGCGCCACATCAGCCCAACGACCATTGCGACGACAAGGAGGGTGAAGAGAGTTCCGTAGTGCCCACGAACGTCGACGGTCGAGAGATGATCGAAAAGCACGGCGACCCCGAGGACGGCCGCGACGTAGACAAACGTCCCAAGCAGGAGGACACGCGTCGCTGACAACCCCTCTTTGGATCGCCGGGGCAAGCGCAGGACGACGACACCGGCGAGCACGAGCGCCAGAATCATGAGCGGACCGACCCACGTGCCGACGGTCGTTACGTCCCGCAGCAGTCCGTGAACCCCGAAAAAGCCGGGAAAGGCTCGGTACCCGATCACGTTCTCCTTGGTCGCATCAGGGGCCAAGGCCGTGATCACGCTCAGGCCGAGCGCGGCTGGGCCGAGAAAGAGCGCCACCGCGAGCACCCTCCCAGCCCATCCGGCAAGCCGTGCACCGGGCGCGAGAACGGGCGCCAGGACAAGGGGTACGGTCTTGGCCAACACGCCAATTCCAAGGAGGAGAGAGCCACCCAGCCAGAAGACGATGTCGCGCGACCCGGAATAAGCGATCAGAGCGGTGACCGCGAGTGTGACGAGCAGGCCGACGTTGATGTCGCTGTTCCCGTGCAGACAGACGAGGAGGATTGCCACCGGGTTGAGGGCTATGCCGACGAGCAGCGCTCGACGAACGGCGTCGCGATCGGCTCCGACCGAGGCCAAGGTGAAGTAGAGCGTCACGATGACCGTGGACTCGGCCATGATCAGGTAGACGCGGAGCGCTGTCCAGAACGAGCTGTCGACGTAGTTGGCAACGGCATTCACGAGCGCGATGATCTGAAGCCAGAAGGGCGGCCAGTTCAGCACGCCCGTCTCATACGGGTTCAGTCCGGCGCGCTCGGCGTCAAGCGCACGCTGCCACGAGTCGACGTCCAGGGAATGCGCGTCGCCGATCGCGATGATGAATGCGACTCGTACGAGCCAGGACACCCCGAGCACGATCGCGAGATCTGAAAACCTCTCGGTCGCCGCAACACCGAGAGCATTCCACCGCGACGTGCTGCTCATCTCTTCCTCCAGAGACGCTAAGGCGACCCTAAAGGACGCTCCGAACGCGAGCCCAGCCTCACCAGAGGTCTAGACCTTGCGGGCCTCGGCGAGCGGGGTTCCCGCGGTGATCCCCAGGCAACCCCGCTGGAGGGCCGGGGCGGCTAGCTGAGACGCCGTTCCGGTGCGACTCTCACCAATGGCACCCGGCCCCACCGAAACCCTGCCACGCCAACGCGGCGGCATACAAGATGGCCCTTTCGGACGCGGCCCCCATGGCCCGAACGTGGCCCAAACGCTCCGAAACCCCTCCGATACAGTCGCAGGCGCAGCGCCACCCATCCCCATCCCCGGGAACGGACGACATCTCGTCCGCTACTTCGAGTCCCCGGTCACCATCTGGTGACCATCCAGACAACGAGTTCAGCCGAGCTCCCGCAAGCGCCAGCCGGCGTCAGCCATAAGGAGTGCTCGTACTTCCTCGAGTTCGCCTGGCGCCCTTTCCAGGGCGGCCAAAACCGACGTCTTCTCCTCCCATGTAAGGGCGACGATCTTGGCGCGGAAGAACAGCGCCTGCTCGAGCTTGCGTCCAAGCGGCATTTCCAGGATCGCCGCGAGGTCCCGCACGAGTCGGTCGTCGACCGAGACGCCACCGAACAACATGCCGCAGTCCCTTCTAGAGTCGCAGTGATGGAATTGTTGCCCGTTGCGACGACTCGCAAACACTGCCACCGACGGGGCAAGGCATGGGACTTGGGGCATATGGACAGCGATTGGCCTGCGCTACGCGGGGCCTGAGCACCGGCACTCGCGTGATTGTCCCGAGGGCGGAAACAGGGCGACGTCACGCCACCGCGAGGTTCGCGAGCTGCAGCTCGAACAGGGGCGGCGGACGTCGCGCGAGTGGTGATCATGCGCCCTCGAGCCGGTGACTCGCGGCTGGGGCTCGAGCATCGCGCGGACGTTCTCCCATACTTCCTGTCGTGACTGCCTACGACGCGGATGCCTTCGACGCTTATGAGGCGTCTGGCTGGGAGGCCGTCGCGGCCAAGTACGACGAGCATTGGAGCTCGATCACGAGTCGGGTGATCGACCCATTGCTCGATGCCGCGCGTGTCGAGCGTGGCGCACGCGTCGTCGACGTCGGAACCGGCTCGGGAGACGCCGCGGGGTGCGCAGCCGACCGTGGAGCGATAGCGACCGGCGTGGATGTTGCTGCTGCGATGGTCGAGATTGCTGCACAACGGCATCCGGCCGCACAGTTCATCCAAGCCTCGGCCACTCGGTTGCCGTTCGCCGACGGATCCTTCGACGCAGCCGTCGGGAACATTGTCATCCAGCACATCGGCGAGCCCGACCGAGCGGCGCTCGAGCTCCGGGCGAGTGCTCGTCTCGGGCGGTCGCCTCGCGCTGTCGACGTGGGATGCCCCGAAACGCTCGCCATTCTTCGCGACGATCCTCGGAGCCGTCGCCGACGCGAATGTTCCTCCGCCCACGGCCATCCCGACGGGCCCGTCGTTCTTTCAGTTCGCGGACGACGTGGTGTTCGAAGCTCTATTGCAGGACGCTGGTTTCGCAGATGTTCACATCGACGCGATCTCGTTCGGGGTGCCGCTCGGCTCGGCGGAGGAGCTGGTCGCGGGCCTCGTCGAGGGGACAGTGCGCACGGGTGCGCTGCTGCGAGCGGCAGACGATGGGTGCTCTCATCCGCGAGTCGCTGGAGGCGCGGCTGGAGCCGTGGCGACGCGAGGCGTCGTATGCGATCCCGGCGTCGGTCAAGATTGCAAGCGGACGCAAGCCGTCATGAGCGGGTCTACGAGCGCCAGCCGAAAAGAGGCTGCGCGGAGACTCGCGGTAGGACGAGTCTCTCGCTGCAGAGTGACCGCGTGCCCGTCGCGGGCGGCAACCAGTGACGCAAGGGGTTAGGCGTTCCCGACTACCTCACGAACCTCAACGCTTTCGAGTGTCACGGACTCAGGACGCATCGCCTCGGATCCTTGAATCATTTCCGCTGCGCGACGAGCGGACTCCTCGGAATCGAAGACGATCATTGACAGGCCGCTATGTCCGTCATCGGAGCGAGTCCAGTACCCGTTGACGAAGCCCGGTGCATTCGACACCCGCGGTATGACCTGATCACGCAGGCCCTGCTCCGCAGTCTCCGAGTCACCGCCGATGTTGACCTTGACGACGACTGCATGCATTTCGAACCTCCCGTCAGAAGACAGTCGGGATCCTACGATTGTCCTGGTCTACGAGACAAGTCGTCGGCCCGCTCCACACGCTCGGCCCAGGATCATCTCAGGGTCACGCGATCCGCCGCCGCCTCGGATGCAGTGGCCGATCAGGTATCCCGGCTCGCCGCCGTCCTCGGTCGGCCCGTACGGCCGACGATCCGGATGGCGTACGGCTTCCCCACGACATCTGCGGGAAGCTCGGTAGAACCGGGCAACGACCATCAGTAGTGTCGCGGATGCGCCGGTGGGGCAGGCGCGGCAGCGTCCGTGTGGACAGGGAGGACGCTGATTCCGGACGTCTGCGGGGAGGAGTGGCAACGGCCAGCTGTCGCCGATCCTGCCGCGAGGGCGTGTGGGACGAGGCAGCGTGAGATTCGTGACAATGACACCAGGAAGGACTGACGCCGCATGAGCGCCTGCGCGCCGAGTTGGCTGGAGGGAGCCCACCGCTACACGGCGAGACGCGGCCACATCGAGCATCACGACGGGACGTGTGACTCGATGTACCCGGGCACGTGGCTCGACCGTGACGGCCGGTGCGTGTTGCCCGAAGGCCATGAGGGGCCGCACATGTTCCGCCGGGATGCCGAGGCGGCCCCGACGAGGGAGCAGGTCTACCAGGCCGAGCGGGAGCGGAAGCTCCGCGATCGCCTCAGGCGAGAGAGGGTCGCGCGGGCAGCGCGCATCGCTGTACCTGGCGACTGACGGCCACCCGAAATGTCGCGATCCGAGATTGCCGTTCATCAAGAGACCTCGGCCGAGGCCAACCCACCATGATCGAGATCAAGCACGGCGTCGTCGGCACGATCGACCGATTCACCATGTGGCACGCGGGCGAGGTCGTCGCCGGCGTCAGGCACTCACACGAGAACGATTGGATCGTCGAGACGCCCGAGGGCTCCTGCTACCACTGCTCGTCCCGCCCGCTCGCGATCAGTCGCTGTGTGAGTCTGGCGCACGCGCTCGATGAGGACGTGGAGAGGGACGTCGGAGCCCATCGAGAAGTCGCGAAGGTGAAGCGCCGCGCGACCGCGCCGAGCGGCCGGCTGCGATCTGGCCTTCCGGGCGGCCGCTCGGCCGATTAGGATCCGCGCGTCTCCATGCGGCGTGCGGCGTTCATCACGGTAGTGGCTGGCGCGCTCGTGGCGGCGGGCGTGGGGATCGCCGCACCCACGCCGCTCGACCCGTCCGTGCCGCAGGTGGCGATCTTCTACTACGCGTGGTACGGCACGCCGGCTGCCGACGGCAGCTGGCTGCACTGGGGCCAGGGCGACAATGCGCCGCCCCGCCGGATCGGGTCGAACTACTACCCGGTGCGCGGGCCCTACTCGTCCGGTGTCGCGTCGGTCGTGCGGGCGCAGATGCGGGAGATCGCCGCGATGGGGATCGACACGGTGATCGTCTCCTGGTGGGGTCCCGGCTCGGTCGAGGACGCGCGGCTACGCCCGATCGCAGCGGCCGCAAAGGCGGCGGGTCTCGGTGTGGCGCTGCACGTGGAGCCGTGGCCGGACCGGACGCCGGCGGCCGTCGTCGCCGCGCTCCGCAACGTCACCGGTCTCGGGATTCGCGACGTCTACGTGTACGACTCGACCAGCGCCCCCGACGAGGAGTGGCGTGCGGCGCTGTCCGCCTTGACCGGGTTCCGCGTCTTTGCGCACACGTCGCTGCCGGGAAAGGCGCTCAAGGGAGGCTTCCAGGGTCTCTACACCTACGACGTCCTCGTCTACGACGGCAGCTCGTTCGGCAGGATGTGCGCGAGCGCCCGCAAGCTCGGGCTTCTGTGCGCCCCGTCGGTCGGCCCGGGGTTCGACTCGTTCCGTGCAACGGGCGATGCTCGCGTCAGGCGGCGGAACGACGGCCGCTGGTACGACCACATGTGGCGGGCCGCGCTCACGGCTGCGCCCGACGTCGTGACGATCACGAGCTACAACGAGTGGCACGAGGGAACGCAGATCGAGCCCGCGCGTGCGGCAGGCCGCAGCTACCTGAGCTACGACGGCGCCTGGGGCCGTCGGGGCACGGATGCGCAGCGCGCGTACCTCGACCGCACGTCCTACTGGGTCGACCGGCTGCGCGGCGTGACGAGGACGTCCGCCCGCGCTGCGCGCGCTCAGTAGAGCGTCATCGCGAGACATCAGGCAGCCGGCGTAGGGGGCGTCCGTGTCGACGTCGGATGACGGCGTAACCGCTGTGGCAGTTCCGCATCGCCATGCGGGCGATTACCGATGCTGCCGCGCCACGCGTGCGGCTTGCTGAACGCCACGGCGCAGTTCGCGTCCAGCACTCAATCGGCGAGGTCCGATGACGAGACGAGAGGCGAGTCCCCTGCCCGCCGTAGCCGACGGTGGGCGGTTCCTGCCATGGCTCGACTGGCGTCGCATGCGGCTGGCGTGGCTCGCATACCCGGGCTCGGCGCTTGGCGCGCTCCTCATCGGCGCCTTCATGCTCGTCGCACTCGGTGCAAATCCTGTGACGGGCTACCGCGCGCTCCTCGACGGAGCGTTCGGGGACGGCTACGCGCTGAGCGCCACGGCGGTGAAGGCCGTCCCGCTGCTGCTCGTCGGCGTGGGGATCTGCATCGCGTTCCGCGCGAACGTGTTCAACATCGGCGGCGAGGGCCAGATCGCCATGGGCGCGCTGTTCGCGACGGCGACCGCGCTCGCGCTGCCGGGGCTCCCCGCGGTCCTCCTGATCCCGCTCACGATCCTCGCCGGCGCGCTCGGCGGCGGGGCCTGGGGAGCGATCCCGGGCGCCTTCAAGGGCTACTTCGGCGTCAACGAGATCCTGAGCACGATCATGATGAACCTCGTCGCCGTCCAGGTGATGAACTACATGCTGGCAGGGCCGCTGCACGACACGACGGCCGAATCGGTCGGAGGGCTGATCCCGCAGACCCGACTCCTGCCGGAGAGCTCGTGGCTCCCGATCCTGAAGGGCGGCACGCAGCTTCACCTCGGCGTACTGGTCGCACTGCTGGCCGCGGTCGCCGCCTACCTGCTGCTGTGGCGGACGAGCTTCGGTTTCCGGATCCGCGCCGTCGGGCTGTCCCGCGACGCAGCGACGTACGCGGGCATGCCGGTTGCGCGCACGACGACGCTGGCGCTCACGCTGAGCGGCGCACTGTGCGGCATGGCCGGCGCGATGCTCGTCTTCGGGAGCATCTCGCACAGGATGGTGACGGACGGGAGCCTGACCGGCTTCACCGGGTCCGCGGGCTACAACGGGATCGTCGTCGCGCTGTTCGGCGGGTTGAACCCGCTCTGGACAATCCTCTCGTCGTTCGTCTTCGCGGGGCTCCTCGTCGGTGGCGACGCCATGCAAGTGGTGACGAACGTGCCGTCCGATCTCATCGTCGCGCTGAACGGCCTCGTCGTCGTGTTCGTCGTCTCGGTCGAGTTCCTGCGGCGCCGCTCACGCGCGCCGGAGGCGACGTCGCCCGGCGAGCCGCCCGAGCCGTCGCACGGCGCGGATCGACGAGCCACTCGCGACCGCGGGGCCCGTATGAACGAGTTCCTCACGATGGCGATCCTGACCGCGACGGTCGCGTCGGGGATCCAGCTCGCGGCGCCGTTCCTGCTCGCCTCGCTCGGCGAGACGCTCGGGCAGCGCAGCGGCGTGCTCAACCTCGGCGTCGACGGGATCATGCTGCTCGGCGCGTTCACGAGCTATTACGTCGCGCTCGAGACCGGCGACCTGCGCCTGGCCGTGCTCGCCGGCATCGCAGTCGGCGTCGTGGCCGGGCTCGCGACCGCGTTCATGAGCGTGACACTGCGCGCGGAGCAGGGGATCAGCGGCATCGGCGTCTACCTGTTCGCGCTCGGGCTCACCTCGCTGCTCTTCCTGAAGCTCGTCGGGACGCCGGTTCCGATCGACCAGCCGGGGAAGGTCGAGGTTCCGTACCTGAGCGAGTTGCCGTTCCTCGGCAAGACCCTCTTCCAGCAAGACGTGCTCGTCTACACCGCGTTCGCGCTCGTCCCGGTCGTCGCCTTCGTCCTCAACCGGACGACGTTCGGGATGAACGTCAGAGCGGTCGGCGAGAACCCCGCGGCCGCCGACAGCCTCGGCGTGAGCGTCGCGCGCACCCGCTACACGACCGTCACGATCGGCAGTGCCCTCGCGGGCCTCGCCGGCGCGACGCTGATGATCGACGTCGGCATCTTCCAGCAGAACATCACGAACGCCGTGGGCTTCATCGCCGTTGCCCTCGTCTACTTCGGCGGGTGGCGACCGCTCGGCGTGATGCTCGGAGCGCTCCTCTACGGAATGACGCAGGCGCTCGTCCTCTCGTGGAAGGGCCTCGGAATCATCCCGGTCAGCCTCTCCGATCTCGCCGCGGCGGCGCCCGCGGTGATCACCGTCCTCGCCCTGCTCACGGTGGCGCGGCGCTTCCGGCAGCCGGCCGCCCTGGCGTTGCCCTACACAAGAGGAGGTTGAGTCGGCCGGAGCCGGATGACACCGACAATACGACAGACCCGGACACGGGTCACGAAGAAGGAGCTAGCAATGCGCAAGCTCATCATCATGCTGGTCGCGGTGGCGGCGCTCGTACTCGCTATTCCGGTCGCCGGCGCACCGTCCAAGACGGACGCGACAACGCTCAAGGTGGCGCTGATCGCGCCGAGCGCGCACAACGACCTGGCGTTCACGCAGTCGATGCACCACGCGCTTCTCAACATGCAGAAGAAGTACGGTTTCGAGCTCTCCGTCTCGGAGAACCAGTTCGTCGTCGCAAACGCAGCGAACATCATCCGCCAGTACGCGTGCCAGGGCTACGACCTGATCATCGCGCACGGATCGCAATACGGAGGGACGATCGAGCAGCTCGCACCGCAGTTCCCGAAGACGTCGTTCGCGTGGGGGACGGCCGGAACGACCTTCGGTCAGCCGAACGTGTACGCGTACGAGGCGAACTCGCAGGAGGGTGGATACGTCAACGGCTACATCGCGTCGCTGATGAGCAAGACGAAGGTCCTCGGGGTCATCGGCCCGATCGCGGTCGGTGATGCCAAGCTCTACGTCGACGGCTTCGTTGCCGGCGCGAAGGCGCAGTCGAAGAAGACGGTCGTCAACGTCGCCTATACCGGCTCGTTCAGCGACCCGAGCCTGATGTCGAAGCAGGCTTCCCAGTTCGTCGCGCAGAAGGCCGACGTGCTCACCGGAAGCTCGCAGTCGGTCGTCGGCGCGATCACCGTCGCCCGCGAGAACAAGCTCAAGTGGTTCGGGACGCAGTGGACGCAGGCCGTCGCTCGCTCCGGAGACCGTCGTCGCAACCCAGATGTACGACTGGATGCCGGTCCTCAACAAGGTCATCACGCGTGTTCAGAGCGGCAAGCTCGGCGGCGTGTCGTACCGAATCTCGCTGAAGAACGGAGGCGAGAAGATCCAGTTCAACAAGGCCGCGAAGACGCCGATCAAGATCCAGCAGGCGGCGAAGAAGGTCGTCGCCGGGATCGTCAGCGGCAAGATCGTCATCTCGAACGGCCGATGACGATCGAGGCGCCCACTCCGGGGAACGCCGCCCGTGCGGCGGGCGACGCACCGCCGTTGCTCGAGCTGCGCGGGATCACGAAGCGGTTCCCCGGGGTGGTCGCCAACGACCACGTCGACTTCGACGTGCAGGCCGGCGAGGTGCACACGCTCTTCGGCGAGAACGGCGCCGGCAAGAGCACGCTCATGCGCGTCCTCTACGGCTTCTACAAGCCCGACGAAGGCGAGATACGCATGCGCGGCGAGCCGGTTGCGATCACCTCTCCCGCCGCCGCGATCGCGCGCGGGATCGGGATGATCCACCAGCACTTCATGCTCGTGAACACGCTCACCGTGGCAGAGAACGTTGCGCTCGGCACGCGGTCCACCCGGCGGCCGCTGACCGATCTGACCGTTGTGTCGCGCGCGGATCGCCGAGCTATCGGACAGGTACGGCCTACGCGTCGACCCGCAGGCGCTGATCTGGCAGCTCTCGGTCGGTGAGCGGCAGCGCGTCGAGATCATCAAGGCGCTCTACCGCGACGTCTCGCTGCTGATCCTCGACGAGCCCACCGCAGTGCTGACGCCGCAGGAGGTCGACGACCTCTTCGCCGTGCTCCGGCAGATGGTCGCCGACGGCCGGGGCCTCGTCTTCATCTCCCACAAGATCCGCGAGGTGCTCGCGCTCTCGGACCGGATCACCGTGCTCCGGAACGGGCGCAAGATCGGGACGGTCCTGCCGTCCGAGGTCACGCGCCACGGCCTCGCCGAGATGATGGTCGGCCACGAGTTGCCGTCGCAGGAGCCGCCCGCCGGGCACGGCCGTGGTGACGCGCGGCTGGTCGTGCGCAACCTCACGGTGAAGGGCGACCGCGGCATCGACGCCGTCCGTGGGCTGGGGCTCGAGGTGAGCGGCGGCGAAATCGTCGGGATCGCGGGCGTCTCGGGGAACGGTCAGCGCGAGCTGACCGAGGCAATCGCGGGGCTCCGGCCGGTCGCTACCGGCTCGATCGACATCGAGGGTACGGAGCTCGTCGGCCTCCAGCCGGCGGAGGTGCGCAAGGCCGGGCTCGGGTTCGTCCCGGAGGAGCGCATGCGCGACGGCGTCGTCCCCGCCTTCTCCGTCGCTGAGAACCTGATCCTGATCGACAACGCCGCACCGCAGTTCGCGCGGTGGGGATTCCTCCGCGCTCGCGCGATCAGGCGCCACTCCGAGCAACTCGTCGCCGAGTTCGACGTCAAGACGCCCAGCCTCGACACGCCGGCGCGGAACCTGTCCGGGGGCAACATCCAGAAGCTGATACTCGCGCGCGAGCTGTCGGCGCGTCCACGCGTACTCCTGGCGGCGCAGCCGACGCGTGGGGTCGACGTGGGCGCCGCGCACTACATTCACGAGCGGCTGATGGAGCAGCGCGAGGCCGGTACCGCGATCCTCATCGTCTCGGAAGACCTCGACGAGGTCCTGTCGCTCTCCGATCGCGTGCTCGTGATGTTCGAGGGCGAGATCATCGCCGAGGCGAGGCCGCAGGAAAGCACGCGCGAGGCGCTCGGGCTGATGATGGCGGGCATCCGGAGCGTCGCCTAGTTGGGGGCCGGCCTTCGCGCGGCTCTCTGCGGCGTGCCGCGTGTGACCGTGGTGCCGCGCTCGGGCGTTCTCAGTAGAGCGCCGTCGCGAGCCGGCGCCGGTAGTCGGAGACGATCGGGTCGTCCTGGCCGAGCTGCTCGAAGAGCGCCACGGCAACGTCCCGCAGCCGGTCGCGCTCCTCGGTCGCCGCCCGGGGAACGGCGTCGACGATCAGCCCGAGCGCCCGCTCGAGATCGCCTGCGTCCACCGCGGCGACGACCTCGGGCAGCTCGCCCGCCGCGCGAAGCTCCTCGACGAGCGCCCCGGCGCGCGGCGGAGCCAGCAGCTCGTCCAGGAAGGTCGCGACCGACACGCGCGACTGCGCCCCGACGAACTGGCTCACGACCTTGCCGTCACGAAACGCCTTCACGGCAGGAATCCCGCTCACGGCAAACTGCGCCGCGAGACCCTGGTTCGCGTCGACGTCGACCTTGACGAGCTCGACGGTACCGTCTCGCGCCTCGATCTCGCCCTCGAGCACGGGGGTCAGGGCGTGGCACGGGCCGCACCACTCGGCCCAGAAATCGACTATGACGGGGACATCGTGCGACCGGTCGAGGACGACGGTGTCGAAGGTCTGCTCGGTTGCGTCCATCTCCGGCTCAGCGTACCGACGGCATGCCGGTCGGCGGCACGACGACGTCCGCCGCGCAACCGGCCACGAGCGCCGCGCGCAGGTGCTCGGGCGCAACGCGGCGAAGCGAAGGGTGGCCTGGGTCGACCTCGATGTCGTCCCACACCTCGAGGCCGAGCGCACGCGCACCGCTCGCGCCGCCGATCTCCCAGAGCTCGTCCGTCGCGAAGACGCCCCGGCGGCCATCCTGCCGCCGCGCGATCCCCTCGAGCTCTCTGAGCTCCTCGAACGGGTCGATGCGGATGTTCGAGTCCGAGCCGATGGAGAGCGGGATCCCGCGGTGTCGCACGCGGACGGCTGGCAGGAACCCGTCTCCGAGATCCGACTCCGTCGTGGGGCAGGCGCAGACCGTCGTCCCGCTGTCGCGCAGGAGGTCGAGCTCCGCTCCGTTCGCATGGGTGGCGTGCACGACCGTCGTCCGGGCGCCGAGGCAGCCGCAGTCGGCGAGCAGCTCGACGGGACGCCGGCCGTGCTCCGCCAAGCATTCCTCGATCTCCCGGGGCTGCTCGTCGACGTGGACGTGGAGCACGAGGCGCTCGGCGTCGGCGTAGCGGCCGAGCTCGAGGAGCCACTCTCTCGGGCAGGCGCGCACGGAGTGGGGAGCGATCCCGACGGCGATTCCCCGCGCGCGCAGGTCGTCGACCTGCTCGATGTACGCGGACACCGTCGGCTGGCGCATCCGCTCGAGTCCGCCGCGCGCGTAGGCGACATAGAGGCACACGAATCGGAGTCCTGCGCTGGCCGCAGCCTCCGCGGCGGCGAGCGCCGTGTCGAGGCCGAGGTAGTGGAACTCGCCGACCGCCGTGAAGCCCGCCGCACGCATCTCGCGGTACGTGTCGGTGTAGAGCTCGAGCACCGTCTGCGGGGTCTGGGCCTCGGCCTCGGCGAGCATGCCCTCTCGCCAGGCCCAGAAGTCGCCGCCTGCCGCCCGCCCGCGAAGCGCGCGCTGGAAGGCATGGCTGTGGGCGTTGACGAACCCGGGGAGCGTGACCGCTCGCGTCACGGGCGACGACACTAACCTACGAGGGGATGCACACCCAGACCTCGGTCTCCGCGCCGCTCCGGCAGCTGCCGAACGTCCTGACGCTCCTGCGGTTCGCGGCGATCCCGCTCTTCGTAGTGCTCCTCGCGCGGGATCAGGACGGCCCGAGCTGGCCGGCGGGGATCGTCTTCGCGCTCGCGGCGATCACCGACCAGCTCGACGGCTGGTTGGCCCGCCGCTGGAGCGTCGAGTCCGGTTTCGGCAAAGTTGCCGACCCGCTCGCCGACCGCCTGATGATCGACGTCTGCGTGGTGCTGCTCGTCGTCTACGACCGGCTGCCGTGGATCGCGCTCGTGATCCTGCTGCGTGACCTTGTCCTGGTGGGCGGGTACAAGCTCGTCGTGCCGCGTGGCTACGAGTTCGAGGTGTCCCGGTTGGGGAAGATCGCCACCTGGGGGCTCTACGCCTCGCTGGCGTTCGTGCTGGTCACCGAGCGCGACACGTGGTGGCCGCTCGCACTGTTCTGGGTGAGCCTTGGGCTCGCGGTCGTCGCGGCCGCGCAGTACGTCGCGAAGGCGATGCGCGAGGTGCGCCGGTGAAGGCCGTCGTCATGGCCGGGGGGGAGGGGACTCGGCTCCGCCCACTGACCTCCAACCAGCCGAAGCCGATGGTCCCGATCGTCGGCAAGCCGTGCATGGAGCACATACTCGACCTGCTCCGCCGCCACGGGATGAACGAGGTCGTGGTCACGCTCGCGTTCATGCCGCAGGCGATCAGGACGTACTTCGGCGACGGCACCGCGCTCGAGATGGACGTCGACTATTCGGTCGAAGAGCAGCCGATGGGGACGGCGGGCTCCGTGCGGCTCGCGCGCGAGCGGCTCGACGAGACGTTCCTCGTCATCTCGGGTGATGCGCTCTGCGACGTCGACCTGACCGAGCTCGTTGCCGCCCATCGCGAGAAGGGCGCTGCCGTCACGATCGGCCTCAAGTCGGTGGACAACCCGCTCGAGTTCGGCATCGTCGTCATCGACGAGGACGGGCGCGTCGAGCGGTTCCTGGAAAAGCCCTCGTGGGGGCAGGTGTTCTCGGACACGATCAACACTGGGATCTACGTGCTCGAGCCGGAGGTGCTCCGGCACGTCCCCGGCGACCGGCCCTACGACTTCTCGAAGGAGCTGTTCCCGCTGCTGCTCGAGATGGGGCGGCCGATCTACGGGCACGTGCTCGACGGCTACTGGCAGGACATCGGGAACCTCGAGCAGTTCCGGCAGGCGAACTTCGACGCGCTCGACGGCGCGGTGCAGCTCGAGATCCCCGGTCTGCGCCTGCGCGGCAACGTGTGGGTCAGCGAGGAGGTCGACATCAACGAGGTCGCCGGCGTCGTCGGCCCAGGCTTCATCGGGGCCAACTGTCGCATCGCCGACGGGGCGTCGATCGGTGAGCATGCAGTCCTCTCCCGCGGGGTGATCGTGCGGGAAGGCGCGCGCGTCACGCGGAGTGTGATCGACGCCGGGACGTACCTCGGCCGGAGCTCCGTCGTCGAGGGAGCGATCATCGGCCGCGGCTGCGACCTGCGTGACCATGTCCGGGTGCACGAGGGCGTTGCGATCGGCGATCAGGTGACGATCGGGCCCGAGGCGAGCCTCTTCCCTGGTGTGCGGGTCTACCCGTTCAAGGAGATCGAGACCGGAGCCCAGATCCACGAGAGCGTGGTGTGGGAGACCCGCGCGGCCAGCACGCCGTTCGGACGAGAGGGCGCGACCGGCCTCGTCAACGTCGACCTCACGCCCGAGACCGCGGTGCGGCTCGCCGCGGCCCTCGGGACTGCGCTCCGCCGAGGTGACCGCGTCGTCGCCAGCCGTGCCTCGGCCGATGGGTGCCGCATGATCCAGCGGGCGATCATCTCGGGCCTCACCTCGACAGGCGTGCACGTTGCCGACCTGCGGATCTCGCCGGCCGCGGTGACGCGTCACGTCCTCAAGACGCAGGCGCTCCAGGCGGGGATCCATGTCGGCCGCTCGAGCATCGACCCCGAGGTGATCGACGTGCGGTTCTTCGAGTGGCCCGGGAACCAGATAACGGCCGGCTTCCAGAAGGAGATCGAAAAGCACTTCAGCCGCCACGAGCTGCGGCGCGCGACCTTCGCGGAGGTAGGCACCACGACCTATCCGGCGCGCGTGCGGGAGAGCTACGCGCAGGACATCCTCGACTCGCTCGACGCCCAGGCCGTGCGACAGCGCCGATTCCGGGTCGCGGTCGACTACGGCTACTCGCCCGCTGCGTTCACGCTGCCACTCGTCCTCGGCCCGCTCGGCGTCGAGGCGATCGGCGCGCACGGCTTCTTCGTAGAGGACGTGCCGGTGGAGCTCGAGACGATCGACGCCCGCAGGATCGTGACCGGCGTTCGCGCCGACCTCGGGGTCGTGCTCGACCGGGCCGCCGAACGCCTGCTCCTCGTGGACGAGCGCGGCGAGGCCGTTCCGGCGGACCTCGGGATGCTGCTCGTCGTCCGCCTGCTCGTGCTCCGGGGGCGGGCCGGCCGGATCGCCGTGCCGATCACCGCGACCGACCGCGTCGACGAGCTCGTCGCGGGGTCCGCCCTCGAGGTCGTGCGGACGCAGCACTCGCTCGGCGACCTCACGCGGGCCGCGACCGAGGACGGCGTCGTGCTCGCGGCCGCCCCGACCGGCGGCTTCGTGTTCCCCGACGTGGTGCCCGGATACGACGCGGTGACCACCCTCTGCAAGCTCCTCGAGCTGCTCGCGGAGCAGGAGTCGCCCCTCTCGGAGCTCGTCGCCGAGCTACCACGGCCGACGCTGCTGCACCGGGAGCTCGCCTGCCCGTGGGCGCGAAAGGGCCTCGTGATGCGGCTCGTGAACGAGCACCTGGCCGACCGACGGCTCGATCTGATGGACGGGGTGAAGGGATACGACGAGCGCGGCTGGGTGCAGGTGCTGCCCGACCCCGACGAGCCGCTCGTCCATCTCTACGCCGAGGGCGAGACCGAGGACCTCACGCATGAGCTCGCCGCCGAGGTCGAGTCGTTCGTGGAGTCGGTCGTGCAGGGAGACGCGGCCGAGCAGCGAACCCTGGAGCAAGCCTCAAGCTGAGGTTGACCCCTCGGCCGCTCTCCTGCTTCAATCGGTCGTTCTCCGACGAAAGGTGCCCGTGACCCCGTGGATGCGCTCCCCGACTTCGCCAGCCTGACCGACGACGACCTCGACCGCCTGATCCGAGGGACGGAGGACGAGGAGGAGGCGATCTCGCAGCGCCGCAGGCGCCTCCACGCGCGCATCGATGCGCTCCGCGGCGAGCGCGTGACGAGGCTGCGCGGCCACGTCGCCGCCGGCACGCTCGCGACCCCGGCTCCCGAGTCGCTCGAGCGTCCGATCTTCGAGGGAACGGGCGAGCCGCCGGAGCAGGGCGCCGACCCGCCGATGCCCGTCCCGGGGGAGCTCTCGGACGACGAGCTGCGATCGATGGTCTTCGCGCTCGAGCAGGAGGAAGACGACATCTCGCTGCACCGCCGCGTGCTGCACGGGCGGATCGACATCCTTCGCGCGGAGCGCGAGCGGCGGCGCAGGGGGCGGCACGTGGATCCGGATGATCTCGGGCCGATCCTCGGCGGGCCGCGATGAGCCATGTGTACTGCCCGGAGTGCGGCTTCCAGAACCCCGAGGCGGCGAACTACTGCGCGCGCTGCGGGGCGTACCTCCGCCGTGACGAGCAGGGCGAGACGACCTTGAGCCTCGACGTCGGCGAGCTGGGGGAGGAGGGGGTCGCGGCCGGAGAGCCCGGTCCGGCGCTCGTCGTCCGCGCGGGAGGCGGGCGCGCTGGAGAGAGCTTCGCGACGGCCGGCCCGCGGACGCTGATCGGCCGGTCGCCCGACTGCGACGTCTTCCTCGACGACGTCACCGTCTCCCGCCGGCACGCCGAGATCACGCACGAGAACGACAGCTACGTGATCCGCGACCTCGGCAGCCTGAACGGGACGTTCGTCAACCGCCACCGGATCGAGACCTCGGTGCTCTCGGACGACGACGAGGTCCAGATCGGCAAGTACAGGATGACCTTCCTCCTGCCATGAAGGACGCAGACGTTCGAATGGCGGTCGGCACATGAGCACGACCACGGAGCCGACGCCGGCAAAGGCACGCCTGCACACGATCGGCGCCGTGTGCGAGCGGCTCCGCGCCGAGTTCCCCGACATCTCGATCTCGAAGATCCGCTACCTCGAGGACCAGGGCCTCCTGAGCCCGCGCCGGACGCGGGGCGGCTACCGGCTCTTCTCCGAGGAGGACGTCGAGCGGCTGGAGACCATCCTGCGGCTCCAGCGGGACGAGTTCCTGCCCCTCCGCGTGATCCGCGACTCGCTCGACGTCCGTGGGACGACCACCAAGCGTCGTCCGCCGGCGCTGCGCGACCCGGGTGGCGAGCTCGATCTCCCCGACCTCTGCCAGCGTGCCGGGATCACTCCCGACTTCGCACGACGCCTGGAGGAGTACGGCCTCATGACACCGAGGATCGAGGCGGGGGAGCGCATCTACCGCGAGAGCGACGTCGAGATCGCCGCCGCATGCGGCCTGCTCGCGCGCCACGGCCTCGACGCCCGCCACCTGCGCGCCTTCCGCACAGCGGCCGGCAGGCAGTCCGCGCTGCTCGAGCAGCTCGTCGCCACGGGGCTCCGCTCGCGCGATCTCGAACGGCGCCGCGCCGCACTCGACGATCTCGAGGTGCTCGCCGGCGTCGCCACGGAGCTCGCGCAGCACCTGCTCGTACGCGACCTGAGGGAGGCCTCCGAACGATGACCGCGGTCAGGGCCGAGTCTGGCTAATCGGGAAAGAGCGGCAAGTGACCGAGGGCAACGATTCCCTCGACCTGGTCGGCGTCGCCCTCGGTGAAGACCGCTGCCTCGGCCGCGATGCGACCACCTGCCTTGCGGACGACGTCGCGCATGCCGTCGAGCGTGCTTCCGGTAGAGATCACATCGTCGACGAGAACGACGTTTCGCCCCTCGACGAGCTCACGGTCCTTCTCGTCGAGATGGAGGGTCTGGGGGTGACCCGTCGTGATCGACACCGTCTCCGCCTCGATCGTCTCGCCCATGTACGGCTTGTGCTGCTTCCGCAGCACGATCCAGGGCTTCCGCATCGTGCGCGCCAGCTCGTAGACGAGCGGCACGCTCTTCGTTTCCGCGGTCACGATCGCGTCTGCGTTCACGTCTGCAAGGCGGCGAGCGAGCCCTGCAGCGGCGGCCTCGACAACCTCCGTGTCGCCGAGAAGGTTGAACACGGCGATCCTCAAACCGGGAGCGACCTCGAAGAGCGGCAGGTCGCGCTCGACTCCCTCGATCTCGACCCGGTGCGTCTGACGTGCCGATTCGGTCATCGCGGGTGGGAGCGTACCGCGAGACGTCCGCCGGCGTCTGCGGGCGTCGACACCGTCCGACGGGGCGACTACACCTAGTCCATGGGCGGTGTCGACGCGCTCACCGGGCGGTTCCGGCTCCCGTGCCCGACGGCCGGGTGGTGCGGCGTGCGGCTCTCCGCCTTCCGCGAGATCGAGCGGCTCGAGGGCTCGTCGCACCCGGCGCTGTATCGCGTCGTCTTCGCGTGCACGTGCGGCGGCGAGCACGTCGCGCTCGTCGCCCACGACGACCTCGACTGGTCGCCGCTCGGTCTGGGGGATGAGGGCACGTACGTCAACCTGATGACGTCGCGGCGGGACGATCTCGCGACGGAGCTCACGGGGCTCGCGTCGGCGCGGATCGGGCGCGGCGAGTGGCCGTGGTGCTTCTTCTGCTGCCGTGAGGACGTACCGCGCCCGGTGACGCCGTCGGCCTTCCGCCTTCTGGAGCCGCGTGTCGGGACGATGGCGGTGGCGGTGCGCTGCCCGGCCTGCGGCTCGACGTCCATCAACGTCGTCACACGCCACCACGTCGACGTCCCGTTCCATTCCGACGCGTCCGTTGGGGTCGTCCCCCACCCGTTCGACGACCACACACTGCCGACGCTCGAGGCATTTCGGGCCGAGCTCGACGTCGCGACCTTCGACGAGAGGCAGCTCGCGCGCTGATGGGTGAGGGCGCGTTCACTCCCGGGAGGGATCACCCGAACGGTGGGCCACGACCGATTCGGAAAGGCATGGGATCAGCCGTCGAATCAACCCCCGCGGACACAACTGCCCGCAACCTCCACGTTCTCCGCGACTGCCTCGCTCTGGGGCGTCCGGGACGCCGGCGACCGTCGGCGAAGGTCCGGCTCGAGGAAGCGCTCGGCCCGGAGCTGGCCCGGAAGCTCGTCAGGAGCCTGAGTCCCGATCGCGGATAGCCCGGCCCCCCCGGCCGGGAGGCTGCCCGTCTAGCGCTGGTCGCGCGGGTCGGGCTCGCCGCGCGTGCGCACGAACAGAAAGACAAGGAATGCGACGACGAGGGAGAGCACGAGCGCCGTCGCCTTCGAGATCGCGATCGCGACCATGCCGAGGTAGAGGACGAGGAAGAACACGACCGCCCAGATGAAGCTCTGGACGCCTCGGTCGACGCTGGGCGAGCGCAGATGCACGGGCGCGATCCTACAACGCTGCGGCGTTCGGCTGAGCAACAGGCAGGCGCACGCCGTACGCATTGGTCGGAACCGCTCGACGATCGTCCGCAGCGTCACGATGGAGCAGTTGCGGCGGCGAAGCCGACGCCTTCAGGGCCGTGCCTCGCCGAAGGCGAGGATCCCGCGGCAGGAATCCACTCGGTGGATTCCTGCCTTGCGGACAAAAAAGATTCACCGAGCCGGTGGCGCTTTCGTCCACCTGCCACGTCGACCTTCCGCTTGCGCGTAGTGCCTGCGTGACGGGCTTCGACCTAGTCGCGCTCCGTGCTCGGTGCATGGCAAACCTATCGATGTGGGGATCGGCCGGTCAAGCGGGTGCGGAAGGCTAAACCCGCAATTTGCGCCGTTTCCGTCTTGACGTCGTGTCCGACCGGTGAAGCGCGGCTCGTGCCGGGACCGCGACTAGGATCCGACCGTGCGCGGCCGACGGACGTATGGGCTCGCGGCCGCGCTGCTCGTCGCCGCCGCGGTGCTCACGGCGCTCGGAGTGGGGGACGCGCCAGGCTTCCCGGACTGGCAGGCATTCGTGCTCGGCGTCGTCCAGGGCGCGACCGAGCTGCTCCCCGTCTCCTCCTCGGGGCATCTGATCCTCGTCCCGTGGCTCGGCGACTGGACGTTCCTCGAGGAGCACGACGCCTTCAACCAGACCTTCGACGTCGCGCTCCACCTGGGGACGATGCTGGCCGTCGTCGGGTACTTCGCCCGCGACCTCTGGGCGATGGTGCTCGCGTTCTTCCGCACGTTGCGAACGCGGCGGCTCGAGACGCCCGACGAGCGGCTTGCCTGGATCGTCCTCGTCGCGACGATCCCGGCCGGCATCGTCGGGCTCGCCCTCGAGGACACCATCACGGCGCACCTGGGCGAGCCCTGGCAGATCGCGATCCTGCTCTCCGTCTTCGCACTCGTGCTCTGGCTCGTCGACCGCCGCCCGGCGACGCGGACGGCGCACGAGTTGTCCCTCAAGGAGGGCCTCGCCGTGGGAGTCGCGCAGGCGCTGGCGCTCATGCCCGGCGTCTCGCGCTCGGGAATCACGATCACCGCGGGCCGCCTCTTCCACCTCGACCGCGACGCTGCTGCGCGCCTGTCCTTCCTCCTGCTCGTCCCGACGGTGCTCGGGGCGGTGGTGCTCAAAGGCGTGAAGGACGTCCTGCTCGGCGACCTGCCGCCGGGCTGGAAAGGCCCGTTCGTGGTCGGCGTGCTCGCGGCGTGGGGGACGGGCCTGCTCGCGATCGAATGGCTGCTCGGCTACGTTCGCCGGCACACCTACGGGCTGTTCGTCGTGTACCGCCTGGTCGTCGCCGCGCTCATCGTGCTCCTCATCGTCCTCGGCGCGCGTGAGGCAACATTCTGAGATGCGCGTCGACGTGGGCGACATCGAGCTCCATGTCCACGAGAAGGGCGTGGGGCGGCCGATCGTCGCGCTCCACGGTGGTCCGGGGCTCGACGGCTCGGTGTGGTTTCCCGCGCTCGACCCGCTGGCGGAGGACGGGTTCAGGATCCTCGCTGTCGACCACCGCGGCAACGGGCGCTCCGACGGGGGCGATCCCGCGCTCTGGACGGTCGCCCGGATGGCGGACGACGTGGAGGCGCTCATCCGCGGCCTGGACCTTGCCGACCCGGTCGTGATCGGCTGGAGCTTCGGGAGCTTCGTCGCGCAGAGCCACATGGTCCGCCACGGGACCGCGGCGGCCTACATTCTCATGGGCACCGTTGCGGGCCCCGAGGCCCTGCACACCGTGCTCGACAGGCTCGCCGCATTCGAGCCCGAGCACCTGAGGGCCCAGGTAACCGCGTCCTGGGAGCGCGAGTCGACGGTCCAGACGCCCGAGGAGAGCAAACAGCTGCTCGCCGACCAGATTCCGTTCCACGTCGCCGACCCGGAAGGGCCGCTCGTCCGGTGGCTGAACGATCACGATCGCGTCGTCCACCGACCCGAGGTGCTGCGGCACTTCGCGACCGGAGGGGAGTACGGCCTCGTCGACCAGCGCGACGTCCTGCGCTCGTTCTCGCGCCCCGTGCTCGTGCTGAGCGGTGCGAGCGACCGCACGACGCCCGCCGCCAACGCACAGGAGCTCGCCGACGCGATCCCGACGGCCGAGCACGTTGTGATCGACGGCGCCGCGCACATGATCCCCTACGAGCAGCCGGAGGTGTTCCTCACGTCTTTGCGGGCGTTTCTCGTCCGGGTCTGAGCGGGGAGGCGGGCAGGCCTATACCGAGGTTCGTCCCGCTACTTGACATAACGTTGATTATCGTGCGTTCAGTTCCGCAATGGGTGTGGCTATGCGGAATCCAATTCTTCGGAACGCACGACTTCCCCGATTGAAGCCAATAGCCGTGGATCGGGGATCTCCGCCCCGGCGGCGAGCGCAAGAGCAGGGGCCCGGTGTCGAGCCGGGCCCCCGCTTGCCCCAACCGATTGGCCGCCGGGGTGTCCCGAACCCTCCCCGGGTTGGCAGGGCATTGGTTGGCAGGGCATTGCCGCTATGCGGCAAGTTCCATCCACATCCCCCAACTCCTGTTTCTCACCGTAGTAACGCGACCCCCGCTGGTTAGAGCGGGAGCCACACCGCCGCCGAGTACGCCCCGTAGACGAGCAGCGCCACCCACACCAGCTGCGCAACAGCAACAGCCGCGACGAGTGCGACACTCGCCGGACGTATCAGGAACCCGACCATCGACGAGCCTTCAACGCCGGCCTCCTTGCCGCGCTCCTCGCGTGCGTCGGCTTCTGGCTGTTGGTCGCCGTAGCCTGGTTGCAGCTCACCTAGCGCGAAAGCCGAAGGCTCCGCGGCCAGCAGATTCGCCTCCATCTACCCATCCCCCGTTCTTGCTCCCCTGCGCCGTGTCCGGACCGACGCCTTCCACAAGTCATACACCCTTTTCGCGCCCCCGTGTGAACCTCCATCGACCCGGGCGGCGGCCCCCGTTTCCACGGCGGGCACTTGAGGTACGCAGCCGGGGGCGTCCGGCTGACCCGCAGCGGACGCCCGCTACCTACCCCGTTTGAGGGAACGTCACGGCACCGCGCAAGTTTCGCCGCCCTCAAGCATCTATCCAGTAGAGCCTCGGAAATGGGTCGCCAGCCTGCGGCGGGGGAACGCGTTGGCGCCCATTCCGGGACTCCCCTTACGCCAAGGCTTTTGTTCAGGGCCGGGCGCCCGTTGGGGTGAGAAGCTTGTTCCTGACGGCGTTCAGCGAGCCGCCCCGGCCCCAATTGATGCCATGCCCGTGCTTCGACGCCCGCCCGTAGACTCGGCTCGACCTGTCGGCGTGAAGAGGAGACTGGCATGCGCCTCGAGATCGGCGATCGCGTCCGCTGCACCGACGGGGTGTACGGCGAGCTGGCGGACATCGTCATCGACCCGCTCGAGAAGCGTGTGACGCATCTCGTAGTCCAGCCCGAGCAAGACGAGGGAGCGAGGCGGCTGGTGCCCGTCCAGCTGGCGAGGGCCAGAGACGAGGAGCAGCGCGAGCTCGAGCTGGAGTGCACCCTGCACCAGGCGCAGGGGTTCGAGTCCGTGCACGAGGCCGCCTTCCTCCGGCTCGGAGAGACCCCCGCCGAAGACCCCGACTGGGACGTTGGCGTCAAGGACGTCCTGGCGCTGCCGTACTACAACGACCTCGGCTACTCCGGTATGGGCGTAGGCCCGTATCCGGGCGAACTGGACTCCCCCACGACCGTCCACTATGACCGCGTGCCGAAGGGCGAGGTCGAGGTTCGGCGGGCGAGCGCCGTCATCTCTGCGGACGGCCATTCACTGGGCGAGGTGGACGGCTTCGTGGTCGACGCGGACGAGCACATCACGCACTTCGTCCTCGAGCGCGGCCACCTGTGGGGACGGAAGGAGGTCACCATCCCGATCGGGGCCGTCGCCATCGTCGAGAGCGACGCGGTGCACGTCGCCCTTACCAAGGACGAGGTCGGCGCCCTCCCCGCCGTTCGCGTCGGCCGACACGGCTGACGCCATCGGTCGGACTGCGGGCGAATTGACCCAATCGTGTCCTGTACGGCCCCGTCGCCCGCACCTACCGTGGCCATGCGAGCCCGGTGCCGAAGTACCTGCGGCAGCAAGGTGAGTGCCACCTTGCAAGGAGGTATTCGACGGCATACCCCGGCCGCAGGCGGGACCTACGGCGGGCTCGCGATCAACTGCGCGAGAGACTCGTACCCCACAGTGCGAGTCTCTCTCGCGCAGCGTCTCCTTCGCCTCGCGCTCGTAGACCTTTTCGGCAGTCGGTCAGCCGGTGCGCTCAGTTGGGACTCAGCCTATCGACGTCCCCGACGATCCGCTGACAACCACTGTCATACCGGACCGGCGTATGCTCGGTGCAAGCAACAGCTCCTCCTCCCGCCCTGACCGCTCCTGGCCACCGCGCCAGGGCGAGCGAGAGAAGAGGAGTGATGACGCGCTTCCAGCTCGTCTTCCGCCACGCCGACGGCAACTCGTCTGAGTTCCGCGAGAACAACGTCGACGGCGAACCGCACATCAACGGCGAACTCATCGTTGATGGGCAGACGTACGCCATCAAGGGCGTCGAATGGATCGTCAGGAGCGACGACATCGGCGATTCGATGAGGCGGTTCGTATGCACGGTCGATCCGACTGATGGTGCATTCGACGTGCTCTGATTCGGAGGCCCGCCGTCCGTCTTGGTCTCCGCAGCCGTCCGCGACCCCCCACAGGGGATCCCCCCTCCGCGGGCACCGTGCCCGGAGCGCGACTCGACTGACGGCACGCGTGCGCTCAGACTGCGGTCGCTCTCACGGGCCGATCGCTCGAGCTCCGCTCGCAGGCTCTCGGGCATGAACAGGCTGACATGCGAGGTTTTGCTAACCACTGCTCGCGCCTATCGGCGCGAGCGGCTCCTTTCTACCTTCTGACGGCTCGGCGAGCCGGGCCGGAGCGCGGACCCACATCGGAGTACACTGGTTCTCACGTAGCTCCCTCCTTCCGCCGCTGTGCTCTTTATGGGTTGCGCCAGGTTTGAGCCTTACCGGAAGGAGAGCGCTGTGGATGATTCCGCGAGCGCGAGCGATCTCAAGAGCCAGGCGACGGCGATCTCGGATGGCATCGCGGCGATGCACCGCGAGCACTACGGGCGCGGTGCCGATCGTACCCGCACTCTGATCCATCAGGACGTCGTGATGACAAGGCTGGAAGAGTGCTTCACGACGGTCGAGAAGAAGATGATCGCCGAGGGCGCGTTTGTGCAGGTGCGGGAGACGCGAACGATGTTCCAGGACTGGATGCGGCCTCGCTTTACGGAGATCGTGGAGGGCGCCACCGGTCGCAGGGTGGGGGCATTCTTCTCGCAGGTCTCGCACGATCCCGACATGGCGCTTGAGGTCTTTCTGCTAGAGGGGGCTGGATCGAGCGTGGGTGATGGCAAGCCGAGTTGATCTCTAGGTGGGACGGAGCGGGTTGCCGGACTTTGCGAGGTTTGCCGCGTTGATCTCTTGGTTGGATGACCGTTTCGTAGGTGGGAAGGCATAAGGTGCCCTAACGGCGTTGCGGCTCTGGAAGGGGCGGGAATGTCGGGCTTGAGTCGTGCGCCTCGACGCTGAGGCTCTGTTCGGGTCTTGCGCCAGCGTCCGTGAACTACTCAGTTCGGTTATCGGATGCCGAGGTCTTTTAGCGAAGCGCGACCCGCCACACATCGGAGGCCCCCACCCTCCTGGTCTCCGACAGCAGCCGCCTTGCGCCTCCCCACCGGGGAACTCCCCCCATCCCCAAAGGTCGCAAGGCGGCTGCGCCCCCCCGCCACCCTACGCGGCGCCGGGGTCACGGCGGCGATTGCGTCGAGATCCGTGGCCATTTATGGCCCAAAATGCACCAGTTCGTTGATTACCGTGCGTTCGTTTCTGCACGCGGCCTGGCGCGGCCTGGCCAGGCACTTGGGTTCTTCACCGGGTGCGAAACCCGACCGCGGTGCGTGAGTCAGCGCCGCTCGGCGCTGCAGATGCCGCAGTGCGCTTGCAGCTGGCCGAGCTCGTCCGGAAAGAAGCGCCACCCGTTCATCTCGGCGTCTGACTCGCTCTCGACGGTTGCGCCGCAGTCGACGCAGCGGACGAACCAGTCGAGCATTCGGAGCGCCGACGCGCAGCTGAGGCAGTAGGTGCCGGGCACCGCGGCGGCCGGCGGGCTGATCGTCCAGCCGCGCTCGAGCATGCCGGCGGCCTCGGCGCTCCGCCCGCATCCATCACAGCGCGTAGGAGCGCGCCGGCGTTCCACCTGATCCTGGTCCTCCATCCTCCCCTGAGACGCACACTACGGACGTTCGGGCGGGACGCCAGGACCGAATCCGCTGGGACGAGGGGTTGCGGGCATCCGCGAACTGTGGGAACCTCGTAGGGCAGCGCTCACGATCCGCACGGTCGCCGTTCCCCCGCCTCCCGTGACCACTGTCGACATCGAAACCCTGCTGTCGCAGGACGACTTGCGGGCCCTGCTCGAGACCTCCGAGCAGACCGGCTCGATTCGAGCCCCGGACGTGCACGAGATCGTCGAGACGCACGAGCTCACGGGGCTCGAGCAGGAGGCCCTCGTCCGCGAGCTCGACAAGCGCGGGATCGAGATCGTCGAGGCGCCGCCCGTCGAGCGCGCGCCGGTCGCGCCGGCACCCGTCGAGTCGACCACGGACGCACTTCAGCTCTTCCTGCGGGAGGCGGGACGCCACCGCCTGCTGACCGCGGCGCAGGAGGTCGCCCTCGCAAAGCGGATCGAGCGGGGCGACGAGGGCGCGAAGGAGGAGATGATCAAGTCGAACCTGCGGCTGGTCGTCTCGATCGCGAAGAACTACCGCAATCAGGGCCTCCCGTTCCTCGACCTGATCCAGGAGGGGACGCTCGGTCTGATCCGCGCCGTCGAGAAATTCGACTGGCGCCGGGGCTTCAAGTTCTCGACCTACGCCACGTGGTGGATCCGGCAGGCAGTCGCGAGAGCGCTCGCGGACAAGGCGAGGACGATCCGGATGCCGGTCCACATCGTCGAGCGGCTGCAGAAGATCAACCGTGCCGAACGGTCGCTGTGGACGCAGCTGGGCCGGGAGCCGACGCTCGACGAGGTCGCGGACGAGGCGTCGCTCACGCCGCAGCAGGTGCTCGAGGTGCGGGCTGCCGCCCGGGCGTCGACGAGCCTGGACGCACCGATCGGAGACGAGGAAGACGCGGTGCTCGGCGACTTCGTCGCGGGCGACGAGCCGTTGCCCGAGGACGCGGTCGACGTCGAGCTGCGGCGCCAGGTGCTGCGCCACGCGCTGCTTTCACTCCCCGACCGCGAGCGCGAGGTCGTGACGATGCGCTACGGCATCGACGGCGACGAGCCTCGGACGCTCGAGGAGATCGGGCGACGGCTCGGCCTCACGCGCGAACGCGTGCGACAGATCGAGCTCGATTCGCTCCGCCGGCTCTCCCTCCTGCGGGAGATGCAGGCGGTTCAGGGCTGATCCGTCTCAGGTGCGGAGGTAGAGCTCGAGCGCCGGCGCTGCGTGGCGCAGCTCGCGCAGGGCTCGGGTCTCCAGCTGACGGACCCGTTCCCGCGTGATCCCCAGCTCGGCTCCGACCTGCTCGAGCGTCCTCCCCCCCGAGCCGTCCAGGCCGTACCGCAACGCCAGCACGCGCTGGAGGCGCGGCTTGAGCTGTGACAGGGCACGCGCCAGCTCGGTCGACCGCAGCCGAAGCGCCGTCTCCGCCTCGGGGCCGACTGCATTGACGTCCTCGATCAGGTCGCTCATCACGCTTTCGCCGTCGCCGACGGGGGTCTCGAGGCTCACATGATCCTGAACGAGATCGAGGAGCTCCGAGACGCGGAGCGGCGTCAGCTCGGTCTCGGCGGCAATCTCGTCGAACGTCGGGTCGCGGCTCAGCTGCTGCCCGAGCGCGCGGCGCGCCCGTTGCACGCGGCGCACCTGATCCGCGATGTGGACCGGCAGCCTGATCGTGCGGCTCTGTTCGGCGAGCGCGCGCTGGACGGCTTGGCGGATCCACCAGGTGGCGTACGTCGAGAGCTTGAAACCCATCGTCCAGTCGAACTTGTCCACGGCACGCATGAGCCCGAGGTTCCCCTCCTGGATCAGGTCGAGCAGCGGGACGTCGGCGCGCGTGTAGTTGCGCGTGATCGACATGACGAGCCGCAGGTTCGACTCGACGAGCCTGCGCCGGGCAAGCTCGTCCCCCTCGTCCTTGCGCCGTGCGAGCTCGCGTTCCTCGGCCGGCGTCAGCAGCCGGCCGTCGCCGATCGCCCGCACGTAGAGCTTGAGCGGGTCCTGGACCGGCTCCCCGGTCTCGACCTCGTCCTGCGTCTCGTGCGCAGGGTCGAACAACGGCTCCGCAGCGTTCTCCACGACAGTCGTATCGGCCACTCGCGTCCCCCCCTTGAGGTAACCGTGAGGCTATCCGCGCATTTCGGTCTCCGGTCCGGTCGTTCGGGTGGCCCCCGCGTCCGAACGGCTAGACCTGCTGCGGAGAGCTCTGAGACCGGCCGATCCGAACACAATCATCACCCTCGCCCAGTACGGTGAGGAAAACCGTCCTCCGACACAGGTGCATCCGAAACGTCATGTGCGGCATCGCTGGCTACAGCTTCGGCAACGCATCGCGGGTCAACCGCACGCTTGCCGCGCAGGCGCTCCTGGCGGGAATCGCCGAGCGTGGCGCCGACGCAGTCGGTTACGCATTCCGCGGCGAAGGGCCACTCGACGTGCACAAGCAGCAGACGGGGGCGAGCGCACTTCTCGACGCGGTCGTCGTCCCCGCTGCCGCGCGCCAGGTCCTCGTCCACGTCCGCGACTACACAAAGGGACACCCGACGGTCGCCGCGAACAACCATCCCGTCCGTCACGGGTCGGTGACGGGCGTCCACAACGGAATCATCGCGAACGACGAGGCGCTCTTCGCGCAGCACGGCATCGAGCGCGACGACCCCGAGATGACCGTCGACTCGGAGATCATCTTCGCGCTCGTCGAGTCGACCGGAACGTCGCCCGAGGTGCTCGAGGAGCTCGTCGGGACGATGGCCGCGGCCTGGATCGACGAGCGGCAGCCCGAGACGCTGCACCTCGCCCGCGGGGTCGGCCGGCCCCTCTGGATCGCGCGCGGCCGCCACGAGGTGCTGTTCGCCTCGACCCGGGATGCGCTCGAGGTCGCCGAGCGGGCGCTCCGCACGACGTTCCGCAAGACCGAGGTCGACGAGGGGCGTCTGCTTGCGCTGCAGGACGGCGCGCTCGTCGAGGAGCGGCGTTTCGCGCCCGATCGGAGCTATCGGGAGGAGCGCGAGCTCCCGGCCGTGCGGGCGCCGCACGAGGGCCGCTTCTGCCTGGAGCGCCTCGCGGCGCTCACCGCGCTCGCCTGACGGTCAGAGGGACAGCGTCCCGTCCTGGGCGACGCGCACGCCTTCCTCGCGCAGGCGCTCGCGGACGAGGTACTGGAACGCCGACCAGGTCCCCGGCTGAACGTCGACCATGCGGTACACCTGCCACTCGGACAGGAGCGTCTCGTCGCGGGAACGCGCGTCCTTCCATTCGGTCATTTTCGGCAGGTGCCCGAGCTGACGAGCGAGCACCGCCCCGTCCGCGATCGCGCGCTCCAGTCGCTCCTCGCCGACCGGCACGTCGAACCCTGCTTCCTTGAGCGCCGCCGCGAGCGAGCCGAACGTGTGCCAGATCAGGGACTTCGACGCCATACGCCCACGGCGTGCCTCGATGTCGCGCACTGTCGGCGTGCGGCCGAGCTCCTCCCCCGCCTCCCGCAGCTGAGCGAGCAGCTCCTCCCGGCTGATGAAGCGACGCGGCTGCAAGCCGGCTGCCCGCTTCGCGGCGTTCCACGTGCCGAAGTGCTCGATCACGGTCTGCGGGTGCACCGTCGCGACAGGGTCGGCCGCGAACTCGCGCATCGTCGGCGAGCGGCCCAGCCGTTCCGCCGACGCGCGGAGCTCGGCAAGGATCTCGTCGTCCGTGTAGCGCCTCCGCAGGCCGGCCCGGAACTCCGCGAGCGCGTTCACGTCGATGCCCTCGAGGGCAGGATGGCGTCGCCGTGGGCGGCCCATGCAACTATGTTAGAGCATTTTCGATATTCTGCAAAGTGAGCAGAACGAGACGTTTCCACTACCCTCGCGCGCATGGGAGCACGGCTCGCGCTCGAGTCCACCGCGGCACGGCTCGTCGGCCGGCTCTCGCGCGCCGCGGGCCGAGGCGGGGGCACGACTCTTCCGGGAAAGCTCGTCTGGAAGCTCGATCCCGGCGCGCTCGACGGTCTCGCGGCGCGGCTCCCCCAGGGCGTGGCGCTCGTCTCGGCAACGAACGGCAAGACGACGACGACGGCGATGGCGAGCGCGATCCTCGCCCCGACGCAGCGACTGGCGTGGAACAACTCGGGCGCGAACCTGGCATCGGGCGTGACCTCGACGCTCCTCGCAGCGGACGGTGCCGATCTCGGGCTGCTCGAGGTCGACGAGTTCGTACTCCCTGAGGTGATGCGCCGCGTGCGGCCCCGCGCCGTATGCCTCGGCAACCTCTTCCGAGACCAGCTCGACCGCTACGGCGAGCTCGAGCACATCGCCGAGCGCTGGCGGGACGCCGTGGCAGCCCTCGACAGCACCGCGACGCTCGTCGCGAACGCCGACGACGCCCTCGTCGGCGCTCTCGCCGATGGGCGCGAGCGGACGCTGCTCTTCGGCGTCGACGACCCACGCCGCGCGCGAGCGGGCCTCCAGCACGCGTCCGACTCGAAGTACTGCGTTCGCTGCGGCCACCCCTACCGCTACGACGCGGTCTACGTCGGGCACCTCGGGACCTACCGCTGCGAGTCGTGCGGTCACGCGCGGCCGAGCCTCGACGTCGCCGCCAGGGAGATCGAGCCTGACGGGCTCGACGGCATCTCGTTCGTATTGCATGCGCCGGGCGGAGAGAAGGAGGTCCGTCTCGCGGTTCCGGGGCTCTACAACGTCTACAACGCGCTCGCCGCCGCGTCGCTGGCGCTGACGCTCGGCACAGGTCTCGACGAGATCGCCGCGGGCCTCGAGCGGTTCCAGGCTGCGTTCGGGAGGTTCGAGCGCTTCACGGTCCGCGACCGGCGCGTTCTCCTGTTGCTGGTCAAGAACCCGGCGGGGGCCAACGAGGCGTTGCGAACGCTCGAGGAGGGTGGCGTCCCCCCGACGCTCGTGGTCGCGCTGAACGACCGTATTGCCGACGGGAGGGACGTCTCGTGGATCTGGGACGTTGACTTCGAGCCGGTGCTTCAGCGCGCGCAGCGAATCGTCGTGAGCGGCGAGCGCGCGGCGGAGCTCGCTCTGCGCTTCACCTACGCGGGCTACCCACGCTCGCGGCTCGAGCTCGTTCCCGAGCTCGAGAGCGCCCTCGACCGCGGGGTCGACCTGACGCCCCCGGACGGCGAGCTCGCCGTCCTGCCGACCTACACAGCGATGCTCGAGCTGCGCGCGGTCGCGACCGCACGAGGCCTCACGCGGCCGTACTGGGAGCGTGACGAGACGTGATCCTCCGCGTCGGGCATCTCTACCCCGAGTACCTCAACATCTACGCCGATCGAGGCAACATCGCGGTACTCACGCGCCGAGCGGCCGCTCGAGGCCACGAGCTCAGCGTCGCGCCCGTCACGCTCGGGACGGCGCTCGAGGCGGCCTCGTACGACCTTCTCTACGTCGGCGGGGGCCAGGATCGCGAGCAGGCGATGATCGCTCCGGACCTCGCAGCCCGGGGCGAGACGATCCGCGCGGCCGTCGAGGACGGTGCCGGGCTCCTCGCAGTGTGCGGCGGCTACCAGCTCCTCGGGCGTGGGTACCGCGGCCGCGACGGCTCCTGGCTCGAAGGCGCAGGTCTCTTCCCGCACGAGACGGTCGCGGGCGAGAGGCGCATGATCGGCGACGTGCTGCTCGAGAGCGCTCTGCCGGAGGCTCCCGGCAAGACGCTCGCGGGGTTCGAGAACCACGCGGGCCGAACACTGCTCGACGAGGGCGCGTCGCCTGTCGGCAGGGTCGTCTCCGGCTACGGGAACGACGGCGACTCCGGCTTCGAGGGGTGTCGCGTCGACCGGGCCGTCGGGACCTATCTCCACGGCCCGCTGCTGCCGCGCAACCCGTGGCTCGCCGACCTGCTTCTCTCCTGGGCGCTGGCGCATGCGACCGGAGCGGAGCCCGAGCCCCTCGCGCCGCTCGACGACGAGCTGGAGCGCGAAGCTCACGAGGTCGCAGCCGGCCGGGCGCGCGCCCGGGGCGGTCGTCCAGCCTGACTGAAGTCGCTACTCCGCCCAGCGGGCACCGAGGTAGACGCACGCGTCGCCCTGCTGCCAGCGCCGCAGGAAGCGGGCGATCGGCGGGTGGAGAGCGATCCCGTCCAGCTCGTCGGGCTGGAAGAGGCGGTGACCCCGCACGGCTTCGTCGCTCGAGACGGCGCCCTCCAGGGACCCGTTGAGCTCGCCGGCGAAGACGACGTGGACGACGTGCTTCGACCACAGGCTCCGCTCCGGCGAGATCGACTCGACGATGGCGATCGGCCCCTCGACGGGCAGCTCGTCGTGCTCCCCGACGAGCCCTGTCTCCTCCGCGAGCTCGCGCTGGAGCGCGTCCACGAGTGTCTCGCCGCTGCGAACGCCTCCGCCGGGGAGCAGCCAGTGCTCTCGCCCGCGCTTCTCGTGGCGGATGAGGAGGATCGAGCCGCGCCAGTGGAGAAGTGCCGACACGCGGATCCGGGGCTCGGGTCGCACGGCGGTTAGGTCCCCGACGAGCCGAGGCCGCCTGCACCGCGCTCGCTGTCCGGCAGGCTTTCGACCTCGACGACCTCGATCCGGGGGAGCTCGACGATAACGAGCTGGGCGATTCGCATCCCCGGCTCGACCACGAAGGCGGCCTTCCGGTCGGTGTTGTGGAGGATCACCTTGATCTCGCCGCGATAGCCCGCGTCGATGAGGCCCGGTGCGTTGACGGCACCGAGGCCGTGACGTGCGGCCAGGCCCGAGCGCGGCACGACGAGCCCCGCGTGCCTCTCGGGTAGCGCGACGGCGATACCCGTGCCGACGACGGCCCGCGCGCCCGGTGCGAGCTCGACCCGGTCGCACGCAGCCAGGTCGAGGCCGGCGTCTCCCGGGTAGGCCTGTGTTGGCAGCGTCGCGTCTGGGCGCACGCGCGCGACCGCGACCTCCGCGGTCGTAACGGCAGGCACCTGCACTATGCGGTCTCCGCCTCGGTGTCCACGTCGGAGCCTGCCACGAGATATGGCGCGAAGCGACGCACCTCGCGGTGCGGTAGTCGTGCCCGCACGACGACGCCGGCATCGGTGTCCGTGCGCTCGTCGATCGGCGCGCCGAGCGCATAGAGATCGGACAGGACGCGCCCCTCGTCGTACGGCACCAGCAGGCGGACCTCGTCGAACCGGTCGGCGAAGCGATCGGCGATCCTCGCCTTCAGCTCTTCGAGGCCTTCGCCGGACACGGCCGAGATCAGGATCGAGTTCGGGAACCGGTTTGCGACGCGCCGCCGCCCCAGGCTGGTGAGCCGATCGGCCTTGTTGACGACGAGCTCGACGGGGATCTCCCCCGCTCCGATCTCCCCGAGGACGGTCTCGACCGCGTCGATCTGCTCTGCGAGCACGTCCTCTGGCAGCGACCCGTCGACGACGTGCAGCACGAGGTCGGCGACCAGCGTCTCCTCGAGCGTCGAGGCGAAGCCCTCCACGAGCTGCGTCGGCAGCCGGCGGATGAAACCGACGGTGTCCGTCACGAGATAGCGCTTGCCCACGTGCTCGAACGTCCGCGTCGTGGGATCGAGCGTCTCGAACAAGCGGTCCTCGACACGCACCTCGGCCCCGGTGAGCACGTTCAGGAGCGTCGACTTGCCGACGTTCGTGTAGCCCGCGAGAGCGACGGTGGGCGTCTCGGAGCGCGTGCGCGCCTTGCGGCGGGTGGCACGGTGCGCTCCGACCTCGCGCAGCCGGCGCTTGAGCAACGTGATCCGCCGGTTTGCCATCCGTCGGTCGCTCTCCAGCTGCGACTCACCCGGGCCGCGCGTGCCGACGCCGCCGCCGAGGCGCTCGAGGTGCTGCCACATGCCCCGCATGCGCGGCAGGTTGTACTCGAGCTGCGCGAGCTCCACCTGCAGCTTCCCCTCGGCCGAGACGGCGTGCTGGGCGAAGATGTCGAGGATCAGTTGCGTGCGGTCGACGACGCGGGCGGACAGCGCGTCCTCGAGCGCACGCTGTTGAGCCGGCTGCAGCTCATCGTCGACGACGAGTACCTCGGCCTGGTGGTCGCCGTAGGACGCCTTCAGCTCCTCGAGCTTTCCCTTGCCGACATAGCGGCGAGGATCCGACCGCGCTCGGCGCTGGACGATCTCTGCGACAGGGGTGACGCCGGCGGTACGCGCGAGCTCGCGCAGCTCCGCGAGCTCCTCGTCCGCGTCGACGCCCCGCGGTAGCACGGCGAGGAGCAGTCCACGCTCGGGCTCCGGACCGTCCCGGAGCTCGCGTTCGCCGGCCGTCATCGGCCGAAGTATGCCCCGCCGGCAGGGCGGTAGGCTCGCCGCATGAGCACCCTTGCGGACCGTCTCGCCGAACGGACGCTCGAGCTCGTCGACATCCCGTCGGAGAGCCTCCACGAGGAGGCGATCCGCGAGCGCCTGCGCTCGCTGGTCCCGGCCCCGTTCGACGAGGTCTACGGTGGCGACGAGGCGTTCCTGTGGGCGCGCGAGCGCCGCGAGGGGGTTCCATTGCTCGTCCTCGCCGGGCACTACGACACCGTCCCCGCTCAGAGCAACGTCCCCGGTCGCATCGACGTGGGAGCGGTGCACGGCTGCGGCGCGAGCGACATGAAGGGCGGAGTCGCCGTCGCGCTCGAGCTCGTGCGCGAGCTGGCGGGCCGCGACCCCGGACCGGTGGACGTCGCCCTCCTCCTGTTCGGGCGCGAGGAGCTCCCGCCGCAGCACAACCCGCTTCCCGCGCTGTTCGACGCGTCCCCGGTGGTCCGCGAGGCCGACCTCGCGGTGCTGCTCGAGCCCACCGACCTGACGATCCAGGCGGGGTGCGTCGGCAACCTCTCCGCGCGGGTGACGTTCCACGGCGTCAGCGGGCACTCTGCGCGTCCCTGGCTCGCCGACAACGCGCTCCACCGCGCGATCGAGGGCCTCGCGCGGGTGGCCGCGCACGAGCGGCGCGAGGCCGTGATCGACGGCCTGCCGTTCTACGAGGTCGTGTCGGTCACCCGGCTCGAAGGGGGCATGGCCGACAACGTCGTCCCCGATCGGGCGGTTGCGACGCTCAACCTGCGCTACCCGCCCGATCGTTCCCCAGCCGACGCGGAAGAGCTTCTGCGCTCGCTCGTCCCGACCGACGCGGATGTCGAGGTCGTCGGAAACTCGCCTCCCGGGGCGGTCGCGGTCGATGCACCCCTCGTCCGGGCGCTCCGCGCCGCGGCCGACACGACGATCCAGCCGAAGCAGGCGTGGACGAACGTCGCCGACTTCACGTCCCGGGGAATCCCCGCCGTCAACTTCGGCCCGGGCGCGACCCGGTACGCCCACGCGAAGGACGAGCTGGTCGAGATCGCGGCCCTCGAGCGTGCCTATCTCGCGCTTCGCCGCGTCGCGCTCGGCGACGTCGTCTAGTTTCCGGGCGTGCCCCTCTCCCCCGTCCTCCGCGCGACCGCGACGTACCCGTTCGTCCGACTCAACGAGGCGGCGGCCGAGCGCCGTGCGCGGGGGCTCGAGGTGATCGACCTCGGGATGGGCGACCCCCGGGAGCCGACCGATCCGGCGATCCTCCAGGCGCTTCGGGACGGCGTCAGGGAGCGGATGGGGTATCCGGCGGCCGTTGGTCTACCCGAGCTGCGCGAGGCGATCGCAGGCTGGGTCGATCGCCGCTTCGGCGTCCTTCTCGACGCGGACACACAGGTGATCCCGACGCTCGGGTCGAAGGAGGCGATCTTCTCGTTCGCGCAGGTCGTGCTGGACGTGCCCGCCGGTCGCGACACCGTCGTCGTCACCGAGCCCGGGTATCCGGTGCCCGGACGCGGCGCGGCGTTCGCCGGCGCGCGCGTGGTCGAGCTGCCGCTCCGCCAGGAAGCCGGGTTCCTCCCCGACCTCGATGCGGCCTCGGACGAGCTCTGGGAACGCACGGCCGTCGTCTGGCTGAACTCGCCGAACAACCCGACGGGCGCGATCGCATCGCGTCCGTTTCTCGAGCGGCTCGCCGGGCTCGCCTGCGAGCACGGGTTCGTGCTGGCCTCCGACGAGGCGTACAGCGAGCTCTGGTTCGACGAGCCTCCCCCCTCCGCGCTCCAGCTCGCCGACCTGACCGGCGTCGTCGCGTTCAACACCCTCTCGAAGCGGTCGTCGATGACCGGGTTCCGCAGCGGCTTCGTGGCGGGCGATCCCGAGCTGATCTCCGCGCTCCGACGGTTCCGGCCGAATGTGGGCACCGCGCCGCAGGAGTTCGTCCAACGGGCGTCGGTCGTCGCCTGGGGCGACGAGGGCCACGTGGCTCGCGCCCGGGGGGCGTACGGGAGGAAGCGCACGCTGCTGCTCGACGTCCTGGGGCGCAAGGGGCTGCGCGACGCCGGAGGTCCGGCCACGATGTACCTCTGGATCGCCGTGCCGCCCGGCGAGACATCCGAGGATCACGCCGCGAGGCTCCTCGAGCACGGCGTGCTCGTCACGCCCGGCTCGTACCTCGGGCCGTCCGGGGAGGGGTACGTCCGGTATGCGCTCGTGCCGACCGAGGACGAATGCGCCCGCGCGGCCGCCATCCTGGAGGATGTCCTCTGATGGCGCTGCGGGAGACGATCGAGGCGCTCTGGGAGAGCGACGAACTGGAGGCGGAGCCGATCGAGGAGGCGATCGAGTTGCTGGATCGCGGCGAGCTGCGCGTCGCGGAGCCCGGACCCGACGGCTGGGTGGTGCACGAGTGGGTGAAGAAGGCGATCCTCCTCTACTTCCGGCTGCGGAAGGTCGAGCCCCTCGATGCGGGCGGGCTGCATTACCTGGACAAGATCCCGGTCAAGGAGGTCGACCCGTCGCTCGGCGTCCGCGTCGTGCCGCCCGGCGTGGCGCGACGCGGCTCGTTCCTCTCCGAGGGCGTCGTCCTGATGCCGGGGTACGTCAACATCGGCGCCTGGGTCGGGCCGCGGACGATGGTGGACACATGGGCCACCGTCGGCTCGTGCGCCCAGATCGGCGCCGACGTCCACCTGGCGGGCGGCGTCGGGATCGGCGGCGTGCTCGAGCCGCCGCAGGCCGCCCCCGTGATCGTGGAGGACGGCGCCTTCCTCGGCTCCCGCTGCATCGTCACGGAGGGCGTGCTCGTGGGCGCCGGCGCCGTCCTGTCTGCCAACGTCTCGCTGACAGCGTCTGTGCCCATCATCGACGTTACCGGGCCCGAGCCCGTCGAATACCGCGGCGAGGTGCCGCCGCGGGCCGTCGTCGTGCCCGGGACGCGCCCGCGGACGTTTCCCGCGGGTACATACCAGCTCGCATGCGCGTTGATCGTCGGCTGGCGGGAGGAGTCGCACGACCTGCGGCTGAGCCTGAACGACGTGCTACGCGAGTTCGAGCTCGCCGTCTGACGCCGCGCGCTTCGGTCAGAGCTCGGTCGCCCCGACGCAGATCTGCTCCACGGGCCCCTCCAGCACAGCGCGTCCCTTCTCGATCGCGACCAGAAGGTCGCCGCCGGGCATCCTCACGCGCACCGGGGTGTCGCACCAGCCGCGGAGCGTCGCCGCGGCGGCGACGGCGACCGCGGACGAGCCGGAAGCCGCCGTCTCCCCCGCGCCCCGCTCCCAGACGAGGACCGACACGGCGTTCCCGGGCTCGGGCCGCGCCAGCTGCACGTTCGTGCGCCCGGGGAACCTCGGGTGCGTTTCGATCGCGGGGCCCAGCCGGAGGAGCTCGTCGCGGGACAGCTCGTCGCGGAGCACGACCGCATGGGGATTGCCGACGTCGACCGGGACCACCGACAACCGTTCACCCGCGACGTCGAGAAGCTCGTCCGCGCCGACGCTCACCTTCCCGAGGTCCTGCCGAACGACGCCCTCGATACCTGTTCGAGCCGCCCGGACGACCCGGTTCTCCGTCGCGATCTCGACCTCGTCCGCGGCGGCCTCGCGCAGCAGCCATGCGGCGGCGATTCGCGTGCCGTTGCCCGAGAGCTCGGCGATCGACCCGTCAGGGTTCCAGATCCGGAGCGTTGCGCGGCCGCCCACCCGCTCGACCACCTCCAGCAGACCGTCGCTCCCGATGCCGGTGTCGACGTCACACAGGCGACGCACCCGCTCGGCCGTCAGGGCGCCCGCATTCTCCCGCTCGACAAGGACGTAGGCGTTACCGAGCGCGTGCCACTTCTCGAAGCGCATCGGTCGTGAGGCTACATCCCCTTCTCGGTCACGATCTCGTCGGCCAGCTCCTCGGTCGACCGACGTCCGTCGAGCACGACGAGATCCGGGATCCGCCGCATCCACTTCCGTTGGTAGGCCGCGTAGCGGCGCGTTCGGACGACGATCCGCTCGAGCGCCTGCTCAGGCTCGAGCCGGGCGATCTCGGCGAGCCCAAGTGTCTTCTCCGCCGTAGGTGAGACGGGCCGCTCGAGCGCGGCCCGAACCTCGCCGACGACGCCGCGCGCGAACATCTCCTCCGTCCGGCGGCGGATCCGCTGCTCGAGCAGCTCCGGCGGCACGTCGAGCCCGTAGATTCGAGTCCGGCGGCGCATCGTGCCGCTCCAGAGCCGGTCCTGGCCGGCGACTAGGGAGCGGCACGACTCGGCCAGCTCGAGCGCACGCACGAGCCTTTTCGTGTCGTGAGGGTGGATCGCGCCTGCGCCGGCGGGATCGAGCCGCGCGAGTCGCTCGTGCGCCGCGGCCCGGTCCTGCTCGACCTCGTGCGCGATCCGCTCGCGCACCTCGTGCTCGGCGGGCGGTGGGACGCGGAGGTCCGCGAGGGCCGCACGGAGGTAGAGGCCCGTGCCGCCGGCGACGACGGCCCCGCCCCGGCGCTCGACGAGCTCGTCGATCTCGGCGTGCGCCAGAGACGCGAACGCGCCCACGCTCATCGTCTCTTCGAGCGACCGGAACCCTACGAGCCGCGTGGGACTCGTCGGCTGGTTCGTGAGAATCGACAGGCCGCGGTAGACCTGCATCGCGTCCGCGGAGACGACGTCCGTCCCGAGACGCGCTGCGACAGCCTCGGCGACGGCGCTCTTCCCGGACGCAGTCGGCCCGAAGATCGCGATCACCTCCACACGGCGGCTCGACGTGTCCGGCGCGGACATCGCTTCTTCCGCGGCGTCGGCGTCGAGCAGTTCCGCTCCCGAGGTGTCGTCGTCAGCCACGACTCCGGAAGCCCAAGCCCCGTCCGGTTGGGCCGTGTCCTTTTCGGACGGCGTCTGGGCCACCGACCTCCTCCCCACGCGTCGAGCCTACTCGTGAAATCCCGACAAGTGGGTCACGACAGTGCGCCGGATCCGTGCCAATCGTTCCACGACCGGCCCGCGCGACGGCGCTGCGGTCCGTTCACGCGGGGACGAGTGTCGCCTCGCGGCCTCTGAGCGTGGTCGACGTCGCGCCCTCGATCGCCACCGACACGAGGTCGCCCGGACCGGCGCTGCCGGCGAAGTTGACCGTGGTGTTACGCCGCGTACGGCCGCGGAGCAGCAGCGGATCGGTGCGGCTCGGCCCTTCGACGAGCACCTCTTCGACCAGGCCGACGCGACCGGCGTTCCGAGCGCCGGCCGCTTGCTGGACGACATCGACGAGCCGCTCCATGCGTTCGCGTTTCACGTCCTCGGGAACCTGCCCGGGCATCGCCGCCGCCTCTGTCCCGGCGCGCGGCGAGTACACGAACGTGAATGCGCTGTCGAAGCCGACCGCCTCCACGACCTCGAGCGTCTCGCGAAAGTCGTCCTCGGTCTCGCCCGGGAAGCCGACGATCACGTCGGTGCCGAGGGCGAGGTCCGGGATCGCATCGCGTAGCCGATCCACGAGCATGAGGTACCGCTCGCGCGAGTACGTGCGGCGCATCGCCTTGAGGATCCGCGACGAGCCGGACTGGAGTGGAAGGTGCAGGTGCTCGCACACCGACGCGCACTCGGCGATCGCGGCCACGACCGGCTCGCGGAAGTCCTTGGGGTGCGGGCTCGTGAAGCGAATGCGGTCGATCCCCTCGACCGCGTTGCATGCCCGCAACAGCTTGCCGAACTCCGTCACGAGGTCGGGCGCGAGGTCCCGCCCCCAGGAGTTGACGTTCTGGCCGAGCAGAGTGATCTCCCGGACCCCGTCACTGGCGAGCCGCTCCACCTCCGCGACGATCTCGCCGGGCCGCCTGCTCTGCTCCCGGCCGCGCACCGCTGGGACGATGCAGTACGCGCACTTCGAGTTGCATCCCATCGAGACCTGCACCCACGCGCTGAAACGGCGCTCGCGATGCATCGGCAGCGTCGCCGCGAACGTCTCGTGGGAGCCGAAGCGGCCGCGTGGCACCGCGAACCCGCCGGCCCGGATCCAGTCGCCGAGGTGCGGGATCGACCCGGGTCCGAACGCCACGTCGACGAACGGGTAGCGCTCGAAGATCCGGTCTCGCTGCGCCTCCGCGTAGCAGCCGCCGACGGCCACGACGAGATCCGGTTGGCGTCGCTTCCTGGCCGCTGCGTCGCCCAGGTAGGCGGCGAGCTTCGTGTCCGGCTTCTCCCGGATCGTGCACGTGTTGAACACGAGGACGTCGGCGTCGGCGGGCTCCACCGCCTCGCCGATGCCGAGCGACTCGAGCATGCCCTTGATCCGCTCCGAGTCGTGAGCGTTCATCTGGCACCCGAACGTAGTCACGAAGTACCTGCGCACGGGCCTAGCCTAGCCGGGAGTTGCGAGCGTTCCCGTAGGGCGTCCGCCATCGGAGTACACTGGTTCTCACGTAGCTCCCTCCTTCCGCCGCTGTGCTCTTTATGGGTTGCGCCAGGTCTGCGCCTTACCGGAAGGAGAGCGCTGTGGATGATTCCGCGAGCGCGAGCGATCTCAAGAGCCAGGCGACGGCGATCTCGGATGGCATCGCGGCGATGCACCGCGAGCACTACGGGCGCGGTGCCGATCGTACCCGCACTCTCATCCATCAGGACGTCGTGATGACGAGGCTGGAAGGCTGCTTCACGACGGTTGAGAAGCGGATGATCTCCGAGGGCGCGTTCTTGCAGGTGCGCGAGACGCGAACGATGTTCCAGGACTGGATGCGGCCTCGCTTCACGGAGATCGTCGAGGACGCCACCGGCCGCAGGGTCGCCGCGTTCTTCTCGCAAGTGACGCATGACCCCGACATGGCGGTGGAGCTGTTTCTGCTCGATCGGGTGGGAACGAGCGCTGATGGCGACAAGCCGACTCCTGGTTGACCTCGTCGGAGGACCGCGATAGGGTCACACGAACGGCGTTCAGGGTTCCCGGAGGGGCCGGAACGTCGGGCTTGAGTCGTGCGCCTCGACGCTGAGGCTCTGTTCGGGTCCTGCGCCAGCGTCCGTGAAACAGTCAGTTCGATCATCGGACCCCGAGGTCGAACGAGACCGCGCCCACCCGCCCAATCGGAGGCCGCTCCCTCCTTCGTCTCCGCTAGCCAGCCGCCCGGCGACTTCCCCACATGGAGCGCCCCATGCTCCTGTTAAGTCGCACCCCATGCTCCTGTTAAGTCGCGCCCCATGCTCCTGTTAAGTCGCGAGGCGGCTGGGCCCCCTCGCCACCCTACGTCGCCCACACGCAAACCGCCACCACGGGAACTGCGGGGCTCAGTCGTGCGCGGGGGCGCGGGCGCGAGTCGTCGCGAAAGACGGATTAGTACTCGTGCGCCGCTAGACAATCAAGTAGTCACGTGGTACCGGCGCACGATCGGTCGATCGTAGCCGCGGCTTCCGGAATCAAAGCAGCGCGCGGAGCACCTCCGTCTCGTTCTCGTCGGCACCGAGGTAGACGCCACGGATGACGGCCCAGGCCCGCATGCGCGCCTCGTCGAGGCCGGCTGCCGCGAAGGCCGCCAGCCGGCGCTCGGTCACGTCGAGCCGCATGCGGTACTCGAGTGGGTTCCAGAGGAACGACGCGACGTCGAACTCGGGCTCGCCGAGCATCGGCTTGGGATCGATCGCAACGTACCGCGATCCGGACGCGAGCAGGTTGTGGTGGTGGAAGTCGCCGTGCACGAGCGTCGTGCGGCCGACGTCGAGCGAGGCGTAGAGGCGTCGTGCGAGCGGGCGCAGGGCCCGTGCCGGCCCCGGGCCCGCCCGGTCGAGCCAGCCCGGCACGTGGTCGCCGATCCACCTGAACGGTTCTGCCGCCGGGCGCCACAGCCGTAGCCCCACGTCCACGGCGACCGCGGTCGCCCGTTCCTCGTCCAACGTGGACAGATCCGTGCCGGGCCGCAGCCGCTCCATGAGGAGCGCTCGCCTGGACGGGTCGTGGCGGAGACTCCGGACCGCGCCGTCGCCAGACCAGAACTCGAGCGCGAACGCCTCCTCGTCCGCCTCGTCGTCCTCCGGCGGTGTCACCTTCAGGACGGCGTCGTCTCCGGCCGCCGCCACGAACGAGTACCGGGCGAGTGGAAAGGACGAGCCGAGCTCGATCCCCCACTCGGACGCCACATCGCGTGCAACGGCGGCGAGCGCCACGAGATCGGGCCGGTCGTCTGCCGGGCGCCGCTCGGCGCCGCGCGTCCTACGCTCGATGCCGGAACCCCGGGCCGGCGCGTCGCCCGAGCATCACCGCGCCACCTCGACCGAACGGGACTCGCGAATGACGATCACCTTCACCTGGCCGGGATACTCGAGCTGATCCTCGATCTGGCGGGCGATCTCGTAGGAGAGCAGCGCTGTCCCGTCGTCGTCGACCTCCGTCGGCTCGACGATCACGCGGATCTCGCGGCCCGCCTGCAGCGCGTACGCCTTCGCCACGCCGGTCTTCGACATCGCGATCTCCTCGAGCGCGGAGAGCCGCTTGATGTAGTGCTCGAGGCTCTCCCCGCGCGCCCCCGGACGCGAGGCGGAGATCGCGTCGGCGGTGATCAGGAGCACGGCCTCCACTGTCTGCGGCTGCACCTCGTAGTGATGCGCCTCGATCGCGTGGACGACGCCGTCCGACTCGCCGTAGCGGCGGGCGAGCTGCGCGGAGACGAGCGCGTGCGAGCCGTCGACCTCGTGCGTCATCGCCTTGCCGAGGTCGTGGAGCAACGCCGCGCGCTTCGCCGTCTTCACGCCTGCGCCCAGCTCGGCGGCCATGATCCCCGCCAGGTGCACCACCTCGAGCGTGTGCTTGAGGACGTTCTGCCCGTAGGACGTGCGGAAGCGCAACCGCCCGAGGATCGCGGCGAGCTCCTCGTTGAGCTCGCCGCAGTTCGCCTCGAAGACGGCCTGCGCCCCGGCCTGTTGGATCTGCTCGTCGAGCTCGGCCTTCGACTGGTAGTACATCTCCTCGATCCGGGCCGGATGGATGCGGCCGTCCTCGATCAGCTTCTCGAGCGTCAGCTTCGCGATCTCCCGGCGGATCCCGTCGAACGAGGAGAGCACGACGGCATGGGGCGTGTCGTCCACGATCACGTCGACACCCGTGAGGTGCTCGAGGGCCCGGATGTTCCGACCCTCCCGGCCAATGATGCGCCCCTTCATGTCGTCGCTCGCGAGCTCGACGACCGTTACGGTGGTCTCTGCAGTGTGACTGGCGGCGACGCGCTGCAGCGCGTCCGCGACGAGCGCGCGCGCCCGTCGCCTCGCCTCTCCGCGGGCCTCCTCCTCCATCTGGCGCACCGAGCGGGCGAGCTCGTGGCGGACGAGGTCCTGTGAACGCTCGAACATCGCGCTCTTCGCTTCGCCGAGCGTCATCCCGGACACCCGCTCGAGCTCGTGGACCGTGCGGTCGCGGATCTCCTTCTCCTCGTCCTGGAGCTGCTTCAGGTGGACCTCTCTGTCGCCGATCCCCTGCTCTCGACGCGTGACCTCGACGAGCTTCTGGTCGACCTCCGCCTCGCGCTGAGCGATGCGCTCCTCGACCTTGGCGATCTCGACGCGCCGGTCCTGAACCTCGCTCTCGACCTCCGCGCGCAGCTTGACGGCACCCTCGCGCGCCTCGACGTGCGCCTCGCGGCGGATCGTCTCGGCCTCGCGCTCCGCGTCGGAGACGAGCCGCCGCCGCTCCTCCTCGCTCCGTCGTACGGCCGACGCGCTCGAGGCGCGCAGCCAGACGGCGGTCACCACCGCCCCAACACCGAGTCCGACCAGCAGCGCGATCACCGTGAGCATGTCCACTCCTCCAGGAGCCTGGTTTGTCCGCGGCGGGCCGCGGTTGCTCACATCCGGGACCCCCTGTCCGCGGGGTCCGGTACCGCTGGTCGTGGCGCTAGGCCGGCGAGTCCTCCCGCAGGCACGCGACGCATGCCCGGTGGTGCAAGCGGTTGGTGGTCGACACGAGTGTCACGGATCGATCGGGTTCGGAACTACGCGTTTGCAGGGAAAGTCCGGATGAAGCACGATCATCCTAGCGCCCGGCTCTCGACTTCCGCAACGAGGCCCTCGAGCGCCTCCTCGCCGAACCCGCGCGACGCGAGGTACCGAAGCGTCCGTGCGGTCGCTCCCCGGATCGCGACGATGCGGACCATGCGGTCGGCTTCCGGCTCGAGCGCCTCGACCGCCTCACGCGCGACGCGCTCGTCGACGCCGTGGCGATCGAGATCGGCGAGGACGAGCTGGTCGCCGGCGCCTCGCTCGGCCAGCTGCCGCGCCCGGGTCGCCGCGAAGCGCACGTCGTCGACGAGCCCCGTGCGCTCCGCGCGTGCGAGCACGTCCGCCCGATCCACGGCGGGGACGCGTGCGCGGGCGAGTCGCGCGTCGAGCGACGCACGTGACCGGTCGTGACGCGCGAGGGCCCGCACGGCGAGGTCCTCGGCCCGCCGCCGGCGCAGCGCCCGGGCGAGTGCCCGCGCAGCCCGGCGATCGAGCTCGAGCCCGACAGCGAGACCGGCCTCGAGCACCGCGTCGGCCGGCAGCGTGCGCCATCGTGCGCCGTCGAGCTCCACGGACACCTTCCCCTGCGCCGCTCGGAGCGCCGTGACCCTCGGCACGTCGCGCCCCGCGTGCCCGGTCAGACCTCTGCCGCGACCTCGTCGACGACCGGTTCCACCTCAACGACCGGTTCCACCTCGACGACCGGTTCCACCTCGACGGCCGGCTGCGCCGACGTCGGCAGCAGGCGCGCGGAGACGATCTGCTCGGGCCCTGCGTCGGCCTGGATCCGTCCGAGGATCGACTGGACGAGGTCGGGGTTCTCGGTCAGGAACGCCGAGGCGTTCTGCCTGCCCTGGCCGAGCCGTTCGTCGCCGAAGGAGAAGTACGAGCCAGACTTGGTGACGATCTTCCGCTCCAGCCCGACGTCGAGCACCGTCCCCTCCCACGAGATGCCCTGTCCGTACATCACGTCGAACTCGGCCTGCTTGAAGGGCGGCGCGACCTTGTTCTTGACAACCTTGACGCGCACGCGGTTCCCGATCGCCTCGGTGCCATCCTTCAGCGTCTCGATGCGCCGGATGTCGAGACGGACCGACGCGTAGAACTTGAGCGCGCGCCCGCCCGGCGTCGTCTCGGGCGAGCCGAACATCACGCCGATCTTTTCGCGCAGCTGGTTCGTGAAGAGGCAGATTGTGTCGGTGCGATTCAACGTCCCGGCGAGCTTCCGCAGCGCCTGGCTCATGAGGCGCGCCTGGAGGCCCACGTGGCTGTCGCCCATCTCCCCCTCGATCTCCGCCTTCGGTGTCAGCGCGGCGACCGAGTCGACGGCGACGACGTCGACCGCGCCCGAGCGGATCAGGAGCTCCGCGATCTCGAGTGCCTGCTCGCCTGTGTCCGGCTGGGAGACGAGGAGCTGGTCGATGTCCACCCCGATCCGCCGGGCATAGGTCGGGTCCATCGAGTGCTCGGCGTCGATGAACGCGCAGATTCCGCCGCGGCGCTGCGCCTCCGCGATCACGTGGTACACGAGCGTCGTCTTGCCCGACGACTCGGGCCCGAAGATCTCGACGATCCGGCCGCGCGGGAGCCCGCCGATCCCGAGCGCGAGGTCGAGCGAGAGCGAGCCCGTCGAGACGGCACCGACCGACACCTGCGCGGCGTCGCTCATGCGCATCACCGAGCCCTTTCCGAACTGCCGCTCGATCTGGCCGAGCGCAACGTCGAGCGCTTCCTCCCGGTTCATGCGATTCATCCTCCTGCGTTCAGCGAGACACGTTCGAGCACCTCGTACCGGGCGCCGGACGGGTGCAGTCGAGATAGGTAAGCAGCCGCACCGGACGGAACGAATGTTCCCGTCACGGGGAGCGGCGGCGCGAGACGCGGCCGCTCACGAAACCGGAGCACCGTGACGTGCGCCAGCCACGGCCGTGACTCCGGCCGGAAGACGCCGAGCGCCTCGAGACGCTCGTGCAGCCGGCCGGCTAGCCTCATCGCGGCTCCGCTGCGGTCGAGGAGGACGACCATGCCGACGCTCCGCGTCTCGCGCCACGCCGACGGCTCGAGCACGATCGTCCCTCGGGTCTCCGCGACGGCCGCGCGCAGGTCGCCGACGATCGTCGGGAGCTCGCTGGAGGCCCGGCTGCCGAGGAAGGCGAGGGTGACGTGGAGCTGCTCCCGCGGCACGATCCTCCCGCCGCGGAGGTGGGCCTCGCTCCATGCCTCGAGCACGTCGAGGGTCGTCGGAGGGAGTTCGAGCGCGAGGAAGAGCCGCAGGCGGTCATCGCCTCCGACGCTACCTGTCAGGGTCATGCGTCTTCGTGCCGACTTCGTGTCAGGACGCGGCGCGCGAGATGGAGCGCAGCGATGGTCGCTCGCGAGCGGATCGTCTGCCTGTCGGCGGGGAGCGAGAAGTGCTGCCCCTGCTCGCCGTCGGGGGCCGAGACGTGGTGGTAAACGAGCCCGACGGGCTTCTCGGGGGTGCCGCCGTCCGGTCCCGCGATGCCGGTGACGGCGATCCCGACGTCGACGCCGAGCCGCCGGCGCACCCCGGCGGCCATCGCCGCCGCGACCTCGGCGGACACGGCACCATGCTCTGCGACGAGCTCCTCTGGCACGCCGAGCTCGCCCGTCTTGACCTCGTTCGCGTAGGCGACGACGCCGCCCGCGACGACGTCGCTCGCGCCCGGAACGTCGGTGAGTCGCGCTGCGACGAGTCCGCCCGTGCAGGACTCGGCGGTCGCGAGGGTGAAGCCGCGGGCGCGGCAGAGCTCGAGGACGAGCTCCGCGACCGGCCGCTCGTCCTCGGTGAACAGATACCGTCGGAGCGGCTCGCGCAGGGCGCCGGCGAGCTGGTCCGCGCGCTCCTCCGAGCCCGGCTCGACCACGAGGTCGACGTGGATCTCGAAGTCGCGTGCGCAGATCGTCGCCTCGACCCCGTCGCCGTCGCCTCCGGCCTCGGCGAGGGCGCGCGCCACCGCGGACTCGCTCGCGCCGTAGAACCGGAGCACCCTGCGCCCTGGCGGTGAGGTCCGGGCCAACACGGCCTGGAACGGCTCGCTCGCGACGGCAGCGGGCCAGAGACGGCGGAGCTCCCCCGGGGGGCCGGGCATCACCACGAAGACTGTGCGCTCTGCCTGCAGCACGAGCCCGGGCGCCGTGCCGGCGATCCCCACCACGACGGCGCCGTCGGGGACGGTGGCCTGCTTCGTCACGCCCGCGGCGAAGTCGCCGTACGGCCGGCGCAGGCGCTCGGCGATCGCACGGGAGACGCCCTCGATGTGCGCCTCGAGCTCGGGGTCGACACGGAGCGGCGCCCCCGCCACGCGTGCGACGACCTCGACCGTGCGGTCGTCGTGCGTCGGTCCGAGCCCACCCGAGACGAGGCACACGTCCGCCTCGGATCCCGAGCGCAGCGCGGTCTCGAGGTCGGTCGGATGGTCACCGACTATCAGGATCCGCTCGGGCGTCAAGCCCAGCGAGAGCGCCTCTCGTGCGTAGAAGGGCCCGTTGCGGTCGGTTCGCTCGCCGCGCACGAGCTCGCTGCCCGTGACGACGATCGCCGCGCGCGGACGCGCGCTCACCCGCTGACGGCAGTCGCCCCGGAGACCGTCAGCCGCCCGTGCGGCTCGAGCCGGTAGCGCCTGCCGTCGACCTTGACGACGACGTTGCCCGGCTTCGCGACCGAGATGGTGAGCGCCTTCTTCGTGAAGCGCTGGAACTGCCCCTTCTCCAGCGTTCCCGTGTAGAGGGGCTTGCCGGAGGCGCTGCGCACCTCCATGAACGACGGTCCCTTGACGGCGCGCACCGTCAGCACCACCTGCTGCTGCGTCGAGCGCGACGCGGTGGCCCGCGGCGTCGTGGCGTTGATCCCTTCGACCTGCGGGTCCTCGTGGCCGCCGAAGCGCCACGCCGCGATCACGAGCGCCGTCACGAGCAGGATCGCGGCCAGCGCGATCCCGACGGTGCCGGACTCCCGCCGGTCGCGGCGATGACGCTGCCGCGCGGCGGGGACGCGCGCGACGCGGGGCGTCGCGCCGAGGTCCTCCCCGCCGACGTAGCGCGAGTTGTACTCCTCGACGTAGAGCCGTCCGTCCAGCCCGAGCGCATCGGCGTAGACCTTGAGGAAGCCCTTCGTGTAGGCGTGCCCGGGAAGCTGGTCGAACCGCTCGTCCTCGAGGTGACGCAGGTACTTGGCCCGCACCTTGGTCCGCGTCTCCATCTCCTCGAAGCCGAGGTCTTGGCGGATACGCGCCTCGCGCAAGCTCGAGCCGATCTCGAACACGAGCGGCCCAGTGTAATCGCTAGCGCTCGCCGAGGTACGTGAGGAGCCCGTAGACCGCGAGCGCAACCGCGCACGTTGCGGCCATCGCGATCCCGAGCACGCCGAGCGCCCTGCCGAACCGTGCCACCCTACGGCCGCCTGCACGACCGAGGCGCATGTCGTCGTGCCTGAGCCCCCCTCGGCCGAGCGCGATCGCCACGACGCCGAGTGCGACCCCCACCGGGATCGCAAACCCTGCGTGGAGCAGCTCGTACGACCCCGAATAGCGGGTCGCGAGAATCGCGACGGGCATCGTCGCAGTCGCCAGCAGCCCCATGAGGACGGATGCCATGGCCCGGCCGTTCCCGGACGCACGTGTCCCGGAGCGTTCCACGGCCGCTCCCACTACTGCTTCTCGTATGGCTTGCCGTCGGCGGCCGGCGGGGTCGAGCGCCCGATGACGCCGGCGACCGCGATCAGCGTGAGGACGTACGGGAGCGCCGAGAACAGCGTGGCCGCCGAGTCCGAGTACTCCGGCAGGCGCTGCGCGAGTGCGGTCGAGAAGCCGAACAGGAGGCAGGCCGCCGCCGCGCCGAACGGGCGCCAGTTGCCGAAGATCACCGCCGCGAGCGCGATGTAGCCCTTTCCGGCCGTCATGCCCTCGCTGAACGAGCCGAGGAAGCCGATCGAGAGGAACGCGCCTCCCGCGGCGGCGAGCATGCCCGAGGCGACCACCGCGCCGTAGCGGATCTTGTAGACGTCGATGCCGACCGTGTCGGCGGCCCGCGGGTGCTCGCCGACGGCGCGGATCCGGAGGCCGAGCGGCGTCCGGAAGAGCACGAACCACGAGACCGGCACCAGGATCAGCGCGATCCAGATCATCAGGTTGAGGTTCCCGAAGATGTCCCCGAGGAAGGGCACGCCGTCGAGGAACGCGAGGTGGATGTTCGGGATGGTGGGGATGTCGCTCGGCGTCCCCTCGTCTCCGTAGATGTCGATGAACAGGTAGCCCGTCAGGCCGAGCGCGAGGAAGTTGACCGCGAAGCCGGAGATGATCTGGTCGGCGCGGAAGTGAATCGACCAGAGCGCGTGCAGCAGCGCCATCGCGCCGCCCGAGAGGATCGCGACCAGGAGGCCCAGCTCCCACGAGTCGAGCTTGTCCGCGGCCAGGGCCCCGAAGAAGGCGCCCATCAGCATCATCCCCTCGAGGCCGATGTTCACCACACCCGAGCGCTCCGAGAACATCCCGCCGAGTGCGGCGAAGATGAGCGGCGTCGCCCAGCGGAGCATCGCCGCGAAGAGCGCCGACCAGACGACGACGGTGTCGAGCTTCCCGATCGACGAGCGCGTGGCGAGGTACGCGAGGGCGAAGGCGAGCAACGCCGTCGCGACCGCGTAGATGCCGAAGCGCCGCTCGCCCCGGGTGAAGGCGAAGATCCCCGCCAGCGCGGCGAGGAGCGCGAGCAGCAGGCTCGGGACCCACGAGCGGGCCGAGATGGGCGGCAGGGCGACGAACGCCGCCACGAGGCCGAGCACGATGCCGCTCCACGCGAGCTTGCGGAGCGGATTCCGGGTCGAGCCGGCGGGCAGCGCGACGCTCGTCATGTCGCCACCCTTTTCCCGCGCAAGCGTGCGAGGAGCCAGAGAACGACGAATTCGAGCCCGACGAACAGGATGACGAGTCCCACGATCAGGAGGGTCAGGTTCCCCGCGAGCTCCGGCTTGAAGACCGAGGCATCGAGGTTGCGGCCCGCCGTTCCGGTGAGGAGCGCGCCGAAGAGCAGGGCCGCGAAGAAGGTTCCCACGGCCGTGCTGCGGCCGAGCAGCGCGACGGCGATGCCGGTGAACGCGATCGACGACGACGACGCCGTCCGCACGTCGCTGGTCGAGAGCCGGTACTGCCAGCCGAGGATGTCGATCGCGCCTGCGATCCCCGCGAACGCGCCCGAGATCGCCATCGCGAGGAAGTAGTTGCGGGCGACGCTGATCCCGCCGTACCGCGCGGCCTCGGGGTTGAAGCCGACCGCCTTGACGCCGTACCCGAGCGTCGTGCGATTGAGGATCGCCCAGTAGACGAAGAGCGCGCCGATGGCGATGAACAAGCCGATGTGGAGGCCCTGGAGCAGCGGGTCGCCCCAGAAGACGTGGAGCTTTGCCCCCTCGACCACGTCGTTCGACTGGGGAGTATCCGCCTGGGTGCTGTTCTGGAGCGGCCCGCCGATCCCGAAAACGAACTCGCCGATGTAGACCATGGTCCAGTTGAGCATGATCGTCGTGATCACCTCGTGGGCGCCCACGGTCGCCTTGAGGAATCCCGCGATCCCGCCGAGCAGCGCTCCCGCGAGCGTGCCGATCACGAGCACGAGGAGGACGTGCGGGATCGGGCTCATGCCCGCGAACGACGACCCGACCCAGACCGCGAGGATCGCCCCCGCGAGGTACTGGCCGAGGCCGCCGATGTTGAAAAGGCCGCAGCGGAAGGCGAATGCAACAGCGAGGCCGACGAGGATCAGCGCGGTGGTCGCGATCAGCGTCTGCTGCAGGTAGAACGCGGCGTTCGAGCCGGTGTCCCACGGGATCTGGAAGAACCAGACGAGGCCGGAGCCGTCGAAGATCGCGCGGTACGTGTCGATCGGGTTGCTCCCGGTGGTGACGAGCACCACGAGCCCGCCCATCACGAACGCGAGGAGCACCGTGAGGAGCGGCGCGACGGCGCCGCCTGCCCGCTGCGCCAGCGCGAGGCGCTGCGCGAAGCTGTCGCCTCCCTCCTCCGGCGGGGGCGCTGTCGGCTGGCCGTACGGCTGCGTCGGCGTCGTGCCCGCGTCGCTCACGCCGCGACCTCGCCCCGGCCGGCGCCCGTCATCGCGATGCCGAGCTCCTCCTCGCTCGCGGTCGGCGGGAACTCGCCCGCGATCTCGCCCTCGTACAGCACGAGGATCCGGTCGGCCAGGGAGAGCACCTCCTCCAGCTCGAGCGACACCAGCAGGATCGCGCGTCCCTCGTCGCGCTCCTCGATCAGCCTGCGGTGCACGAACTCGATCGCGCCGACGTCGAGGCCGCGCGTCGGCTGCGCGGCGATCAGGACCTTCGGGTCGCGCTCGATCTCGCGGGCGAGCACGACCTTCTGCTGGTTTCCCCCCGAGAGACCGCCCGCGCGCGTTGTCGGCCCTCCGCCGCGCACGTCGAAGGCCCTGATCAGCGTGCGCGCGCGCTCGATCAGGCGGCGCGGGAAGAGCCAGCCGTAGCGCGACGCGGGCTCCGAGCGGTAGTCGTGGAGCGCGATGTTCTCGGCGATCGAGTACTCGAGCACGAGACCGCGGCGCTGGCGGTCCTCGGGGATGTGGCCGAGCCCGGCCTCGAGGTGGCCGTGGACCGAGACGTCCGTGACGTCGTCGCCGTCGATCCGCACGTTCCCGGAGTCGATCGACCGCAGCCCGGCGAGCGCGTCGATCAGCTCAGTCTGGCCGTTCCCGTCGATGCCTGCGAGGCCGACGATCTCGCCGGCCCGCACCTCGAAAGACATGCCCCGGACCTTCTCGAGCCCGCGGTCGTCGTAGACGCGCAGCCCTTCGACCTGGAGGACAGGCTTGCTGGGCTTGCCCGGGGTCTTCTCCACCCGGAGGAGCACCTCGCGTCCCACCATCAGGCGGGCGAGGCTCTCCTCGGTGGCGCCCTCGGCCGGCAGCGTCTCGATCAGCTTGCCGCGACGCAGGACGGTAATGCGGTCGGCGATGTCGAGCACCTCGTTCAGCTTGTGCGTGATGAAGATCACGGACTTGCCGCGCGCCGTGAGGCCGCGGACGACCACGAACAGCTCCTGCGCCTCTTGCGGCGTGAGCACTGCGGTCGGCTCGTCGAGCACGAGGATGTTCGCCTCGCGGTAGAGCGCCTTCAGGATCTCGACACGCTGCTGCTGGCCGACGGTGATGTCCTCGATCCTCGCCGCCGGGTCGACGGCCAGCCCGTATCGGTCGGAGATCTCCTTGACCCGCCGCTCGGCCTCGTGGACGTCGAACACGATCCCGTTCCGCGTTGGCTCCTCGGCGAGGACGATGTTCTCCGCGACCGTCATCACCGGGATGAGCATGAAGTGCTGGTGCACCATCCCGACGCCGGCCCCGATCGACGCGCTCGGCGACCCGAGCCGCACGGGTGTCCCTTTGATGAGGATCTCGCCCTCGTCGGCGTGGTAGAGGCCGTAGAGGATGTTCATCAGGGTCGACTTGCCGGCGCCGTTCTCGCCGAGCAGCGCATGCACCTCGCCCTCGAGCAAGTCGAAACCGACGTCGTCGTTCGCGACGATCCCCGGGAAGCGCTTCGTGATGTGCCGCATCTGGAGGACTTGCGGGCGCTCGGGCATGGTCGCGCGATTCTAGTGCCTGGACCCTACGGAGCAGTGTCGAGGCCCTAGGTGCGCGCGACGTCGACCTTCCAGTCCGCGACTGCTTCGACACGTCGTCGAGCTTTTCGCGATCAGCACTCCCGGTCGGGCGCCTTCGGCTGCCTTCCCGTCGCCGATGCGGCGTTCCCGATGTCGAACAGGCCCTTCGAAACGACGGTGGGCGGGCCCGAGGCCCGCCCACCGTCAACGTGTGGTGCGACGGCCGCCTACTTGAGGGTACGGGGCGGCTTGACCTTGCCCGAGGCGAGTTGCTTCTGCCACTGGTTGAGCAGGGCGACCAGCCCGGCGCGGCTCGGTGCGGTCGTCGAGACCTTGCCGTACGCGACGCCGTTGTTCTTCGCGTTGAAGAGGGTGTCGACCCCGCCCTTCCACTTGCTCGTGCCTGCGAGGGCGATCGTGCTGAGGACGCCCACGTCGACCTTCTTCTGGGCGCTCGTCAGGATGTAGTTGCCGAGATAGCCCTGGTCGGCGTCGACGCCGATGCCCCAGTCCTTGTTGTCCTTCGCAGCCTGGAGCGCACCGAGCCCGCAGGCGCCGGCGACCTGGAAGACCACGTCGGCCTTCTGCTGGATCTGGTTCAGCGCGATCTCCTTGCACTTCGCCTGATCGACGAAGTCCTGCGAGTAGGCGGTCAGCGTCTTGGTGCCCGGCTTCGACTTCTTCGCGCAGTACTGGTACCCGGCGATGTACGCGTCGACCGCCGGAAGCTTCTGGCCGCCGACCGAGGCGATCACGCCCGACTTCGAGACGCGCGCCGCCGCGACGCCCGCGAGGCACCCGGCCTCCTGCTCCGCGAAGACGATGCCGCGCGCGTTCTTCGGCTTCCCCTTCAGCACGGCCGCCGGGTAGTCGACGATCGCGAACTTCTTGTCCGGGAACCGCGTCGCGACCGCGGCGAGCTGGTCGCCCATCAGGAACCCGACGCCGATCACGAGGTCGTAGCCGCGTGCGCCCGTCGTGAGGTTCGGGATGTAGTCGGCGCTGCTCTTCGAGACAAAAACCTTTCCCTCGATGCCGTACTTCTTCTGGGCATCCTGGAGGCCCTTGTAGGCGAGGGCGTTGAAGCTCCTGTCGTTGAGGCCTCCGACGTCGGTCACGAGCGCGACCTTCAGCTTGGCCGGCGCCGCCTGCTTGGCCGAGCCGATCGAGGCGACGGTCAGCGCCGAGATCGCGACGAGCGCGACCGAGGCGAGGACCATCCATTTGCGAATCGCCACGTACCCTCCTTGGTGGTGCTTTGACGAAGCCTCCCGCTCCTGTGACGCGGGATTCGAAACGAAGTTGGACCGTTGTCGCAACCGGCGCAGACTAGTCGTAATCGCGCCTGCGCGTTGTAAGGAATCCCCGCTCGGCGCGTGAATCAGTCGGTGCCGATCACCGATGCGAGCTGGTGCTCCTCGAGCAGCACCCGACGGGGCTTCGAGCCCTCGTAGCCGGAGATGATGCCGCGCCGCTCCAGCATGTCGATGAGCCGTCCCGCGCGGGTGTAGCCCACGCGCAGCCGGCGCTGCAGGAGGGACACGGAAGCCGTCTGCGTCTGCACGACGATCTCGATCGCCTTGTCCAGCAGCGGGTCCTCGTCGGGGTCGAAGTCGAGGTCGTCACCGTCGTCCGAGGGCGGGCTCTCCGGCAGCTCGAGCAGCGTCTCGTCGAGCTCCTGGCCGCGCTGGGAGCGGCACTGCTCGACGACCAGGGCGATCTCGTCTTCCGTCACGAACGCGCCCTGGACGCGCTGCAGGCGGGACGTCCCGAGCGGCTTGAAGAGCATGTCGCCCTGGCCGAGGAGGCTCTCCGCGCCCGCGCCGTCGAGGATCACGCGCGAGTCGGTCTGGCTCGACACGGCGAACGCGATGCGGCTCGGGACGTTCGCCTTGATCATCCCGGTGATCACGTCCACGGACGGGCGCTGCGTTGCCAGCACGAGGTGGATCCCGACCGCGCGCGACTTCTGGGCGAGCCGGATGACGGCGTCCTCGACGGCCTGCGGCGAGACCATCATCAGGTCGGCGAGCTCGTCGATCACGACGAGGAGATACGGCAGCGGGTCTTCCCCCCGCGCCCGGAACGTGCGGTTCGCCTCCGGCAGGTTCCGCGCGCGGACGAGCGAGAGCCGCTCGTAGCGGCGCTCCATCTCCGCGACGACGTTCTGCAGGACGGCAGAGGCCTCCTTCGGGCTCGAGACGACCGGCGTCAGGAGGTGCGGGATCGACTCGTAGAAGTTGAGCTCGATGCGCTTCGGGTCGATCAGGATCATCCGCACGTCGTCGGGCGTTGCGCGCAGGAGCACGGACGTGAGCATCGTGTTGATGCAGCCCGACTTCCCCGAGCCGGTCGTGCCGGCGATCAGCAGGTGAGGCATCCGCGCGAGATCGGTCCAGACCGCGTTCCCGGAGATGTCCTTGCCGAGCCACACGGAGAGCGGGCTCGCCGTCCCCGGCAGGTCGTCGAAGATGTCGCCGAGCGTCACCATGCGCGGCGCGAGGTTCGGGACCTCGACGCCCACCGCCTGCTTCCCCGGGATCGGGGCCAGGATGCGGATCTCCGTCGTCGCGAGCGCGTAGGACAGGTCGTCCTTCAGGCCGGCGACCTTCGAGACCTTCGTTCCCGGCGCGAGCTGGAGCTCGTAGCGGACGACCCGCGGCCCCGCGATCGTGCCGACCACGGTCGCGTCGACGCCGAAGTGCGCGAGGGTCTGCACGAGCACCTGGGCCGTCCGCGCGCTCACGTCGGCCGAGTCGCTCCGGCTCGGTGGGCTGGCGTTCAGCAGGGTGCGGTCGGGCAGGCGGTATGTGCCGGACGTCCGCGGGCCGTCGAAGGCGAGCGCGGCGTCGTCGGCGGTCGGCCCGTCCTCCGGCTCGTGGTCGGGCCCGGGCGCCAGGAGCGGCGGGGGCTCGGCCGACTGCGGTCCCGGCGCGACGACGTCGGGAAAGGCTTCCATCCCGTCGACGGGGACGGGGCGCGTGAGGGCGCCGCGAGCGGGAGCGGCCTCGCCGTCCGCCGAGTCGTCGCTCCAGTCGGCCCAGTCGATGCTTTCGATCGAGCGGCGCGCGGCCGAGCCCGCCTGCCTGACCACGTGACCCGAGCGCCGCAGGACGGCTCCCGCCGAGGCTCCGGTGACGAGCAGCAGACCCGCGAGCAGGAGCGCGACGCCGACGATCAGCGTCCCCGCTCCGCCGATCACGCCGGCCAGGCCGCCGCCGATCGCGCCGCCGAGGGCGCCGCCGTGATCCTCGCCGAGCGCGAGCACGAGGCCGACGACGCCGATCACGATGCCCGTCCGGAACGGGCGCAGATCGACGAGCTCGCTGCGGACCAGCATGAGGCCGCCGAGCGCGATCAATGCTGCCGGCACGAGCGGCGCCGCGGCGCCGAGCCCGTCGCGGAGCCACCCGGAGACCTCCGAGCCGACCGGACCGCCGTCCCAGCCGAGCCAGAGGACGGTCGCGAGCACGAGGCCCCCGACGACGAGCCCGAGCCCCCAGAGCTCGGGATGGTGGTGAGCCCGGGTCTTCCTCGTCGTCTTCTTCCGGACGCGCGCCGGGCTGCGCGGCTTGCGCGTGCGCGCCGGCGCCCTCCGCTTCTTCCGCGTCGCCATGGGCTTGCTGCTTCTGCGTGCCCGTGGGGTCTCCTGCGGCGCCTGATGATCCCGGCGTATCGTCCTCGCGTGACCGGGTCGAGGTGATCGCCTACCGGGCACCCGGCTGAGTCAGCCGGCGCGGGCCCTCGCCTCGTCGACGATCACCTCGGCCTCCGCCCGATTGCCGAACCCGCGCGTCTCGACCTTCTCGGCCTCGAGGTCCTTGTAGACCTGGAAGAAGTGCTCGATCTCGTTGCGCAGCTCGGGCGGGATGTCGTGGACGTCGTGCACGCGCATCCACGCGGGGTCCTTGAGCGGGACGCAGAGGATCTTCTCGTCCGGGCCCTTCGCGTCCGTCATGTGGAACACGCCGACCACCCGGGCCGGGATGCGGCAGCCGGGGAAGGTCGGCTCGCCGACGAGGCAGAGCGCGTCGAGCGGGTCGTCGTCCTCGCCCATGGTGCCCTCGACGAAGCCGTAGTCCGCGGGGTAGCTCATCGACGTGAAGAGACGCCGGTCGAGGACGATGTGGCCAGTCGCGGCGTCGAGCTCGTACTTGTTCCGGGACCCCGACGGCACCTCGACGAAGACCATGACGTCGGCCACGACGGCGAACCTATCCGTTTCCACCGCGACGGCGGCCGCAGGACACGGCTCCTGCCCAATTCTGGCTCACGAGCAAGGTCACAACCGTGCAATTCGCTCGACGAGCAGGTCGAAGAAGGCATCGCTGTCGAGATCGACGCCGACGTGGGCGTTCGCGGTGCGCTCGGTGCGCTGCCAGAGGTCGACCACCGTTCGGCCGCGGCAGAGCTCGGACTCGCGCTCGACCTCGACGTTCCGCAGCTGCGTCTCGACCAGGCCCGGCCGCAGGACGTGCGCGACGGCGACGGCGTCGTGGATCGGTGCACCCTCCCAGCCGTACGTCCGGCGGTGGTACATGGCGAAGAAGTCCACGAGCTCGGCGACGAAGACACCGATCGAGCCGGCCTCGCGGAGCCTGCGCTGCATGTCAGGGCCGGTGACGGCCTTGTGGGTCACGTCGAGCCCGATCATCGTCAGGTCGAGGCCGGCGTGGAAGACGGCCTGCGCCGCCTCGGGATCGGCCCAGATGTTGAACTCGGCCGCCGGAGTCATGTTGCCCTCCGCGATCGCGCCGCCCATCAGGACGATCCGTTGGATCCCGTCCGTGCCGTGTTCCTCCAGAAAGCGCGCGACGTTCGTGAGCGGGCCAGTGGGAACGAGCGTCACGGGGCGGGAGGCGTCTGCGACCGCGCCGGCCATCCACTCGACCGCGTCCGTCGAGAACGGTTCGACGCTCGGCGCCGGGAGCGTCGGCCCGTCGAGACCGCTCTCGCCGTGCACGTGGGCGGCGACGACGAGCTCTCGCTCGAGCGGCGCGGCGGCTCCCGCCGCGACGGGCACCTCGGAGCGCCCGGCCAGCTCGAGCACGCGAAGTGCGTTCGCGGTGGTCTTCTCCAGGGTCTGGTTGCCGTACGTCGTCGTGACGCCGAGGAGGTCGAGCTCGGGGCTCCCGAGCGCGAGCAGCAGCGCGATCGCGTCGTCGTGACCCGGGTCGCAGTCGAGGATGATCGGCGTTGCCACGCGGCCGATTATCGCCGAGTGAGGATGGCGTCGACCTCGGCTGCCGTCGGGAGCGACGGTTGGGCCCCGAACCGGGAAGCCGCGAGCGCACCGGCTGCGCAGGCGCGCTCGAGCGCCTCGGCCTCTGGACGGCCCTCGAGCTGGGAGACGAGCAGGCAGGCCGTGAAGGCGTCGCCGGCCGCCGTCCCGTCGACCGCGTCGACTGCGGGCGGCGCCGCACGCGCCAGCTCCTCGCCGTCGTCGAGGAGCACGGCGCCTTCGGCCCCGAGCGTCAACGCGACGAGGCCGTCACGCCGGACGAGCGTCTCCAGCTCGTGACGGTTGACGACTGTGAGATCGGCGTCGACGGCGATGGGCCTGGCGGGCGCGGCGTTGAGGCAGAAGAGGCCGGTGCACCCCTCCCAGGCGGCGAGGACGGCCTCGTCGGGGATCTCCAGCTGGCACAGCACCGCGTCGTGCGGCGGGAGCTCGCTCACGCGGACAGTCGCATTGGCCCCGGACGCGACCGAGATCGTCGTCTCCCCGTCGTCGTCGACCTGGATCAGCGCAACTCCCGTCGGCTCGTCGCTGGTCTCGAGCTCGAGCGTGACCCCCGCGTCGCGCAGGCCGGCGAGCGCCTCGTCCGCGAACGGATCGCGTCCGACGGCGCCGATCATCGTCACCTCCGCGCCGAGTCTGGCGCAGGCGACCGCCTGGTTCGCTCCTTTCCCGCCGGGCACCCGGGCGAACGTCCCACCGCCGACCGTCTCGCCCGGTCGCGGCAGCCGCGCGACTCGCACGACGAGGTCGAGGTTGACGGAGCCCACGACGACGACGCGCGGAGGCATCTGCCGCGAGCCTTACGCGGCCAGAGCCCGCAGATCGTCGACCGTCGCGCCGAGGAGCGTGTCGTTGAGGTCGAACAGGCCCGCCCAGAGCGACGAGCGGTCGGGCGCCGCGTCGAGGCGCGCGGCGTCCTCGAGTCCCTGCAACGCGCGGACGAGGACCGCGAGCTCGAGGTAGACGGCCGCGGTGCGATTGGGACACGCGCTCACGCCTGCGCGCTCGAGGACCGGCCGCCATTCGACGAGCTCGGCCGCGCCGGGCCCTCCGTACCAGGAACGCCCTTCCGCCCGGTCGGGCTCGAGTTCGACCAGGTACGTGGAGAGCGGCGCCTCGAGCCCGGCGAGCGCCGTCTCCACCCGGTCCGCCGCGTGACGGAACGCCGCCTGTCGCGCGCCTGCCGTCGCCGGCACTGCGTCGCCCCGCCCCCAGCGCTCGAGCAGCCGGCAGAACGCGATCGCGGCGACCTCGCACGCACGCAGCTGCGTGACGAGCCTGCGGACGGTGGACGGTGTCCTGCCGTTCGCCTCGAGGACATCCGCCCAGCCCGTCGGCACTAGACCTCGATCACGACCGGGAGGATCATCGGGCGGCGCCTGGTGCGCTCGTAGACCACCTGGCCGATCCCGTCGTGGATGTGCTCCTGGAGGAGCTTGATCTCGGTGACGCCGTTCCCGGCCAGCTCGCGGACGATCCGATCGGCCTCCTCGCGGAGCTCTCCGATCAGGTCCTCGTCCTCCCCCACTCCCCGCGCGATCAATTCCGGCGGCGCGATCTCTCCGCCGTTTCCGTCGGTGAGCGCCACTGTCGTGACGACGATCAGCACGCCATCCTCCGAGAGCCGCCGGCGGTCACGGAGCGCGACGTCCTCGACGTCGCCGACACCGAGGCCGTCGACGAACGTGACTCCGGCCTGAACGTGGTCGACGATCCGCGCGCCGTCCGGGGTGAGCTCCACCACCGAGCCGTTCTCCGCCAGCAGAATCGCATCGTCGGGCACGCCCGCGTCGCTCGCCAGGCGCGCGTGCGCGGCGAGCATCCGGTACTCGCCGTGGATCGGCATCACGGCCTTCGGCCGGACGAGCGAGAGCAGCGTCCTGAGCTCCTCCGAGCACGCGTGGCCGGAGACATGGACGGGAGCGATCTCCTGGTGGAGCACCTCGGCACCGAGACGCGCGAGGCGGTTGATCGAGTCGTGGACCCGCAGCTCGTTCCCAGGAACCGGCTTCGCGGAGATGATCACCGTGTCGCCGCGCTCGACCTCGACGTTCTGGTGGTCACCGTAGGCGATCCGCGTCAGCGCGGACATCGGCTCGCCCTGGCTGCCGGTGCAGAGCACGAGCACCTCGTTGCGCGGCAGGTCCATCGCCTCCTTCGGGGAGACGATCGCGTCCTCGGGCAGGTCGACGTAGCCGAGGCTCCGGGCGATGTTCATGTTCTTCCGCATCGAGCGCCCGACGACTGCCACCCTGCGCCCGTTCGCGATGGCGACCTCCGCGGCCTGCTGCACGCGGTGGATGTTCGACGCGAACGAGGCGACGACGATCCGGCCGGTGCGGAGCGGGATGAGCTGGCGGAATGCCTCCCCCACGAGCCGCTCGGAGCCGGTCATGCCCGGACGTTCCGCGTTCGTCGAGTCGCCGAGGAGAAGGTCGACGCCGCGGTTCCCGAGCTCCGCGAGCGCCCCCACGTCGGTCTTGAGGCCGTCGACGGGGGTGTGGTCGAGCTTCCAGTCGCCGCTGTGCAGCACGCGGCCGGCGTCCGTCTCGATCACGACCGCCATCGAGTCGGGGACCGAGTGCGCCATGCGCACGAACTCGAGCCGGAACGGGCCCAGCTGCATCGGCCCGCGTCCCGGCTCGGCTTCGGTCAGCTCGCTCGCGGCGGCGAGCCCGTGCTCGTCGAGCTTCGACTTCACGAGGCCGAGCGTGAGGCGCGTCGCGATCACCTCCCGCACCTCGACCTCGCGCAGGATGTACGGCAGCGCGCCGACGTGGTCCTCGTGCGCGTGCGTGAGCACCACGGCACGAACGGGCCGGTCACGCAGGTACGAGAAGTCGGGCAGGACGAGATCCACCCCGAAATGCTCGTCGCGCGGGAACGCGAGGCCCGCGTCGATGACGATTCGCTCCTCGCCGAGCTCGAACACCGTCATGTTCTTGCCGACCTCGCCGAGCCCGCCGAGCGGGATGATCCGCAACGCTTCGCCCACGGTCCGGAGTCTACGGACGAAGCTCGACGGCCAGAGCACCCATCGCCGCTGTCAGAGCGCCCAGCTCCGGGCCACCCACGTCGTCTCGTCGAGCCGGTCGGCCGTGAGAGCGGCGTCGCCGTCCAGGCCGTCGAGCAGCCCGACGAGGGCCCGTGGCGCGGCGTCGCCGGCGACGTCGACGCCGTCGAGCTTTGCAGTGACGAGCCCTCCGACGCGCGCGAGCTCGGCCGTTTCCCCCTCACCCGGCTCCGCCGCAGCGACGAGAACGCCGTACCCGGCGACCGTCCACGTCCCGCTGCCGGCCCGGACCGCCGCTGCCTCGTAGGGCGGGGCGAGCTCCTTCTCGAGCGCGTCCGCGAGCGGGGTGACGCTTCCGTCCGGGACGTCGGCGTCGACGACGAGCGTGCCGTCTGCGAGCGCGACGAAGGTGAGCTCGGAGCCGGTCAGGTCCGGCGCGTGTGCGGTCATCAGAGAGTCCCAGGGGCCGCGTGGGCGCTCGACGCCGGTCAAGCCGGGCAGCCCCATACCCGGCGGACCGTCGAGAGCTTGCACCCCGGCGACGGTCCCGGCCAGTGCCGCGAGCAGGTTGCGCGCCGACGATCGCATCGACAGCTAGGCGGCGAGCGCGCCGACGAGCCCGAGCCGCTCGAGGCAGTCGCGAATCTGCGCCGTCTCCGCCTCGTCGGCCTCGACGAGCGGCAGGCGAAGCCCGCCCACCTCGTGGCCCACGAGCTGGAGCGCCTTCTTGATCGCGATCGGGTTCGTCTGGACGCGCAGGAGCTCGATCGACGGGCGCAGCTCCTCGTCGAGCGCGTGTGCGCGCTCGACGTCGCCCGCGCGGTAGCTCGCGATCAGCTCCTTCACCTGCGGCCCGACGACGTGGGTGTGGACGCAGATGCCGCCCACCCCTCCGACCTCCAGGAACGGGAGGATCAGATCGTCGTCGCCGGCATAGAGATCGAGCCCGCAGGCGACGACGTGGCGCGCCGCATCGATGCTCGGCTTCGCCTGCTTGACTGCGCGGACGTTCTCGATCTCCGCCAGGCGCGAGATCGTCTCGGGCTCGACATCGACGACGACGCGCGAGGGGATGTCGTAGAAGATCACAGGCTTGTCGGTGGCGGCCGCGATCGCCTCGACGTGGGCCACGATCCCCCGCTGCGGGGGCTTGTTGTAATACGGCGTGACGACGAGGAATCCGTCGACGCCGAGCTCGTGCGCCTGCTCCGTCAGGTGGATCGAGTGCGCGGTCGCATTGGTGCCGGTACCGGCGATCACCGCGCCGCGGCCGCCCGCCGCGTCGACAGCGGCCTCGTAGAGCGTCATCCGCTCCGCGTCGGAGAGCGTCGGCGCCTCGCCCGTCGTCCCGGTGACGACGATCCCGTCCGAGCCGTTGTCCAGCAGGAAGCCGCACAGTGCGCGAAAGGAGTCCACGTCGACCGACCTGTCCTCGCGGAAGGGCGTCACGATCGCGGTCAGGACCTCGCCCAGCACGCACGGGATTGTAGTCGTCCGGGTTTCCGGTAAGGATTCCGCCGTCCGACCGGCCCACGAAAAGGGAGACGTGATGCTCAAGGAGTTCAAGGACTTCCTGCTGCGGGGGAACATCGTCGAGCTCGCCGTCGCGTTCGTCTGGGCGTGGCGTTCGGTGCCCTCGTCAACTCGTTCGTCAACAACCTCGTGATGCCGATCGTCGCGATGATCATCGGCAAGCCCGACTTCTCGAACCTCACGTTCACGATCAACGACGCGGTGTTCCGCTACGGCGCCTTCATCACCGACGCGATCACCTTCATCGCGACGGCCGCCGCGGTGTTCTTCTTCATCGTCAAGCCGATGAACGCGCTGACCGCGCGGTTCGTCAAGCCCGGCGAGGAGGAGATCCCGGACGAGGAGCGCCGCCACCAGGAGCTCCTCGCGGCGCTCCGCGCTCGGTAGGCGGTAGCACGCCAGCCTCCGCGCCGCGTGGCGGCGCGGAGGCTAGAGCAGCGTCTCCAGGCCGACGGTCAGGCCGGGCGGCAGCGAGCCGACCGCCTCGACCGCACGCAGGACGCCCGGCACGAACGCCTCGCGCGACGTCGTGTCGTGGCGGATCGTGAGCGTCTCGCCCGTCGCGCCGAAGATCACCTCCTGGTGCGCGACGAGCCCGGGGAGCCTGACCGAGTGGATCGGTACCGACCCGCCCATTCGCGCCGCCGTCGCCTTCGCAGTCCCGGAGGGGGCGTCGAGTTTCGTGTCCGCGTGGAGCTCCACGATCTCCCCTCGGGGGAGCATGCCCGCGGCCGCCTCGGCGAACCGCATCATCAGGACCGCGCCGAGCGCGAAGTTCGGCGCGAAGAAGCACGGGACGCCCGCGGCCTCGGCGGCGCGGCGAAGCGACTCGACGTCGAATCCCGTCGTGCCGACGACGAGCGGGACGCGCGCGGCGAAGCACCGCTCGGCGTTTCCGAGGACGGCGTCCGGCCGCGTGAAGTCGACCGCGACATCGCATCCCTCCGGCGCCTGCGCGAGGCCGTCGGCGACCTCGTGCCCGGCGCGCTCGAGCGCAGGGCCGAGCACCGACCCCACCTTCCCGCGCGCCCCGAAGAGAGCGATCCTCACGACCGCTCGGCGAGCGCCGGGTTCACGCGCGCGATCGCAGCGCGGAAGCGGCTCTCGCGCGGGCCGATCCCGGCGGCCGACAGGCGCTCCGGCGCGAACAGCGTCGCGGCGGCCGCGGTGACGTCCTCCTCGGTCACGGCCATGACGCGCCGGAGCGTCTCCTCCGGGGAGACGAGCTCGGCGTCCGTGACGAGCGCCTTCCCGAGGCGCGTCATCCGGCTCGATGTGCTCTCGAGCGACAAGAGCAGGCGTCCCTTCAGGTTCTCTTTCGCCCGCTCCAGCTCGCCGGGCCGAAGCTCCCCGCCCGCGATGCCCCGCAGCTCCGCGGCCGTGACGGTGAGACACTCGTCGAGGTTGTCCTCGCGTGTGCCGACGTAGATGCCGACCTGTCCGGTCTCGGCGTACTGCGAGCCGTACGTGTAGACGCTGTAGGCCATGCCGCGGATCTCGCGAATCTCCTGGAACAGACGCGAGGACGCGGAACCGCCGAGGATCGCGTCGAGGAGCGAGACGGCGTAGCGCCGCTCGTCGTCGCGGGCGATGCCCGGCCCGGCCAGCACGACGTGGTACTGCTCCGTGCGCCGCCGCAGAAAGCGATACCCCGGCGACGGCATGCGGCGGAGCAGCGACCGTCGGACGCGCGAGGCGTCCTTCGCCCGCGGCCGCCTGGCCTCGAGCATCGCGACGAGGCGATCGTGGGAGATACGACCGGAGGCCGCGAGCACGACGTTCGGCCCGACGTAGGCGCCGCCGTGGTAGCTGCGCAGCGCCCGAGACGACACGCCCGCGATGACCTCGGCGCGACCGATCACGGGCCGACCGAGCGGGTGCGCCCCGAAGACGGCCTCGGCCGCGAGGTCGTGGACGAGGTCCTGCGGATTGTCGTCCACCATCGCGATCTCCTCGAGCACGACCTCGCGCTCGCTGTCGACCTCCTCGAACGCCGGAGCGAAGACCATGTCGGTCATAACGTCGAGCGCAAGCTCGACCTTGTCGTCGGGGACGCGCGCGTAGACGACGGTCGTCTCGCGTGACGTCGCCGCGTTGAGCTCGCCGCCGAGCGCGTCGAACAGCTCGGCGATGTCGCGCGCGCTATAGCGCGAGGAGCCCTTGAACAGCAGGTGCTCGATGAAGTGCGAGACGCCGGCACGCGACGACGGCTCGTCGCGCGACCCCGTCCCGATCCAGAGCCCGAGCGCGACCGAGCGAACGCCGCGCAGCGGCTCGGTCGCGACCCGCTCGCCTCCGGGCAGCGTCGTGATCTGCGGCTCGGGCACGGCGGCGATCGTATCCGCGCCGCGCCGCCGCGGCGCCGGCGGATCGATGGTCCGCAGGGCTTGACGGAGATCGTTGCACCGGTTACAACCCGTCTTCCAAAGGGAGGGTGAACATGATTCTGCGGCGACGTCGACCGCGCGGGGCGCGGCGGTCGATTCTCATCGTGGCGGCCGTGGCCGCCGTGTTCGCGATGCTCGTCGGCTCCGGCTCAGGCGCGTTGCCGAGCGGCTTCCAGGAGACGACGGTCTTCACGGGCCTGACGAACCCGACGGCGATCGAGTTCGCGTCGGACGGCCGCGTGTTCGTGGCAGAGAAGCGAGGCGTCATCAAGGTGTTCGACAACCTCTCGGACACGACGCCGGCGGTCTTCGCCGACCTGAACACGAACGTCTACAACTTTTGGGACCGTGGCCTGCTCGGCATGGTGCTCGACCCGGACTTTCCGGCGAGTCCCTACGTCTACGTCCTCTACACGTACGACGCGGAGCCCGGCGGCGCGGCGCCGCGTTGGGGCACGAGCGGCGTCTACGCGGACCCGTGCCCGACTCCACCGGGCCCGACGGCCGACGGATGTGTGGTCACCGGGAGGCTTTCGCGCCTCACGGCGAGCGGCAACGCGATGACCGGGCCGGAGCAGGTCCTCGTCACGGACTGGTGCCAGCAGTATCCGAGCCACTCGATCGGCTCGCTGGCGTTCGGCGCCGACGGCGCGCTCTACGTCTCGGGCGGCGACGGCGCGAGCTTCAACTTTGCGGACTACGGCCAGGACGGCGCGCCGCTGAACCCATGCGGCGACCCCCCAGGCGGCGTCGGCGCGACACTCACGCCGCCAACGGCGGAGGGAGGCGCCCTGCGTAGCCAGGACGTGCGCACGCCGATCGATGCTACGTCGCTCGACGGCGCGATCCTGCGCCTCGATCCGGCGACGGGGGCGGCGCTCCCCGACAACCCGTCGACCAGCTCGGACCCGAATGCGAAGCGGATCATCGCGCACGGGCTGCGCAATCCTTTCCGCATCACGGTACGCCCGGGGACGAGCGAGGTCTGGGCTGGGGACGTCGGCTGGAACACCTGGGAGGAGATCAACCGGGTCGCGGATCTCTCGAGCGTCAAGAACTTCGGTTGGCCCTGCTACGAGGGGGTCGGTCGCCAGTCTGGCTACGACGGCCTGAACGTGAGCATCTGCGAGAACCTCTACGCCGAGGGCTCCACCGCGGTCGTGGCGCCGTACTTCACCTACAACCACGGCGCGCAGGTCGTCGCAGGCGAGACCTGCCCGACCGGGAGCTCGTCGATCGCAGGCCTCGCCTTCTACCAGGGCGGGCCGTTCCCAGACACCTACGACGGCGCCCTCTTCTTCGCCGACTACTCGCGGGACTGCATCTGGGTCATGTTCCCGGGGAGCAACGGCCTGCCGGACACGAGTACGAGCGCGCGGGCGACGTTCCTCGCACCCGCCGCCAACCCGGTCGACCTGCAGGTCGGTCCCGACGGCGCGCTGTACTACGCCGACTTCGACGGCGGCACGATTCGCAAGATCACGTACTTCTCGGCGAACCAGCCGCCGGTCGCTTTGGCGACGGCGACGCCGACCAACGGGCCGGCCCCGCTCCAGGTCTCCTTCGACGGCATCGGGTTCCAGCGACCCCGACGGGCAGCCGCTCACCTACGCGTGGGATCTCGACGGCGACGGGCAGTTCGACGACTCGAACGCGTCGCAGCCGACGTACACCTACACCCAGCCGGGAACGTACTCGGTCAGGCTGCGCGTTTCGGATCCTCAGAACGCGAGCGGTACGAGCCAGCCGATCACGATCACGGCCAACAACACGCCACCGACGGCGACGATCACGCAACCGGCGGTCGGGACGACGTGGGACGTCGACGACTCGTTCATCTTCTCGGGCACCGCCACGGATCCGCAGCAGGGGACGTTGCCCGGGTCAGCGCTCCACTGGGACATCGTCATGCAGCACTGTCCCTCCAACTGTCATCCCCATGTGATCACCTCGGTCGACGGCGCAGGCGGCTCGTTCTCCACGTTCGACCACGAGTACCCGTCGTACATCGAGCTTCGGCTCACGGCGACGGACGCCGGCGGTCTGACCGACACGGAGACCCTGCGGCTCGATCCGAAGACGGTCACGCTCAGCTTCGCGAGCTCGCCGACGGGTCTTCAGCTGACCGCCGGCGGGACGACTCAGGCGACGCCGTTTACCCGAACAGTGATCCAGGGGTCGAGGAACTCGATCAGCGCACCCTCGCCGCAGGGGCAGTACGAGTTCTTCTCGTGGTCGGACGGCGGGGCGATCGCGCACGACATCTTCGCGAACGCCTCGGCCACCTATACCGCGACCTACCGTACGGCTGCGGCCGATCTCAGCCTCGCGAAGACCGTTTCGCCGCCGGGCTCGACGGCAACGTGGACGCTCAGCGTGAACAACGACGGTCCGCTGGACGCGACGGGCATCGTCGTCACAGATGTCCTGCCGTCGCGGTTGACGAGCCCGACCTTCACGACGCCGGGATGCACCTACGACAGCCCGACGCGCACCGTCCGGTGCACGGCCGGCTCACTCGCGAGGGGAGCCAACGTCTCGTTCGGCTTCACGACCGGCTTCACCGGCAAGGGCAACGGCTGGATCACGAACACCGCGGCGGTCTCCAGTTCGACGCCCGACAGCAATACCGCGAACAACACGGCCAGCGCCAGAGTCCGGCCATGAACGACGGAGGGGCGGCTTCAGCCGCCCCTCCACCAGCTTCCTAGATCCGCTAGCGCCGGCCGCGGTCGCGGCCACCGCGGCCGCGGTCGTCACGCGGCGGACGCGGCTCGCGGGGCGGGGCGTCCTTCGCCCGCTCGACGAGGGTCTCGGGCGAGACGAGCTGGCCGTCCTCGTGCTTTGCAACGAGCTTGAGGCCGATCCGGCCCCGCTCCTTGTCGACCTCCTGGACGACCACGTCGAGCGTGTCGCCACGGGAGATGACGTCCTCGATGTGCGCGACCCGGCCGGGGCCGACGTTCGAGACGTGGAGCAGGCCGTCGGTGCCCTTCTTCAGCTCGACGAACGCGCCGAAGTCGGTCGTCTTGACGACACGGCCGGTGTAGGTGTCCCCCACCTCGGGCTCCTTCGTCATCGCCGCGATGGCCGAGATCGCCGCGTCGGCGTTCGTGCCTTCCGTCGCGTAGACGAGGATCGTGCCGTCCTCCTCGATGTCGATCTGGACGTCGTAGTCGCCCTCGAGCGAGCGGATCGTCTCGCCGCCCTTGCCGATCACCATCCCGATGAAGTCGGGGTTGATCTGGATCGACGAGATCCGCGGCGCGTGGCCGGCGAGCTCGGACCGCGGCTCGGAGATCGTCTCGAGCATCTTGTCGAGGATGAACGCCCGCGCGCGCTTCGCCTGCTCGAGCGCGGAGCGCATGATCTCCTGCGTGACGCCGGTGATCTTGATGTCCATCTGCAGGGCGGTGATGCCCTCGACCGTCCCGGCGACCTTGAAGTCCATGTCGCCCAGGTGGTCCTCCGCGCCCTGGATGTCGGTGAGGATGACGTAGTCGTCGCCCTCCTTGACGAGCCCCATCGCGATGCCGGAGACGGGCGCCGCGATCGGCACGCCCGCGTGCATCAGCGACATCGTCGAGCCGCACACCGAGCCCATCGACGAGGAGCCGTTCGACTCGAGCGTCTCCGAGACGAGGCGGATCGTGTACGGGAACTCGTCGACAGGAGGGACGACCGCCTCGAGCGCGCGCTGCGCGAGCGCCCCGTGGCCGATGTCGCGCCGCTTCGGGCCTCGCATGAAGCCCGTCTCCCCGACCGAGTAGGGCGGGAAGTTGTAGTGATGGATGTAGCGGCGCTCCTGCTCGGTGGAGAGGTCGTCGATCCGCTGCTGCTCCTTCGCGGTGCCGAGCGTGCAGAGCGTGAGGATCTGCGTCTGGCCCCGCGTGAACAGCGCCGAGCCGTGGGTCCGAGGCGAGATGCCGACCTCGGTCGTGATCGGGCGGATCTCCTCCGTGCCGCGGCCGTCGGGGCGGCGCTTGTCGACGGCGATCTTCTTTCGGACGAGATCCTTGTAGATCGCGTCGGCGGCCTTCTTGACGTAGCTCTTCGTGACGCTGTCCTTGACGGGCTCCTCGCCCTCGCCGACCGGGAACGGCAGCTGCACCTCGTCCTGGATGCGGGCGAGGAGGAGGTCGCGCTTCCGCGACTTGAGCTCCTTCGAGTCCTGCTCGGCGTCCGTGAGGGCGCGGAGCTCCTCCTCGAACTGCGCGCGAACCGCGCTCTCGACGGCGGCGAGCCGCTGCGTCTCGACCAGCATCTGCAGGCCGTTCCGGACCTGCATCTCGCGGACGATGTCGCCCTCGCCCGACTCCATCGTGATCGCAGGCGCGTCGGCCGCGAGCAGCTCTTCGATGACCGCGCCGGCCTCGCGGAGCCCGACCTCGGCGATGCGCCGGGAGACTGCCTCGCCGTGCCGCGCATCGAGCTCGGCGTTCAGCTCGACGTCGATCCACTTCTCCTTGCCCACCTCGCGGGCGAGCTCGTCGATCGCGTCACAGATGCGGATGATCTCCGAGTGCGCGAGCGCGAACGCCTCGAGCAGCGTCTCCTCCGGCACCTGGTCGGCGCCCGCCTCGATCATCGTCAGCGCCTCGCGGGTGCCGACGACGATCAGATCGAGCGAGGACTCGTCCATCTGCTGGTACGTCGGGTTGACGATCAGCTCGCCCTCGATCCGACCGATGCGTACCGCGCCGACCGGGCCGAGGAACGGCAGCGGCGAGATCGCGAGCGCGGCCGAGGCGCCGTTGATCGCGAGGATGTCGTGCGGCACGACCATGTCGGCCGACAGCACGGTGCAGATCACCTGCACCTCGTTCTTGAAGCCCTTCGGCCAGAGCGGCCGGATCGGGCGGTCGATCATGCGCGCGGTGAGCGTCGCGCGCTCGGTGGCGCGGCCCTCGCGCTTGAAGAAACCGCCGGGGATCTTCCCGGCGGCGTACATCCGCTCCTCGACGTCGACCGTCAAGGGGAAGAAGTCGGCGTCGGCGCGCGCGTCCTGCCGCCCGACGGCCGTCGCGAGGATCATCGTGTCCCCGCTTCTGACGACGACCGCGCCGTCTGCCTGCTTTGCGAGCTTGCCCGTCTCGAAGCGCAGCTCGTTCGCGCCCACGTCGACGGACACCGTGGCCTGTTGCCCGGTGCTGATGGTGCTCATACCGTGTTGTTTCCTTCCACTCTTCCGCTTTGGCGGAAGGTGGAGGTTTGAGCCAGCTCCGCGCCCGCCGCGCGAGGCTCGATCAAACGCCCACCTTCCGTCCCGTCCCGCCCTGTCTCCTATCGGCGGAGACCGAGCTCCTTGATGAGGGCGCGATAGCCCTCGAGGTCCTTGCGCTGCAGGTAGTCGAGGAACCGGCGCCGGCGGCCCACCAGCTTCAGGAGGCCGCGCCTCGAGTAGTGGTCCTTCGGATGCGTTCGGAGGTGCTCGGTGAGCTCGTTGATCCTCCGGGTGAGCATCGCGACCTGGACCTCGGTCGAGCCGGTGTCCGTGTCGTTCTGGCCGTGCTTCGAGATCAACTCCTGCTTGGCTTCCTTGGTGAGAGCCATGTGTCTCCTCTCGTGAATTCGTCTCCGCGATCCCCGCACGCCGTGAAGGAAGGACACGGGCGGCCGCGATCGCGGTCTCGCGGCATGGTACCTGCAGTTGCCTCCATCCCTTGACCCCGCGCGATCGCTCCGTCTGCTCCGGCTGGCGAATCCCGTCGTTCGCGCCGTGCTGTGCTCGCGGGCGCACGCGCTCCTGAGCGGCACCGTCGCCGTCCTGAGGTACGACGGGCACCGGTCGGGCCGGACGTTCCACATCCCCGTGCGCTACGCGGAGCTCGGGGACGACCGGCTCGTGGCGATCGCCGTACGGCCGGAGCGCAAGCTCTGGTGGCGGTCGTTCGCGGAGCCTCGCGACGCGACGCTGGAGCTGCGCGGGCACCGCGTCCGGGTCGTCGGCAGGCTCGTCGAGGGCGACGTGCGGAAGCAGGCCGCGGCGGCCTACGCGTCTCGCTATCCCCATTCGGCGGGCCTCGCGAGCGACGCTGCGCTCGTCGTCTTCCAGCGGGCGGGATAATCGGGCGGTGCGCCTCTACGCCGACCTCGCTCCCTGGTTCCACCTGCTGACGGCGCCGGAGGACTACGCGGCGGAAGCCGAGCGGTACCGCCGCCTGATGGTCGAGGCGGTTCCGGATGCGCACACCCTGCTCGAGCTCGGCTCGGGTGGCGGGAACAACGCATCGCACCTGAGCGAGCGCTTCGCGTGCACGCTCTCGGATGTCTCGCCGCAGATGCTGGCCCTGAGCCGGACGCTGAATCCGAGCTGCGAGCACGTGCTCGGCGACATGCGGACCTTGCGCCTCGGTCGGACCTTCGACGTCGTCTTCGTCCACGATGCGATCGCGTACATGGCGAGCGAGGACGATCTCCATGACTGCCTCGGCACGGCGCACGCCCACACTCGTCCGGGTGGGGTCGCCGTGTTCGTCCCCGACCACACTCGCGAGACCTTCCAGCCGAGGACGTCGCACGGCGGCCACGACGGGCCCGACGGGCGGTCGCTGCGCTACCTCGAATGGGTCACCGACGCCGATCCCGGCGACACGAGCTACGAGGTCGACTACGCCGTCGTCGTCCGCGAGCCCGGTCAGGCGTCGAGGGTCGTCCACGATCACCACGTCGAGGGCGTCTTCCCCGAGCACACGTGGCTGCACCTGCTCGAGCACGCGGGGTTCGAGCCGGCGGTCGACCGCGGCACCGCCGATCCCGACGACGACACCTCGCAGACCGTCTTCGTCGCGGGCCGGCCCGGCTAGCGTGCGTCAGACGGGGCGTTCGGCCGCACGCGTCGCGTCGACGTCGCGCCCGATCTGCTCGACGAGCGCCTCCTCGCTGTCGAAGGCCTGCTCGTCTCGCAGCCGTCCCCAGAGCTCGACGACGAGCCGCTTGCCGTAGAGGTCGCCGTCGAAGTCGAGCAGGAACGGCTCGATCCGTCGCTCCGTGCCGCCGTAGTGCGGGTTCGTGCCGATCGAGACTGCGGCGCGGTGCCCGAGCGCCTCCCCGGCGTAGATCCCGTAGCGGGGGCAGACGAGTTGCGCGTCCATTGCGATGTTCGCCGTCGGGTAGCCGAGCGTGCCACCGCGCTGGTCGCCGGACACGACCATGCCGTCGAGCTCGAACGGCCGTCCGAGCATTCCCGCGGCGACCGCCAGGTCCGCATCCCGCACCGCGTCGCGGATGGCCGTCGACGAGACGCCCTCGATCTCCTCGACGTCGAGCACCGTGAGGCCGAGCTCGGAGAGAGTCTCGACGCTGCCGGCCCGACGCGAGCCGAAGCGGAAGTCCGATCCGACCGCGACCGCCTCCGCACCGATCGCGGTGAGGTACGTCGCGACGAACTCGTCCGGCGAAAGGCGCATGAACTCGGGGGTGAAGCCGGCGACGAGCGTCTCCACGACGCCAGCATCGGCCAGGAGCTCGAGCCGCCGCTCGAGTGTGGTGATGAGCTCGACGCGGTTTCCGAGCACGATGCGCGGATGCGGGTCGAGCGTGATGACGGTCGGCTCGAGACCGGAGTCGATGGCCGCTCGGAGCACCGAGCGGTGCCCCCGATGAACGCCGTCGAACGTCCCGATCGCAACGGCCCTCGGTCGGCGCTCGAGCTGTGACGGCGCGTGGACGACTCTCAATGCGCCACCGCCAGGCGGGCGACCGCGTCGTCAAGGGGAACGATCCGTGTCTCGTCCGCGTCCTCGACGTGAAACGGCCCGACCTCCGTCCGCCGCAGCGAGACGCAGTGGCCGCCGAGAGCGTCCGCGATCGAGCGGATGTAGGTCCCCGAGCCCACCCGGAGATCAAGCCGGGCGACGCCGTTCTCGTACGACTCGAGGTCGAGCGAATGCACCCGCATCACGCGCGTCGGCATCTCCACCGTCGCGCCGCGCCGGTGCAGCCGGTATGCGCGCTCGCCGCCGATCTTGACGGCCGAGGCCACCGGGACGGGAAGTGCGACCGCGCCGCGGAGCCCGTCGAGCGCCACGTCGAGCTCCTCACGAGTCGGCGCGTCGTGTCCCTCGAGGATGTCTCCCTCCGGGTCGCCGGTCGTCGTCCGGGCGCGGAGGTCGATCTCCGTGAGGTAGCGCTTGTCGAGCTTCATGAAGCGATCCTGCGCGCTCGTCGCCCGTCCCGAGAGGAGCACGAGCAGCCCGGTGGCGAACGGGTCGAGCGTCCCCGCGTGGCCCGTCTTCGCGCCGGTGCGCCCGCGCACGCGGGCGACGATCGCGAAGGACGACGGCCCCGCCGGCTTGTCGACCAGGATCACGCCGGTCGGCTCGAGGGACTTCGGGATGGCCATCAGGAGGACGGATTGCCGTTCGCCGCCTCGAACGCCTCCACGATCCGCCGGGTGATCTCCTCCATCTCGAGGTCGGTCGAGAACCCGGCGGCCCGGGTGTGGCCGCCGCCGCCGAAGCTGCGCGCGATCGCGGACACGTCCACGCCATCCGGGTGTGAGCGCAGCGACCCCTTGCGGGCGGATGACGCACCGACGGGCAGCTCGCGGACGAGCGCGACGAGCTCCGCGCCGTCGACGGCACGGAGGTGGTCGATGATGCCCTCGGAGTAGGGCTCCTCCGCCCCGGCCGCCTCGAAATCGGCGCGCCGGAGCTCCGAGACGACGATCCGCCCATCCGCGAGCTCCCGGGCGTGCTCGAGCGCCCGTGCGAGGAGTTTCAGCTTCGGGAACGGCGTCGACTCGTAGACCTCGACGAACACCTTGCTGACGTTCGCGCCGGCCTCGACGAGCTCGGACGCGAGGCGGAGCGCCTTGGGCGTCGTGCTCGAGTACTGGAACCGCCCGGTGTCCGTGACGAGCGCCGTGTAGAGCGCCTCCGCGATCTGCGGGCTCAGCGGCGCGGGCAGCCGCGCGAAGAGGTCCGCCAGCACCTCGGCCGTCGAGGAGGCGTCCGCCACGACGAGATTCACGTCGCCGAAGCGCGTGTTGTCGTGATGGTGGTCGATGTTCACGGTGAGGCGCACCTCCTCGAGGAGACGCGGCTCGACGATCCGGCTCTCCTGCGCACAGTCGACCGCGACGAGGACGCGCCCGGCGGTGTCGGCCGGTGCGCCCCGCAGGAGCCCGTGCGCGTCCAGGCCGAGGAAGCGGTACTCGCCGGGCAACGGGGCAGGCCCCCCGAGGACCATCACGGAGTCCTTGCCGAGGGACTGCAGCGCGAGGTGCGTCGCGAGGAGCGAGCCGAGCGCGTCGCCGTCGGGGTTGTCGTGAGAGGTCACGACGAACCGGTCGTTCGCGCGCACCGCGTCGAGGACCGCGTCGGCGTCAGGCGTCGCCATCGGCGCCGCCCTCCGGTACGTCCTCGGGCGGCGCGAGCTGGTCGATGAGCTGCGTCATACGCACGCCGTGCTCGATCGCCCTGTCGTGGACGAACTCGAGATGCGGCGTCCGCCGGAGCTTGAGCTCGCGGTTGACCCTCGCCTGCAGCACGCCCGCGGCGCCCTCGAGAGCCTCCATCGTTTTTGCCCGCTGCTTCTCGGAGCCGAACACGCTCAGCCACACCTTCGCGTGGTCGAGGTCGCGCGACGTCTCGACCGTCGTCACGGTGACGAACCCGATCCGCGGATCCTTGAGCGTCGGGATCGCCTCGGAGATGACCTTCTTCATCGCCTCGTCCACGCGGCGCATGCGCGCCGGCCGGCTCACGCGGGCCACCCGTCCTCGAGCCGCACCAGCTCCCGCTGCGCCTGTCCCAGCTCGAACACCTGACCCGAGAGCCACCGCTCGGCCTCGTCCAGCAGACGGCGGGCCTCACCCGCCTCGCGCGCGACGCAGGCAAGCGTCAGCTGCGCGCGCTGCCACGCGTCGTGGTGGTCGACCTCGGCGATCGAGCAGCCCGTGCGGTTCGCGAGCTGCTGCTTGACCGAGCGCAGGTGCATGCGCTTCTCCTTCAGCGAATGGCTCTCCGGGAAGTGGAGCTCGAAGGAGAGGATGCCGACGAATCCCGTAGACATGTTCGAATCTCGTGTGCGGTGGCAGGCAGGAGCCGATGCGCGCCTACCGTAGACGAACTCGTGTCGCGCCCTGGCCGCCTCGTCGTGCTTGCCTGCGCGCTCGCCTGCGCGCTCGCCGCCTCCTCCCCGCTGTCCGCCGCGGGCAACCGGACGGTGCTCAGCTACGGCGACTCGCTCTCGGTCGGCACGGACCTCTTCCTCGACGGCCTCTTGCGCGGGTGGAGCGTGCGCTCGGAAGCCGTGCTCAGCCGTCACGCCTCCGACGTCCCGCGCGCTCTCCGGGCCTTCGGCGCGTCCCTCCCTTCGGTGATCGTCGTCAGCGCCGGCACGAACGACGATCCCGGGCGCGTCTCCGGGTTCGCGCGTGTCGTCCGCGAGGCGCTCGCCGTCGCCGGCCCCCGACGCTGCGTCGTCTGGGCGACGATCGTCCGGCCGCCGTACGAAGGCGTCTCCTACGACGGATACAACCGTGCGCTCGTGGCAATCGCCCACACGCACGCGAACCTCCGCGTGCTCGACTGGGCGGCCATGGCGCGGGACCATCGCTCGTGGTTCGGCCGCGACGGCGTCCACCCGACCATGAACGGCTACCGCGCCCGCGCGGCGGCGACGGCGCGTCTCGTGCAGCGTTGCTGACACGCCTCCGGGCGGAGGCTACTCGGCTGCGGTCGTCGCGAGATCCGTGCGCTCGACCTCGCGGGTCTCGAACGCCTCGAGCACGTCGCCGTCCTTCACGTCGTTGAAGCCGTCGAGCAGGATCCCGCACTCGAAGCCCTCCGCGACCTCGCGCGCATCCTCCTTGAAGCGCTTCAGCTGCGCGATCGACGTCTCGTGGATCACGGTGCCGTCGCGGACGACGCGCACGTGCGCGCCGCGGCGGACGACGCCGTTCGTGACCATGCAGCCGGCAATCGTCCCGAGGCGAGACACCTTGAACAGCGCGCGCACCTCCGCCTCGCCGAGGATCTCCTCGGTCGTGACGGGCGAGAGCATGCCGACGAGCGCCTGCTCGATGTCCTCGGTGAGCTTGTAGATCACGCGGTACGTGCGGATGTCGACCGCCTCGCGCTCGGCGAGCTGCCTCGCCTCCGCGCTCGGGCGCACGTTGAAGCCGACGACCAGCGCGTTCGACGCCGACGCGAGGTTGACGTCGTTCTCGGTGATGCCGCCGACGCCCGTGTGGATCACGTTGACGCGCACCTCCGGGTGCTGGATCTTGCCGAGCTCGCCCATCAGCGCCTCGACCGAGCCCTGCACGTCGCCCTTGAGCACGACGTTGAGGTCCTGGACGGCGCCCTCCTGCATCCGCTCGAACAGCGTCTCGAGCGACACGCCCGCCGCCTTCGAGCGCTGCGCGAGCTGCTCGCGGCGGAGGCGCTCGGCGCGCTTCTCGGCGAGGTCCTTCGCCTGGCGCTCGTGCTCGACGACGCGGGAGAGCTCACCTGCGGGCGGCGGGCGGTCGAAGCCGAGGATCTCCACGGGCTCGCCGGGCCCCGCCTCCTTCACCTTCTCGCCCCGATAGTCGTAGAGCGCGCGCACCTTCCCGGCCGCGTCGCCGGCCACGATCGCGTCGCCGACGCGCAGCGTGCCGCGCTGGACGAGCATGGTCGCGACGGGGCCGCGCCCGACGTCGAGCCGCGACTCGACGATCGGCCCGGAGGCGTCCGCCTCGGCGTTGGCGCGGAGGTCGAGCTCCGCGTCCGCGACGAGCAGGATCTTCTCGAGCAGCTCGCCGAGGTTCGTCTGCTGCTTCGCGGAGACCGCGGCGAACTGTGTCGTGCCGCCCCAGTCCTCCGGCTGCAGCCCCTCGGAGGCGAGCTCCGTCTTCACGCGGTCGGCGTTCGCGTCCGGGACGTCCATCTTGTTGATCGCGACGACGATCGGGACCTCGGCGGCCCGGGCGTGGCTGATCGATTCCTTCGTCTGCGGCATCACGCCGTCGTCGGCTGCGACGACCAGCACCGCGATGTCCGTCACCTTGGCTCCGCGGGCTCGCATCGCCGTGAACGCCTCGTGGCCCGGCGTGTCGAGGAACGTCAGCTTCCGGCCGTCCACCTCGGTCTGATACGCGCCGATGTGCTGCGTGATGCCCCCGGCCTCGGTCTCGACGACCGCCGTCGAGCGGATCGCGTCGAGGAGCGTCGTCTTGCCGTGGTCGACGTGGCCCATGATCGTCACGACCGGCGGGCGCGGGGTGAGGTCGGCGTCCGCGTCCTCCACGATCTCCGGCTCCTCGTCGTCCGCGGCGTGCTTGATCGTGACCTCGCGATCGACCTCCGTGGCGATCAGCTCGACCTCCTCGTCGGAAAGCGACTGCGTCGCGGTCCGCATCTGGCCGAGGCCCATCAGGATCTTGATGATCTGCGCCATCGTCACGCCGAGCGCGCCGGACAGGTCCTTCACGGTGACGCCCGACTCGACGGTGACCGGCCCCGTCGGCTGGACGGGCGCCTGCTGGCGCGGGGCCGCCTGCTGCGAGCGGTCGCGCGCGGCCCGCGCGTCGCGTCCGCGCGCGGCGCCGCCCTCGATCACGACACGCCTGCGCCGGCCTCCCTGGCCGCCGCCGCGCGGGCGGATCGGGCGATTCGGCCTGTTGGGTCCGTCAGCCATCCGACTCCCCAGTGTAGATGCGCGTGAGCTCGGTGCTCGCGGTCACGTCCGACCTCAGCGTCCGCCGGAAGGCACGCCGCGAGAGGGCCTGCTCGAAGCAGGCGAGGCTGCAGCACGTGTATGCCCCGCGCCCCGGAAGCGTCCGCCCGGGCGTCAGCACGCCATCCACCGCCGCGAACCGCACGAGCTCGGGCTGCGGCGCACGGCGCCCGCACCCGGCACAGGTCCTGAGCGGGGCACGGCGCTCACGCCTCGCCGCGCGGGTCCTCGGCTGCCTCGCCGCCACCGGGCTCGAGCTCCGCCCCGACGGCGACCTCCGTCGCATCCGCGACCGCACCCTCGGCGGCCTCGGCCTCGACAGATGTCAGCTCCCCGGCGGCGAGCGCTGCATCGATGTCGGCGACTGCCTCCTCGGCCTCCGTGACGGCGTCCGGGACGATCTCCGACGCGGTCTCGACCGTGGCGCCGGCCGTAGGGTCGCTCGCGAGCGCCTGGTGCGCGGGGACGCCGCAGTACTTCGAGCCGGGCAGCGCCGCGTTCGGGCAGCGCTTGCCGTTCGAGAGCAGTGCAGCACAGCGGCCGGAGAAGTCGCCGTCGCCGTCGTCCACGCCCGCGAAGGCGGCGTCGGCCTCCGCCTGCGCGAACTCGGAGTCCGACTTGATATCGACCTTCCAGCCCGTCAGCCGCGCGGCGAGGCGGGCGTTCAGACCCTCCTTGCCGATCGCGAGCGCGAGCTGATCGTCCGGGACGACGACCGTCGCGTCGCGGCTCTCGTCGTCGATGTAGACCTCGCGCACTCGCGCCGGCGAGAGTGCCTTCGCGACGAACCGCGCCGGCTCGGTGTTCCACGGGATGATGTCGATCTTCTCGCCGCGGAGCTCGGACACGACCATGCGGACGCGCGACCCGCGCGGGCCGACGCAGGCGCCGACCGGATCGACGCCCTGGGCGTGCGACTCGACGGCGATCTTCGACCGGTAGCCCGGCTCGCGGGCGACGCCGCGGATCTCGACGAGGCCGTCCGCGATCTCGGGGACCTCGAGCTCGAACAGCGCCTCGATCAGCTGCGGCGCGCGGCGCGAGAGGATCACCTGCGGTCCCTTCGTCCCCGAGCGCACCTCGACGATCACGGCCTTGATCCGGGAGCCCTGCTCGTAGCGCTCGCCGTCGACCTGCTCGGAACGCGGCAGGAGCGCCTCGACCTTGCCGAGGTCGACCAGCACGTTGTTGCGGTCGCCGGCCTGCTGGACGATGCCGGTCACGACCTCGCCCTGGCGGTCGACGTACTCCTCGTACATGATCGCGCGCTCCGCCTCGCGGATCCGCTGCTGGATCACCTGCTTGGCGGTCATCGCAGCGATCCGGCCGAAGTCGTCGGGCGTCGCGTCCGAACGGTCGATCAGGTTCTCGGGGACCTGCTCCCAGTCGAGGTCGAGCTCGTCGTCGACGATCAGCGTGTGCTGTTTCTCGCCGGTCTCCTCCTCGATCCGCTCGAGCTCGTCGATCGCTCGCTCGCGGGCCTCGTCGAGCAGCCGCGCCTCGAGGTCGCCCGGGATGTCGAGCGCGAAGACGCGGAACTCGCCCTCGCCGTCCAGCTCGACGGTCGCATGGCGCGCCGCGCCGGGCGTCTTCTTGTACGCCGCGAGGAGGGCGTCCTCGAGCGCGGCAATGAGCGTGCCGGTTTCGATCCCCTTCTCCTTCTCGATCGTGCGAATCCCCTCGATGATCTCCTGGCTCATTGCTCACCGTCCTCGTCGATCAGGTTGCCCCGGACGATCTGGTCGACCGGAACCTGGTGGGCCGTCCCGTCGACCGAGACGGTCACGGCATGGTCGTCGGCCGCTACGAGCGTTCCGCGAAGGCGCTTCGCATCGGCTGTCTTGAGCTTCACGGTGCCGCCGATCGCCCGCCGGAAGTGCTCCGGCCGACGCACGGGGCGCTCGGGGCCGGGCGACGAGACGTCGATCGTCCAGTCGGACCGGTAGTCGGCGAGCAGGCGCGTGACCCGTTCGCAGAGCGCGAAATCGACCCCCTTAGGATGGTCGACGTAGACGCAGAACCGCGCCGGCGAGAGGAGCTCGACAGCCAGCACCTCGACTCCGGGCAGCGTCGACTCGACGGCGGGCGTGATCGCCGCCGTCAGCTCGCGCTCCCTGTCGTACGTGCCCGTTGCCATCGAATCGATCCCTTCAAAACGAATGGGCGCATCCCGCGCCCATTTCGCCAAGCCGGTGAAATGTGGTGCCGAAAGGATAGCACCGTCCCGGCCCGCCCCCTGTCCACGCAGGGCGTTTCTAGACCGTGAAAACGATGAAGTGGTCGTCAGGGATGTGCGGCTTCCCCGGCACCGGCCGGAGCTCCTCACGCCACCTCTCCCCGACCGCGTCAGTGGCCACGCGCCGCCAGAACTCCGGCGCGCCGTGGTTCTCCGCCTGGAACCCGATCTCCCATCTGCCGGGGTGGCGCCTGAGGAGCTCCCTGGCGACGTCGTAGCCGACGCGGCGGCGACGTGCTGCCCGGACGACGAAGAAGTCGCCCATCGTCTTCGTCCCGCCGGACAGGCCCTGCACGAACGCGAACCCGGCGGGCGCATCGCGGTAGAAGATCAGGTAGCCGCATGCGTCGGGGTCGGCGAAGTAGGTCGGCAGACGGCCCGCCTTGAACACGCCCACGGTGTTCGGCAGCGTCCCGCGCACCTCGGACATGTCGTGCGAGTAGAGCTGCCACAGCCGCTCGACGACGGGCAGGTCGGCGTCGGTGATCGCATGCAGCTGCGGCTGGTCGTCCACCCGCCGATTGTGCCGGGCGTCGTCCGGCGGGTCGGGTGGTCAGCCGAAACTGACCACCCGACGCGGGGTCGGTTCAGTCGGGCGATTCGACGTCTCGCGGCGCGCTTGCACTGCACGCCTGACAGGCATACGTTGCGTTTGTCACCAGCGGAGGTAGACGGGGTGAAGAGGTTGTCTTGTTGGCTGGGGCGTCACACGTGGACGAGCCACGTCGAGAAAGGTGAGAGCTTCATGGTGTGCTCGGCATGCGGCAAGACGCCGCATGGGCAGCCAGAGGTGGACATTCAGATGCCGCGGCACGAGTACACGGGGTGGCGCGGTGGTAGCACCGTCGACAAGATCGACAACCCGTAGGACGCCGAGAAAGCGCACGGAGCCGCTGTCGGCCTACGCAGCGCCTGGCTCAGACGTCGAGGATGATCGTGACGGGGCCGTCGTTCACTAGTTCCACAGCCATGTGAGCCCCGAAGACGCCCGTTTCGACGTGGACCCCCTCCGCACGCAGTGCAGCGGCGAACGCCTCGACGAGCGGCTCCGCGTGCTCGGGAGGCGCTGCGGCGGTGAAGCTCGGGCGGTTCCCCTTCGCGGTGTCCGCGAGGAGCGTGAACTGGCTGACGACGAGCGCGTCGCCGCCGGTATACAGCAGCGACCGGTCGAAGCGGCCCTCGTCGTTCTCGAAGATGCGCAGCCGGGCGACCCTGCCCGCGAGGCGCATGGCCGTCTCGGCCGTGTCGCCGTGCCTGACACCGACGAGCACCAGAAGACCGCGGCCGCACGCGCCCACCGTGTCTCCGTCGACGCGCACCGACGCGCTCGAGACCCGCTGGACGACTGCGCGCATGCGCTGGATTCATAGCCGCGACGCGGTAGCGTGGCGGCCATGGCCGCACTGATCGAGGACTACGGCCTCATCGGCGACCTGCAGACCGCCGCGCTCGTCTCGCGCCACGGCTCGATCGACTGGCTCTGCTTCCCTCGCTTCGACTCGGGCGCCTGCTTCGCCTCGCTGCTCGGTGACGAGGAGAACGGCCGCTGGGAGCTCTCTCCCGACGCGCAGGTCACACGGGCGAGCCGGCGCTACCGGCAGGACACGCTCGTGCTCGAGACCGAGTTCGAGACGGCCGACGGCACGGTGAGGTTGATCGACTTCATGCCGCCGCGGGGCGAGGCGCCTGACGTCGTCCGCATCGTCGAGGGCGTGAAGGGCACGGTGGCGATGCGGATGAGCGTGAGCATTCGCTTCGACTACGGGTCGATCATCCCCTGGGTCCGCCGGCGCGACGATGGCATCCTCGCGATCGCCGGCCCGGACGCACTCTTTCTCGCGACGCCGGTCGAGCTCGAGGGTCGCAACTTCCACACCGTCGCAGAGTTCGATGTGCGCGAAGGCGAGCGCGTCCCGTTCGTGCTGACCTGGTACCCGTCGCATCATCCGCCGCCCGAGCGAGTCGACCCCGAGCAGGCGCTGGCCGACACCGAGTCGTTCTGGCAGGAGTGGGTGACCGACTGCACGCACGTCGGCCGCTTCCGCGAGCCCCTCGTCCGTTCGCTCGTCACGCTCAAGGCCCTGACCTACGCCCCGACCGGGGGGATCGTCGCGGCAGCCACGACCTCGCTCCCCGAGGCACTCGGCGGCGTCCGAAACTGGGACTATCGCTACTGCTGGCTGCGCGACGCGACGCTCACCCTCCTCGCGCTCGTCCGCGCGGGGTACGAGGACGAGGCCCGGGCGTGGCGGGACTGGCTCCTGCGGGCGATCGCCGGCCTTCCCGACCAGCTCCAGATCATGTACGGACTCGGCGGCGAGCGGCGCCTCACCGAGCTCGAGCTCGAATGGCTCGACGGGTACGAGGGGTCGCGTCCGGTGCGAATCGGCAACGCGGCATCCGACCAGCTCCAGCTCGACGTGTACGGCGAGGTGGCCGATGCGCTCTACCACTCCCGCGTGGCTGGCCTCGCGCCCTTGCCCGAGGCGTGGGCCCTGAACAGGAAGCTGCTCGAGTGGCTAGAGGAGGGGTGGCGGCAGCCGGATCAGGGGATCTGGGAGGTGCGCGGCCCCCGCCGTCACTTCACCCACTCGAAGGTGATGGCATGGGTCGCATTCGACCGCGCGGTGCGCAGCGCCGAGGAGTTCGGCCACGAAGGGCCGGTCGACCGCTGGAAAGCGCTTCGCGACGAGATCCACGAGGAGGTCTGCCGGGAGGGCTTCGACGCGGGGCTCGGCGCGTTCACCCAGTCCTACGGCTCGCAGCGGCTCGACGCCAGCGCGCTGATCATGCCCCTCGTCGGCTTTCTCCCCGCGGACGACGTGCGCGTCGCCGGGACCGTCGCCGCGGTCGAGCGCGAGCTCGTCCGCGACGGGTTCGTCGAACGCTATCGCGCAGACGACAAAAACATCGAAATCGACGGGCTCCCGCCCGGTGAGGGCACGTTCCTCCCGTGCTCGTTCTGGCTGGCGCAGGTCTACGCCCTCCAGGGCCGACTCGAGGAGGCCGAAGGCCTGTTCGAGCGCCTGCTCGGTCTGCGCAACGACCTGGGGCTGCTCTCGGAGGAGTACGACGTGTCGTCCAGCCGCCTGGTCGGGAACTTCCCCCAGGCGTTTACGCACCTCGCGCTCGTGGACGCGGCGCTCACCCTCGACGAGGGCTGGTGCCGCCGCGCCGACCGGCCCCAAGCTGACGAGCCCCGCTCCGGAACCGCCGACATGGCGGGCTGACCCCTTCGACTCGCGATGGCGATCGTCGAGCTTCGTGATCGCGGTGCCATCGCCCGGTTCTGCCGGCGACGGCCGGCTGTCCACGCCTACGAGCTGGGCGACCTCGACGACTTCTTCTGGCCGCACACGCGCTGGCTCGGCTGGCGGGCGGACGGCCGCCTCGAGCAGCTCGCCCTCCTCTACGACGAGCCCGACCCGCCCGTGCTGCTGGCGTTGGCGGAGGAGCCCGAGAGCGGCATGCGCGACCTTCTGCGGGAGATCGCCGCGGACCTACCGCCGCGCGTGTACGCGCACCTCTCCCCGGGCCTCGTCGACGCCCTCGGGCCGCTGCGCGTCGCGGACAGCCCGCCGGTCGCGCACTGCAAGCTCGGCCTCGCCGAGCCGGCCTACCTGGAGGCGCACGACACGCGCGAGGCGATGCTTCTCTCGTCGTCCGACCTGGCCGAGGTGGAGGGGTTCTACGCCGATGCGTACCCGGGAACCTGGTTCCAGGCCCGCATGCTCGAGACCGGCCGGTACGCGGGGATCCGCCGCGACGGGCGCCTGGCCTGCGTGGCCGGCGTGCACGTGTGGTCGCCGAGGTGGCGCGTCGCGGCGCTGGGGAACGTCGCCACGCTGCCGGAGCACCGCGGCTCCGGGCTCGCGACCGCCGCCTGCGCGCGTCTCTGTCGCGTTCTCCTCGACGACGGGATCGACGTGATCTCGCTGAACGTCCGGTCCGACAACGCCGCCGCGATCCGCGCGTACGAGAAGCTTGGCTTCGCCCACGCCGCCGACTACGTCGAGGTCTCGCTCGCCCGGCCGGCCGCCCGCCCGATCGCATAGCCTCGACGCGCGTGGAGCGAGGCGACGTCGACAGGCGCGTCGGGGCGTATGCCGTGGTGGTCGACGACCGGGAGCGGATCCTGCTCGCTCTCTGGAACGAAGGCCCGACGCCCGCTTGGACGGTCCCCGGTGGCGGCGTCGAGGAGAGCGAGACGCCGGAGGAGGCTGCGGTGCGCGAGGTCCGCGAGGAGACGGGCTACGACGTCGAGCTGATCCGGCTGCTCGGCGAGGACACGTTCGTCGTGGCCGCTCACGAGCGGCTCGACGGGTCCGGCCGTGCGCTCGAGGGGATTCGAATCGTGTTCGAAGCGCGGATCGTCGGCGGCGAGCTGACACACGAGGTCGGGGGCACGACCGATCGGGCTGCCTGGATCTCCATTTCGGACGTTCCCGGACTCGACCGGGTCGATCTCGTCGATGCCGCACTGCGGCTCGCTAGCGGTGACCGAAGTGGTGAGCGCGCGGGAGCGCGGTGACGAGGTCGGGGGTGGCGGCGACGTTGCGGGCGAGCGCCGAGAGGCTCTCGAGCTCGCGAACGAGGATGTTGCGGTTCCGCTCGACCCGCTCGTAGCGGCCGCGGACGAGGACGATCGGCTCGCCACGCACGATCCCGCGGTGCCGCTCGTAGACGTCCTTCGGGACGATGAGGTTCACCTGGCCGTGCTCGTCCTCGAGCAGCATGAAGACGATGCCCTTCGCGGTCGCCGGCCGCTGCCGCGCGATCGCCAGGCCCGCGTACGCGACCGACGATCCGTGCCGCGCCTTGTGGAGCTCGGGGCTCGAGAGCGTCCCCGGCGGCAGGTGTGGGCGGAGGAGCGCGAGCGGGTGCGTCCCGACCGAGAGGCCCGTCTCGCGGTAGTCGGCAAGCATCCGCTCCCAGCGGGTGAGGTCGGGGAGCGGCGGCGTCTCCGCGGTCGGGTCGAGCGAGAGCGTCAGCTGCTTCGCGGCGCCGCCCGTGCCCTCGACCGAGCGGGGCCGTGTCGCGAGCCCGAGCTCCCAGAGCAGGTCGCGCCGCCTCGGGCCGAAGGAGTCGCATGCCCCTCCACGCACGAGCGCCTCGAGCGCCTCGCGGGAGACCGGCGCGCGGCGGGCGAGGTCGCCGACGTCACGGTAGTGCCCGTTCGCCTCCCGCTCCGCCTCGAGCGCTTCCGCGTCGTCGGCGCCAACCGAGGAGACGTACGCGAGTCCGACGCGGACGGCATGGGACAGGGCTGAAGTCACGCTCCGCTCCAGCGAGCAGCGCGCCTCGCTCAGGTTGACGTCGGGCGGAAGCACCTCCACCCCGCGCCGCTGGGCGTCCCGGACGAGGCTCGCGGGCGGGTAGAAGCCCATCGGCTGCTCGTTCAGCAGGCCGCAGAGGAACTCCGCCGGGTAGTGGTGGCGCAGCCAGGCCGACTGGTAGGCGAGGAGGCCGAAGGCAGCGGCGTGCGCCTTCGGGAATCCGAAGCCAGAGAAGCCGACGAGCGTGTCGAAGACGCCGTCGGCGACATCCTCGGTGACCCCCTTCGCGACGGCGCCCTCGACGAACCGCACCCGGTGCGCCTCGAGCGCCTCGCGGCTGCGCTTGCGGCTCATCGCGCGGCGCAGACCCTCTGCCTCGCCGATGGTGTACCCCGCAAGGGCGATCGCAACGTCGAGTACCTGGTCCTGGAAGACGACCACGCCGAGGGTCGAGGCGAGCGGCTCGCGCAGCGACTCGTGCGGGACGGGAAAGACGAACGACGGGTTCTCGCGGAGGCGGCGGCGGTGCTCGATGTACGGGTGCACGGCCTTTCCCTGGATCGGTCCGGGCCGGACGAGGGCGACCTGGATCGTGAGGTCGTCGATCGTCTCGGGCCGCGTGCGGAGGAGGCTCTGCATCTGCGCGCGGCTCTCGATCTGGAAGGTGCCCACCGTGTCGGCCGCCTGGATCTCGGCATAGACGGCGGGGTCGTCGAGCGGGATCCGTGAGAGATCGATCGGCGCGCCGTGGAGCTGCGCGATCCGGTCGACGCACTCCTCGATGCACGAGAGCATCCCGAGCCCGAGCAGGTCGATCTTGAGGAACCCCGCGTCCGCGCACGAGTCCTTGTCCCACTGGCAGAGCTGCCGGCCCGCCATCGCCGCCGGTTGCACGGGGACGAGCTCGACGAGCGGCCGCGACGAGATGACCATCCCGCCCGGGTGCTGCGAGACGTGCCGCGGCAACCCCGCGATCTCCCGGGTGAGGAACTGGAACGCCCGCCAGCGCTTCGAGAGGAGCTTCCGGTCGGCGTCGGGAAGCGCGGCGACCTCGTCCGCGACGCGCTCCGCATGCCAGCCGTCGGTCACGCGGGCGAGCCGCTCGAGCTCCGCGTGCGGCAGCCCGAGGGCTTTGCCGACGTCCCGGATCGCGCCCCGCGAGCGGTACGTCGCGAAGCTGGCGACGAGCGCTGCGTGCTCGTGCCCGTAGCGCTCGGTGACGCGGACGATCAGCTTCTCGCGGATGTCGCGCGGGAAGTCGAGGTCGATGTCCGGCACCGACGTGAGCTCGTGGTTGATGAAGCGGCCGAGCGAGAGGTCGTTCTCGACCGGGTCGACGTGCGAGAGCCCAGTGAGGTAGCAGACGATCGAGCCGACCGAGCTCCCCCGCCCCCGGCCAGGCGGAAGGAACATCCGAGGCGAGTCGCGGCCGCGCACCTCGAGCGCGCAGTCCCGGGCGAGCTCGAGCACCTCGTGGTGCAGGAGGAAGAAGCCTGCGAGCCCGAGCTTCCCGATCAGCGCCAGCTCGCTGCGTAGGCGTTCGTGTGCACGCGCCCGGATGCCTGCGCTCACGCTCCCGTAGCGCTCGGTCAGCGCGTGATCGCAGATCGCGCGCAGCTGGCGGATCGCAGGGTCGGCGCGGTCGGAGAAATCGGGGTAGCGGTAGCCGAGCTCCTCGGTGAGGTCGAACGCGAGGCGCGCGGCGAGCTCGCCCGTGCGTTCCGCGGCCGCGCGGTCGATCCCGGTGAAGCACTCGACCATCTCGGGCGGGGAGCGGAGCACTGCCTCCCGGTTCCCGCGGCGCTCGCGCTCGCATCCGTCGAGCGACGTTCGGCAGCGGATCGCGACGAGCGCGTCCTGGAGCAGCGTTCGCCGGGGTGCGTGCGCGTGGACATTCCCCGTCGCGACAGTCTCGACGCCGAGGTGCTCGGAGAGATGACGAAGCGCCGTGTGACGTCGCACGTCCCCGCGTTCGTAGGGGCGTTGCAGCTCGACGAAGAACCGCTCCCGCCCGAAAGCCGACGCGAGCCGGGCCGCCCCGCGCGGATCGTGGAGCGCCAGGCCGTCGCGGGCGCAGCCGGAGAGGCACACGAGCCCTTCGCTCAGCTCCGCGACGATCTCGAGCGGAACCGACGGCGGCAAGGGCTCGCGGTCCTCCCGGCCGGGACGGCGCGTGCCGGCATGAGCAGCGGTGAGGAGCCGGCAGAGATTCGCGTACCCCCTACCGCTCTCGCAGAGGAGCGTGATGTGCCTTCCACCTTCCAACGTCACCTCGGCGCCGGTGATCGGCCGGACGCCGGCGAATTTCGCCGCGTGCGCGAACTCCAGCGAGCCGTAGACGCCGTCGTGGTCGGTGAGCGCAAGCGCCGGGTAGCCGAGCTCCGCCGCCCGGGCGACGAGCTCCTCGGGGTGCGAGGCCCCGTCGAGGAACGAGAACGCCGAGTGGCAATGGAGCTCGACGTAACCCATTACCCTCTTTCCCGGTGGCTCCGAGCATCCAGCCGGCCGAGACGCTCGTCGCCCTGCGCGACGCGACCCTCGAGCTGCTGGCGGACCATCCGAGCCTCGGCGTCTCGGCCGCGCGCTTCGCAGACGCCGGCCCGACACCGCCGCCGCACGCCCATGCGGAGCACACTGAGGTCTTCCTCGTGCTCGAGGGCGCGCTCCGGTTTTCCGTCGGGAGCGAGGAGACGGTCGCCGGCGCGGGCACCGTGGCCGTCGTGCCGCCCAGCGTCGTGCACACGTTCCGGACGGAGAGCGAGGCGAGGTTCCTCGACGTCCATGCCCCGTCGTCCGGGTACGGCGTGTTCCTGCGCAAGCTCTCTGCCGCCTCGGACGAGGACGGATGGGCGCAGGCCCGCGCGGCGTTCGACCAGCACCCGGCGCCGGCCGACGATGGAGCCGGTCCCGCGTCGGTCGCGATCGTCCGCACGGGCGGCGTTGACGGGGAGGCGATCACCGACCGCCCCGGCCGCCGCGTGACGCTGCTCGCGGACACCGAGCACCTGACGCTGACCGAGTTCGACTACGGGCCGGGCCAGCGCGGCGCGAGCCCGCACGTCCACCACGACCACACCGACGCGTTCTTCGTCGTCGAGGGCGAGCTGGAGATCACGTTCGGGAGCGGTCCGCTCCGGGCGCCGGGAGGGACGTTCGTGCTCATCCCTCCCGATGTCGTCCACTCGTTCGACAACACAGGCGATGCGCCCGCGCGGTTCTTCAACGTCCACGCACCGGCCTGCGGCTTCGGGGACTACCTGCGCGGGCAGAACCCCGGCTTCGACCAGCACGAGCCGCCGCCGGACGGCGGTCTCGACCCGGACATCGTCGTGGCGCGAACGTTCGGCGCCGCCGGCTGAGCGATGGGCGGCCTCGACACCAGGGCCTCCGAGCTTCTCGGGACGCGCTATCCGATCGTCCAGGCTCCCATGGCCGGGGGCTTCACGACGCCCGAGCTCGTGGCAGCCGTCTCCAACGCGGGTGCTCTCGGCTCGCTCGGGGGCGCGACGCTCGGGCCGGATGAGCTGCGGGACGCGATCGTCGCGGTCCGCCGTCTGACAGACCGTCCGTTCGGCGTCAACCTCTTCGCACCGCTGCCGCCGCCCGAGGCCGACATCGAGCGGGTCGCGGCGATGCAGGCGGTCCTCGCGCCACTCCGCGCCGAGCTTGGCCTCCCCGAGCCGCAGGACGCTCTGTCTGCTCCACCACCAGGACTGGTCGAGGCGCAGCTCGCGGTGGTCGCCGAGGAGCGCGTGCCGGTGTTCAGCTTCACGTTCGGCGTCCTGCCCTTCGAGCAGATCAGGGAGGTGGGCAGCGTCGTCCTCGGCACGGCGACGACCGTCGCCGAGGCCGTCGAGATCGAGCGGCTCGGCGTGGACGCAATCGTCGCCCAGTCCGGCGAGGCGGGCGGGCATCGCGGCACCTTCCTCGGCTCGTTCGAGGATGCGATCGTCGGCGGTGTCGCGCTCGTGCCCCGGATCGTCGACCGCGTCTCCGTCCCCGTCCTGCTCGCCGGCGGGATCATGGACGGGCGCGGCATCGCCGCGGCGCTCGCACTCGGCGCGGAGGGCGTCCAGCTCGGGACGGCATTCCTCGGCTGCCCCGAGAGCGGAATAGCCGCTCTCCAGCGCGATGCGCTTGCGGGCGCCGCCGATGCGACCGTCGTCTCCCGCGCCTATTCGGGCAGGCACGCACGTCTCGTGCGGACGCGGCTCGTCGACGCGATCGAGGACGCAAAGGTCGATCCGCTCCCGTTCCCGCTCCAGGCCGTGCTGGCAGCCGATCTGCGAGCCGCGGCGCTCGAGGCGGGTCGCGCCGACCTGCTCTTCGTGCTCGCGGGACAGGGAGCTACGGCGATCCGCGAGCTGCCGGCGGCCGAGCTCGTCGAGACGCTCGCCCGCGAGACGGAGGATGCGATCCGACGCCTCGCCGCCCGATAGACCGGCCAACGACCCAGCCAGAGACCTGGCCTCCCGGCCGGCAAAGCCTGACTCCGGCCGCGAACGGCAGCGATGCACACCACCGACAGAGCAACTGAATGACTCGACCGCAGCACGACCGCTACGACGACATCGTGGATGCGATCACGGCGTGGCACCCCGAATGCCGGGCCGGGAAGGTGTTCAGCATGCCGTGCGTCAAGCGCTCGGGCCGGGTCGTGTTCGGGCTCAGCCGCACCGGGATGGTCTTCAAGCTCACCGACCAGGACACGCATGCCCGGGCGCTCGCCATCGCCGGAGCGCACCTGTTCGACCCGTCCGGCCGCGGCCAGCCCTTCCGCCAGTGGGTCGTCGTCCCGCCGGAGCAGGCGGACGAGTGGGAGCCGCTCGCGGCCGAGGCGATAGCCCAAGATCACTCGATCCCGCCGTAGTTGCGTAAGAGCGAGCCAGGTGTCGGACTGAAGTCCGCACGCGTCCTAGGCGCGCTGCGTGAACCAGCATCGCAGCTCCCCGTCGCGGTAGACGCACACGTTCCGGCCCGACTCGAGCACGACCTCGAAGTAGCGGCGGTCGACGGGGTCGTCCGTCCACCACCGGTCGACGACCCTCCATTCCTCGCGAACGACCGTCACGAGCTCGCGGTCGACGAGATGCGGCTCGCCACCCACAGCGGTCTCGACGAGCGCGGGACGCGGTGCGTTCAGCCGCCCTGCGACACCACGGCGAATCGCGTCCACACGCGCGAAGCGCGACTCACCTGCCGCGGTCATCGCTGCGTAAGGTGGGTCGCGCGCCGCCGTCATGCCCCTCACACATCGCGTGGGACGACGAGCGCCCTCGCTCCCGGCCGGCAAGGCCGGCCTCCGGCCGCAGGCCGTCGCGCGAACGCGAGATGAGAAAGATCGTGGGACTCACACATCGCGTGGGACGACGAGCGCCCTCGCCTCGGGAATCCGCGACCACGGCGCCACCTCGACGACACCTCCCACGGCGCCGCCGCCTGCGCTCGCGCGCACCTGGCGGAGCCCTTCCCGCAGCCGCGAGCTCACCTCCTCGCCCTCCGGAGCGACGAGCGCGAGCTGCTGTCCGGTGTGCTCGGCGAGCTCGACCGCCTCGAGCCGCAGCTCGACCACCGGGGCGGGGATCTCCGTGAGCTTCGGGCCGAGCGCCGAGCGGATCCGCTCACGCTCGCTCGTCGCCTCGCGGAGCGTCACCGTGCGGCGCCACGAGCCGCCGCCCACGAGCCGGGTGGAGAGCGCGAGCTTCCGGAACGGCCTTCCCGCACGGTCGGGCCGGGCGACGATCCGGTCGAGCAGCGCCCCGAACGCGCGACGCAGCGTGAGCTCGTTCGCGACCGCCTCGGGGAAGGAGAGCGCCTCGATCAGCTCTGCCGCGGGCGATCGCCCGCGCACGCGGCGGCGCTCCCCGCCGCGTGCGAGGCTCCACGCCCGCTTCCCCTCCTGACCCAGCCGCTCGGCCACGGCGCCCCCAGGCAGGGCAGCGAGCGAGCCGAGGGTGCGGACGCCGAGCCCTTCGAGCTCGGCGTACCGCCCCTCGTCGAGCGGCAGGAGCGAGAGCGGGAGCGGTTCGAGAAACGACCGCTCCGCCTCCCCCTCGACGATCACCGCCTGACCCGGGCGCGCCACGCTCGCCGCCGCGAGGGCGACGAAGCGCCGCTGCCCCGCGCCTGCGCGCGGGTCCCAGGCAGGCCCGACGGAGGCGAGCGCCTTCGTGAGCGCCGCCTCCACCCCTCCGTAGAGCCGTTCCACCCCGCGGGTCTCGAACACGACCACTCCCGGCTCCATCGGCTCCACTCCGAACCCCGCGTCCTCGAGGCGCCGCAGCACCCCCTCCCACTCCCGCTCGGCGCCGGCGGGATCCGGATCGACGAGGACGAGCTCCGGACACGTCGCAAGCGCCTCCCCCAGGCGCATCCCCGCCGTGACCCCCGCCGCCTCGGCGGCCGCGGTCACCGGCCCGACGAGCTGCTCCCTCCCCGGCTCGGGCGCGAGCGCCGCGGGGACGACCGCGAGCCTCGGCCGGGACCGGAGCGCCGCGCGGAGCTCGAATCCCGGGATGAGAAGGCACGCGATCATTGGGAACAGATGTTCTATCGAACACGTGTTCGTATGTCAAGACGGCGCCTGGAACATGGCCGAAAGAGGCGTGTCGCTCGATCAGAGCCTGGCGGCTCGGAAGCAGACGGTGACGTACGGGAGGCGTACGACGCCGTCGTACGCATGCTCGTCGAAGATCCCATCCACCCGATCGAGGACGGGCTCCCGCTCGGCGGGCGGGAGGATCGCGCAGTCGCTCCGCGAGAGGACGAGCTCCCGCAGCGCCTCGCGGACGAGCTCCTGCGAGTGGTCGAAGTCCTCGTTCTCGACGGGGCCGTAGAGACCGCTCCGGTCGATCACGTCGGGGTACCGGCGGCCCATCCTGCTGCGTCCGACCATCAGCTCGCTCAGCTCCTCGACCCAGGCGACGCGCTCGTCCCGGGTGTTCCAGACCAGCGCGAGCCGGCCGTCGGGCCGGAGGACACGGGCGATCTCGGCAAGCGCCGGTCCGTGGTCGAACCAGTGGAACGCCTGGGCGCACGTGACCACGTCGGCCGAGCCGCTCGTCGAGGGGGATCGACTCCGCGCTCCCCGCAAGCGCCACGGCGTCGGGGACCGCAGCCCGGAGCTCGTCGAGCATCTCGGGGAGCGGCTCGACCGCGGTCACGCGATGCCCCAGGGCGACGAGCGAGCGGGTCAGCTTCCCCGTGCCGGCGCCGAGGTCGACGACGTCGCGAGACGGATCGCCCGAGAGCCAGAGGACCGCGTCGTCGGGATAGCCGGGCCGCCCGCGCTCGTAGGCGCCGGCAACCGCTCCGAAGGACGCCGCGCGCTGGAGCCGTTCGTCACGGTCGAAGGCCATCTGTCGAGCGTATCCTCGACCCGTGCGCCGCGCCCTCGTCGCCCTGGGAGCCCTCAGCTTCCTCCTTGCGGGGTGCGGAGGCTCGAGCCGCGACCCGCTCGCCGACGACCACGGCGCGCCGCTCGGACTCGAGCGCGGCCGCCAGACGGAGCGCAACGGCGTCCTGGTGCAGGAGATCTCGTACTCGAGTGGCGACGACCAAGTCGACGGATACCTCGTCTCGCCTCCAGACACAGGGGAGAAGCTGCCCGCCGTGGTGTTCCTCCACGGCGCGGGCGGCGACCGCAGCGAGCAGCTCGACACGGCGGTCGCGCTCGCGAAGCGCGGCGCGATCGCGATGACGATCACCGCGCCATCCGGCGGCAAGACACCCCCGTCCGGCGCGACGGGCGAGGAGCTCGTCCGCTGGCAGGGTGGCACGATCGCCGCGGACGTCGTGGCGGCGAGGCGAGCGTTCGACGTGCTGGCGGACGACGACCGCGTCGACGACGACCGGCTGGGGCTCGTCGGCTGGAGCATGGGCGGACGGCTGGCGTCGATCGTCGCGGGCGTCGACGACAGGGTGCACGCCACCGTACTCATGTCAGTGGGAGCGGCGCCTGTGGACGCCTACGTGCAGGGCGCGCCGGCGGAGCTCCAGGACGTCGTCCGCGAGGTGCTCGAGCCGATCGACCCGCTCACGCACGTCGGCGACGCGAAGGGCGCGATCCTCGTGCAGGCCGGACGACAGGACACGATCGTGCCCCGCGCCGCGCTCGAGGCGGTCATCGACGCCGCCCCGAAGAGCACGAAGGTCGAGTGGTATCCGGCCGACCATGCCTTGAACGACCAGGCACGGAGCGACCGGCTCGACTGGCTCGCCGAGGAACTTCCGATCGGCGGCACGTCCAGCTGACTCGGACGCCGGACGTACCGTTCACAACGCGATCTCGGCCGCGACGCCGTGCATCCCGGCGAGGCGGGGCACGACCTCGAGGACGCTCTCGCGCGCGCACCAGGGGATGTCCGCCTCCAGCTCGGGGCCGTGGGTGATCAGGTTCCTCCCCGAGCGGGATGCCCGGAAGGCCTCCTCGGCGCTCGCGTACGACGCGGCGAGCCGCACCGCCGCCTCGGCGGCGTCGCTCCGCTCGAAGCCGAGGCCCTCGGCGACCCGACCCGCGACGTAGGCGTCGTCGAGCGCGAACGCGCCCTTCACCCCGGCGCAGAAAACGGCGACGTCCTCGCCGAAGGAGCGTGCCGCCTCGGTGACCGCCCCGAGGTTCAGAAGTGACGCGACGAGAACCCGGTTGCAGCGTTCCGCCGCCGTGACGATCGCGCGGGTCCCGTTCGTGGTCGACATCGCGAGCGTGGGCGTCCGCGGCTGCTGGTACTCGCGCGGCGAGTTGCCGAGGTCGAACCCCTCGATGCGGACCCCGAGCCGCTCCCCGCCGAGCGTGACGTCTCCGTTCCGGAGCGCACGCGCGTCCTCGACCTCGGCCGCGCACCAGACTCTCTTGTAGCCCGCGTCGAGCGCCTGGCAGATCGTCGAGGTGGCGCGGATGACGTCGATGACGACGCCCGTCGGGGCCTCTGCCGCCTCGTCGGGAGTGAACGCGACGTGAACGCGCACGCGGGTACGCTAGCCGCGAGGTGAGCGACACGCCCCACTGCTACCGGCATCCGGGTCGCGAGACGCTCGTCTCGTGCTCGGAGTGCGGGCGGCCGATCTGCCAGGAGTGCATGACCTTTGCACCGGTGGGGATCAAGTGCCCCGACCACGCGGGCGTCGGGGCGGCCAAAGGGGCCGCCAAGCGACGGCCGACAGCCGCGCCGCAGCGCACCGCGCAGCACGCGCGCCGAACCGTCGCGGGGCTCGAGGTGCCGGCGACGGTCGGCCTCGTGGCGCTCAACGTCCTCGTGTACCTCGTCACGGTCTACCAGGGCGCCGGCGTCGGCGCGCCGGGCGGCAAGTTGTTCAACAGCTGGCAACTCGTCGGCACGGACGTCGGGGACGGGGACTGGTACCGGCTCGTGACGGCGATGTTCCTCCACGCGAGCCTCCTGCACCTCGCGTTCAACATGCTGGCGCTCTACTGGCTCGGAACCGTCGTGGAGCAGGCCCTCGGCTCGTCCCGGTTCCTGCTCCTCTACTTCGTCTCGGGAATCGCGGGGTCGGCCGGCGCGCTGCTCCTGAGCAACCCCAACCAGCCGACGGTCGGAGCGTCCGGCGCGATCTACGGGATCATGGGCGCGTTGCTCGTCCTCGAGTACATGGCGACGGGAACGTTCGCCGGGCAGGCGCTCGGCCTGATCGTGCTGAACCTCGCCCTGACCTTCGCCATCCCGAACATCTCGGTCGGCGGGCACCTCGGTGGGCTCGTCGGCGGGATCCTCGCGACGTTCGCCCTCGTGCGCTTCCGCTACGCGCGGCCGCGGTCGCTCGGCCCGGCACTCGTCGGCCTGATCATGGCCGCAAGCCTGCTCGTCGCGTACGTGCGCGTCGAGAGCTACGTGTAGCCGAGCTCAGCCGCCGACGGCGACCGACGTCACGCCCGCGTCCGCAAGCGCCGCCTGCGCCGCGGCGAGGCGGGCGAGCGGGACGCGGTAGGGCGAGCACGAGACGTAGTCGAGCCCGATCTCGTGGCAGAACGCCACCGAGCGCGGCTCGCCGCCGTGCTCACCGCAGATCCCGAGCTTGAGCTCGGGATCGACGCTTCGACCCCGCTCGACGGCGATCCGCATCAGGTCTCCGACGCCCTCGCGGTCAAGCACCTCGAACGGGTTCCGCTCGAGGACGCCGTGCTCGAGGTAGTACGTGAGGAACTTCCCCTCGGCGTCGTCGCGCGAGAACCCGAGCGCCGTCTGCGTCAGGTCGTTCGTCCCGAACGAGCAGAAATCGGCGTGCTCGGCGATCTCGTCGGCGCGCACGCACGCTCGCGGCAGCTCGATCATCGTCCCGCAGCGGTACTCGACCTCCGCCTCCTCCGCCGCCACGCGGTCGGTCAGCTCCCGCAGGCGGCGGAGCTCCTCGGCGAAGCCGACGAGCGGGTGCATGATCTCGACGAGCGGCGCCTCACCGGTCCGGTCGGCGACCGCCCGCGCGGCGCGCACGATCGCCCGCACCTGCATCTCGTAAATCTCGGGCCACTGGAGCCCCAGGCGGCAGCCGCGTGTCCCGAGCATCGGGTTCGCCTCGTGGAGCTGCTCGATCCGTCGCCGCATGGAGTCCGAGGTCGCGTCCTCCACCGAGGGCAGGAACTCGTGAAGCGGTGGGTCGAGCAGCCGGATCGTGACCGGGAAGCCGGCCATCGCCTCGAAAATCGCCTCGAAATCGCCTTGCTGGACCGGGAGCAGGCGGTCGAGCGCCGCGCGCCGCGAGCGCTCGTCTGTCGCGAGAATCATCTCCTGGACGACAGGCAGCCGGTCGGCGGCCATGAACATGTGCTCGGTCCGGCAGAGCCCGATCCCCTCGGCCCCGAACTCGCGGGCCTTCGAGGCATCCTCGGGCGTGTCGGCGTTCGCGCGCACGCGGAGGCGCCGGAACTCGTCGGCCCAGCCGAGGATCGTCCCGAAGTTCTCGTCGATCGCAGGCGGGACGAGCGGCACGCTGCCGACGATCACGCGGCCCGTGCCCCCGTCGATCGTCAGCTGGTCGCCCTCCGCGAGCTCCACGTCGCCGAGCCGCACCGTGCGGGCGCCGATGTCGATCGAGAGCGCCTCGCAGCCGGCGACGCAGGGCTTGCCCATGCCGCGGGCGACGACCGCGGCGTGCGACGTCATCCCGCCGTGCGCCGTGAGGACGCCTCGTGCGTGGACGAGCCCGTGGATGTCGTCGGGCGTCGTCTCCCAGCGGACGAGCACCACGTCCTCCCCGGCCCGCCCGCGCTCCTCGGCGAGGTCGGCGTCGAGCACGATCGCGCCGGAGGCAGCTCCCGGCGACGCGTTGAGACCGGTTGCGACGACGTCGACGTCGGCGCTGGGGTCGATCATCGGGTGGAGCAGCTGGTCGAGCTGTCCCGCGTCGATCCGCGCGACGGCCTCCTCGCGCGAGATGAGATCCTCCGTCGTCATCTCGACGGCGATGCGGAGCGCCGCCTGCGCCGTCCGCTTTCCCGTCCGCGTCTGGAGGAGGTAGAGCGTGCCGTCCTCGACGGTGAACTCGATGTCCTGCATCTCGCGGTAGTGCTCCTCCATGCGCTCGAGCGTCTCGGTCAGCTCCGCGTAGGCGGCGGGCAGGATCTCGCGCATCCGTTCGATCGGCTCCGGCGTGCGGATGCCGGCAACGACGTCCTCGCCCTGCGCGTTGAGCAGGAACTCGCCGTACAGGCGCCGCTCACCGGTGGAGGGGTCGCGCGTGAAGCAGACGCCCGTGGCCGAGGTGTCGCCCATGTTCCCGAACACCATCTGGACGACGTTGACGGCCGTGCCGAGGTCGTCGGGGATGTCGTACGTGCGGCGGTAGACCTTCGCGCGTGGCGACTCCCAAGAGTCGAACACCGCGCGGATCGAACGCTGCAGCTGCTCCCGTGCGTCCTGCGGGAAGGACTCGGCGACCTCGCGCTCGTAGATCGCCTGGAACCTCGCGATCAGCTCGCGCAGATCGTCGGCGGTCAGCTCGACGTCCTGACGGATCCCGCGGCGCTCCTTGAGCCCCTGGAGCTCCTGCTCGAACAGGTGCCCGTCGACCCCGTCGACGACCTCGCCGTACATCTGGATCAGGCGGCGGTAGGAGTCGTACGCGAAGCGCGGATTCCCTGTCGCCTCGGCAAGCCCCTCGACCGCCGTGTCGTTCAGGCCGAGGTTGAGGATCGTGTCCATCATCCCCGGCATCGAGATCGCAGCGCCCGAGCGGACGGAGACGAGCAACGGCTCGTGCGCATCCCCGAACCGCTTGCCCGAGCGCTCCTGGAGCCGCTCGACGTGATCGTCGACCTCGGGCCAGAGCGCGTCGGGTGGCTCTCCCGTGCGCATGGTCTCGCGGCAGGCGTCCGTGCTGACCGTGAACCCCGCCGGCACCGGGATACCGAGGGCCGTCATCTCGGCGAGCCCTACCCCCTTGCCGCCGAGCAGCTCGCGCCCGCCGGGGGCGACCTCGTCGAATGCGTACACGAGTCGCACGGCGCGGATCCTACGTACAGCATGCCGACTCCGTCGCGGACTACAACTCGCGTGATGCGCCGGGTTGCGGTCATCGCGAGCGCGAGCGGCTGCGGTAAGTCCACGGTCGCCCGAGCGCTCGCAACGTCCCTCGACGCCCCGTACGTCGAGCTGGACGCGATCCACCACCAGGCCGGGTGGACGGAGCTCGACGCGGACGAGCTCAGACGCCGAGTGGAGCCGATCGTCGCGGGCCACCGATGGGTGGTCGACGGCTCCTACCGGGGCAAGCTCGGTGACCTCGTGCTCGAGCGCGCCGACACGGTCGTCTGGCTCGACCTGCCCCGTCGCGTCTGGCTGCCGCGCCTCGTGGCCCGGACGCTGCGGCGGGTCGTGCGCCGCGAAGAGCTCTGGAACGGGAATCGCGAGTCGCTGCGCAACGTCTTCTCGGGACGGGACTCGCTGATCGCGTTCGCGTTGCGCAACGCGTCCCGCCGTCGGCAGCGCTATCCACGCGAGCTCGCCACTTTCCGCGTCGCACGGCTCCGCACGCAGGCCGAGGTGGACGCGTTCGTCCGGACGGCATCACGGGCTTGGTGAGCCGCGGACTCGCCGTCAGCGGACAACGCGCGAGCGGAGCTCCGCGACCCAGGCGGCCGCGCGAAGGCCGAGCCAGATCGGCGTCAGCACGACGTAGAAGACCACCATGGCGACGCCGAGCGACGTCCACCAGATCACCCAGAACCGGATCGGCACCCACCCCTTCTCCGCCAGGTCGCGGCGGATCCCCCGGGCGAACGGCCCGTACTTCGCGTTCGGCGAGGTCACGCCTGCGCCGTCTCCCGGCGCCGGTGGCGGTCCGTGACCAGCCGGATGATCCGCATCGCCGTCTCCTCGACGGACAGCTCGGAGACGTCGATCACGGGGCACCGAAGCCGCCGATGGATGCGTGACGCCGCCTCGAGCTCCTCGAACACCATTTCGAGGTCCGCATAGCGCCGGCGCGGCGCACCCATCGAGCGCACGCGCTCCTCGCGGATCTCGGCGAGGCGCTCGGCATCGATCGTCAACCCCACGATCTTCGCTCGGTCGATCTCGAACAGGTGCGATGGAAGCTCCACCCCACGCACGACGGGCACGTTGGCGGCCTTGTGACCGAGGTACCCGAGGTAGATCGAGAGGGGCGTCTTCGACGTCCGGGACACCCCGACGAGCACGATGTCGGCCTCGTCCAGCCCGCCGCCGATCCCGTCGTCGTAGCGCACCGCGAACTCGATCGCCTCGATCCGCTTGAAGTACGTCTGGTCGAGCGGCGCGCGCGCCCCCGGCTCCATCCGTGCGGCAACACCGGCGACCCGCGAGATCGAGTCGATCGGATGGCCGAGGAGGTCGCAGTAGTGGACGCGCGACCGGCGACAGAGCCGCCGCATCTCGTCCCGCAGGCCCGGCTCGACGAGCGTGTAGACCATGACCGCCGGCCGCCCGCGTGCGCGGGCGACAGCCAGCGCGAGATCCTCCATCGACTCGACCCGAGGGTGCCGCACCTCGTCGAACAGGAGGTTGGGGAACTGCGCCTCGAGCGCCAGCACCAGGCGGGCCGCGGTCTCGCCCGTCGAGTCGGAGACGATGTGGAGCTCGACGGGGACCTGGCCGCTCACCGGCGGGAGGCTACAGCCGCCGTCCGTCCGCCGGTGAGGGCGAGCAGGTCGGCCGGTGCAAGCTCGAGCTCCAGCCCTCGGCGCCCGGCGCTGACGTGGATCGTCTCGAATGCGAGCGCCGACTCGTCGAGGATCGTCGGCAGGCGACGGCGCTGGCCGAGCGGGCTGATTCCGCCCGCGACGTAGCCCGTCGCCCGCTCTGCCGCCTTCGGGTCTGCCATCCGCGCCCGCTTGCCGAGCTCGCGGAGGTCGAGCTGTGCCCCGACTGGAACGAGGGCCACGGTGAGCTCGCCGTCGACGTCGGCGACGAGGGTCTTGAACACGCGGGCAGGATCGACGCCGAGCTTCTCCACCGCGTCGAGGCCGAACGAGGCAGCGCGCGGGTCGTGCTCGTACTCGTGCACCGAGAAGGTGATGCCCGACCGCTCCGCTGCCGCGATCGCCGGTGTGCCCCGCCCCGCCACGCGGCCGAGGGTAGCGTTGGCGGCCCGATGGCCACCGACGTCACAATGGACAAGATCGTCTCGCTCGCGCGCCGCCGCGGGTTCGTCTTCCCCTCGTCCGAGATCTACGGCGGCCTCGGCTCGTCGTACGACTATGGCCACTACGGCGTCCTTCTGAAGGAGAACGTCAAGGCGCGCTGGCTCGAGGCGATGGTGCAGGAGCGAGACGACATCGTCGCACTCGACTCCGCGATCATCCTCCACCCGAGGATCTGGGAGGCATCGGGGCACGTCTCGGGCTTCACCGACCCGCTCGTCGACTGCCGGTTCTGCAAGAAGCGCTTCCGCGCCGACCATCTCACCGAGGAGCAGTGCGGCAAGCGTCCGAGCAAGCACCCCGGGGAAACGCCGGACTGCGACCTCACCGAGGCGCGCCAGTTCAACCTCATGTTCGAGACACGGGTCGGCCCGATCGAGGAGACCGGCCAGAGGGTGTTCCTGCGGCCCGAGACGGCGCAGGGCATCTTCGTCAACTTCAAGAACGTCGCCCAGCTGGCACGCCGCAAGCCGCCGTTCGGGATCGCGCAGGTCGGAAAGTCGTTCCGCAACGAGATCACGCCGGGGAACTTCATCTTCCGCACGCTCGAGTTCGAGCAGATGGAGATGGAGTTCTTCGTCCCACCGGCCGACGCGGCCGAGTGGTACCGCTACTGGGTCGACGAGCGGGTCGCGTGGTACGTCCGCTACGGCATCCGCTCCGCGTGCCTCCGCGTCCGCGCCCACGAGGCCGACGAGCTCTCGCACTACTCGAGCGCGACGAGCGACATCGAGTACCTCTATCCCATCGGCTGGTCGGAGCTCGAGGGCATCGCGAACCGCGGGACATTCGACCTCGACGCGCACTCGGAAGCGTCGGGCACGACCCTCGAGTGGGTCGACGGCGGGAGCGGCGAGCGCTACGTCCCTGCCGTGATCGAGCCGGCCGCCGGGGTCAACCGCGCGATGCTCGCGTTCCTCTGCGACGCCTACGACGAGGAGGTCGTCGCCGAGCGCCAGCGCACGGTGCTCCGCCTGCACCCCGAGATCGCGCCGGTGAAGGTCGCCGTGCTCCCGCTCGTCCCCCGCGACGCCGGGATGGCCGAGCGCGCGCGCGCGCTCCACGCGGAGCTCCGCAGGGTGATGGTCGCCGAGCACGACGACGGCGGCCAGATCGGGCGCCGCTACCGCCGCCAGGACGAGATCGGCACGCCGTGGGCGTTGACCGTCGACGAGCAGACACTCGTCGACGAGACGGTCACGATCCGCGACCGCGACTCGCTCGCGCAGGAGCGCATCTCGATCGCGCGCGCGAGAGAGCATCTGCTCGACCGCCTGGCGGCGCCCTGGAGCCCCCCGGCACGCATTCCCTGAACGGGCGCGTCTCCAGGCGTCCCGCCGCGAGGTAAGAAACGAGGGTCGGAAGTACACTCAACCGGTGATGGCGACCGCACCGATCTTCGTGCCGGCTCTCGCGTCCGTCGGTGATCTGGTGCCACACGACGGCCTCCTCTCACCCGAGGAGCTCGAGCAGGTCGCGGTCGACATCGTCGAGCGTCGCGACATCTGGGAGCCCCTCGTACGCACGGATCCCGAGCACCGGCGGTACGAGCTGATCTGCGAGGACGAGCGGATGGACGCCTGGGTGCTCTCGTGGATGCCCGGGCAAGGCACCGGCTTCCACGACCACTACATCTCCGGTGTCGGGCTCTGCTGCGCCGCCGGCGCCGTCCGGGAGGACCTCCTCGTGTACGGCGGCAGCGACATCGAGCTCCACCTGCGCACCCGGCGACTCGCGCTCCGGCGGCCCAGGGTACATCCACCGGGTGCGCCACGAGCTCGGCGCGCCGGCGGTGACGATCCACGTCTACTCGCCGCGCCTGGACTGGGTCGGCCAGTACCGCCTGGCGGAGAACGGCATCGTCCGCCGGGAGGTGCGGCCCGGCCGGAACGAGCTGACCGACCAGCTCATCTCCGAGGGCGCCCTGGAGTACGTGCTCGAGCGGTTCTGATCTTGTTCGCAAGCTGGATTCCGCAAGAGCGGAATCCAGCGCTCGGATCCCCGCCGTTCGGCGGGGCAGACCCCTGAAGGCGTCGGCTTCGCCGCCGCAACTGCCGCGCAGTGTCGTTGCGATCCCCTGTGAGCGACCCGCAAGAGCCGAACCTTCGCTCGGATCCCCACCTTTCGGCGGGGCAGATTCCTGAAGGCGTCCGCCGTCGCGGCCGCAACTGCTGCGCAGGGTCGTTGCGACCAGCTTGTGAGCAGGATTCCGCAACGACGAATCCTGCGCTCGGATCCCCGTCTCTCGGCGGGGCAGACCCCTGAGGGCGTCGGGCTTCGCCGCCGCAACTGCCCCGCGGTGTCGCTGCGACCCGCTGCGAGGGGCGCCCGTACGCGACCGAGACGCTCTTTCTCGGCCTCAGGCGGAAAGCGTGCGCAGGCGGAAGCCGCCGTGGTGCTCGTAGGACGAGGTGACGACGGCGAGGACGTCGCGCGCCGCACGGTCGCCGATGCCGAGGTCGGGCGCGTCCGCGATGGGAGCCCCGAGCAGCGCTGCGAGCGCGTTCAGACCCTCCGGCGAGAGCCCGATCCCGCCCGCGTCGCACGCGGCGCACACGACGCCGCCCGATGTGGGGTGAAAGGCGACGAGCCCCGCGGCCGCCCCGCACTCGACGCAGCTTCCGAGATGCGGCAGGAAGCCGGAGAGCCACAGCAGCTTGAGCTGGAACGAGAGAACGAGGGGGTCGAGCGCGGGCCGGCGGCCGGCTTGGGACTGGCGGCCGTCGAGAGCGTCGAGGAAGCGGGTGAGGGCGAGGAACGCGCGGTCGTTCTGCTCCTCCTCCGTGAACAGCCTGAGCATCGCCTCGAGCCCGACCAGCCCGACCCCGAGGCGATACGGGTCGGTCCTGACGGCGTCGTGGGAGCGGACGAGGGAGGCCCCTGTCACCGTGCCGAGCTCGCCGCGGCCACGGTGGATCGAGAGCTCGACGTGGGAGAACGGCTCGAGCCGGCCGCCGAAGCGGCTCTTCGTCCGGCGCACGCCCTTCGCGACGACGCCGATGCGTCCGCTCGCAGCGCTGTAGGCATGAAGCACGCGGTCGGCCTCGCCGAACGCGAACCCTCGCAGGACGACCGCCTCGGTGATCGTCGGCGGGGCCATCGGACTCAAGTCTAGGAGGCGCCGTGGACGTCGGTCGCGTCGCGCCGTGAACGTCGGCTCGACCGGTCACGCCGCTCGACGTGTCCCTGTGGGACATGTCCGTGTCGGCGCCGCTCGGGCCACCGACCTCCTCCCCACGGCTCATAGCCTAACGTGACAACGCGCGCAGGTGACTCACGGAATCGTGCCGGTTTCGTGCCGATCGCTCCAAAGGGTCCCGGCATCAGGAGGCGCAGCACGCCCGGGACCCGAAAGCCCGCCGCCCCGAGTCACATCGACTGGCAGCGCGGGCAGAGCCACGTTCCGCGCCCGCCGACCACGATCCGCTCGATGGGATGCCCGCACCGGTCGCACGGCTCACCGAGCCGGCCGTAGACGTGGAACTCGCGTTGCATCCCGCCGCTCGAGCCGTCGGGCGTCGCGTAGTCGCGCAGCGTCGAGCCCTGGAGCTCGACGCCGCGCCGCAACGAGGCACGGACTGCACGGTGGAGGCGGGAGACCTCGTCCGCATCGAGCTCGCCGCCCGGGCGGAGCGGATGGATGCGCGCGCGCCAGAGCGCCTCGTCCGCGTAGATGTTCCCAACTCCGGCCAGGCGCCGCTGGTCGAGCAGGAACGCCTTCACGGGCGCACGCCGGCCCGCGAGGAGCGATCCCAGACGCAACGTCGTGAACGACGGGGCGAGCGGCTCCGGTCCCAGCCGTGAGGCGAGGTACGGCCGCAGGTGGCCGTCGTCGAGGAGCTCCCACGTGCCGAAGCGGCGGACGTCCCGGTAACCGATCTCTGCCCCGGTGTCGAGGACGAGTCGTGCGCGCCGGTACGTGTCGTCAGGCAGCCCGCCCGTCGGCGCATGCCGAAGCGACCCCGTCATGCGGAGATGGACGACGAGCGTGCGGCCGCTCGCGAGCCGCCAGAGCAGGTACTTGCCGCGACGCTCGACCGTCGCGATCCGCTCGCCGACGAGCGCGTCAGCGACGACGGTCGGGTCGACGGGCCGCGTGAGCCGCTGGTCGAGGATCTCCGCGCGTGTGATCGTCGCGCCCTCGAGCACGGGCGCGATCTGGCGGCGAACGGTCTCGACCTCGGGCAGCTCGGGCACGGCGCCATCGTAGGGGCGACGTGGCGTGGCCGGGCTACGACACCGGCGCTCGACGGAGCTCGCCGCGGTGGACGAACGGCGGGAACATCACCCACTCGGTCGAGCCCCCAGCGCGGCGAGCAGCGCCGCCCCGACCGGAGTTCTCCGCCGATTCCGTTTCGTCGCTGGCAGGCGGCGGGACGACGAGCTCCATCCCGGCTGGAAGCACGATCTCCGACTCGACCTCATGGCGATCTCCGCTCATGCCTGTCCTCCTCGCTCTGCGTGCTGACATGAAACGCGAGCGACCCGTCTTGGGCGGGGCGCCATGCCGTACTCCTGCGGTACGGCTTTCCGCACCTGCGGCCCGGATACGATCGCTCGATGCCCGACCGGCTCCCGCGCCTCCTGCTGCACGTCGAAGGCGCGGTGGTGGCCGTCTCTGCCGTCGCCCTGTATCTCCACCTCGGCTACCCCTGGTGGCTCCTGGTGGCCCTGGCGCTGGCGCCCGACCTGTCGATGGTCGGCTACGCGGCCGGGCCGACCGTCGGCGCGGTCGCGTACGACGCGGCGCACACGTACGCGATTCCCGTCGCGCTCGCCTTGATCGGGGTGTTCGCCGACGCCGAGCTCGCGGTGCAGGTGGGCTTGATCTGGGCGGCGCACATTGGCGTCGACCGGGCGATCGGCTACGGGCTCAAGTACCGGACCGGGTTCGCGGACACGCACCTCCAGCGGGTGTGACTGCGAGGAGCCGGAAGGAGGATCGCGTGACAGAAGCCGCCGAAACCACACGCAGGCCGGGGTTCGTGGTGCTCCGAGAGGTCGGTGACGACACGTGGCAGCTGATCGGCGAGGTGCCGCGACGCGCCGGGCTCCCGGCCCGAAAGGCGCGTGCTCAGGCCGTTCTCGACGCCACCGGCGGCGAGGTCGGAGACGCCGACCGCTACGCCGCGGTCCTGCGCAGCGAATGGCGGATCGCGCTCGACCACTGACAGCGCGGACTAGCCGACGACGCCCAGCAGGATTCCGCGGTCTGGCGGGGCGTCGTCGCCGATCTCGTACGCGGCGAGCACCGCCTCGACCGCGCGGACCGACGCCGCATCGTCGCGCGCATGAACCTCGGCGAGGTCGTCGCCCGCCAGCACGGTGTCGCCGCGCTTCGCGAAGCAGAGGACACCGACCGCATGGTCGACCGGATCCTCCTTCGTCCTGCGTCCGGCGCCGAGCTCGAGGGCGGCGTTCCCCACGGCGAGGGCTCCGACACGCGTCACCACGCCATCTCGGGGCGCCGGCACCGGAGCCTGGACCGGCGCACGCTCGAGGACAGCCGGATCGGGGTTCCCGCCCTGCGCGCGGACCCAGCGCTCGTATGTTTCGAGCGCGCTGCCGTCCTCGACCGCCGCCTCCGCGCGCGTGCGGCCCTCGTCGAGGTCGATTCCGAGGTCCGAATACGCGAGCAGCCGGGCGCTCGCGTCGAGCACGAGCTCGGTGAAGTCCGCCGGGCCATCGCCCCGGATCGTGTCGCGCGCCTCGTCGACCTCCAGCGCGTTTCCGACGGCGCGGCCGAGCGGCTGGTCCATGTCTGTCAGCAGGCAGGTCACCTCGCGCCCGGCTCCCTCGCCGATCTCCCGCATCTGCTCCGCAAGGACGCGCGCCTCGTCGAGCGTCTTCATGAACGCCCCGTCACCGACCTTCACGTCGAGCACGATCGCGTCGGCGCCGGCGGCGAGCTTCTTCGACATGATCGAGCTTGCGATGAGGGGCACGATGTCCACTGTCGCGGTGACGTCCCGGAGGGCGTAGAGCTTCTTGTCGGCGGGGACGAGATCGGCCGTCTGGCCGACGATCGCCATCCCGACATCCTTCAACTGCGCCACGAACTCGTCGGTCGACAGCTCGACCCGGAAGCCCGGGATCGACTCCAGCTTGTCGAGCGTCCCGCCCGTGTGGCCGAGCCCTCGGCCGGACATCTTCCCCAGCGGGACACCACATGCGGCGACGATCGGGCCGACGGCGATCGACGTCTTGTCCCCCACGCCGCCCGTCGAGTGCTTGTCCACGACCTTGCGGCCGAGGAGCGCGCCGAGGTCGAGCGTCTCGCCGGACCGGATCATTGCGTCGGTGAGCGACTGCGTCTCCACAGCGGTCAGCCCGCGGAAGTAGACGGCCATGCACCACGCGGCCATCTGGTAGTCGGGCACCTCGTCCCGCGCGTACGCGAAGATCAGCTCGGTCAGCTCGGCGGGGTCGTGCTCCTCCCCGTTTCGCTTCTGCTCGATGAGCTCCGTGGGTCTCACGTCTTCGTCGCGACGAACACGGAGGATGCGCGTCGGCTCCGTATGGGGAGCTCGAACGGGGGCAGGACAGGAGGCGTCTCCGCGTCGAGGGACGCGACGAACCCGCGTACGACCTCGTCGTCGTCGATCGTCACCCAGCCGTCCGCATCGCGGCGCTCGACGCGGTCGAAGTGCCGCCCGACGATTTCGGCTCCGTTCTCGCGCGTGAAGACGCGCTTCCACGCCGCGGTGCCCGCGATCTCGCGAAGCTCCTTCAGGTGGTCGGCGGAGTTCGTGGTCGCAACGAGCCGCCCGCCGGTCTGCAGCACGCGTGCCAGCTCGCGAAGCCCCGCATCGAGGTCAGGCACGTGGAACAGCATCCATGCGGCGACTGCGCAGTCGAAGGCCTCGTCCGGGAAGGGAAGGCTCTGCACGTCGCCCACCCTGGCGTCGACGCCCCGTTCGCGCGCGAGCTCCACCATCCGGGGCGAGACGTCGATCATGACGACCTCACATTCGAGCTCGGTACCGATCCGCTCCGCGAGCTCGCCGGGGCCGCCCCCCACCTCGATCACGCGTTTCGGGCCGATCTCCGCCACGGCTTCGAAGGCGATCTCCCTCGGGTTCGGACCTTCGGCGTTCGCGTAGAGCGACCTCCGGGCCTCGAGGTTCGTCTCCGTCGCGTACTGCCGCGCGACCGCGGCCGGGTCGTCGATCCTCACCGCTCGACGATCGGCCGGCCGGGGGCACCTTTGCCCGGGTGCTTCCCGCCGAGCCAGGCACAGACGGTCGCGCCGACGTCGCCGAACTCGCCGTCCTCGTGGATGCGCCCTGCGGCGTTCTTACCGGCCGCGTAGGCGAGCAGCAGCGCGTGCTCGCGCGAGTGGTCGGTCGACGGCGTCGTGGGGTCGCAGCCGTGATCCGACGTGAGGATCAGCAGGTCGCCGTCGTGGAGCGCGTCGAGGATGTCGGACAGCCGGCGGTCGAAGTCCTGGAGGCAGCGGTGGAAGTTGACCGGGTCGTTGCGGTGGCCCCAGAGCTGGTCGGTCTCGACGAGATTGACGAATACGAGCCCGGAGTCGATGTTGTCCAGGAGCTCGATCGTCCGGTTGATGCCGTCGACATTCGACTTCGTCGGGAAGGACTCGTCGACGTCGCAGCCGGCGAAGATGTCGGAGATCTTCCCGACGCCGTACACGGTGTGGCCGGCGTCACGGATCGCCGTCAGGTAGTTCGGCCTGCGCGGCTCGAGCGAGAAGTCGTGTCGATTCGGGGTGCGCTCGTAGTGCCCCGGCTCCCCGACGAACGGACGTGCGATGACCCGTCCGACGGCGTGCTTCCCCATCAGGATCTCGCGGGCGACGCGGCAGCCCGCATACAGCTCCTCGAGCGGGATCGTCTGCTCGTGTGCGGCGATCTGGAAGACCGAGTCCGCCGAGGTGTAGACGATCCACTTGCCGGTGCGCTGGTGCTCCTCGCCGAGCTCCTGGATGATCTCGGTGCCCGACGCGGGCTTGTTGCCGATCACGCCGCGCCCGGTGCGGTTCATGAACGGGTCGATCACCTCGTCGGGGAAGCCGTACGGGTACGTCGGGAACGGCGTCGGCGTGACGACGCCCATTAGCTCCCAGTGGCCCGCGGTCGTGTCCTTGCCCTTCGAGCGCTCGAGCAGCCGTCCAGCGACCGCTGGCGCGTACGGCTGCGGCGGGCAGCCCTCGAGCGGCTCGATGTTCCCGAGGCCGAGCGCCTCGAGGTTCGGCAGGTCGAGCCCGCCGACCGCTCGCGCGACATTCCCGAGGGTGTCCGACCCCTCGTCACCCCAGTCGGCGGCGTCGGGGAGCTCACCCGCCCCGACGGCATCCAGCACGATCACGCAGGCCCGCGGCACAGCGAGCTATCCTAGTCCGCGGATGGATACCGCTCTCGGCCTGCTGGAGCTCCTCGTGTACATCGTCGCGATCCTCGCGCTTTCGATGTTCGTCACGTGGGCGGTCGTCAAGGTGTCGCCTTCCGAGAGCGCGAAGGAGCAGCGCGCCCGGACGGACGCCGACGCCACGACGTAGCTATACGAGGGCCCGCCCCGCGTCCTCGAGCCGCGTGTACGTGAGGCCGTGGGCGTCGGCGACCGCCTGGTAGGTGAGCCGGCCATTCATGGTGTTGACGCCCCTGGCGAGCGCCGGGTCGTCGCCGATTGCGCGCGCGAGCCCGCTGTCGGCAATCGCCTCGGCGTAGGGCAGCGTGACGTTCGTCAGGGCCTTCGTCGACGTGACGGGAACGGCGCCGGGCATGTTCGCGACGCAGTAGTGGACGATCCCGTCCACCTCGAAGATCGGGTCGTCGTGCGTCGTCGCGTGCGAGGTCTCGAAGCAGCCTCCCTGGTCGATCGCGACGTCGACGAGTACCGATCCGGGGCGCATGAGGCCGAGCATCTCGCGCGTCACGAGCTTCGGCGCGACGGCGCCCGGGATGAGGACGGCCCCGATCACCATGTCGGCGTCGGGAAGGACCTCCTCGACCTGGAGCCGGTTCGACATCGCGAGCGTCACCCGTCCGTCGAGCGCGATCTCGAGCTCGCGCATTCGGTCGACCGACTTGTCGAGCACCCAGACGTCCGCCTGCATGCCGAGCGCGATGATCGCCGCGTTGAGGCCGACGACGCCTCCTCCGAGCACCACGACCTTGGCCGGCGGCACGCCCGGAACACCGCCGAGAAGGATGCCGCGGCCGCCGTGAGCCTTCTCGAGCGCCCAGGCGCCCATCTGCGGCGCGAGCCGGCCCGCGACCTCGCTCATCGGCGCCAGGAGCGGGAGCCGTCGGTCCGCGGTCTCGACCGTCTCGTACGCGACGCCGGTCACGCCGGAGTCGAGCAGCGCCCGCGTGAGCGGCTCGTCGGCGGCGATGTGGAGGTAGGTGAAGAGGGTCAGCCCATCGCGAAGCCGCGGATACTCCGGCTCGATCGGCTCCTTCACCTTGAGCAAGAGCTCGGGCACCGCCCAGACCTCCTCGACGTCGGCAAGCCGCGCGCCAACGGCCGTGTAGGCCGCGTCGGCGAATCCAGAGCCGACGCCCGCCCCATGTTCGACGATCACGTCGTGGCCGCGCTGGACGAGCTCGAGCGCGCCGGCCGGCGTCAGGGCGACGCGGTACTCCTGCGACTTGATCTCCTTCGCCACCCCGATCCGCACGGCGGCCGGGACGATACAGCACCGTCCGCGGACTGAGGCTCAGGTCGCCGCGAGGCGGCCCGCGGCGAACGCGGCGGCGAAGAACCAGGGGTCCTCGCCGGGGCCGCGTCCCATGTGCGAGAGCGGAAGCGGCGCGCACGAGGCCTCCCAGCCCGCGGCGTTCACCTCGACCACCTCCACGCCTGCCGGCGGTTCGAGGCCGAGCGGCCACGCGACGCGCACGGCGCCCAGGCAGAGCGCGAGCGCCGAGCGAGTGTGGTGGGACAGCCCCCGGTGCCGCGGCCGGTCGTCGGCGAACGACACGCGTGGGGCCACGATCGGCAGCGCGCCCAGCGCCGTCGCGACGTTCGCCGCCTCCGCGACCGCGAGGCCGCCGTGGCCCCACCTCGACCCGGTGCCGACGATCCCCGGACCGATCCCGCAGACGATCGCGTCCGCGCCGCGGCTCACGGCCCGCGTCAGCGCGGCGGCGACGGTGACGCACTGGAGGTCGCCGTCGAGGCACGGGCTCACGGCGATCGCCGTGTCGAGGAGCCGCCGCGCCTTCAGCGCACGGACGGTGTCGGAGAGCGAGACAGGCAGCGAGCCTCCCGCGAGCTGCACGTATGCCACACGCCGGTCGGCGAGCGCGGCGCAGGCGGGCGCGAGCTGGCTGTGCAGCCCGAGGCAGACGACTGGGACGTCGTCGATCTGCTCCGGTGCGGCATCCTCGCCCTCGTCCTCCTCCGCGAATCGCCGTGCATGCTGGCCCGGCGTATACGGGAGCGCCATCACATGGGCGCCCTCTTCGACCTGCAGGCGAAGTCCCCGCGTGAGGTTCGCGTAGACGACGTCGAAGCCGCCCGAGCCGAGCTCGAGCGTGGTCGCCTGGTCGTTGACGAGCACCACGTCGCCGACCTCGACGTCGCCCGTGAGCCGCGGGTAGGCGATGCAGGGCACGTCGTCGACCTCCAGGCGCACGAGGCCGTCGAGGCGCTCGCCGACCGCGCTCACCGTGCCCCAGCGGAGGCCGATCACCCGTCGGCCTCGCGGGCCGCCTCGACGAGCGCCAGCGTCACGTCGACCATGCGGTCGAGATCCGAGGCGGCAATCCGCTCGTCGGACGTGTGGATGTCGGTCATCCCGTTCGCGAGGTTGACGCACCGAAGGCCGCGCGCGTTGAAGACGTTCGCGTCGGCGGCGCCGCCGGAGAGCCCGAGGCGCGCCCCGAACCCGCTGCGCGCGAGAGCGTCGACCGCGAGCCGCACGGCGACGTCGTCGTCGCGGAAGCGGTAGCCGCGGTACTTGGGCTCGACCCGCGTCTCGAGGGTGCAGTCCGAGACGCTGGCGGCGAAGGCGGCAGCGTCGACGATCTGCTGGACCACCTCGGTGACGCGCCCGTCGTCGTGCGAGCGCACCTCGGCCTCGAGCGTGCACCGCTCTGCGACGACGTTGCGCGCCGTGCCGCCGCGCACGAGCCCCACGTTGGCGCTCGTGACCTCGTCGATCCTGCCGAGCGGCATATCGGCGATCGCTCGGGCCGCAGCGACGATCGCCGAGCGGCCCTCCTCCGGGTACATGCCGGCGTGCGCGGCGCGGCCGACGAACGTCAACTCGAGCTCCTGGGCCGTCGGCGAGCCGGTGACCACGTCGCCGATTGGCGCCGCCTGGTCGTAGACGTAGCCGATCCGGGCCTCGAGCCGCTCGGCATCGAAGGCGTCCGCGCCCACGAGCCCGATCTCCTCCATCGGCGTGAAGAGCAGCTCGACGCCCGCGTGCGGCCGCCCTTCCTCGACGATCCGCCGCGCCGCCTCGATCATCACGGCGAGCGCGGATTTGTTGTCGGCCCCGAGGATCGTGCCGCCGGCGTTTCGCACGATGCCGTCCTCACCGACGACGGGCTCGAGGTCGCCCGCAAGCGGAACGGTGTCGAAGTGCGCGCACAGGAAGATCGGGGTGCCAGCGTCGCTCTTCCTCGGAAGCCGGCAGAGGACGTTTCCCGCCGTCGAGCCGATCGTCGGCCCGCAATCGTCCTCGTCCCACTCGAGGCCGATCGCGCCGAGCTCGCGAGTGACCCTGTCGGCGACAGCGCGCTCCTCCCCCGGGGGGCTCGGGATCGCGCAAAGCTCGAGGAAGAGGTCGACGACGCGCGACCTGAGCTGCGGTTGCTCCACGGCGGCCATCCTACGAAGCCGGCCGCGCACGGTGCCCGGGTCGGAGAGCGGTCTCAGAGACCGATGTTCGTCAACCCCTGCGCCGTGTCGATTTCGCGCCAGTTCGTCCACAGGCGGAATCCCACGTTCCATGCGGGATCACCTGACGCGCCGCAATCTCCGGCACGGCGGTTCCTACGATGCCGCTGATGCGACGGAGCGCGAGGATCAGATGTTCTTGTGGCCCAAAGTCCGAATCGGTGTCGCGCGTCGTGGAGCCGAAGACTGGCCGAGACCGGACCGCGGTTCGTCCCGACGCCTACGCGGCCGTTGCGCGCACACCCGAGCGGGCGCGACTGCGATCCAGCGCGGCGGCGACGAACTCGCGGAAGAGCGGCGCCGGGCGCGTCGGGCGCGACTTGAACTCCGGGTGGAACTGGCTCGCGACGAACCAGGGGTGATCGGGAAGCTCGACGATCTCGACGAGCCGTCCCTGCTGGAACGTTCCCGAGACGACGAGCCCCTGCTCGATCAGCTGGTCTCGGTAGAGGTTGTTGACCTCGTAGCGGTGACGGTGGCGCTCGTGGACGACGGCCTCGTCGTAGATCTCCCTGGCACGGGTGCCCTCCGTCAGCTCGACGGCCTGCGCGCCGAGGCGCATCGTCCCGCCAAGCTCCTCGATCTCCTTCTGCTCGGGCAGCAGGTCGATCACCGGGTACGGAGTTTCCGGGTCCATCTCGGTCGAGTTGGCCCCCTCGAGCCCGGCCACGTGGCGCGCGAACTCGGAGACGGCGACGTGCATCCCGAGGCAAATGCCGAGATAGGGGATCTCGCGCTCGCGCGCGACCCTGCACGCGAGGATCTTCCCTTCCCAGCCGCGCGCGCCGAAACCGCCGGGGACGAGGACTCCGTCGACCTGCTCGAGTTCGGCCACCGCTTCCTCGTAGGGCATGTCCTCGGCGTCGACCCAGCGGACCCGCACGTGCGCTCCGGCAGCGACGCCGGCGTGCTTGAGTGCCTCGTGCACGGAGAGGTAGGCGTCGCGCAGCTTGACGTACTTGCCGACGAGCGCGATCTCGACCTCCTCGCTCTGCTCGGCGATCAGGTCGGTGAGCTCCTTCCACTCCGTCAGGTCCGCGGCCCCTGTCTCGAGGCCGAGGCGGTCGCAGACGAAGGCGTCGAGCCCCTCTGTCATCAGGTGCTCGGGGACGAGGTAGACGTCCGGCACGTCGGGCGAGGAGAAGACGGCGCGCGGGTCGACGTCCGCGAAGAGGGCGATCTTCTCGCGAATCTCCGACGAGAGCAGCTCGCCCGAGCGACAGACGATCGCGTCGGGGTGGATACCGATCCGGCGGAGCTCGTTGACCGAGTGCTGCGTCGGCTTCGTCTTCAGCTCGCCCGCCGCCTCGATGAACGGGACGAGCGTGACGTGCAGGTAGAGGACGTTCTCGGGACCGACCTCCCGCCGGAACTGGCGGATCGCCTCGAGGAACGGCAGTGACTCGATGTCGCCGACCGTGCCGCCGATCTCCGAGATCACGACGTCCGCCGGGTCCGCCTTCGCCGCGCGGCGGATCCGCGCCGTGATCTCGTTCGTGATGTGCGGGATCACCTGCACCGTCGCGCCGAGGAACTCGCCCTTGCGCTCCTTGCGCAGGACGGTGTCCCAGATCGCGCCCGCCGAGTGGCTCGCGTTGCGGGAGAGATTCTCGTCGATGAACCGCTCGTAGTGCCCGAGATCGAGATCGGTCTCGGCGCCGTCCTCCGTGACGAACACCTCACCGTGCTGGAACGGGCTCATCGTGCCGGGGTCGACGTTGAGGTACGGGTCGAACTTCTGCGCCTGCACCCGCAGGCCGCGCGCCTTGAGCAGCCGGCCGAGCGAGGCGGCGACGATCCCCTTGCCGAGGGCCGACACGACCCCGCCCGTGACGAAGACGTAGCGGGTCGGCGGCCCGTCGCTCACGGGTAGCGCCCCAGCGCGTCGACGGTGCGGAGCCCCGGCGTCCTCTCGATCAGGGCGCCGAGCGAGCGGCGCTCGCCGAGGAGGGAGACGGCGGCGAGCGCTCCGATCGCGCTCGTCCTCCGTAGGCCCGTCAGCCGCCCCACGGATTCCAAACCTAGCATGGCGCCGAGCGCATTCGACCCCGCATCCCCGAGCATCGTCATCTCGCGGAGATCGTAGGGAGCGAGCAGGACGCCGAGCGCGACGGCCCTCCGCGGCCGCCCGCCGAGCGCGAGCGCACCCGCGAGCGTGACCTTGAGTGCCCTGCCCGGCCGGGTATCGAGCTGGTTGACGAGATTCGCGGAGAGTGCGACGAGCACGGCCCCGGACCCCGACCGCGTCCGCCAGAGCGCCCAGAGCGGGATCCCGACGAGCTTCAAGGTGCCGGTCGTGGCCCCCGTCCGGAGGTGCGCGCGGAAGCCGCGCTCCGGGCCGCTCCAGAGATCGTCCGCGAGCCCGAGCGCGGCGACCGGGGCGACGGACGGAGCGACGGCGCCCACGACGGCGCCGACGAGGGGCAGCCGCAGACCGCGGAAGCTGCTCGCCTGCGGCGCGAGGGTCGCGAGCAGCAGATCCCGCAGCTGCCTGCCCCGGTGCAAGAAGCCCCGGACGTCCCGGCCGGTGGCGCGATGGGTGAGGTCGAGCTCGACCTCCCGTACGTCGAGTCCGGCGCGCAGCGCGTCGATCGTCATCCGCGTCTCGACGCCGAAGCCCGCGGCGACCGGGAACACCTTCGCGCGCGCGCGCGCCGAGAGCGCTCGCTGCCCGGAGAGCGGCTCTACGACGTGTTGCCCGGTGCGAAGCTCGACGAGCGCCCGCGCGGCGCCCTTTGCGAGTCCGAGACCACCGCCGACATGCCACGCGAAGCGCGCGACCGCCACGTCGGTACCCGCCTCGACGAGCGGATGGAGATCGCCGTCGAGATCGGCATCGCAGAGGAGGATCGGCCCGGCGCGGCACTCCCGTTCGGCGAGCGTCAGCGCCTGTCCCTTGCCTCGGCGCGGCAGCCGGACGACCCGGGCCCCCGCCGCCTCCGCCGTCGACGCCGTCCCGTCGCGCGACCCGTCGTCCGCGACCACCACGTCCGCGTCGGGAAACGCGTCCCGCAGCGCCGTCACCGCCCGGCCGATCCGCTCCTCCTCGTCACGGGCTGCGACGAGCACGGTCAGCTCCGGTTCGCTCACCCCCTGGTCACGGGGAGAGGCGGCGGGTCCGGAAGGATGCCGTCGGCGGCATCCGAGCCCGTCCCGTAGCTCCCGGGCCGGGCGCCCGCCAGAAGGAAGACGAGGGCGACCTGCCCCGGCGCGCCGTCGATGCTGTCGACGGTCGCGAGGCCACGGCGGTGGAAGACCGGGATCGCGTTCGTCTTCGGGTCGCTCTTCTCCACCCCGACCGTCGGCACGGGCGCAGCGGCGAGACCGCTGTAGAGGCCCGCGAGCAGCGCCTCCGTCTCCCCGTGCTGCGGCGGGGCGGGCCGCGCGACCACGACGGCGTCGAGCGCTGGGTTGACCGAGCCGGACTGCTCCTCGACGAGCACGCGGGTGAGACCGTCGAACACGGGATTCGGCCCCGCTGTGACGAGCTCGCGGGCGAGCGCCCGGCCGAGGCGCTCCCGGTTGTCGGACCCCGCGAGCCCACGGGTGTCTGGCTCGGCGCGGAGCGCGGAGTCCGTCGCCTCGGTGTCGAGCGGGACGCGAAGCGCCCGGATCAGCGTGACGCGGCCGCCCGCGTCGGCGACCGACCGACGAACCGCGCCGGCAAGGCCCTGATCGACCGAGCCGACGAACACGATCCCGACCTTCTTCCCGTCGAGCATCCCGCCGACCAGGCCGGGGTACGTCGTCTTCGCGAACGCGTCGAGCTCGCCGCTCCGTAGGTCGGCGCCGGCCGCGCGCGCGACCGCGCTGTCGCGCTCTGCGCGAAGCGCGTCGATCGACGCCTGGAGGTTCTCGCGCTCGGCGTCGCTGACGAAGCCCTTCCCGGAGAGCCCGACGCCGAGGAAGATCCCGAGCACGAGCGCCACGAACACCGCGGCCAGCGAGGCGACGTGGTAGCGGAGGTCGAACACGGCCGTCAGTCTCGCAGAGCGGGATTTCGCGCCGGGCTAGAACCCGAGCCCGTTCACGATCGCCCGCGTTGTCGACTGGATCACGTTCCGGAGCGTCGGCGACGCGAGCACGGCGCCGACGATCGCGACGGCTCCCGCGAGGGCGAACACGGCGAGTGGCCAGATCCCGACGCGGCGGCTGACGAGGCGCGAGACGCCCTTCGCGTCGACGAGCGACTCGCCCACCTTGAGGCGGGTCACGAACGTCGAAGCCATCCCGGCGCGATCGCGCTCGAGGAACTCGACAAGGTTGAAATGCGTTCCGACCGCGACGATCAACGTCGCCCCCTTCTCGTAGGCGAGCTGGAGCGCGAGGTCCTCGCTGATCCCGGGTGCCGACACCGTGTGGAACCCGAGGCCGAGATCCCGGAGGCGCCCTGCACCCGGAGCCTCGCCGCCCGGGTACGCGTGCACGACGAACTCGGCCCGCGACCGGAGCGCGGCGTCCGAGACCGAGTCGAAGTCGCCGACGATCAGGTCGGCCGCGAGACCCACCTCGCGCAGCGCGTCGGCGCCGCCGTCGACCGCGATCAGGACGGGCCGAAAGTCGCGGACGTAGGGCCGCACCATGCGGAGGTCCGACTTGTAGCCGGGCCCCCGCGCGACGACGAGAGCGTGGCGGTCGCGGATCCGGGTGCGGAGCGCCGGAAGCTCGATCCCCGCGGCGAGCGTGCCCGCCTCCTCCTGCAGGTGGCGGAGCGTGTTCTCGGCAAACACCTGGAGGGCGTCCGCGATCCGGCTCTCCTGGTCGGCGAGCGCCTCCTGGAGCGACGCCGCATCGAGGACGGTGCCTTCGGCGACGAGCGTTCCGTTCCGCCAGACGCTGCCGCCGTCGAGGCGCACCGTGTCGCCGTCGGTCAGGACGTCGAACAGCGGCGCCCCGGGGGCGTCGACCAGGCAGACCCCCGCGCGGACGAGCTCGAGCGGGCCGGGGTTGGGGAACCGGCCGGTCGTCGAGCGCGCAACGTTGACGACGGCACGGATGCCCGAGTCGGCGAGCTCCTCGGCCGACACGCGGTCGATGTCCGCGTGGTCGACGATCGCGACGTCGTCGGGCCCGAGGCGCTTGACGAGGTCTTTCGTCCTGCGACCCAGCCGCGCCCGGCCGGTGATCTCGGCGTTCACGACCGGGCGTCCGAGGTGACCGCGCTCACAAACTCCTCGCCGCCGAGCATGCGCTCGAGCTCGTCACGCCGCTCCACGCCGTCGAGCACCGCAATCCGCGTGTGCGTCGGGTCGCCGGGGACCTTCTCGACACGCAGGTGCTGGTCGGCGGCCGTCGCGATCTGTGGCAGGTGGGTGATCGTGAGCACCTGGGCGCGCTCGGCCAGGCGGCGGAGAACCGCGGCGACACGGTGCGCGGTCACGCCGCCGACGCCCGCATCGATCTCGTCCAGGACAACCGTCTCACCGCCCGCGACGGCCGCGATCGCCAGCGCGACCCGCGAGAGCTCGCCGCCCGAGGCAGTGTCGGCGACGGGCACGAGCGGAAGACCGGCGTTCGGGCGCACGAGGAAGAGGGCCTCGTCGACGCCTGCCGGGCCGGCGTCCCGCTCACGGACGTCGACGTGGAACTCGCCCTCGCCCATCCCGAGCTCGGCGAGCTCGGCGGCGACCGCGGCCGCGAACTGCCCCGCCGCCCCACGGCGCGCGTCCGAGAGCGCGCGAGCCGCGGCGTCGTACCGCACTCGTGCCGCATCGAGCTGCTCGCGTGCGCGGGCGAGAGGGTCGCCGTCCGCGTCGACCAGCTCCAGCTCGCGCACCGCCGCGGCGCGCCGGCCGAGGAGGTCGTCGAACGTTGCGGCGCGGTGACGGCGCTTCGCGTCCGCCATCCGGTCGAGGCGCTCCTCGATCTCGGCGGCGCGCTCGGGGCTCGTCTCGAGCGAGTCGGCGAACCGCCGCACATCGGCCGCGGCCTCGGTGAGCCGGACGACGACGTCGCGCAGCTCGCCCGCTGCAGACTCGAGCTCGGGCGCGAGGCGCTCGAGCGGCGCCAGCGCCCGCTCCGCTGCGGCGGCGTGCGCGCGGGCTCCCTCTCCGTCGTCCGGCTCGATCGCGGCCGCTGCTCTCAGCGCTCCCTCCTGGAGCTCGGCCACGTGCCTCGACCGCTCCCGTTCGGCCCGTAGGGCGTCCTCCTCTCCCGGCTCGAAGCCGTCGGTGTCCTCCGCGAGCGCCGCGAGCTCGGCCAGCCGCGCCCGCTCCGTGTCGGCCCCCCGCTCGAGCTCGTCGACCCGGCGAACGGCAGAAGAGAGCGCACGCCATGCATCCCGCGCCTCCGACCGGCGCGCTCGCTGCTCGGGCCCGACGAACGCGTCGAGCAGGTCGAGCTGGTGGCTCGGGCGCGCCAGACGTCGCTGCGCGAACTGGCCGGAAAGCGCGAGCAGGCGTTCGGTCGCGGCGACGAGGTCATCGCGCGCGACGGTGCGCCCCCAGGCGTAGGCCCGCGAGCGCCCGTCGGCCGTGACGCGTCGCGCGACGACGAGACCCGGCTCGTCGTCCGGCCTGAGGTCGCGCAGCGGCTCGAGGCCTTCCTCGTCGAAGAACCCGTCGGGCACGTCCAGCTCCGCCTCGACGTACGCCTCGGCGCCCGCAGCGCCGACGGAGGCCGCGTCGCCCTTCGCGCCGAGCAGGAGGCCGATCGCCTGGGTCACGATCGTCTTGCCGGCACCCGTCTCCCCCGTCAGCGCCACGAGACCCGGATCGAGCCGGAGGTCCGCCTCACGGATCAGCACGAGGTTCTCGATCCGCAGTCTCCGCAACACGTGGAGATCGTAGACGGGCGTCTCGCCGGGCACACCCGGCCGCTGCGGCCAGGGCATGCTACGTCGAGAAGCCCGCGCGATAGCGGCTGACGAAGGTCGCGTCGGGAAGCGTCGCGAGAAGCGTATGGGCGTCGCCGAGCCTCACCGTGACGCGGCCGCCGGGGGGTGCCTCGCCCACCCGGTGGCCGTCGACGAGCACGACCGCCGACACCTCGGGCGTCCGGTTCCACACGAGCACGTCCTTCCCACGCGGCACGACCAGCGGCCGGGCGTGGAGCGAGTGAGGCGCGACGAAGGTCGTCGCCATCGCGTCGATCCCCCACATCAGCACCGGCCCGCCGTTCGAGAGGTTGTAGGCCGTCGAGCCGGAGGGCGTGGAACAGATGATCCCGTCGCACGGGACGCTGCCGAGATCCTCGCCGCCGACTGCCCACTCCAGCTCGACCATCCGACCGAGCTCGCCGGAGGTGACGACGACGTCGTTGACGGCGACGTGGGACGCGTCTCCGTTCTCGAGCTCGATCGTAGGCAGCCGGACGACCTCGAGCTCACCGCGGAACGCCCGCACGAGGCCGACCTCGAGCTCGTCCGGTTGCATCGAGCTGAGAAAGCCGACGCGCCCGAAGTTGACGCCGATCACGGGGATGCCCGTGCCGAGGGACGTGCGGAGGGCGCGGAGCATCGTCCCGTCGCCTCCGAGCACGACGACGAGCTCGGCGTCGGATGGGTCGCCGTGCGGCTCGAGGCCGTGGCGCGCGGCCTCCTCCGGCCCCACGACGAGGTCGACGCCGGCGTCCCGGGCGACCCTCACGAGCCGGTCCACGCCGTCGCCGACCTGGCCGGGCCTCCCGTGCGTGACGAGCGCGGCCCTCGTCACGGGGCCGCGCGGCCTACCCGACGGCGGCGTCGATCCGGCGCTCGAGCTCATCGGGGTCGGAGGGCGTCTCGCTCGCGATCAGTTGGACGACGAACTCCCGGTTCCCTTTCGGCCCCGGGTGGCCCGAGTCTACGACGCCCGCGACCCGCGCACCCCACGAGGCGGCCGACGCGCAGAACGCGCGGAGCACACGCCGGTGCACATGGGGGTCGCGGACGACGCCCTTCGGCGCATCTGCGCGGCCCGCCTCGAACTGGGGCTTGACCAGGACGAGCGCCTGCCAGCGGGGAGTGGCGAGCGCGATCGCCGGTGGCAGGACGCGTGTCGCGGAGATGAACGAGACGTCGCAGACGATCAGCTCGGGCGGGTACGGCAGCGCGTCCAGATGGCGGGCGTTCACGCGCTCGAGGACCGTGACGCGGCCGTCCGCGCGGAGCCGGGGATGCAGCTGGCCGTACCCGACGTCGAGCGCGATCACGCGCGAGGCCCCGCGCTGGAGCAGGCAGTCGGTGAAGCCGCCCGTGGAGGCGCCGATGTCCAGGCAGTCCCTGCCCGCCGGGTCGACCCCGAGCGCGTCGAGCGCGTGAGCCAGCTTCTCGCCGCCGCGCGAGACGAAGCGCGGCGGGCGCTCGATCTCCAGAGCCGCGGCGTCGTCGACCTGCTGTCCCGGCTTGTCGTAGCCCGGCACGAGGCCCGCCATGACGAGGGCCTGCGCCTGCGCCCGGCTCTCGGCGAGCCCTCGCTCCACGAGCAGGACGTCGAGTCGCTTCCTGGCCATGACGTGCCATCGTAGGACGGGTGCGATGAGTCCGGGCGCGCCGGGCGGTCTCGTAGCCCATCCGACGGAACAGGAGGCTCTGGATGATCGCTCGGGTTTGGAGAGGCGCCGTACGCAGCGAGGACGGCGACGCATACGCGGCGTACATCGGCGAGACGGGGCTCGCGGGCTACGCCACCGTCCCTGGCAACCGCGGGGCATGGCTGCTACGCCGCGAGGACGGCGGCCGTACCGAGTTCGTGACGCTCTCGCTCTGGGACTCGCGGGGCGCAATTCGGGCGTTCGCCGGCGAAGACGTCGAGGCGGCGGTCTACTACCCGGAGGACGATCGCTATCTCATCGAACGCGACGAGCGCGTCACGCACTACGAGGTGGCCGGCAGCGTGGAGAAGGGCTGACCACTCGAGGCGGATCAGCCCGTCCGCACGGCGAGGCCGTCCACGATCTCCGCCAGCACCGTCGTCTCGGCGTCGATCGCGCCGAGTCGCTCGTGCGCCCGGCGCGCGGCGGACGCGGCGAGCTCGCGTGCACCGCCCTCCCCGAGTTCGATTGCATAGCCGTCGCCGTCGATCACGTCGTCGACCGCCTGGAAGAGCAGTCCGAGCTCCTCCCCGAACGCCCGCCACGCGGCCTGCCCGTCCGCGGGGACGTCCGCCGCCCATAAGCCGAGGCCGACGGCGGCGGCGAAGAGCCGCCCGGTCTTGAGGCGGTGGAGCTCCTCGAGTGCGACGTCGGCCCTCGTGACGTCGAGGTACTGGCCGCCGATCATCCCGAGGGCCGCCTCGGCGAGCTCCCGGGCCGGCTCAGGGCGGTCGAGCCGGGACGCACGCCGAAGACCCTCAGCGAGCAGGGCGTCGCCCGCGAGCAGCGCCACGCCCTCGCCGTACGCCACGTGCGCGCTCGGCCGGCCGCGGCGCTCGTCGTCGTCGTCCATCGCCGGCAAGTCGTCGTGGACGAGCGAGAACGTGTGCACCAGCTCGAGCGCGAGCGCGGCTGGCAGCGCGGCCTCGATCCGGCCGCCCGCCGCCTCGGCCGTCGCGAGGCAGATGACGGGGCGGATCCGCTTGCCGCCCCCGGCGAGCGCGTAGCGCATTGGCTCGACGAGGCCCGCGAGCGACGGGTGGAACGAGAGCTCGTCGAGGCCCTCCTCGACGAGCGTCCGCAGATCGTCAGGCGCCTGCATCGGCGGCCTGGCGGGCGCGCTGCACCTCGGCCTCGATCTCCTTCGCGAGCTCGGCGATCTCCGCGAGCCCGTCGACCGCCTCGTCGACGTCCCCGCCGGAGTCCGCGCTCGCCTCGAGCGCGTCGACGCGCGTCTTAAGGCGCTCGAGCAGCTCCTCGGCGCGCTGGAGCGACTCGTCGGACGTCGTCATGCGTCACGCTCGCTGCGCAAGCGCCCGAGGATCCCGTTGACCAGGCGCGCGGCGTCCTCGGTCGCGTAGCGCTTCGCGAGCACCACGGCTTCGTTGATCGCGACCTCCGCGGGCACCGTCTCCTCCTCGAGCTCGTAGGCCCCGATCCGCAGAATGTTCCGCTCGAGCGTACCCAGCCGGTCGGCGGGCCAGCCCTCCGAGGCGCGGGTGACGCGCTCGTCGAGCACTGACGCCTGCGCGGCGACGGCCGTGGCGAGGCTCGCGGCGAACTCGTCCGGGTTGCCGTCGAAGAGCGACGCGAGCGGCTGGCTCGTGAGATCCCACTGGTAGAGGAGGAACAACGCCTGGCGGCGCGCCTGCCTGCGCCCCAGCGGCTTCGCCGCGGGCTTTGCCGCCGGCCGGGTCGCCTCCCCGCTCATGCGGAACGGAGCGAGGGCAGATGCTCCTCCATCTCGTCAAGGTAGCCGGTCGAGTAGGAGCCCGACCGGAAGCCGTCGGAGCGGAGCACGTCGAGCGCGAGCTCGCGCGTCGTAGGGATCCCCTCCACGACGAGCTCGTCGAGCGCGCGCACCGCCCGGGCGATCGCGGCGGGCCGGTCGTCGTCCGAGACGATCACCTTCGCGATCAGCGAGTCGTAGAACGGCGGGATCTCCGACCCGTCCTCGACCGCAGTGTCGACCCGAACGCCCGGACCGAGCGGCGGGCGGAAGCGCGTCACGAGGCCCGGCGCGGGCGCGAAGCCCCGCGAGGGGTCCTCGGCGTTGATCCGGACCTCGATCGCATGGCCCGACCGCGAGGTGCGGCCGGGGCCAGCCAGCCGCTCGCCGGCCGCGATCCGCACCTGCTCGCGGACGATGTCGATCCCGGTCAGGAGCTCGGTGACCGGGTGCTCGACCTGCAGCCGACAGTTGACCTCGATGAAGTACGGCTCCCCCTCGGGGCCGAGCAGAAACTCGAACGTGCCGGCGCCCTCGTAGCCGACCGCGCGGCAGGCACGTTCGACCGACGCCTCCATCGCCTCACGCGTCTCCGGGCCGACCGCCGGCGAGGGCGACTCCTCGACCAGCTTTTGGTGACGCCGCTGGATCGAGCACTCGCGCTCGCCGAGCGTCAAGACGCTCCCGTGGCGGTCGCACAGCACCTGGATCTCGACGTGCCGCGCAGGCGCGACGACCTTCTCGAGATACAGGGAGCCATCGCCGAACGCGGCCTCGGCCTCCGCCGAGGCGGCCGCGAACGCCTCGGAGAGCCCGCCCGGGAAGTCCACGAGGCGCATGCCCTTTCCGCCGCCGCCTGCAGTCGCCTTGAGCATCACCGGGAACCCGATGGCGTCCGCAACACGGCGGATCTCGCCGAGCTGCGCGGCGCCCGCGGTGCCCGGCACGAGAGGCACGCCTGCCGCCCGAAGCTCCTCCTTGGCGGTCGCCTTGTCGCCGAGACGCTCCATGACGTCCGGCGAGGGGCCCATGAACACGAGGTCGTTCTCGGCGCAGGCCCGGGCGAAGGCCGGGTTCTCGGCGAGGAAGCCGTATCCGGGGTGGACCGCCTCGCAGCTCGTCGTTTGCGCCGCGGCGACGACGCTCGGGATGCGCAGGTAGCTCTCGGCGGACGCCGGCGGGCCGATGCAGACCGCCTGATCGGCGAGGCGCACGTGCATCGCGTTCCGGTCGGCCGTCGAGTAGACGGCAACCGCCTCGATTCCGAGCTCGCGGAGCGCGCGGATCACGCGGACGGCAATCTCGCCTCGATTGGCGACGAGGACGCGGGAGAACATCGGTCTAGACGACAGGTGGCCCGCCGACGGGCTCGAGCTCGAACAGCAGCGTCCCGAACTCGACAGGCTGCCCGTTGTCGGCGTGGATCGCCCTCACCCGCGCGTCGAGGTCGGTCTTCAGCTCGTTGAAGAGCTTCATCGCCTCGAGCACGCACAGGGTCTGGCCCGCGATGACGACGTCCCCCACCTCGACGAACGGCGGCGCGCCCGGCTGAGGCGAGCGGTAGAAGATCCCGGGCATCGGCGACTCGACGCGCACGGGCTCCGCGGTGACGGCGATCTCGGGGGCGTCGTGCTCGGCGATCGCCACGCCGCCGACCGTGTGCCCCGGAACGGCCCCCGGCTCGTCGGCGCGCCGCACTGAGACGCGCATCCCCTCGTCCTCGATCTCGATCTCACCGACGCCGGACTCCTGGACGATCCGGACGAGCTCGCGGATCCGCTCGCCCCGTTGCGCGTCGACGTCTCCGGCGAGCAGCGAGGCCTCGCGCGAGTGGCGCTGGCGGATCGTCTGCAGGAGCGTCTCCGCCTCGTCGCCGAACATCGCGAGGAGCACGAGGTCCTCCTCGGAGGATGCGAGCCCCTCGGCGGCCTCGCGGACGTCGTCGGCACTCGGCGGGTCCTCGTCGAGCGCCGGCGCGTCGCCGCCCAGGAGCGCGACCGCGCGGAGCACCGAGGGCTCGATCGCCGCCGGCGGGGTCCCGTACGCACCCGTCACGAGCTGCCGGAACTCGTCCAGCACCGTGCGGTAGCGGCGTGCCGACAGGACGTTGAGGAAAGCCTGCGAGCCGAGAATCTGGCCGATCGGCGCGGCGAGCGGCGGACGCCCCGACTCCTCGCGGATGCGCACCACCTCGGCGAGCGTGTCCAGCAGGCGGTCCCCTGCGCCGTGCGCGCGCAACTGAGCGTCGAGCGCCGCGACGAGCCCGGCAGGCAGATCGTACTCCGCGGCGCGCACGGCGATGCGCGGCGCCAGCGGCGCGAGCGGCTCGTCGCCGAGGTGCTCGTCGACGACGTCGGCGGCCTCCCACAGGCGGGCGACGTCGACCCCGGTGGGTCGCCCGAGGCCTTCGAGCGCCTCGACGAGCGACTCGCCGGCGATGCGGTGCAGCGTCAGCGCGAGCGGGTAGACGGCGGTCGCCACGACGTCCGCGCCCACGCGTGTCGCCACGAGGGCGTTGGCGAGGGCGGTACCACCCGCGGCCTGGACGTAGAGGCCGACCGGGAGCCCGCTCGCCTCCCCGAGCCGCTCGACGAGCTCCTGGGTCACGTGCGGCAGCAGGCCGCCCGTCGGGTCGTTCAGCAGGACCCGCGCTGCGCCGAGCTCCCCGAGCCTTCGCGCCTGCTCGACGAGCGCGTCCAGCTCACCCGAACCGCCGGAGGTGTAGACGAGCCCGACGTGGAGCTCCTTCCCGAGGTCGACGATCGCCTCGCCCGCCTCGCGGAGGTTCGAGACGTCGTTGAGCGGGTCGTGCAGCCGGAAGATGTCGATCCCGTTGTCTGCCGCGCAGGCCACGAACCGCCGGACGATGTCGGGCGACACGGGCTTCGAGCCGACGAGGAAGCGCCCGCGCAGGGCCAGCCCGAGCGGCGTCGTCGTCCGCGCATCGATCGCCCGGATCCGCTCCCAGGGGCTCTCGACGCCACGCCGCACCGAAGCGTCGAAGACGCCTCCCCCCGAGACCTCGAGGCACGCGAAGCCGGCGCCGTCGAGGATCTCCGCGACCCTGAGCACCTCGCCGGTCGGGATGCGCCCCGCCAGCGGCTCCTGCGAGAGAAGCCGGACCGTGGTGTCGAACAGTTGCGGCACGCGCGGGAGACTACCGCCGCTGGCCCGCCGCCTCCCAGCCGCGGCGCCCAGCCCGGCGTCCCGGCGGCCGGGACGTCAGGCGCGCGAGATGTAGCGGGCCTCGCGGGGATCGACCTTGATCCGCTCGCCGATCTCGACGAAGAGCGGGACCTGGACGACGGCGCCGGTCTCGAGCGTCGCCGGCTTCGTCACGTTGGACACGGTGTCGCCGCGGACGCCGGGCTCCGTCTCTGCAACGGCGAGCTCGACCGAGGCCGGCATCTGGAGGCCCGACGGCTTCCCGTTGACCTGGAGGATCTGGACGGTCGAGGACGGGAGCATGTAGGCCAGCTCGCCGGCTATGTCCGCGCGCGCGAGCGTGAACTGGTCGTACGTCTCCTCGTCCATGAAGTGCGCTTCGCCGCCGTCGTCGTAGAGGAACTGGACGTTCTTCACCTCGGTGTGGACGCGGGGGAACTTCTCGCCTGCGCGGAACGTGTCGTCGACGACCGCGCCCGTCTCGAGGTTCTTGAGCTTCGTGCGGACGAACGCGCCGCCCTTCCCGGGCTTGACGTGCTGGAACTCGACGATGCGCCACACAGCACCGCGGTGCTCGATGTGCATCCCGTTTCGGAACTGGTTCGTGTTGACGATGTCGGCCATGACGGGCGACCAATCTAGCCGACGACCACCGGCTCCTTCGTGACCGAGGTCAGCCGCTCGCAGCCGTTCTCGGTGACGACGACCATGTCCTCGATCCGGACGCCGACGTCCCCGGCGAGGTAGATCCCCGGCTCGACCGTCACGACGTTGCCCACCTCGAGCACTGCATCCGACTCCGGGCGCAAGTTCGGCTCCTCGTGCACGTCGAGCCCGACCCCGTGGCCGAGGCCGTGTCCGTACCTCTCCCCCATCCCGGCCGCCTCGATCGCCACGCGCGAGGCCGCGTCGACGTCTCGCCCCGCCGCGCCCGGGTGGATCGCGGCGAGCGCGTCGAGCTGTGCCTGCAGACAGAGGTCGTAGATCTCGCGGAGACGTCCCTCCGGCTGGCCGGTGAAGAACGTCCGCGTGCAGTCGGACGCGTAGCCGTCGACCGAGCAGCCCGCGTCGACGACGACGAGCGTGTCCTCGGGGATCGGGACGTCGCGCAGCTGTGCATGTGGCCGGGCGCCGTTCTCTCCGAAGGCGACGATGGCGTCGAACGACGGGCCGTCGGCGCCTGCCTCGTGCCACGCCTGCTCGAGCCACCAGGCGAGCTCCGCCTCGGTGCGCCCGACGAACGGCTGCTCGGCCAGCTCCTCGTAGACGCGGTCGGAGATGGCCGCCGCCCGCCGCATCGCGTCGAGCTCGCCCGGCTCCTTCACCGCGCGCAGCGCCTCGACAACGCCGCTCGTCGAGACGAGCGCGGCCCCGCCTTCGCGCAGGACTTCAGCCGAGGCGAGCGACAGATGCGACGCCTCGACCGCGATTCGCCGCCCCGACAGGAGCTCCGCCAGCGCAGGGACAACCGCGCGCGGCGTCCGGTGGAACGTCACACTGTCGATCTCCGCCGCAGCCTCTGCGTAGCGGAAGTCCGTGTACAGGGTCGCGTCCCCGTCCGGCTCGACGAGGACGGCGGCGTTCGAGCTCTGCAATCCGGTCAGATAGCGCACGTTGACGAGCCCGGTGACCAGCAGCGGGTCGTCGAGCCGCGAGGCGAGACGCTCGATCCGATTCATCCGTCCCTCCGATTCGCAAGTACCTCGAGCGCCCGCCGGTAGCCGTTGATCCCCTGCCCGGTCACCCGCTCCGTCGTCAGCCCCTCGAGCACGCTGTGCCGGCGCCACTCCTCGCGGGCGTCGACGTCGGACATGTGCACCTCGACGACCGCCCCCGCGAATGGCTCAAGCGCGTCCCGAATCGCCCAGCTGTAGTGCGTCCAGGCGCCGGGGTTGACGACGATTGCGTCCGCGTTGTCGAGCGCCGCGTGGAGGAACTCGACGTACTCGCCTTCGTGATTCGTCTGGCGGCAACGCACCTGCAGGCCGAGCTCCCGCGCCCACGCGTACACCTGCGTCTCGAGGTCCTGCAGCGAGTCGTCGCCGTACTGGGCGCGGTCGCGGCGGCCGAGGAGGTCGAGATTGACGCCGTTCAGCACGTCGATGCGCACGGCGGAGATGCTACTGGCGGCCCTCAGGCGATGAGCTCGTCGAGCACCCGGCGGACGTCCGACTCCGGCACCTCGACCCCCCACCGTGGCCGCCCGGGGGCGTCGAGGAGGACGAGCCTCGGCGTCCCGCGCTCTGCCTTCTTGTCCCGCGCGATCGCCGCCCAGGCGGCGTCGCGGTCGACGCGCGCGCGCTCCGGGGCGAGCAGGTCCGTCACCACGTCCACCTGGTCCGGGAGCCCGGAGAGGCGCAGTGCAGCGAGGAGCCCGAGGGCGACCGCCCGCCCGTGTGACAGCGAGTACCCCGCCGCCGCCTCGAGCGCGTGGGCGAACGTGTGACCCAGGTTGAGCTGCGTGCGCGGGCCTCGGTCGTGGGGGTCCTGCAGGCAGACGGCCGACTTGAAGGCGGCGCACACTCGCACCTGCTCCGCCTCCGCGCGCTCCCACAGGGGGCGGCCCGCAAGGAGGCCGGTCTTCACGACCTCTGCCAGGCCGTTCCGCCGCTCGCCGTCGGGTAGGGTCGCGAGGAGCGACGGGTCGCAGACGACGCGCGCGGGCCAATGGAACACGCCCACCGCATTCTTCGCCCCCGGGAGGTCGATCGCGGTCTTGCCTCCGATGCCGGCGTCGACCTGGCCGACGAGCGTGGTGGGAACCGCCGTCCACGCGACGCCGCGCATGTGGGTCGCGGCGGCGAAGCCGGTGACGTCCGTCGTCGATCCCCCGCCCAGGGCCACGAGACAGCCGTCGCGACCGATCGTGAGCGAGCGCCAGAGCTGCTCGAGGATGGCGGGGGTCTTCGCCGCCTCCCCCGGCGGAACCTCGTGTTGCGCGACGTCACGCGACCCGAGAGCGACCTGGGCGCGGATGCCGTGGATCCCCGCGACGTGCGCATCGGCGACGAGCTCGGCCGGCCCGTCACCGGGGACGAGCTGATCGAGCTCGTCGATCGCCTCCGCCCCGACATGGACGCCGGCGGCGGCGAGCACGACCTCGTCCGCGTCGCCGGCGTGAGCGTCCGCGACCTCCTCGTAGAGCGGCTGACGGTCTCGGTGGAGCGCGTGGAACTCCTCGGGCTCCTGCGCGAGCGGACGACCGGAGCCCGCGACGCGCGTCCAGGCGACCTCGGAGTCGACATCGAGAAGCACCGTGAATGCGCGCGCTGCCAGGTCGTTCCTCGTACGCTCGGACAGCACCGCGCCGCCGCCGAGGGCGACGACGACGGGCTCGGAATCCCGGAGGACGTCGCGCGCGACGTCCTCCTCGAGCGCGCGAAAACCGGGTTCGCCGCGGCTTGCGAACAGCTCGGCGACCGCCGACCCTGCCCGCGCCTCGATCTCGCGGTCGAGGTCGACGAACGGCCGTCCCAGTCGCCGGGAGACCGCCTCGCCGACCGTCGTCTTCCCCGAGCCCATGAACCCGGCGAGCGCGAGATGCCGGCCGAGCGCGTTCAGCTGTCGCCGGGGTGCCATCGGTCGCCGATCCGGGCGAGGTACGCATCACGCGCGGCGAGGACGTCGACCAGCGCGTCGCCTCCGAGCTTGTCGAGGGCGACGCGAGCAAGCTCGAACGCGACCGCCGCCTCGGCGACGACCGCGAGCGCCTCGACAGCCTGGACGTCCGAACGCTCGACGAGCGCCTGCGCGGACTCTCCGGTCTCGAGGTCGACCGAGTCCAGCGGCCGCATCAGAGTCGGGAGGGGCTTCATAGCGGCGCGCACCACGATCGGCTCGCCGTTCGACACCCCGGCTTCGATGCCGCCCGCGCGATTCGTCCGGCGCGAGAGCCCAGGGTCGATCTCGTCATGGGCTTCCGTCCCCCGACGGCGCGCGAGCGCGAAGCCGTCGCCGATCTCCACCCCCTTGACGGCCTGGATCCCCATGAGCGCGAACGCGAGCCGCGCGTCGAGCCGGTCGGCCTTCTCCGCGTAGGAGCCGAATCCCGGAGGGACCCCCGTCGCGACGACCTCGACGACACCGCCGAGCGTGTCCCGGTCCTTCCTGGCGGCATCGGTCGCGTCGCGCATCCCCTGCTCGGTCGTCTCGCCGCCGATCTCCATTGGGGTGCCCGCGACCTCGATGCCGAGCTCGCGCAGGAGCGCCTTCGCGACGGCCCCCGCCGCGACGTGGACCGCGGTGTGCCGGGCCGACGCGCGCTCGAGGGCGTTGCGGACGTCGTCGTGGCCGTACTTGAGGACGCCCGCGAGGTCGGCATGCCCTGGACGTGGCAGTGTCACGGGCGTCGTCCCCTTGCCCGACGGCTCGGCCTCGCCCGGCCACGGGCTCATTCCCCATGTCCAGTTCGCGTGGTCCCGGTTGCGGACGACGAGCGTCAGCGGCGTCCCGACCGTCACACCGTGCCGGAGGCCGGAGAGCACCTCGACCTCGTCGGACTCGAGCTTCTGCCGCGGGCTGCGCCCGTACCCCTGCTGCCGCCGCCGCAGGTCGGAGTCGATCGCCTCCTTCTCCAGCGGGAGACCCGCAGGGAGCCCGGTGACGATCGCGGTGAGCGCCGGCCCGTGCGACTCGCCCGCGGTGGTCAGCCAAAGCCCCATGCCGCGATCCTACGCAGCCGCTCGGCAGGTGACAGACAAGGCGCCTTCGTTGCCCAAATCGCAAACAGGCCTCAGAGACCGGTTTGTGTCAACCCCTAGATCGTGCCGAAATCGAGACGATCGATCCACAGGCTCAGCGACCTGCTCGCAAGGCGGCGCGCATGGCTACGAGCGGCGCTGCCTCGCCCGTCCAGCGCTCGAACGACGCGGCGCCCTGCGCCAGCAGCACGTCGAGCCCGTCGACGCAGGGATGGCTATCGACATCCATCGCGGCGGCGACGAGAGCGGTCGGGAGCCCGTCCGGCCGGTACGCGAGGTCGACGACCTGCATGTCGGGCACCGGCCGGACGACGACCTCGTCCTTGATGGGCGTCGCGTTGACGAGGATGTCGAAGCCGTCCGGCGACGGTGGCCACCCCGGGTCGCGACGACCCATGACGACGACGTCGGCGCCCGCGTGCGCGAGCGCGGCGGCGACGGCCTTTGAGGCGCCGCCCGTCCCGAGCACGAGCGCCCGGCGACCTTCCGGCTCCAGCTGTGACGTGACCGCGAGCCCGTCCGTCGACGCGCCGAGCACCTTGCCGTCGTAGATCACGAGCGTGTTGACCGACTCGGCCCGCGACGCGACATCATCGAGCTCGTCGCAGAACGCGATCACCGCTTCCTTGTGCGGGATCGTGACGTTCGCCCCCGCGAACCCCGTCGCCACGATCCCACGCACCGCGTCGCCGAGGAGCTCCGGTGGTGTCGGCAGCGGCACATACGCCCAGTCCAGCCCGAGCGCGGCGAACCCGGCGTTCTGCATCCGCGGCGAGAGCGAGTGCTCCGTCGGCCAACCGAGGAGGCCGACGAGCGTCGTCGTGCCGGCGATCTCGGTCATGCGTGGCTGTCCAGGCTCGGCATCCGCGGAGTATCGCGGGCGCACAGCCTCGGCGGCACCAAGGCTCATCTCGCGGCCCCCGCGTGCCGATGCGTATCACGATGAGCATCGACGACAACGTCGATCGCCGACTCCTTGCGCGCTTCGAGGCAGCCAGGGAGTACGAGCGCGCCCGGCGCGAGCTGCTCCCGCCCGCGTGGATCAACGCCGAGCCGGCGCAGGACGACGACCTCGGCGATCTCGTGGCCGACGTTCTCGAGCGTGCCCGAGACCACGTCCGCGAGCAGCGAGAGGCGCTCGAGCGGGCGCGCAACGGGACCGACTCGGGTGTCTGACCGGGCTGTTCGTCTCGCGTAGCGGAAGCGGTCAGTCGCAGGCGTAGCCGTATTCGCAGACCTTGCGGAGGAAGTCCCGCTCGTTCGCCGTGAAGTAGTGCGTGAGCGACTTCGGCTTGCGGACGTAGTACACGTAATCGACGCCTCGGGCCGGGTTCGCGGCGGCGCGGATCGATGCGAGACCCGGGTTCGCGATCGGCGTCGGCGGGAGCCCCGTGTGAAGGCGCGTGTTGTACGGCGAGGGAGAGCGGAGCGCTGCCTTCGTGAGCGACTCCGTGCCCGGGATGTCGAGCCCGTACCGGACCGTCGCGTCGATCCCGAGCGGCATCCGGTTGCGGAGACGGTTGTAGATCACGGCGGCGACCAGCCTGCGCTCGCGTGGCACGGCGGTCTCCTTCTCGATCATCGAGGCGATGATCAGCACGTCGTACGGCGTCAGTTTCTTCGATCGTGCGTACGACAGGTCGACGCCACGGAAGCGCTGCCGGAACGCGCGGAGCTGATCGGCGACGAGCTCGCGGGCAGTCGTCTTCTGGGTGAACTCGTACGACGCCGGGAAGAGGAACCCCTCGATCGAGTCCCGCTGCACGTCCGCGCGGAAGCGCGACGGAGGCACCGTGCGCGACACGGCGCGGAGATAGCCGTCGCGCGTGAGCCGAGGCGTGACACCGCGCTTCGCGATCGCGATCCCACGCACGGCGGCGACGCGGTCGGCCATCTCGCGGATCGTGAACCCCTCGGGGAAGATGATCGTCAGCCGCGCGAGCGGGGGCGGTGCCGTCACGGTCGGCACGGGCGCCTGGTCCTCGCCCACGATCCACGCTGTGGCCGCGAACGCGCCGACCGCCACGACCGCCACGACGACGATCAGCACGAGCCACCGCCTCAACGGACACGCTCCAGCCAGCCCTGCAGGAGATGCGCCGCGGCGACCGCGTCCTCGGGCGCGCGTCCGCCCGACTGCTGGGCGAGCGTCGTCGTGAAGCGCTCGTCCTCCATCTCGACCGGGACGTCGAGGCGGTCGCGCAGCGCCTCGACGAACAGCTCTGTCTCGCGCGCCTGCGAGCCGCGCTCGCCTCGCAGCGTGAGAGGCAGCCCGACGACGACGATCTCGGCCCCGTGCTCCACCACTAGCTCCACGACGTGATCGAGGCCGGCGTCCGACCCGGCGCGCTCGACGACGCAGAGCGGCCGCGCGAGCGTCCCGGTGACGTCCGAGACGGCGACGCCGGTGCGCGCGGCGCCGTAGTCGAGCGCGAGCGCCCTCACAGGGCCGCGCGGATCAGCCGCTCGGCCTCCGCGAGGGCCGCGGGCAGCCTGTCGGCGTCCTTGCCACCTGCGCGGGCCATCGTCGGCCGGCCGCCGCCGCCGCCACCGACGAGCGGGGCAGCGCCGCGGATCACGTCGGACGCGCTGACGCGTTCGGCGACGTCTGCGTCGAAGTTCGCGACCAGCGCAACCTTGCCCGCGTCAACCGAACCGAGTACGACCGCGGCCGGGCTGTGGCGCTGCTTGAACCGGTCCGAGAGGTCGAGCAGGGCGTCGCCGTCGAAGCCCTCGACGGCCTGCACGACGACGTTGACGCCGTCGACCGCACTGACCACCGCCTCGGGATCGGTGACGGCACCGGCCGTGGCGACGGGCTTTCGCTTGAGCTCGCGCCGCACTTCCTCGAGCTCCGTCCGGAGCGCCTCCACCTCACCTGCGCGCGCATGCAACGCGGCCCAGGCCTCGCCTGACGTCACCGCCTCGATGCGCCGTGCGCCGCTGCCGACCGACCCCTCGCCCAGGATCGCGAAGGCGCCGATCTCGGCAGTCGTTCCCACGTGCGTGCCGCCGCAGAGCTCCGTCGAGACGCCCTGGACGTCGACGACCCGCACGACGTTGCCGTACTTCTCACCGAAGAGCGCCATCGCGCCGAGCCTGCGGGCCTCGTCGAGCGTCGTCTCGAACGTGCTCACCCGGTGGTTCTCGAAGACGGCGCGGTTCACCCGGTGCTCGATCGCTTCGCGCTCCTGAGGCGTGAGCGCCGCGGTGTGGGTGAAGTCGAAACGCAACCGGTCTGGCCGCACGGCCGAGCCGGCCTGGGCTACGTGCTCCCCGAGCACGTCGCGGAGCGCCGCCTGGAGGAGGTGCGTCGCCGTGTGGTTCGCCATCGTCGGGAAGCGGACGCTCCAGGGCACAACGGCACGCACGCGGTCACCCGCGGTAAAGCCCGAGCCACGAAAGAGGAGCACCTGGTCGGCGTCGAAGCGGTAGGCGTCGACGAGGTCGGCGCGCACAGATGCGTCGTCGTCTCGCTCGATCCAGCCCTGGTCGGTCACCTGGCCGCCCCCGGCCGGGTAGAAGGGCGACTCACGGAGCTTCCCGAGGAACGTGCCGTCTCCCACGTCCTCGACGGCCCCCAGCTGAGTGAGGACGTCGATCTTCGTGTAGCCGACGAACTCCGACGCGAAGCCTGTCGCCTGCGCGAACTCTGCCGCGCTCTGGCCGAGGCCCTTCTCCCCGGTCCCGCGCGAGATCTTCCGGTGCCGCTCCATCTCGGCGCGGTAGCCGTCGACGTCGACCGCATGCCCCCGCTCGCGAGCGAGCTCCACGGTGAGCTCGATCGGAAAACCGTACGTCGCGGCGAGCCGGAACGCCTCGTCGGCGCCGATGTCGCCTCCGGCGAGCTCGTCGAACTCCTTCAGGCCCCGGTCGAGGGTCTCGCGGAACCGCTCCTCCTCCGCACGCACGACCCGCTCGATCGCGTCGGCGTTCTCGACGACCTCGGGGTACCACGGCCCCACCTGGTCGACGACGATGCGAGGCAGCGGGTAGACGGACGGCAGCCCGATCCGGCGGGCCTGCACGACCGAGCGGCGGATCAGTCGCCGGAGGATGTAGCCCCGGCCCTCGTTCGACGGTGTGACACCCTCCGCGACGAGGAAGGTCACGCCGCGCCCGTGGTCGCACAGGACGCGGTGGGCCCTAGTCGCCTCGGGCGAGTTCGTGTACGCGACGCCCGACTCCTCCTCGATCCAGTCCATGATCAACCGGAAGCCGTCGGTGTCGAAGATCGAGTCGACTGCCTGCACCAGCATCGCGGCGCGCTCGAGGCCCATGCCCGTGTCGATGTTCTGCTTCGGCAGCGGCGTCAGCGATCCGTCGGCGCCGAGATCGAACTCCATGAAGACGAGGTTCCAGAACTCGATGTAGCGATCGCAGCGCTCGCAGTTCGGGCCGCAGTCGGGCTGACCGCAGCCGTGCTCTGGGCCGCGGTCGTAGTGCAGCTCCGAGCACGGGCCGCACGGCCCGGTCTCGCCGGCGGGGCCCCAGAAGTTGTCGGAACGCGGGAATGGGACGATCCGCTCGCGCGGGATTCCCTTGCGCAGCCAGGCCTCGACCGCAACCTCGTCCTCTCCGAGGCCGAGGCCGGGATCGCCCGCGAACACCGTCGCCCACAGCCTGCCGGGCTCGAACCCCAGGTGCTCCGTGACGAACTCCCAGGCGTAGTCGACCGCGCCGGCCTTGAAGTAGTCGCCGAACGAGAAGTTGCCGAGCATCTCGAACATCGACGCGTGGCGCGCCGTCAGCCCGACCTCGTCGAGGTCGGTGTCCTTCCCTCCCGCGCGGAGGCACTTCTGGACCGTCGTGAAACGCAGCGCGGGCGGCGTCTTCGCACCCGAGAAGTACGGCTTGAGCGGCTGCATCCCCGCCGAGATGAACAGCGTCGAGGGGTCCTCGGGCGGCGGAATCAGGGGAAACGACGGAAAGCGGAGGTGCTCCTTCGACTCGAAGAACGAGAGGAAGCCCTCGCGAAGCTCGGCGGTCGTGCGCATCGGGCCGATCGTACCGGGGTCGTTCCCGGTCTCCTCGGTCGCCGGCAGGCCAGGGATGCCGTCCCGTGCATCGTCATCCATCGGTCCGCGGGCCTCGACCTCTGACGAGCCCTCCGGCGCTTGCACGTCTCCAACCGCCCCCAGGGGCACTCCCGTGTCCCTGATGCCACGCTATCGGCGAAATCGCGACGCATGGGTCACGACTTCGTGCCGACTTCATGCCGGCCGCTCGCCCTCGCACCGCCGCTGTCGTCGCGAACCGGGCCGCGGCCCCGCGACCCGTCTGGATCAGGGAAGCTCGTCGGGCGGGATTGGTGCCGGGTCCGGCCTCGGCGTCGGCTCCGGCTGCGGCCACGGGTCGGGCTTCGGCGTCGGGGTCGGCGTGGGCGTCGGGGTCGGCCGCTCGCTCGACGGCGGGGTCGGCCCGGCGCCGCGGAGATCCTCCGCCAGGTCCTGCTCGCGCCGCCGCGCTGCGTCCTTGGCCGTGTCCATCGCGTCGGACATGTTCCTGTTCCGCCGGAAAGCGGCGAACCCGTGCGCGAGGCCGGCGCTCAGGCCGGAGACCTTCTCGACCGGCTTCGAGATCACCGTTGAGACGGCACGCACGGCCGTGTCGGCGCTGTCCGCCATCGAGACCGCGCTGTCCGTCACCGTGTCGAGCTTGTCGAGCTGGTAGTTGACGCGATCGACCGTTCCACCGGTCTTCACGACGACCGGCAGCGCATCGCGCTCGGCGCCCCCGACGAGCGAGGACACCTTGTCGAACAGCTGCCCTAGCTTGAAGAGCGCGAACAACGAACCGAGGCCCAGCAGGACCAGGAAGAACGCGAGGCCCCAGTAGGCGGCGTCGCCGGCGGAGAACGCGAGCGTCATCGCGCGGGATCCTACCCCGTTGCGCTCTCGATCACTCCCGCTCCGACAACGGCGTCGTTGTCGTAGAGCACGGCGACCTGGCCCGGGGCGACCGCGTCCACCGGCTCGTCGAGCTCGATCGAGAAGCCGTGGCCGGTCGGCGTCACGGCGGCGCCGACCGGTCGCGAGCGATAGCGGAGCTTCGCCTCGACCCGCTCGACGGCGAGGTGGAGGCGGCCCCGCGCGACGACGCTGCGCGCGCCCAGCGAGCGACGTGGGCCGACGACGACTGTGTTCGAGGCGGGATCCGAGCGCACCACATGGAGTGGCTCGTGGGAGGCCAGGCCCAACCCGCGGCGCTGGCCCGGTGTGAAGCGCCAAACGCCCTCGTGACTGCCGAGCACCTTCCCCGTCTCGTCGACGATCTCCCCCGGCGTCGACGCGACACCGTGGCGCTCGAGAAAGGAGCGGTAGTCGTCACCCGCGAGGAAGCACGCCTCCTGGCTCTCGGGGCGCCGTGCCGACGCGAGGCCGGCGGCCGCGGCCTCTGCGCGCACCGCCTCCTTCGTCGTGTTTCCGAGCGGGAAGCCGATGCGGTCGAGCAGCACCGGATCGATCGTCGCGAGCATGTAGGACTGGTCCTTCGACGGGTCGGCGCCGCGGGCGACGAGCCGCAAGGCGTCACGTTCGACGATTCGCGCGTAGTGGCCGGTCCAGAGGATGTCGGCACCCGCCCGCTTCGAGAACTCGACGAGCGCGGCGAACCGGAACGCGCCGTTGCAGCGCATGCACGGGTTCGGGGTCGTGCCCGCCGCGTATCCGTCCACGAATGACTGCACGACAGCCAGGCGGAACTCCTCGCGCAGGTCGAGCGTCACGTGGGGGACGCCGAGCGCGTGGCAGGTCTCGCGGGCCCGGATGACGGCGCTCGGGGAGCAACACGCCCGCTCAGAGCCCCGGGCGGCGGGGTCGCTCCAGAGCCGCAGCGTGACCCCGACGGCGTTCGCTCTCGCGCGGTGGAGCGCGACGGCGCTGTCGACGCCCCCGCTCATCGCGACGGCCACACGGCCCGCGCGTGCGGACGCAGAGAACGAGGCTGCGATCGCGTTGGCGGTCGCGTCCGCGGCGAGCACCTCTCCGGGGATCGCCGCCGCCTCGAGCAGCGTCAGGCCGGCGAGCGGCCGGGCCATGCCGGGCGCGTCGGCGTCCAGGATCCGCTCGCCGTCGACGACCAGGCGGGCGAACGCGTACTCGTCACCGCGGGCGGAGTCACCGATCACCTCGACGGCCATGACCTCCCAGGCTAGCGCCGCGCAGCGTTCCGCCTTCTGGCCGCGCCCAGATCCACGGGTAAACGCGTAGCCGAACCTCCGCCCGTCCGCACGCCCATAACCCCGACTCCTCAAGACGCGGCGCCAACCGCCCCCAGGGGCACTCCCCGTGTCCCTGGTGCCACGCTATCGTCCGAGTCAGGCGACGAGCTCGACCCGGTTGTCCCACGGGTCGACGGCGAAGAACCGCGCCGTGCCCGGGATCTCCATCGGATCCGCCCATCCGACCTCGACGCCGTGCTCGGTCAGCCGATCGGCGAGCCGCTCCAGCTCTGTGCCGGAATCGACACGGAGCGCCGGATGCGCCTTTCGGGCCGGGGCGAACTCGTCCGCCACGCCGACGTGCAGCTCCTGCTCGCCGACGCGGAACCAGACGCCCCCGCGCGCCGCCAGGAGCGGCGGCTTGGGCACCTCCTCGAGCCCGAGGAGCCTGCCATAGAACCGTCGCGCCTCGTCCTCGCAGCCGGCCGGGGCCGCGACCTGGACGTGGTCGAGGCCGATGATCACCTCGGGCTCACGACACAGCTCGGCGCTCCGCGTGACCCCGGGCCGGAAAAGCGAACCCGCTTCTCCAGGTGGGTGCCCTGCCGGACTCCGGTGACACCGTCGTCCGGACCCGGGCTCCCATCGTGTGATTGTTGGTTCACGTTGAGAGCCCGAGGTCACGCGCAGCGCCGAGCACGTATCAGTCTACTCGCGACGGCCAGCGCCGGTCACCCTCGAGTCGCGTAGCGCCAGTCGACCTTCTGCGTGCCTTCGAGCCCCACGAGCGTGGCGAGCGCGGACGTCAGCTCGAACTGGCGACCGGTGGCCTTGAGCTGGTTGTCGATCACCTCCGTCAGCACGGTCTCGCCGCCGTATCGGATCAGGATCTTCGCCCCGCACGGCAACACGGGGTGGGTCACGCCGAGCGAGCGGATGGTGAGGACGAGGCCGCAGGTGGTTCGCTCGGCGTCCTCGCCGGGCGGCCGCGGCGCGGCGAGCGCCTCGTACCAGCCACCGCCGGCGGCGACGGCACCCGTCGGCACAGAGACTGGCTCCGGCTCGCGGCGCTCCACGACCGCCACGGCAACGAGGCCGGCGAGCAGCGCCACTGCCGCGAGTGAGAGCAGGCGCTGGACGACACGGGCGCTCAGCTCGGCTCCTCCTCCGCAACGACTTCGAGCCCGAGCTCGTCGAGCTGTTGTTGCGTGATCCGGCTCGGGGCGCCGGACATCGGGTCGAGACCCGCCTGGTTCTTCGGGAACGCGATCACGTCGCGAAGGTTCGGCTCCCCGGCGAGGACCATCGTCATCCGGTCGATCCCGAGCGCGATGCCGCCGTGGGGCGGGGCGCCCATCGCCAGCGCGTCGAGGAGAAATCCGAACTGCGACCGCTGCTGCTCGGCGGTGAGCGCGAGCAGGTCGAACACGCGGCCCTGGATGTCGGGCTCGTGGATCCGGAACGACCCGCCGCCGAGCTCGTTGCCGTTCACGATGATGTCGTAGGCGTACGCGAGCGCGTGTCCCGGGTCGTCGTCGAACCGGTCGCGCCAGTCGTCTGTGGGCCGGGTGAACGGATGGTGGATTGCGCCCCAGCGGCCCTCCTCGTCGTCCCAGCCGAACATCGGGAAGTCCGTGACCCAGAGGAATGTGAACACCTCGTCGTCGATCAGCCCGAGCTCCCGCCCGAGGTGCAGGCGGAGATGCCCGAGGACCCGCGAGGTGCCCTCTCGCGTGTCCGCTGCGAAGAGGAGCGTCTCGCCGGGGGCCGGTGCGAGCCCCGCGAGCTCGTCCTCGGAGAGGAATTTCGCGATCGGTGACCGGAGCTCGCCGCCCTCGTCGCGCACAAGGTACGCGAGCCCCTTCGCGCCCCGCTCCTTCGCGATCTCCTCGAGCGCGCCGAGTTCGGCGCGCGAGTACGTCCGCGGCACGCGCAGGAACCGCACCGCCTCGGCCTGCGCGAAGACGCCGAACTGCGAACCGCGCGTAGCCTCCGTCGCGTCCTCGAGCTCGAGCCCGAAGCGTGTGTCGGGCTTGTCGGATCCGAACCGGCGGTCGGCCTCGGCGAACGTCATCCGCGGCCACGGCGTCTCGATGTCGACGCCCAGGCACTCGTGCCAGATCGCCGCGAACATCTCTTCCATCAGCCGGAACACGACCGCCCGGTCGGGGAAGGCCATCTCGACGTCGAGCTGTGTTATCTCCTGCACCCGATCGGCGCGAAGGTCCTCGTCGCGGAAGCAGATCGCGATCTGGTAGTAGCGGTCGAACCCCGCGATCATCGTGAGCTGCTTGAGGATCTGCGGGCTCTGCGGCAACGCGAAGAAGCGGCCCCTGTGGAGGCGGCTCGGGACGACGAAGTCACGCGCGCCCTCGGGGGTCGACTTGTAGAGGATCGGCGTCTGGATGTCGAGGAACCCGGCCTCCTCCATGTGGCGCCGGATGATCCCGACCATCTGCGCCCGCAGCCGCAGGTTCCGTTGGAGCTTCGGGCGGCGCAGATCCAGCCAGCGGTAGCGGAGCCGGAGCGTCTCGTCGACGTTCTCCTCGTCGAGCTGGAACGGCAGCGGTGTCGAGCGGGAGACGATCGTCAGGTTGTCGACGGCCAGCTCGACCTCGCCGGTCTCCATGCGCGGGTTGACGGTCTCGGCCGAGCGCGCGACGAGCTCGCCGCGCGCCTGCAGGACGAACTCGTTGCGGATCTCGCCCGCGAGCTCGGCCGCATGCGGCGAGCGCTCGGGGTTGATCACGAGCTGCGTGACGCCGGTCGCGTCGCGCAGGTCGACGAACACGAGCCCGCCGTGGTCTCGTCGCCGCGCAACCCAGCCGGCGAGCGTCAGCGTGCGGCCAACCCCGTCTGCGCGAGGCTCCCCGCACATCATGTCCCGCCAGCTCACGGCGAGAGCCTAGAGACGACGTCGTCGTGCGCAAGCGGTTCGTCCGGCTGCCCGGGAGCCCGCAGGGTCGCCGAGTCGGGCCCGACCACCACGGTTCGCACCGCCTGCAGGCGCCGCGCCTGCGTGAGCTGGCCCTTGAGGGAGCGGCCCGCGTAGTCCGTCTCGGCCGCGATGCCTGCCCGCCGCAGCTCCGCAAGCCAGGCTGCGACGAGCGGCCTCGGCGCGCCGTCCTCGAGTGCCAGGAAGACGTCGATCGCGGGCTGGCCGGGCGGCTCGATGCCTTCCTCCTCCATCGCGATGAGCAGCCGTTCGATCCCCGCGCCGAAGCCGATGCCGGGCGTGGGCGGGCCGCCGATCTCCTCGACGAGGTAGTCGTAACGCCCACCGCCCGTGATCGTCGAGTTCTGGTTCTCGGTGGGACCGATGAACTCGAACGTCGTCCGCGAGTAGTAGTCGAGGCCGCGGACCAGCGTCGGCACGAGCGTGTACCGGACGCCGGTCGCGTCGAGGCCAGCGCGGACCGCGTCGAAGTGCGTGACGCACGGGGCGCAGAGCGACTCGCCGATCTTCGGCGCCTCGGCGAGCGCCTCGCGGACCGCCTCCGGCTTCGCGAGGTAGTTGTCGAAGACGCGGAGCGGGCTGACGTCGACCTTCGCGCGGGTCTCGTCGTCGAGCCGGCCGTCGTTGTGCGCCAGCCACTCGCGGAGCCGCTCCAGGTACGCCGGGCGGCACTCGCGGCAGCCGATCGAGTTCAGCTCGAGGTGGTAGCGGGTGACGCCGAGCCGCATGAGCAGCGTGTCGTAGAGCTGGATCAGCTCCGCGTCGATTGCCGGATCGTCTGTGCCGAGGGCCTCGACCGAGGCCTGCCAGTGCTCGCGGTAGCGGCCGCGACCCGGGGCGCCGTAGCGGTACATCGACGCGATCGTGAACAGCTTCACGGGCTGGGGCTCGCGGTGCATGCCGTGCTCGACGTAGGCGCGGCAGATCGGCGCAGTTCCCTCGGGACGGAGCGTCAGCGAGCGGTCGGAGCGGTCGGAGAAGCTGTACATCTCCTTCTGCACGACGTCGGAGCCCGCGCCCGACGTGCGCGCGAAGAGCGCCGTGTCCTCGAAGCCCGGCGTGATGATCCGGCGATAGCCGTAGAGGCGACAGAGCCGGCGGACCTCGCCCGTGACGCGCTCCCACGCCACGATCTCGGCCGGAATCACGTCGTGCGTGCCCCGCGGCCGCTCGATCTTCGGCTCGGCGCTCACCCCGCCGCCTCGCGCCGCTCCGCCCGAAGCTCCTCGAGAAACGGGTTCCGCGCGAGCTCGTCGCCGAGCGTGGTGATAGGGCCGTGCCCGGGATACACAACCGTGTCGGCGGGGAACCGTGCGAGGAGCCCGCGAATCGAGGCGAGCAGTGTCTCCCAGTCGCCACCGGGGAAGTCCGTACGACCGACCGAGCCGGCGAACAGGACGTCGCCGGACAGCAGCGCGCCGTCGACGGCGTACGCGAGGTGCCCCGGCGAGTGGCCGGGCACGGAGAGGACGTCGATGTGGAGGCCCGCGAGCTCGAGGGTCTCTCCTCCCTCGAGCTCCGTCTCCGGCGTCCACGGGCGCACGTCGATCCCCGGCGGCGTGAACGCGGCAGGTCGTTCGAGCAGCGCCCGCTCGCCGGCGGGAGCGTAGACGGGCGCGCCCGTCCCCTCGGCGAGCTCGGCGAGGCCGAGGATGTGGTCGAAGTGGCCGTGCGTGACGAGGATCGCCGCGCACTGCGCACCGCGGGACGCCAGGGCAATCCGAATCTCCGCGGCCGGCCCGCTCGGGTCGACGACGACGGCCTCGGACGCGCCGCGATCTCCCCGCACGAGGTAGCAGTTCGTCGTGAGCGGCCCGAGAGGCAGCTGATCCACGGCGGCCGGCACGACCGCGAGTCTACGGACGCTCCGACGTTCCGCCGCCACCCTCGGCGCGATACGGTAACCGCGTGCAGTCGTGGAACCTCACCGAGATCGAGGCGCCAGGCGGCACCGTCGACCCGGCCGTCCTGACGACGGACGACGGCGCGCGGGCGATCGCGATTCGCCTCGAGGCGGGCCAGACGATGAGCGACCATCAGGTGCGCGAGCGCGCCTGGGTCGTCGTCGTCGAGGGAACGGCGCAGATCCAGAGCGGCGACGAGCTCGTCGACGGCGGGGTCGGGACGCTCGTCACCTTCGCACCGGGCGAGCGGCACGCCGTATCCAGCGTCGACGGGGCCCGCGTGCTTCTGATCCTCGCGCCGTGGCCCGGGCCGGGGCATTACCCGGACGGTGAGACCGCGTCCTAGCGCCCGCTCGGCTACGCCCCCGACCTGGCCCTTGCGCGCCGCTTCTCGTGCGACCGCCAGACGAGGCGGTCCATGACGTAGCTGAACGGAATGAAGATCGCCAAGAGGAACGCCGTCTGGACGACCGCCCCGGCGAATGTCAGCCGGTTCCCGGCGAGCAGCATCACGGTCGCGAGAAAGATCGGGGCGAAGATCGCACCCCGCTTCAGCACGCGGCCCCACGTCGGCGGCTGTGGCGTGCCGCGAGGGGGCTTCGCCTTGGATCCGTTTCGCGCGTCCCCCTTCTTCCCCGGGCTCTTGGCCGGCGCGTCCAGCTTCAGCTCGTTCGCGCTGAGCACCGTCTCGTTGCCCTCGGAGTCGATCTCGACGAGGTCGTACGCATGCCGCTTCTCCTTCGCGCGCTTCCTGCGCTGCTTCTGCGTGGCCATCGCCCGGATTATGCCCGCGGGTGGACGGCCCGCCCCTCGCGGACGACCGTATGGACGACGTCACCGGCGAGGTGGTAGGCGAGATGACGCCAGTCGGGCGCTTCGAGGAGCACCAGGTCAGCCCGAAGGCCCGCGGCGATCCGGCCACGATCGGCGAGACCGAGGACGTGCGCCGCGTTCACCGTGCAGGCGGCGAGCGCCTCCTCCGGTGTCAGCCCCAGCTGGGTGCAGGCGAGCGTGCAGACCACCGGCAGGCTCTCGCAGTACGCGCTGCCCGGGTTGAAGTCCGTCGCGAGTGCGATCGCCGCACCGGCGTCGGCGAGCGCGCGAGCGGGCGGCATCGGCCGTCCCAGGTAGAGCGCCGCAACCGGCAGGAGAACGCCGACCACCTCGCTCGCCGCGAGCGCCGCAACCCCCTCGGGACCGGTCGCCTCGAGGTGGTCGACCGACCGGGCGCCGAGCTCGATCGCCAGCGGCACCGCCCCGATCTCAGAGAGCTGGTCGCCGTGGAGCCGAAGCACGAGCCCGGCCGCTCGGCACGCCAGGAGGTAGCGGCGTGCCTGGTCGACGTCGAACGTCCCGCGCTCGACGAAGACGTCCGCGGCGACGGCGATTCCCGCGACGTCGGGGAGCACGTGCTCGATCGCCCAGTCGACGTACGCATCGGCATCCGGATGCTCGGGCGGGACGGCGTGCGCGCCGAGCCACGTCGGGACGCCGTCGGCCGCGCGCACGGCCTCCAGCTGCGCGAGCTCCGTCTCGCGGTCGAGGCCGTAACCGCTCTTCCCCTCGAACGTCGTCGTCCCGTGCGCCAGCATGGCGTCGCGATGCCGGGCCACGATCTCGACGAGCGCTGCTTCCCCCGCCGCGCGGGTCGCGCGGGTCGTCGACAGGATCCCGCCGCCTCCCGCAAGGAGCTCCTCGTACGTCGCGCCTGCGGCACGCAGCGCGAACTCGTTGGCACGGTCGCCGGCGAAGGCCGGGTGCGTGTGGCAGTCGACGAGGCCCGGGATCGCCGAGAGGCCGCGGCCGTCGAGCTCGTCCACCTCCTCGCGAAGCGGTTGCAGGTCGCGCATCCTGCCGACGGCCTCGATCGTGCCGTCGCGGACCAGGACGTAGGCGTCCTCGACGATCTCGACAGCGCGGAGCGCGGCGCCTCGGATCGGCGCGGCGTCACCCGCCGGCGTCGCGACCTGTGCAAGGTCCCGGACGAGGAGCAGGCTCACCGCGGTCGACGCCCCGGCTCCGGGATCACGTCGTGATGCCTGGCAGATCGAGCCCGCCCGCGCGGGCCGCGTCGACGGCGTCCTCATAGCCGGCGTCCGCGTGGCGCATCACGCCCGTGCCCGGATCGGCGGCGAGCACGCGGGCGAGACGGTCGTCCGCGTCAGCGCTGCCGTCGGCCAGCACCACCATCCCGGCGTGGATCGAGTTCCCGATCCCGACGCCGCCGCCGTGGTGGACGCTGACCCACGTCGCGCCCGCGGCCGTGTTGAGGAGCGCGTTCAGGATCGGCCAGTCCGCGATCGCGTCCGAGCCGTCCTGCATCGCCTCGGTCTCCCGGTAGGGCGAGGCGACGGAGCCCGAGTCGAGGTGATCCCTCCCGATCACCACGGGTGCGGACACGGCACCGGAGCGAACGAGCGCGTTGATGGCCAGCCCTGCCTCCGCACGATCGCCGTAGCCGAGCCAGCAGATCCGGGCCGGGAGCCCCTGGAACGCCACCCGCTCGGCGGCGAGGCGGAGCCATCGCTGCAGGAGCGCATCGTCCGGGAACAACGCCTGGAGCTCCCGGTCGATTGTGGCGATGTCGGCGGCGTCACCGGAGAGCGCCGCCCACCGGAACGGCCCGACGCCGCGGCAGAACAGCGGCCGGATATAGGCCGGGACGAATCCCGGGTATGTGAAGGCGTCCTTCAAGCCGGCGCGATAGGCCTCACCTCGCAGGTTGTTGCCATAATCGAAAACGTGGCATCCCCTCCGGACGAGCTCGACCATGGCTCTCACGTGGGCGACGATCGAGTGGGACGCCAGGCGCAGGTACTCGTCCGGGTCGCGCTCCCGCAGACCGGCTGCCTCCTCGAACGGCACCTCGGCGGGGACGTACCCCGTCAGCGGATCGTGCGCGGCCGTCTGGTCCGTGACCAGGTCGAAGGTCTCCCCTCGCTCGACGAGCTCGGGGAAGACGTCTGCTGCGTTGGCGCGCAGCGCGACCGAGAGCGGCCTGCCGGCTGCGGCAGCCTCACGCACCAGCTCGAGCGCGTCGTCCAGCGTCGCCGCCTGCTCGTCGAGGTACCGCGTCTCCAGGCGCCGGTCGATCGACCGCTGATCGACCTCGATGCAGAGAATCGCGGCTCCGGCCATCGTCGCCGCAAGCGGCTGCGCACCGCCCATTCCGCCGAGGCCCGCGGTCAGCACTGTCCGGCCGGAGAGATCGGGCGTTCCGAAGTGCACCTCGCCGGCCGCGCAGAACGTCTGGTACGTGCCCTGGAGAATCCCCTGCGTGCCGATGTAGATCCACGATCCAGCTGTCATCTGCCCGAACATCGTCAGCCCCTCGGCCTCGAGGCGCCGGAACTCGTCCCACGTGGCCCAGGCGGGGACGAGCAGCGAGTTCGCGATGAGGACGCGCGGCGCGCCTGGATGCGTGCGGAAGACCCCGACGGGCTTCCCGGACTGGACGAGTAGGGTCTCGTCGTCGCCGAGACGCAACAGCGTGCGCACGATGTCGCGCAGCGCGTCGTGCGAGCGCGCCGCGCGACCCGAGCCTCCATAGACGACGAGCAACTCCGGGTGCTCGGCGACGTCGGGATCGAGGTTGTTGAGGAGCATCCGCAGCGGCGCCTCGGTCTGCCAGGAGCGGGCGTTCAGGGCAGGGCCCCGAGGGGCGCGTATCGCCGATAGGTCGCCCACGAGCGCCTCGACGAGCGCGTCGCTCATTGCGTCTCGCTCTCCCGGTCGGCGAGTTTCGCCGCCGCGCGCGTCTCGCGCTGCCGGAAGCGGAACCAGCTCCATCCGGTGGCGACCACGAAGTACGCGAGTGCGACGAGAAGCGCTCGAGCGAGGCTCCCGCCCGAGATCGCGGCGATGACCAGGATCACGACGGCGAGCGCCGCGTGGAGGATGGCCGAGCCGCGGTACGCGCGGGGTGGCGGCGGCAGGTCGCTCACGGCAGCTCTTCGCCGAGCTCTTCCTCGACGGCGGCGAGGAGGCTGCCGTCGCGGATCGCACCGGCGACGCGTTCGATGTCGGCGGACAGCGATCGGTCCTCCCGCACCCGCTCCGAGAGCGTCCGCACGAATGCCCGCGCCGCACGGACCCCGACCCCGGGCTCGAGCGGCGCCAGGAACTCGACCGCCTGGGCACCTGCGAGCAGCTCGATCGCGAGGACGCGCTCGGCGTTCGCGACGACCTGGAGCGCCTTGAGGCCGGCGCCGTTCCCCATCGACACGTGGTCCTCCTGGCCGGCGCTCGTGGGGATCGAGTCGACCGACGCGGGATGGCTGAGCGCCTTGTTCTCGGAGACGAGGGCCGCCGCAACGTACTGGGGGATCATGAACCCCGAGTTCAGGCCCTCCTCCCGCGCGACGAGGAAGGGTGGGAGGCCGTCCGAGAGGCTCGGGTTCACGAGCCGCTCCGTCCGGCGTTCGCTGATGCTCCCCAGCTCGGCGCAGGCGATCGCGAGGCAGTCGAGGCCCATTGCGATCGGCTGGCCATGGAAGTTGCCGTTCGAGACGATCAGCTCCTCCTCGAGGAGGACGAGCGGGTTGTCCGTCGCCGCGTTCAGCTCGATCGCCACCGTGCGCTCGACGTGCTCCAGGAGGTCGCGGCTGGCGCCGTGCACCTGGGGCGCGCAGCGGAGTGAGTAGGCGTCCTGCACTTTGTCGCACCACCGGTGGGACTCGACGATGGCCGACCCCTCGAGCAGCGCACGTAGTGTGGCCGCGCTTCGGTCCTGGCCCGGCAGCGGGCGGGCGGCGTGGATCGCCGGATGGAAGCTCATGGGCGTCCCCTGGAGCGCCTCGACGGACATGGCGCAGGCGATGTCCGCCGCGCGGGACAGGCGTCGCGCGCGGACAAGGGCGAGCGTCGCCATCGCGGTCATGAATTGTGTCCCGTTGATGAGCGAGAGCCCTTCTTTCGGCGCGAGCCTGATCGGCGCCAGGCCGCGCTCGGCGAGCGCCTCTGCACCGCCGAGCAGCCGGTCGCCCACCGTTGCCTCTCCCTCGCCGACGAGCGGAAGCGCGAGGTGGGCGAGCGGCGCGAGGTCGCCGCTCGCGCCGACCGAGCCACGAGACGGGACGCGCGGCACGATGCCTGTGACGAGCGCGGCGACGAGGAGCTCGATCGTCTCCACCCGCGCCCCGGAGAAACCCTTGGCGAGCGTGTTCGCTCGAAGCAGCATCGCGGCCCGGACGACGTCGTCCGGGTACGGCTCGCCGACGCCGCAGGCATGGCTGCGGAGCAAGCGCAACTGGAGCTCCTCGGCCTGCTCGGGCGGGATCGACTCGGAGACGAACCTGCCGAAGCCCGTGTTGACGCCGTACGTGTGGTCTCCGACCTGTGTCTCGAGGAACGCCCGCGCGGCCGCCGCCCGTTCTCGGCCGAGCTCGCCGAGCGCGGCGGGGCGGCGATGGACGGCGACGTCCCAGACGTCGTGGATCGTGAGGTCGTTCCCGGTCAGCTCGACAGCGGCCGGCACGGCGCGAGTCTAGACGGGCCCACCGTCCCGGCAGCATGAACGCCGGCGCCGCCGCCCGTGGCCCCCCACCGGGGGAGCGAGGCTCCCTGGAGTCACGCTATCGCGGCAGCCGTCACAGGTGTGTGCCGTCTCTGTGCCAGATCCGTGACAGCCGACGCTCTCCGACAAGCGCGACGACGCTCGTAATGCAGGCCGCGGCCGCTGACCGCTCGGTCAGGAGGGCGCGCGACATGCGGCCCGGCGCATCACCTGAGATGCCACTCGAGCACGCGGTCTGCGTCGAGGCGCTCGAGCCGAAGCGCACGAGCCGCGGTCTCGAGTGCGACGGGCGTCGGCATCCCCGACGCGTCCAGCGGCTCGGTCACGCCGGCGGCTGTTGCGGCCCGTGCGACGCTGGCCGCAGGAATCAGGCCGACCAGCTCACCCGCACCCACGTCGAGCCCGCGCGCCGCAGCCTCCTCCACGACGCGCTCGACCAGCACGTGGGGCGACGTGGCGTCGAGGTCGATCACGTTGGTGGAGAGCTGAACACCGTGCGCGTGCCCGAGCTCGAGCGCGAGCGCCTGCACGCCGGGGAGCCCGCCCGTCGACTCGCGCACGGCGGCGGCGACGGCCGCCGCCTCCGCCAGGGAGCCCCCGAGCTCGAGGTTGAAGGCGAGGAGAGGCGCCCGGACGCCGACGAGCACGGCCCCGAAACGGGGATCGAGCCGCGACGGGCCTTGGGCGGGTGCAAGCTCACCGGCGTCGACGCGAGCCTGCAGCACCTCGGGGCCACCGCGCCGATAGAACGCCGGCCGGCGCCCGTCCGCCAGGACGCCGTAGAGGAAGACGGGCAGCCCGAGCTCCTCGCCGACCCTCCGCGCCACGCTCCGGGCGATGGCCACCGCCGCAGCGACGTCCCCACGGTCGAGCGGCACGACCGGGACGACGTCGGCCGCGCCGACTCGAGGGTGGACGCCTACGTGGCGCCGCAGGTCGATGAGCCTGCGTGCCTCGTCGATCCCCGCGACGAGACCGTCCTCGAGCGCACGCTCGTCGCCGACGAGCGTGACGACCGCACGATTGTGGTCGGTGTCGACATGAGTGTCGAGCACGCGGGCGCCGGCGCTCGCGAATGCGTCGGCAATCGCCGCGACGACCGAGTGGTCACGTCCTTCGGAGACGTTCGGCACGGACTCGAGCACGACCATCGCACCTACCCTACGACTCATGCGCGAGCCGACCGCTCCGGCGTACTACGACCGGCGCGCTCCCGAGTACGACGACTGGTACCTCGGGCGCGGGCTCTACGCCGACCGCGACCGCGCCGGATTCGACGACGAGCTCGCCGACATCTGCGCGACACTTGCCGACCTCGCGCCGACGGAAACGCTGGACATCGCCTGCGGGACAGGCTTTCTGACGCGCTACCTGCGGGGTGCGGTCACCGGCCTCGACCAGAGCCGACGCATGCTCCATGTCGCCGCCGGGCAAGCTCCAGGCGCGACGCTCGTCGAGGGCGACGCACTCGCCCTCCCCTTCGCCGACGACAGCTTCGAACGCGTCTTCAGCGGTCACTTCTACGGCCACCTGGACGCGTCGCAGCGTGCCGCCTTCCTGCGGGAGGCTCGTCGTGTCGCACCCGAGCTCGTGCTCGCGGATGCGTCGATCGAGCACTCCCCGGACGACGAGGAATGGTCGCATCGCGTCCTGCGGGACGGGTCGAGCTGGGCGGTCTACAAGCGCTGGTTCACACCCGCAGGCCTGCTCGACGAGCTCGGCGGCGGCGAGGTGCTCTACGCCGGAGAATGGTTTCTCGTGGTGCGCTCGCCGCGATGAGCCGCGCGCGCTCGATCAGCACGCTCCAACGCGAAAACGCGAGGTGTCGGCGGTGCCTCGAGGCCGGCTACCCGATCGTCCCGCCGCCTGTGTTCGCTGGGCGCGCCGGCCAGCGGGCGTACCTCTTCGGGCTCGCACCCGGCCGGGTCGAGGCGGGGACGGGACTGCCGTGGCAGGGGCGGGCCGGCCGGACGCTGCGCCACTGGTTGCAGCTCGACGAGGAGGAGTTCTTCGCGCGGTTCTACTGCGCCTCGCTGACACGGTGCTTCCCCGGCCCGAGCCCCGGCGGCCGCGGCGACCGCCGCGCGACCCGCGTCGAGGAGCTCCTGTGCTCTTCGTGGCGTGAGCGCGAGCTCGCGCTCCTGCGCCCGCATCTCATCGTCACGGTCGGCCAGGCGGCCGCAACCCGAATGCTCGGCGTCGGGCGTCTGACCGAGGCGGTCGGCAAGAGCTACCTGGCCGACGATGCGATCGTCGTCCCGCTGCCCCACCCGTCGGGCGCGAGCGGGTGGCTCAACGACCGGACGAACAGAGCCCGCCTCGGCAAGGCGCTCACCCACGTCCGCCGCGAGCTCGCGCGGCACAACGTCGCATAGGATCGAGCCCGTGACCATCGGCGCCGTCCTCGACGAGGCATGGACCCTGTTCACCCGCTTCTTCCTGCGCTTCCTCGCGATCGCGCTGGTCGTGTTCGCGACGATCAACCTCTTCTACGCACTCGTCGTCACCGCGCTCGACGCGTTCGGCCGCTCCCGCGTGGCGCCCCTCAGCGCGATCACGTCCTCCCGGCTCCGGGAGTCGCGCGCCGACACGGACGCGGCGGCCGCCGCGTGACGCTCGATCCGGAGACCGAGGCACGGATCGACGAGCCGGCGTCGGCCGACGTCGTCCGGGAGGCGAGGCTCACCCCGGCCGAGGCCGTCGAGCACATGCGGATCCGGTTGCCCGACCGGGGGAACCGCAAGCTCCGGCGCGTGCTCGAGCGCGCCAACGCCGACCGCGTGCTCAAGGGGTGGTGGCACGTCTCGAACGTCAACGCCGTCGTTCGCCTGGAGATCAACGACCATTCGTGGGTGCACATCCAGATCGTCGCCAACATCGCGTTGAAGCTCCTCCGGCAGCTGACCAAGCACGGGATCGAGCCCTCCGTCGTGCGCGACTACGGCATGCAGAACGAGGACGCGGAGGTCGTCGTCGTGCTCGCCGCGCTCACGCACTGCGTCGGAATGTCGGTGCACCGCCGCGGCCACGAGGACTGGAGCCTCTTCCTCGCCGAGCCGAAGCTGCGCGAGCTGCTCGACGGGATCTACGACGAGCCCGACCGCACCGTCGTCGTCTCGGAGGTGCTGCAGGCGATCACGAGTCACCGCGCCGACGGCGAGCCGCTGTCGCTCGAGGCCGGGATCCTGCGCGTCGGAGACGCGCTCGACATGGCCAAGGGCCGCTCCCGGATTCCCTTCGAGAAGGGCCAGGTCTCGATGCACTCGCTGTCCGCGGCAGCCGTCGAGGAGGTCCTCATCGGCGACGGCGAGACGAAGCCGGTCCGCATCGAGATCGTGATGAACAACTCGTCCGGCCTGTTCCAGGTGGACGGGCTGCTCAAGGCGAAGCTCCGCGGCTCCGGCCTCGAGCCCCATGTCGAGGTGATCGCGCACATCGACACGGCTGACGAGAAGCGCCTGGTGCCCGAGTACCGGCTCGAGATCTGAGGCGGCGAGCCGGGTACAATCGCGGCACGCCCTGCGGGATCGTCTAATGGTAGGACGCCGGATTCTGGCTCCGGAAGTTGGGGTTCGAGTCCCTGTCCCGCAGCCTGAGAGGTGAGAAACCCCCGCAATCGCGGGGGTTTCGTCGTTGAGGGGGATCGCGTCAGGGCGCGTGTCGCAAGTTGTCGCAAGTCAGTGTTCGGCGGTTGCGCTCCACAGTCCCGCCGTCACCTCGCGCACCCGGTCGTCGTCGCGCTTGCGCGCCTCGAACTCGCGCGCGTACCTGTCCAGCGTGATCGTCGGTGACGCGTGGCCCGCGTACTTCGACACGTTCGCCACGTCCAACCCGTTCGCGATCAGCGCCGACACATAGGAGCGGCGGAACGAGTGCAGCCCGAACCCCTGCTTCGCCCACCCGAGCCGTTCCAGTAGCGGCCGAAACGATCGCTCGCGCAGGTTGTGGGCGCGAAGCACGGTGCCGGTATTGGACGCGAACACCGGGTCGCCGTCACGCGAGTAGCGGCTCGCGAGGCGGTGGCGGCGCAGGTCGCCAGCAACCACGTTGTCGAGCGGCACATCGCGCGTAGCCCTGGCGGTCTTCGGACGCTTCACCCGGCCGTCCGGGGTCGCCTGCTGCTCGACACGCACGACGCCGCGCGTCCAGTCGATGTGTCGCCACTCCAGCCCGAGCGCCTCCCCGATCCGCAAGCCCGTGCCCGCCAGCACCCGGTACAGCAACCGGTTCTCTGGATCCGAGGCGGCGAACAGCGCCGCCAGCTGCTTGCGCGTGAACGCGGGTGTGCGAGCCTGCTCCGACGTGGACGGCCGCTCGTCCCGGGTCAGGTGCGCCACCGGGTTGCGCTGAATGTGGCCGCGCCTTACCGCGAACCTGAACACGCCGGACGCGACCACGAGGTTGTTCTTGATCGTCCAAGCGGCGCGACCGGCCGCCTCGGCGTCACGCACCATCTGCGCAAAGTCGTCCTCCGTCACCGAGGCAACCGGGCGGTCGCGCCACCGTGGAAGCAGCCACACGTCCAGCGATGCCCGGTACCGGTCGCGCGTCGAGTCCTCCACCCTTTTCGACAGCAGCCACGCCTCAGCCACGTCCCCGAACGTCACCCGCGACGGCGACACACGCTCACCACGCGCCCGCTTCACACGGTACTCCGCCTGCACGGCGATCGCCTCGTTCAGCCCACCGTCCACGCGAACGTGACGGGCGCCAACCGTGACGAAGTACGTGCGGCCACCGTCGGCGCGCTCCACGAACGAGATGCCGCGATGCTTTGTTCGGACGCGCCGGTTGCGGTCTACGCTCTTGTACGACATGGAGCTCAACCCTCCGTGTCCGGCCCCGGAGCGTGACCGCGCTGCCGGGGCATTTGTGAAGCCGCCCCCATCGTAGACCTCTCGGCAGCCGTAGTGACGCGTGGGCCCGACGACTGCGCCAGCCGCCACGAGTCAAGCTGGCCGCGGTGGTAGAACACCCGGCCTCCCTCACGCACATGCGGAATGTCGCCGGAAGCGGTCAGGTTCCGGACACGCTTCACCGGGACCGCCAGGTAGTCGGCGGCGGCGGGTGCGTCCATCCACGGCGACACGCTCGCGTCCGCCGACGCAGCGACACGCTCGTCCACCAGGCGCTCGAACAGCTCCAGCACCACGGGCGAGAAAAGGTCCGAGAGTTGGTCGGCCGCTGACGGCCGCTCGCTCACGCGGCCTCGTCCTCGTCGTCGTCGAGTCGATCCCGACGCCCAGCCCTCGAACATCGCCCGGCCGCGGCGGGTCAGCGCCCACCGTCCCGGCGCCACCTCGTGAACGACGCCTTGCTCGGCCCACTCCGCCAAGTACTCCGCGGCCTCGTCGGGGGTAAGGCGAACCATGGCGTTGACGCGGGCACGGCGAGCGAGTTCGGCGGGGGTGATAGTGGTCACGCAGCGCCATCTCTTGCTACTTCCGTGGGTGTAACCGGAAGACCCGGAATGCCGTAACTAACTCCGGAACCTGTTTGCTCTGCTGGTTTGCGGTTCCGGGTGCCGTGCCGGAATAGACCCGTAATAAGTCCTCTGCAGAGGGCAGGAACGCTTCGCTGCCGGGCATCGCCGCGCCGACCGCGAGCTTCATCCCGCGCTCGTCCTTCTTGGCCAGATTGACGAGGTAGCCCGCTCTGAGCGCCCGGCGCACACGGTCGTATGTGGCCGACTGCCCGATGCCGAGCCGGTCGATCAGCTGTTTCACGGTGGCGTGCTCGAAGCGCGAGCCGTTGACGATGTCGTCGACCGCCTCGACTGTGTCGCGCATCGCCGGGGAGACGGATGCATCGACGCTTTCGGCGATCAGCGCGCTGATCAGATCCCTGACGCGGGTGTAATCGTCTGTGGTCGCGATGATGCGCCCGCGGTCGTCTCTGTCCCTTGTTGCCTGGTGGAGGATCGCGTGCGCCCGGATCAGACACTGGAGCGTCACGAAGTCGCGACGCAGCCGAGGCGCCACCCTCGGCATCTTCTCGGCGAGCGCATGGATGAACGGGATCACGACCCTCGTTTCGCCGTGGAACGCGATCCATTCCTGATGCTCACGCCAGGGCGCGAAATCAACTGGGATCTCGTCCTGTTCCTCCAGGGCGGCAAGGGCCTCGAACACCCGCCCTGTCTGCTCCGGGGAGTCGTCGGTGACCACCGAGAGGCAGCGCGTCTCCAGCTCGTAGTCGAGGGACGCGTCGGTGGTTGTCATCAACAGCCCGGTAGGCCCGTCCTTTTCGAGGCGCTGCGGCTTCCGGTTGACGTCGACGGTGCCGTGGACAACCCGTCCTTCGGACACGAGGACGCGGAGGAGCGCGACAAGCTCCGGGTCTTCTTTGATCGACGCCCACTCGTGGATGTAGATGAACCTATGCGCGTAGTCGTCGTCCGAGTAGAGGATGTACTTGCTCAACATCGAGCCGAGGTCGATGTATGCGCTCGACGGCATGAAACGAATGACCGTCTTTGAGGCGTGACTCTTCCCCGAAGAAGAGGAAATGGAGTCTGGGCTGGCGACTGTTGGCGACACGGATCAGGACGCGGCCGCAGAGGTTCTTGCCAACCTGTCGCGCGCTTACATGCGATCCGGCCAGAATCAGAAAGCAGTCGAGACGGCCGATCGAGCGCTGAACATCGCCGAGCATCACAACCTCGTCCGCGTCGTGGCCGAGGCGCTGATAAACAAAGGATCCTCGCTGGACAACCTATCCGGCCGGCGACGCGAAGCTGTGGCTCTCCTGGAGCTGGCGGTCCGGCTGGCACATGAGGGAGGCTGGGCCGAGGTCGAGCTTCGCGGGCTGAACAACCTGACTGCGGCGCTGGTCGAAGACAATCCGCGGCGCGCCCTGGACGTGATCTTCGAAACGGCCGAGCTGTCGCGCCGGGCGGGCCAAAGGGCGACGTTCAACTGGCAGGTCGGTACGTCCGGCATGTATGCGCAGATCGCCGCCGAGGAATGGGACAGGGCACTGGCGCTGATCGACGAGGCCCTCGCCGTGCAGTCGATATCCGACTCGGACCGCACCAGACTCGTAGCTGTTTCCAGTGGAATGCGGATAAGCCGGGGAGAGCTCTCAGAGGAGGGCTTCAAGGAGGTGGAGCGGCTGATCGCGGCGGGCGCCGAGGCGCAGGCGCTGGGAACGCTGCTCCACGCTCGCGCCTTGCATAACCTGCTCGGAGGTCGCTATGTCGAGGCGCACGCTGATGCGCTCGCCTCGGTCAAGGGTTGGCCCAACTTCATTCCCCAATATGTTCCGACCGCGGTCGTGGCGGCGGTGCTCGCCGGCGACTGGCAAAAGGCTCGCGAGGCTGCGGAAGTCCTCGTTTCGCTCGTTAGTGGCTCACCCCTGGAAGAGGGCCTGCGAACCTGAATGAACGCCATGCGAGCAGCTCTGGAAGGTCGCCGCACAGAGGCAGCCGTCGAATTCCGGAGCTGCGATCGAGAACCTGCGATCGACGGCGTTTGGGTGGGCTTCCGCAATGGCGGCTGTGACAGCTGTCCGCCTCCTGCCGCAAGAAGCCGGGACCCGCGGGTGGGCGGATAGTGCCCGGGAGACCTTCCAGCGGACTGGGGCAAAGCCGTTCGAGGCGCTCCTCGACTATCTGCTTGCCAATGCAGATGCCGACACTCCGTCCCGCGCTGCCGTCAATGCGGAGCAACACGAGGTGACCGCGGTCTAGGCGGTCTGGGCAGGCTCTGGCGAACGCGCGCGGAACCTGGCGGCCGCATCGGCCACCAACTCAACGACTTCGACGGATGGCGGCTCCATGCGGCACATGACCTCGGTGACGCCTTCGGCCTCCCACGTGGCGAACGCATCGACGATGTCATCGATACGGCCGACGATCCCCTGACCATCATTGCGATCGATGGTCCGCGGATCCTTGATCGCGATCCCCGCGCTGACCTCGACGTAGTCCGGATCTCGTCCGATCTGCAGGCAAGCCTCGACCAGGGCGGAGCGCTCGTCACGAAACTCCTCGGTCGGGAGCCCATACCAGACACTGTTCCAGCGATCGGCCCATTTGGCGATGAGTCCCATCATCCGCGGCCGCGAGCCGGCTATGAGGATCGGTGGCCCATCGGGTCGAGGTCCGGGCGGGCGAAGCTCCGCGTGACCGTTCGACCATTCGCCGTCGAAGTCGACCTTTCCATCGCGGAGCAGCGGCACCATCACCTCGAGCGAGTCTTCGAACAAGCTGACGCGGTGCTTGAATTCGGAGCCAAATGCGTCGAACTCGGGCTGATGCCAGCCGGCGCCCAGGCCGAGCACGAATCGCCCGTCGCTGATCTCCTCGATCGTGTTGGCAATCCAGGCCGTCAAACCGGGGTTGCGAAACGGTCCGCAGAGCACCAGTGGGCCGAGCTCAACTCGAGTTGTCGCGTCGGCCAGCGCCGCAAGAATTGACGTCGCCTCCCACAGGCCGCGCGGCTCATCGTCATCACCAACGATGAAGAGGTGGTCTGCCACCCAGATCGAGTCGAGGCCGCCGTGCTCGGCGGCAATCGCCATGTCGCGCATCTCGGTGTACCGGGACGCTCGACGCTGCGGCCCGCGCTCGCCGATCGGGATGCACATGCCAATTCGCATGGGGTTCAGGTTATAGAGCAGGCCTCCTGTGCGCCGGTCTCCGGGCTACCAGCGGACGTGCAGGTAGGCCAGGAAACGAGCATGGATCCCGTGGATGGAGGTCTTCTTGACGCCCCACGGATTGATCAGCGCACTGATCACCCGACCGCCACCGACGTAGATCCCGGAGTGCGAGATCTGTCCGTTGTGCGTCCAGATCACGAGGTCTCCCGGCTTTGGACTGTGGCGGTTGGCACGCCCGTGCTGCTTGAACCAGTAGTAGTAGCCGGCGGCGGTGCGGTTGCCGCCGATCTTGGCGAGCAGACCGGCCTGCGCGTACACGCGATAAATGAGGCCCGAGCAATCGAAGTAGCGCATACCCGTCGCGCCCATCTGGAAGTGGGCGCCGATGTGGCTCGCGGCGAGCCTCACGATTCGCCGGCCCTGGCTGCGACTGACACTGCTGGCAACAACGTGTGGCCTGACCTGAGGCTTCTTGTCGGGCCGAGAGGTTGATTCCCGATGAGTCTGATCGTGGCTGGAATTGCCCGGCTTCGAGTCGTCGCGTACCGAACGGTGATCGCTGGTCGGCGAAGTCCGTGTCGGCGTGCGGCTGGACGTTCCGCTGGCCGTCTCGTCAGCGGTGGGCAACCCGAAGAATGATGACTCGGTACCAATCGTCTGAAAACCGAGCGCGGGTGCTTGGCCCACGGTGGCGAGCAGGGTCACGGCCATCGAAATGGCTATCCCCAAGGTCGCTACTCGACGCATTTGCCCCCACGGCATGGTCGAATTTGGCGCCAAATGCGCCTGTTGCACGGCATATTCCATTCAGGCTCTCCCATCTCGAACTGGCAATACGGCGGCCTCGTTCGAGCGTTGGCGGCCAGCCATCCGGGTGGACAACAGATTGAGAGCGACCGCATGACCTGGGGCAAATGCGAGTCATCTCGATCGCGCCATGAGCATCTGGGGATGCTCGATCTCCTGGCGCGTCCACCGCGGGACGGTTTGGGCCTCTGCTTCTTGGCTCCGTCAGATATGGGCGGCGAAGCGAATGCAGTTTCGCACCCGATGTCCATTTCTGCATTCGGCGCGGGTTTTCGCCTTTAGTGCGTAATCTATGCGGACGGGGTGTAGCGCAGTTGGTAGCGCACATGCTTTGGGAGCATGAGGTCGTGGGTTCGAGTCCCTCCACCCCGACCATCTGCTCGTCTTTGACGGCGCCCGAATAGCATCCGCGGATGTCTGCACCAGTCATCAGCACACCCACTCATCTCGAACACCGCATCAAGACGCCCGACGGCCGGACCCTGGCCGTTGCCGAATGGGGCGATCCAAGCGGTCTGCCGTACGTCGCAATGCACGGCACGCCGGGCGGTCGGATCACGTACTGGGAAGACCCGACGATCTATGAGCGTCACGGCCTGCGAAGGATCACCTACGACCGGCCGGGATACGGCGAGTCCACGCGCCACGAGGGCCGCTCGATTGCCGATGCGGTCGACGATGTTGCGGCTATCACGGAGGCGCTCGGGATCGATCGCTTCGTGGTGTCTGGCGGCTCGGGCGGCGGTCCGCACTGCCTGGCAACGGCGGCGTCGATGCCTGACCGAGTCATCCGCTGCCTCGCGCAGGTCTCCATCGCACCATATCCGTCCGAGGGGCTCGACTGGCTCGACGGCATGACCCAGGGCAACATCGACGAGTTCACCGCGGCCATGGAAGGCGAGGAGCCGATGCGCGCCATCGCCGAGCGCGAGCGCACCACGACGATGGGTCGTCTCGAGGACGGGCGGGCCGACTTTCTGGGCGACACATACGAGCTGTCCGACGCGGACCTGGCGCAGATGGCGAAGCACCAGTCGATCGTGGCCGATCAGCTCTTGAACGGACTGGCGCCGGGAGTCGACGGTTGGGTCGACGACATGCTCGCGTTTGTGAAGCCGTGGGGTTTCGACGTGACCTCGATCCGTGTGCCAACTGGAATCAAGTTCGGCCGGACTGACAACCTTGTCCCGCCGGCGCACGGCGATTGGTTGGCAGCGCATATCCCCAAAGCTATGGTCGACGCGCACGAGGCGGCGGGTCACGCCGGCGACGACGCGGAGGTCGAGCACATGCACGCGTGGATCGCCGGCGAGACCAACGACTTCGCGGCGAGCGCCTAGTCGCTTCTCCCTTCGACATGACTGAGGTCGCGCCCTTTCGCATCGCGTTTCGCGACGAGACCCTGCCCGACCTCCGTTCGCGCATGCACGAACACGCGCTGGCCGGTGGACGCGCCCGGCGAACCATGGCAGCTCGGTACGGATGCGATGTTTCTGAGGCGCCTGGCTGACTTCTGGCTGACGGCGTTCGATTGGCGCGCACAAGAGGAGAGGCTCAATCGGATTCCGCAGTTCACGACGGTCATCGATGGCGCGCGCATCCAGTTCGTGCATCTGCGCGCATCGGCTGGCAATGGCGTCCCGATCGTCCTCACGCACGGCTGGCCGAGTTCCTTCATCGAGTACATCCCCGTCGCCGAGCTGCTGGCCGCGCGGGGTTACGACATCGTTGTGCCGTCACTCCCCGGTTACGGTTTCTCGGAGCGGCCACAGGAGATCGGCGTGAACTACCGCGCCGTCGCTGGGATGTGGCACGACCTGATGGGTCGACTCGGCTACAACCGCTACGGCGTTGGTGGTGGTGATTTCGGCGCCGGAGTTGCGAGCCTTTTGGCCCTCAATTACCGGATCACGTGATCGGCATGCATCTGACCAACTTCGAGTTGCTTCCAACCGGGCCCGACTACCAGCCGCCCTTGACGCACGATGAGCAGGTCTACCTGGACGCCAGCTCGCGCTGGTGGGCGATGGAAGAGGGTTACAAGAAGATCCAGGGCACGAAGCCGCAGACGCTCAGCTACGCGCTGACCGACTCCCCGATCGGCCTCGCGGCGTGGATCCTGGAGAAGTGGCGCTCGTGGACCGACAGCCATGGCGATCTCGAGGAGAAGTTCGGTTTCGACTTTCTGCTCACGCTGGTGACTCTCTACTGGGTCACGGGCACGTTTCCCACTTCGATCCGCGACTACTACGACAACCGTTGGCACCCTTCGCTTCCAACGGCGGGAGAGCGGATCGATATTCCGACGGCATTTGCGGTCTTCGACCACTACTTCGGTGGCGAGCCCACGCCGCCGCGTTCGCTGGTTGAACGGCTGTACAACGTCACGCGCTGGACGCCAATGCCGCGCGGCGGTCACTTCGCGCCGGCAGAGGAGCCGCAGCTCGTGGCGGACGATATCGAGGCGTTTTTTACCAGCTAGTCGGCCGCGCTGTCCGCCTCGGGCTCGTCGTCCGCGAACGCCTCTCGTCGATATGGCACATTGACCTGTGCCGACGAGGAGCGCAGTGACGACCACGGCCACGAGGTACACCGCGGACGGGTTGGGCACGCCCAGGGTGTCCTGGAGGAAGCCGACGACCACCGTGGCAGCAGCGAGCGAGACGGCAGATACGGCGACAACCACTGCGGCACGGCGCAGCCGCGCGGGAGCTAGGGCGGCCGTCAGTTGTTCGCGCATCGTTGTGCCTTCCCGATCACATTAGCGCCGGCGGCCACGGGCGCTTGGCACGAGTCGGCACGGACGGCAATTCGTGGCGCTGACGTCCCGAACCGTGTAGGCAAAAGTAAGGCTACGTGGGGTCTGGGGCCGTGCCATGATGCCGAGCGTGAATACGGAGGGAGTGGGCGGGCATAGCCGTTATGCCGTCCGGGAGCCCTCGGCCGTGCACACATCGATGCTCAGGCGCGCCCTCGTTGGTCTGCTTCTTGGTCTTGTTGTGTTGCTCGCCGGAGTGCTGCCGGTGGCTGGTGCGAACCTGTCCGGTGATCCGCCCAACAGCCTGAACGGGCTCGAGGCCACGTACAACGTGACCGCCGCGATCAAATGGAAGAAGAAGCGGCTCAACGTCAACAGCACGGCCGTCGTGACCAACAACTCCGACGCGGCCGTCGACGCGCTGACCTTCAACCTGGCCCCGGCCAAGATCGGCGGGGCGATCCTGGGCGACGTCACGGTCGACGGGACGCTCGCTACGGCCACGATTCAAGATCAGAACGTCGTCGTGACGCTCCCGGCTCCGCTTGAGCCGGCCGCCCAGGCGTCGGTCACGATCGTCTATGCCGCCTGGTTCGGTTCCACGAGCGGCAACAAGCAGTGGCTGTTCGCAAAGGTCGAGAACATCGCGACCGCCTACCGCTGGATCCCCTGGCTCTCGCGGGCCTATTCGTTCGTGACTCCAACATACGGCGAGCCGTTCGTCACCAAGGTCAGCGACGACGTGCAGGTCAGCATCACGCCCGATCGCGCGATGGAGATCGCCACGTCCGGTCATCAGACCGGCGTCGACGGACTGACCCACACCTTCGTTGCCCACAACGTTCGCGACTTCAATTTCGCGGCCAGCCCGAACTACGTTAAACACACCCAAACGTCAGGCGACACGACGATCACCTACTACACGGTCGAGCTACCGCTGTTGAAGCTCCAGAAGTGGACGCTCGCCGCCTTCGAGCGGTTCGACCAGAAGGTCGGGCCGTATCCGTACAACGACTATACGGTGGCGGAGGTACCGACAGGGCCAAGCATGGAATCGCCGGGCATGATCTGGATGACCCAGCACGCAGTGGCCAAGGGCACGCTGAAGTATCTCGCCGTCCACGAGACCGGCCACCAGTGGTTCTACGGCGCGGTCGGCAACGACCAGGCAGCCGAGCCCTTCGCCGACGAGGCAATGACCGAGTTCCTGACGCGCGACTTCATCGGCCACCGCGCTTCCCACTGCTCGCAGCAGATGCTGGACGGCGCGGTCTACGACTACTCAGCCTCGTGCTACTACGAGGTGGTCTACGTCCAAGGTGATAACTACCTTGAGGCGTATCGCCAGCAGGTCGGCAACGACCTCTTTTGGCAGGGCGTGCGGCAGTACTTCAACGACTACGAGTACAAGCTCACCGGCATCCGCAAGCTCTGGGAGACGCTCGACCATGTGTCGGGTTTCAACGGCGGCCACGCGGACCGCTTCCCGACGTTGTATCCCTAAGCGCCGGTCTGAAGCACCCGTAGCCGCGGCAGGCGCGGCGTGCCGCCACCGAACGGCTCGAGGTCGTCGGCGATCTGGCGGAATCGAACCAACGCGTCCGGCCGGATCGAGTACCAGATCCAGGTTCCGCGCCGCTCACCGGTGATCCAGCCGGCTTCGCGAAGCACTCGCAGGTGGTGTGAGACGGTGGGCTGGCTGACCTCGTAGCCGGCTGCGATATCGCACGCGCACACCGGCCCGATCTGCGCAAGCTGACGAAGGATGCGCATGCGCAGCGGGTCTGCAGAAGCCTGCAGGAAGCGCGTTTCGGCGCGAGTGATCTGGTCCATCGAGTGACAGTTTAGCCGCTGTATCGATCAATGTCTATATTGACAGACGTCGATATATGGCGGTACTCTATCCGGCGCTCGACCAATTAGACGGAGTCCAAGGATGAACCAGACAACCGAATCGATCCATGAAACCGTCCGCGATCATTACGCCAGCGCCGTACTCAACGTCCTCGACAAATCAGCGGCCGGTTGCTGCGGCGGAGCCGCTGACAGCTGCGGCTGTGGAGACGGATGCTGTTCCTCTTCGGCGGAGACCGGCGAGTCTCTCGCCCTCTACAGCGAGCTGGAGAAGACTGAGGTTCCGGACGCGGCCTTCCTGGCGTCCATGGGCTGCGGCAATCCAACGGCTGTTGCCGAGCTGCGCGAGGGTGAACGCGTGCTCGACCTGGGGTCGGGCGGCGGGATCGACGTTTTGATCTCGGCCAAGCGCGTGGGACCCAGAGGCCGAGTCTTCGGCCTCGACATGACCGACGAGATGCTCGCCCTGGCCACCAAGAATGCTGCCGAGGCCGGCGCGGACAACGTCGAGTTCCTCAAGGGGTTGATCGAGTCGATCCCTCTGCCGGCCGACTCGGTCGACGTCGTGATCAGCAACTGCGTGATCAACCTGGCCGCCGACAAGAAAGCCGTGTTCCGCGAGATTCAGCGCGTCCTCAAGCCGGGTGGTCGCGTCGGAGTGACCGATATCGTCGCCGACGACGGTCTGACGCCCGAACAACGACAGAAGCAGGGCTCGTATGCCGGTTGCATTGCCGGTGCCCTGTCCTTCGCGGAGTTTAAGCGGGGCCTGAGCGAAGTCGGTCTGACTGACGTCTCCATTTCGCCCACCCACTCAGTCGTGCCGGGCATGTACAGCGCAATCGTCAAGGCGACTAAGCCTGTGACGGCTCCCGCTCTTCAGGTTGCTGCTGATCCCGCGGCCGCTCCTCTGGTGCAGGCCGGCTCTTGAACAGCGCGAACAGCAGCAGGTCGTAGACGATCTTCAGCACGCCGGTCGCTACGAGCGGCACGCCAATCCCTATCGGCACCAGCAACGCGCCGGCAATCGCCGGCCCGGGGACCTGTGCGACGCCGCGCGCCAGGCTGGTTACGCCCGCCGTCGCGGTACGTTCCGGCGGCTCAACGACGGCCATCGTGTAGGACTGCCGCGCGGGCACGTCCATTGACGCCAACGCGGCGCGGGCCAGCAGGAACACGGTCGCCATGGGGAGCGTGGGCGCGATCGCGAGGCCGATCAGGAAGATGCTCGACGGGATGTGGGTGAAGACCATGGTCTGGATAAGGCCGATCCGGGCCGACAGCCACGCCGCGATCGGGAATGACACGGTGGTCAGGATCCCCGCCACGAAGAAGAGAACGCCAGCTTGAGCCGGATCGATACCGAACTTTGTTGCCATGAAATAGGCGATGTAGCTCTGCACTGACAGGCTGCTGGCGAACGAGTCCAGCCCGAACAGGAGCGACAGTCGCGCCACGATGGGCCGAGAACGGTCGATCGCGAGCCGGCGCTCGATTCGTTCGCCCGTCTCGGCTCGTTGATCGAGCCGCGAGTTCATCAGCACCGTGACGACGCCGATGACCGCGTACGTGAGGAAGGCCGGCGCGTAGATATCGGGCCCCGACAGGCCCAGCCAGCCTCCGATAATCGGCAGCAGACCGACCGACAGCGCGCCCAGCGCCGCGCCGGCCGCGGCAAGCACGTTGTAAAGCGCGAACGCGGCAGTGCGCTGGCTGTCCGGGACCGACTGTGGCAGCAGTGCCTGGTCGACCGTCTGCAGCCCTGTCGACTCGTTCGCGTTCACGGCGACCATGCCCGAAAGGGCGATTAAGGCGAGCAGCAGCGGATCGTGGCTGACGAGCGGGACAAAGGCGGCCAGCACCATCAGGGCCGATCCGGCCATAAGGAGCCGTCGGCGTCCGATCCGATCGCCCCAGCCGGCGATGATGACCGTCAAGGCTAACGAGCCCACGAAGGCAGCCGAGAAGACGAGGCCGATCTCCCCACCCGGCAGACCGATCCCGGCCAGGTAAAGGCCCAAGGCGACCGAGTTCAGCCCGAAGCCGAAGCTGCGCAGCGCACGGGCCGCGATAACGATGCGCCCGTTTCGGTCGAGCGCCGGAAGTCGGCTACGCGGGGGCATCGGGGCAGCTAATCCGCGTTGCACGTCGTCCACACTAAAGGGGCTCCACCTAGTACTTCTTGTGCGGAATGGGCAGTACCATCGGGCCACTCATCGACAGGACCCACGGATAGCGCGAAGGTGCTCATCGACCTCTCTGCCCGTCAGCTCGCCCGATTCGCGCTGGTTTCGGCGCGCCGGCGATGACGGGCGCGATCGCCAGCGCAAACCCATCTCCTCGGATGGCGGACGACTATGCCGATCCGCGAGCGGCCGACGGGTCTGCCACAACGATGCCAGCGCCGCTCTACCAGCGCATGGTCAGGGTAGTCAGCTACCTCTTCATTGCTGCGGTAGCGGCGATCGAGACTCTCACCGGCGACGCTGCCGCGCGGGCGCCCGTCTACGTGCTCCTCGTGACCGGCATCCTGCTCCTGGTCCTGTTCCAGGACCTGCTGCCTGCGACGAGCATGGCTCGCTGGCGTCTGCCTCTCGAGGCTGGGGCGACCATCGCCTTCCTGACCGCGCTGGTCATGCTCACCGGCGGCATCATCAGCCCCTATTTCTTCGGCTACATCCTGTTGCTCGGCGCCGGTTCGCTGTGGGCGCGGGGCCTGGGCCCGCCGATCCTGGCGGCCGTGACGGCGATCGCGTACCTGTTCGCGGTAATCGTCGCCTCGGGTCCGATCCTGCTCACCGCCGATGGGGCCGGACGCGTGGCGTTCAACCTGGTCGCTCTCGGGCTCGTGACGTACGTTGCCTGGGGGATCGGCCGTGAGCAGCGACGCGCCCGCGAGGAGGCGCTGCGTCTATCGCGTTTCGATAACCTCACCGGCCTTTACAGCCGCGGGTTCTTCAGCTCGACCGTCGAACGCGAGATCCAGCGCGCGGCCCGCACCGGCCGGCCGTTCGCGATGCTGATGTTCGATCTCGACGGCCTGAAGGCGGCCAACGATCGATTTGGACACGACTCCGGCGACCGGCTGCTGCAGGCAGTTGCCGACGTGCTGCGCGGTGACATCCGTGTCACCGACGTCGCTGCACGCTACGCCGGCGACGAGTTTGTGTTGCTGCTCCCCGAGACGGACCTTGCCGGTGCGCTGCGCGTCGCCGAGAAGCTACGTGTCGACATTTCGCGGCTTGCACTGTCCAACGACGGGTCGCTCATGCGGACGTCGGCTTCCATCGGACTGGTCACTTACCACGAGGACGGCCGGACGTGGGCCGAGCTGATCCGCCGCGCGGATCTGGCGATGTACGAAGCGAAGCGTCGCGGACGGGATCAGATCGTCCATTACGCCCACCGACCGACCGCACAACCGGGCAATGGCCAGCAACATGGCGCCTCTCCGATGAGCAGCCAGCGCCCACATGTCCAGCCGGGCAGCGGACCGCCCGTCAACGGACCGCCCGTCAACGGCCCGCCCGTCGCGACGCCGGCTGCCGTAGCACCACAACCAGTTCAGCCTCAGCCGCCTTCGCAGCGAGGGACGGCTGTGCCACCTGAGTCGCCGCGTCCCGCACCGTGGGAGAGCAGCGGCGGCTGAGCCATGTCCGGCGCTAACTGCGCACAGCCGACGATGGGCCGTGCGGCGGTCGCGATGTAGCATCTCGCGGTGAGTCACCCACGGCCCCCGCGGAGCGCCGGCTTCGGAACACGGGCTATCAGCGCGGCCACTCGCGCCCCGCGTGTCGACCAGGCGCCCGACGCCGTCCCGATCTACCAGGCCGTCACTTTCAGTGCCGAGGATTCGGCCGAGCTGGGTGACATCCTGGGCGACCGCAAGGCGGGTTACTCGTACTCACGCGTCGACAACCCGACGTCCGCGGCCATGGCCGAGGCCGTCGCCGAGCTCCACGGCGCCGAGGCCGGATTCGGCTTCGCCACCGGCATGGCCGCCGCTCACGGGATGTTCGTGGCTCTGCTCAAGGCGGGCGACCACGTCGTGGCGTCATCCGCGCTATACGGAAGCGTTCAGCACCTGCTCCAGGAACGGCTCGGCCGCCTGGGAGTCGAGAGCACGTTCGTCGACGTCACGGACCTGTCCGCAGTTGACGCCGCGTTCAAACCAAACACGCGTGTGCTCCACGTGGAGACGATCGCCAACCCGACGATCGTCGTAGCCGACCTTCCTGTCCTGGCCGAGATCGCGCACCGCCACGGCGCCGCACTGACGGTCGACAACACGTTCGCCTCGCCGTACCTGTGCCGGCCGCTCGAGCAGGGCGCCGACCTCGTTTTCGAGTCATGCACCAAGTGGATCGGCGGACACTCCGATGTCCTCGGCGGTGTCGTGGTCGGCGATACCGCGCGAGTCGGCGATGTCCGCGCGGTGCAGATCGACACCGGCGCCACCCTCGCTCCGTTGAGCGCGTTCCTCATCCTGCGCGGCATCGCCACGCTGCACGTGCGCATGGAGCGCCACACGGAAAACGCGCTGGCCCTGGCACGCATCCTCGAGACGAATGACGCGGTGCAGTCCGTCTACTACCCCGGGCTGCCGAGCCACCCGCAATCGGCCGTGGCGCAGCGCGTCCTGCGTGCCGGCGGCGGGATGCTTGCCCTCGACCTCGCTGATCGTGCTGCGGCAGCGGCCTTCCTCGATACGCTCACCATCCCGCCACGAACGGCATCGCTGGGCAGCGTCATGACGATGGCCGTGCACCCACCCTCCACGACGCATCGCCAGCTCGACCAGGCCGCGCTGGCCGCGGCGGGGATCCGCGAAGGCCTGATTCGCGTCTCCGTTGGGCTCGAGGACGTGGACGACCTGATCACAGACTTCGAGCACGGCCTGGCCGCGGCTCGCATCGCGGTCGCTGCCCCGTCGGCCTAGGCCGTACCAACCAGCCACCACGCAGCGGGAACAACGACCATCGCCTCGATAACCCTCGAAACGCCCCGCGCGGGAAGCACGCTCAACCCCATCGGTCGATTGGGATGGGCTGTCTGGCGCACCCTGACCAGCGTTCGCTTCGCGGTGCTCCAGATCAGCGTGCTGGCTGTCGCGGGCGTGATCGGGACCGTGCTGAACCAGATCCCGGCATTCGCGCTTCACGACGCCCAGGCCTATGCCGATCAGGTGTCGCAGCTCCACGCGACCTACGACCGCCTGTCGATCCTCGGCGTGAACATCGGTCCGCAGTTCGTGGACATCGCAGAGCGATTTGGGTTCTTCCGGGTCTTCTCCTCGCCGTGGTTCGTCTTCCTGTTGACCCTTCTCGTCGTGAGCATCGTGGTCTGCACGCTCGATCGAACGCCCGCGATGTGGCGCACCGCGCACAACATCCGCATCGTCCAGGCGGCGCCGTTCTTTGACCTTCGCCTCAACGAGCGCGCCCGGTTCACGAACGCAGACGGCGCCGCAGCCGACGAGCTGGCCAAGGTTCTGCGCGGCCGCCACTTCAAGGTCCGCGAGGAGACCGTCGAGGTGCCCGCGGACACGCTGGACAAGCCGATCCGCCACCTCTACGGCGACCGCAACCAATACCTCAAGCTGGCTACGCTGTTCACCCACCTCGGCCTGATCCTGTTCCTTGCCGGTGGCGCCGTGACGACGGCGTTCGGCTATGAGACAGTCGTATTCCTGGGCGAGGGCCAGACCGCACCGGTACAGGCCGTGGGGACGCCAGACAACCTCCTGGTCAAGAACATCCATTTTGACGCTCCCAGGCGGCCGGACGGCAACTTCGCCGACTTCACGACCGACCTTGCCGTCTACCGCAACGGTCAGGAGGTGGCGCGCAAGACCATTCGCGTCAACGATCCGCTGCAGGTCGGCGACTACGTGTTCCACCAGAACACGTTCGGGCCGGCCGAGGACATCGCGATCCGCGACCCGAACGGTGCGCTCGTCTGGGATGGACCCGTTCTTCTTGACGGGGCACTGGGTGACCTGCCTCAAGGGTTCATCACGATCCCCGGGTCGGACCTCGGCCTTTTGT
>CAVPVN010000010.1:0-1363267 GCA_963709265.1 uncultured Actinomycetes bacterium | reverse complement strand
TAGAAGAGCTGGTTCTCGCCGCCGAAGATCGCCGACACGGAGTCGTCGGAGAAGACGTTCATGATCGTCTCGGCGAGGAGCGGCGCCACCGTGAGGACGGTGAGGTTGTCGGGGCGCTCGCGCGGGTCGATGGGCACGGTGTCGGTGACGACGATCCCCGTGATGTCGTCGGCGCCGGCGAGCCGTTCCAGCCCCTCGCGGCTCAGCAGCGCGTGCGTCACGTAGACCCACACCTCGCGCGCGCCGTGCTCGCGCAGAGCCCGAGCTCCCGCGATGAGCGTCCCGCCGGTGGTCGTCACGTCGTCCCCGACGATGCAGATCTTGTCGCGCACGCGACCCGTCACCTCGGTCACCGAGGCCTGCTCGTGGGCGGGCCGCGTCTTGTGCATCACGGCGAACTCCGCCTCGAGCATCTCCGCGAACCGAACCGCGACCTTGGCACGGCCGGCGTCCGGCGCCACGGACACGACGCCGTCGCCGAAGAGGCCGAGGTCCCGGAAGTGGCGCGCGAACAGCTGCTGGGCGGTCATGTGGTCGACGGGGATGGTGAAGAAGCCCTGGATCTGGCCGGCGTGGAGATCCATCGTCAGCAGCCGGTCGACGCCCGCGAGCTGCAGCATGTCGGCCACGAGCCGGCCGGAGATCGGTTCCCGCGGCTTCGCCTTCCGGTCCTGGCGCGAGTAGGCGAACCAGGGGATCACCGCCGTGATCCGCTTCGCCGACGCCAGCCTGGCGGCCTGGATCATCAGCAGCAGCTCCATCAGGTGCTGGTCGACGGGCGGGCTTCCCGTCTGGACGAGGAAGACGTCGGCGCCGCGGACCGACTCGCAGTAGCGCACGTACGTCTCGTCGTTCGCAAAGGTCTTCAGCTCGATCTCGGCGAGGTCGACGCCGAGTCGCTCCGCGATCCGCTCGGCCAGGACGGGATGCGAGCGTCCGGAGAACACCATCAGCCGCTTCTGCGGCGTCAGCGGGAGTGCGTGCCCGGGCTTCAACGACGGCTCCGGCGGAGCCTGCTCGAGGCCGGGCAGCGCCTGCTCAACCGTTCCGACGTCCACCGCGCCCCTCCTTCACCGTCTGTCTCGGCGGGAACCCCACGAGGGCGTTCTCCGGGACGTCGTCGGTCACCACCGTGCCGGCGGCTGTCCACGCGTCGTCTCCCAGGGTGACCGGTGCAACCAGCACAGTGTCCACACCGACCCTGACGTCACGGCCGATCTCGGTCCGCTGCTTCGGGCCGCCGCCGTGGGGCAGGTTCACCGTGATGGAGCCGGCTCCGATGTTCGTGCGATCGCCGATCGTCGTGTCACCCATGTACGAGAGGTGCGGCACCTTGGTGCCCTCGCCGAGCTCGGTGTTCTTGAGCTCGACGAACGTGCCTGCCTTGGAGGATGCTCCGAGCACCGTGCCGGGGCGAAGGTAACAGAACGGTCCCACGAGCGCGCCGGCGCCGATCGCCGCGTCCACGGCAACGACGTGCGGCCCGACCTGCGCGTCCGCAGCAACCCTCGTCGCACCGCGCAGGACGGTGAACGGGTGGACGACCGCGTCCGGCTCGAGCGTCACGCTCGGCTCGATCCATGTCGACGCGGGATCGACGATCGTGACGCCGGCGAGCATGTGCGCATGGTTGATCCGGTCCCGCAACGCGGCGGTCGCCGCAGCCAGCTCGACCCGAGTGTTGACGCCCTCGGCCTCCGCTGGATCGGGCGCCTGGTGCACGCCGACGCGCCCGCCTGACTCGACGATCCCGCGGACGGCGTCGGTGAGATACAGCTCGCCCTGCGCATTCGCCGGGCTGAGCGCCGCGAGCGCCGGCCAGAGGGCATCGGCGCGGAAGACGTAGATCGACGAGTTGGCCTCTCGGATCGCGAGCTGCTCCGGGGTCGCGTCGGCCGCCTCCACGATGGCGACGAGGTCGCCGGTCCCGTTCCGCACGATCCTGCCGTAGCTGCGGACGTCGTCGGGAACGAACGAGAGCACCGTCGCCGCGACACCCGCGCCGCGATGCGTCGCGAGCAGCTCCTGCAGGAGCGCGGTCGTGAGGAGCGGCGTGTCGCCCGAGAGGACGAGCACCTCGTCCGCGCCGTCGAGCGCAGAGCGTGCGGAGCGCACCGCGTCGCCGGTTCCGAGCGGGCGTTGCTGGATTGCGACCTCCAGCCCGTCGAAGGCTGCCGCGCTCTCCGGCGACGAGACCACGACGAGCGGGGAGACGCCGAGCGGCCGAGCCGCTTCGACCACCCAGTCGACCATGCGCCGGCCGACCAGCGGGTGCAGGTGCTTGGGGACGGCGGAACGCATCCGCGTTCCGAGCCCTCCGGCCATCACGACTGCAGCGGGTCTCGTCGACATCACGGGATAACGATGGCTGGGGCGCCAGGATTCGAACCTGGGATCACGGGACCAAAACCCGTTGCCTTACCACTTGGCCACGCCCCAGAGCACGGACGGGCAGTCTACCCCGCCCCGTCGGGCGAAAACGAGCTGTTCGAGGCGTCACCGGCGGTCGAGCAGGAGGGCCGCGAGCGCCAGCGCTGCGAGCGCCACGACCGCGACCGCGGCGAGCACGACGACCGCACCCGCAAGGATCGGAACGAGCACCACAACGAGCTGCGAGACCGCCGCCGTCCAGGTCACGACGCGCACGTCCGGGCTCTCGTGCTCCCGCCCCCAGCCGACATAGCCGGCGAGCGCCCCGAGGGCGAGGAGGATGACGAGCCACCACGGGATCGCGCCGACGAGGACCAGGAAGCCCTCGATCGCGGCGATCGCGAGCGCGATCTTGTAGCGGTTGTACCGGAGACGGCGCGCGAGACGACTCTCGCCGTGCTCGATCAGGAGCTCGCCTGCCATCGCGATTTGAAGGTACCAGCCGCATCGCGGGAGCTTCGGCCGCTGCGAGCCCGGTCAGGCCGGCGTCTTCACCCAGGTCTCCGCTCGGTCGGCGACCGCGGTTGCCGCGCGTGCCGCGTCGCGCCGATCCGCGAACAGGCCGAAGACCGCCGGGCCGGCACCGGTCACGTCGGCGCGGAAGGCGCCCAGGGCCTGGAGCTCTGTCGCGAGCGGCGACGACACGAGGTCGTTCGGCGGCAGACTCACCAGGTCATCGGCCGCGCGAACCCGCTCGAGCGCATCGAGCAGCGCTGCGCGACGTGCTTCGAAGCCGGTCTCCCCCGCGCGGGCGTCGAAGGCTGCGTACACGTCCGCGGTCGACGTCTTGGTCTCGCCCCGCGGCAGAGCGAGCAGCACGGAGTACTCGCGCGGGAGGTCGAGCGATTCCAGCGCCGTGCCGTCGCCGGATCCGAGCTGCGGGCCGTCGTGCAGGAAGAACGGCACGTCTGCCCCCAGCGACGCCGCGAGCCGTCCCAGCTCGGCGGCCGTGACCGGCGTCTCGAGCAGCCCGTTCGCGAGCGCGAGCGCAGTGGCCGCGTCGCTCGAGCCTCCGCCGAGGCCCGCCGCGACGGGGATGCGCTTCGCGATCCGCGCCTCGAAGTGCGGCTCGCCCGCGGCTGCGGCAGCGAGCGCGTCGAGCGCTGACCGGACGAGCGTGTCCTCCGGGAAGCCGACGACGCTCGTCGAGTCCGCCCGTCTGACCGAGACCGTGTCGGCCAGGGAGAGCCGCTCGAGCACCGTCAGGATCTCGTGCTTGCCGTCGGATCGGAGCGGCCCAACGACGAGTGCGAGGTTCAGCTTCGCCGGCGCCGAGGCTGTGCGCCAGCCGATCACGAGCCGAGGGCACCGGAGAGAAGAACGAACTCCGGCGGCTCGAGAGCCTCGGCGCGGACATCCGCGCGGCGACCGATCGTCGCGAGCGCATCGACGGCGACCTCCCGTGACGCGATCCCCGAGAGCGCGAGTGCGTTCGCGAGCGTCTTGCGCCGGTGGCCGAAGGCGCCCGCGACCACGCGCAGCACGCGATCGGCGTTCGGCGGCGCCTCGATCCGCTCGAATGCGACCAGGGCGGAGTCGACGTTGGGCGGGGGCCGGAAGACCGTCCGCGAGACCGGGTGGAACCCCGTGCGGCGAGCGTGGAGCCGCACGAGCACCGACACGGCGCCGTACGCCTTCGTCCCCGGTTCGGCGAAGAAGCGGTCGGCGACCTCGCGCTGCACCATCACGCACCACGACGTGAGCACCGACACGCCCGTCAGGGTCTCGGCGACGAGCGGCGTCGCGACGTTGTACGGCAGGTTCGCGACGAACTTCGACGGCGGCGGTGCGAGCGCGTCGAGGTCGACCGCGAGCGCGTCGGCGAAGACGAGCTCGACATTGGCACGCGCGCCGAGCGCATCCCGGAGTGCCGGCTCGAGACTTCGGTCGAGCTCGATCGCGTGGACGTGCCGCACCCGGTCGGCGAGGACGGTCGTCAGGACGCCGACCCCCGGGCCGACCTCGAGCACCACGTCCTCCGGCTCGAGCCGTGCGAGCCGCTCGATCACGCCGAGCACGTTGCGGTCGACCAGGAAGTGCTGGCCGAGCGACCGCTTCGGCGCGAACCGGCTCATTGCGCTACGAGCCCGAACGCAGCGGTCGCGTTCTCGTCGATCCGCGACCCCAGCTCCTCCGGCGTCTCGCCCCGTCGGGCCGCGAGCGCAGCGAGCGTGTGGAGGACGTGCACCGGCTCGTTCGGCCGCCCGCGCACGGGCTGCGGGGCGAGGTACGGGCTGTCCGTCTCCGCGAGGATCCGGTCCGCCGGGACCCGCGCGGCCGCGTCGCGGAGCGCCTGCGCCTTCGGGTAGGTGACGTTCCCCGCGAACGAGACGTAGTAGCCGCGGTCGAGCGCAGGCTCCAGCAAGTCGGGCTCGGAGAAGCAGTGCAGGACGACCGTCCCGTCGAAGTGATCGAGTGCCGCCGCCGTCTCGGCGCTCGCCGCGCGGCTGTGGACGACCACCGGCAGGCCGAGGTCCGACGCGAGCGCGAGTTGCTCGTCGAGGAGGACCCGCTGCTCGCGCAAGGTCTCGGCGCCGTGGTGACCGTCGAGCCCGGTCTCGCCGACCGCCACGACGCGCGGGTGCCCGAGGAGCTGCCGCAACTCGCCCAACCTCGACGCCTCCGAAGTCGCCGCCTGGTGCGGGTCGATCCCGAGTGCCGCGAAGACACCCGGGTGCTCGTCCGCGATCGCCAGCGCCCGCCGGCACGACTCGAGCCCGGTGCCGATCGTCACCACCCGCTCGATTCCGGCGTCCCGCGCCCTCGCGAGGATCTCCCCCAGTCCGCCGTCGAGCGCATCGAGATGGGCGTGCGTGTCGATCACGCTGCAGCACCTCGCATCCGCTCCAGCTCGGAGGCGACGACCGTCTCCGGATCGAGTTTCGCGAAGAGCGGCGAAGGCTTCGCCAGAGGCCGGCCGGGCGCGAGCGTGCTCGGCTCCCAACGGCCGACCCACGAGGCGTAGTCGCCCGTCAGCACCGTGTGCGGCGAGCCGTCCGGATCGACGACCTCGCGGAACTCGAGCGGGCCGGCGATCCAGCCGTCGTGACCGAGCAGCTCGTGCAGCGCCTGGCTGCTGTGCGGCAAGAACGGCGTGAAGAGGACCTTGAGGCTGTCGACGCAGCGCAGCGCGACGTAGAGGATCGTCGCTGCTCGCTGCCGGTCGGTCTCGAGCACGGCCCACGGGGCCTCGGCGCTGACGTAGCGGTTCACGCGGGTCGCCAACGCCATGACGTCCGCGAGCGCCGCCTTGAAGCGCGCCCGCTCGATCTCGGCGCCGACCGACACGAATCCCGCCTCTACCTCGGCGATCACCGCGTCGTCCGCGTCGTGGAGCTCGCCGGGCTCGGGCACGGCGCCGAAGCTCCTGAAGGCGCTCTGCAGGGTGCGGTGGACGAGGTTCCCCCAGGTCGCGACGAGCTCGTCGTTGTTGCGGCGCACGAACTCAGCCCACGTGAAGTCGCTGTCCTGCGTCTCGGGCCCGGCGGCCGTGAGGTAGTAGCGGAGGCTGTCCGGGCTGTAGCGGTCGAGGAAGTCGCCGACATGGATGACGACGTCCCGGCTCGTGGAGAACTGCTTCCCCTCCATCGTGAGGAACTCGCTCGAGACGATGTCGTACGGCAGGTCGAGAACCGCCCTCCCGCCCCCGAGCTCACCGCCTGTCCCGTACCCGATCAGCTGGCTCGGCCAGATCACCGAGTGGAAGACGATGTTGTCCTTCCCCATGAAGTAGTAGTGCCGCGCCTCCGGGCTCTGCCACCACAGCCGCCAGGCGTCCGGCTCGCCGCGGCCCGCGGCCCATTCGACGCACGCCGACAGGTAGCCGACGACCGCGTCCATCCAGACGTAGATCCGCTTGTCGTCGCGTTCCTCGTATCCCGCGACGGGCACGCGAACTCCCCAGTCGAGGTCGCGCGTCACCGGCCGGGGCCGCAGCTCGTCCAGGAGCTGGAGGGAGAACCGCCGGACGTTCGGCCGCCAGTGCGTCTGGCCCTCGATCCACGTCCGGAGCTGCTCGCGGAACGCGGGGAGGTCGAGGAAGAGGTGCGACGTCTCCTGGAAGACCGGCGGCTCTCCGTCGACCTTCGAGCGGGGCTCGATCAGATCCTGCGGGTCGAGCTGGTTGCCGCAGTTGTCGCACTGGTCGCCGCGCGCGTCGGTGAAGCCGCAGATCGGGCAGGTGCCTTCGATGTAGCGGTCGGGGAGCGTCCGTCCGGTCGAGGCGGAGAACGCGCCCAGCATGGTGCGCTCGACAAGGAAGCCGCGGTCGTGGAGGGTGCGAAACACGTCCCGCACGACGCGGTGGTGATTCCCCGTGGTCGTGCGGGTGAAGAGGTCGTAGGAGAGGCCGAGCCGGCGCAGGTCTTCGCGGATCACGGCGTTGTTGCGGTCGACGAGCTCCTGCGGCGAGACGCCCTCCCTGTCGGCCGCGACCATGATCGGCGTCCCGTGCTCGTCCGTGCCGCTCACCATCAGCACGTCGTTCCCCCGCAGCCGGTGGTAGCGGGCGAACACGTCCGAGGGGACGCCGAACCCGGCGACGTGCCCGATGTGCCGCGGCCCGTTTGCGTAGGGCCAGGCGACGGCGACGAGGATCCGCTCCGGGGGATCGGTCACAACCCCGCAAGGCCCGGGACGTTGGCGACGGCGGTCGGGACGGTCCGCCCGCGGGCGCTCACGCCGCCAGCGTCGGCTCGTCGACGCGCGGGAAGAGAGGCGGTGCAGCCTCGAGCCCGCTCACCGGGCGGGTGCGGCCGTAGGCGACCTCTTCCCACGCGAGGGCCGCCGGCTGGCCCAGCGCGCCGAGGATCCGCTCCGCGGTCTCGGGGATGTAGGACGCGAGCGCGACCGCGACGGCACGGAGACCGTCGACGAGGTCGTAAAGCACCCGGTCGAGCTCCTGCGCACGGGCTTCGTCCTTTGCGAGCTGCCACGGGGCGGTGACCTCGACGTGACGGTTGAGCGCGCGCACGACCTCCCAGATCCGCTCGAGCGCGCCCGTCAGGTCGAACGCGTCGAGCCGGTCGGCCACATCCGCGCCGAGCGGCGCGAGGATCGCGGCGATCTCCGAGTCGTCGGCAGGACCGGCCGCGACTGCGCCGTCCCGGTAGCGGACGACCATCGCCGTCGTGCGGGAGAGCAGGTTGCCGAGGTCGTTCCCGAGCTCTCGCTCGTAGCGCTCTCTCACACCGTCCACCGACGCGGTGCCGTCCTGACCGAACGAGACCGAGCGCGCGCACCAGAAGCGCACCGCATCCGCGCCGTAGACGTCGACGAGCTCGAGCGGGTCGACGACGTTGCCGCGCGACTTCGAGATCTTGCGGTCGTCGAGCAGGAGATACCCGTGCACGAAGAGCTGGCGCGGGACGTCGTACCCGGCCGCAAGCAGCATCGCCGGCCAGTAGACGCAATGAAAGCGGAGGATGTCCTTCGCCAGGAGGTGGCGCACGGCCGGCCAGTAGCGCGGGACGAGGTCCTCACCGGGGCGTGCGTACGTGAGGGCGCTCAGGTAGTTGACGAGCGCGTCGGCCCACACATAGGCGACCTGGTCGGGGTCCCAGGGGATCGGGATCCCCCACGACAGCCCCTCGCGGCTGATCGAGAAGTCCTGCAGCCCGCCGGCGATGAACGACCGGGCCTCGTTCGCCCGGAAGGCGGGGAGCACGAAGTCGGGCCGCTCCTCGTAGAGCGCGAGCAGGCTCTCCTGGTAGGCCGACAGTCGGAAGAACCAGTTTCGCTCCTCGATCCACTCGGGCTCGACGTCGTGCTCCGGGCACTTGCCGTCGACCAGCTCGGCCTCGGTCTTGAAGGCCTCGCAGCCGACGCAGTAGAGCCCCGAATAGACGCCCTGATAGATGTCATCCCGGCCGTTCGACCGGATCTTCTCGAGGAACTCCTGCACGAACCGCTTGTGGCCCTCGTCGCTCGTCCGGATGAAGAAGTCGGGCGCCACGCCGAGGCGGGCGGGGAGCGCCCGCCACGCCTCGACGATGCGGTCGGCGTACTCCTGGGGGGCGAGGCCCTGCTCCTCGGCCACGCGCGCCACCTTCGAAGCGTGCTCGTCGACTCCGGTGAGGAGGAACGTGTCACGACCGCGTTGCCGTTGATGGCGCGTGAAGACGTCGGCTGCCACGGTCGTGTACGCGTGCCCGATGTGCGGCGTGGAGTTCACGTAGTAGATCGGCGTGGTGACGTAGTACGGATCCATCACCGGCGATTCTACGGGCGGCCTTGGTCACGATTCCCGCCGCCAGCAGCACGAGCACGGCGACCGCCGCGAGCACTGCACGAGAGGGCCTTCCCGCGTGACCCGGCTCGGACATCGCCGCCGCACGCTCGGGCGTCGCAGCCGGAGAGACATCGTCGGCGGGTCTCGCGCGGCCGGAGGGCCCGATCGTCGCGGCCCGCTCGCTCGGCGTCCCGCCGCTGGCCACTGCTGTCTCGGTGAGCTGTGCGCGCCTACCCCCGCCACGCGCCCCGGCTGCAGCCTGCGGGCGGGAACGAGCAGTCCCGGGCACGATGAGGCTGTCGCTCGCGGCCCGTTCGACCCGGGCCTCACGCGCAAGAACGCGCCGATGGACACGTACGCCACGATCGGAGACTGCGGCCGGAGCTGTCGGCGCCGCTAGGGCCCGTCCGACCGGGTGGGCCGCCGTCCCTGTCGTCTGCGATGCGCGCGGTACGACGACCGGCTGCCGCACGCGGTGGGCTGGCGCCGACACCACGAACTCCGAGGGTCGCTCGGCGGTCGTGGTGGAGAGGCCGGTTACCATCGAGGACGTCTCCGTCGCGTCGGAGACAGGACCGGGCACAGATGGGGCGGGCTCCGGCGGGGACGAGACGCCCGACGGCGACGGTGTCGCGTCGTGTCGGTGTCGGCGACGACCCGCTCCGTGAGGCTCCGGCCGGTGCCGCGGCGACGGGCGGCGCCGGAGCGCCCGACGCCCCCGGCGCAGCCGCGGCGGAAGCGGCGGCCGGAGCAGTCACCGGCGACGGGGCAGCCACGGCTCCCGGAGGGGCGGCCGCGGCCGACGGGACCGGAGGAGTCGTGGCGACGGGCGGCGGCGGCGCCGATGCCTGCGGGCGCGGTGCCGTCGCACGCGGGGGGAGCAGCCCGAGCGGGTCGACGTACCCTTCCTCCTGCGACGCGACGCGCACGCCCAGGTGGACGCTCGGTACCGGATGCTCGGGCTCACCGCTCGAGCCCATCGTGGCGACCGGCGAGCCCTCCTCGACCGCGTCGCCCTTCGCCACCTCGACCGTGCCCAGATGAACGAGCGTCACCGCGTACCCATCGGGCGTGAGGATCGTGAGGCTCCGCCCGTACGTCGGGAGCGAGCCGGCGAAGCTCACCGTGCCGGTTGCAGGGGCACGGATCGACGATCCCGCCGCGCCCGCGACGTCGATGCCGCGGTGCTGCCCGGCCGCGTACGCGTCACCGGCCAGGGCGAACGGCCGGAGGACGTCACCGTCGGCGGGCCATGACCATGCGCACGCCGGACCGGACAGGGCGAGCGCCGCGACGCTCATGGCGCCGATCACGAGAAGACGATGCACGAAGCACCTCCTTCGTTCTCTGCGCGGGCAACGCGGCAGTGGAAGGGTAGCGAGACCGCCGGACGGAGTCAATCGGGCGCGGCAAGCGAGCGGCGGTACAGCTCGTTGCGCGGAAGCTCCACGAGTCGCGCGACGGCATCCGCCGCCGTCCTGCGGGCGGCGCCTGCGGCGACGAGCTCGCGCACGGTGGCCACGGCCTCTTCGAGCGGGCGGCTCCGCCCGCCTGCCCCGGAGGCGACGACGAGCGTGATCTCGCCTTTGGGCGCCTCCGCGAAACGGGTCGCAAGCTCGGCCGCCGTGCCGCGAACGACCTCCTCGAAGCGCTTTGTCAGCTCACGGCAGACGGCGACCGAGCGGTCCGGATCGGCGCGCGCAAGCGCCGCGAGCGAGGCGGGCAGGCGCCTGGGCGACTCGAACGCGACGGCCGAGTAGGGCCAGCCCCTGGAGTCCTCCCAGAGAGCGTCGAGCTCCGCGGAGCGGCGCGGCAGGTAGCCCAGGAACCGGTACTGCGCCGATCCCAGCGAGCTCGCGACGAGCGCCGTCTCGACCGCGCTCGGCCCGGGGAGCACGGTGACCTCGAGCCCTGCCTCGAGCGCGGCCGCGACGAGTCTGCCGCCGGGGTCGTTGACGGCCGGAAGCCCCGCGTCCGAGACGAGCGCGAGCGTCTCGCCCGCCGCGAGGCGGGGGACGAGCTCCTGCGCCTGTCGGACCTCGTTGTGGCGGTGCACGCTGACGAGGCTGCGCGCGCGGATCTCGTACCGGTCGAGGAGGATCTTCGTCCGCCGCGTGTCCTCGCACAACACGGCGTCTGCCCGGCGCAGCGCCTCGAGCACCCGCAGTGTCACGTCCTCGAGGTTCCCGATCGGCGTGGCGCAGACCAGGAGCGGCACGCCTAACGGTCCCCGTCGAGCGCCTCGAACCCGACGAGCCCCGCGCCGACGAGACCGGCATCGTCGCCGAGCTCGGCCTTCAGGATCCGCAGCTCGTGATCGGCCGGTTGCAGTGCCTCGCGCCGCGCGGCGGCGACCGCGGGCTCCCGCAGCAGCTCCCAGGCGGCCATGCCGAAGCCGCCGCCCACGACCACGACCTCGGGCGCGAAGATGTTCACGAAGGAGCCGATCGCAAGCCCGAGGTAGTGGCCGATTCGCCCGAGAGCGGCACGAGCCTCCGCGTTGCCCTCGAGCGCTTCGTGCACGAGGCGATGTGCGTCTGCCCCGGGCCCCCAGAGGTCAACGGCTGCTCGTTCCGCCGCCTCACCGGAGACGACCGCCTCGAGGTGGCCTCGCCCGTGGCAGTTGCCCTGACACGGAGGGCCGTCGGCGTCCACGACGACGTGACCGAGCTCCGCCCAGCCACGGTAGAGCTTCCCGTCGAGGACGACGCCGCCGCCGACTCCCGTTCCGAGCGCCAGCGCCACGAGGTCGGTCGCCCCGCGCCCGGCCCCGACCCGCCACTCGGCGAGCGCGATCGCGTTCCCGTCGTTCTCGACCCCCACCGGGACGCCGAAGCGCTCCCGGAGGTGGCCGGCGACGTCGAGCGAGCGGAGGGGCAGGTTCACAGCACCCAGGCCGAGGCCGGTCCTGCGGTCGAGGTTCATGGGCACGCCGACGCCGATCGCGCCCGCGTCGGCGGCGTCGAGCCCTGCGACCAGCGTGTCGAGCTCGGCGAGGAACGGCTGCTGGCCGGTCGTAGGGGTCGGCACCTCGACCGTGCGCCCGATCGTGCCGTCGCGCGCGACCATGCCCGCGAGCATCTTCGTCCCGCCGACGTCCACGCCGATGACCAGGTCGGTCGGCACGACGCGGCTACCATACCCGGCCTCATGCCCGCTCAGGACAAGCCGTACCGGGTCTATCGGGGCGGCAGGGTCAAGGGGCGGGTCCCGCTGACGCGCAACGCGTCTCCGGCCTCCAGGAAGGCCTCGCCGGCGCCGTCGACGCCCGAGCCCTCGACCCCCAAGCGGCGCCGGATCGGCCGCTGGGTCGCTCTCGGCCTGGTGCTGTTGCTCGTCCTGCTCGTCGCCTGGGGGATCGGCAGCTACCTGTCCGTCTCGAGCGGCGTCTCGGAGGCCAACGACCGGGTGCCGGCGGGCGTCGGGCGACTCCTGACGAAGCGCGACGGGCTGCTCGTCTCGACCCCGACGACGATCCTCGTGCTCGGCACCGACGGCGGTGACCGGGCCGGCCGCCAGGGCGCCAACCGGTCGGACTCGATCATGCTGCTCCGCACCGAGCCCGGCAAGCGCCGCCTCGCCTACCTCTCCATCCCGCGTGATCTCCAGGTCGAGATCCCGGAAGTCGGGGTCGCGAAGATCAACTCGGCGAACCAGATCGGAGGGCCGGCTCTCGCACTGCGGACGGTGAAGGACCTCACGGGCCTCGACGTCAACCACGTCATGTTCGTCGACTTCGACCGGTTCGAGGAGCTGATCGACGCCGTCGGCGGCATCGACGTGAAGGTCCCTCGCCGGATCCAGTCCAATCGCTTCGACTGCCCGTACAAGACTGCCGCCCGCTGCTCCGCCTGGAAGGGATGGCGCTTCGCGCGCGGGACGCAGCACATGGACGGACGCCGGGCGCTCGTCTACTCGCGCATCCGCCACAACGTCCTGAACCCCGCGGAGACAGACTTCGACCGCGCGCGGCGCCAGCAGGAGGTGGTCGCCTCGACGCTCGACAAGGTGACGAGCTTCGGGACGGCGCTCAAGCTGCCGTTCGCGGGCGGCGACCTCGTGAAGCCCCTGGCGACCGACCTCAGCGGCTGGGAGCTGATGCAGCTCGGCTGGGTCTACTTCCGGGCCGACACCGGAAAGGCGCTCCACTGCCGGCTCGGGGGCGATCCCGCGACGGTCGGCGGCGAGTCCGTGATCCTCGGAACTGAGGACAACGTCTCCACGATCGCGATGTTCACCGGCCGTTCCGCGCCGCTGCCGCCGGCCCGCGGCGCGCCGTACTCCCCCGGCTGCGTGATCGGTGACCGGCGTCTCTGAGCGCTACGCGTCGGACGCCTTCGCGTCCGACCCCTTCTTCGACTCGGTGGCCGCCGACGTCTCCTTCTTCCCGGAGCCGTCCGTCGACGCCAGGCCCGACTCGCCCTCCTTCCCCGCCTTCCGGGAGCCGCGGCCGTAGTCGGTGGCGTAGAAGCCGGACCCCTTGAAGTGCACCGCGACCGGGAACAGCACCTTCTCGACCGGGCCCGCGCCGCATACTTCGCAGGCGGTCGCCGGCGGGTCGCTCATCCGCTGGAAAACCTCGAAGGTGTGCCCGTTCGGACAGCGGTACTCGTAGATCGGCATCGGGCGGCCAATCTACCAGCGAGGATTGCGAAAACCCCATGACACAAGGGATCGAGGCACGGGTGGAGACGGCGCCGACCGCGGCCGCGCGGCCCTCTCCGCACGTCCGGGTCGCGGAGTGGTGGCTGTGGCTCGGGGTCGGCGGCGTGACGGTCGCCGCCGGGGCGTTCCTCCTCCACCAGCTGATGGCGTGGCCGCCGCACGAGGACGAGACGCTTGCGCTCTTCGTCGGCCGCGATTCGCTCCCCGGCGTCGTCGAGCACGTCACCCGCGACCGGGGCGGCGCGCCGCTCCACTTCCTCGTCGCGTGGGCGGTCGCGCACCTCGGCTTCGGGCTCGGCGGCCTGCGGGTCACCTCCGCCGTGTTCGCGCTCGCGAGCCTGCCGCTCGTGGCCCTGCTCGGCGTGCGGCTCGCGGGGCGGCGCGTCGCGCTCGCCGCAACCGTGCTCGTCGCCCCCAGCTGGCTGTTCCTCTTCCACGGCGTCTACGGGCGGATGTACAGCCTCTTCCTCTTCTGCTCGCTGCTCTGCACCCTCGCGCTGCTCGAGGCGCTCGAGCGCGGCGGCCGCGGACGGTGGGCGCTCTGGGTGGGCGCCGCGCTGCTCACGGTCGCGACGCATCCGTACGGCGTGCTGCTCCTGGGCGGCCAGGCCACGTACGTGCTCGCCGTCCGGCGGGACCGGCTGCAGCCCGCGGTGCTCGCGGGCGCGGCCGTGGCCGTGCTCGGCATCCCGTTCTGGCTGACCGACCTCGTGCTCGCCGGTCGCTTCGAGGTCGGCGTCGGCGGCGGCGGCGAGAAGCTCGGCGGGCCAACGGCCGTGCTCCGCTATTTCTGGCGTTCTGCGGGTGACGCGACGGCCGGCTGGTGGCCCGTGACGCTGGCCGTCGTTCTCGCCGCGGCGGCAGGGGTGGTGTGGCTCCGCCGGCCGGCGCGGACGCTCGTGCTCTGCCTCGTCGGCTTCACGTTCGGCGCGTTCGCGCTGGCGAAGCTCGGCGGCTCCGCCTCGCCCGAGTCACGCCACCTGATCTTCCTGGCGCCGTTTCTCGCGATCGCGGTCGCCTCCACTCTCGTCCGGGTCGGGCGACGAACGCCCACGGTCGCGGTCGCGTTGACGGTCGGCCTCGTGCTGCTGGAGGTCGCCTGGGCGTGGCATCGGACGTCGCCGCTGTTCGAGTGGGAGCCGGATGCGCGCCAGGCCGCGCGCGCCGAGGCGGAGAGCTGGCTCGCCGCGACGAGCCGCCCCGACGACGTCCTGTTCGGCTACGAGCCGCTCTATCTCGGCGCGTGGGAGCGCAACCGTTCGTTCCCCACGACCGTCGTCCCGCGCGCAGACGACCGGCTAGCGCTGCGGGTGATCGAGCGGGCCGGGCGGCTCGGGCGCGGCGTGTGGGTGCTTGACGCCAGCAGGCGGAACAACATCCGGCCGCGGCTCGAGATCGAGCGACGCCTGCCGAGCCCGGCGCCTCCGTACGAGGCGCGCGTGTTCGGGCCGTTCCTCGTGCTGCGCACCGTCGAGCCCGTCCTCACCCCGAAGGCGTTCCTCTACTACTCCGCCCGGGCGTTGCTCGTGGGCCAGCAGCTCGGGATCGGAGACGCGGACGTCAACATCCGGACGGTCGTGCTCGCGGCGCGGGTGCTCCGGGGCTACGGGCCGTCCCTGCGCTCCCGCTCGAGCAACTCGCGGTAGCACGGCGCGCTCTCGAACGCTCCGAGCCCCGCCTGCACGGGGCGGCCGCGGCGCCGGCGTCCGCGACGGATCGCGGCCGCGACCGCCGAGGCGCCGACGACGCCCCCCAGCACGAACGAGCGCATGCGCGCCCTGCGCGAAGGGTCGCTCGGTTCGGCGTCACTTGCCATGCGACGATCGTAGGCGATGCTGGTCGTCTCGCTCGGGGACCTCGTGCTCGACGTTGCCGTCCGGGTGGACGGGGAGTTGGCCCGCGGGGCCGACACGCGCGCGCGCGTCTCCCTGTCGGCGGGCGGACAGGGCGCCAACGTCGCCGCGTGGGTCGCCTCGCTCGGGGGCCGGGCGCGTTGGGTCGGCAAGCGCGCCGCGGACGCCCAGGGGCGGCTCGTCGCGGAGCAGCTCGAGGCCGCGGGCGTCGAGCTGAGCGGCCCGGTGGCCGCCGAGGGCAGCGGCGTGATCGTCGCCATCGTCGAGCCAGCAGGTGAGCGCTCGATGTTCCCTGACCGTGGGACCGCGACGCAGCTCGAGCCGGACGAGCTGTACCCGGAGTGGCTCGTCTGCGACCACCTGCACGTCTCCGGGTACGCCTTGCTTGCCGAGCCCGTCGTCCGCGCGGCCGTCCGCGCCATCGATCTGGCCCGCGCAGGCGGCGCCCGGGTCAGCGTCGACCTCTCCTCCTGGAGTGCGATCCGCGACGCCGGGGCGGACCGCTTCCGCGCGCTCGTCGAGTCGCTCGAGCCCGACGTCGTCTTCGCGAACGAGGCCGAGGACAGACAGTTCGGCGGGCCGCTCGACGGCGTTGCGTGGATCCTCAAGCGGGGCGCCCTCGGGTGCTCCTTCGAGGGCATCGAGCGTGCGGCGCTCGAGGTGCCGGAGGTCGTCGACACGACCGGGGCCGGCGACGCGCTCGCCGCCGGCTGGATCCTCGGCGGGCCGGACCTCGCGCTCGAGGCGGCGGCCCGCTGCATCCAGCGCGCCGGCCCGATGCCGTGATTCGCCGGCCGCCGGGAGGACCCGGCGAGACGACCCGAAGTCGTCACGAAGCCGGCACACACGCGTCACGCCTTTCCCGATAGCGTGACACCAGGGACATCGGAGTGCCCCTGGGGGCGGTCGGGGCCGCGGATACGCCGGGCCCACGCGCCGTCGCGCCGACCGACGGGCGTCCCATGCGGCCACGACTAGGCTGCTCGCGTGGAGCACCTGATCAGGGTCGCCGACGAGGTCGAGGCAGCGCTCGGCGAGGGGCGGCCCGTCGTGGCGCTCGAGACGACGCTCGTCGCCCACGGTTTCCCCGCCCCGGCCGGGATCGAGGTCGGGCTCGCGAGCGAGGCCGCGGTCCGTGGGGCGGGAGCGGTCCCCGCGACGATCGGCGTCCTCGACGGGCTCGTCGTGATCGGGCTGAGCGAGGCCGAGCTCGAGCGGTACACCCCGGACGCGCGGAAGCTCGGCCCGCGGGATCTGGCGGCCTGCGCCGTCCAGGGGACGGTCGGCGCGACGACCGTCGGCGGCACGCTCGCAGCCGCCGCCGCCGTGGAGATCCGGTTCATGGGTACGGGTGGCCTCGGTGGCGTTCACCGCGGCTTCCCCACTCCCCCCGACGTCTCCGCCGATCTCGGTGTGTGCGCACGCACCGAAGCGGTGATCGCCTCGTCGGGCGTCAAGTCGCTGCTCGACGTCCCCGCAACGATGGAGCTGCTCGAGACGCTCGGAATCCCGGTGCTCGGGTACCGCGTCGACACGCTCCCGCTGTTCTACGCCGCCGATGGCGGGCCGCCGGTCTCGGCGCGCGTCGAAGACGCGGCGGAGATCGCGCAGATCGCCGAGGCGCACTGGCGGCTGGGCGGAAACGCGATCCTCGTCGGGCGCCCGCCGGACGAGAGCCTCGACGTGACGGGGCTGATCGAGGAGATCGTCGACGAGACCCACGATCGCGGCATGAAGGGCCAGGCGGTGACGCCCTACGTCCTCGCCGCGCTCCACGAGCGCTCGGGCGGCGAGACGCGGCGGGTGAACCGCGACCTGATCGTCGCCAACGCCGGTCTCGCGGGTGAGATCGCCGTCGCGTACGCGAGACTCTGACCATGGCCCTGTACGACACCGTCCGCGACCTACCCCTCTTCGTCGAGCGCTACGAGCTCGAGGGCCACCAGTACGTCGTCGGCCCGACCTTCACGCGCAAGACGACGGTGATCCGGCTCGACGGTGCCGGCGAGGAAGGGCTCGGGGAGGACGTCACCTACGACGCGGCGGAACAGGACGCCCAGCAGGAGCGGGGCCCGGTGCTGGCGCTGGCCGGCGAGTGGACGATCGACTCCTTCTCGCGCCATCTCGAGTCGCTGCCCCTCTTCGAGCAGCCGCCAGAGCGCGAGGTGTACGTCGACTACCGTCGCTGGGCGTTCGAGAGCGCCGCGCTCGACCTCGCGCTCCGGCAGGTAGGGCTCTCCCTCGGCGGCGCGGTCGGTCGCGAGCCGCGACCGGTGACGTTCGTCGCTTCCGGAGGCCTCGGCGACCCACCCTCGACTGCGCGGCTCCGCGCCTTCCTCGACCTCTACCCCGCGCTCCGCTTCAAGCTCGACGCCCGACCGGACTGGACGGACGGGATCTTCGACGAGCTGCGACGGCTCGGGTGCGTCGACTCAGTCGACCTCAAGGGGCAGTACAGCGGGACGGTCGTCGACAACCCGCCCGACCCGGCGCTCTACGCCCGGGTGCTCGAGGAGTTCCCGGAGGCGTGGATCGAGGACCCGGCGCTGACCCCCGAGACGATCCCGCTCCTCGAGCCGCACGCCGACCGCGTCACCTGGGACGCCGTGATCCACTCCGTCGCCGACATCGACGCGCTCCGCTGGCCGCCGCGGACCGTCAACGTCAAGCCGTCGCGCTTCGGCTCGATCGAGCGGCTGTTTGCCGCATACGAGCACTGCGAGGCGCACGACATCGGCGCGTACGGCGGAGGCCAGTGGGAGCTCGGGATCGGACGCGGCCACATCCAGCTGCTGGCCGCGCTGTTCCACCCGGACACGCCGAACGACGTCGCCCCGGTCGGCTACAACGCGACGGAGCCCGTACCGGGGCTGCCGACGAGCCCTCTCGCCGTGACCGCGCGGACGACCGGCTTCCTCGCCAGGACGTAGCCCTCGACAGAGCGTCGGTTGCAACGCGCGAAGCGATCGGTCATCGTCGCGGCGAGCACGAGAAAGGGGAGACGATGCGAACACCGCTCGCAGACGTGCTTCGGGACGCCGTCGCCGAGGCGACGGCCACGGACGAGACGGGGCTCACACGGCGGACGCTGCTGCGCCGGGCCGGCGTCGGAGCGGTCGGGGTCGCGGCGCTCGGCCGCCTCGCACCCGCCGCGCGAGCCGCCTCGTCGCCGCGCATCGTCGTCGTCGGGGCTGGCCTCGCCGGGCTGACGTGCGCCTATCGCCTGCGCCAGGTGGGGTACGTGGCGCAGGTCCTCGAGGCGTCCGATCGTGTCGGCGGCCGATGCTGGACGCTCCGTGGCGCGTTCGCAGACGGGCAGATCGCCGAGCACGGAGGCGAGCTGATCGACCAGGGCCACAACGCGATCCGCAACCTCGCCCAGGAGCTCGGGCTCCGGCTCGACAACCTCCTGCGCGCCGAGGCGAACGGCACCGAGATGCTCGCCCGCTTCGACGGCAAGCCGTACATGTACGCCGAGATCACCGACGACATCAAGCAGGCCTGGAAGGCGATTCACGAGGACGTCTCGGCCGCGAGCTATCCGACGCTCTTCGACAGCTTCACGCAGCGGGGCTACGAGCTCGACCACCTTTCGATCGCCGACTGGATCGACGCTCGAATCCCCGGCGGGGCGGGCTCGCGCCTGGGCCGGTTGCTGAATGTCGCCTACAACATCGAGTACGGGGCCGAGACATCCGAGCAGAGCTCGCTCAACCTCCTCTACCTGCTCGGCTACACGGGGCCGGGTCAGTTCCGTACGTTCGGCAAGTCGAACGAGAAGTACCACGTGCGTGGCGGCAACGACCAGATCGCGACCCGGCTCGCAGCCGCTGTGGCGGGCCAGGTCACCACCGGAGCGGAGCTCGTCTCGATCCGCCAGCGATCGGGCGGCGGGTACGACCTCCTGTTCGACCTCGGCTCCGGGCAGGACAGTGGTGGCGGCCGATGTGCTCGTCCTCGCGCTGCCGTTCTCGATCCTCGGCTCCTCGGTCGACCTGTCGCGGGCAGGCTTCTCACCGCGAAAGCTGCTCGCGATCCGCGAGCTCGGCATGGGCACGAACTCGAAGCTCCACGTCCAGTTCCGGTCGCGCCCCTGGATCAGGCTCGGCTCGAACGGGGAGACCTACGCCGACACGGGCTACCAGAACACGTGGGAGGTGACGCGCGCCCAGCCCGGAGGGTCTGGGATCCTCGTCGACTACACCGGCGGGCTGGTCGGGGAGAGCTTCGGCAAAGGGACGCCGGAGGAGCGCGCGGCCCGCTTCTTGACGCAGCTGGAGCCAGTCCTGCCCGGGGTCTCCGGGGAGTGGAACGGGCTCGCCGCGGTCGACTTCTGGCCCGGCTACGAGTGGACGCAGGGCTCGTACTCGTACTGGAAGGTCGGCCAGTACACGGCCTTCGCCGGGGTCGAAGGGAGGCAGGAGGGCAACGCCCACTTCTGCGGAGAGCACACGTCGATCGACTTCCAGGGCTACCTGAACGGCGCCGTCGAGACGGGTGAGCGCGCGGCGCGCGAGGTGATCGCCGACCTCGGCTAGCGGGTGCGGGCGGAGTGGCCGGACCCCTCGATCTCGAGGTGCGGCATCCAGCCGAGCCAGCGCGGCAGGTACCACGTCCGCTCGCCGAGCAGCGTGAGCACCGCCGGGAGCAGCACGAGGCGCACGAGCGTCGCGTCGATCAGCAAGGACACCGCGACGCCGAATCCCATCTGCTGGAACTCGACCTGGTCGCCGGCCGCAAAACCGACGAAGACCGCGATGATGATGAGGGCAGCGCCGGTGATGATCCGCGCCGTCGAGGACACACCGTGCACGACGGCCTCCGTCGTCCGCTCTCCGTCGGCGACGCGCTCGCGAATCCGGCTCAGCAGGAACACCGTGTAATCCATCGACAGCCCGAAGAGCACCGCGAACAGGAAGAGCGGGAGCCACGCGGCGATCACGTCGACCTCGGTGAACCCCAGGAAGTCGCGCCCCACGCCGTGCAGGAAGACGAGCACCATCAGCCCGTACGCGGCGCCGACGGAGAGCAGGTTCAGCCCGATGGCGACCGCGGGCAGCACGATCGTCCGGAACGCGACCGTCAGGAGCACGAAGCTCAGTCCGAGGACGAAGACGAACACGATCGGCAGCCAGCGGTCGGTCAGCTTGCGGTAGTCGAGCACCTCCGCCGTCTCCCCCGTGACGAGCACCGTCGCGTCGAGCCCGGCGACGACGGAGGGCGCCACGTCCGAGCGGAGACGCTCGACTGCGGCGAGCGCACGCTCGTCGCGGCTGTCGCCGGCCACGAGCGCCTCGACCTTCGCGACGCGACCGTCCGGACTCGTCGAGACCTCGGGCGGGAGGAACTCGCCCGCGCCGCCGACGCGCCGTGCGAGCTCGGCGACTGCAGCCTTCAAGGGGGCCGACCGAACGTCCCCCTCCACGACGACCTGCACCGAGTCGGGCGTCCCGACGCCGAAGGACTGCTCGAGCATCGTGAAGCCCTGCTTGGCGTGGAAGCGGTCGGGAAGCTCGCGCACGCCCGTGAGCCCGGTCTCGATGGTGAGGATCGGCAGCGCTGCGGCGACGAGGAAGCCCGCGGACAGGACAGCGGCGAGCCACGGCGCGCCTGTCACGGAGCGCACGACGCGCGACCAGACCCGTCCCTCCGCCCCGGCGCTTCGCTCGACCCGCCGCCCGAGCCAGGGAACGCGGAGCGCGTTGACGCGATCGCCAAGAAGCGCCAGCACCGCCGGCAGCAGCGTCAGCGCTGCGAGCACGGTGACGATGCCGACGAGGATCGCCCCGGTCGCGAGGCTCCGCAGGATCGTGTCGGGCACGAGCACCATCCCGACCATGGCCAGCACGAACGCGGTCCCGCTGAACAGCACCGCGCGACAGGCGGTCGAGCCGACGGTGCCGATCGAGGTGAGCTCGTCGCTACCCAGGCGCCGCTCCTCGCGATAGCGGGAGACCACGAACAACGAGTAGTCGATCCCGAGCGCGAGGCCCATCCCGGAGATCATGTTCACCACATAGACCGAGAGATCGAACGCCTGACCGACGAGCGCGGTGAGGCCGAGGGAGACCGCGATCGCGACGAGCGCCACGAGCACCGGCACCAGCCCGGCGACGACCGCCCCGAACACGAGCAGAAGGACGATCAGCGCGACCGGCAGGCCGAACTGCAGCTCGCCCTTCTGAAGGTCCTCCTCCGAGAGCTTCGTGAAGTCCCGGTCGGCGGTGAACTCTCCGGTGATCGCGGTCTCGAACCCGCCGCCCGACGCGGCGTCGACGACTCCGATCACCCGCTCCACCGTCGCGTCGCCGTCGCCCGTGAGCCCGACGGGTATCACCGTGGCGTGCCCGGCGGGCGACACGAGCGTTCGGTCCCGCTCGGTGTAGTAGGTGCGGACGGGCTGCGTGACCCCGGTCGCCTCGATCGCGTCCGCCAGCGACTCGACCTTCGCGCGGAAGGCGGCGGCGTCGACCGTCGTGGCCCGGGAGCGAACGACGACGAGCTCGTTGACGTAGTCGGTCGACGGCGGGAAGTGCGCGTTCAGGACGTCGTAGCCGCGGTACGACTCGGGGTGGTTCGTCATCTCGGCGTCGGTCGTCAACGACGACCCGAGCAACGCCGCGATCGAGCCCGCCGAGAGCACGATCGCCGCGACCCACAGCGCGATCGTGCGCCACGGGTGCCGGCTCGATGCGCGCGCGAGCCGCCCCGTGACGTCGTTCATCCCTGCAGTGTGGGCCTATCCCTCGAGCGTCGCCAGCAGCTCGTCGACCGCGACGAGCGTCAGCGTCTCGAACTTCACGCTGCCGCGTGCTCCGAGCTTGACCGAGAGATTCGCCATCGTGAGGTCGTCGGGCGCCTCCACGACGTTGACGAAGTCGTACTCGCCGAGCGCGGCCCACTGGTGCAACACCTTCGCGCCGAGCTCCTCGACGTCCCGGTTCACCTCGCGCAGCCGTCCCGGGTTCGAGTTGAGGGTCTGCGTCCCCTTCTCGGTGAGGGTCGTGAGCATCAGGTACATCGGCACGCCGGATCGCCTCCTCGTCGATTGCGGGAGAGCCTACTTCGGGCGGAGCGCGGCGTCCCGGAGGCTGCGCCGGTCCGCCCGGCTCAGGCCGACGCGCGCCACGAGGTCGACGTAGACGATCGCGGCGCCGAGGAAGAGGAGCGGCGAGATGACGACGTCGGCGAGGAAGACGGCGACGCGAACGGTCGTGTCCGCCTGGCTCTGCAGCAGGAGCCCGAGCGCCAGGCGCGTCAGCCCGAACAGCAGCGCGAGCGTCGCGAAGGAGCCGGCGGCGTGGATGTAGTCGGCGCGACCCAGCTCCACGGTCCGCCGCAGCGCGGCGAGCGGCCCGAGCCGCTCCGCCATCGCGGCCGGGACCGCATGTCCCGCGATCCCGAGCCAGAGCACGGCGGCGATCGCGAACCAGCCGAAGAGGAACGCAGCCGGGAGGAACGTGACGACTCCGACGGCGATCGCGACGAGCCACGTTCCGAGTGGCGGCGTGTCGCCGTCGCGGATCGCGGACGCCCACGCGTACGTCGCGCTGAACACCGGCGAGGCAGCGAGGAGCACCACGATCCGCGACCCCAGCGAGCGGTCGACGATCAGCTGGTCGACGACCGCGACGGGCAGACCGAGCACCAGCGCCTTCCACAGGTTCGCCTGATAGAGCCTGATCGCCTCCGCGACGACCTGCCCCACCGGCCGCGCGGACGGCGGCAACGCCGGCGGCAGCGGCTCCTTCTTCGCCGGGTACCTCGGTCTCGCCACGGAGGAAACGTAGAGGCACGATGTGGAGAGGGTCGCTCCTGACACCGGGGCCCCGGGCACGGCGGACGAGACCCTCGAGGTCCCCGTCACGCTCCGCGAGCCGTGGGCCCGGGAACCCCGGCGATCTCCTCGAGGCGCGCAACGACCACGGACAGCGGCGCGTCGGTGTCCAGCACGTGCGTCGCGGTGCGACGCAAGAGCGGCTCGATGGTCGCGACGTGGTGCAGCACGAGCGCGCGCTCTCCGGGGCTCTTGCCGTAGGGGTTGTCGTCACGCCGCTCGATGCGTTCGAGGAGCACGTCGACCGGTGCCGTCAGCAGCACCACGGCATCGAACAGCGGATAGAAGACTCCCTGGTTCGACTTGCAGCCGGCGACGAAGAGCGTGCGCCCGTCGGCGCCGGCGAGGAGCCGCTCGATCTCGGGCTCGCGCCAGACCCAGTCGCCCGTCCCGTCGGGAAGCGTCACCCAGCGGCTCCACGCGTCGCTGTCGGTGTCGATGACGTCATGGCCGCGGTCGGCGAGCGCGCGCAGCACCGTGGATTTTCCCGTTCCGGACATGCCGGTGACGAGGGTCGATGTCATGGATCATCCCGATGAGGGCGGCCCTCAACGCCCGCGACGGCGCGCACGAGGGAGGGAACGACGTCCGCGAGGGTGCGGAGCGCCGCGTCGATGCCCCAACGCTCGCGGTCGGGCTCGCCGATCTCGTTCGAGACGACACGCACCTCGACGGCCGGCACACCGGCGAGCGCCGCCGCCCTGAGCACGCCGAAGCCCTCCATCGCCTCGACGAGCGCGCCTTCCGATCCCGCGTCGCTCGTCCCCCCGACCGCTGCCGAGGTGTGGATCGGCAGCGCCGGGGCGTCCGGAATCACCGCACGGATCGCATCCACGAGCATCGGATCGCCGTGCGCGCGGTCGACGATCGGCCACAGCGCCGAGAGGTCGCAGTAGACCGCCTCCGTGCCGACGACGAGCGAGCCGACCGGGACGAGGCGCGCGCCCGCGACCCCGACGTGCAGCACGGCGTCGAACGGCCGGAGCGCGAGGGCGCGCGCGGTCGCAGCCGCGGCCTCGACGGGCCCGACCCCACAGACGAGCCCGTCGTGACCGCAGAGCTCGCGATCGGTGGCTGCGACGAGCAGGAGCACGCGCGACACCGTACGCGACCGCTCGAGGCGGACGGCCGGGACGGATCAGCCGCCGACGAGCTTCAGCGGGCCCCGGATCTCGCCACCTTGGTTCTTCGCGGTGTGCACGTTGACGTAGTAACCGCCCTTCTCGAGCGCCTCCGCGAGGTCGTGGTCGATCGCCTGCCGGGCGTTCTGCCCGTTCCGGCACGGCCCGCAGAGCGGGACGACGACCGGGCCCGCAACGCCTGCGGCGCCCTTGTGGATGTGCGCCGCGACCGCCTTGCCGGAGAGTCGGCGGAACGTCAGCGTCCAGCGGATCGACGCCTTCCCCTTCTTGTCGGTGACGGTCGCGGTGAACACGCCGGCCGCCTTGGCTGGCGCGTTCGGCGCCGGGACCTCGTTCTTCGGCGCCAGCGTCGCCCTGTACGAGTACGTCGTCGTCGACGCGGCGAGAGCCACGCCGACCAGGGCCAGCGCGCCCACGCCTGCGACGATTCCCACAAGCTTGGCCATCGGATACCTCCTCACCGGGCCGCGTCGGCCCGTCGCCACAGAGTACGCACCGGTACGTCGCTCGGTTTCACGCAGACAACGCTCGCGTCGAGCCGACGCGAGCGTTGTCGGTGCGCGCTCGGGCGGCAGACCCGAGCGGACTGGCTAGCGGTTCCGCCTCGCGATCGCCCGCGCCACGGCGTCGGCCCCGGCGTACTTCGCCTCGAGCGTGCGCGTCCGCCGCTGCACCGCCCGGTCGAACGCGTCCGGCACGGCGACCACCGCCGGCCGCACCTGCACGGGCGCCTCTCCGAAGTCCGCCTCCGGGATCCTCGCCCCCGCCGTCCCCGCGACCGTCGCGACCAGTGCGACCGATGCGGAGAGCGATACCGCGATCCGTCTCTTCGTACCCATGACCAGCTCCTCCCGCGTGACCGTCTGTGCATCGACGGTAGGGCCGAGCCGCGTTCGTGTCGTGCACCCGTGCGACGCTCGCTGTGTCACGTCCGCGACACAGTCGTCTGCGGCCCTGCCGGTCTCAGGCAGACAGTCCGCGCGGTTCCCGGCTGGACGAGCGAGGCCGGCCAGTTCGGCGCAGCGTCGTACACGTTCCCCAACGGCTGGTTCTCCAAGACGTCGAAGGGCTCGCCGAGCCGAGGCCGGAACTACTTCTTCGGGGGCACGACGACCGACGCCACGTCTGCGAAGGCGACGATCGGCAAGCAGACGATCAAGCTCCCGGCGGCGGCGGCGGGGCGTAAGGTGACGCTCGGCGGCTGGCTCGGCAACTACGGATCGGCGCCGAGCGCAAACATGACGCAGGTGCGGGCGGAGTTCGCCGACGGGGGCGGCACCGTGCTGGCACGGCTCCGGATCGGTAACGACACGACGATCTCGGGCACCGACATGGCGTTCCGCAGCCGTAAGGGCACCGTCCCGCGCGGAGCCACCCAGGTCACGATCGTCGTGACGTTCTCGAGAGGCAACAACTACAAGCTCGCCGGCGCGGACGGCCTCTCGCTCGTCCTCGCCTGACGGACACGGGGGCGCCGGAGCCCGCGGTCGGTCGGGCACCGGCGCCTCCGCCGGCCGGACGAGGTTCAAAATGTGGATCGAGATCCGACACCCAGGTGTCCGACTTCGTCGGACACCCGCTCAGCGCTCGGCGCCGACCGTTGCCTCCAGGGGCTCCTCGCCGGGCGTGTCATCTGCTCGCATGAACCGGATCTCACCGAGCTCCGCGTACGCGCGGATCGTGTCGCCCTCGGAGAACTCGCCCTCGAGCAGGCGCAGCGCGAGCGGGTTCTCGAGGAGGCGCTGGATCGCCCGCTTGAGCGGCCGTGCGCCGTACGCCGGATCCCAGCCCGCCTCGGCGATCAGCTCGCGGGCGCCCCCGGTCAGCTCGAGCGAGAGCCCCCGCTCGGCCAGCCGCTCGTTCAGCCGCGCGAGCTGCATCTCGACGATCTCCGAGAGTTGCTCGCGGGTCAGCGCCTCGAAGACGACGATCTCGTCGATCCGGTTCAGGAACTCGGGCCGGAACCGGTCGGCGAGGTCCTCCGCCGAGCGGATGTTCGAGGTCATGATCACGACGGTGTTGCGGAAGTCGACCGTCCGGCCGTGGCCGTCGGTCAGCCGGCCGTCGTCGAGCAGCTGCAGAAGGACGTCGAACACCTCGGCGTGCGCCTTCTCGATCTCGTCGAGCAGGATGACCGAGTACGGGCGCCGTCGCACGGCTTCCGTGAGCTGGCCCCCCTCCTCGTAGCCGACGTAGCCGGGCGGCGCGCCGACGAGCCGTGAGACGGTATGCCTCTCCTGGTACTCGGACATGTCGAGCCGGACGATCGCGCGCTCGTCGTCGAACATGAACTCGGCGAGCGCCTTCGCGAGCTCGGTCTTCCCCACGCCGGTCGGGCCGAGGAAGACGAACGAGCCGATCGGCCGGTTCGGGTCCTGCAGACCAGAGCGGGCGCGGCGAAGCGCATTCGAGACGGCCTCGATCGCCGCGTCCTGGCCGACGACCCGCGCGTGGAGCCGCTCCTCCATGTGGACGAGCTTCTCTACCTCTCCCTCGAGGAGCCGGTCGGTCGGGATCCCGGTCCACTGGGCGACGACGGCTGCGATGTCGTCCTCGTCGACCTCCTCCTTCACCATGGGCGGAGCCTCCGGCTCCGCCCTGAGGGCGAGCTCCTTCTCGGCATCCGGAATGAGGCCGTACCGGATCTCTGCAACACGGGCGAGATCTCCCTGGCGCTCGGCCCTCTCCGCCTCGGTTCGGAGCTCGTCGATGGTCCGGGTGAGCTCGCTCACCCGGCCGAGCACGTCCTTCTCGTTCGCCCAGCGGCCCGCCAGCTCGTCGCGGCGCGCCTTCGCCTCGGCCAGCTCCTTCTCGAGCGGCTCGCGGGTCGCGGGAGACTCCTTCGCCGTCGCTGCGAGCTCGATCTCGAGCTGCGTCACGCGCCGCTCTGCCTCGTCGAGCTCCACCGGCGAGGAGTCGATCTCCATGCGCAGGCGCGACGCCGACTCGTCGACGAGATCGATCGCCTTGTCGGGCAGGAAACGGTCGGAGATGTAGCGGTCGGAGAGCACCGCCGCGGCGACGAGGGCGGCGTCGCGGATGCGAACGCCGTGGTGCGCCTCGTAGCGCTCCTTGAGGCCGCGCAGGATCCCGATCGTGTCGGCCACCGAAGGCTCGCCGATGAAGACGGGCTGAAAGCGTCGCTCGAGCGCCGGGTCCTTCTCGATGTGCGAGCGGTACTCGTCGAGCGTCGTCGCGCCCACCGCGCGCAGCTCGCCGCGCGCGAGCATCGGCTTGAGGAGGTTGCCCGCGGAGACGGCGCCCTCGGCGGCGCCCGCGCCGACGATCGTGTGGAGCTCGTCGATGAAGAGGACGATCTCGCCCTCGCTCGCCGTGATCTCGGCCAGCACCGCCTTGAGGCGCTCCTCGAACTCACCCCGGTACTTGGCGCCGGCGACGAGCGCGCCGACGTCGAGCGCCCACACCCGCTTGCCTTCGAGACCGGACGGGACGTCGCCCGCGACGATGCGCTGGGCGAGGCCCTCGGCGATCGCCGTCTTCCCCACGCCGGGCTCGCCGATCAGCACCGGGTTGTTCTTCGTGCGCCGGGAGAGCACCTGGATGGTGCGACGGATCTCCTCGTCCCGTCCGATCACCGGGTCGAGCTTCCCCTGCTCGGCAAGCGCCGTGAGGTCGCGGCCGTACTTCTCGAGCGCCTGGTAGGAGCCCTCCGGGTCCTGGGACGTCACCCGCTGGCCGCCGCGCACCTGCTGGAGCGCACCGAGCAGCGCGTCGCGCGGAACGACGTCGAGCGCGAGCAGGAGGTGCTCCACGGAGACGAACTCGTCGCCGAGCGCCTTCGCCTCGTCGAACGCCTTGTCGAGCACGCGGCGAAAGGCCGCCGACGCCTGCGGCTGCGCGCCACCGCCGGAGACCGCCGGCTGCTGTCCGAGGCGAGCCTCGGCCTCGGCGCGAAGCGCGTCCGGCGAGACGCCGGAGCGCTCGACGAGCGTCCGCGGAAGCTCCTGGTCGAGCAGCGCCAGCGTCAGATGGTCGGGCGTGACCTCGGGGTTGCCGGTGCGCCGCGCGCCCTCCTGTGCCCCCGCGACGGCCTCGCCGCTCTTGATGGTCAACTTGTTGAAGTCCATGTCAGCTCCTCGGTGCGGGCGGCTGCGGTCGCTCGTACACGACGACCTCCCGCCGGTACTGCTTGTGGGTCATCTGGATCTCGTCACGGAGCTGGCGCTCGAGGTGGCGCATCCGCGCCTGCATGCGGCGCAGCTCGTCCTCCAGCCGCAGCACGTGGGCGACGCCCGCCAGGTTGAGCCCGAGCTCGGTCGTGAGCCGTTGGATGAGACGCAGCCGTTCGACATCGGCATCCGAGTAGAGGCGCGTCCCGCCCGGTGTGCGCGCGGGCGTGACGAGGCGCCTTGCCTCGTACATCCGCAGCGTCTGCGGGTGCAGCCCGGCGAGCTCGGCTGCGACGGAGATCATGTAACGCCCACGCTCCGGCACGGCTACGCGCTCCTCGCGAGGTGGTCGCGCGGCTGCTCGCGCAGCACGTTGCCGTACGCCTCGAGCGCGTCCTTCTCGGCCTTCGAGAGCTTCTTCGGCACGGTGACGACGAGCCGGGCGAGCAAGTCGCCCTTGCCGTGCCCGTTCAGCTTCGGCGCGCCACGCCCCTTGACCCGAAGCAGCTTGCCACTCTCGGAGCCGGCCGGCACCTTGAGCGCCACCGGACCCTCGGGCGTCGGGATCTGGACCGTGGCGCCGAGCGCGGCCTCCGGGTAGGTCACCGGCACGTCGAGCACGAGATCGGCGCCGCGGCGCTCGTAGAGCGGCGACGGCTCGACCTGGACGCGGACGAAGAGGTCACCCGCGGGACCGCCGTAGCGGCCCGGCTCGCCCTTCCCCTTGAGCCGGATCCTCGTACCGTCCTTGGCGCCTGCGGGCACCTTCACCTGGTACCGGCGCGTGACGCGCTCGTGGCCCGTCCCACGGCAGTTCTTGCAGGGCGTGTCGACGATCACGCCGTTCCCTCGGCAGCGCGGGCACGGGTGCGACAACGCGAAGAGGCCCTGGCTGTCGGAGATCACGCCCGAGCCCTGGCAGTCCGGACAGGTGCGTGGCGCGGTGCCGGGCTCGGCGCCGGTGCCGCCGCAGACGTGGCAGGCGGTCTCGACCTCGACGGGCACTCGGATCTGGACGCCGTTCAGCGCGTCCTCGAACGAGATGCGGACGCGCGACTCGAGGTCGCCTCCCCGCTCCGAACGCGGCCGCGCGGCGCGCTGCTGCCCGCGCCCGAAGAACGAGCCGAAGTTGCCCAGGATGTCCGACAGGTCGCCGAGGTCGACGTTCTCGAAGCGGACGCCCCCGCCCGGGCCGAACGCTGCCCCGGGACCCTCGGCGCCGAAGCGGTCGTACGCCTGGCGCTTCTCGGAGTCGGAGAGGATGTCGTACGCAGCCTGGACGTCCTTGAACCGCTCCTCGGCGGAGGCGTCGCCCGGGTTCCGGTCGGGATGGAGCTCGCGGGCGAGCTTGCGGTAGGCCTTCTTGATCTCGTCGTCGGACGCCGTCTTCGAGACGCCGAGGACGTCGTACGGATCGCGCGGTGGCACCTGGCTACTCCTCCGCCACGACGACGCGGGCGGGGCGCAGCACGACGTCCCCGATCCTGTAACCGCGCGTCACGACCTGCAGGACGTGGCCGGGCTCGACCCCGTCCCCGGGCTGCGTCATCAGCGCCTCGTGGACGTGGGGGTCGAACGGCCCCTCGGCGAGGATCTCCTCGACGCCCTCGGAGGCGAGCACCGCTGCGAGCGCATCCTTCGTCATGCGGACGCCCTCGAGCACCTTCGCGTCCTCGTGGTGCTCGGCCGCGTCGAGCGCGCGCTCGAGGTCGTCGAGTACCGGCAGCAGCTTGGCGACGACGCGCTCGCCCGAGCGGGCGAGGATCTGCGTCTGCTCGCGCGCGACGCGCTTGCGGTAGTTGTCGAAGTCGGCCGCGACGCGGCGCAGATCGTCGAGCACCTGCTCGCGCTGGCGCTCCGCGTCCTGGAGCCGCGCGAGCAGCTCCTCGGCATCGAGCTCCGGCGCCGCGCCGCCGCCCTCGGTGGCGCCGTCGTCGGAGGGTGGGGCCTCGGCCCCACCCTCCTCGACGTCGACGATGTCGGAGCGCTCGTCGGTCACGACGTCTTCGCCGCCTCGTCCTCGTCGATGACCTCGTAGTCGGCGTCCTCGACGACCTCGTCCTGCCCGCCGCCGTCACCCGCCGGGGCGGACGACGATGCCTGCTGGCTCGCCTGGGCGTAGACCGCCTGGGCGAGCGGCTGGGCTGCCTGCTCGAGCGCCTGCGCCTTCGCGGTGATCTCCGCGAGGTCGTTGCTCTCCAGCGCCTGCCGGAGCTCCATGACCCTCCCCTCGATGGTCGAGGCGTCGGACGCGTCGAGCTTGTCGCGGTGGTCGGCCAGCGCCTTCTCGGTCTGGTAGGCGAGCTGCTCGGCCGTGTTCTTCGCCGTGACGAGCTCATGCAGCCGGTGCGCCTCGTCGGCGTGGGACTCGGCCTCGGAGACCATGCGCGAGACCTCCTCCTCGGAAAGGCCGGAGCCGCCCTCGATCCGGATCTGCTGCTCGTTGCCCGTGCCGAGGTCCTTCGCGTTGACGTGGATGATCCCGTTCGCGTCGATGTCGAACGAGACCTCGATCTGCGGCATCCCGCGCGGCGCCGGGGGGATCCCGACGAGCTGGAACTTGCCGAGCGTCTTGTTGAACGTCGCCATCTCCGACTCGCCCTGAAGGACGTGGATCTCGACGGAGGGCTGGTTGTCCTCCGCGGTCGAGAACGTCTCCGCCTTGCGGGTGGGAATGGTCGTGTTCCGCTCGATCAGCTTCGTCATCACGCCGCCCTTGGTCTCGATCCCGAGCGAGAGCGGGGTCACGTCGAGTAGAAGGACGTCCTTGACGTCGCCCTTCAGCACGCCGGCCTGGATCGCGGCGCCCACGGCGACGACCTCATCCGGGTTGACGCCCTTGTGCGGCTCCTTGCCAATCAGCTCGGAGACCTTCTCCTGCACGGCAGGCATACGGGTCATGCCGCCGACGAGCACGACGTGGTCGATCGCCGAGGACTCGAGCCCGGCGTCCTTCAGCGCCTGCCGGGTGGGGCCGACGGTTCGCTCGAGCAGGTCGTGCGTCAGCTCCTGGAGCTTCGCGCGCGTCAGCTGGAGGTCGAGGTGCTTCGGGCCTTCGGGGGTCGCGGTGACGAACGGCAGGTTGATCTGCGTCGTCATCGTCGACGACAGCTCGATCTTCGCCTTTTCCGCGGCCTCGTAGAGCCGCTGCAGCGCCATCTTGTCCTGCGACAGGTCGATGCCCTGATCCTTCTTGAACTCGGCGGCCATCCAGTCGACGATCGCCTTGTCGAAGTTGTCGCCGCCCAGGTGGTTGTCGCCGTTCGTCGACTTCACCTCGAAGACGCCGTCACCGAGCTCGAGCACCGAGACGTCGAACGTGCCGCCGCCGAGATCGAACACGAGGATCGTCTGGTCGGCGCCCTCCTTGTCGAGCCCGTAGGCGAGCGCGGCCGCGGTCGGCTCGTTCACGATGCGCAGCACGTTGAGGCCGGCGATCTTGCCGGCGTCCTTCGTCGCCTCGCGCTGCGCGTTGTTGAAGTACGCGGGCACGGTGATCACCGCGTCGGTCACGGGCTCGCCGAGGAACGATTCTGCGTCCGCGCGCAGCTTCTGGAGGATCATCGCGCTGATCTCGGGCGGCGCGTACTGCTTGCCCGAGACGGTGACACGCGCGTCGCCGTTCTCGCCCTGCTCGACCTCGTACGGGACGATTGTCATCTCCTCGGAGACCTCGTCCCACTTGCGTCCCATGAAGCGCTTGATCGAGAAGATCGTGTTCTCGGGGTTCGTCACCTGCTGGCGCCGCGCGGGCGCGCCGACGAGCCGCTGGCCATCCTTCGTGAACGCGACGACGGAGGGCGTCGTGCGGCCGCCCTCGGCGTTCGGGATCACCGTGGGCTCGCCGCCCTCGAGGACGGCCATACACGAGTTGGTCGTGCCGAGGTCGATGCCGATGGTCTTGGCCATGATGGTGGTGGTGCTCCTTCCTTGAGCGTGATCGTGCTGGAAATCTGAGTGAGATCGTAGCAGATCACAGCTTCTGCCTCCACGGCAGCGGCCGCAGACGAATCGAATGCGGCGCCGATGAACGCCGCTCGTCAGGCGTCGAGCGAGGCGGCGCGGACGGCGGCGGTACGGGTGTGCACGCCGAGCTTTGCGTAGCAGTTCTCGAGGTGGCGTCGCACGGTGCCGGGGGAGATCCAGAGGCGCTGCGCGACCTCGACGTTCGTGAGCCCCTCGGCCACGAGCTCGAGTACCTCGCGCTCGCGCGCTGTCAGCGTTTCCACGGCCACGAACGGCTCCGCCCGGGCCGAGCGCGACCGCCACAGCTCGTAGCGGCCGGCGAGGTACGGACGAAGCACGTCGAGGACGTCGCAGTCCCGCGGCGTGAAGTCCCGCCCGGACGAGCGTGAGAAGAGGAAGACCTTCGTATGGCAGAGCGGCGCGTCGAGCCCCACCGTCAGCTGGTGCTCGACGCCCTGCGGACGGAACCACTGCGCGTAGACGCGACTCCGGCGCAGCTGCCGGTGGGTGACGAAGTCGGTGACACGATGCGCGCTGAAGTCGCCGGTCGTCTCGTGCCGGTGGCACGCAGGATGCTCGTGCCGGATCTCCCAATACGTCACCTCCGGCTCCGGCCAGTCCTCGCAGTCTGGATAGGAGTTTCCGCCCAGCACCAGCTCGCGCACACGGTCCAGCTCGCAGAAGCTCACGTCGTCGCATGGCACGAGCCCGCGCAGCGCAGCCAGGAACTGACGTGGGAACGGCTCGTCACCCGGCGCGACCGCAGCTGTCTCTGCGAGGAACCGCCCGACGAGCGCGTAGTCCGTGGCGTCGAGTCGCTGCATCTCGCGACAGAAGATACGACGAACGTCACATGGACTCAACCGCGCCCCGCGCGGGATGGTGGACGGACACGTCCATCGCAATAAGGGGGGCTCATGAACCGTCTTGCCATGCGCGCGCTCGTCGCGTGCGCTGCACTCGCGACTGCGCTCACCACCGCGGGGGTCGCGCGTGCCGACGTGATCTCCGAATGGAACGCCTTCGCCCAGGCGCAGACGATCCCGATCCGACCGACGGCGCACGGCCAGTCGCGCGGCATGGCGATGGTCGAAGGCGCCGTGTACGACGCGGTCAACGCACTCGATCCGGAGTACCGGCCGTACGTCCTCGACCTCGATGCGCTTCACGCCCAACCGTTCGGCTCGCAGGCGGCGGCGATCGCCACCGCGGCCCACGACGTGCTGGTGACGATCGTCCCGTCTGGCCAGGTCGCGGCGGTGGACGCCCAGCGAGACGCGACGCTGTCCGCCATTCCAGCCGGGCCGTCGAAGGCGGAGGGCGTCCGCGTCGGAGCGGCCGCCGCAGCCGCGATGCTCGCATCCCGCGCGAACGACGGCTACCTCGCGACCTTCCAGTTCGAGATCGGTCTCGGCCCGGGCGACTGGCGGCCCGTTGGTTGGCCGTTCGCTCTTCCAGATCCACGGGCCGACCCGGATGCATGGGTCGCGAACGAGAAGCCGTTCCTCATCGACAGCCCGTCCCAGTTCAGGTCCAAGGGTCCGAATGCGCTGACGAGCCGCGCCTACGAGAAGGACTTCGCGGAGGTGAAGGAGCTCGGCTCGCTGAACAGCGCGACGCGGACGGGGGACCAGACGGCCGCGGCCGTCTTCTGGCAGTTCCCGCCGATTGCCCTCTGGAACCAGCTCGCGCGGGATCAGCTCGCGCCCCGGTTCGGCCTCGACACTGCCGATCAGGCGCGCCTCTACGCGATGGTGAACCTCGCGGCTGCCGATGCCGCGATCAGCTGCTGGAACGACAAGTACCACTGGTACTTCTGGCGGCCGCGCGCCGCGATCCGCGAGGCGGACACGGACGGCAACCCCGCGACCGTCGCGGACCCGACCTGGGAGTCGCTCTTCAGCCCGTCGGTCGTGACGACACCGCCGCTCGGCACACCGCCGTTCCCCGACCATCCGTCGGGCCACAGCTGTGTGACGGGCGCGGTCCTCAACGCGATGCGGGACTTCTTCGGCAGGGACAAGATCGAGTTCGACATCGTGTCGGGCCGGTCACTCGACGGCGTCCCGATCCCGAAGCGTCACTTCGAGCGGTTCTCGGACGCAATCCAGGAGGTCGTCGACGCACGGGTGTGGGGCGGGATCCACTTCCGTACCGCCGACGAGCAGGGCGCGACGATGGGCACCCGGGTCGCGCAGTGGATGAAGACCCGCTACTTCGAGCCGATGCGTTGAGGCGCGGTCTCCACCGGGACGGCCCACCGCGGCCGTCCCGGTGGAGCCGGGGGGCGCCGTCGACGCGGCCGGTCAGCGGAAGACGCCGATCAGCATCCCGCCGCTGACGACGAGGATCGCCCCGGTCATGAGGCGGGCCGACACGCGCTCGTGGTACAGAAACACGGCCGAGAGACCGACACCCCAGAGCGACTCGGTCGCGACGAGCGGCGAGACGACGCTCAGCCGGCCGCGGAAATACGCCTCGAACAGGCACACATAGGAGAGCCCGAAGCAGATTCCCGGCAGCGCGAACGGCCGAAGCCGCCGGAGCGACAGCGACCTCCGGGCGACGACCGTGACGAGCAGCGTGAGCGTGCCGGCCGCGAGGGTCGCCGTCACCGCGGCCTCCGGCGAGACCGTGGAGTCGACTGCGAGCCAGCGGACGAGGGTGTCGCGGCTCGCGAACACGAGGCAGGCGCCGAGCGCGTACGCGAAGCCGATCGCCCTGACATGGTCGGGCCGGTCGCGCTCCCCGACGAGCAGGACGCCGCCGCCGACGATCAGCGCCGCCCCCAGGACGATGCCAGCCACGAGAGGCTCGTCCAGCAGGACGACAGCGAAGACGACCGCGAAGAGCGGTGCGGTGCCGACGGTCGCCGAGGTGCGGGACGCTCCGGCATCGCGCACGGCGAGCGTGAAGAGGATCTGGGACATGCCGGGCCCGAGGATCCCGGCCAGGAAGAACGGCCAAAGGCCGCCGAGGTTCCAGTCCCCCGCGACGGCGGTCGCGCAGAGGCCGACGGCGAGCGCCGGTACCACCGTGAGCAACGCGCCGGCGTAGGGGTCGGCGCCGCGTGCAAGCGCCGGCCGCAAGAGAACTGTCATGGAGCCGAAAAGGAACGCCGACCCGAGGGCAAGGGCGACCGCGTCCACTACGACCTTGCGGGGACGAGGCGTCGGAGCGTGGAGGCCGCCGCGGGCTCGGCCAGGGCGATCCCGGCCAGCATCACGGCGCAACCGGTCCACCCCGCCCAGCCGAGCTGCTCGGAGAGGAGGAGCACCCCGAACAGCGCGGCGAACGGCGCCTCGAGCGTGAAGACGAGCGCCGCCCGCGCTGCGGTCGTCCGGGACTGCACCCATGTGGCGACGAGGTATCCAAGCGCCCCCGCGAAGAGTCCTGTAACGACGAGCGCGTACCACGTCTTCGCGTCGGGCGGCGCCTCGACCTGGCCGGTGGCGAGCGCGACGACCGTGAAGCCGACGAACGCGACGCTCATCTGCAGAACGGTCAGGGCGCGAGCGTCGTACCTCGGCGCGAACCTCTCCATGGCAACGATCTGGAGCGACTGGGCGACGGCGTTCGCCAGCACGAGCAGGTTGCCGGCCACCGACCCTCCGGGCACGCCGTTGAGCAACGCCAGACCGGCGAGCGACAGGACGACCCCGACCCAGACCGGCGCGGGCACCGGAGTACGGAAGGCCGCAAGCGCGATGAGCGGCGTGAAGACGACGTAGAGGCCCGTGATGAAACCGGTGCTCGTGACCGTCGTCAGCTCGAGGCCCGCCGTCTGGAAGCCGTATGCGGCGGCGAGGAGCGCTCCGGCGCCGAGCCCTGCCACCCAGCCGGCTCGCGGCAGCTCGCGGAGCGGCGCCCACGCGAAGGGCGCCAGTGCGACCGTGGAGATCGCGAAGCGAACGGCGAGGAACGCAAACAGCGGGTAGACGGCGAGCGCCTCCTGCACGGGAACGAACGTGTAGCCCCAGATCGCCGTGACCACGAAGAGCGCGAGGAGCGGAGACGCCGGGCGCCGCATCGCGGCACGCTATCCCGGACGGCGGCCCGCCCGGTCGACAGTGTCAGAGCTCGCCGGGAGCGACGACGAATCCGAGCCGGTCGGCGCCACGCCGCAGCCGCGCGTCCAGTGTGACGCACCTGCAGCGGAGGAGCTGCGCGAGCGCGACGTACTCGGCGTCGTAGGTCTTGGCCCACCCCAGCTCGTCCGCGAGTCGCCAGGCGGTCTCGCCGAGACGGTCGTCGGCAACGAGCCGCACCGGCGCGGTCTGGAGCGATGTGTGCGCGGCGCGGGCGTCGTTGACGTCGATCTCCGAGCGCCAGAGGAGCTCGTGGAGCACGGATCGGGCTTCCGACCAGAGGAGCGGAGGAGCGACGAGATCGGCGTCCCCAAGGGGAGCGAAGCCTGCGAGGGACAGGCACGCGGGCACCGCCACGCTCGCGTCGACGACGAGTGTCACCGGCCCGCCCTGGAGCGGCCGAGTGCCGCGGCGACGTTCGGCATCGGACGCCCTGCGCGTGTTGTCGCCCATGCCGCCGGCAACGGCAGGAGCTTGCCGGTGGCGAGGACGAGCTCAAGGTCGGACTCCTCGATCACGTGCTGCGTGCCGATCTTCCGCGCGCGCAGCCGGCCGGAGCGGATCCATCGGCGAATCGTCTCCGGATCACGCCCTGCACGGCGTGCCGCGTCGGGGACTGTGAGCACGTGTAGCACGATACTACAACATGACGGCGGACACGTCGACTGCCAGCAAGCTCCCGCAACGGATGAATGTCCGGATGCAAGGCTCGCCCGAGTACGCTGACGTCATGCACCCCCTCGACACCCTTGGCCGACCGATCCGGGACCTGCGGATCTCGGTCACGGACCGGTGCAACTTCCGCTGCGCGTACTGCATGCCGAAGACGGTCTTCGGCCAGGAATACCGCTTCATGGACCGCAAGGAGCTGCTCACCTTCGAGGAGCTCGAGCGGGTCGCGCGCACGTTCGCGAGCCTCGGGGTCGAGAAGGTCCGGCTCACGGGCGGCGAGCCACTGCTCCGCAAGGAGCTCGAGCGCCTCGTCGAGCGGCTCGCGACCATCGACGGCCTCGATCTCACGCTCACGACGAACGCGTCGCTGCTCGCGAAGAAGGCCGGTCTCCTGCGCGACGCGGGGCTTCAGCGGGTCAACGTGAGCCTCGACTCGCTCGACGATGCGACCTTCATGAGGATGAACGACGTGGAGTTCCCGGTCGCGCGCGTGCTCGACGGGATCCGCGCCGCCGCCGACGCCGGTCTCGCGGTGAAGGTGAACGCGGTCGTCAAGCGCGGGGTGAACGACGCCGGCGTCGTGGACATGGCCCGGTACTTCCGCGGCACGGGCCACACGCTTCGCTTCATCGAGTACATGGACGTCGGCACGACGAACGGCTGGCGCCTCGACGACGTCGTGCCCGCGGCCGAGATCGTCGAGCGGATCGACGCCGTCTTCCCACTCGAGGCAGTCGACCCGGCCTACCGAGGCGAGGTCGCGGAGCGCTACCGCTACGTCGACGGGCAGGGCGAGATCGGGGTCATCGCCTCGGTCAGCAAGCCGTTCTGCGGCGACTGCACGCGGGCGCGGATCTCCGCCGAGGGGAAGCTCTACACCTGCCTCTTCGCTGCCCGCGGCACCGATCTCCGCGCGCTCCTCCGCTCGGGCGCCACGGATGAGGAGCTCGCGGCGGCGATCGCGTCCGTCTGGACGCGCCGCGCCGACCGCTACTCCGAGATCCGCACGGAACGCACCTCCGAGTTGCCGCGGGTCGAGATGTCCTACATCGGCGGATAGGCCGCAGCGCCGATCGGCGCGTCCCCCGATGGCGCCCGCATCGCGTGGCGCGACCCTCCGCTCACCGCCACGAAGGAGGAGCCATGTCGGCCGACCTCACCACCACGTATCTGGGGCTCCAGCTTGAGTGCCCGCTGATCGCCTCGTCCTCGCCGCTGACGGGCCGGCTGGAGTCGCTCCGCGAGATCGCGGAGCACGGCGCCGCCGCGGTTGTGCTCCCGTCGCTCTTCGAGGAGGAGGTGGCCGACGAGGACGTCTCCGCGTCGGAGGCGCTGTGGCACGCCGAGGAGCATGCCGGCGGCGCCCGGGCCTACATGGAGCACGTCGACCGGGCGCACCTCGACCCGTACCTCGACCTCGTGAGGGACGCCAAGCGCGAGCTCGACATCCCCGTGATCGCGAGCCTGAACGGCTCCACCCCCGGCGGCTGGATCCACACGGCCGAGTGGCTCCAGGAGGCCGGAGCCGACGCGATCGAGCTGAACGTCTACTCCGTCGAGACCGACGCGTACGCGTCGAGCGGCAACGTCGAGGAGCGCCTGCTGCGGCTCCTCGTTGCGATGCGCCAGGCGGTCTCGGTGCCCATCGCCGTCAAGCTCGCGCCCTACTACACGGCCTTCGCGAGCCTCGCCCACCGGCTGGCCGAGGCTCGCGCGGACGGTCTCGTCCTGTTCAACCGCTTCGTCCAGCCCGACATCGACATCGCGCGAATAGAGGTGTCGACGGGGCTCGAGCTGTCGCGGCGAGAGGAGCTCCGCGTGGCCATCCGGTGGCTCGCGCTCCTCCACGGGCGCGTCGACGTCAGCCTCGCGGCGACCGGCGGCGTCCACACCTCGGAGGATGCCGTCAAGGCGATCCTCGCCGGCGCCGACGCCGTGATGATGACCTCCGCGCTCTTGCGCGACGGGATCGGGCGCATGCGCGCGGTGCGCAACGGGCTCGCCGACTGGCTCGACGAGAGCGGGCTCACGCTCGCCGAGGCCCGCGGCCGCCTGAGCCAGGTGGCGTGCGGGAATCCCCGGGCCTACGAGCGCGCCCAGTACGTCGAGACCATCGGGGCGGCGAACGCGATGCCTTGAAGGCCGATACCGGCTCAGGCCCAGTCGAGCGGCTCGTACCCGCTCGACACCGGCGCGGACACGATCAGCACCTTCGCGACCGCGTCGCCGTCGTTGCGCACGGTGCGTACGCGCTCGGGGTCGAGCCGGGCGAACGACCCGGGCCGGAGCGGGTGGTCGGAGCCGTCTACGACGAGCGTCGGGCTGCCGTCCACGACGAAGAACAGCTCCTCGTGGTCCCGGCCGGTCTCGTCGTGCTCGGGGATCGACTCCCCCGGCGGAAGCTCCACCTCGTTGATGCCGAACGAGCCGACGCCCAGCGAGCGCCGCACGAGCACCCATTTCCCGTAGTCCCGCTCGAGCTCCTCGTCGTGCTTGATCGTGAACCCGGCCATTCCGTCCCTCCTGTCCGCTCGTGCCGATCCTCTCAGACCGGTCTGCGTCGGGCCAGCAGCCCGGCTGGTTAGAATCGAGACCCGAGTGACGAGCTACGCGGAGGCACGCCGGCTGCCGCGTGGATGGGCGCATCTCGCCGTCCAGTTCGCGGTCTGGTTCGGTTTCTACGCTGCCTACCAGGCGGCTCGCGGCGCCGCGGACCGGGGCATCGCCGAGGCGTTCTGGAACGGGACGCTGGTGATCGAGGCGGAGAATCGCCTCCACGCCCTGATCGAGCCTGCCGTGCAGGGGTTCGTGCAGAGTTCGGGGTTCCTGATCATCGCCACCTCGTACACGTACTGGCTCTCGCAGTTCGCCGTCGTCGGCGTGACGCTCCTGTGGGTGTACTTCCGTCATCACGACCGCTTCGCGGACTTCCGCAACTGGCTGATCGGGGCGAATCTTCTCGGTCTCGTCGGCTACGTCCTCATGCCGACCGCGCCGCCGAGGATGTTTCCCGAGTGGGGCTTCTCGGACACGCTCGCCGAATACGCGTCGCTGAACCACGACAGCGGCCTGATCGCGTTCGCCGCGAACCCGTACGCCGCGATGCCCAGCCTCCACGCCATGGACGCCCTGATCGTCGGGATCGTGATGGCGTCCGTGTGCCGGTCGTGGGTCGCCCGCAGCCTCTGGCTCGCCTGGCCCGCATGGGTCAGCTTCTCCGTGATGGGGACGGGGAACCACTACTGGCTCGATTGTGCGGCGGGCTTCGCGATCGCGCTGCTCGCCGCGCTCCTGCTCTTCCGCAGGCGGTTCCCTCGCGTCGTCGCGGCCCGCGGGTGACCGACCCCGGAGACGCGCCGCCGGCTGACGCCGGTTCCTCGGGCGTCGACGTCAGCGCCACGCGGGAGCCGGCTTCGCCGACCGGGAGCGGGCAGCGGCGAGACGCCGGCGTCAGCCAGCTCGACCGCGTCAAGCAGGAGTACACCGCCGCCGCGAGGGAGATCCTCCAGCGCTCCATGCGCGGCGTCGCGAAGACGAAGCTGACGCCTGACATGCTCACCCTCGTCGGCGTTGCCCTCTGCCTGGCAGGAGCGGTGCTCGTCGGCTTCGAGGCTCGCAACGAGTATCTCTTCTTCTGGCTCGGCGGCATCCTGTTCGTCGTCGGCTCGGTCGCGGACATCCTCGACGGCGCCCTCGCGCGCGCGGCCAGCAAGGGGACGGTCTTCGGCGCGTTCCTCGACTCGACCTTCGACCGTGTCGGCGAGGCCGCGATGCTCGCTGCGATCGGGCTCTCGTTCATGCACGACGGGAACGAGACGGCCCTCGTCGCCGCCTTCGCCGCGGTAATCGGGTCGTTCCTCGTCTCGTACACGCGCGCCAAGGCGGAAGCGCTCGGCCTGCGGGGCGACGTCGGATTCGGCTCCCGGGTGGAGCGCGTGGTGCTGATCGCCGTCGGCCTGTTCTTCGCGCCCTGGGGCTGGCTCCAGTGGCCGATCTACGTGCTCGCCGCGCTCGCCTGGCTGACGGTGACGCAGCGGATCCTGTTCGTCCGCCGGCAGCTCCGCGAGCTGGCACAGACCTGACGCGCGGCCAATGGGCCGAACCGACGTGGAATCTGTAGCATGTGCGTTTCCTCACGACCACATCGGGGGTTAAAAGGGCGCCCGCGGTGGAGGAGGCCATCAGGATGAGGCGTGACGCCGCTTGGTGGGGAGCCGTCATCGTCTCCATGCTGACGGCAGGCTTCCTCCCCGCGGCCGCCGGGGCGTGGGCGTCCGAGCTGATCGGCCGGAACGCCACGGGCGTCCCGCCTGCAGGCGGACGTTTCGGGACGGGTGCCGTCACGTTCCGCTCGCGCACGCGGCGAGGCCGTGATAGATTGCTAGCACTTTGGCTGCTAGCACTTCAGAGAAGAGAGCAGGCATCCTCGTCAGGATGCCTGCTTCCTTGAAGAGCGCGCTCGTCCGTGAGACAGCGCGACGCCGCTCCAATGTGAACGACGTCGCGGTAGGGATTCTCGCCGCCGAGTTCGGCGTTGCATACGACCCGAGCGGACGCCGACGCAAAGTGCTAGCAGGCTCGAGTCCTGTGCTCTTGCTGCGCGTCCCGCAGAAGCTGAGGGACGAGATCCAGGCGGAGGCGTCGCGACGCGACTCCAACGCGAACGACGTCATCCTCGCCGCGCTCTCCGACAGGCTCGGCATCCCCCCCGCTCCGAGGAACGGAAAGGACACCATGACCGAAACGAACGGCTCGAAGAATGCCGTGCGGCAGAAGGACAAGGTCCGTGTCGCGATCATCGGCGTGGGCAACTGCGCCAACTCGCTCCTCCAGGGAGTCGAGTACTACAAGAACGCGTCGCCCGACGACCCCGTGCCGGGCCTGATGCATGTCGACCTGGGCGGATACCACATCTCGGACATCGAGTTCACCGCCGCCTTCGACGTCGTCAAGGGGAAGGTCGGCCTCGACCTCGCGGACGCGATCTGGGCGCACCCGAACGACACGATCAAGTTCGCGGACGTCCCGAAGACCGGCCTCAAGGTCTCGCGCGGCATGACGCACGACGGCATCGGCAAGTACCTGTCGCAGGTCGTCGAGAAGGCGCCGGGCCCGACCGACGACGTCGTCGGGATCCTGAAGGAGACCGGCACGGACGTCGTCGTCAACTACCTCCCCGTCGGCTCCGAGGCCGCTACCAAGTGGTACGCGGAGCAGATCCTCGAGGCGGGTGTCGCGATGGTGAACTGCATGCCGGTCTTCATCGCGCGCGAGCCGTACTGGCAGAAGCGCTTCGAGGACGCTGGCGTGCCGATCATCGGCGACGACATCAAGTCGCAGGTCGGCGCCACGATCACGCACCGCGTGCTGACGACGCTCTTCGGCGACCGCGGCGTGCACCTCGACAAGACGATGCAGCTGAACGTCGGCGGCAACTCGGACTTCCTGAACATGCTCGAGCGCGACCGCCTCGAATCGAAGAAGATCTCGAAGACGAACGCCGTCACCTCGATGCTCGACTACGACATCGGCGAGAAGAACGTCCACGTCGGCCCCTCGGACTACGTGCCCTGGCTGACCGATCGCAAGTGGGCGTACATCCGGATGGAGGGCTCGTCCTTCGGCGACGTGCCGCTGAACGTGGAGCTCAAGCTCGAGGTGTGGGACTCGCCGAACTCCGCCGGCATCGTGATCGACGCCGTGAGGCTGGCGAAGCTCGCGCTGAACAACGGCATCTCGGGCGCGCTCGAGGCACCGTCGAGCTACCTGATGAAGTCGCCGCCGGTGCAGATCGTCGACAGCGAGGCGCACGAGAACACCGAGCGCTTCATCACGAAGAACGCGCTCAAGGGCGAGAGGACGATGAAGGCGGCCGCCAAGGCGTGACGCCGGTGTCGCGATCCGGGGCGGCGGGTGATCCTCGCCGCCGCCGCCGCCCCGGGTCCGCCGCCGCTGCTCAGTCCTCGGCCCGGCCCACGCGCGGAGCGCAGTCGTCCGCGGCGAACCCGACTCGCTTGTGGGACGAGTCACAGAAGGGCTTGTTCCGGGAATGCCCGCACCGGCACAGGGCGATCGCAGTGCCCTCGGGCAGCTCGAACTCACGCCCGTCCGGGTCGACGATCGTGACCGGCCCGACGACTTTGTAAGGCCCGTTCGACCGCACTGTGATGATCAGCTCCGTCACCCGAGCGAGGGTAGACGACACCGCCGCCTACAATCGGCATCCGTGCCGCTCCGGATCTGCCTTGTGACGCCACACGCGTGGTCCGTGCCCCAGGACACGAACGAGCACGTCGAGGGCGTCGCCGGGGCCCTCCGGGATCGCGGGCACGACGTGGTGGTGCTTGCACCCTCCCTGCGGTCGTCCGAGCTGCTCGCCGGGAGGCGGGCGCTCCAGGACGGCGACCTGAAAGGCGTGGTCGCCGTGTCGCGCGCCGTTCCCGTGTCGCCGCGCTCGGCCGTCGCGATCCCCGTCGGGGTTCGCGCCAACGTCGCGACGGCGCTGCGCCGCGGCGCCTTCGACGTCGTCCACGGGTTCGACCCGGGCGTACCGGGCCTCGCCTACCAGGCGCTGCTCGAGGCGAAGACGACGACCGTCGCCACGTTCGTCGACCCGGAGCGCCTCGCCTACCCCCCGCGCCGGAACCAACGCGACCGGCTGCTCGCCCGGATCGACCGGCTGCTCGCGACGAGCCAGGACGTCGCGGACCGCGCGGCCCTCCGCTTCCCGGGCGCCTACGCCGTCCTCGCGGCGGGAGTCGACCTCGAGCGGTTCGCGCCGGAACCCAAGCGCCCGGTGATCGTGATCGAGACGTCCGCCGGCGGCCTGCCGGTCGTGCGCGCGGCACTGCGAGCGCTGCGCTCGCTCGACGGTTGGGAAGCGATCCTGCTCCGCACGGCCCGACTCGCCATGCGACCCTCGATCCCGCTGGGACTCCGCGACCGGGTTCACATCCGGACGGCGGTGCGCGGTGACGCACGCGCCGAGCTCCTCCGAGGCGCCGCGATCGTCGTGCCGTCTCCCGACGGCCTTCGGCGGCTTCGCGATGAGGCCGCCGCGGCCGGTTGCGCGCTCGTCGAGCCGCCCGGCGTCGAGGCGCAACCGGAGCTGGCGACCGCAGCGGTGCTGCGGTTCGCGGAGGACGAGGCAGCTCGCGAGCTCGCTGCGGAAACGCGCCACGCGGCAGTCGCAACGGAGACCTTCGACGCCGTCGCCCACGAGCTCGAACGGATCTACGTCGAGGCGCGGAAGCGAAGGCGTGCCTCGCGCCGCCACGAGACCGAGCCGCTCGCCGATCGCGACTGGATCGTCGCCGACCTCCACATGCACACGAACTGGTCGCACGACTGCTCGATCGAGCCGGCCGCGCTCGTCGCTCACGCCGAGTCGGAGGGCCTTGGCGCGATCGCGGTGACCGACCACAACGTCTTCGGGGGCGCGCTCGCGACGGTCGAGCTCGCGCGCGACCGCCCGCTCACCGTGATCGCGGGCGAAGAGGTCAAGACCGACCGCGACGGCGAGGTGATCGGCCTCTTCCTGCGCGAGGAGATCCCGCGGGGGATGACGTTCGCAGACACCGTCGCGGCGATCCGCGAGCAGGGAGGCGTCGTCTACGTCCCGCACCCGTTCGACCGGATGCACGCGATCCCGTCGCCTGCGACACTCCACCGCCACCTGCCGGAGATCGACGTCCTCGAGAGCTACAACGCGCGTCTCCTCTTCGACGCGTACAACGACGAGGCGCTTCGCTTCGCACGCAAGTACGGGCTGCTCCAGGGCGCAGGCTCCGACGCCCATGTGCTGCCGGGCGTCGGCACGGGCGGGTTGCGTATGCACCGCTTCGAAGGCCCCGAGGAGTTCCTGCTCTCGCTGCGGACGGCGACCGTGCTCCGGCGGCCGAAGTCACTGGCGTACCTCCAGTCGCTCAAGTGGGTGGCGCAGGTGCGCGAGCGCGTCGCCGACCGACGCTAAAGAGGCTGTCGTGCGTCGGCGCCGAACACCACTCCGATGAGTGACGAGCGCGCGCCCACACGGGCCGGACGACAGGGTCGCGGCCGGCGCGCGACAGGCCACGGCCCCTCCCCGGCGCTCGACGAGATCCAGGAGCGGTACCTCAAGCGCGCGATCAGCGAGATCAACGAGCTCGGCGACGAGCTGCTCGCCCTCGGCGACGAGCTCCACGTCCCGGTGCTGGGCAGCGGCCACCCGCTCGGAGACGTCTTTCTCCTCAAGCACAGACCGACGCAGAGCGAGATCCAGGAAGGGGTCGCCTTCTTCGGCCGCTCCGGCCAGGCGCTCCTGAAGTCGCTCGAACGGCTCGCGGTCGACCCGCTGGCCGTCTACGGGACGAACTGCCTCAAGTTCGGCACCGACTCGCCCGCGGAGGCGCGCGGCTGGCTGACCCGAGAGCTCCACATCGTGCAGCCGAAACTGCTCGTGGCGATGGGCGACGAGACGGTCGCCTTCCTCGGCGCGCTCGAGTTCCCGCTCGCCGACGAGCTCGACGCCGGTCGCCCCGGCGAGCTCCAGTCGTTCACGCCGACGATCGAGGCGCTCGTGACGCCCGACATCGACGCGTCGCTCGACGAGCAGGACGCGAAGACGCGTTTCTGGAACGCCTTCAAGACGCTCGGTGCCTGGTGGGCCGAGTTGCCGCCGTACTGAGAACGCCCGCCGAGGCGTCCGGCGCAGGTGTGGTGCTTGCGGCGGCGCTGCTCGTCGCGCTGGCCGCCTGGGACGCGTTCGCGGGGCACCTCCCCGAGGTCGGCGGACGATGGGACATCCTGCTCGTCGCCGCCGTGCTCTTCCCGGCGACGTTCCTCGTTCCCTGGCTCCTGCTCTCGCTGTCGACCGCGCGCGGGCTTCCCCTTCTGACCCTGGCGGCGGGCGCCGTAGCGGTCCTGCTCGACCTGGCGGGCCTGGAGGGCGGCTTCAACTCGGCGAAGATCGTCGCGTTCACGCTCTTCGGCTTCTGGTTCGTGCAGATGCTGGAGGCGCTCACGTGGGTCGTCCTCGTCGCGGCGGTCATCCCGTGGGTCGACATCGCGTCGGTGTACCAGGGGCCGACGAAGGTGGTCGTGGAGGAGAAGCCGGGCCTGTTCGAGCGGATTGCCGTCTCGTTCTCCGTACCGGGCGAGGACGCCGCTGCGCGACTCGGCCCGCCGGACGTGATCTTCTTCGCGCTCTTCCTCGCCGCGGCTCGCCGCTTCGAGTTGCGGGCCGGTGCCACATGGATCGCGATGACGGCCTGCCTGTCTGCGACGCTCGCGCTGACGTATGCCTTCGACCTGAACGGGCTGCCCGCCCTCCCCGCCCTGTCGGTCGGGTTCGTCCTCCCCAACGCTGACCTTCTCTGGCGCGCCCTGCGCCCCGGGGGGCACGGCGAGAGCCGCGCCCCCCGTTAGCCAAGCCGCCTCCCCCCGGCTAGCAGTTCTGCTTCACCCACGCCTCGATGTGGGCGGTCGCCTGCTGCACCTTGGGAGAGTCCATCGACTGCGAGAGCTGCTGCAGCTTGGCCAGCGCCTCGGGGTTTGGAGCCTGTCCGCTCGTCAGGTCGACGCCCTTGAGCGCCTCCGCGATCTTCTTGAAGTTCTCGGCGATGACCTGGTAGTCGGCCTTGATCTCGTCCGGTACCTGGTCGGCGATCTCGTCGAAGATCTTGGCGGCCTGCTGGAGGTCGGCCGTCTGGCCGCTCAGCGACTGCGAGAGCTTCTGGGAGATGCCGGCGAACTCGGTGCACTTGCCTCCGAGCGCGAGGTCGCCGCTCGTGTCGGTCGAGGTCGACTCCTCGGTCGTCGTCGTCGCCTCGGTCGTCGTCGTCATCGTCTCGGTGGCGACCGTCGTCGTGGTCGTGTCCCCTGCCGACTCGTTGTTCGAGTCGCCTCCGCAGCCGGCCGCGACGAGCGCGAGAACGGCGATCGGGATCACCAGCAACCTGCGTACGTTCACTTCGTTTTCACCCCTTCGTCGTCGTGAGCCGGTGACTCACTCCACCGCATCACCGGCATCATGCTCTTCGGCAGAGGACGGCGCACGCGTGAGCAGCGAAACGCTCTCGATATGGGGTGTGTGGGGGAACATGTCGACCGGCGTGCAGCGCACGAGGTCGTAGCCGTACTCGTCGCGAAGCACGGCGAGATCCGACGCGAGCGTCGTCGGGTTGCAGGAGACGTAGACGATTCTCGCGGCGCCGAGAGCGCCCGTCCTGCGCAGGGCCTTACCCGCCAGCCCGGCCCGCGGCGGGTCGACGACGACGACGTCGGGGGTGCCGGCGTGCTCGCCGAGCTCCTCGAGCGACTGCCCCACGTTCCCGGCGAAGAACCGGGCGTTCGAGACCCCGTTCGCCTCGGCATTGTCGATCGCGCACGCGACCGACTCCTCCGAGATCTCGACTCCCCACACGGAGCCTGCGTCCGCCGCGAGCGCGAGCCCGATCGTCCCGGTGCCGCAGTAGAGGTCGTAGACCGTCTCGTTCCCCGTCAGGCCGACGGCCTCGCGGGCCAGCGCGTAGAGCGTCTCGGCCATCTCCGTGTTCGTTTGCAGGAAGGCGTTCGGGCGGATGCGGAACCGGAGCCCGAGCAGCTCCTCCTCGATCCACGGCTCGCCCCACAGCAGTCGCGTGGGCAGGTTCGTGACCTCGGCCGGCCGGTCGTTCACCGCCCAGTGGATCGAGCGCACCGCCGGGAACCGCGTGAGCGTCTCGACGAGGAAGTCTGCGTCGAAGCGCTCCCCCGGCGCGGTGACGAGGAGCACGAGCACCTGGCCGGTGTTCCGGCCTTCACGGACGACCAGATGGCGGAGGTAGCCCGCCTGGCTCTCCTGGTCGTAGGGCTCGAGACCCTCGGCCCGAGCCCACTCCTTCACCGCCTCGCGTATCGCGTTGCCCGTGTCGGTCGTGAGGAGGCACTCCTCGACGTCGACCACCTCGTCCCAGCGGCCGGCGCGGTGGAAACCGAGGACAATCCCGTCCTCGCCGTGCGAGAACGAGTATTCGAGCTTGTTCCGGTAGCCGTAGACGGAGCGCGCCGGGACGATCGGCTCGAGCGGCGGGTCGGCGAACCCGCCCAGGCGCACGAGCGCATCGCGTACCTGCGCGTGCTTCGCGTCGAGCTGGCGCTCGTACGCAAGATCCTGGAAGCGACAGCCGCCGCACACGCCGAAGTGCCGGCACGGCGCCTCGACGCGACCGGGGCCCGGCTCGAGGAGCGCGGTGCGCGTCGCCTCGGCGAACCCCTTCTTCACCTTCGTTGCGCGCGCACGGACGAGATCCCCGGGCAGCCCGCCGCGCACGAACACGACGAAGCCGTCGAGGCGTCCGACGCCATTCCCGCCGTACGCGAGCGAGTCGATGCGCACCTCGACCTCCTCGCCCTTCCTCACCGGGGGTGCCATCGGCGGAGCGTAGCCGCCCTCGCGCGATGCGCTCGAGCCCGCGCGTAGCCTTGGGTCACATGCCCGCTCCCGTCGTCAGAGCCGACCGGCTGTCGAAGGACTACGGCGGCCACCGCGGCGTCACGGAGCTCACCTTCGAGGTCGGACAGGGCGAGGTCTTCGGCTACCTCGGCCCGAACGGCGCCGGCAAGACGACAACGATCCGCTTGATGCTCGACCTCATCCGGCCGACGAGCGGGCGGATCGAGCTGTTCGGCCTCGACGTTCGTCGCGCCGGCCCGAAGGCCCGCAGCGGCCTGGGCTACCTCCCGGGCGACCTTCGCCTCTACGAGCGGCTCACCGCGCGAGAGCATCTTCACTACTTCGCGTCGCTCCGCAGGATGGACGGCCTCGGCGACGGCGAGCGGCTCGCGGAGCGACTCGAGCTCGAGCTCGACCGGCCCATCCGGGCGCTCTCGAAGGGGAACCGCCAGAAGGTCGGCCTCGTGCAGGCGCTCATGCACCGGCCCGCGCTGACCGTCTTCGACGAGCCCACGTCGGGGCTCGACCCGCTGGTACAACAGGTCGTCTACGAGCTGGTCGGCGAGGCGACGGCGGACGGCCGCACCGTGTTCGTCTCGTCCCACGTCCTCTCCGAGGTGCAGCACATCGCCCACCGGGTCGCGCTGATCCGCGACGGACGGCTCGAGCTGATCGACGACGTCGAGTCGCTCCGCCAGAAGGCCCTGACCCGCGTCGAGGTCACGTTCGCAGTGGCACCCCCGGCCGGCGCCTTCGACAGGGTGCCCGGCGTCCGCGAGGTGGATCGCAACGGGCAGGTGGTTCGCCTCACGCTCGAGGGGTCGGCCGACCCGCTCGTCAAGGCGCTCGCCGGCTTCGATGTGCACGCACTCGACAGCCACGAGGCGGACCTCGAGGACGTCTTCCTCGAGCTGTACCGGCGGCCGGCCGGTGCGCGCTAGCGTCTTCTCGAAGTCGCTTCGCGACCTGCGGCGGAGCTTCGCCTGGTGGTCGCTCGGGCTCGCCGGATACGTGGCGCTGATCGTCTCGGTCTACCCGACGATTCGCGACAATCCCGACCTCAACAAGCTCGTCGAGAGCTACCCCGAGGCGCTCAAGGCGTTCATCGCCTTCGGCGGCCAGTTCGACTTCACCTCCGCCGCCGGCTACCTGGGGAGCGAGCTGTTCTCCTTCATGATCCCCGCGCTCTTCCTCGTCGCGTCGGTCGGCAACGGAGCGGGCTCGATCGCTGGGGAGGAGGAGCGGGGCACGCTCGACCTGCTGCTCTCGATGCCCCTCTCCCGCACACGGATCGCGGTCGAGAAGCTCGGTGCAATGTGCGTCGAGGTCGCCGGCCTCGGCCTCGTCCTCTGGCTCGCCCTGTGGATCGGGGCACGTGCGTTCGGGATGCACATCTCGGCCGCGCACCTCGGGGCGGCGGTGATCGTCCTCGTCGTGCTGGCCGCGGCGTACGGCTCGGTCGCGTTCATGCTCGCCGCGGCCACGGGGCGCAAGGCGCTCGCGATCGGCGGGACGGTCGCGCTCGCAGTGGGCGCGTACCTCGTCAACTCGCTCGCCTCGCTCGTGGACGCGCTCGAGCCGTTCCAGAAGGCGTCGCCCTTCTACCACTACGCTGCAGGCGACCCGCTCCACGACGGCCTCGACCCGTGGCACACGGTGTTCCTCGTCGCCGTCGGCGCGCTCGCGGCCACGGTGGGCGTCCTGCTCTTCACCCGCAGGGACGTCGCGTCGTAGGACGCGAGCGCATCTGCGTTCAGGCAAGCACGCTGACGTGCACCGAGCGCTCGCGCGGGCCGTCGAACTCGCAGAAGAAGATCCCCTGCCAGGTGCCGAGCGCCATCGACCCGTCGTCGCGCAGCGGGATCAGCACGCTCGGGCCCATGAACGCAGCCCGGACGTGGGTGGGCGCGTTCTCCTCGCCCTCCTCGACGTGCTGCCACGGCCAGCTTGACGGGACGATCCGCTCGAGCGCAGTCTCGAAGTCGCGGGCGACCATCGGATCGGCGTGCTCGTTGATCGTCACCCCCGCCGTCGTGTGGGGGACGTAGACGAGGACGGCCGAGCCGCTCCGACCGTCGACCGCGTCGCGGACGAGTCGCGTGATGTCGACGAGCTGGCTCTGCCGCTCGGTCCTGACCGTAAGCGTGGTCACGCGGTCAGAGGGCGCCGCCCGCGGCGGGCGGCGCGCCGGCCTCGAGCGGGTTCTCGCCGCCCGACTCGCGGGCGAGGAAGTCCTCGACGTGCATCACGCTGTCCTTCGAACGGGTGACGACGTCGAGGAGCGCGGACATCGACGAGACCTCCTCGCGCTGCTCCTGGAGGAACCAGTGCATGAACTGCTCGGCGACGAGGTCGCCCTCCTCGCGGGCCGTGAGCGCGAGCTGCTGGATCTGCCCCGTCACGCGCTTCTCCTGGTCGAGCGCGAGCTTGACCGGCGCGACGACGTCCGGGAACGACACCTGCGGCGCCTCGACGGCGGGGACCACGACCCGCTCGTCGGCGTCCAGGAGGTACTGCACCATTATCATCGCGTGGTTCCGCTCCTCGACCGCCTGGCGGTAGAAGTGGGCTGCGAGCTGCGGAAGGGTCTGGGCGTCGTAGTGGACGGCGATCGCCACGTACTGCTGCGACGCGCCGAACTCGTACGCGATCTGCTCGTTGAGTGCGTCCGTGAATCGCGACATGGCGCGGACTCTAGAGGCTTGATGTGGGTTAGGGGTGCGTAGCGGGGAGGGCATGCACCAAGCAGCGTGGCCGGATCAGTGCTCGCCGATACCCGAGCGTATCGGCGAGCAGCGAGCCGGGCGCGATGCGCCGTGTGCAGGCCCCCATCTGCGCGTGCCCGTAACCCACATCAAGCCTCTTACGCCGGAGGCGGCCCCGGGGCCGCCTCCGTGGAGCGGGTGGCGCGGTTCGTCAGTTGGCGGACGCGTCGACGTCGGCGGGCGCCGACCCGAGCTGGATCCGGCGGGGCTTCGCCTCCTCGGGCTTCGGCACGGCGACCTCGAGGACGCCGTCCTCGTACCCGGCGACGATCTTCGAGTCGTCGACGCCGGCCGGCAGGCCGACGGCGCGCGAGAAGCTGCCGAAGCGGCGCTCGTAGCGGAAGAAGCGGTCTCCCTGCTCCTCGGTCGCCCGGCGCCGCTCGCCGGTCACGGTGAGGGTGTCGTCCGCCACCTCGATCGAGATCTCGTCCTCGGCGAGGCCGGGAAGGTCGAACGCGTACACGACGTCGGTTTCGGTCTCCCACACGTCGAGCGCGGGAACCCAGGTCTGCGTCCCGCGGCCGCGGCCCTCGAACAGCCCGTCGAAGAGCCGGCCCATTTCGCTCTGCATCTGCGCGATCTCGCGGAACGGCTCCCAGCGTACGAGTGTCGTCATGGTCATGTCCTCCTGTTCGCAAGAGTTCTAACTGACGCAAGTATAAAATATGCGTCAGCTAATAGCAAGTTCTGTCGGAGTACGATCGCGCCATGGCCGGGATCCCCGAGACGCTCAAGGGCCGTAGCTTCACGCGGGTCTCCGACTGGGGCCCCGACGAGCTCCGGACGGCGCTCGACCTCGCCGACGAACTGAAGGTCGAGCGCTCGCGCCGCCGCGAGCTCCGGATCCTCCCCGGACGCACGGTCGGGCTGATCTTCCGTAAGCCCTCGACGCGGACGCGGATCAGCTCCGAGGTCGGGATCGCAGAACTCGGCGGCATGGCGCTCTACGTCCCCGCCGCCGACCTGCAGCTCTCGCGCGGCGAGTCGACGCGTGACACGGCCCTCGTCCTCTCACGCTTTCTCAGCGCGATCCTGATCCGCACCTTCGACCAGGGCGAGGTCGACGAGTACGCCGAGCACGCCACGATCCCGATCGTCAACGGCCTCACCGACGCGGCCCACCCGCTGCAGGCCCTCGCCGACGCGATGACGATCCGCGAGCGCTTCGGTCGACTCGAGGGGGTCCGGGTCGCGTACCTGGGCGACGGCAACAACGTCTGCCGGTCGCTGATGCGCATCTCGGCGCGGACCGGTGTCGACTTCGTCGCCGCCTGCCCCGACGGCTACCACCCCGACGAGGGAGACGTCACCTCCTGCCGCGAGGACGCAGCCGCGAGCGGCGGCAGCATCCAGGTCGTGACGGACGCGCGCGAGGCTGTCACCGGCGCCGACGTGCTCTACACCGACGTCTGGACGAGCATGGGCCAGGAGGCCGAGCACGACCGACGCCTGGCCGATCTCGAGCCGTACCGGCTAGACATGGAGAAGCTCGCGCTCGCCGGGCGGGACGCCGTGGCGCTCCACTGCCTCCCCGCCCACGTGGGCGACGAGATCACGGCCGACGTCCTCTACGGCGACCGCTCGCTCGTCTGGGACCAGGCCGAGAACCGACTGCACGTCTACAAGGCCGTGCTCGCCCTCACGGTCCGCTGAGCATGCGGTTCGACGACGTCGTCCGCGAGGCGCTCGACAGCCTGCCGCCCAACATCGCCGCGGCACTCAGGAACGTGGCGGTCGTGGTGGAGGACGAGGATCCGCAGGATCCGGATCTCTACGGCGTCTTCGACGGCGTTCCCCTGGCGGAGGGCGGGCCGGCGCCGGGCGATCTCCCCAACCGCATTGCGATCTACCGCCTGCCGCTCGAGGCCGACTTCGACGACGTCGACGAGCTGCGCGAGGAGATCCGGATCACCGTCCTGCACGAGCTCGGCCATCATTTCGGGCTCGACGAGGACCGCCTCTCGGAGCTCGGATACGAATGAACACCGTCCTCGACGTCGTCACCTGGGCGGCGGTGATCCTCGGCGCCGTGGTCGTTGCGCTGTTCCTCTTCGCGCGCCGCGGCTGAGCGCGTTTACACGGGGGAATGTTCGGGCACGCAAGATCGTTCTGCCAACCATGGACACCATCTCGCGGTTCCACAAGGAAATCGAAGAGTTGAGCGAGCGGCGCGTCGCGCTCTGGAACTCGCTCGCCCAGGGTCGTGATCCGGCCGTCGTCGACGAGATCAAGGCGCTCGACACGCGGCTCGAGGAGCTCTGGGCGAAGATCCGCGCCGAGCGGGCCAGAATCCGCTTCGGCGAGCGCGACGAGATAGTGCGCAGGGCGCGGGCCGAAGAGCGGCTCGAGCGAGCCGCGTAAGCGACCGAGAGAACCCGCAGTCGAGGCGGTCCCGGGAGGGAACGCTGCGGGTTCGCCGTACCATGTGTTCGTGCTGGTTCGCCGCCTCGACAGCGAAGAAGATCCCGTCGCGCAGGAGCGCCAGGCGCTCGCCGACCAGCGCGCGGCGCTCGAGGCGCTGAAGCGCCAGCTGGCGGAGCGGATTGCCGCGGTGAAGGAGCGCGAGGCAGAGCTGCGCGCCGCCATCGCCCGCGTCGAGGCTGGCAAGGCACCCGCCGTCGCGCTCCCGCCGCAGGTCGACCCCGACTCCGACCGGCTCGCAACCCGTGCGGCGGCCGTGGCCGAGCGCGAGCGTGCGGTCGCCGCGCGCGAGGCCGCGCTGGCGTCCGGTCAGGCCGTCGGCTCGGTGGCCGAGAACGGCAACGCCGCGCTGGCGGAGCGCGAGGCGAAGCTGGAGGCCCTGGCGCGCGAGCTGGACGCCCGGGCGCGCGCGATCTCGGAGCGGGAGCGCATCCCGCCCGACCCCGATGCTGTCCGGCTCGCCGAGATCGAGTCGCGTCTCGACGAGCTCCGCGCCGCCGAGGAGGCGTTCCTCCGGACGAGGCGCGAGCTCGCCGACCACTCCGACGCGATCGCGGCCCGCGAGCAGCTTCTCGCCCAGCGCGAGCGCGAGCTCGACGAGCGCGAGGACGGCTGGGGCGGCCCCGACGTGCGCGAGCTCGAGGCGCGGCTGCGGAAGCTCGAGACGCAGCGCACCGCGCTCGGTGGGACGCAGGGCTTCAGCGGCGGGTTCCGCCGGCTCGAACAGGAAGGCGCCCGCAGGCCTCCGTCGGCCTGAGCCGCGGCGCTCATTCGACCGCGGCCGCGGTACGTCGCCCCCCGGAGGAAGTCTCGGGAGACTCGGGAGGACGCCGCCGACTGACCTCTGCGCTTCTGGCGAACACACAGCGTCGTCACAGCGAAATCCCAGGTCGCGCAGGCTCAATGAGTCCCAGACTCGACCGAAGGAGAATCGATGAGACGCAAGCTCATGACCGTGGGGGCCGCAGCACTCGCAGTGGCGGGTGGCGGCGCGGCGATCGCCGCTACGACCGCGGACTCGCCGCAGGAGGAGAGCAAGGCGGTCGTCGAGGACGCCGCGAAGCAACTCGGCGTCACCCCGGGCAAGCTGTCGAGCGCCCTGAAGAAGGCGCTCGAGAACCGGGTCGACGCTGCGGTCGCCGCCGGGAGGCTCACGAAGGAACAGGGCGACGCAATCAAGGCGCGGATCGAGGCGGAGGACTACCCGATGCTCGGCGGCTTCGGACTCGGTCATCACGGCGGCCCCGGCATGCACGGGTTCGGACACCTCGACGCGGCCGCGTCGTACCTCGGGCTGACCGAGGCCGAGCTCGCCACGGAGCTCTCGGGCGGGAAGACGCTCGCGGACGTCGCGAAGGCGAAGGGCAAGTCGGTCGACGGGCTCGTCTCGGCTCTCGTCGCCGACGAGAAGAAGGAGCTCGACGCGGCGGTCGCGGCCGGTCGCATCACCAAGGCGCAGGCCGACGAGATGCTCGCGAGCGCAAAGCAGCGCTTCACCGACATGGTGAACGGGACGCTGCCCGACCGTGGGCACGGCCCCCTCGGCGGCCCACCAGGCGCACTCTGGTCCGACTCGCATCACGGTGACGGAACCATCTGACGACGAGCTCGCACCGACGTACGGGCGGGCCGCGCGCTCGCCGGTCGTGACGAGAGGCCCGTCGGGCCTCTCGTCGTACCGGGCGGGCTCCCGCGCTGCTCAGCCGGGCATGACGACCCCGCTGCCGGTGACGTCGGTCGTCACCTGCGCGGGATCGCCGCCGTAGAAGATCGCGCCGCTCCCCGGCACCGCCGCGTTCAGGCGCTCCGTCGCGGTGAGGACGATCCGCCCCGAGCCACTGAGCACCGCGTGCGCATCGGAGGCGACGAGGCCGCCGAGCTGCGCATCCCCAGAGCCGGTGTGGCGCACCTCGAGCACCAAGGTCTTGCCGCTCGCTCTCAGCACGCCGCTGCCGGGGAGCGCGACCGTCAGCCGGTCCGTGTCGATCCCGTCGGCGGTGACGATGCCGCTGCCGCTGAGCGTCAGCCCATTGAGCTCCGGAACCGTAACGTCGACGACCATCGGGCTCCTGCCCACGAAGCTCCCGGGCGTGGTTCCGATCACGAGCGTTCCACCCTCGACCCGCGTCGTGACGCGGTCGAGCAGGTTGTCGTCCGCGCGCACGACGACGGCCTGCTTGCCGCCGACGTGGATCGTGACGTTGTTGCCGCCGGCCAGGTCGACCGCGCCAAAGGACGGGACGTCACGTGCCTGGGCTGCCGGGACTCCCGAGCCCTCGACGCCGATCGGGCTGGAGGACCTGTCGGCGACGTCGCCGTGGAGCAAGAGGCCGATGACGACCCCGGCGATCACGAGGAGTAGTGCTACGGCCGCTTGGAACCAGCGTCGATGCGGCGCCCGGCGGCCGTGGAGCGGTGTGGGAGCGACTGTCATCACTCCTCCCTTCCCGTTTCGCGAGCCGGCACCGGATGCGCAGGCGCGCCCCACCGTCCACAGAGCGTGTCGCGCATTCTGCGCAGACTCGATCCGCCCTCCATTCGAGGACCCGTGGAGGATCGCACGAGCGCGACCTTGCCGACATCCGGCCCTCCACTGAGCCCCGTGCGGAAAGACCACATCGGGAGAGGAGGGCCGCCCGGGCAGGCGACCCTCCTCTCGGATCGACGCAGGCGGTGGCTACGCCCCGACGGGCTCGGCCTGGCGAGCGGGCACGTCGACCTGGAGACCGGGTTCGGCCGCGCGCACGTGCGTCTGCTGGGCGCCGAGCTCGCCGCGCACGATGTTGGCGCCCTGGGCGAGCGCAGCTGCCTTGTACATCGCGATCGGACGCGGGACGCCCTGGCGCCCGAAGCCGCAGTCCGACGAGAGCACCAGCTTGTCGGCGTCGATGTACTCGAGCGCGGTGCGGATGTCGGCGGCGACGTCTTCGGGCGTCTCGACCTGCAGGCGCCGGTGGCTGATCATCCCGACCGCGACCTTCTTCGGGAGCTTCCCCTTGTACGGCGCGAAGGCGGGCAGCAGCGTGTGGCCGTTCTCCTTCGACTCGATCGTCCACACGTCGCCCTTCAAGCGGTTCAGGTAGATGTCGACCGACGGCTCGTACGAGATCTGGGGATCGAAGCAGTGCTGGGCGCCGGGGTTGCCCCAGCAGGTGTGGATCCAGAGCTCGCAGTCGTCGAGGCCGTCAACGGTGTGGTTGAAGAGGTCGACGAGGAAGTCGAGCACTTCCGCGGGCGCGCCGTAGGCGGCCGACGAGTGGATCGCGGGCTCCTCGATCTGGATCACCTTGCAGCCGGCGGCCTGGAGCTCGCGCAGCTCGGCGTTGAGGATCGTCGCGATGTCCCACATCAGATCCTGCTTGTCCTCCGCGTACGCGTCGGTCTTGACGGTGAGAACCGTCGCGGCGAGGTCTGCGGCGATCGTCCCGAACTTGACCGGCTTCTCGGAGCGTGCCTGCGCGACGCGCCAGATCTTCGCGAACTCGAGCGGCACGCGCGGCCCGATCTTGTCGGTTACGGCGTGATACTTCCAGCCTCCGACGATCTCGTTGAGCCACGAGCCGATCGGGTACGACCAGCCGAACGTCGTCTCCGTGTCGTGCTCGGAGATGCCGGAGAAGCGCTCGGAGGGGTACGAGAACCACGAGCGCCCGGCGAGGTCCGCATCGAGGTGGTAGTCGCCGTTGGTGAGGATGTCGAGCCCGGCGAGCTCCTGGTCGCTCAGCACCGAGCTCACGGCGTCGACGAACTGCTCGCGGTAGGCGACGTCCGCCATGCCCGACGAGAACGGCCGCTCGAGCAGGTTGCCGTTGAACCACGACGGGCGCGGCCACGAGCCCGTGACGGTCGTCGGGAGGACGCGGTCCTTGGTTGCAATGAGCACGTGAGGCTCCTTTCCGTCGGGCGGTCAGGTTCCGCCGGAGGATGACTGAAGGCGGCGGCCGTCGCCCTGCCTCCCAGTGACGACCCAGATCGCCTCGGCGGGGCGATCGCCGACCGTCGACAGCCGGTGGGGCGAGGAAGCGTCGAACGAGATCGAGTCGCCCGGACCGAGCTCGTAGCGGTCGAAGCCGACCTGCACGCGAAGGCGACCTGCGATCACGTAGGCGTACTCCTTGCCGCCGTGCCGGATCAGCGAGTCCTCCGGGCACGACTCGCTGCCGACGTCGTAGACGACGCGCAGGAACTCGACGCCCGGGTCGGCGGCGGCGGTCAGCCGCTCCCACGTGACGCCCGACTCGAGATTGATCAGCGCCCTGGCATCCGGGGTGACGAGCGGCGAGTGTGCCGAGGCCGCCGCTGGGGCCGACGACCCCGCCTCGTCGGAGAAGAGGTCGCCCATCCGGAGGCCGAGCTCGCGGACGAGCGAGTAGAGCGTGCTCACGCTGGGGTTGACCTTGTCGCGCTCGATCTGCGAGATGAGGCTGGCGGAGACGCCGATCCGCCGGGCGAGCTCACGAAGGCTGAGGCCCAGCTGCTCGCGCTGCGCCCGGAGGCGTGGCCCGATATGGGACGGCTCGTGCTGCTCCGGAGGCTGGGCGAGGGTGGGTTGGGCCGTGACGTCGGTCACCCTAGACGCCTCGAGACCTCGGCGGCGATGCGGTCGGCGCCCGGCAGGTGCGCGTCCTCGAGCGGGGGGCTGTACGGCACCGGCGTGTCGGGCGTCGTGATCCGCCACATGTCATCGACGTCGCCGAGACCGCGCTCGGCCACCACTGCGAGCACCTCGCCGCCCCAGCCGCCGGTCAACGGGCCCTCCTCGACCACGACCACGCGGGTCGTCTTCTCGAGCGACGCGAGGATCGTGTCGCCGTCGAGCGGACGTAGCGTCCTCAGGTCGACGACCTCCGCGTCGATGCCGTCGGCCGCGAGCCGCTCTGCTGCGGCGAGGCACTCATGCACGCCGCGCATCGCCGACACGAGCGTGACGTGACGCCCCTCCCGCACGATCGCCGCCTCGCCGAGCCTGGCCGGCGCGCCGTTCACCTCGCCCTCGAGCCCGTAGAGGCGCTTGTGCTCGAAGAACAGCACCGGATTGTCGTCGTCGATCGCCGCGCGGAGCAGGGCCTTCGCGTCGGCGGGAAAGGCAGGCGCGACGATCTTGATGCCGGGAACCCCCATGAACCACGAGGCGGGCATCTGGGAGTGGATGGCCCCGAAGCGCCCGCCGGCTCCGACGACGGACCGGATGACGACCGGCACGGAGACGTCACCACCCGTCAGGAACCAGTACTTCGACATCTGGTTCACGACGCTGTCCATCACGAGCGGCAGGAAGTCGCCGAACATGATCTCGACCACGGGCCGCAGCCCGTTCACGGCAGAGCCGAACGCGGCGCCGGCGAGCGCAAGCTCCGAGATCGGCGTGTCGAAGACACGCTCGGGGCCGTACTTCTCGTACAGGCCCGGCGTGACCGCGAAGACGCCGCCCGCGACCGCCACGTCCTCGCCGAAGAGGATCACCCGCTCGTCGGCGGCGAGTGCCTCGTCGAGCGCCTCGCGGAGCGCGGTCCTGAAGTCCATGGTCGCCGCAGCCGAGACCGGGGCGGCGAGCGGCGCGGCGGTGCTCGCCCGGGCGGCGCCCGGCTCGGATCCGTCGGCGAGGGTCGCGATCGGCTCGCCCGGGAGGGCGGCGCCGCCCTCGGCGACGAGGATGCTCTCGAGGACGCCGTCGCTCTCGGCCTCGTAGACGACCGTCGCCTTGTCCGTCTCCACCTCGAGCAACGGCTCGCCGCGTGTGAACGACTCGCCCTCGGACTTGAGCCAACGCAGGACCACGGACTCCTCGTTCGAGTCGGACAGCTTGGGCATGGCGAGCTCTCGCGCCACGGCCGGTCAGCCCTTGAACTCCGTGAAAGAGCGCGGCTCGGGGAACGGCGCGGCGAGGCCCCGCTCTTCCATCTCGGCCAACTGCGCCGCGACCGACGCCTCGACCTCGTCCAGCCCCGCGGTTCCGGCGCCGGCCCCCTCGAGGCGCGCGCGGAGCAGCGTCAACGGGTCGCGCTCGCGCCACCGGTCGAGCTCCCCCTCCGGCCGGTACTTACCGGGGTCGCTGCGCGAGTGGCCGACGTAGCGGTAGGTGATCGCCTCGATGAACGCCGGCCCGGCGCCCGCGCGGGCCTCCGCGACGGCGCGGGCCGCGGCCTCTCGCACCGTCCAGACCTCCATCCCGTCGATCGTCTCGGCCGCCACCTGCATCACTTCGGCGCGAGCCCGGAGCGCGCCGGCCGTGACGTCCTGGAACGGCGTGTACTCGCCGTAGCCGTTGTTCTCGCACACGAGCACGATCGGGAGGCGCTGCACCTTGCAGAAGTTGAGGCACTCGAAGAAGTAGCCCTGGTTCATCGCGCCGTCGCCGAAGAACGCGACCGCGACGCCGCGCGTGCGCCGGAGCGCGAGCGCGGCCCCGGTTGCCGCGGCGATGCTGCCGCCGACGATGCCGAAGCTGCCGATCAGCCGGTCCTTCGGGGACGTGACGTTCATCGAGCCCGCACGCCCGCCGTTGATCCCGCTCGCGCGGCCGAGCATCTCGTCGAGCAACGCCTGCGGATCGACCCCGAGCGCAAGGGCGTGCCCGTGGCCGCGATAGGTCGCAGCGACCCGGTCGCGGGCGTCCAGCACGCTCGCGAAACCCACTGCGACGGCCTCCTGGCCGGAGTAGAGATGAGTCGTGCCGTAGACCTCGCCGCGCAGGAAGAGGGACTGGACGAGCTCCTCGAAGCCGCGGATCAGCAGCATCCGGCGGTAGAGGTCGAGCTCGAGCTCGCGGTCGATGCCGTGCTCGGTGAGCGTCATGCCGTGGCGGCCCCTTCGCCCAGCCGCTCGGCGAGGTACTCCCAGTCGCGCTCGAAGCGATACGAGTGCCGGTCGGGCGGGCCGGGCGCAGACGTCTCGAGCCACTTCACTGTGCCGCCTCGGGTCTCGTAGAACGCATGCACGCAACCGACCCCTGTCCAGAAGACGTCACCGCGGCGGAGCGTGTATCGGTCGCCGTCGGCGACGACGTCGACCTCTCCCTCGAGCATGTAGTACGCCTCCTCGAAGGGATGGTCGTGGGGGTGCGCGACGGCGCCAGGCTGGTAGCCCACCATGAACATCGTGTGCAGCTGGGCGTCCAGGCGCTTGTCGACGAGCATCTTGACCGTGATCCCGCTGTAGAGGAGGGCCGCCGTCGCCATGCTCGCCGAGACGGTCGGCGCGCCGGCGCTCGCCGCAACCCGGAGCCGCTCGACGTCCATGTCGCCCGCCTTGAGGTGGAAGAGGTTTCGGTTTCTCGGGTCGCGCAGGTCGAGCGGGTCGCCCTGCTCGTCGGGCGCTCCGCCGAGCCAGAACGTGTCCGGCGGCTGGTTCGGCCCGCGCGGCCGCGGCGATGCCATCTCGATCCACTGGGCCGGCTCGTCGGCGCGCCAGGCGTGCGGGACGCCGACCGGGATCGCGCCGCACGCGTCCGCCTCGAGCCGCACGCCGCGGCCGTCGAGGAAGAGCACGGGCTCGCCCGAGAGCACGTAGAAGCTCGACTCGAACGAATGGAGGTGGGTGTCGACGTGCCCGTCCTCCAGCGCGACGAGCGTGAGCCCGGTGTGTGTCGCGCCGGTCGTGCCGCCGACGAGCACCATCCGGGTCAGCCCTTCGCTGTGTCCGGGCAGCGCGGGCTCGAGGCGGACGTCCTCTCGCCGGACGAGTCTGTAGGGCGTCATACCGGGGTCGCGGACTCGGTCGCGGCGAGGAGGTCGGCGCCTCGCACGTAGGTCTTCCCGGCGACCAGCAGCTCCTCGGCGGGAAACCGCGTGAGCACGCGGTTGCCGTCCTTCGTCACGACGACCTCCTCCTCGATCCGCGCCGCCGAGCGCCCGTCGGTGGCGGCGCAGTACGTCTCGAGCGCGAACACCATGCCCTCCTCGAGCTCGACGGGGCAGTCGAGCGAGTGCACGCGCGAGATCATCGGCGGCTCGTAGAGGCCGACGCCGACGCCGTGCCCGAACTGGAGGCCGAAGCACGCCTCCTCGCTCGGGAAGCCCAGCTCCTCGGCCGTGGGCCAGACCGAGGCGATCTCGTCGGTGGTCGTCCCGGGGCGAACGAGGTCGATCGCGGCGTCGAGCCACTCCCGGCACTGCTTGTAGGCGTCCAGCTGCGACTGCGAGATCCCGCCGACGTTGAAGGTGCGGTAGTAGCACGTGCGGTAGCCCATGAAGGAGTGGATCACGTCGAAGAACGCCTGGTCGCCCGGCCGCAGCAGACGATCCGAGAAGACGTGTGGGTGCGGGTTGCAGCGGTCGCCGGAGACGGCATTGATCGCCTCGACGTGCTCCGACCCCATCTCGAAGAGCAGCTCCTGCGCGCGGGCGACGATCTTGTGCTCGTACGCTCCGGGACGGAGGAGCCGGTAGATCTCCTCGTAGACCGCGTCGACGATCGCGCACGCGTGGTCGAGCAGCGCGATCTCCTCGTCGGTCTTGAGCTTCCGCGCCTCGAGCATCACGCGCGAGCCGTCGGTGACGTGGATGCCGGCGCGCTGCAGCGCCTCGAGCGCGACCATGTCGGTCATGTCGATTCCGAGCGGCTCGCCCTCGAGTCCGCGCTCGCGCAGCTCGAAGGCGATCCTCTCGCCGAGCCGGTCGGGCACGCCGGTCTCGACGGGCATCGCCCCACGCATCGGCGCGACGCCCGCGCGGAAGTTCTCGGGCGGCAACCACGGTGCGTACATCTGGTGGTGCCTCGCCGCAGAGCCGAAGTCCCAGAGGATCGGCTCCTCGCCGCGCGGCAACAGCACCCAGCGCGCGTTCTTGTCACGCGCCCACTCGCCGATGTGCGTGCTCGTCACGTAGCGGATGTTGTTCGGGTCGAACAGGAGCAGCGCGCCCAGGTCGGACGCGTCGAGCATCTGACGCGCGCGCGCGAGCCGGTCGGCGCGCAGGCGGTCGAAGTCGATCCGCTGCTCCCAGTCCACGGCCATCGTGGCGCCGCGTGACGCGATGTTGGTCATCTCGCTCACCTTCTCTCGGCTGCTCCCGTATGACTCGATTCTCGGTCGGCTGCCTCGCGGAGCGCGAGGTAGAGCGCCATGAAGTCCTCGTCCGCGTGACCGCCCTCGATCGTGCGCTCGAGCAGCTGCCGCAGCTGGCTGGTGAAGGGCAGCACGAGCCGGCGCTCCTCGTGCGAGGTCGAGCACGAGGTCGACGTCCTTGAGCATCATCGCCGTCGTGAACGTGGCCGAATAGTCGTCGCGCAGCAGCGCCTCGCCCTTGTAACCGGTGAGCGGCGAGCCCACCGCCGACGCGTTGATCACGTCGAGGAGCCTGGTCCGGTCGACGCCGCCGGCCTCGCCGAGGACGAGGGCCTCGCCGAGCAGCTCGGCGATGCCGCCGACGAGCACCTGCAGCACGAGCTTCACGACGCGGGCGCGCTCGCCCTCGCCGACGTAGAACACCTTGGGGCCGATCGCGCGCAGCAGGCCGTCGAGCCGCCGCGCCGTCTCCTCCGGTCCCGGAGACGACGAGCGTCAGCGTGCCGCCCCGGACGACGGTCGGGTTGCCGCTGACGGGCGACCGAAGAAAGTCGACGCCGGCCTCGTCGGCGCGCTCGGCGACGCGCTCGGAGGCGGCGACCGAGACGGTGCTCATGTCGACCAGCGTCGTGCCCGGGCGCGCTCCCGCGAGAACCTGCGGTGCTACTGCCTCGAGCGCGTCGTCGTCGGTCAGCATCGTGACGCAGACCTCGGCCTCGGCCAGCGCGTCGGCCGGCGCGTCGAGCACCGTCGCGCCACGGGACTCCAGCGACGCCGCGCGTGAGCGCGTCCGGTTCCAGACGGCGAGCGGATGGCCGGCGTCGAGGATGCGCTCGGCGATCGGGACGCCCATCTTCCCGAGCCCGATCACGGCGACGCTCGTCTCGCTCACTGCAGCATCGTCCCGCCGTCGACCTCGAGGTTCTGCCCGTTCACGCCGCCGTTCTCGAGCAGGAAGATCGACGCCTGGACGATCTCGTCCATGGTCACCGTCCTGCCGATCGGCGTTCGCGCCGCGGTCCGTTCGACGGCCTCCTGCTTGCTCGACCACTCCGGCGAGTCGCCCACGATGCCGGGATGGATGGCGTTGACGCGGATCGGCGCGAGCTGGAGGGCCAGCGTTCGGACGAGGCCGGTGACGCCGCCGTTGACGGTCGTGACCGTCGTCGACCCCGGATACGGGCGTCGAAGCGCCTGTCCTCCGAAGAGGAGGATCGAGGCCTCCGGGGTCAGGCGCGGAGCGAGCGCGTGCACGACCTCGGTGTACCCGACGAGCTTGAGCGTGACGAGCCGGATCGCCCGCGCGATGTCGTACTCGAGCACGCTGTTGTAGTCGCGCTCGATCGCGGCCAGCACGACGCGGGAGACAGGGCCGACCTGAGCGAGAGCCGACGCGATCCGCTCGGGCTCGGCGAGGTCGAGCGCGATCGGCGTGACCTCCCCGGGACCCTCGATCGCGGCGGCGCGCTCGGCGCAGCGGTCGATCTCGCGGCCGGTGATGACGACGTTCGTCCCACGGGCGGCGAACGTCTCGGCGAGACGCAGGCCGATCCCGGAGGTGCCACCGACGATGACGACGGCTTCCTCGGTCACGGCGCCACGATAGTCCTGTCGTGCAGTCTCAGTCAACACGCTTGGGACAGCGTCAGGCCGATCTTGCGCGCCTGCTTGCATTTGGCGAGATCGAGGTGGTAAGAATCGCGCGACGGAAGTTCAGTGTGTCTGGACGCGTTCGCGTTCGCCCGAAGGCCCGCGTCGACAGGAAGGTGGTGTGGTGCCGAAGCGCGTACTGCTCCGCGGAGGTCACGTCCTCACGATGGATCCGGGGCTCGGGGACCTCTTCGGCGCGGACGTTCTCGTCGAGGACGACTGCATCGCCGCCGTCGGGCACGGCCTCGACGCAGCCGAAGCCGAGGTCGTCGACGCGACGGGCAGCATCGTCATGCCCGGGTTCATCGACTCGCACCGGCACACCTGGGAGACCGTGATCCGCGGGATCGCACCGGACGTGAGCCTCGGCGGGTACTTCGACATCGTGCTCGACCAGCTCGCGCCGGCCTACCGCCCCGAGGACGTGTACGCGGGCAACTACCTGGGCTCGCTGGAGGCGATCGACGCCGGCGTCACGACGCTCCTCGACTGGTCGCACATCTCGAACACGCCCGAGCACGCCGACGAGGCGATCCGCGGGCTGCAGCGACGCGAAGCTCCGCGCCGTCTACTGCTACGGCAACCCGAACACGTCGCTGGCGGCGTGGTGGTTCGACAGCGAGCTCGACGGCGCCCGAGGACATCCGCCGCATCCGCGCGCGCTACTTCTCGAGCGACGAGGGCCTCCTCACCCTCGCGATGGGCACGCGCGGCCCCGGCTTCTGCAAGCCGGAGGTCGTCAGCACGACTGGGAGCTGGCACGCGACGTCGGCGCCCCGATCAGCGTCCACGTCGGGATGGGGCCGTACGCCGGCCGCTTCTCGATGGTCTCGCAGCTGAACGACATGGGGCTGCTCGGGCCGGACACGACGTACATCCACTGCAACTACCTCTCCGACGACGAGTTCCGGCTCATCGCGGACACCGGCGGCAAGGTCTCGATCTCGCCGTCGGTCGAGATGGCGATGGGTCACGGCACGCCGCCGACCGCGAAGGCGCTGGCGCACGGCCTGCGGCCGAGTCTCTCCATCGACGTGGTCACGACCGTGCCGGGCGACATGTTCACCCAGATGCGGTTCATGTTCGCCTCCGCCCGGCTGCTCGAGCACGAGGCCGCGTTCGCCGCCGGCAGCGAGCAGGAGCCGGAGCTCCTGAGCTCGCGCGAGGTGCTCGAGTTCGCGACGATCGAGGGTGCGCGCGTCTGCGGGCTCGACGATCGGACGGGCTCGCTCACCCCGGGCAAGCAGGCGGACCTCGTCGTGATCCGCGGTGACCACTCCAACACGTACCCGGTGATCGATCCCGTCTCGACCGTCGTCCACCAGGCCGACACGAGGAACGTCGACTCGTGATGGTCGCGGGCGTGATCCTGAAGCGCGACGGCGAGCTCGTCGCCGGCGACCTTCGCGGCGCGCGAGACCGTGCGGCATCCTCGCTCGACCATCTGCTCCAGCACACCACCATCCAGCCGGGCTGGGTCCAGAGCGCCGGGCAGCCGGCCCATGCCCATTGACGGAAGGAGCCGACGGCAGGCGACCGACGCACCATGTCCCACCGACTCCCGACAAGGAGGACACCGAAGTGACCAGCACCCCGCGGCTGTCGCGGAGCCGAGCGACAGCCGTCCTCTTCCTCGCGGCGCTCGTGACGGCGGCCCTCGCGGCCGGTGCCGCGAGCGGCGCCAGCTCGAGCAAGAGCAAGCCGAAGATCGCGTACCTCTCCTTCGCAGTCGCGAACAGCTACGACGCGCCGATGCTCGCGGCCGCCAAGGCAGTCGCCAAGTCCCAGGGCGCGTCCGTGACGGTCTTCGACGCTGCGAACGACCCGAAGAAGCAGCTTGCCCAGCTCAAGACCGCCATCACGTCGAAGCAGTACGACGGGATCATCGTGCAGCCGATCTTCGGGCCGCAGCTCATCCCGACGATCAACCAGGCGATCAAGTCGGGGCTGAAGGTCGTCAACATCGACCAGATCCTCGGCGCGAACCCCGGCACGGCGGCGCCTCCGGTGAAGGGCCTTTCCGGCAACGTCGTCTTCGTGCAGACGGACATCGGCAAGAAGCAGGGCACCGCTCGTCAACGCAGGCCTGCGCCGCGCTGAAGGCGAACCCGTGCAAGGTGGGGTACCTCTACTCGGTCAAGGTGTCGTCCCTCGACACCGCGATCCGCAAGGGCTTCGACCAGGTGACGAACGGTCACGGCATCGACGTCGTCGCCGAGGGCGAGACGTTCTACAACCCGGCCAACGCGCTGAAGGCCGCACAGACGATGCTTCAGGCGCAGCCCGATCTCCACGTGATCGTCGGCGCCGACCAGGGCGCGACCGGAGCGCAGCAGGCGCTGGACGGCAAGAAGGTGACGCTGATCGGCTACGGCGGCGGCGGCGTCGGGCTCAAGGCGGTCGGCTCGGGTGCCTGGTACGGGACGGTCGTGCAACGCCCGCGCCTCGGAGGGCAAGCTTGGCATGCAATGCGTGATCAAGGCCGTCAAGACGGGCAAGGGCTGCGGCGGCATCGACGTGCTCAAGGGCCTGCCGAACGGTGGCGTCGTGACGAAGGCGAACGCCACCAAGTTCAAGGCCGAGTGGCCCGGCTAGGCAACCCGTCCGGACACCCCGTCCTCTCGTGGGGGAGCGCCCGGCTCCCCCACGAGGCACTCCCGCGTTCCGTCGACCGGTGACGGCGGCCGACGAATCCGCCGCGACGGGCGACTCCGCCCGTCTATCTCGAGCTCCTGGACGCTCAGCAAGCACTTCGGCGGCGTCCAGGCGCTGGACGGCGTGACGCTTTCGATCCCGAAGGGCTCCGTGCACGCGCTCGTCGGCGAGAACGGCGCCGGCAAGTCGACCCTCGGACGGATCGTGGCGGGCGCGCTCGCGCCGGACGGCGGCGCGATCCGACTCGACGGCCGGACGGTCACGTTCCGTTCTCCGCGCGAGGCCCTCGAGCACGGGGTCGCCGCGATCGCACAGGAGTCGTCGATCGTGCCGCACCTCACGGTCGCGCAGAACGTCTTCCTCGGCGCAGAGCCTCGGAACGCGCCGGGTTCATCCGGCGGCGGCGGCTCGAACGCGCCTACGCGGCGCTCGCGGAGTCGGCCGGCTTCGACCTCCCGGGCGGGATGTCGGCCGGGCGGCTGCGCACCTCCGAGCAGCAGAAGATCGAGATCCTCCGGGCGCTCTCGCGCGACGCGCAGCTGATCGTGATGGACGAGCCGACGGCCGCGCTCGGGGCGCAGGAGACGCGCCACCTGCACGAGATCGTCCTCCGGCTCGCCGCCGCCGGGAAGACGATCGTCCTCATCTCGCACTTCCTGCGCGAGGTGCTCGAGCTCGCCGACGCGGTGACCGTGCTTCGCGACGGACGCCTCGTCAAGACGGCGCCGACGGCCGACGAGACCGAGGCGTCGCTCGTCTACGCGATGCTCGGGCGGCCCCTCACGTCGACCTTCCCGCCGAAGCAGGCGCCCGCGGCCGACGCGCCCGTCGTGCTCTCGGTGCGCGGCCTCTCGGCGCCCGGTGTCGAGCGGGCGAGCCTCGATCTCCGCGCCGGCGAGATCCTCGGGCTCGCCGGGCTCGTCGGCGCGGGGCGGACGGAGCTCGCACGGGCGATCTTCGGCGCGGCCCGGGTCGAGTCCGGCGAGGTCGTCCTCCGGAGCGGGGCCGTGCTCGGGCGCAGCCCGAGTCGGAGCCTCCGCGCCGGGCTGGCGATGATCCCCGAGTCGCGCAAGGACGACGGGCTTCTCTTCCTGCGCTCGTCGCTCGAGAACGCGACGCTGTCGCGGCTCGGCGCGCTCAGCACCGCAGGCGTCGTGCGGCGCCGTCGCGAGCGGCGCGCGGGCCGCGAGGTCCTCGAGCGCTGCGGCGTGCGCGGCGCGAGTTTCTCGGCGCCCGTGTCCGCGCTCTCCGGCGGTAACCAGCAGAAGGTGCTGCTCGCGCGGGTGCTGCTCTGCCGGCCCGACGTCGTGATCGCCGACGAGCCGACGCGCGGCGTCGACGTGGGCGCCAAGCGGGCGATCTACGACTTCCTCGCCGGGCCTCGCCGAGGAGGGCGTCGGCGTGCTGCTCATCTCGTCCGAGCTCGAGGAGGTGATCGGCCTCTCGCATCGCGTGCTGGTGATGCGCCGCGGACGACTGGTGAGCGAGCTCGAGGGCGACGCTGATCACCGAGGACGCGATCCTCGCCGCCGCGTTCGCCGACGCGCAAGGGGACGCCGCGTGAGCGCCCGAGCCGGCGTGGACCCGCTCGCCGCGGCGCTGCGGCGCGTGGACTGGGCCTCTCGGCTCCGGGGAGTCGGGATCCTCCTTCCCTTCACGATCCTCTTCGTCGTTCTCTCGCTCACCAGCTCGTCGTTCTTCACCAAGCCGAACATGCTGAACATCCTCGATCAGCAGTCGGCGACGCTGATCATCGCCGCGGCGGGGACGCTCGTCCTGATCGCCGGCGGGATCGACCTCTCGGTCGGCGCGATCTACGGGTTCGCCGGGCGTGACGTCTCGCGCCACTTCGCGCTCCACCCACAGTGCCGGGCGTCGCGATCCTGCTCGGCGTCGGCGCCGGGCTGGTCATTGGTGCTCGCGAACGGGGTCGTCACGTCCGTGTTCCGGATCAACGCGCTGATCGCGACGCTCGCGATGTCGTTCATCGTCAGCGGCTGCTCCAGCCTCGTCACCAAGGGCAACCTGCTCGTGCTGTTCGAGAAGGAGGACTTCGGCAAGCTGGCGCGCACCGAGTTCGCCACGGTGAGCACCTCGATCTGGCTGATGGTCGCCGCCGTGATCCTCATCGGCCTGCTTCTCTCCACCACGACCGCCGGCCGCTACATGTACGCGGCAGGTGGCAACGCCGAGGCGGCGCGGCTCGCCGGCGTCCGGGTCGACGCCGTTCGCATGCTGACGTTCGCGATCAGCGGCACGGCGGCGGGGCTCGCAGGCGTGATCGACACCTCGCGCGTCCTGAGCGCGCAGGCCTCGCCGAACGACACGGCGCTCGCATTCACCGTCCTCGCCGGGATCGTCGTGGGCGGCACGAGCATCATGGGCGGCGAGGGAGCCGTCTGGCGCACCGTCGTCGGCGTGCTTTTCATCGCCCTCATCGGGAACGGCTATCTCCTGCTCCAGTTCGACCCGCTGTACGAGCAGATCACCATGGGCGCGCTCCTCCTCGCGGCCGTCGGCCTGGACGCCCTCTCGCGACGCCGTACGTGAACGCCTCGGAAAGGAGCAGGCCATGCCGGAACGTCACACTCCCGTCCTGATCGTGGGCGGCAGCCTCGTAGGTTTGACCGTGTCCGTTCTCCTCGCGAAACACGGGGTGCCGCACGTGGTGGTGGAGAGCCATCCGGGGACCGCGATTCATCCGCGCGCCGCCTCGTTCCATCAGCGGACGATGGAGATCCTGCGCTCCGTTGGGCTGCAGCGGGAGGTCGAGGAGACGGCGGCGAGGGAGTTCCAGCAGGGGGGCGCGATCATCGCGGTGGAGAGCCTCGGCGGCAAGGAACTGAAGTACTTCTACCGCTCCTACAACGAGGGAGTGGAAGACCTGAGCCCCACTGAAAGGCTGTTCATCACGCAGGTGGGGCTCGAGCCCATCCTCCGTCGGCGCGCCGCCGAGCTCGGGGCCGAGCACCTGTTCAGCACCGACCTCGTGTCATTCGAGGACCGCGGTGACCACGTCAGGTCGGTGATCCGTACGCGCGACGACGGCTCCGAGCACGTGATCGTCTCCGATTACCTGGTGGCGGCGGACGGCGCGCACAGTCCGGTGCGGCAGCGGCTCGAGATCCCGATGGCCGGGCACGGCAGCTTCGCGGACTGCCTGACCATCTACTTCGACGGCGACGTCAACCACCTGCTGGCCGGCCGCAACCTCAGCGTGGTCTACGTCAACCACCCCGGGCTGACCGGTTTCTTCCGGTTCTCGTTCAGGGGAGATTCCGGGTTCCTGGCGGTGTTCTCCACGACCGAGCCGGACGGCAGCCGGAACAACAGTGTCGGCGAGGACATGTCGGTGGAGCGATGCACCGACCTGGTGCACACTGCCCTTGGCGACCCCGCCACGCCGGTGGAGATCGAGAACGTGCAGCGGTGGAGCGCGATCGCGGACACCGCGGGCTCGTTCCGGCTCGGCCGGGTCTACCTCGCCGGCGATGCCGCCCACGTGATGCCTCCCACCGGCGGCTTCGGCGGCAACACCGGCATCGCCGACGCGCACAACCTCGCCTGGAAGCTCGCCCTCGTCACCCGCGGCGCCGCCGGGTCGGGGCTGCTCGACACGTACGACCCTGAACGGCGGCCGATCTCCCAGCTCACCGTGGAGCAGGCGTACACGCGGTACGCCCTGCGCGTCGACCCGACGCTGCCGCAGGGCGACATGATGGCACCGCTGGACGACCCAGCGATCGAGCTGGGCTCCATCTACCGGTCGTCTGCCGTGATGCCCGCCGCCGCCCCGGAGCAGCCGCTCGACGACCCGCACGCGCGCACCTGGACGGTGGGCGCCCGTGTCCCGCATGTCGAGCTCGGGGGGGACGGCAGCCGGCACTCCACCCTGGACGTGGCCGACACGGGGTTCGCCGTGCTGGCCGGCGAGGGGCACGACGAGTGGCGGCAGGCGGCGCACACGGTCGAGGACTCGCTCGGCGTGACCGTCGCAGTGCAGCCCGTCGACGCGGCCAAGATTCCGCAGTCGGGTTGGCCGGGATCCGCGTGGACGGGAGCCGCGCTGCTCCGCCCCGACGGCGTCATCGCCTGGAAACCGGAGCAACCGGCCGCCGAGGCGGCCGGGCAGCTTGCCGGTGTCATAACCACCTTGCTGTCACGCTGAGAAACCGCCGACGGCGGCGGAACGCGGCCGAGAGCAGCCCGGGAACCCAGTAGAATGTCGGCCTCGGGGCGTTAGCTCAGTTGGGAGAGCACCAGCTTTGCAAGCCTGAGCGAGCGTCTCTCAAAGGGAAGCATCGGGCATCCAGGCGGGTTGCTCGTTAGTTCGATTCCCCCGATGCCCCTGGTCGTAGCCACGGCTGTAGCCACGGCCGTAGCCACGGCTGTCGCTACGGCCATAGCCACGAATTCGGCCCCAGCACGACGAAGGCCCGCACAGTGGCGGGCCTCCAGTCGCTGACACTCACTCGTAGCTCAGGCTACGTCGGCGTGCTTGTGAGCGGGAGATGGACGTTTGCTATCCACGTCGAACCGCGGTATGAGTGTCGGACCACTCCTCGACCTCCAGGCGCGGATCGAGGAGCGCCTCGCCGCGCTCGCGGCCTGAGCGAGATCCCGCGCTACAGCTACGGGCTACGCAGCTTGTTGCGCGAGCCTCCGCATAAGGACGAGCCTGAACGGTTGCATTCCTGGAGGAAACCGGATGCCCATTCGTTCCGCGTAGTAGCTAAGACCGTCGACATGGGCTTCTACGTGAAGCCCCGAGCGCTCGTAGAACCGGACAGCGCCTTCGTTGCCTTCGACCACGAGGAGCATGTAGTTGGAGTCTTTGCCGATCCGGGCGTGTAGGGCGTCCATCAGGAGAGCGCCGACACCCCCGCCACGTTCGCTGTCGTCGACGTAGAGCCGGTGAAGTTCCGACTCGGGGCCGAAGCTGTCGAAATGGAGGTAGCCGATCACGCGGCCTCGCTCGGCAACGATGAAGAGTGCATCGGTCGCTTCGTGACAGCGCGTGATGCACTCGGCGACAGCCGAGGGGGCGTACGACTGCTCGACCGCCGCCTCAACCGCCGCAGGATCCACCAATCCTGCGTACTGGGCTGGCATGGCCTTCATTCCGATCGAGGAGATTGCATCCGCATCCGCCCCGACAGCGTCGCGAATCAACACATCGGTGGCCACGGCGAGACGCTAACGACGGGCCTCTCGAAATACCAGGAGCGTTGGCGGCTACTCCCCACTAGCGCGGCGCGGGCGGAATGTCGCCGTCGGGCGAAAGCGGCTCGCGCCAGTCGATGCGGAGCTTGCGGATCGGGGCGAGCGCGTCGTCGTAGTAGCGCATCGACGTGAGCAGCGCCTTCGCCTCCGTCACCTCGGTCGCGGACACGTCACGGGGGTCGCTCCTCCTCGCGCAGGCGCTCGTCCTAGGGGCAGAGCCGCACCGCCTCGCGGGCGGCCTCGACGGCGTCCTCGATCAGGGCGCGGTGGCGCTCGGTCCTTCGGCACTCGCACGTTGCCACAACTGACAGTGTGCCGGGTCTCGACGGCCAGTTGTCGCCATGAAGGCCGTTTCTGTAGCCACGGCGCGGTCTCGCGAAGTCGAGGAGAACCGCGATCCCGCTAGAATCCGGGCTTCGGGGCGTTAGCTCAGTTGGGAGAGCACCAGCTTTGCAAGCTGGGGGTCGCCGGTTCGAGCCCGGCACGCTCCACCTACAGAACCCGCTGGAAACGGCGGGTTTCTTGTTGCCCAGATGCGAGACGTAAACGGGCAGATCGGGCAGAATGTCTACACCTTGGCTACGGCTACCTGCGAATGCCGACGGATCGAGCGTCATCTCGCCTCTGATCGAGGACGCCGTCGAGGCCGTGCGTGAGGCCGAGCGGCTGCTGCCCGACGACGAGCACCTTCGCGACGGGAACGACTCTGCGAACATCTCGGCCAGTGTCTGTTGATGCCCCCGAGGATGTTCTCCGCGAGCTTTCCCGTCGCGAGCCGATCTTCCACGGTCCAGCGTGGCCGACAGAGCGTGAGGCTTTGGAGGCCCTGGTCGCGCGCGACTTCTGGGAGGTCGGCGCGTCGGGCAGGCTCTATAGCCGGGACCTCGTCCTCGACTCGGTAAGCACGCGAGCCGCCGACCCGGCTGACGAGTCGTGGGAGACGAGCGACTTTGACCTTCTCACGCTGGCGAACGACACCTACGCCGTCAGGTATGCCCTGCGACAGGGCGGTCGTCGCACGCGCCGGGTGACCATCTGGCGGCGCGGCGAAGGCCAATGGCAAGTGCTCTACCACCAGGGCACCGTGGTCACTGACGACGCGTAGCCGCGCCCAAAGCGAGTCGCGTCGGCGGCGGGACGGCGCTGAGTGGGCGCGGAACGACGGGCATACGGCTCCTGCTGCTCGACCTTCAGGCGCGGATCGAGGAGCGCCTCGCCGTGCTCGCGGCCTGATTCAGTCCCGGGTTAACTCCCGCGGGTCATTGGGTGGGAGATCTCGGCTTAAGCCCCCTCCGCGTTGGACGGGAGGCTCTGCCGTCCGCGGGTCGTTAGGAAGGAGGACAGGGTGTGGCCTCCCGCAACGCGAGCAGACCATGTAGCTCTCCCCGTGCTCGGTGCTGGCCGTCCAGTCGTGACGACCGAGCATGCAGGCGAGTGATTTCACCATGGCGTCGCGACGCTAGTGCGACATGACGCGTGAGTCAACCACCCCGTGCTCGGGTCGGACGCTACTCCTCCCGGAGCCGGTACCAGGTGCTCCACACGGTGCTTGATCAGCCACCACTCGGTTGAACCGGGCAGTTGCTGGGTAGGCGACATGAAACAAACGAGAGAGGGACCTTGATGAGGGCGAAGCTATTGCACGACGCGGGCGAAATCGTGGAAGGGACGGAGGTCGAGATTGCGTCGGGTGCCGGGAAGAACGACACGCGGTCCGACAAGGATGTGGGAGGACGGAGCACCACCGAAGCGCCGGTCTACGAGGTGACCGACGACGAAGGGCACACGGAGAAGGTCGACACGCGAGACCTCAAGCCGTTGCCGTAACCGAGATCGACCCCACGGGGTGGACCGAGAACTCTTAGCGCGGTGCTGGCGGGCAAGCTCTACCTCCTCTGCCGCAACGACACCATCCCCGCGAAGTACCCCCGACAGCCGATCCTCACCTGTCCCGGCTACGAGATGAGAACGCCAGCGACGGAGCGTTGAGCGCGGGGCCACATGGTCGTGTCACACTTCAACTCATGACCGGAGCGCTCTGCTCCGCCCGGCTCCGCAATGGCGATCCGTGCCGCTCGGTCGCCACCCACGACCAGTTCTGCGCATACCACGCGGCCCTCGCGGCCGAGCTCGGCCAGGACGTTGTCGCCAATGGCGATCAGACGAAGACGCGAAACGCTCGACAGCGCGAGCCCGTGATCGCCGAGTCCGAGCCGCTTGAGCTGAACCCGAGTGCGTCGAGGTCACCATCGGCTGTGCGGCCGGCGCTGGCACTCACGGCTGTCGAGGAGCTCGAGACGATCCGCTCCGTCCTGCTCGAGGCCGCGACCAGCACCACGCGGGAGAGCTGGGCGACCTGCACCTGTCCGGAGTGCGGCAAGGGCTTCCGCCAGGAGATCTCGGTTCCCGATCACGGAGCGAGGATCAAGGCGATCGAGACCTTGCTCAGAGAGGGGCTTGGTCGCGTCGGCGAGGCCGATGAGCCGCCCACCCCTCGTGTCCCGCGAACTGTCGCCGAGATCAGCGGCTGAGCACGGAGGAGCTGAAGGCGATCGTCGCCTCGGACGATGAAGGCGTCGCATGGTTGATCCGGTCACACCTGCGGCCACTCGGCGTCGAGACGAGAGACGCGCTCCGAGCGGCGTTGGACGAGTTGGAGAGCGACGGTGAGCCCGTCGGCGATCCGCTCCTTGGTTGACCAACGGTTGACCACGCCCCCGAGGGCGCATCAACGCTGGGCTGGAGCACTGGCCCCCAACTGGGTCAATTGGGCGTCGATCGCCATGGGCGACTCAGAATGGGGGTACCCCCTCGCGCTTCTGATGTGGCTGGGGGCCCGATCTGGAGTTGGGGCTGGGGCCCTGGTCGCCGCATCCCGATCCCTTCACGAGTGGCTCGTGGGCACCCCCGCGCCCGTCGGTCAACGAGCGGCGAGCTGAGGCTGCGGCGCGAACTCCCCTCGCGGATAGCACGCATTGGGGACCTGGTTACGGGCCGGATCGCGTCCGCGACCCGGCCCTTTCGGCTCCCACCCCCCTGAAGGGACTCCCCCTCGGGACGCTCGCTTGGCGTACGGCCTGGTCGCGACGAGAGGACCACAACGACGACCCGTAGGCGTCTGGCCGGGACTTACGACAGGGCGCAGCCTCAGGAGGAATCCCGACCTACGGGGGAGGAATGCGGGTTGCGCCCTGGGCCAGGACATCCACGGTGCCCAGGCTCTCCGGCCCGTTCACGGGGTCCGGGGCGACATCGGAGACGACACCCGTCTGGAAGTTGAACAGGAAGACGTCCGTGATCGCACCGTCGCCTCCAACGCCTCCGTTGAACCAGGTGACCATCACCATCTTGTTGCCGACCGGCATCGCTGTGTAGTGGGTGCTGAAACACGGTCCGCCACAGTCGACACCCACCGGCCCCGCATCCACCGTCCCCGAGTGATAGGTCTGAACGAAGGCAGCCCCTGCGTTCCTACCAAGCGAATAGGTTGTCTGGAGCGTGTACCCGTTCAGATCGATCTTGTTGATCTGATTGGGATACCCGGTGATCGTTGGTGCAGCCGCGCTCGCGACGGCGATGCCGAACACCGCAAAGACCGCCAGCGCGACAACCAGCGCCCGTCTGGTGAAGCGGGCCATACTGACTCCCTTCGTGAGTCCGTTGCAGGGACGCACCCAAGCCGACCGGAAAGGCAGGCCCTGACGGTGAGACGCGAGCATATAGCTCCCCACCGACCCCGGGATCACCCCGCTCTTACTCGACTGCGCCGAGCGTTCGGCGGCTACACAAGCCGCCGAGAGGCTCCGATCCATCAGCGATTCATCGCGAATGGATAGACGCGTCGCGATGTCGTGTAAGACGCTTGTCAGATCGAAGTGGGCGCTCGCAGACCTCATCAGGAACGAATGCGGACACCTGCCTGGGTTCCGCCTATCGGCGGTGCGCCGCCGGTCTTGTACCGACGCCCTGGTCACGCTCGACGGTCTCGGACGGCGGCGGCGACACAAGGGCTGGACGGTCAGCCCTCGGGCGACATTCGGAATCGAGTCAGCCGCCGCCGCCCGAGTCTGCGCCACTCACCGGACGCCACCACGACGTCGAGAATGACGTTGAGTTCAGGAATGTTCCTTGAGCCGTCTAGCGAGCAGAGAAAACGATTGAGCGTGTGCTCGGCGCAAGCGCCCGTCCTAGCGGTGTGCGTTTGACGCGTCGCGCTAGACAGAGGTAGATGCAAGCCGCTCCGCGAGGGCGGTTAAGACCTTCTGCTGAATGCTAGGCGAGGACTTGAGAAGCTCTGAGAAACCCTTCCGTGTGGCGCGAAGTGCCGTGATAGGAGAGGTAGCCGTAACGGTCGCAGTGCGGGGCGCGTCAGTCAAGAGCGCTATCTCGCCGGCGAAATCGCCAGCCTTGAGCGTTGCAATATGCCGCTTGTCCTTCCGCACATCCGCTGAACCCTTGACCAACACGAAGAACTCGTCACCCGGCGCACCCTCTCGAAAGAGCACGTCACCTTTGGTGAGCTCGACCTGAGTCGCGATCGTCGCTATGCGAGCCAGCTCGGCCTGCGAGCAGGCTTCAAAGAGAGGAACCCGCGAGATCAGTCGCACCTTTTCGTCGCGACGGACGATCATCAGGGCCGAGTCTAGAGGCTTGTGCGTTCTGTGTAGAAGGAAGATCGCCTGCGTGCTCGCTATGCCGATCGTGGTACATCCACCGCATACAGCCGCCATTCCCCTGGCACTCCGAGAAGCTCGTGCGAGCCGCGATCCTCAAAGCTGATGCCCGAACCCGCCACGAGATCTCGCACCGTGGTCGAGACGGGCATCACACCCGATCAGTACGACCAGATGCGCGAGAGGCTCGGTGTCGGCGACGCCCCACCGGCTGGTGGCGTGTTTCACGCGGCCGCGGTCGGCGAGGACGGAAAGATTCGAGTCTTTGAGGGATGGGACTCGCGTGAACAGGCTGAGGCGTGGGGCGAGAAGGTGATGGCGGTCCGCACGGAGGCGGGCTTCGGAGATGGGCCACCGTCGATTGAATACCTCGATGTCCACAAGGTCGTTCAGCGTTAGATCGGTTCGGGACAATAGCGGCGCGAGCGACTCAGGTCGCTCGCGCCGGACCTCGTCTGCGCAAGCGTTCGGCAATGTCACCCGATCAGATGCTGCTGCCCTGCGCGGGTGTTCGCGAATGTCTCTTGGCGAGCGCTACGTCCAGTCGACGCAGACGATCTCGACAGGCTCGGAGATCCCCTTGAGCTCGACGATGCGAGGATTCGTGAAGGTCACTCGTGCCGCGTCTGCCGTCTCCCGGCTTGCGAGGATCTCATTCGCTTCGGCAACGGCTCCGACACGCGCGGCAATGTGAACTCCCTTGCCACGGAAGCCGCCTCCCGCAGGGATCGTGTCGGCTGTATGGACGCCGATGCGAACCGGTGGCGCGAAGCCGTGGTTACGCCGATGTTCAGCGAGCGCTCGCTGGATGGCCACGGCGCACGCGAGGGCTGTAGCAGCGTCCTGGAAGGCGACAAAGAAGCCGTCGCCCGCGTGGTCGACCTCGTCTCCTCGATGCTCGCGGAAGAGGGTCCGAAGCGTCCGGTCGTGCCATTCGACGAGGTCGAGCCAGGCAGTGTCGCCGATCGCCTCGACGAGATTCGTCGATCCGCAGATGTCACTGAAGACGAACGTTCTGCACACGGCCTCGGCGCGCTCGCGTCGCACGAGGTCATGCTCGACGGCGTAGCGCGTGGCAGCGCTTCGCGTTCGCACGTCGAGCTTGCGATAGATCGAGCGGAGATGGGCTTGCACCGTGCGAATGCTGACGACGAGGCGTTCGGCCACTTCCGCGTCGGTAAGGCCCTGTGCAACCAACGCCAGCACCTCGACCTCGCGCATGGTCAGCCCCTCCGGCGCATCGGCTCCAGCCCTGGCCACAGGCTGAACCAGATCGATGGTCGCACCGAGCGGCATCTGCCTGCCTTCATCCGACGCGGCCTCGAAACGGCTCTCACCCATGTGGCTCCGCAATGCGGCCAACACATCGTCGTGATGTCCGTGGAAGTACCCCGGCAGCGGCGCCTCGATAGCCGCCCAGACCGCGTCTGCCGCGCCGAACAGCCGGGCGGCCCGTTCCGCGTCGCCCGTGGAGGCAGCAAGCTGGGCCGCCAGCTCGAGCGACCACCCACAGAACCAGCGATCGCCGCACTCGACGAAGAGCGTCAGTGCCTCCTCGAACGCGGCTGCAGCTTTCTCAAGATTGCCGAGCTCACCGTTGAGCTCCCCGGCAATGACGAGCACCTTCGCGACATTGCGGCGGTCGCCGATCCCGCGAAGGATCGCGAGGCTCTCGGCGTTTTGCGCCAGCGCCGCGAGTTGAGCGCCCTCGGGCCGCGCCATCGCAAGGCCGTGGAGGCCGAACGCGACGCCGGTCGTATCGCCGAGGCGCCGGAACAGCTCGAGGCTGCGCTCGAAGACCGGCCGCGCGCGGTCCTGCTCACCGGCCAGTATGAGCGCGACCGCGAACCGGTCGAGCGTCGTCGCCGTTCCCGGCTCGTCGCCGAGCTCCTCGTAGATGGCGATCGCCTCCTGGAAGAGCGCCTCCGCATCGTCGTACTCGCCGCGTGTCCGCTTCACGAGCGCGAGCCCCGTCACGGCCTCGGCGACACTTCTCGGGTCGTCGAGCGAGCGCGAGAGCTCGAGCGCTGCCCGGCAGAGCTGTTCCGCATGGTCGTAGTTGGCCTGGTAGTGCGACAGGATGCCGCTCGCGGTCAGCGCGCGGGCACGAGCTGCCGACGTCTCGGCCCCGGCTTCGAGCGCCTCGTCCAGCCAGGCCCGGCCCTCGCTCAGGTACCCGCGCTCGAGCCAGAAGCGGGAGAGGGACACGCAGAGCTCGAGCGCCGTCGGCCCGTCCCCGTCGTCAAGCGAGAAGCGGATCGCCGCACGAAGGTTGCCGTGGTCGGCCTCGAGTCGCGCGCGCCACAGCGCCTGGTCGGGGCCGGCGAGGCCCGGCCCGGCGGCCCGAGTGAGGTCGCGGTAGTGCGCCACGTGCGAACGTCGGATCTCGTCCGCCTCCGCGCTAGCCGCGAATAGTTCGCTCGCGTACTCGCGGATCGTCTCGAGCATCGCAAAGCGCTCGCCGTCGGAGCGTACGAGGCTCTTGTCGACGAGGGCGCCGATCGTCTCGATGTCGGCGCCGCCCACGTCCTCGACCGCCTCGAGTGTGCACCCCCCGGCGAAGACGGCCATCCGGCGAAAGAGCCTTTGCTCGGCATCGCCGAGCAGGTCGTAGCTCCAGCCGATCGTGTCGCGCAGGGCGCGGTGCCGGTCGGGGGCATCGCGGGAGCCGGAGGTGAGCAGCTCCAGCGGGTGCTCGAGCCGGGCGAGGATGCCCGTTGGGGACAGCATCTTGACCCGGGCCGCCGCCAGCTCGATCGCGAGTGGCAGGCAGTCGAGGTGCTTGCAGATCTCGGCGCTCGCGGCGAGGTCTGCCTCGTCGGGCTGAAAATCGGGGCGTACCGCGCGTGCCTGTTCGACGAACACGCTCACTGCATCGTCGTGTCCGAGCGGATCGAGCGGAAGCTCCTGCTCGCCGCTCGACCCGCAGACGAGTACGGCTGGTGACGACGGCCTTCAGGCTCGGGCTTGCCGCCACGATCGCGGCGAGCGACGGCGCGGCCTCGACCACCTGCTCGAAGTTGTCGACCACGAGGAGCAGCTGCCGGCCCTCGAGGTGGGCGATCAGCCGTTGTTCGAGGTCGCCCTCGAAGTCGAGGAGCCCGAGCGAGCGCGCGATCGTGCCGACGACCAGGACCGGGTCTGTCACGGTCTGGAGCGGCACCGATACCACGCCGTCGGCGAACTCGTCGGCGGTCGTCGCGGCAACGGCCATGGCGAGGCGCGTCTTCCCGATCCCGCCCGGGCCGGTGATCGTAAGCAGCCGGACATGGTCACGGTGGAGGAGCGACGCCGCCTCGGCCAGGCTTTGCTCGCGTCCAATCAGGGCGGTCGTCGTCATCCCGCGATCAGCTCGTGCAGGCGATTCGCCATCGCTAGTGCGAACTCTGGATCGTTGATCTCCGCGTCGACCTCGTGCACCTCGACTCGCGCCTCGTCCACGAGCTCGCGCAGGCCGGAGAAGAGCGCCTCGTCCGCCTCCGCGTCGGCGAGCACCGCCCCTGTGGTCGAGAGCAGCGAGACTCCGCGCAGCGGCACGTACAGCACGGTGGGCCCGGTGGCGGCGTTAAGCTTGCGCGCGAGGACAGCCGCGACCTGCCGACTCTCCTCCGGCGTGGGCCGCGTCGCGGCAAGCACGTTGTCGTGGATGTAGAGCGTTCGTCCGGCGAACCGGGCGGGCAGCGGCTCCGGCGGGCCGATCGTGACGAAGTCGAGCCCGCCGAGCGAGACGATCTGCGGGACGCCGAGGCGGCCGGCGGTCTCGACCCGCTCAGGGCCTTCGGGCCAGATGCCGCCCCCGATCTCGTCGACCAGCCCGCCCGGGGTGACATCGAGCACGCCGGCGACACCGCCCGCCTTCACGACTTCTTCCAGCGACTGCCCGCCCAGCCCGACCTGGTGGAAGACGAGCACCTCGTAGCCGAGCTCCTCGAGCCGCTCACGCGCCACCGTGACACACGGTGTGGTCACCCCGAACATCGAGGCCACGATCAGCGGCTTCCGCTCGCGTGGGGGAAGCACCGGCGTCGTCGCCATTCCGACCAGCGAGCCCGCGGCGTTTCCGAGGATCCCCGTCAGGATGGAGTTCAGCCCGGCGATGTCGACAACCGAGTACATCATCGTCACGTCGACCGGGCCGAAGTACCGTTGCGTGTTCCCCGACGCCGCCGTCGAGACCATCAGCTTCGGCTCGCCGATCGGCAGCTGCTGCATCGCGTGGGTCGCGAGCGCCGTCCCGCCGGTACCACCGATCGCGCCGATCGCGTCGAAGCGGCCCTCGGCGTGCAGCCTCAGCACGACCTCCGCCGCGCCGCGGGACATCGCCTCGATCGCCGCGCTCCGGTCGCGCGCCTCCGCGAGAGCCTCCACGTCGGCGCCTCCCGCCGCGGCCACCTCCTGCCGGGTCACGTCCGGCTCGGTAAGGGGCTCCCCGAGAATGCCGGCGTCGACGAGGAGCACATCCACCCCGCGCTCGCGGATGCGCTCGCGCAGGTACGCGTACTCCTTCCCCTTCGTGTCCAGCGTGCCCAATAGCAGGACGGTCGGGTTTCGCTCAGGCGTCACGCGCCAAGCATGTCACGGGCGCAGGCGGCGCCCTACGGCAATCCTGCCGATGTCGGCTCTACCGACGCTCCGTACTTTGAGCGTACCCGCACACCTTCATTCACGCTCGAGCCGCTCGGGCCGGAGCACAACGAGCGCGACTACGACGCCTCGACATCCTCGAAGAAACACATCCACGCGACCCCGGCTGGCACGACAGCTCGTGGCCGCAAGCGATGACCTTGGACGAGAACCGCGGCGACCTCGAGCGCCATGCCGACGACTTCCGAAAGCGCACGGGCTTCACCTACACGTGCTCGACCGCCCGAGCGGGGACATCGTCGGCCTGCGTCTACATCTATCCGGTTCGGGACAGCGAGCACGACGCGCGCGTGCTCTCGTGGGTCCGGGCCAGTCGCGCCGACCTGCACGTTCCGTTGTGGCGCAGCGTCGGCGACTGGATCGCCGCGGAGTGGCCGATCCGCAGCGTCGAGTACGCCGAGCGACCCGGCTAGGCGTCCTCCGCCCGCCGCGTGACGGCCGGAGCGAGATGGCCGAACGAGCCCCCGTCGCGAACGCCTACCACTCTCCCCCGCGCGCACGCGCGCGCACGCGAGGCAGCGCCGGTGTCGACGACCCGGCCCTCGAGATCTGACCGCGGTCTGACACGACGTCGGCAGCCCACTGTCCGTCGGACATCGAGCGCGACCCCCGACTCGGCGTGTCGGTGCTCGACGGCCTCGGCGCCCCACCCACCCCCCTCACGCCAGGGCCGGGGGAGGGAGAGTCGCTCTCTCCCTCCCCCGAACCACTACGGATGCCCCGCGCCCCCCGCCGCGAGCTGCGCGAACGTAAGGCCCATCACGGCCTCCGTGTAGCGCCGCGTCTGCGGGCTCATCGAGGCGAGCACCGACCCCACGGTTCCAACGCTCTGCGTCGGTAGGGCGTAACCGGTGCCGAGCGCGTTCGCGGCGAGCTGGGCCGGTGTGAGTGACATGATCGACATCGATGACCTGAACCTGCGCGCGTCCTGGGCGGCTGTGGTGACCAGCTCAGCGGGCGTCGCCTGTGTGCCAGCGGGCCGCGCATGCTCGACCGCGGCCGCCTCGGCGGTGCCGCGGGTGTCGAGCGCGAGCGCGGCCCACGTGACTGTTGCCGAGAGTGCGGCGACCAAGACCACCAGGCCCAGCAGATGGCTACGCCGTATCTGGACGGTTGCGGGAATGGACGCGGAAACGCTCATCGAACCTCTCCCTTCGGCTTGACGGTGACTGCAAGCACGATCCGGCGAAGACGGGGCTGACGCGCCACTGCTTTTACGACGGCGCGGCGAGTGCGGGGGCGGCGTGCACCAGGGCCGTCGCGACGGCGAGGATCGCGGCGATTCCTGCGCGGCGGGCGATGCTGAACATCGTGTTCTCCTTCCATTTCGTGCGGCGGTTGCGAGTAGCCGACACCAGTTGGTCGTGGATTCGAAGCGCGGCGTCGACGACAGAGAGGACGGCGACGATCACAACGAGGCCGAGGAGCACCCCGGCCCACAGGAGCCGGCGCCGTCGGTACCAGCGGCGTGTCATGCCGGGACAGCCGTTGCGGTGGGCTTCGGTTCGTAAGTGGCTCGATAGCCGAGGAGGAGGCCGAGCGGCCCGCCGAGCAGGAGGCCGACGCGTTGGATCCAGGCGGGCGGGAACGGAAGCCGAACGGTGTCGAAGTGCGCCCGGGCGATCACTGCGAGGCGAAGCGGATTCGGCATTCCGCTCGGGTTCGTCTTGCCTGCTGCGGCGAGCGAGAACATCGTCTCGATCAACGACTCGAACCCGAGTGCGGGCCGGATCTCGCATCTGACGTGCGCCTCGTCGTCGCCCGCGTTCCAGAACTGGTGCTTCCTGCCTGCGGGGACGAGGATCCGAGCTCCCGGGCCTGCCGGTAGCTCTTGCCCGTCGAGCTTGAACGTCAGCGAGCCCGCGAGCACCTCGAAGAGCTCTGTCTGCGACGGGTGTACGTGCGGCTTCGCCACGAAACCGAAGGGCCGGACGTAGCAGTCGATCACGACCGCCTCGCCGTTCGTTTCCGCCGAGGTCTCGCGGAAGACGATCCGCTCGCCTGTGACGGGGTTCTCGATCGTGTCGCCCTTGCGGATCATGTCACCCTCCTCGACGGTGTTTGCCTGTCCGAGAACGACGGTAGGGAGGGCGGGCGCGGCGCACATCGGCGGCACTCCCGAGATCGCGTTCGGGTCAGCAGGGACGTCGATCTCGGTGCTGGCACTCATTGCCTCGAGGAAGCGCCTGACGGACAATCGAGTCGTGCTTGGTCTTCGTATCGCCGCGTGGACTGTCGTTCTCGCGATCGCAACCGAGATCGCTGTCGGGCTCGCGACATACGACTGGCATTCGGACGACGAGGTCCCGCTGTGGCTCCTCCCGCTGCTCCTCGTTGCGTTGCTTGTGCCGACATGCGTCGGGCTGCTGATCGCGACTCGCCAGCCGAGGAACGCCGTCGCCTGGGTGATGCTCGTCGGGGTGCTCGCGCTGATCCTGGTTACGACGCCCGGGCTCGAGACCGTGATCGGCAAGGGGTGGGCGCTGCAGATCGACAGGGCGACGTGGCCGCTGCTCTACGCGTGGCCGATCGCAATCGCCTTCGTCTTCCCGAACGGTCGTCTGCTCACCCGGCGCTGGCGGTGGGTCGCGGGCGTCGCCGTGGCGAGCTTCGTCGGCTTCATGACTATCGCCCTCCTCGACCCAGACCCGTTCGAGGGAAAGGACGCCTCCGTACAGAACCCGCTGGCCGGCAACGGCGCCGGCGAGGCGCTCCTCGGATCGGGTATCTGGATTCCGTTCTGGCTGGGGATCCTCGCAAGCCTCTTCGCCGGAGCGCTGGCCGTGTGGCTGCGGTTCCGGCGGTCGACCGGAATCGAGCGCCTGCAGGTCCTGTGGCTCGCCTGGGCCGCCCTTCTGATCCCGCTCGGGCTCCTACTGTGCGCCGCCTCGTGGCTGTTCTTCTCCGGTCCGGAGGAGCTCGTGTTCGTCACGCTTCTCCTGATGTGGATCGCCGTCTCGGCAGCGATTGGAGTGGCGGTAGTGCGGTACCGGCTGTATGCGATCGAGCGGCTCGTCAATCGCACGCTCGTCTACGGGGTGCTGACGGTCGTCCTCGGCGCCACGTACGTAGGGCTGACCGCGGCCCTCGGTGTCGTCGTCGGAAGCGGTTCCGCCTGGGTCACAGCGGTGGCGACACTGGCGGTCGCGCTCGCATTCAGACCACTTCGCGCGGCCGTGCAGGACGTCGTCGACCGCCGCTTCAACCGCGCGCGCTATCAGGGCATCCGCCGCGTGCGAACGTTCGAGGAGCAGGTCCGTGAAGGCGCCCGGGCGCCGGAGGAGATCGCCATCGTCCTCGCCGAAGCGCTCGGCGACCCGCTCGTCGACCTCATGTTCTGGCTCCCGGAGAGCGCGACGTACGCCACATCGGCGGGCGAGCTCGTCGACACCGTCCCTGATGACGGACGCGCCCACACCGAGGCCCACCGCGACAGCGTGCCGACCGCCGTGCTCCTGCACCACCCCGCGCTCCTTGAGCAACGCGAACTGCTCTACGGCGTGCTCGCGGCCGCGGCGCTCTCGATCGAGATCGCCCGCCTACGGGTGGAGGTGCGACACCAGCTCGCCGAGGTCGAGGCGTCGAGGGCAAGGATCGTCGAGGCCGGCTACGAGGAGCGCCGCCGCCTGGAGCGCGACCTCCACGACGGCGCCCAACAGCGGCTGGTCTCTCTCGGCGTCCAGATCCGCCGTTTGCAGCACACGCTCCCGCGGTCTGCGTCCATCCTCTCCCCCGCGTTCGACCAGATCGTCGGAGAGGTCGCGGCTGCGATCACTGACCTGCGCCAGATCGCCGCAGGTGTACGCCCGGCGCGACTCGACGACGGCCTGGCAGCCGCCCTCCGTGACCTCGCACGCTCCGCCCCGATCCCGGTCGACGTCCAAGCGCCAAGGGAGCGAGTCGCGGCGAGCATCGAGGCGGCCGCGTACTTCGTCGCTTGCGAGGCGCTCACGAACGCCGTCAAGCACGGAGCGCCGTCGCACGTCGCAGTACGGGCCTTCCGGAAGAACGGGGCCCTCCACGTGAGCGTGTCCGACGACGGCGTGGGCGGGGCGGTTGTCCGCCGAGGCTCCGGCCTCGCGGGCCTCCATGACCGTGTCGCCGCGCACGGCGGCACGTTCGAGCTCAGCAGCCCGCCCGGCGGCGGCACACACCTAGAGGTGGCGATCCCGTGCGCGTCGTGATCGCCGAGGACACCGTGCTTCTGCGCGAAGGGCTTGCGGGCCTACTGGAGGACGCGGGCCACACCGTCCTCGCGCGTGTCGGCGACGCCGAGTCGTTGCTCGCCGTCGTCGCCGAGCACGAGCCCGACCTCGCGATCGTCGATGTCCGCATGCCGCCGACCTACGAGGACGAAGGAATGCGCGCGGCCGTCGAGATCCGTCGCGAGCACCCGACCACGGGCGTGCTTGTGCTCTCCCAACACGTGGAGAGCCGCTTCGCCGTCGAGTTCGTCGGTACCGAAGGGGGTGTCGGATACCTCCTCAAGGACAGAGTCCTCGACGTCGGCGAGTTCCTCGACGCCGCCGAACGCGTAAGCCGCGGCGGCTCCGCGCTCGACCCCGAGGTCGTCAAGCAGCTCCTTGCGCCCTCGCCTGCCGGAGACCCGCTCGCGGCGCTCACCCCGCGTGAGCGCGAAGTGCTTGCACTCGTCGCCGAAGGCCGCACCAACGCGAGCATCGCGAAGGAACTGTGGCTGACCGAGAAGACCGTGGAAACGCACGTCCGCTCGATCCTCGGCAAACTTGACCTCCCACTAGATGGGGACACGCACCGGCGCGTTCTCGCCGTCGTCACGTACCTGCGAGCGTCGGCCGCCTGACACGGGCCGACATACGGGGTCGGCGATCAGGTCGTCGCGATCTCCGCCTTGCAGAGTCGGGAGAGCGGCCTACCCCACCCCTCGCCGTGATCATGGCGGCGGGGCCTGGTCTCGGGGGGCGCCTGCGAACGCCCACCACCTCCCCTCGCGCGCACGCGCGCGCACGCGAGGATCGACCGCTGAGGATAACCCCTCCCCCCTCAGAGTTCTGATCGAGCTGGGGCCTGGTCTGGCGCACCTCTCGCCTGCACGCACGCGCGCTTGGCCGGCTCACCACCCCCTCGCGATCGCAATCAGCGTGGGGCCTGGTCGTGGGGAGAAATCACGCGTTCTTCTGGGCGGCAACTCGAGTGTCGCGGGTTCGACAGAGCATCTGTAGCGCGGGGCGACGACGGGTCAGCCGTGCGCCCATACCGTCGAGGGGCACGTGAAACCCCAGCTGATCTCGAAGGGAGACACGTTATGAAGCTCTCCACCAAGACCGGAGTAGCGCTCACGATCACGGCCCTGTCCCTCGTCGTCACCGCGGGCGCCGGCGCCTCCGACTCCGCCTATCACGTGGAAGAAGGCCGACTCGTCCACCTCAGGCAGCTTCCCGCATATGCGGCCCACGTCGACATGATGAACCAGCTTCGCAACCTGACCGAGGCGAACGCGATCACGTGGGGCTGGTCGCAAGGGCTGGCGAACGACCGGGCGAGCGCAGGCATGACCCAGTACAGCGGCTCCTGACCTCGCTAACCGCACGCCTGACCATGACGACCCGCGCCGATGCGCGTAGCCTGGCTTATCGACAAGTGGAGGGGGTGCGCGAGCCGCTCTGCGGCTTGCGGGGCTGAGTGAGGCGCGCGCGGTGCCACCAGCAGCGAGGAAGGAGCGAACATGCCACAAGTCGCCGTCGACGGGCTCACGATCAACTACGACGTGCAGGGGGAGGGCGAGCCGCTGCTGCTGATCCCCTACCTCTCTGCCGACCACGCCTGCTGGGCGTTCCAGCTGCCGGCCTACACCGAGCATTTCAGCTGCATCGCCATCGACCTTCCCGGCACCGGCGAGAGCGACAAGCCGCCCGGCCCGTACTCGACCGAGGGCCATGCCGACCAGGTCGCCGCCTTCCTCGGTGCCATCGGGATCGAGCGGGCACACGTCGCCGGCATGTCGTTCGGTGCCTGCGTGGGCCTCCACCTGGCCGCCCGCCATCCGGGCCGTGTGCGCTCGCTCTCCTTGCACGGCGGCTGGCACGCCAGCGACGACTATCTGAAGATCGTCGTCGGGCAGTGGCGCACGCTCGCGACCACGCTGCCGACCGTCGCCGACGTCGTGATCCGGGGCATCTTCCCTGGTGCTTCACGCCCGACATGTACGTGGAGCGGCCGGAGTTCGTCGCCACGCTGGTGACTTCGTGCGTAGCCGCCCCGCCCAGCCGGTGGACGCGTTCCTGGCCCAGACCGATGCGGTCCTCGCCCACGACGCCAGCGCGGTACTGGGCGAGATTGACGTTCCGACATTGATCACGTTCGGGGCGCGCGACGTCGTCTGTTCGACGCGCTTCGCCGAGCCGCTCAAGAGCAGGATCGCCGGGAGCGAGCTGGTGCTCTTCGATCACCTGTCGCACGCCGGGCTGCACGAGGATCCCGAGACCTTCAACCGCGCGACGCTCGACTTCCTGCAGCGCGAGCGCCCGTGACGTCGCGACGGTAGCGAGCCCCGACGACTCGACGATCAGCTTGCGCGAGACCATCAGCGGCGACGCCTGATCGCCCGGAGCTCGGCGCGCATGTTCTCGAGGATCACCGCGGCGGGCACGGCTGGCCCGTCCCAATCCATGCGACGGATGAACTCGTCGATCTCGTCGTTCGGTGTGATGCGTCGGGCGCCCCGCGCGGGGCTGTGATGGGCGACGGTCGGCGTCGGATCGTAGGCGAGGGGTTGGCTTGAGTCGCAGCCAGGAGTACAACCTGCGTGTACCTCCGATGCGCCGCACTCTGGGGGGAGGGACAAGGTCTCGTTCATGAGGTGAACGGGTGCGGCGCCCAACCACTCCACCACCTCCCCCGTTCCGAACGCCCACCACTTCCTCTCGCGCGCGCGCACGCGAGGGAGGGCGACGGTACCCACCCCCATCGCGTTGGTGATGACCGTGGGCCCTGGCCCGGTCCCGCACGCCCACGTCTTCGCCTCGCGCGAACGCGACCCCGGGTACCCCCTCGCGATGATCATGACGATCGGGCCTGGTCGCGGGGGGCGCCCCAGCGACCGCCAGGCCGCTCGGCGACTGACGACCGCGCCGGTCGCGTAGGACGCCCGGCGAGCTTGAGGAGACGGCCCCAGTGCCCATCCTGATCGCGCCAAGCGCTCCTATCGCGCGCATGCTCGCGCCCGCGACGGGCTGACAATGCCGCTGACCCTCCTCGCTCGTATCGATGAACTTTCTGGTGGGGAAGCCAGAGCGCCACCGGCTGGCGCCCTGGCTCGTTGTTTCCTGGGCGACTCTTTGCCTCGACCACGAAGGCTCGTGGGATGGCGCCGAGTCGAAGCGCCAGCACGACCTCTCGTCCTGAGAAGCGTGAGCCGCGTCGGCGCGGTTCCCTTTCAGTTGTGACTGCCCTCGTCCCGGTCGCGATCGGTTACTCGTCCTGGCCGGGAGGGGTGATGCTGTACGTCCCGTCCCAGTGCCAAACGCCGTCATAGGTCACAGCAGCGCTCGCGTGGAAACCGCTGAACACTCCGGTCCCGCCATCGAACGTGATCGATCCTGAGAGGGTCACGAGATTGAGCACGACGTGGCCGAACGCAGTGCTCTCGCCGGGACCGTCGATGACGAGATCGCTGTCGAGCGCGGCAACCGCGAGGCCGTGCGGGCCGCCCCAGGAGCCGCCGATGACGGCGAACCGATCGATACCGAGGCTGTCTGCGATCGCGGAAACGTCAGCGACGGAGTCCACCACCCGCCGGCCGCGGAAGCGATCGGAGCTCCCGTAGCCGGGCTGGTCGTAGGTGATCACGCGCGCTCCGACACTCGCATACGCGCTCGCGTTGGCCTGCCCGACAAAGCGCGAGCCCGGCGTGCCATGAAGGAGGAAGACCGGGAACCCGTCCGGGTCGCCCCGCTCGGCGATCGTCAATGAGCGCCCATCGGCCGCCCCCGCCGCGAACGCCTACCACGTCCTCGCGCGCGCACGCGCGCGCACGCGAGGAGGTCACCCTCCCCACCGCGATCGTCATGGCGATGGGGCCTGGTCGCGGTGGCCCCGGTGTCACGGTCGTAGCCGCAACGGAGAACATCGCGCTCTAGCGCGCAGGGCGCACCGAGCATGTGGAGTCTCGGCGCTTGTATATCTCGTAGTTGTAGTGCGTCGAGATAGGGCGGTAGTCCGGCCCGCGGAAGAGCCGGACGAGCGGCGTGTCCGCGCGGTAGCGCTCGATCCGTGCCTCGCGGCGCGACTGGTACGGGATGCGCCGAGTCAGGACGGCGACGTCGGGCAGACCGTGCCGCTGCCAGTAGCGCAGGAACGTCTGCTGGTAAGCGTCGGTCTTGTCCTCCGAGATTGTCGCGATCCAGGCGCTCGACGTGTCCGCCCGGGAGTGAGAGAGCAGATAGCCGCCCGGGAAGTCGCGGAAGAAGACGATCCGGCAGTGCGGGCTGACGCGATCCAGGTCGCGGCCGATCTCCTCCAGCCACAGCTTCTTGTTCGGGCTCGTCTGCAGCCCCGCGAAGGGGCCGCTCGACACCGTCGCGTCCAGTGTCGACACCGGCCCGTCGCGGTAGACCGGCCAGCCGAGGACGAGCAGGAGCGCCGGTACGACGACTGCCGGCAAGACGGCGAATTGCGCGGCCGCCGCTTCCTCGAGCGCCCAGACGAGGAACGCCGTCGTCACGAAGATCGCCGGCAGGAAGCCGACACCGAAGTTGACGCCGCCGTTGTTGCTAGACCACGCGGTCGCGAGCCCGGCCAGGAGCGCCGGCACCCACACGGCTGCAAACAGGCGGCGCGCGTCGGCCCGCGGCCAGACGAGCACGAGCAACGGCAGGACGAGCGCGCCGTAGTGCGCCACGAACTCAAGCGACGACGTGTACGAGTCGAGCGCCCGGCCGGCGGCGACCGGCAGGCAAAGGACCGGTAGCGCGAGGAGAATCGGCACGGCGAGCGGCCGGCGGAATCGCCAGGCGACGAGCAGTAGCCCGAGCGCAGGCAGAAGCAGGTACCAGTAGTGCAGCGTCGTCCACTGGTGGTGGAAGACGTCGCCGAGCTTGCCAGCGCTCGCCGAATGGCCGAGGTACTTCGACGATCGCCGGTACCCCTCGGCGACGGAGTGCACACCGGCGCTCCCCGCGACGACGCCCATCGCGACGCCGAAGACGCCGAGCGACGGCAGTCCGAACGCCAGGATCTGGCGCCGCCACCGCGGCGGCTCGAGGACGAGCCGCACCGCAAACGCGATGACGACGGCGACGGCGAGCGACGGGTAGGCGAAGACCGCGAACCCATGACACACGCCGGCGACGACAAGCCACCAGCTGCTCGACTGCGGCGCGAGTGAGCGGAACGCCAGCAGACAGCCGGCAGTGAACAGTCCGCTGCCGAGCGTGTTGTAGCTCAGGCTGTGGATGTCGAACGGCACGAACGCAACTGCCGCCACCGCCGCGAGCAGAGCCGCGGATGCGCTCCGCAGCACGCTCCGCAACCCGACGAACACGGCCGCGGCCACGAGCAGCGAGAACAGGAACTGCAGGTGCCGCACGTACAGCACGACGCCGTCCACGCCGACGAGTTCGCGCCAGACCCACACAAAAGGGGAAACGAGCAGGCCCGCCTGCTGCGCCACCGTCGTCTCATCGACGAACGGGCTCGCGCCCTGGGCGAACCGCCACGGCAACACGACGTAGAACGACTCGTCGGTCAGATCGACGCCGTACCAGCTCCGCCAGTAGGTGATTCCGACGACGGCGATCGCGGCGGCGACTGCGGCCGCCCCCGAGGGTGACAGCCGCCTCCGCGTGCGGTTCAGCCCGCGGCCCCGACGCGCGAAAGCCAGAAGTGTCGCCGCCTGGCGCGAGCTGCGCTCACAGCTCCATCGTAAGCAGGTGCTTCGACCGCGTGGTCGCTCCCAGCTGTGGTTTTCAGCCCGCGGGGCCTGGTTGCCGGGCGGGGGGCTCGGGAATGCCTACGCCTCCTTATCGCGCACGCGCTGCACGTGCGAGGGACATCCTCTCTAACCGCCTGTCGCCGGTTTGTACCCGTCGCGTAGTCACCGTTGCGATCTGACAAGCGTCTGACACGGACCGATTGGGCGTGTGACCATCAGCGATCGCGTGTGACCCCCGACTCGCTGAGTCGGTTCACACGGAACACCCGGCGACCAAACCCCTCGCGATCGCAATAACGGTGGGGCCTGGTCGCGGGGGGCAGACGTGATCCCCGTAGGAACAGAACACGCAGCAGTCGCCGGGAAGGGGCTTGAGCGTCACGCCGCATCCCACGCAGTCGTAGAAATACCGGCAGGCATCGGTCGGCATCGTCTCGCGCTCGGCGTGGCCGCACGTGGGGCAAACGATCGCAGCGCGAGGGTTACCCAGGACGCGGGCGCGCTACGCTCTGTGGGTGGCTGATCGGCCGTTGCTCCATCGCCTCCACAACCCGCATAACCATGAATGCGGCTGCGACCCGGACTGCTGGTGTCGGGGTACGCGGATCGGACGAGCCGTGAAGTGGTGGTTCCCGGCTAGGTGGTTCGGGATTCACCATAAGAACAGCTTTTTCAACGGGATGACAAGGGACGAGGTCAGGGAATGGAAGCGCCAGCAGCAGGTTCGCTGACACCGGCACGGCCGGTCAGTGCACCACGAGAACGTCGCAAGGCGCCTTCCTTACGAGCGTGCCGGTGAGTGATCGGCTGAGGACATGCGGCATCCATCGGTCCTGTCCCCCGATCACGAGGACATCGGCATCGAGCGATGACGCTGCGGCGAGAATCTCGGTCGCTCGTCGTCCGGCGGCGCGCACGAGTTCAGCGTCAACTTCCTGACGGCTTAGAAGCTGCTGCGCCTCGCGTAGCAGTCCGTCCTGCGTCGCCCTCTGCTTGTCGCTGACTGTCTCTAGCCGAGAGCCAACCCCCTGGACGTAGATCACGTTGACGACGCTCACCGTTCCTCCACGACCAACCAAGTCAGCGGCGTGAGCGAGTGCATGGCGAGCCGCGTCCGACCCGTCATAGGCAACGATCACGCGCCTTGCCTGTCGCGGCGTGGCTGACATACCTGAGCGATGGAACACTGAATCCTCGTCGGCGACAGCGGTCAGTGGCTTGCGATCCTCCATGAGGATGGTTTTACCGCGACTTCCCACGGTCTCACAGGACCTCTGACGAAACTCTTGCGCCGTATCGCCGATTCTTGACGCGACACTAGCGCCGATCGAGGCCCACCCCCTCCCCTCCGATCGCCGCTGCGTTAGCGGGACCTGGAACCGGGGCGAACGCCTGTGTTCTTCTATCGCGTGCACGGGCGCGCACGCCAGGCAGGGCCGGTAGGAGGTATCCACCCCCATCCCGATGATCACGACGGTGGGGCCTGGTCGCGGGGGGCGACGTGACCTGAGTTCTCCACTGGAGGAACGCTGCCGCGGAGGCGACTGCGGTCGCACGCGCATCCTCGGCCACAAGCCGCAGCCGCGGCAGCCAGCGTTCTTCTGGTCGGACCAGTTCGGCCTCCGACTCCAACTCGTCGGGCGCGCCGACGCCAGGGCGATCGTCGAGATTGAGGGCGGAGACGAAGACTTCCTCGCACGCTTCGTCGAAGGCGAGGGGCACCTCGTTGCAGCGCTCGGCCACCGGCCGACGTACTCACCTGCGCCGGCAGCTGGCGCTCGCTGCGTAGCGGCGAGAGCGACAACCGCCGTCTGCTGTATCCCGGCCACCCGTCGTTCCGGGTAGGCGAAAACCCCCGAGAGCCGGTGCGGTGTCCGAGCAGAGTCGGTGGTGGCTACGACAGCGTGAGCTGGAAGCCGAGCATGAGCGCAAATGCGGTTCCGCCGGCGAGGGCGACAACCCGCGTCGGCGCGGATTGGAGTGCCTCGGGGAGCAGTTCCCCGACCACCATCCACACCATTGCGCCCGCGGCGAATCCCAACCCGACGGGGAGGATCGACGTGAAGGTGTCGACGAACAGGAACGCGGGGACCGCGAGGAGCGGCTGCGGCAGGCTCGAGAAGATGCTCCACCCGGCTGCAGCGCGGACCGGGGTGCCACGAGGAACTAGCACGAGGCTGATCGCGAGCCCCTCGGGGATGTTGTGCACCGCGATCGCGATCGTGATCAGCAGACCAAGCGTCGATCCGTCGGCGAATGCGGCCCCGACCCCGATCCCTTCGGCCGCGGAATGCACGGTCATCACGCCGACGATCAGCAGCGCCCGCCGCGCGTCCTCACCCCTCAGCGATCCCAACGCGTGCCCGTGGTCGTGCGCGAGGTAGCGCTCCGTCACCAGCACAAAAGAGATACCAAGCGCAACGCCCACGGCGGTGCGCCACAGGCTGCGATCGACGCCCTGCAGAGAAAGGCTGACGCTCGCCGCGAGCATCACCCCCGCCGCGACCGCGTTCGACGCTCCCAGCACAAACCGGCCAGCAGAACGGACGACCAGAAGCGGCAGCGCGCCAAGCCCAGTCGCCAACGCCGTCACGAGCGCAGCAAAGAACACCGTGACGACGGTTGGTTCCACCGAGGTCACCGTACTCGCCGCTGTCGTCCGCCCCCGGCGAGCTGCCGGTCGCCCCGGTTGTTGCACGCCACGCGACTCGCGGCTTCGCAGCGTTCGGGCGGATGCGAAGCTCGAGGACGTCGCTCGCGATGGCAGGCTACGACCTGGCCGTCGTCCCCGTCGTTGACGGCGAGGAGCGCCTGATCGGAGTCGTCACGGTCGACGACGTCCTCGAGGTGCTCCTTGGGTCGCCGAGCCGCCGCCTCGGAATCGTTGACGGCTCCTGACGGGCAGGGTTTCTCCGCGGTCGGCCGAATCGCTCCCTGTGGGCGACCCGACGGGGACTTCTCCCGACAGCGCTCGGCATGTGATCGTCGGCGAGGACGCATCACAGCCTCATTTTCGCCGCACGTTGTTGACGGCATGAGGCGTCACTGAGCCCTCCCAGGGTGCGGCTTGTCCGCCCCGCGACCGGGCCCCAGTACCCTGCACGTCGCAAGGGGTGGTGGGCGCCCTCCCCCACCAGGCCCCATCGCCATCGTCACGCCGACGGGGGTGGGTACCCGGTCGCCCCCCGAACGCCTACCACTTCCTCTCGCGCGCACGCGCACGCACGCGAGACAGCGACCCGGCCGGAGGGGTACCCACCCCCTCGAACGGATCCTGGCGCTGACTCGTCGATGACTTCTCGACCCATACTCGAACTGTAGATCTCTCACGTCGCCTCGCCCTGCCGAGCGCCTGCCGGTCACTACGGTGAGAAACAGGAATTGGGGGATGTGGGGGGAATGGGTCCGGCTATTGCCCTGCCAACCCGGGGAGGGTTCGGGGAAACACCCCGGCGGCCAATCGGTTGGGGCATGCGGGGGCCCGGCTCGACACCGGGCCCCTTTGCTGGTTGCGTGCCAAAGCGCTCAACGAGCTGGGCGGCCACGCCCGCCACATCCTCAAGCGACGGCGCCGCCCCCCGGCTCCTCCGTCACTTCTTGACCGTTTCGGTCACCGTGACGGTCACCTCGTTCGTCACCGTGACCGGCCTGGTGACCGTGACCACGTGGGCGGGCTCATGCACCGTGACGACGTTCGTCTGGGTCACCGTCGGCGACGGTTCGGTCACCGTGCGCGAGACGGTCTGCGTCGCGGTCGGTTGGGTCAGCGTGCGCGAGACGGTCTGCGTCGCGGCCGGCGCCGTTACCGTGACAAGCCGATCTGTTGTCCTCGTCTGCGTTTGCGTCTTAGTGCGTACGACTGTCTCGATACGCCCGCTGGTGATCACGCGCTTTTGGACCGGCCCCGGCTCCGTGACCCGGTGCGTCACCGTCTGACCCGGCGTCCGAACGACCTTCCGAACAACCATCGTGCGACCATTGCGCCGCACTGTGACGACCTTCATCTCCGTCGGAGAGGTCGTCGTCACGAACATCGGCCGGACGCCAGTGGCTCCCCGAGCCGGAGGTGGCAACGTGGGAGGTGTCAGGGGACGAGCGCCCGAAGGCCGGCCCACTTCACCTCGATCGTCCAGCCCGTCCCGGTCGGGATGGGGCCGGGTCGGAGCAGCATCGGGGCGACAGCACCCGGCGCTCAGACGAGTGTGAATCACGCTGTTCATCCCCTAGGCCGATTTCTTCGCGTTGGCTCCGATACCGACGGGACGAAACAAGCCCCGCCTAGAGTCAGGCCGGGTCGTCGTACGCCTCACGCGCGATGCGCTCGATGAGAGCCCTTGCCTTTGCCTCCTCGGGCGTCTCGTCCGAAGCGGCGTCTGTCTCCTCGGCCGCGGGGCCGCTCTCGTCCACTGACGCAGCAGCCTCGTGGCTGACGGAGCGGACCGAGGCGATGAGCAACCGTCCGGCTTCCGCCGCGTCGATCACGCCACGTTCGAACCGATCGACTATCTCACGCTCCTCCGGGGAGAGCTGATCCGCGAGAGCGGCCTTGAACTTCATGCACGGACCCTAACGAGCGGGCATGGGTGTCAGTGTCGACGGCGTGTCCGCGGAACCCGTACGGTTGAAAGTCCGCATCAAGTCCGCAAACGTCTCAAACCTGCCCGTTTGCCGATGCGGCGCCCGTCATGGAAACCGTGTAGCCATGCCACTTCCCGCCACGTTGCGGCAACGCCCGCCACCCGTCTGAGGAGTCTGGCGGACTAGAGGTCTCGGACTTCGAATCTCGGCGCGCCGATCACAGAAAACTGCTGCTAGCCAGCGGTTTTCTGTGTCCAGACACGGGCAAGGAGCTGGATCTCCCGGTTGTTGCATGTCCTGGACGTGCGCGACGGCAACGAGTTCTTCGACGTCTCCACGTGGCTTACGGCGATTGTCGGGGCGATCGTTCTCCTCGTTATCTATCGCCTCGTTGTGGATCGCAGCCACAGCAGCCGTACTCTTCGCCCCTAGCGACTGATGGCGGGACGCCCCGGGAGCGACCGAGGCTCCCGGGGCGTCTGATCGCACGAGCCTTGATGAGCCAGTCGGTTGGACAGGCTCCTCAATTCGTCGGCTTGCAGCTGCCGCGCAATCGCGGCCACCAATCGCGGTGCACCTGGTGGGTCAGCCCACCGCCGCTCCCGACGAACGGGTCTAGGTTCGCACGCGGACTCAGGACGTCCGGGAGGGCCGCTTGCCTTCCTCGTGCGCGCGCGTAGGTTCGCCCAGTTGACCGCACGGGCAGAACTGCAACCGAACCCGCCTACTGCGCCGCTCTGCTTCGTGTCTCCGCGGCAGTCGTCGCGAGCATGAGCTGAGCCGTCTCGCTTTCTGGCGGCAGCGCGAAGACATGTAGCGCGCGGTCGCTCATCCAAACCGCCGCGGTTGGCGAAGTACGGGGTGCGCCCCGGAGCGTGCCGCAGCCGGGGGGGAGCGACGGCGACTCGGCCCCGGGGCGCACCTCCCTCTTCCCCCTTTGGACAACTTGCATGCCTGCGCCATTCGCAGACCCGCCGGGACTCCGAGAGGCATCGAGAGTGTTTGCCTGCTGAGGGTCGCGGGGAAACGTCGGTTGGCGGCTCCGAGACTCGAGCACGGCCCCACTTGCGTAGGCGGCGCGTCAGCGGCCGGGCCTCTGACGGTGTGCTCGGCGGGCTCGGAATTCGCGAGCCGCCAACCCAAGTCGCGAAGGTGGTTCTTGCACGCTCGGCGGGGGACACGCTGGCCGGCCCACCCCCTCGGCGTGGGATCGAGATGGGGGCCTGGTCGGGGGCTGGGAGCGGCCGCCTGTAGCGTCACGCTGAAACGAGTTGCTAGCGAACTGCAGCGAACAGGTGCCACGGCTTGAGGATCCCTTTGAGCTGGTGTTCGCCGCGGTCGTGGAACTCGATGCCTGACCCGGCTACCAGGTCGTGCGTGGTCGATGTCACGAGCACTTCTCCGGGACCGGCGCAGCTGGCGACGCGTGCGCCCAGGTGGACGGCGATGCCCCGGGGTTTGTCGCGACGCGGCCGCTCGACCTCCCCCGTGTGCACGCCGGCTCGCACTTCGAGGCCGAGCTCGGGCATCAGAGCGCAGATCTCGAGGGCGCATTGGATCGCGCGCCCTGGGCCGTCAAAGAGGGCGAGGAACCCGTCGCCAGCGGTGTCGATCTCCTCGCCGCGAAAGCGCTCTAACTGACGGCGTACAAGGGCGTGATGCTGCTCGAGCAACTCGGCCCAGGCGCGATCCCCGAGTTCGCGCGCTCGGTCTGTCGAGCCGACAAGATCGGTGAAGAGGATCGTCGCGAGCACCCGGTCTGCGAGCGGTGTCGGTCGCATCCCGGTGAGGAACTCCTCCACCTCGTCAATCGCGTCCGGCACAAGCCACGGCAATAACTGCGCGTCAGGCGTGGTGACCAACCGTGCGCCCGGGATCGCGGCGGCAATGAACGCGCCTTCCTCTGCGTATGCCTCGGGGTGGAGCACGAGCGTCGGAACCTGGATCGTCGACAGGACGGGGCGCACATCGATGTCAACGTTGCTCATGATGAAATCGCGGATCGAGCCCGGCGTCGCTCCCGCTCGGTCGCGCGCGATCCACCAGCGCCGCATCGCCGCGTCAGCACCCGGCGCGAAGGATTCGAGCCACGTCGTCTCCTCTGTCCCCCAACCATCGACGACGCGCTCCACATTGATGATGAGCTCATCTCGCGCGATGTGCCACGGGTAGTCCTGGGCGAAGGTGCGACGTGCGAACGTCCCGAACAGCACCAGCGCAGACGTTCGCTCCGGGTGGGTCGCCGCAAAGACAGCCGCCATCGGGCCGCCCTCCCAGAACGCAAACAAGGCCGCACGCTCACAACCAACCGCGTCCATCACCGCGCGCACATCGTCCATCCGTGCCTCGATCCCCCCGAGCGCCGCCGGCCGATCGGACAACCCCGTCCCTCGCTTGTCAAACCGAATCAGCCGCGAGAACGACCCCAACCGCTCAAGAAACCGCGCGTGTCGCGGCTCCTGCCAATCAAGCTCCAGATGCGAGACAAAACCAGGCACAAGCACCAGATCGAACGGCCCGTCGCCCGTGACCTCAAATGCGATGTTGACCTCACCGCTGCGCGCATAGCGGATCCCGCCCTGCTCCATGGCACAAGTTTCCCCCACCAGGGTCCTCGGGCACGACCACCTGGAGGCCCGATGCGCGCGCCACGCCGCCTGCAATCGAGCGACGACGCCGCGTGTTTCGCGGTACCAGCCTGCGTTGGTCGCGACGTTGGTTTTGATGACGCGCCGGAGGGCACCGTTGTGGCTGGCCAGGAGGTACGCCAGCACGGCGCCTGGGAACCGCTCTGAGGCCATGCGCGGTGCTTCGTGGCCGGTCAAGGCGAGAGGCCCGTGGTAATCCTTTGGGTGAGCGTCACCGGAGCTTGCCCGGCACACCCCGCCATGAAAGTCTCGTCTCGTGACGAAATCCAAGTGGGGCGGGCTCGCCGCGTCTCTGCTGGTAGTCACTCTGGCTGGCTGTGGCGGAGGAAACGAGCTCAGTGGGAGGTACAAGCCCGCGGATGCAGAGCCGCTGGCGAACATCGCACCCCGAACGCCAGGATGGCCTCCCTGGCCGGAGAAGCCCGATCCGCAGAAGCCCTCGAGTGGGGAGTCGCCAGACGAGGTCGCCGCGAGAGACCCGATCTACGCCAAGTATCGACGCAGGACCGCTGATATCGAGCAACCGGACGGCTCCGGCCACCACTGGCAAGACGATGACAAGCTTGCAAACCTCTTCGTCCAAGTCTTCGATAACGCTGCCGACGCCCACGTGGGATTCCTGGCCTCCAACGACCTCTCACGCGCATACGGCGCGAAGTACGGATTCGTGGTGAAGACAGAGAAGGTCGACGGACCCGGAGACGAGGCATGGCGTCTCTGGGCGCACGGCAATGGCAGCGAAGTGACGTACCACTGGCGGCGTGACAACCTCGTGACCGAGGTGCATGTCCACTGTTACGGCGACTGCCCCGACGTGGATGCGGACGTGGATGCCGCGGCTCGAGCGTGGGCAGAGACGATCGACGAAAAAGCGCGCTCGGAAGGCGGCTAGTTCAGCGCCGACGGCGCGCTCCCCGTCACCGGGTTGTGTGACCGCCACGGGTTTGCCACTCGCAAGCGTCGTCAAGAATCGGTTGGCCGATGCGACTCGCAGGCATCGACATCGCCGACGAAACCGTCCTCGGCCTTGCGAGCCGGCTGACCGTGGCCGGTTCTACGACCTCGGCGACCGGCTCGAGGACGCATGGCGGCGCGACGTGAAGGTGTTCGCGCTCGAGGTCGCCGACCGCGAGGCGATCCTGCGGGTGCTCGAGCATGGGCCCGCCGAGTTCGCCGAGTTACGCGCTGTGCTTCTCGAGGAGCACGTCTGGCGCCAGGGCGAAGGGCTCGCCTGACTTCGACAGCGTCCGCTCGGCTCAGCCGGAAGCCCTCGGCTGCGTACCTCAGGTACCCGCCATGGAAACCGGGCCGCCGCCCGGTCGATGGCGGCTTCCTTCCCCGCAACACATTGGGATGCTATGACTTGCGGAAGGCGTCGGTCCGGACACGGCGCAGGGGAGCAAAACGGGGGATGGGTATATGGAGGCGAATCTGCTGGCCGCGGAGCCTTCGGCTTTCGCGCTAGGTGAGCTGCAACCAGGCTACGGCGACCAACAGCCAGAAGCCGACGCACGCGAGGAGCGCGGCAAGGAGGCCGGCGTTGAAGGCTCGTCGATGGTCGGGTTCCTGATACGTCCAGCGAGTGTCGCACTCGTCGCGGCTGTTGCTGTTGCGCAGCTGGTGTGGGTGGCGCTGCTCGTCTACGGGGCGTACTCGGCGGCGGTGTGGCTTCCGCTCTAGCCACGCTGACTGCCGCATAACGACGACCCGATAGGGTCGCGAAGGACGCCCCACTCCCCCAATGAGGCGTCCCCGGCGTTGCAACGGACTACGTCGGCGTGCGGCTGTCGGATTCGCGGACGAGACCGGACATATCCCTCGCGGCGACTAGCCCGGCGGTGCTCGCCGTGCGATCGTCCACGTGGTTCCGCCATGACGATCGAGCGATCGAACCGTCCTATCGCCGCCGCTCGGATGGCGGCGGCCGCACGGCAGTTGCTGGCTGCATCGACGCTCTGTGCGATCGCGACGGTTACACCGAGTGGGCGCGCCTACGTCAACACGGCCTACTTCGCCTGGACGCGCGACTACGACATCGTCTGGCTGTCAGCACCACGGGGTCACTGGGTGGAGGACGCAATCGTCTGTGATGTCGAGTGCGGCGAGACGCATCGCCAACGAGCGGCGAAACACGGAGCGATGGCGGCTCGGGGTTCCTCTCGCCTCGCGCCCGCCCCTAGAGGTTTGGAGTACCGGCTCCCCACGATCCAGTCCCCCTCGCAGCAAGGTCTTTGAGAAACCCCGAGTCGACCAGGGGGATGTTTCCCACAGCGACGGAGCCGAAAACATCGGGTCGGCGTTCTGGCGACCCTAGTTCGTGGCCCGCCGAGAGGCCGACCGATCGTCTTCTAGGGCCGGCGACGATCCGAACGTCCATCACGCGGCTGACTCTCGCCAATGAGTGTCCGACCCCCACGGACGGCGTCGGAGCGATGGCGGAGCTGACGCCCCAGTGTCTCGCGTCTAGTGTGTCAGATTCGTGTCAGATCTCGACGGCCAACGCTGACCAACGCTGGCCCGATGCAGACGCGAGGATGGCTGCTCTCTGGCGTTTGACCATCCCCGACCCAGTCAGACCACCATTCGACCGAATTTGCAAGCTGGGGGTCGCCGGTTCGAGCCCGGCACGCTCCATCCTCGAAGCCCCTGCTCACGCGGGGTTTCGTCGTCTCCGAGGGAAACGCTCCGAGGGCCGTGGCCGCAAAATGGCCGCAGCCACACGCGCAACCTCCTACGGGTGGCCGACCTCGAACAGCTCGCCGGGCTCGCGTTCGGCTGACGGGGGCGTCGAGCGCGTCCGGCGAGCGCCCTACGATCGCCGACGTGCGCTCGCCGCCGACCGACCTCGCGCTGCTGAGGGCGATCTACGAGCTGCATCAGGACGATTGACCGAAACGTGGCCGACGCCGATCGGCCGCCTCGCACACCGCCCTCGATGACCGCGGTGGGTCAGGGCACGGTGCGGCGCATGACGCAGTTCCCCGTGCCCTTGCTGCGGACGAACGTGAAGCCCACCCGCTCGAAGAGGGTGCGCGTCCCGTTGTAGAGCACGGACTTCTTCTTGCCCTGCGTGTCGTGCGGGTAACCCTCGACGACGCCACCGCCCGCCTCCGCGATCAGGTCGAGGGCGCCCTGCAGCGCGACGGCCGACAGCCCCTTTCGCCGGTAGCGCCGGTCCACGAAGATGCAGGTGATCCGGTAGTCGGGGACGAGGTCAAGCTCCTCCTCGTACTGCTTGCGGTGGTAGATGTTCGGCAGCTCCTCGGGGCTCCCGTACTCGCACCACGCGACCGCCTCGTCCCCGTCGTAGACGAGCGAGGCATGCGCCCGGCCCTCCTCGACGAGGCGCCGCTTGAGACTCTGGTTGTCGTCGGCGTCGAACGTCTTCTCGGAGTGCATCGTGTGGAAGAAGGTGCACCAGCAGCCCCCGAACACGCCGTTGTGCCGTTGCGCGAGCCCGGCGAACCCGTCCCAGCTGTCCGGGCCGAGCGCTCTGACCATGTACTCGCTCATCCGCTCCTCCGATCCGGCCGCCACAGCCTAGTCGCGGTCGCCCGCTCTCCGACAGGTCCACGTGGTGTTCCGGGCGCTCCAGTCGTGATGCTGCCCGGCTACAGCCGCCCCCTTGTGCGGGTCAGCGACTACGTTGCGTTGCTCGAGGTCGGCTGCGCCGCGCCGAGCCGCGGGCGTAGCTGGCCGTCCACGCGCTCTACGAGCAGCCGAGCTTCCGCGGGGGTCATGGCCCGGGCGTCTTCTTAAGAGGCGTGCGACGATCATCCGATTGATGGCTGGGACGTCGCGTGAGAGGGCCGGGTACTTCAGCCGCGCGGCGATGGGCCAGCGGCTGGCCGGATTTATCTACGGCACGATCATCGTCCTCGCGGTCGTCGCGGCGGCTGCCCGGGCGTACCCTCACACGCCCGGACACATCGCCGCCGTGGTCGGCGTTACTTCTGTCGTCTTTTGGCTGGCCCACGTATACGCGCACAGCCTGTCGGAGAGCGTCGCGGAGGATCAGCATCTTTCGCTGAACCGTCTTCGAGAGATCGCCCAACGTGAGGCGTCGCTTGTGGAGGCGGCGTTGCCGCCTTTCGTCGCTCTACTGCTTGGGGCGGTGGGGCTGCTTTCGACGAAGGCCGCGGTGTGGCTGGCGATGGGCCTCGGTCTGGGCGTTCTCGTCGTGCAGGGCATCATCTTCGCTCGCGTCGAGGGCCTGGGTCGGATCGCGACACTCGCGGTTGTAACCGCGAACCTGAGCCTTGGCCTCGTGCTGGTTGCCCTGAAGCTGCTCGTGATCCACTAGTGATGGTTGTTGTCTGATCGGTCACCGGCGGGCGTGGTGCCCTCACGAGATCCAGGCCGTGTAGTCCGCGATCGGAGAGCGCAACGAAGGCGAATGGCCGCTCGCACGGTCAGTCCCTCAGCGCCGCCTCCAACTCCTGAGCGTCGACCTCGTCGCGCTCCGAGTGGAACCGGGTCGTCAGCATTCCGCTCTTCGCATCGGCGAGTACCGCTGTGGCGCTTCGCCGATGTTCGTCACCGAGCTGGAGACCGAGGCGGTGGAACTGCCGGACCACCTCGGCCCAGATCGCAATCCCGAGCTCGAGCGGGTGCGAGTCGTTCGGCAGGTGACGCCATCGCTCGCGTGCCGCGGCTCGATCGGCAGCGATGCGCGCCAACTGGCTCTGTCGGGCCTCGTCTCCGAGGGGGACACCGACCCGATCAAGCACCTCGAGTGCCAGCTCAGCACTCCCTGTGCCGCAGACGAAGTCGCACAGCGCTTGTGGAGACTGCAGAGCCGTCAGGAACGGCCGACCGAGTTGAGCCCACGTCCGACCAAGATCGGCCCCGGCACGTTCGATGCTGGCTTCATCAAGAGCGTCGTAGGCGAACCACTCGTCGATCGGCTCCGAACGCAGCCCGCTGAGCCGCCGGCCCACCGCAGTGCCCCATGCACCCGGCGCGTTCGGCACCGGGTGGCCAAGGGCGACGAACGAAGCCCCCATCTCGACGGTGAAGCGCGAGTCCGACGTGACGTTGAACTGTGACGATTGAACGGTCACGCCCCGGTACGTCTCCCCGGCTTCGTGCGACCAGTGCCGCGACTTCTTGCGGAAGCCCATCGACTTCAGATCTGGTGCGAGGACGTCGGCGACGATCGAGTCGAGCGCGGCCGCCGCCGGAGACTTCGTCATGCCGGCCAGTCTGTCGGAGGCCGGCTCCGCCGTCCGGATCTGACATCTATCTGATCCGTTGCCCGCGAGCCCTCAATCCATCTTCGCTGTCCCGCGACCCCCGGCTTGCAGCCTCGGTGCAACGACCAGCCCGGGGTCCCACCCCACCCCCTTTCGCGATCGCCCGAACGATGGGGCCTGGTCGCGGCCCTGCGGCAGACGCCTGGCTCTTAGAATCCTCTCACGCGCACGCGAGACGGGGTAACCCCAACTCCCCGCTCGGATCCATGACGGTAGGCCCGGTCGCGGGGCGAACACCTTGCGTGACCTAACCTCCTCAAGATGGCGGTGACGATCGATGATGTGCGCACGCTGACCGCGGGGCTGCCACGGTCATACGAGGGCTTCGTCCGCAGTCAGGTCAAGTTCCGCGTCGGCCAGATCGTCTATCTGGCGTTCTCGCGTGACGAGAGGCTGATGGGGTTCGCCTTTCCGAAGGAGGAGCGCGACGCCGCGCTCGAGACGTACCCGAACAAGTTTCTGCGCCCGAAGCCGTCCGACATGCGCTTCCAGTGGCTCGTCGTCCGTCTGGACGCCATTGACGCGGACGAGCTGCGCGAGCTCGTCTTCGATGCCTGGCGCATGGTCGTGCCGAAGAAACTGTCCGCGCTTTCCGACGACGAGCTCGCGCTCGCGCGCACATGCGAAGACGGGTACCCACCCCCCTCGCGGTGATCATGGTGGTGGGCCCGGCCACGAGTCGGCTCGTCGCGAACACCCACCACTTTCTCTCGCGCGCACGCGCGCGCAAGCGAGGGAACAGGTTCGGCGAGGGTACCCCCACCCCCTTCGATGCGTTGATCGGAGTGGGGCGTGGTCGCGGGAGGGAACGGGCTAGTCGAGGGGCCTGGTCGCGGGGAGCGCCGCGCGGCGCTCGTACGAGGGAACCGACCTAGGCCTCGGTTAGAGAACCAGCGACTGTGTTGACTTCGTCGATCAGCGTGTCGAGATCCTCTTCCGTCGTACGGTGGTTCGTGATGCAGGCGCGAAGCGCGAATTTGCCGTTGAGAGTCGCGTTGGAGATGTAGACACGTCCACGCTCGTTCACCCCTGCCAGGATCGAACGATTGAACGCATTGAGATCGCCGCTTGAGCTCTCCTTAGCACGGAAGCAGACAGTGGAAAGCTCTACCGGAGCGACAAGCTCGAGCTCATCAGCCTCCTTGATCTTCTGAGCAAGCTGCTGCGCCAGTTCGAGGTCCTCACGAATTGAGGCGCGATACGCGCTGAGCCCGTGGTATCGCACCGAGAGCCAAACCTTCAACGCGCGGAAGCGCCGCGAAAGCTCAATTGTCTCTTCGAAGAACATGAACGTCTCGAGTGGATCGTCCCCAACCGAGACGACGTAGTCGTCGGTGTACGTGAACGTTCGACGCGCGAGCTCCCTGTCACGGAAGAGCAGAAGGCCGCAGTCAACGGGCTGGTACAGCCACTTGTGGAGGTCGAAGGAGACCGAATCTGCGAGACCGAGTGGCCCTACCCGTTCAGGCGCAGCGAGGGCGGCCAGACCACCGTAGGCTCCATCGACGTGGAGGTAGAGGTTGTGCTCGCGCGCGATGTCCGCGATCTCTTCGAGCGGGTCGACCGTGCCTGTGTTGACCGTTCCGGCACTCGCCACAACGGCTAGTGGCGTCTTCCCGGCCATCGTGTCCTCGGCGATCGCAGTGCGAAGCGCGTCAGTCTTCATCCTGAATCGCGCGTCGACCGCGATCACGCGCAGGTTGTCTCGGCCGAGTCCGAGTAGCGCGACCGCTTTGGGAATGGACATGTGTATCTCACTTGACGCGTACACGATCGCCGGTCGCGCACCCGACTCGTTTGCCGCGCACCTCGATTCACGCGCCATTGCCAGACCCATCAGGTTCGCCGAGGAGCCACCACCGCAGAAGCTTCCCGAGAACCCGTCGCAGCCGAGCTCACGGCCGAGACGGCCGACCAGGGCTCGCTCGATCGTCGTGGCGGCAGGCCCGGATCGCCAGGACGTGACGTTTTGGTTCAGCGCAGCTGCGAGGAACTCTCCGAGAACGCCCACCGGTTCCGCCGATCCCATGACGTAACCGAAGAACCGTCCATTCTGAGCGCGCGAGTTCTCGAGCAACTCGTCGAAGACGAATGCATCCTCGCCGAGCCCGGCCGCCGGAAGAACATCGGTGAAGAGATCGTTCAGCTCGGGTCCTGCGGCGTTCGGCTGAATTGGCCGTTCATCGAGCTCAGCCGCCCAGCCAACGGCTGCATCGACGAGTTCATTGGCTAGCCGGTCGAGTGTTGCCGAGTCGAGATCAAGTGAGCGCAAACACCATCGATCCTGTCACATCGAGCGCCTCGCGCACGACATAGGAGTCGCCGGACGTTCCAGTGATGCGACAGCCCCGTGTGGGGAGTCGTGGGGCCTGGGGAGCTGCCTCAGGCGCACGCGCGAAATCGAGGGAGAGCCCAGCGTACCCCACCCTTCGCGGTGATCATTGTGGTGGGGCTTGGTGGCGGGCATGGTCGCGAGGGCCCGGCGCCGGGGCACGCGAACGCGGAGTGCAGGATCAGAGCGCGGTCTCGAGAACGAGGGTCTCGGCTTGGGCACCTGCCGTTCGAGCGAGTCGTTCGAGCCATGGTCGGGCCTGGAGCCGCTCGAAGGTCCCGCGAGCCTCCTCGAACAGAGATCGCGCCTGAGCGGCCGTCCCGACGGCACAGAGCCGCTCGCCATGTTCGAGCTGGGTGACGGCGAGCCAGAAGGGCGCCCCGAGATGACGGAACTTGCCTTCGGCCGCCATGAACGACGCCTCGACACTGGGCTCACTGGCTCCGAACACTCCGAGTCTCGCCGAAAAACGAGCCATCTGGGCCTGGAGGTACGGCGTGAGCTCGACCGGGCGGAGGCGCTCCATCTCGTGAAGGAGGCTCTCGACCCCCGGGGCGTCCCCCAGGGCGAGCCCGGCCTCGAGTGCTTCGACCAAGGCGTGCTTGAAGATGACGTGCCGCCACCCGATGTCGCCGTAAAGGCCGAAGGCATCTTCGGCGGCGGCCCTCGCCTCAGCGGGCTTCCCCAAGGCGAGCTGGATCTGCGCCTTGGCCACCCGAAGGGCGGCGCGAGCCTGGGGGTTCTCCTCGGACAGCACCGCGGCGAGGCGGTCCACGAGGCCTTCGGCTCTCGTCGAGTCGCCTCGCTGCACATGGACTTGCACAGCCGGGAACAGCTCGAGGAACGTCTCGCCGGCGGCGTCCCGAGTGACGGTCTCCAGCACTTCCTCACACCGAAGGAGCGCCTGGTCCCACTCCCCGGTCATCACCAAGGGCTCGATCGGGGCGGCGAAAAGCGCCCGCTCCCAGAAATGGTCACCGACCTTCCGGGCCAGCGCCACCCCAGCGTCGGTAGCCTCGATCGCCGCGCCGATGTCGTCGGTGAACGTGAGGACCGCCCCCAGGTTGATGTAGGCCCTGAGAGCAGCTTGGGGGAGGTCGTGTTCCAGCGCGACCTCGAGTGCCATGCGCAGAAGCGCCTTGGCCTCGACGGGGTGCGAGCGTAGTCCGGCGATAATTCCCTTGGTGTTCAGGGCCTGGGATAGCACCTCCGGGAGGCCGAGGGTCTCTCCGATCTCCAGGGCGGCTTCGATCGGGGCCAACGAGCGCTGGAGATCGCCTCGCAGATACAGGAGACGGCCAAGCTGCGCGGCGAGGGTGGCCAGGTCCTCGTCTGGCTCCTCGCCGGACAGGACTTCGTAGGCTTTCTCCATCCGTTCAATGGCCTCGTCGAGGTAGCCCCGGCCGAAGTCGACGTCGGCGAGGCGCGCCGAGCACCGGGCCGCTCCGTGGCCGTCTCCAGACGAGGAAAACACCTCGATGGCCCGCTCGAAGTGTCCCTGTGCCTGTTCGCTTCGCCCACCCAGCCAGGCCATCCGACCGGCCTGCTCGTGGAGACGGGCGAGCGACAGAGGGTTGTCCTCGAGCCCCGCAGCCTGCTCGAAGTACCGCTGCGCCTCAGCGCTCGCGGCCAGCGAGGCGGTCCGCTCCCCGCCTCTGGCCAGCATGTACTTGGCCTTCTTCTTGATGGAGGGGGCGTCCTCAGCTCGCGGATCCAGGTCGTAGGCCTGAACGTAGTGGGACGCAAGCACCTCCACGATTTCCTCGTCGTCGGCCAAGGCCTGCTCCATGTAGAAGGCCACGGCGAGATGCCGGAGCTTTCGCTCTTTCTTCGACAGCGTCTCGTAGGCAACCCGGCGCAGGAGGTCCTGGAGGAACCCGTAGTGTCCCCGCTCGGGAGACTGGGGGTCAGCCTGGATCCCCAGGATTTCTTTTCGGACGAGCGAGGCGAGGAGCCCCTCTAGATCAGAGGGGGAGAGCCCAGAGACGGAAGCGATTGCGGCTCGAGAGAAGGTCTTGCCCAGCACCGAGGCGTCCTGGACCAGGCGGCGCTCGGGGGCGGAAAGCCCATCCAGGCGGGCGGCGATCAGGGCGTGCAGGGTCTCGGGAATCTCTACGTCGTCCATGGGGCGCACGAGGCGGTACGCCGAGCCCTCCTCCACGAGGTAGCCCCGGTCGAGGAGCATGCGCACGGTCTCCACGGCGTATAGAGGCACCCCCGCCGCCCTCGACATGAGCGCTGCTCTGACCTCCGCGGGGAGCCCTGGGATCAGGCCGTCGAGGAGCGCGGTCATGGCCCGGGGTGAAAGCGGCTCCAGGTACATCCCTGTCGTGTTACGCCTGGTCCCCCACCCCAACCGGTCATCGAGGAGTTCTGGGCGGGCCAGGGCCAGGATGAAGATCGGGTGGGAGCGCGACCACTCCAGCAGGTAGTCGATGAACTCCAGGAGAGAAGCGTCGGCCCACTGGCAGTCCTCAAAGGTCATGATCACCGGGCGGTCCTCGGCCATCCGCTCGAAGAACAAGCGCCACCCGGCGAACAGGTCCTCCTTCTCCCTGACCGGTCGTTCCTCCAGGCCCAGGAGGTGCGACAACCGGGGCTCCACCCACCCCCGTTCCTCGGGGTCCGGTACGTAGCGCTCCACCGCCGCGCGCAGCTTGGCAGCAGCCGACGTGAGGTCTTCTGCCTCCACGATGTCCGCCCGGCCTCTGACCATCTCCGCCAGCGCCCAGTACGCCACGCCGTCCCCGTAGGCCAGACATCGCCCCCGGTGCCACCGGTACGAATCGGCCAGCCCGTCCACGTATTTGTAGAACTCCCACGAAAGCCGGGACTTGCCGATCCCTCCAATCCCAACAAGCGACACCAGGTGGGCTTTGCCCTCGTCGCACGTGGCGTGGAAGACATTCTTGAGCAGCCTGAGCTCCCGATCCCGGCCCACGAAGGGGGCGTCCAGGCCTTCTGACCTCAGCGCCCCCCTGACTCCCGCGACCACCCGGAGAGTTCGGTAGAGCCTCACCGGCTGCGCCTTGCCCTTGAGCTCGTGGGTCCCGGCGTCGGCGTAGGCGATGGCCGACTCGGTGGATCGCTTCGTGGCCTCCCCCACGTAGACCGAGCCCGGCTCAGCCACGGACTGAATACGGGAGGCCGTGTTCACGGGGTCTCCTGCCACCATGCCCTCATCGGTGGCCGCAAGGTTGACCGTCGCCTCTCCCGTGAGGACCCCGGCCCGCGCTTCGAGCCGGGGAGCCTCCACCTCGGCGCCCAACGCCTCCACGGCAGCTACCAGGTCAAGGGCCGCCCGAACCGCCCGTTCTGCGTCGTCCTCGTGGGCCACGGGAGTGCCCCAGACCGCCATCACGGCGTCCCCGATGAACTTCTCGACCGTTCCCCCGTACCGGGCGATCACGGTGCGGCACGTCTCGAAGTAGCTGGACAGCACATCCCTGACCTCCTCGGAGTCCCGAGACTCCGAGAGCGCGGTGAACCCGACCAGGTCAGCGAACAGCACGGACACCAGGCGCCGTTCGGTGGTCGCGGACGTCGCATGAGCACTGCTGAGCGCAGCGGCGCCCGGAGGGGTCGGGCCACCTGCCACCGGAGACCCACACTCGCCGCAGAACTTGGCTACCGGTGGATTTGTCTCGCCGCAGCCCGGGCACGCCAACGCGAGCGTCTTCCCGCACTCTATGCAGAACTTTCTGCCGGAAGGGTTCTCCGTCCTGCACTCAGAACAGATCAACATTGCCCTCCCAGTGGCCCTGCAGCCGCATTACCCCCCGGAGAAGAGTATCGCCATCGTGCGGGCCAGTACAGACCGCTCACAGCGATGTTCGAACCGAGACGGCTGGCGCGCTCGCTTGGTGACGGGACCCGTTCTCCGTGAACAACCCCTGACTCGGATTAACCGGCTGGGCATCGCCCTGGCCCTCGCGCACGCTGAGGGCCGACGGCTAGCGGCGCCGTGTCGAACGCCTGTGTTCTCTAACGCGCGCGCGCGTAATAGACGCCACCGCTTCCTAGCGCGCGCACGCGAGACCGGGTACCCCTCTGTCACCAGGTGATGGGGCCTGGTCGGGGGGGCGGCAGGCAGAGGAGCCTGGCGCGCTACCCGACTCGGCCGAGGCGATGGCTGGCCTTACCTGGACGCGGTGAAAGAAGTTGGCCGCGCTTCACCTCGTCGAACCCCCGAACGGCGATCCCGACCCCGCCTCGATGTCGTGACCGCGCGGGGGCTGGTTCGGGGGTGCGGCCTCGATCCACTCGGCCACCGCGAGCGCGATGTGGTCCTGCCAGCGCGGTGCGGCCACCTGCACGGCGACCGGCAGCCCCGTGGCATCGTCGACGCCGGCCGGCACGCTGACCGCAGGCCAGCCCGTAAGGCTCCACGGCAAGGTGAACACGTAGTCCTCGCCCGTCAGCGTCCGATGCAGCGGCGCGACGTCCATGACGACGGGTCCGATCACGACATCGAACTCCACGGACGCACGGGTCAGCCGACCGCTGAACCGATCCCAGTCCCGCAGCTGACGGTCGCACTCCGCGCCCGTGAGCGACGCGCGGTCCCAGTAGCGACGGGTGATGTCGAGCGACTCGTCGAGCAGCGGCCCCAACGGTCCGTCGACGGATGCGCCGAGGCACGTCAGGGTGGCGATCGCCCGCTCCACCGCCGCCCGTGTCGACCGCACCGGCTGCCATGACGACTCGTCGACGATGGCGACCCGCAGACCGGTCGCCTGGACGGATGCGGGATCACCGATCGGGACCGGCACGCAATCGGGATCGGCTCCGTCCGGTCCAGCGATGATCCGCAACGGCGACATCAGGTCGGCCACGCGCGGCGCCATCGGGCCGATCACCGTGCGGCCGTCGTTACGGCCGCCGACGCGCGGGAAGTGACCCGTGTTCGGCACCAGCCCGAACGACGGCTTCAACCCGGCGACCCCGCACCACGCACTCGGCAGCCGGATGCTCCCGCCCGAGTCGCTGCCGAGGCCAAGCCGTGAGGCACCCGCACCGATCAGCGCCGCCTCCCCACTCGACGAAGCACCGGGCGTGCGCAGCGGATCGGCCGGATGCACGCAGCGTCCGTGGATGGGATGGTCCGCGCCCGGCTGGGTCTTGGCGACGACGATCACACCGGCGGCCCGCAACCGGGCGACGACCGTAGCGTCGCGCTCGGGCATGCGGTGCGTGCGCTCGCGTGACTCGCCCTCGCACGGCAGGCCGGCCACGTCGATCCAGTCCTTCACCGTCGCTACGGTCTGGTGCGTCGGAGGCATAGCTCCAACCGGCGATCGCGCGTCCCTCGCACGTGCCGCGTCGAGCGCCGCAGCATCGTCGCGAGCGACGACGGCGCCGAGTCCGTTCGCGGCGTCGAGGCGTGCGAGCACGGCCACAACGTCGTCGTACGCAGCTGTCCCCTTCCCCATCGAGCGCATGTTGTCAGGATCACCGAGTCGGCTCTGATCCGTGAGATCGCAGCGGAGTTGGGTGCCCGAGTGCGAATCGCGCCTTTGCTCGCCGTGGTCGAACACTGCTGGAGTGGCGACGACGGCACGCATCACGAGCTGACCTCGTTCTTGAGGTCGCGCTCTCGGATTGCAAGCCGGAAGAGCCGCGAGAGTCGCACCAGGTGACGCGGTACCCGATCTCCTCGAGACCCGCCGTCTGGCGAGAGCGGCTGTTCTTCGTCCAGGTCCACGACGCGGATGGGGAAGCTGCTTGATCTCCGTGGCGGAGATGACGCGATCGAGATGTTGCAGAACACCTCCACTGGGATGGCGGAGGGGTGCCGCCCGCCCGGGCCTGACGATCGCGACGCGCGCACCACGATCTCGGACAACGGCAGCTGCACGCCGCGCGTGACCGGCATAGGGTCGTCCATCGGATGACGAGCATGCCCGATGCGACCAGCGCCGATGCCCACCCCACGCCCGATCTCGAGCGCTTCGGCGGTATCCGCTGGGTGCGCCGGACGAAGGGCGCGTTGACCGCCAAGGAGAGGCGCCGCCTGATGGGCGTGGTCGTGGCGACGCAGGGCGCCTACATCGCCGGGCGGATCAAGCTGGCGACCGGCCGCGTGCCCGCCGGCGCCGCCGTTCTCGACGATCCGGAGTTGCTGGCCCCGCCGGATTCGGCGTGGGCGCGAGCGGCCGAGGACGCCTGCCGCGAGCAGCAGACGGAGACGATCGGCCACTCCTACCGGACCTGGGCGTTCGGCCGCGCGCTGGCGGCGCTCGACGGCGCGGACGTCGATGTCGAGCTGCTCTACACGGCCGCGCTCGTCCACGACTTCGGCCTCGAGCACGCGGTGCCCGGCGAGGACTTCACGATCCGCAGCGCCGACAGGGTCGTCGCGTGCGCGCGCGAGGCGGGTGTCGACGACGTCCGCTCCGAGCTGGCCGCCGACGCGATCGCCATCCACGCGCATCCGAGCGTCGACCCGGAGCTCGACATGACGGGAGCGTGGATCCAGGCGGGCGCGCTATGCGACCTGGGGGGTTTCCGCCTGTGGGATCTGCCGAAGCCGTGGGTTCAGAAGGTGATCGAGGAGCACCCGCGCGACGGCGTGATCAAGGCCGTGGTGGCGAAGGTCGGGGCGGAGTCGAAGGCGGTGCCCCACGGCCGCTTCGCGTTGTTGCGGCGATGCGGGTTCTCGCAGATGTTGGCGACCGGGCCCAAGTACGGGACGGTCGGGGTCAAGTAGTGAGGCAGCGACGGAGCGAGGCAGAGGATCGGCGCCACGGTCGGCCTTGCTACTGGGCTCCTGACTCTCTGGCTAGTCCCTACGCTGGAGCTGCTGCCAGAGTCCCCACCCCCTCGCGATGATCGTGACGACGGGGCCTGGGTCGGGAACAGTTCGTCCCGAACGACTACGTCTTCCTCCCGCGCGCACGCGCGCGCACGCGAGGGCCGGACCGGGCATCCCCTCGGCGTGACGAGTGCGATTGGGGGGCTAGTTCGCCCGGGGGCCAACGACGTCTGGCGACCGACCACGTGCCGCCCGGCTACCTGTTGGGCTGGCCCGCTAGGGCAGGATCTCGACGTATCCGTCGTTCCGTGCACGCGGATCCGCTGCCCATCCCGGATCAGCCGGATGGCTTGTTCCTCCCCCACGACGGCCGGCAAGCCGTACTCGCGTGCGATCACTGCGCCGTGGGTCATCAGGCCGCCCACCCTCCGTCACGAGGCCTTTGATCGCGACGAATAGGGGCGTCCAGCTGGGGTCGGTGTAGGCGGTGACCAGGATGTAGCCCGCTTCGAGTTCGGCCTCGGCCAATGTCCAGGATGACGCGGGCCTGTCCCTCGATGGTCCCGGCAGAAACCGGTAGGCCGACCAGCGCGCCGGCCGGCAATTCGTCGCGTTGGTTACGCCCCGGCGATGACCTCGCCGTCCGATGTGAGCACCCGGGGCGGTGGAGCGCTTGATACGACCTGAAAGCGTCCTTGCGCTCGCGGATGAGCTGGCTCCCCGGCCCCGGTGACCCCCGATCTCGCGGCGCATGCTCGCATGATGAGACTCGATGATCTCGCGCCACCGCCGATCGCCCGGCCCGCAAGAAGGCCTTTCTCAGCGAGGCAGAACGACGGATTCGAAACCCTCGCCTCGTCCCTCCCACCATCGCGCGAAACCCTCCGCCGCCGCCCGGTCGTGGAACACCTTGTAGTGCACTTGGTGACCACCGCTCAGGGCGTACCGCACTGTCCATGTGGTGGTGCCGTTCGACACCTGCCGCATCCCTCTCGGTCACGGGCTTACTGGTCCGGATCACGTCGCCTTCTACGTCTCAAGGTAATCACCTGGGCTCGCACGAATCACTGGACATTCGTCCAGACGACCCTAACCCGCTGATTCCAATCCGAGGTTTGGGCCATGACTGGTTCCCGGGAAAGGGGGGTCGTCGCAAACGCGGAACGCTCAGTCACCCTACGGCCATGTGTGTCGCGAGAAACATGGTCGGGAAGCTGGGGAACCCGGATCTCGAGATCTAGTGTTCCGTCAACTCTTCCTCCCCCGGCCATGCGTCAGGGTCGACCTCGTGGCGGCAGTGAAGCGTTCGGTTGATCGCGTTGGTCTCGGTCTCCCAGTTGGAGTCGTCGTCTTCGACTCGTTCGATGAACAGACGACGACCTAGGCGCTCGAAGATGTCCCCGGTCTTGAGGTCTTCTTCCGACTCGAAGATGTACTCCGCATCGCCGGGGATCAGCGAGGCGGGCTCGATCTTGTACACAAATCTCCGCACAAACGGATCATCGCATGACGAAGCGGCTGCTCACCGTCGTGAGGTTGCCGAGCCCACCGAGCCTTCGAGCATCCCCCGGCCCGAGGTAGCTAACCGACCGTGCGCGAGCTAACTCGCCGTCTCGTCGACCGTCCACTGGCCGCCGACCTCACGCCGGAGGACCTTCGCGCAGTTTGGACAGCGCCGCTCTGTCGCCTCACGGAGTGGCTCGCCCGGAGCGCTGATTGTGGATTCGACGCGCGTCCCGCAGTTCGGACAGGCGTCCTTCTCGCGGTCGTCCCCAGAGGTGCTCAAGTCCCGGAACATAACACCGGACGTTTGATGTTCAGCCCCGTTGGTTCTTGCACCCGCGGTAACGAAACGGAACCACACGACCCAATTTCTGGTGCTGATTGCGACCGCCGCCGGGCCTGTGCGCTCCGCCGGCTCCGGCGGGAGCGGGCTGAGTCTCGCCTGCGAACGTGCGGGAATGTCCCCGCCGCCATGTGTCGCGAGCGCAACTCAACCGGCAGCGCCCGGGAAGAGGTAGCCGTCTTTGTGGCGTCCGCGACCGGTTCCGGCCTATGGTGCGGACCGGCTTCTACCGCACATTCGAGTTTGACGTGCGCGCGATCAAGCGCCGGTCGACCACGTCGTCTGACTGTGCACCCCCTTCCCCCGGTGGCGCGGCATGACAACGAAGAGGGGCCCGGACAAGACGGGCCCCTCTTCGTCGAATGCGGTGCGGTCAGCTACGCGGCGACCAGGACGCGGTCGCTGTGAGCGACGACCTTGCCGCTCGTGATCTTGGGCTCGTTGGGGATCATCGTGTCGAGCTTCTCGTCGCGAATCCAGCTGGCGACGATCTTCGTCGACTCCTTGCTCTGCTCAGGCGTCTCGAAGAGGCTGAGCGAGCTGAAGACGCCGCTGTCGGCCTCGATCAGCCAGTAGCCCGCGAACCCGGACAGCTTCTCCAACTTCGGAACGAGCGTCTCGTTGACCTTGCGGGTCAACTCGGCCGAGCGATTCTGGTCCACACCGTCGTAACGGCGAATGGTCGCAAACATGGGGTGCTCCTTCGTTCCGTGCAGGACAGGGAGTCCGAACGAACCCTCTGCTGCGCTCAGGCCGGGGTGACAATCGAAGAGGAAGCTACAACCCTCGACGCCGTCAAAGACAACCAACGCGCTCGCACAGTCTAGCTGCGATGCCCGAGCGCCGTTTATGTCCCCCCGACAGGTTTCGCGGTAGGAGGCTGTCGTCACGGATCACAAGCCCCGCAAGGCTTCGTCGAGCTCGATGCCATGGTCGCGCCGACCGATCCCGGGCGCCTCAATGACCCCGCCTGTTCGCTCGGCACGCGATCGGCGCCGACCAAGCGTTCGAGATGCTCCGCGACCACTCACAACACAACGGCCGCAAGCTCGTCAACGTCGCCGAGGCAGTCGTCGAAAGCCACCTACTCCTGCCGCGGTCCCAGGCGCCGTCCAACCCGCCCCAGTCCGTGTGACACGGCGGCGCTCCACGTAGCGCTTCGGCCTCGCCGCATCACGGGTGCGATCCGTGGCCCTTCATGGACCGAAACCAGCAGTTGACGGCGCAGGCGCGTTGGAGCGTCTGGTCGCCGCGCACTCGCGATGTGGGCTGAAGACGGGCGGCGTAGGTCAGAGGCCTCTGCCCGCGCGCAGGTAGCCGATCGTTCTGCCCGGACCAAGCCATTTGTCTGCCGGTTCACGTCGGCCCTCCGCCCGACAGATTGAGCGGGCCGCCCATGTCTTCCCTCTACCGGCTCGCACCCCCTTCGTCTTCCCAGTCCTGTAGCCCTCTCGATCCCGCCTCGCCGCTCTTCGCGTCCTCCATCCGGGTGGCGTGTCTGGATGGACGGTCGTCGACGTTGTGAGAGCGCCTATAGACGGCGTACGCGGTGATTGCCTCGAGGTCGTGCCGGCGTCGCCCGGGGAAGTAGACGGCCGTGAACGTTTGCCAATCAAGCCCGTCCGGTGCGTCCGCGCTGCTCGCGACGGCGGATACGGCTCTCTCGGTCACGAGGCGGGTTCTCTCCGCGTCAAACCCGCCCGCGCCCGCGAAGCCTGTGTGGCGGCGCGGTTCGGCCTTAACCCGCACCCTGCCGGGGCTCCGGCCCCGGGTGTGTCCGGTGGAGGTTGACGACGCGCAGTTGGCCCCAGCGGGGCTTGACGAAGACGCCGCGCAGGCCGCGACCCTGTTGGTACAGGGGCTGCGTGGCAAGCCAGAGCAAGCCGAGGAGGATCATGCCCGCGACCCACAGGACGCCGACGAGCGTCGCGGCGATGCTTCCGAACAGAGTCCATGCGGTCATGGCGGCGCTCCAGGCCAGGAGCGCCCAGGTCATTCTGCGCCAGTGACGGAAGTTGGTCATCTGCACTCACCTCTTCCCGACCCGCGCAGCCGAGCCGCGGCGAGTCGACTGGATCGAGTCACGTTGGTGGAATTCCCGAGAACGGGCGTTGGCTCCCCAGGACTTGCCGGCCGACGGCTGATGCGACGGAACGACATTCACCTGCGCGATCACCCTGCCGCTAGTGATCTTGGGCGGATTGGTCGTCCTTCAACCAGGCGACCACGATCCTGGGCGCTTCATCCTCCAGCTCTCTTGGCTCCTGAACCCCTCAAACGCCAGCAGGTCCCGGACGACGGCTTCGCCGGCCCCGCGGCTGAGCCCGCTCCACTTGGTGACGACGCCCTCGTAGCGGGGGACTGTCGCATGCATCGTGTGCTCCTCGCTGTTCGTTCAGGCAGAGATCTCGAACGAGCTCCCTGCTGCGTAGGGCCAAAAGGAACAGCTGGAGAGGAGTGCTAAGGCCTCGGCGGCTACAACGCTCGACCGGACGCTCATGCAGCATACCACATTTGTGCGATCTGTCACATTACGTGATAGTCTCGTAGTTGGCACTCTCGGTAGCCGAGTGCCAGATCGTTAGCGCGAGACCCGACAAAGTGTTTCTGGGAGGCTTTGATGAACTTGCAACCGCTCGGTGACCGGTTGATCGTGGAGGCGCTCGAGGAAGAAGAGATCACGGTCAGCGGCATTGTGCTGCCGGATACGGCGCGGGAGAAGCCGCAGCGTGGCAAGGTGCTGGCCGTCGGTCCGGGCCCGCGTGACGAGGACGGGGAGTACATCAAGATGGATGTGGAGGAGGGTGACGAGATCATCTTCTCCAAGTACGGCGGCACCGAGATCAAGCTCGGCGCCGACGAGGTCCTGATCCTGCGCGAATCGGATGTGCTCGCGAAGGTCGTAACCACGGGCGACAAGGGCAAGCGCAAGCTTGCCGGCGCCGCCGCCTAGCTCGTTTCGCTCAGGAGGAATACGCATGGCGCACAAACAGCTCAAGTTCAACGAGGACGCGCGCCGGGCGCTGGAGCGGGGGGTCAACACCCTCGCCGACGCGGTCAAGGTGACGCTTGGCCCGAAGGGCCGCTATGTCGTGCTTGACAAGAAGTTCGGGGCGCCGACGATCACGAACGACGGTGTCACGATCGCCCGCGAGATCGAGGTCGAGGACCCGTTCGAGAACCAGGGCGCGCAGCTTGTCCGCGAGGTCGCGACGGCGACCAACGACGTCGCCGGTGACGGCACGACGACCGCGACGGTGCTCGCGCAGGCGATCGTGCGCGAGGGCCTCAAGAACGTCGCCGCCGGCGCCAACCCGATGGGTCTCAAGCGGGGCATCGAGAAGGCCGTCGATGCAATCGTGACCGACCTCAAGGGGCAGTCAAAGGATGTCAACGGCAAGGAGGACATCGCGCGGGTCGCGACGATCTCCTCGCGTGAGCGCGAGATCGGCGATGTGATCGCGGACGCGATCGAGAAGGTCGGCAAGGACGGCGTCGTCAACGTCGAGGAGGGCCAGACCTTTGGTCTCGACCTCGAGTTCACGGAGGGGATGCAGTTCGACAAGGGCTACCTGTCGCCGTACATGATCACCGACGCCGAGCGCATGGAGGCGGTGCTCGACGACCCGTACGTGCTGATCGCCAACCAGAAGGTCGGCGCGGTCAAGGATCTGCTCCCCGTCCTGGAGCAGGTGATCCAGGCCGGCCGCCCGCTGCTGATCGTGGCGGAGGACGTCGAGGGCGAGGCGCTCGCGACGGTCGTCGTCAACAAGCTGCGTGGCGTCTTCACCGCCGTCGCCGTCAAGGCGCCGGGCTTCGGTGACCGGCGCAAGCGGATGCTCGAGGACATCGCGATCCTCACCGGCGGCGAGGTGATCACCGAGGAGATGGGGCTCAAGCTCGAGAACACGAAGCTCTCGCAGCTCGGCAAGGCCCGCAAGATCGTGATCGACAAGGACTCGACCACGATCGTGGACGGGGCCGGCGACTCCGAGGCGATCAAGGGCCGCATCAAGCAGCTCAAGGCGGAGGTCGAGAACACCGACTCCGACTTCGACCGCGAGAAGCTCCAGGAGCGGCTCGCGAAGCTGTCCGGCGGCGTCGCGGTCGTCAAGGTCGGCGCCGCGACCGAGACAGAGATGAAGGAGAAGAAACACCGCGTCGAGGACGCCCTGCAGGCAACCCGCGCAGCGCTCGAGGAAGGCATCGTCGCCGGCGGCGGCGTCGCGCTCCTCAACGCCGCCAAGGCGATCAAGCTCGAAGCGATGGACGGGGACGAGCGCACGGGCGCGGCAATCATCGTGCGCGCGCTGGAGGAGCCACTCCGGCAGCTCGCGTACAACGCGGGCCTCGAGGGCTCGGTCGTCGTCAACCAGGTCCGCTCGGCCAAGAAGGGCCACGGCCTGGACGTCGAAACGACCGAGGTCGTCGACCTCGTGGCCGCGGGCATCATCGACCCGACGATGGTCACCCGGTCGGCGCTGCAGAACGCCGCGTCGATCGCGAAGAACATCCTCATGACCGAGGCAATCGTCACCGACGCGCCCGAGCAGGCCACTGCCGGAGCAGGCATGGCCGGCGGAATGGGAGGCATGGGCGGCATGGGCGACTACTAGACCGCTCACGCATGACCTAACACCCGAGGGCCGGCCAACGCCGGCCCTCACGCTTCGTCACCCGTCCCCAAACACCCACCACTTCCTCTCGCGCGCACGCGCGCACACGCGCGAGGGACACGGGCCCCCCACCCCCTGGCAATGAGCATCGGGTTGGGGGCCTGGCCGCGTCCTGCCCTCACGTGGCGCTGACGCGGAGGGCGACTACACCGCCACCCGCAGTGCCGGCGTAGAGCGTTGGCCCGTCTTGTCGATGGGGAGCGACTTGATGTCCAGGACGGCGAGGCCGGCGTTGAAGGGATGATGCGTCTCGGGAACGTCCAACGGATGCCGACCGAGATTGGGGCTGTCCCCGTCGTCTCGGTCGAGCGCGACGCCGAATGGGCGAGCGAGCCCTCGCTACGGCAGTCGCAAACGCGCGAGAACTTTTCGCATCCCGGGGGGCAGGGCAGCCCTACCTCCTTCGCCTTCGTGGCGAGAGTCGGACGGAATCGAGCGGTGCCCTGGTCTCGCCGTGAGTCCCTCTACTGGGTGAGACGTTCGATATGGGTGATTCCCGACCATCCGTCTCGGGAACCGGAAACTCAGCGCGATCAGCGTCCGGACTCGGTACGGGTATAAGCGGGATCGCCGTCAAGTCGCCGAACTGATCAGCCGAACATGACGGGCAGTATTCGCCGGACCAAGGGGCGTCGTCGTTCGTCTCCAACTCGACGAACGTCACCCATCCCATTCCAAGTTCACCCGAGCGGCCGCAACGCCCGCAGCGAAGCACGCCCCCTCCCTTCCCCGAATCACTGTAGGTCGATCGGTGGCTCGCGGCAAGTACGGTTCGTGCGCCCGTTCGCCTCCGGCGACCATGCAAGAGCCATCAGCTGGTGATCAGCGGTCAGGGCCCTGGATTCATGCGGTCCAGCGCCCGTTCCCACGCGGTAACCGGAGCGGCGTCAGACTGTGACGACGATCTTGCCGACCTGTTGATTGGATTCCAGAAAGCGGTGCGCCTCAGCGATCTCCGCCAGCGGAAACGTCTTGGCGATCACCGGCTTCAGGTGTCCCTCCGCGAGACCTTGGAGGATCAGCTTGTGATAGCGGGCGAAGCGCTCCGGGTTGTTCCAGATCTCCGAGGCTAACCAGCCGCGGATGCTCAAACCCTTGAAGGCGGCGGGCCAGTGGGGGTACGGCGTCTCCTGGCCGCTGAGTCCCCCGTAGACGATGACCGTGCCTTCGATGGCTGCGGACTGAGCCAGCTTGTCCACCTCCGGGCCGCCTACCGGATCGAAGACGATCCGCGCGCCGAGGCCGCCGGTGATGCGCTGTATCTCGGCGAGATAGTCGACCTCCTCCGTGGCCACCACGTGCTTCGCACCCTGTTCCTTCAGCGCCGCAGCTTTCGTGCTCCTGCGCGTCGCTGCGATGGGAACGGCGCCGGCCCAATTGGCGAGTTGAATGGCGGCGAGACCGACACTGCTGGAGGCCGCTCGAATGACCACGAAGTCACCCACCGTGGCATGTGTGACGTGCACGATGGCCAGCGCAGTGAAGTACTGCATCCAGATCGATGCAGCCTCGACGATGCTCAGCCCAGGTGGCGGAGCGACGAGGCTGCTCGCGCGAACAATCGCCTGTTCGGCGTACAACCCATATTCACCCATCCGAACATTCGGGAGCACACAAACGCGCTCGCCGACGGCCAACCCACTCACATCGGGGCCAACCGCTTCGATCACACCGACACCTTCGTAACCGATCAGCGTCGGAAGCCTCGGCATCACCGGATAGGCGCCGGCGCGGAACGCGGCTTCGGAGCGGTTGAGGCCGATGGCCTCGACCTTCAGGCGCACCTCGCCCGGACCGGGATCACCCACCTCCGCGTCCTCGAGACGCAACTCTTCCGGCCCACCCCACTGATGAACGCGAACAACCTTGCTCATGGACGAACCCTCCGCTCCGCCTTCTGACAACGGCTCGATCCCCGCCATGACCTCGTCTCAACCTCGCGGCGCCGACTCCTGGCAGAGTCGCCGCGGCCCTCGGCCCCGAGCTCAACGCGGCACCCGTCAGAGCAGTCGGTTGAGGGGCAAGCGCGGGATCCGCTCGGAGATCGCGCGACTATCCCACGCGTGCCCGAGCGCTGGCTAGGCGGCGGCACCGACCGTGCTGACGCCGAGTGTCGTGCTGAACTTGATCTCGGCGTAGCGAACGTTGATCACGTCGATGTCCCCGGCCATGTTCTCGGCAACCCACGAGGCCACGACCTCGTTGCCCGACTCGGCATCGGCACGAGTGTCCCAGACACTCAGTGAGAGGACCTCGCCGTCTCCGATCGCGACCGAGTAGCCCTTGAATCCTGGCTGGGACTCGAGGATCGGCAGAATGCCCTCCTCTGCCCGCCGGGCGAGATCGTCGGCATCCCCACTGAAGCTGTAGGTGGCCATCCGTGCCTGCATGAAGCTCCCTTCGTGAGCCGGCCTCGGGGACGCTGCAGGAATGCACGTCCCGTCAGCCGGCGGCTTGTCGCGAGACTGACAGATCACGGACCTCGACGCACGTCGCTCCTGCAGGAACACCGGTGACCTGCGGGAACTCGGCCGACCAAGACGCAGAGGTGCTCGAGCCGCGGATGCCGACAGCGGCCGACGAGGTGAAGACCTCAGCGATGATGATGCACCTCGTCTTCGCGCTCGCGCGCGCCACGGAGATCCGCGCAGTGGTCGACAACGGAGAAGACGCACACGCCGGAGGTCGCGGGTTCGAGTCCCGTCGCTACCGTCCTTTGGGGGCCGTTTCCAGTCTGGTGGGCGAGGGCTCGCCGGGGAGCCGCCTAGCATTGCTCGCGTGAGTGAGACACCTCCCCGCCGGAACCGGGGCTCGCGCTTCTTGACAGGCGCGGTCGGGACGCGGCCTGACGAGCAACTGCTCGACGACTGGCTTGGCGACCTCTCGGACGAAGACTGGAGCGAGAATGCGGCAGAGCGGGCCGAGCGCCGACGCGCCACACCCGCCTACCACGAACTTGCCGTCCCCGAAGGCGATGTTGGGCGCGACCCCACAGCGGATCGGCCCGCGCAGGCTGCCCCGGTCGCCGCCGCCCACGCCCACCGCTCGGTCATCGAGCGGCGACGCGCCATCGCGGGACTCGGATTGGCGGCGGTGCTCGGACTTGGCGTCGTGATCGCCGTGCTCCTCCTGCGCGGCGGAGCTCAGGCACCAGTGACACCCGTCGCTCAGCCCGCAACCACGACGCCCACAACGGCAGCAACCAATCCGTCGTCGACGCCCACCACGCCATCCACGACCCCCACGACGACGACACCACCAACGCCTTCGACGAGCGGCTCCTCCACCTTCACCCTCCCCGAGGGCACGAAACTCCGGCTCGGCGAAGGCGATCCCGCCGTGATCAAGGAGCTCCAGCAGGCCCTGTCGACTGCCGGCTACGAGCCCGGAAAACCCGACGGTACCTTCGGTCAACTAACGGAGGCGGCCGTTATCGCGTTCCAACAGGCGAATGGACTCTCCCCCGACGGTATCGTCGGCCCCGAGACCGCGTCCGCACTGAACAGTGCCGTCGCGGGCGGTTGACGCCCTCGCACGGATGCGCCGTGTGTGCGAGTGCTCGTCCGCCGCGCCTCGGGGCTGGAGCCGGAGTCGAGCGGTTGCCGCGGGCTGGACCTTGAGGGTGCTCTTGCCAGAATCCCGCTCGTGCGCGGTTTCCGCTTGCGGATTCGTTGGCATTGGGTCCCTGCGGGCATCTTGGTTTCGGTGGGCGGCTGGTTGCGTTGGCGCTGGTGGGTGTTGCTCATGATTGGCGGCGGCCTTGCGCTCGGCGTGTTCGTCAACTGGAGGGCGCGTAGACGGCACGCGAGAGCGCCATGACCGTCGGGTGCACGCTGCGTGCCGGTGCTTGTGCGGCGAGGCACGAGCTTTGATCGGACCGTACCCCTCGAGATTGTCGGAGTGGGGCCGGCATCCCGAACATGATGTCCCGTGGGGCGGCGCGGAGGCCGAGTACGCTGCGGGCGTGGCTGGGGAAGCACGCCTGGTCGACACGGGCGCAGGGCTCGTCCCGCAGGACGACGGCTGGTTCGTGCTCAACGTCCGCGACGCCGCGTGGATGCGCAACGACGTCTTTGGCGCGCGCTGCGGCTTCGAGGCCGATGGCCGCCTCGTGAACGAGCGGCCGGAACTCGAGGTACAGCAGCACCCCCAGGTCGGATTCAAGCTTCACGTTCTCCACCCGAGCAAGCCCAGCACGATGTACCACCGCGAATCAGAGCAGGAAGACTTCCTCGTCCTGAGCGGCGAATGCCTGTTGATCGTCGAAGGCGAGGAGCGGCGGCTGAGCGCGTGGGATTTCTTCCACTGCGCGCCGAACACGACGCACTCGTTCGTCGGCGCCGGCGAGGGCCCCTGCGTGATCCTGATGGTCGGCGCGCGCGCCGAGCAGGGCACGATCCTCTACCCGCGGCACGAGGTCGCGCTCGGACACGGCGCCGGCGTCGAGCAGGACACGCCCTCGCCGCAGGTGGCGTACTCGCCCTTTCCGCACTGGCGGCTCGGACGCCCCGACCGATGGGCCGAGCTGCCGTGGAGCCGTTGAGCAGTGTTACGCCTGCAACGGTCGGATGTGCCTCACGCCTCTGCGGCGCCATCGCCATGAACTGACATCCGTCTGACACGCCGTCGCGATGCGTCTATTCATCAGCGATCCCGGGCGACTCCCGACTCGAAGGGTCGGTGCTCCCATTGGCGGTCATGATTGCCGGTTTCGCGTGAACCAGGAGGGGGAGAGGCCGCCCTCTCCCCCTCCCTCATCGGCTACGGGTGGCCCGCGGCGCCGGCGGCGAGCTGCTCGAACGTGAGGTTCATGATCGACTCGGTGTACCGCCGTGTCTCGGGGCTCATCGAGGCAAGGACGGCCGCCGAGGTCGGTGAGCTCTGAGCGTTCGGGAGCTGGTACCCGGTCCCGAGCCCGACGCCGGCGAGCTTCGCAGGTGTCATCGACAGGAGCGAATCGGTCTGGCGCCCGGTCGGCTGTGCCATCGTCGAGAGCCCCTCGATCTGCCTGCGGGTCATCGTGAAGGTCGCCGTCTGCGGCGCCATCGTCGAGAGCCCCTCGATCTGCCCACGGGTCATCGTGAAGGTCGCCGGCGCCTGCTGCGCCGCGCTGATGTCGGTCGAGGTCGCCTGCGAGCTCGACACGCCTGACGTACCGGTGTCGAACGCGAGCGCGCTCACCACCCAGGTGACGCAGGCCGCCAGGGCCGCGACGATTCCGATCAGCCCGAGCAGGTGCTCGCGCCTGATCTGGACAGTTGGTGGAATGGAGTGGGAATAACTCATGGGGGTCTCCCTTCGGCTTCCGCGATCACTGCACGGACGATCCGGATGAATGGACTTCCGTCGCGCTACCTGGCCCGCACCTTCTCGACCATCCGAACCATGTGGCGACCCTAGGAGACGTTGCCTCCTCCGTCTTCGTCCTCCACGACACAGCCCTTGTAACGCTTGCAACACAAGTGCTCGGAGGAGACGGCGGCTCTACGGGACGCCCACCTTTCGCGAGTGCACAAGCAGGTGTCGGGTCGCTGCGTTTGGCTCGCAGGGATCCGGTACCGCCAAACGGCTAGAGCACGCCTACGACCGCAACACCCGGATCGTGGCGCTCGGCATCCCCGATCGCGAGGCAATCCTCCGTATGCTCGACTACTGCCCCAACGAGCTGGCGGAGCTGCGGGCAACGCTCCTACAGGAGCACGTCTCGCGACACCGCGAAGGTCTCTATCGCCCGGTCAGTCGGCGCCAGCGCGCGCGGCGGCGTCGATCGTCGCGGCCGAGCGGTGGGCGGCGTCAGCAAGGTCACGCACGGGCCGCAGTTGACATACACCGCGAGGACGGCGTTCGCCCGCCTCCACCGATCTTCGAAGACTTCCGAAGCTCAAGCCATCAGGCGTTGCTAAGACAAGCAACGTTATTTGCGGTTCGCACAGGAGTAGACGTCAAGAGGGATAGGGTCGGGCGGGCTTGCCCGAACGCCATGCGCTTACCGATGGTCGCCCGGCGCGGTGTGAAGCACGGCACAGCACATATTGGGATATCCCGAGACATGTCCGAGAGCGGCTGCCCGGCTTGGGGGGTCACGGCTCCGACCTTGGTCCTGCAAGCACGGCCCGCGCAAGCCCCCACGCGCCGGGGCGGATCGAGTGCGCGAGGACGTCGTAGTCGACCGCCTCGACGCGGTCGAGGACGGAGAGGTAGGCGGCACGCGCGAAGCGCATGCCGCGCCGCGCCGCCGGCAACGCAGCGGCGACGGCCGCCCCGGTCTCACCGAAGAGCGCACGCGCCCGGCCGACCTCGACCGAGAGCAAGGCGCGAAGCTGAGGGGTCGCCGACACGAGGCCGAGCGCCCCGGCATCCACGCCGAAACGCTCGAGCTCCTCGGCGGGCAGGTAGATCCGGTCGAGCTCGTAGTCGACCCGGACGTCCCGGACGAAGTTCGTGAGCTGGAACGCGACCCCGAGCCTCCCGAACGTCTCGGCCTCTCGTCGCGCACCGAGGATGGCGGCCATGACGCGGCCGACGGACGCCGCGCTCCCGTCCATGTAGCGGTCGAGCTCGGCTCGCGTCGCGATGCGAACACGGTCACAGTCGACGCGCATCGACCGGATGTAGCCTCGCAGCTCGTCGAGGGGCAGATCGAGGCGTAGGCCGGCGTCAACGAGCGCAGCGATCACCGGATGATCCGACGTCCCTCCGGCCAGCCCGCGTTCGAGCGCACGCTCCCACGCGTCGAGTGCGGCGAGGCGCGCGGCGGGTTCCGCAGAGCGGCCCGCCCCGTCGACGATCTCGTCCGCGCCGCGCACAAACCCGTACAGCGCATGTACGGCGGGTCGAAGGTCGGCCGGAAGCCGCAATACCGCCAGGTAATAGGTGGGGTCGTGGCGGCGGAGCAAGCGCCGGCATGCGGCGTATGCCGCGACGGGCGGCTCCCGGGAAGCGGTCGCCGCCGCCGTTGACGCCGTCATAGCAGGATCGTACGCAGGCCCGAATCCAACCCGCCCGGAGGTCAGCCCATCTCGAGCGCGACCGGGATACCGTTTCGCCCCATCGTGCGAAGGTGCCTGAAGTGCGACCGGAGGGCTGCACGCAACGAGTCCTGGGTGACGTAACGGACACCGTGACGCTCGGCGTTACGCTGAACGATCTTGGCGATCTGCGGGTAGTGGGTGTGCGGCACCCGCGGGAACAAGTGGTGCTCGATCTGGTAGTTGAGGCCTCCCACCACCCAGCTGAGGACAGCGTTACGCGGGCAGAAGTCGACCGTTGTCTCCACCTCGTGTACGGCCCAGATCCGCCGCTCCGAGGCGAGTTGCTCGGCGGACGCGAAGTCGGCCTCCTCGACGCAATGTGCGAGCTGGAAGGTCACAGCCATGATCAGGCTCACGACCATCGAGTAGACGACAAAGCCGCCGACGACGGCCCACCACGGATAGACGAGCATCGGGATGATGATCGCCCAGCCGACGAAGATCACCTTCCCGCCCAAGAGACCGGCCAGATCCCAACGGCGAGGCATGCGCAATGTGCTCGTCCCGATGCTCCCGCGAGTGAAGGCGGCGACATCGCCGACTGTCTGCCAGCGGAGCGCCATCAAGCAGTACAGCACCCAGATGTAGTAGTGCTGCAGCCGGTACCAGGGGCGCGGTAGCTGTCCGGGCACCAGCCTTGCGAATGGCACCTGCGTGATATCGGCGTCGTAGCCGTCGACGTTCGTATACGTGTGATGGGCGACGTTGTGCTTCACGCGCCAGGCATAACTCGAGAGCCCAAGCAGCGTATCGGCGGTCCAGCCCATCAGATGGTTCAGGCGGCGTGTCCGAAAGTAGGCGCCGTGATTGGCGTCGTGCATGACGCTGAACGCCGTCAACGACGTCCCGAGAATCAGCCCGCCGAAGCACAGCAGACCGAGCCACAGGCTTGGGTGGCCAAGTACGAGAATCAGCCACGAGCCGAGCAGCACGACGAAGGCGATAACGCCTTTGGCATACAGCTCCGCTCGGCCGCGTGCTCGGGTACGAGGATCGGACAGGTACTCGTCGACCTCACGACGCGTCTGCCGGATGAACTCGCCGCCGGTGTCGAACGAAAGTTTCGACGTGCTCTTCAGCATCTCCATGGGTGATACGCAGCTCCTTCCCCGCTCTCCGGCGAGATGACATCTCGCCGCCGTCCACCTGGGTCGCGGGGCGGACGCCTGTCTCGTCTTCTCGCGCGCACGCGCGCCACGCGAGACACTGACCCGTCCTGAGGGTACCTACCCCTCGATGCGGTGATCGTGGTGGGGCTTGGTCGCGCGGCCCTCCTTCCGACGCACACGCCTTCCTCACGCGCGCATGCGCGGGGCTGGAGGTCAGCCGTGCCGGGGACCCACTTGCCCCGAACGGATCATCGGGCTGGGGACCTGGTCGCGGGCGGGCAAGACCTCGACGGTGGCGCTCGCGTCGGTAGGCGCGTAGTCTGGATCGCATGATCAGCTGGCTCGCCGCGCTCACTGCGGTGCTGTTGGCTGCGGCAACGACCCTTGCGTCATCGGCGCAGGGCGCGCCCGGAGACGTCCGTCTCGACGTGCTTTCTGTCACCCCCCGCCCCCCAAAGGCCGCACAGCCCTTCGAGCTCGTCGCGCGAGTCGAGTTCGCCCCGGCTCCGGGGTCGATCCGTTGCAGCGTCTGGACTGGCGGTAAGCGATTCAGGAACATCCGACTCACGTGGGAGAAGTCGGTCGCGCGCTGCTTCTTCCGCGTGCCGGCTGATGCGCGTGGTAAGCGCCTTACCATTGCGCTTGCGGCCACGCTCGGCGGTTCGCTCACGCGCACGACGATGACCTTCCGGGTCTCGTGAGCGACGCGCCCGTTCGAGCCCGGCACGCCCCAGAGGGTAAACCCCCACAAGAGAAGGGAAACCCCTGCAAGACGATGGCCTCTCTTCCGGAGAGACAACGCACCGGAGGACAAAATGTGCGCGGCGCCGCACCGGGAAGCCGTCGACATTTTCCGCGATGTCAAATCCGGGCCGGTGGATGGCTCACCGCCACAACGCCGAGCATCGCGAAAACGCAATGATGTTCGACTTCGAAGTCGAGCCATGAGAGATACCCCAGTCAGTCGAGCTCTCGAGGCGCATGACGGGACTCGACAGCTACGAGGGGCCGTCATGTGGGGCTTGGTCTTCGGAGTCATCCAGGCAGGCTCCCCGCTCGCCTTCTGGTGGCTCGATGCGGCAACGGTGTACGCCCTCGGTCTCGCCCTCATCGCGTCGATCTACATCGGCTTCGCGGTTGCCGACGGACGCTGGGTCGTGATCGCGTTCGAGACGAACATCGCGGCGCTCTTCGTCCTGGTCGCTGCCGCGGCCGTCACGGAATCGCCATGGCTGCTCGTCGTCGGCCTCGCGGGCCATGGAATCAAGGACCTGTGGCAACACCGAACTCACTTCGTTGCGAACACCCGGTGGTGGCCCCCCTTCTGTCTCGTGGTCGACTGGCTCGCCGCATCGATCATCGCCATCGAGATCGTGGCGGGAGTTCAGTTCCACGACTAGGGTGGCGCTTCTCCGCTCAGGGCTGTGCTTCCGGCGAGCGTTGAGGTTTCGGGATGCACGAACCGGTGCGAGACCCAGCTATGGGTTCGTGGCCGTTGTCCCCGCCGCAACTCGCCCCGAGCTTGTACGAGATGCTCGTCGACCGGGACGAGGAGACGGAGGAGGAGCTCGAGCGGCCAGAGTCGCAAGGGGCGCCGCGGTTTCTTTCGGAGATCCGAATTCAAGCGAATCGAGCTCAGGCAACGGCAACGACTTCACGGTGATCCGCCGCTCATCGTCGAGAGGAGGTTCTGGCAATGCTCGGAGACCACGACGTCGGAGCAACGCTGGCCGTACGGGATTTCGATGCAGCCCGTTCGTTCTACGAGGGCACGCTCGGACTCGAGCCCTTGACGGAATTTCCTGACTCCATCCTTTATCGATCTGGCAACACCCGGCTGATGGTGTATCGGTCAGACTTCGCGGGGACCAATCAGGCGACTGCTGCGACTTGGGGTGTTGGTGATCAACTGGACTCCGTCGTTCAGGACCTCAAGTCGAAGGGTGTGACCTTCGAGCACTACGATCTTCCGGACACCACCCGCGACGGCGATGTTCACGAGATGGGCGACGGGATGCGAGGCGTCTGGTTCAAGGACCCGAGCGGCAACATCATCAGCGTCGTGAACGCCACTTGACCGGTTCGCAGAAGGACTCCCGTTAGCGTGTCGATGCCGTACCCGATGGCAGGTGATCCAGAGGCCTCGTGCTCACTCGTTCAGCGTCGCCCGCGACTGGAGATCTGAGGCTCACGTGCCTGCGTGGAGCCGCGTAGCGGCCAGCGCTCAAGAGACGCTGCTCTCGGCGGAGCGCCTGCTGGGCGGCGCGATTTCCGATCAGATCTGCCGACACCACCGGCGGCGACTGCGTCGCCGCGGTTGGGAACGCGCGCTTGACGGCGATGGGGTTGGTTGGGCGTCGGGAGAGCCTCCTCCGCGAAAGGGCAACGCGGTCGAGGTCCTGATCGACGGAGCCGAAGCGCTGCCTGCAATGGCGGCGGAGCTTGCGGCCGCCCGGTCCCATGTGCACATCACCGGCTGGTTCTTCTCGCCTGACTTCGCGCTCGTACGCGAGGAGCGCACCGTGGTGCTGCGCCACCTGCTGGCCGAACTGGCCGAGCGTGTGGACGTGCGCGTGCTCATGTGGGCTGGTGCGCCGTTGCCTCTCTTTCGCCCGTCCCGGCGCGAGGTCAGGAAGATGCGCGATGAGCTCACGAAGCAAGCCCGGATCGAATGCGGTCTCGACTCGCGGGAGAGGCCGCTTCACTGTCACCACGAGAAGACGATCGTCATCGACGATCGTGTCGCCTTCGTGGGTGGCATCGACCTGACCTCGAAGGCAGGTGACCGCTTCGACGGCAGCGAGCACGCCGCCCGCGCCACGATCGGCTGGCACGACGTCTCTTCCCGCATCGAGGGACCGGCGGTCGCGGATGTCGGCGAGCACTTCCGAATGCGCTGGCACGAGGTCACCGGGGAGCGTCTCGAACCGCTCTCGCGGCGAACCGACCCCGTCGGTGACATCGAGCTGCAGATCGTCCGGACCGTGCCGGAGCACGTCTACGCCGCCGTCCCGCTCGGCGACTTCCGCATTCTCGAGTCGTACACAGGCGCGATCCGCAGCGCGCAACGGCTCATCTACCTGGAGAACCAGTTCCTTTGGTCGCCGGAGATCGCACGGATCCTGCGCGAAAAGCTCCTCAACCCACCGACCCCTGACTTCCGGCTTGTACTGGTACTGCCTGCACACCCGAAAAGCGGCAACGACGACACGCGCGGCGTCCTCGCCGAACTGATCGAAGAAGACGACGATAACGAGCGGCTCGTCGCCTGCGCGCTCTATGCGAGGTCGGGTCGGCGCACCGACCCGATCTACGTCCACGCGAAGGTCGCGATCGTCGACGACCGTTGGCTGACGCTGGGATCGGCGAACCTGAACGAGCATTCGCTCTTCAACGACACCGAGATGAACGTCGTCGCCCACGACCGGGGGCTCGCGCGGCGAACGCGGGAGCGTCTGTGGGCGGAGCATCTCGAGATCCCGATCGAGCGCATCCCGCCCGATCCAACCCGGGCGATCGACGAGCTCTGGAAACCGATCAGCAAAGAACAACTCGAACGGCGGAACAGAGGCCAACCGCTCACACACCGGCTCGTCCGCCTGCCGAACGTCTCGAGACGCACCCGGCGCATCCTCGGCCCGCTCGATGGCCTCGTTGTCGACGGCTAGCGAATGTCGCCCGAGGCGGCAGTCCGACGCCGTAGACGCGCCCGTTCATCGGTGGGTATTGGGCGGGGCCGGAAGCCCCGTCAGGCGGTCTTCTGGTCGAGATATTGCAGGAGCTCGTGGGCTGCCAGTTCGATCTCCTTGTGCCGCCACTCCGCCGCGCGGTAGTGGCAGGCGATCAGCCCCATACGGTGCAACCGGCGGAAGTCGCCGTAGACAAACGCGTAGCGGGCCTTTGCCTCGTCCGGAGCGCCTTCGGTAAGGCCGAGATGCCAGGCGGCGTACTCGTCCCACGAGTGCGTCTTCAGGTAGGCATTCTGCTCCCGCGCGCGCGGCTGTACGTCCTGCCAGCGCGACCGCAGCACGTACTGGCGCGCGTCGATCAACCGTTTCGCGTGCGTGACCGCGACGTCGTTCACGGTGTAGGCCGCCACACCCGGGATTCTCGCCGAACACCGGAAGCGCTCGCTCAGCGCACCTGCCCCGCGGCTCGCATTAGGGTCGGCACATGGACGAGACACCGGACGCGGCCCTCGGTCGCCTGACCGTCGGGTTCCAGGTGAGCCAGGCGATTCACGTCGCCGCGACCCTCGGCGTCGCCGACCTTCTCGCCGACGGCCCTCGGACGAGTGACGAACTCTCGGCCGCGACGAACACCCACGCCGGCTCGCTCTATCGGCTGCTCCGCGCACTCGCATCCGTCGGCGTCTTCCACGAGGACGAGGGCCGTCGCTTCTCATCGACGCCGATGGGGGCGCTGCTGCGGTCAGACGTCCCGGGCTCGCTGCGCGGCTGGGCCATGCACGTCGGGAGGCCGTACTTCCAAGAAGCATGGAGCCACCTGGAGCATTCCATCCGCACCGGCGACAACGCGTTCCAGCACGTGCACGGAACCGACGTCTGGGCGTATCGAGCCGAGCATCCGGACGAGAGTGCGATCTTCGACCTGGCGATGGAGTCGCAGACCGCCGCCTCCAACCGGGCTCTTCGCGACGCCTACGATTTTGGCCGCTTCGGAAGCGTGGTGGACGTCGGCGGCGGGAACGGCGCTCTACTCGCAGCGCTCCTCGGCGAGTTCCCCGCGATGCGCGGCGTCCTCCTCGATCAGCCACACGTTGTCGCCAACGCCGCCGCCGTCCTGGAACGGGCGGGAGTCGCCGATCGATGCGAGATCGTGGGTGGAAGCTTTTTCGACGAGGTTCCCGCCGGCGGGGACGCCTACACACTGAAGTCGATCATCCACGACTTCGAGGACGAGCGGGCTGTCGCGATCCTCCGTATCTGCCGACGTGCAATGGCTGCCGACGCAAGGCTGCTTCTGATCGAGCGCATCGTCGGCCCACCCAACGAGGATCCCCGAGCGAAGTTCTCCGACCTCAACATGCTGGTCGCACCCGCGGGGAGGGAGCGGACGCTTGACGAGTGGGACGCCCTCGTGACGCGCGCCGGGTTCCGTCTCGCGACGGCCACACCCAGCACCTCCGGTCTCGCCGTAATCGAAGCCGCACCGGCGACCCGCAACTAGGCGAGATCGCTGACTGAGGATTCGCTCAGCTTGCGCTGAGGCGGACTCGGCACAACTGGGACGCGCCACGTCGAATCGCGGCGCCAGTCCATCTACGAAGGAGTTGATCGAGCCGATGTCTTCAAAGCCGACAACGACGTCCCGGGTCGCCCCGATCGAGCCTCACAGCGCAACCGACAACGTCAAGCGAGCCTTCGACCCGGCCTTGCAACCGCGATCCTCTGAATCCCACGGTCGTCGTGGACGACGCTCGACGCACGGCCGGCCGGGGTTCGAGGACGATGGCTAGGGGTGGTTATGGTCTCTGCGTGTCGCTGAGCTGGTCCAACGCCCTCGCGTGGCGTATGCGCCAGCAGTTGCTCGACCCGATTGGAACCGAATCGGTCGCAGGCGTTGTACGCCGGCTGGGCGCCATTCCTGCCCAGCCCGACATAGCAGCCGAGCTCGCCGTCCGCGCCAGGCGCGAACGGTCACGCTCGGACGAGGTCGCTCGGGCCTTGGCCGAAGGCCGAATCATCAAGACGTTCGCGTTTCGTGGCGCCACCCACCTGATGACTCCGGAGGACGGTGGCGCGTACCTTGCCTTGCGGGCCGCCAGCCGGATGTGGGAGCTCCCCAGCTGGCAGAGCCACTACGGACTGACGCCGTCCGACTGGCCAGTCCTTCGCGAGGCCGTGCGAGAGGCGCTCGCCGACGGGCCGCTGACCCGCGACGAGTTGGGTGCCGCGATCACCGCCCGGCGCAGGTTCCGGCATCTGGGCTTCGCTTTCACCGATCGCGCGTGGACGCTCTTGAAGCCGCTCGCGTGGCAGGGCGACATGAGCTTCGGCCCGCCGCGAGACGGCCGTGCGACTTTCCAGCGTCTGGACAGCAACCCGCGCTGGGCCGGCCTTCCTGACCTCGACGAGGCTGGCATGCGTACGGTCGAGGCGTACTTCCGCGCGTACGGGCCGGCGACGCCAGACCACGTGCGTTACTGGCTCGGCGCGGGCCTCGGCGCGGGCCGCAAGCGGATCCAGACCTGGATCGCCGGCTTCGGCGACCGGCTCGCGCCCGTCGAGCTCGACGGGGAATCCACCTACGTTCTGCGCGGGGATCTGGCGGAACTCACATCGACGACTGCGACGACCACGATACGACTCCTACCCGGGTACGACCAATGGGTCCTCGGTCCAGGCACCGCCGACGCCCATGTCGTGCCGCCCGCCAGGAGAACGCTCGTCACGCGTGGGGCAAACATCGTCATCGCCGGCGGGGTCGTGTCCGGCACGTGGTCGCTCGCCCACGACGAGGTCGCAATCGCCTGGTTCGCCGAAGCGCCGCAGCCCGCGCGCGAAGCGCTGGCGGAAGAGGTGTCCCGGCTCGCCACAATCCTCGATCGACCGCTGCAGGCGACAGTCCAGATGGCGTAGACGACGCACACTGGCGATCGTGCGAGAAGGTCGGAATGGAGTTGATCCCGTCCGCGCGATGTCGTTTACTAGCGCGCCATGAACCAGAACAGCGGTGCAGCGGGGCCGACTCCGCGGCCGTTCGGAGGGCTCGGCGTCGACACGATTCTCGCTGGCGTTCTCCTGTTCGCCGGCGCGATCCTGTTCCTCGCCCTCGCGCCCTCCGCGTACTACGCCTACCTCGCGATCCACATCCTCTCTGCAGTGATCTGGGTCGGTGGCGACGTCACGCTCACGGTGCTCGGGATCGTGTTCGAGCGACGCGGCGAGGGAGCGACGCTCGGCGCGCTCGGGAGGATGGGCGCCTGGATCGGGACGCGGGTCTATACCCCGACGCTCGTCGTGACGCTCGTCTTCGGGATCATCCTCATGCAGAAGGGCCACTTCGACTGGGGCCAGTTCTGGGTGATCTTCGCGCTCGCCGGCTGGACGATCGCTGCGCTCGTCGGGGTCGGCTTCGTCGGCCCGGAGCTCGGCCGCATCGACGAGGCCGCACGCATGCACGGACCGGACTCGCCCGAGGTCGCGACGCGCGTGAAGCGGCTGTTCATGATCTTCCGCTTCGACACCGTGCTCCTTCTGCTCATCGTGGTGAACATGGCCGCGAAGCCGAGCTTCTGACCCTGTTCCGAACGCCAACGCCGTTCTCTCTGTTGGTTGTGGGAGACCTACACTGACTTACCGTGCTACGGGCCTACGCCACCCTGCTCGTCGTGGCGGCGGCACTCGTCGCCGCTGGGTGCAGCAGTGGTAGCGAGCATGGCGCCGCGTCGGGTCGCCTGACGGTTCTGTCGGGCATCGCCCCGGTCGAACGCACGTTCAACGCGGACAAGGGTCACGCGAGGCTCGTCCTGCTGCTCTCACCGACGTGACACACGTGCCGCGCTGGGGCCAGTTGGGTCCAGGACAACATTCTCAGGCGTTATCCGGATGCGGACCTTCGCGTGTACGTGGCTTGGATTCCGATGCTCCTGCCCGACACGAACCCTGAGGTCGCCGACCTGCTCGTCGACCAACGGGCGAGCCACTACTGGGACGCCGAGACCCGTCTCGGGCGCTACGTCGCACGACTGCTCGGGAGCGAAGGCACGCCGGCGTGGGACATCTTTCTCGTCTATGGGCCCGACGCCGAATGGGGAGACCGGCCCGCGGCCACTGGATCGCCCGTGATCTCAGAGTCGGGCGAGCTGTCCCGGGCCCTCACTCCGTACCTCGGCGACACGAACTGAACCCACCCGTTTCGGTGAGTCGCGGTGGACGCCGCCTGGCGCCTTGCGAATCCTCCCGGTACTACGATTGGATACAGCGATGTCGATCGGGAGGTCCGACGTGTCCGAGACGGTTCGCCGGGTGAGCGAGCATCCGATGAAGATGAGCTTCGACGCGACAGAGAGCGACGCCGCGTTGCGTGCGGAGGACGGCTGGGTCGACATGGACGTTCGCTGGCTGCTCACGAGGGAGAGTGTTGGCGCGGAGCACTCCGTGTTCGGCATCACCGTGTTTCCCCCGGGATCGAAGCACGACATTCATCGGCACCCGAACGCGGAGGAGTTCGAGTACCTCGTCTCGGGTCGCGGCATAGCCCGCGTCGGCGACGCCGACGTGGAACTGGGCCCCGGAGAGGTCGTCTTCGTGCCGAAGAACGACTACCACGGGTTCGAGAACACCGGCGACGAGCCGGTCTTCATGATCTGGGGCTACGCCGGCGCCGCGAGTCTCGACGAGGCGGGATACATCCGCTACGCCGAAGACCAGCAGGCGGGGTAGTTCCCAGAGATCCAGGCTCTAGGCCGAAGGCGTCACGAGGATCTTGCCGGCCGCGCGTCGCTCGGCGAGTGGCCGAAGACCCTCTTCCACGAGCGCCTCGAGCGGGATGCGCGGCCCCGCCGTGACCTCCCCGACGTCGCTTCCCGCCAACAGCTCCAGGGCCGCCGGCAGATCGGAATCGCATACGTGCGCGACAGTCGTGACCATGTCGACCTCACGGAGAATCATCGGCGTGAGGTTCATCTCACGCGGGGCGCCATGCAGGCCGACGAGGAGAACCCGCCCACCGCGTCGCGCGCCGGCGGTCGCCGCCGAGGGGGCATGCGGCGCGCCGGTGGCCTCGACGACAACATCGAATCCGACTCCGCCGGTGAGCTCGAGCAACAGCTCTGCCAGGTCGTGGCCCGTGGCGTTGGCAGTTTGGTGTGCCCCGAGAGCAGAGGCGGTGGCCAACCGCTCGTCGTCGATGTCGATCGCGACAACACGGCCTTCCGTCGAACGGTGTGACGCGCCGGCGACGATAAAGGAACCGATCCCTCCGACTCCGATCACCGCGACGACGTCATCCGGTCGTTGCGCAATTCGGGACAGCGCGTGGAGAGCGACGGCAAGCGGCTGCGCCATTGCCGCCCCGTCGTCGTCGCACTGATCCGGGACCGTGCGACAGATGCTCGCCGGCGACGTCACGTACCGGGCCAGCCCGCCGTCGATCTGCAGCCCGAGCGTCCGGTACTCAGCGCAGAGGTTGGTGCGATGGTTGACACACCAGCGGCAGCGACCGCAGGAAACCCCTGCTCCCGAGACGACCCGGGTCCCCACACTCAGTGACGTGACAGCGTTTCCGATGTCGACGACGCGGCCAACGAACTCGTGTCCGAGGACGACGCCGGGCTTGCAGAGGACCGGACCGTGATCCCATTCCGCAGCGTCGGTGCCGCAGATCGCCGCACGGGTCACCTCGAGCACGACCTCGTCGGCGCCGGCAGGCGCCGGATCCGGCACGTCCTCGATTCGGACATCCCGCGGACCGTGGAAGACAGCCGCCCTCATCTGGTCAACACTCGATCTGTACCTTCACGTTGCGAGTCGTGTCGCGGGCCGCGTCCAGGGCCGCGGTGCCTTCGCCGAGTGGGAACGTTGCGGTGAGCAAAGGCGTGGGGTCGACACCACTCGTCGCCATGAAGCGAATCGTGCGCGGCCACAATCCAGCCGAGCCGATGATTCCGCGCACCTGAAGCGCCTTCGATTGGACGAGCCCGATTTCGACGGGCGCACTGCCTCCGACGTCGATCCCGACCAGCACGATGCGCGCGCCGAGCGCCGCGATCGGGAAAGCGCTCGCCATGGCAGCCGGCGCCCCGGCAGCCTCGATCACGACATCGAACCCACGCCCACCCGTGGCTTCGGCGACCTGCTCGGCCAAGGCCCCGGCTCCCGGATCGATCACGCCCCGTGCACCGATTTCGAGCGCGAGGGCACGCCGATGGACTTGAGGCTCGATCAGCGTCACCGCGCCGCCCATCGTCGTTGCCGCCAGTGCGCAGAGAAGACCGATTGGTCCGCCGCCGATCACTGCCACCTCGTCGCTCGCGTCGATCCCGTTGGCCGCCACCGCGGCGGTGTACGCGACCGAGAACGGCTCCACGAATGCACCGTGCGCGAACGACAGCTCATCGGGGATGCGGTGCAACCAAGACGCCTTGGCGACGAAGTACTCCGCATCGGCGCCGCTGATCGAGAATCCGAAGTGGTCGGCGCCGTTGTTGACGACGCATTCCCCGACGACCCGATCACCCTCACGCAAGCTCGTCACGCCGCTCCCCACCTCTGCGATCTCACCGGACCACTCGTGACCCGGGATGATCGGATAGGTGATCGGAATGATGTAGCGGCCCTCGTAGAGCTCGAAGTCCGAGTGGCAGATCCCGACGTTTCGCGAGCGCACGAGCACTTCGTCGGCGCCGATCGCCGGTACGTCCAGATCGCGGACGACGGCCCGTTGCGGTTGTTCGAACACGAGCGCTTTCATCCCTGGTCACTCCTCATGGTCGATCAGCACCTTGATCTCGTCGGTCGTGCCCGATGCCAGCTCGGCAAAGGCGTCTGGCGCGTCGTCCAGCCCGACGCTCCGAGTGACGACGCGCTCGACCGGCAAGTCGCCCGCCGCGATCTGCGCCGCGATCCGATCGAAGTCGTAGACCCAGTAGCACCACGTCCCCACGATGGTGAGGTCGTTCAACGCCCAAAGCATGGGCTCGACGGTGGCCTCGCCGACGAACAGGCCCGTCTGCGCGAGCGTTCCACGGCGACGAAGTGAGCGAATCCCATCGTTCAAACCGTTCTGGTGACCGGAGCACTCGATCGCGATGTCGACACCGAGTCCGTCGCTCTGGTCTCGGAGATACTCCGGAAGATCCATGGACGTCGGGTCGAGCACGGTGGCGACTCCGAGCGCCTCCGCCCTGGCGCGCCGAGCAGGGTTCGGCTCGGAAACGTAGACCGTCGACGCTCCCGCGGCGCGCGCACAGAGCGCCGCGAGCGCCCCGATGGGCCCGGCCCCCGTGATCAGAACGCGGTCGCCGGGACTCACGCCTGCGCGCTCGACGCCATATGCGGCCACCGCGGTCGGCTCGATCAGCGCTCCTTGCGGATGCGTCACTCCGTCCGGGAGTCGCACGACCTGGTACTCCGCGACCGTCGCGAACTCCGCCATCCCGCCCCATGCGTGCGAGAGCCCGACGCAGGCCATGGTGGCGCAGAGGTGCTGCAGTCCTCGCCGGCAATAGGCGCACGTGCCGCAATAGGCGAGAGGCATGACCGCAACGCGATCGCCCTCGGCGACACGGGTGACACCCGGACCGACGGCCATCACGTCCCCCGCAAACTCATGGCCGAGAATCTGCGGGTTCTGTGCCCCGGTGAGCGGATGCGGATCGACCGGTGTCACGATCGGGCCGGCGACGTACTCGTGGAGATCCGTACCGCAGATGCCGCAGGTCGCGACACGGATGACGACCTCACCTTCTCTTGGAGCGGGCGGCTCGGCGACATCCTCGATCCGGAGGTCACGCGCGGCGTGGAAGCGAAGCGCACGCATGAACTACCGCCAGACGACGCGCCGGAGCGTTCGCCTGCTCACGGCACGATCCTCTCGGCCCGAAGTCGCGCAAACAGGTCGACGAACGACGTCTCGGTGTCCCGCACGCCGACAAAGCCGAGTCGCCTGCTCCTGCCCATGTCGGTGAAGGTCTCGATCGTTCGCCCCAGATCTGCATCGGTGTGCCACCAGGAGGCCAGCTTCTCGACCGGCAGCTCGCGGAGACCGTGACGCTGGACGATCTTGGGCCAGACCTCACCGGCGTCGACCATCTGCTGCTCGAGCGGCGCAGGCGCGTCATGGAATGGGACTGGCTCGACGCCAAGCACCTCGGCAAGCCGCAGCCACAGCCTGCGCCACCGGAAGACGTCCCCGTTGACGATGTTGAGCGCCGTGTTCGCGGCCGCCGGTGTCGTCGCCGCCCAGACGAGATGCTCGGCAAGTAGTGCTGCGTCGGTGACATCGGTGATCGCCTCCCACTGCTCGCGGGAGCCTGGAAAATGGAACCCGCGACCCGTCTCACGGCAGATCGCTCCGTAGACAGCCAGCGTCACTCCCATGTTCATCGCATTCCCGAGCGCCCACCCGATCAGCGTGTGGGGCCGATGCACCGACCACGTGAATCGGTCTCTCTCCGCGGCGGCGAAGAGGACATCTTCTTGGACGTAATAGAAGTTCTCGAACGGAAGACGAGGCTGCGTCTCCGCGAACGGGGTGTCGGGCTGAACCTTGGCGTACGCCTCGAACGGCCCCAGATAATGCTTGAGCCCGGTGACGAGCGAGACGTGCTGCACAGACTTCTCGAGGGCGGTCGCATCGAGGAGGTTCTGGAGCATGCGGCCGTTGACATCGCAGTTCTCGGCCTCCGTACCGCGACGCGACCACGTCGTGAAGAAGACGTGCGTCGGAGCCGTGCCGCTCACAGCCGCCGAAACGGCGTCGGCATCTTCGAGATCTGCGACCAGCGGCGTGATCCGCTCGTCGATGCCGTCAGGGTGACGGCACAGACCAGCGACCTGCCAGCCGTCGGAGAGCAGACGCCGCGACAGATTGCCTCCGCTGATGCCGGTGACACCGACGACGAGCGCGCGCCCGCTCATGTCGGCCCTCGTTCCACGATCTCCGGAGCCTGCTGAGCTCCGCGCCGTCCCCGAACCACCCAGATGGCTCGCACCGACTCGTCGCCGTCGTTGCTGAGCCGGTGAGGGGTGGACGACGGGAAGGTGATCGAGTCGCCGGGCCCGAGGACGTACTCGTCGAATCCGACAACGACACGGAGAGTCCCGCTCAGGACGTGACCGAACTCGTGTCCGTTGTGGCGCACCAGCGCGTCGGGAGGTCCGGACGCACCGCCGGGTTCGTAGATCGCTTCGATGAACTCGACGTCCTCGTCCGCCCAGAACATGAGGCGCTCCCAGGTGACGCCGGAGTTGAGCGCGATCGCCGGCCGCCCCCTTGCGCGCTGTACCGCCAGCCCTGGCCCTGCCGCGGCGGGAGTGGTTTCGAGTCGTGACGGCGGCCCCTGCTCGAACAGGACCTCGTCCACGGTGACGCCGAACTCCGCCACGAACGCGTACAGGGTGCGCACCGACGGCTGCATCTTCCCGGTCTCGATCTGCGAGATCGAGCTTGGCGAGAGATCGAGTCTCCGCGCGAGCTCACGAAGGCTGATACCGCGCTCGAGGCGGATCTCGCGAAGCCGCGGTCCGAGGCTCGACGATGCCTCTGCAACTTTCGCCATCGTCTGACCACCTTGCATCATGCGGACGACCTGGGCGACGGGATCGTTCCCTGGAGTGCCTACGGGATCCATTGCTCTCGCTCGGGTGAGTTATTGGTCGGCGGAAGTCCTGAGCCCGGTGCGTCGCACCTGGCTGTAGATGAGGGCCGCGGCGACGATCAGCAACCCCTGGAAGATGTACTGCCACTTCTGGTCGAGGCTCAGAAACGTGGTGGCGTTGAGGACCTGAACGCTGAGCCCGGCGCCCATCAGTGTGCCGATGAACGTGCCTCGCCCTCCCAGCAGGCTGGTGCCGCCGAGGACGACGGCAGTGATCGAGGTCAGCGTGTAATCCTTCCCCTGACCCGGGTCGCCGACGCCAAGTTGGGCGAGCAGCACGACCGCACCGAGAAGCGTCAAGAGCGATGCGCCGACGTATCCCAGAATGGCCGTGCGGTTGATCGCGACGCCCACGCGTCGGGCCGATTCCTCGTCGGATCCGACAGCGCGCAGCCGCAGACCCAACTGCGATCTTCGCAGGCCGAACTCGAGGAGAACGGCGCAGAGCACGAACACGACGAACGCCAGGGGGACAGGGCCGATCTTCTTGGAAATGAAGTCGGTCACCGACGTGGCGATGTAGCCGTCGGGTGCGTCGCGAAGCGTGAACGCCAACCCGCCGAGCGCGGTGTAGGTCACGAGGGTCGCCGCGACCGGTGTGAACTTGGCAAAGCGTATGAGAGTTCCGTTGACGAGCCCGACGGCGAGCGCGCATGCGAACATGACGACGAATCCCAGTGCCCAGATCCAATTCGACTTGCCGTCGAGGACGAAAAACGAGGCGACGACGACGAGAAAGCCGGCGAGCGGACCCACCGAGAGATCGATGCCGCCGAGCAGCAGCGCGAATGTCTGTCCGAGGGAGATGAAGCCGAGCGCTGCGCACGCGAACATCACGGACGTGATGTTGAAGTCCGATAGGTAACGATCGTTCTGGGACAGGACGTACGCGCCGAGGGCGATCATCACCGCAGCGAGGACGACCACCGGTGCGTAGTCGCCTTCGACGAAGCGCGCGATTCGTGACGAACCGCCCGACGTTGCAGCCGACTGCTCCGCAGTGTGAGTCGTCGCACTGATTGCCGCGTGGACGATTCGCTGTTCGCTCACGTCATCGCCCTCGAGCGTTGCGACCGCGTGACCACGCGACATCACGACCACTCGGTCGCACAGCCCTTCGAGCTCGAGTGTGTCGCTCGAGGCCACGACGACCGGCACTCCTCCGGCCGAGACCTCTCGAAGGATCCGGTAGATCTCCGCGCGCGCGCCGACATCGACACCCTGGGTCGGCTCGTCGGCGACCAGGATCACCGGCTGGGAGAGCATGGCGCGTGCCACGACGACCTTCTGCTGGTTGCCGCCGGAGAGAGCGGAGACCGGTGCCTCGAGCGACGGTGCCCTGACGGCCAGCTCGGAAAGCTCTCGCTCGACGGCGACGACCTCACGCCGGCGGCTCACGAATGGTCCCACCGTCAGTGCATCGAGCGCGTTCATCGCGGAGTTCTCGCGCACGTTGAGGTCCTTCATCAGCCCTTCGGTGAGACGGTCTGCCGGCATGTACGCGGCGTTCTTGAGCCTCGCTCGCGCGAGAGCTCCCGCCCGCCGACGCTGACCGACCCACTCGCCGACGCCCGGCCGGCGAGCGCGCGTAGAAGCGCAGTCTGACCGTTACCCACGACGCCCGCGATCCCGACGATCTCCCCGTTGCGCGCGGAGAACGAGACGTTCTCGAAACCGTTCCCCTTCAGTCCTTCCACGAGGATCAGCGGTTCTTCATCCGGTGCGAATGTGGGTTTGGGGGGGAACGTCGCTTCGAGCGTGCGGCCGATGATCAGCGCCAGGAGATCCTCGTCCGAGATGTCGGCGACTGCCGATGTTCCACGGAGCCTTCCGTCTCGCAGAACGGTGACCCGGTCGGCGATCTGACGCACCTCAGCGAGCCGGTGTGTGATGTAGACGACTGCTGTCCCGGTCGCGGCGAGCCTGCGAACCGAGTTGAAGAGCAACTCGACGGAATCCTGCGACAGAGGCGCCGTCGGCTCGTCGAGAATCAGCAACCGCGGCCATACCGCAAGCGCCTTGGCGAGTTCGAGTAGGTGTCGTCGCGCGACTGTGAGGGACGAAACCCGGTCTTCGAGATGGCCCAGGAAGTGAACGTCGTCGAGGAACGAGCGCATCGCGGTGGCCGCGTCCGGATTCCGACGCCGTAGATGCTCCGGTGCGACAGCGACGCGGAAGTTCTCGGCAACCGTCATGTCCGGCAGGAGCGCGGGATGCTGGTGGACGATCGCGATTCCGAGCTCCTGCGCTATCGCGGGCGTGAGGTGCTCGACCGGGGAACCTTCGAACACGATCGCGCCGTCATCGGGCTCGGTCGCGCCGGATGCGACGTTCATCAACGTGGACTTCCCCGCCCCGTTCTCCCCCAGCAGAGCGTGCACCTCGCCGGGGGACACGTCGAAGGAGACATCGATGAGCGCCGCGATCGCGTCGTAGTGCTTGCTGATGCCGCGCATCGACAGCGTCGGCTCCTCCGCCGCCGCGTTCTCCGCGGGATGCGCGCTGACGATAGGTTCGTTGACCACGAGCTTGATCTCAAGTCGAGGGAGCTGTGCGCGGCGGCGGTGCCACCGCGCACAGCTCCCGGAGACGTACTAGCGCACGAGCTTTGCCTGCTTCACCGCCGACAGCCTGGCGGAGAGGTAGATATCACCAGGCAGGTTGGCCCGACACTCGACCGGGTTCGGCTTGCCGGTCGTCGAATCCTCGAACACGAGCGACGGGAAGTGCGTCGTCGCCGGCTTCTTCCCGCCGGTGGCAAGCGCAATTGCCCAATCCATCGCGAGCCGTGCGTGGTCGTTCTGAGTGGACACGGTGTAGAGCTTGAACGTGGGGTTCTTCGCCACGTTCTTCTTCCAGAAGCAGCCCAGCACGTTGCCGTCGGAGGTAGCCAGTGCAGGGATCTTCCTGCCGCTCTTTGTGAACTCAGGCAGAGCGCCGACCAACGACGGCCCGAAGTCCGACACGATCACATCGATCTTCGGGTACTTGGCGATTGCGGCCGAGAGGACCTTCTGGGATATCGCCGGATCCCAGTTCGTCACCTCGAACGGCTGCTCGCCGATGAACTTGTACTTGCCCGACGGATCGAGGATCTTGTGGAGTCCCTTGTTCTCGTCGACGCCCTGGCTGTTCCCCTTGGGACCGCTCAGCATGAGGACGTTGCCGCCCTTGGGAAGCACTTTGAGGATCCACCGCCCCCAGTTCTCTCCCGCCTGGGCGAACGGGGTGTCGATGAACACGTTGTAGTCGACGCCGGCCTTGCCGCCCGGCGTGACGCGGTACGGCACCGTCACGACGCCGGCCTTGTATGAGCTTCGAAGCGCCGGCAGGATGGCCTTGCCGGCATCGGGGAAGACGACCAGCGCATTGACGCCCTTCGCGACCATGCCCTGGATGTCGGAGATGGCCTTCTGCGTGTTGCCCTGGCCGTCGGCATAGTCGATCGACGTCACGTTCGGACACTTCTTCGCCTCGTCGCGTGCAGAGGCGGTTGTGACGAGACGCCAGCTGTTTCCGCCGAACCCGTCCGTGAACCCGAGCTTGATCTTCTTCGGGCCGCACCACGACGGAACCGCCTCCGTCCGCGCGGACGAGGCCGCAGCAGTCGCGAGCAGACCGATGCAGAGGAGCGCACATGCAAGTAGTGCTCCACCTCTCCTTGGGGTCATCCTCCTGTCCTCCTTCCTCGGTGTTTGTCCACGTCAAAGTCGAAACGCGAGCTATGTCGGGGCGACGCTCGAGGGACGACGCCTCGTGACACGGCGCGTCAAAGCTCCCCAGTTGACCGTGTACAGCGCGACCCCCACGGCGAGCGCGGCGGCCTGGACCAGCGTGCGGGTGGCGTAGGACACGCCGAGCGCAAGGACGAACTGATCGAGTTGCGACAAGAACAGCGCCGCAAGGGCGGTAGCGACGAGGTTGCCGCGACCGCCGAGGAGCGACGTACCCCCGAGCACGACCGCCGCGACGGTCGGCAGGAGGTAGTTGTTCCCCTCGTAGGCCGTCGGTTGGTTGACGATGCCCGCGTGCAGGATGGCTCCGAGGCAGTAGAGGAGCTGTGCCCACAGATAGGCGGCGGCTTGGTGCCGTTTCACCGGGAGCCCGGCCGTGCGCGCAGCAACCTCGTTCGCACCGACGCCTTCGAATCGACGACCCGCCGGCGTCAGCTTCACAACCGCCGCGACGGCGGCTGTCGCGGCGACGGCGAAGTACACCGGTGCGGGAATGCCGAGCCAGGTTCCGCCTCCCACCCTCGCCAGGCGCGCCGTCGTCGTGGTCGGGATGCCCGCCGTGTACCAGAGCACGACTCCGAACAGCAATGCGTTCGTCCCGAGCGTCGCGACGATCGGGTTGAGGCGCATCCGACCGATCAGAAATCCGTTCAGCAGTCCGGCCGCGATCGCGGCGAGGACCGCGATGCCGATTGCGGCCCACAGGCGAGAGTTGTCGCCGGCCGGATACTTCGTGACGATCACGACATAGAGCGAGAAGCCACCCGCCACCGACAGGTCGATGCCTCCCTGCATGACCACGAGCGTCTGCCCGAGTGATGCGATCGCCAGCGCGGAAGCGAAGGGCAGCATGGTCAGGAGCGTCCCGCGCGTCACGCTCGAGGACGCGAACACCAGGCTCACTGCGAACAGGCCCACCGTTGCGATGAGCACCGTCGCGAGTCCGCGTGAAAGCACACGCCTCGAACCGCGCGGAATGGTCACCTGCGACTCCGTCGAACCGCTGTTCTGCGTGTTCGGCGTCACGTGGTCGCGGATATTAACGCCGCCCCGATTCGTTCACAAGTGGTGATCAGCGTTCACGCGACCGGTCGCCGGGTCCCGCGTCCACTGATCGGGACGGCGGAGCCGTTGGACGGCGGCGTTCTCCCTTGTATGATGCGGCTTCCTCAGCATGCAAACTCCGCCGAAGCGCCGAGGCGACGGGGCGAGTCGAGCCAGGCATGTTGCTTACTGATGAACAAACAGCCACGCCCGCTATGAACGATGGTCGGCACCGGCTGACGGATTGCGAGGGAGGCGTGCGCATATGAACGTCGCTTCGCGTGGCGCGACGATGGCAGTCGACTGGGAACAACGGATCGACTTCGCCAGGTTGCGGAGAGATCGGTTGGAGAAGGCGCGTGCCTCCTTGCGGGACTCCGACCTCGGCGCAGTGCTCCTGTTCGACCAGAACAACATCCGGTATGTCACGAGCACACACATCGGGGAGTGGGCGCGGGACAAGAGCGCCCGATGCGCTCTCTTACCCCGGGAGGGCGACCCGGTTCTCTGGGATTTCGGATCGGCAGCCAAGCACCACCAGCTCTACGCGCCTTGGCTTCCCGAGTCCAGTTGGCAGGCAGGCGTCACATCGATCCGCGGCGCGATGCCGCGCGAGACGGGTGTGCCCGACGCGCTGGCCGCTCGAATCTCACGCGAGCTCGCCGACCGTGGACTTGCCGGGGAACCCCTCGGCCTCGACTTGACCGACATGGAGACGCTCTACTCGTTGCACCGCCAGGGGATCGAGACCGCCGACGCCCAGCCCGTCATGATGCGAGCTCGCGCGATCAAGACCGCGGACGAGATCGCTCTGCTCGAGCACGCCGCGGCGATCGTCGACGCAGTCTACGACGAGATCTACCGCATGCTCCGCCCCGGCGTGCGAGAGCACGAGATCGTGGCACGCGCGATGCAGCTCCTCTTCGAGCTCGGGTCCGAGCAAGTCGAGGCGATCAATGCCGTCTCGGGGGATCGGTGCAACCCGCATCCTCATGTCTTCTCCGACCGCCTGATCCGCCCCGGTGACCAGGCGTTCTTCGACATCATCCACTCGTTCATGGGGTATCGGACGTGCTACTACCGAACGTTCAACGTCGGTGGTGTCACCCGCTCCCAGTTGGACGCCTATCAGCAGTGCCGCGAGTGGCTCGACAATGCCATTGAGCTCGTGCGCCCCGGCGCCACGACCGATCAGCTCGCGAGCGTGTGGCCGACCGCAGAGGAACTGGGCTTCCCCGACGAGCAGGCCTGCTTCGGCCTCCAGTTCGGGCACGGGCTGGGCGTGGGCCTCTACGAGGCGCCGATGATCTCACGGGTGCACTCGCTCGACCATCCCATCGAGATCGAGGAAGGCATGGTCTTCGCTCTGGAGACGTACTGTGCGGCGAGCGACGGCGAGTCCGCAGCTCGCATCGAGGAGGAGGTCGTCGTCACCGAGAACGGCTACCGCATCATCACGAAGTTCCCGGCCGAGGAACTGCTCGTCTGCGGCAAGACCTACGTGAACGGAGCCGACCTCCTCAGTCGGCAAGAATCGGCTGTCTGAGAGCGAGGCGGATCGACATGGGTCGTGTCCAGGATCGTGTTGTCATCGTGACGGGCGGAGCGGGCGGCATCGGCGCCGCAGCCTGTCGGGCCATCGCGGCCGAGGGCGGCAAGGTCGTCGTAGCAGACCTCGACGAGAGTGCCGCGCGAGCCGTATCCGACACGATCGTCGACAGCGGAGGCGCTGCGGCGTCTGTAGGTGTCGATGTCACCGATCGCTCGAGCGTCCGATCGATGATCGGTAAGGCCGTGGAGACGTTCGGTGCGTTGAACGTGATCTTCAACAACGCCGGCATGAACCGTCCCCGTAGCTTCATGGACGTCGATCAGGCCAACTTCGAGGACATCGTGCGCGTCAATACGTGGGGTGTGATCGTCTGCACCCAGGAGGCGGCGAAGCAGATGATCGAGCAGGGGTCCGGCGGGAAGATCATCAACACCGGGTCCATTGCCAGCAGACAGGGTTTTTGGGACTTCGTCCCGTACTGCGTCGCGAAGTTCGGGACACTCGCCGTCACGCAGGCCACCGCGCGCGGGCTCATAGAGCATGGCATCACGGTCAACGCCTTTGCTCCCGGCGTCGTCGATACGCCGATGTGGATCGGGCTCAACGAGGACATCCGCGCTATCCACGAACAGCCCGCCGACGCAGATCCGATGCGTGAGTTCGCCACCGGGACGCTGATCGGACGGCCGGCCGCGCCGGAGGAGCTAGCACCCTTCCTCGTCTATCTCGCCTCTCCCGAGTCGGACTACATGACCGGGCAGATGTACATGGTCGACGGCGGCCAGATCCTTGTCTGACGCCTCGACGACATCACGGAGGAACCCATGAAGGGGCTGCATCACGTCGGCATCACCGTCAAGGATCTCGATGCGTCGATCCGCTTCTACCACGACGTTCTCGGGCTGGGGTTCTCGAACGAGCCGAGCCCGTGGTTCGACGCGCCCGAACTCGGCCCGGCCGTCGGCGTTCCCGGCGCCGGCCTGAGGCAAGTGAGTCTCCTGCTCGGCGACACCACCCTCGAGCTTCTCGAGTACAAGAGCCCGCCGAGCGAAACCGCGGAGCCGCTCAAGTCGCACAACCTCGGCGCCTCCCACGTCGCCTTCCTCGTCGACGACATCCACGCGAAGAAGGCCGAGCTCGAGGCCGAGGGAATCGAGTTCTACAGCGACGTCAACGTCGTCGACGAAGGTGTGCTTGCCGGATGGCGGTGGGTGTACTTCCAGGATCCCGACGGCTACCCCCTCGAGCTCGTGGAAGTCGCGTACTACAACGAGGACGAGCGGCGGGAAGGGATCGCGACATACCTCGCGTCGCGGCCGTAGCACGCCTGGCGCTGCCGGGTCGTGTGCGATTCGCCCTCCTTCGCCCACGACCCGTAACGAAGTAGCTCGAGAGATACGCAGCCCTCACCGCCGAGGGCGCGTTGTGTAGAGGCGTTGACACTCCGAGCGTGCCGGCCGTGAACGACGCGGAGACCGCGCCCTCCTAGCCTGGCGGGCGAGGGCACCAAACTCGGAAGGAGTACTCATGAACCCCCTGTCACCGAGCAAGATTCTCCGCATCTGTCTCGCGAGCGCGGCTGCGCTCGTTCTCGCCGCGCCGGCCGGCGCAGGCGTCATGACCGTCGACCAAGGCGACAGCAGCATGGTCGCACGGTACGGCTGGGGCGCTGCGGCGAGCGTCGCCAAGGGACAGTCGAACGACCTCCTGGCGCAGTACGGCTGGGGCGCTGCGGCGACCTTCGCGAAGCAGCAAAACCATGCCGCTCTCGCGGCCAGCGCCGACAACGATCTCGTGGCGCAGTACGGCTGGGGCGCTGCCGGCGCGTACGCGAAGCTACACGCCTAGAACGAGGGGGGCGGTCGTGAAGCGGCCGCCCCGAGTCTGGCCCCGCGATCGCGTCGAGGAAGCGGAGCGTTCACGCGGGCGTTCGACAGCGCCAGATCGCAACGGGCTTCGCCGATCGGGGCAGCGGCGAGGGCGCGACGCGATGCCGTCCCCTCGCCGCCGCGAGCTGGCGATCTTCCTCAGTCCTCCAGCGCCAGATCACCTTCCATCTGGTTGTTGACCTCGCACGTCGCGGAGAGGTCGAAGCCCTGCTGGCCGTTACAGACGTCGAACGCTCCGGGATCGCCGAAGAACGCGTCACCGAACAGCGTGTCGTCGCCCTTGCCGCCGAGTAGCGTGTCGTTGCCGAAATTGCCGGTGAGGTTGTCGTCGCCGTCGCCACCGTTGACGACGTCGTCGGCGGGCCCGCCGAACAGGTCGTCGTTCCCGCCGTCACCCAGGACGGTGTCGTTGCCCATCTGGCCGGTGGCAAAGTCGTTGCCTTCCCCCGCCTTCAGGGTGTCGTTGCCGCCCTCGCCGGCCAGCCCGTCATCCCCGTTGCCGCCCGTGAGCACGTCGTCGCCCCCTGGGACATTCATGCCGCCGTTCTGGCCGAGGCGGAACGTGTCCCCGGTGTCGCCGAGGATGAAGTCGCCGCCCTCGCCGCCGTCGATGACATCGTTCCCGAGTCCGCCGCAGATCAGATCGTCGCCGCCGAGCCCCCAGATGCGGTCGTTGCCACCGAGGCCGACGATCACGTCCTGGCCCTCGGTGCCACGAATGACGTCGTCGCCGTTGGTCCCGACAATCGTCGCGTCGAACTCGACGACAGGTCCCTCGCCGCTCGGTAGCGGGCACTGCAACGGGGATGCGCCGGTTGCCGCAGTCGAGCCGACCAACGCCAACGCGCAGACGCCAAGGATCGCTATCAGTCGCCGCATACTTCCCTCCCCTCTCGGTTGACGCGCGGGAGATTACTCCTTCGTCGCCAACGTAAACATCCTTGCCATCGCGAGGAGCCGGTCGGTCGCTCGAGCGTCGCGTCGAGACCCACGACGACCGTTTATCCGTCTGACGGAGCCTGCGTGCCTGCTGGCGGGGAACGCACCGCAGCCCGTTCCCCGCCACCCCCCCACCGCAGGGCCGTTGATGATGCCGACGCCCCTCGCGGAGTGGGCTAGACGCAGGGCCAGGGATCGAGCGCGGGAGGGCTAGTCGCCGGCTTCCACCCCGCCGTGTCCCTACCGGCCGGCTTGCTCGATCCAGTCGACGAGCGTGAAGCGGTCGGTTGCCGGCCGCTCGCCGGCGAGCCAGGACGGGAACCACGCGTTGACGTAGAGGTACATGGCCGAGCGGGTGACGCCCTTCGTCCAGCTCTGCATCAGCGTGCCGTCGACGAGGAACCGGACCGAGGCGGTGTCGTACTCGATCACGTAGTCGTGGAAGCCCGCGGTCGCATCGAACGGCAGGAGCTTCGTGACGGTGTTGGTCTGCGCGCCGCCGGAGTAGGTCGTGAACATGACTCGCCGGCTCGTGTCGTTGAAGATCTCGATGTCCAGCTCGGACATGTAGTCCGGGGACTTGTAGAGGAAGAACGCAGTGAGCGAGCTCGGGGCGTTCGCCACCCTCATCCGGGCGCGGAACGCGCCGAACCGGTAGAGGCTCACGGAGCGCATCTCACCACCGTCGAGCCGGCCGGCGGGCAGCTTCACGCCGAGCATGCCGTCCGTCACCCCCACGTTGGCCGCGTCGACCGCACCGTGCCCGAACGGCCTCGTGATCGTCATCCATCGCTGGGAGTCGAAGCTCGCGAAGTCGTCGCGGAACCCGTCCGAGCGCGCCGCGCTGGCGACGGACACGACGACAGCGCACGCCACGACGGACGCCACGACCGCGGTTCGCCGCACGCGGTGCACGCCGCGAGTCTGGCACGTCGCTCGACTCATGCCTAGCGGTCGCGACCGCAGCTGGTGCTGAGCGCCGATCTGTCAGACCGCTCGATCACCGGGGACGCGGTGCTCCACCTCGGGGTCGTGGATGTCCCTCGCGCAATCGGAGCAGAGGGAGACGAGCCCACCACACCCATCCGAGCGCCAGTACCAGTGCTCTGCGAACGGAGACGCCCCGTTCATCTCGAGGCCGCAGATGGCGCACTGTGTCGTCGTCTCCCGCCGTTCTGTGTGTTGCGCAGCCATCGAATCCCGTGGCACCAGCGAACCCTCGATTCACGTGATGGATTCCCGTCCGGCCGCATCGCAAACGCGAGACCGTACGGGGGCGGGTGGTGCTAGCGCTCGCAGGCCACGTTGACGTAGCCCGAACGGAACGGCGTCACCTCACCCGACACCAGATCGAATGCGTGCCGCCAGACGCAGCCCGTGTCGTTTGTGAGGAGGTGGATGGAGACGGACGTGTCGGCCGACGTCGTCCGCACGCGGTGGATGTCGTCGCGCGGTGGGATCAGCGCGTAGAAGTCGCCCGGACGCAGCGCTCGCCGCTCGACGAGCTCGAGGGCTCCGTCGCGCTGGACGTAGATCTCCTCGTCCTGCTCGCCGCGATACAGACCCACCAGCCCCCAGGCGAGGTGGTCGTGGATCGGCGTCTCCGATCCGGCCGGCACAACGAGCGAGAAGAGCGACAACGACCCGTCGTCGGCCCGGTAGAGCAACCACTGGCCGATGCCACCACCCATCCCGCTCTCGGGCGCGGGAGCCTGGTACTCGAGCGGCAGCCAGTCCGGATCGGCGATCAGGTCGGCGAACCGCGGCCGGATCGCGTCACACGCATCGGCAGGCGATCCGGCGGTTGCCACGGTCGTCTGCACGTGGGCGACGAACGTGCGGACGACCGGTGTCCCGAGCACGAACTCCCCGTCCATCGTCCTTCCTCCCTGTCCGCTGACGGCGAGACGTCGACGCGGAGAATCATGCCGTGTCAGCCAGTCGTCGTCGGCGGAGCCCAAGGAGGAATCACGCACTTGGGGTCTCTGTACTGGGGGAAGAGCTTGACCTTGTAGTCGTGCAGCGCCAGGGCGTAGGGGTAGAGCTCCTCGGCCTGTGCGGCCGTGGCCCCCAGGCGGCGGACGGCATCTCTGAAGTTCGCGAGCGCCTGGCATTCGACTTTCGCCTCGCTCCGGCGAAAGCGCCAGTGGCGAAGGTGGAAGGCCTCGTGCGTGAGAACCAGGCCGCCAAGAGCCTGTTGCCACGCCGGTACCTCGGGACTTCCCATCCCCAGCGCTCCCGCACAGACGACCGGGCTGAGCACCGTGTAGTCCGCGCGGACGTCGGTGAACGCCCACCCGAAGGACGACGCCCAATCTGCGTCCCACTCGGCCTGCGAGGGGCAGCGAACCTCGCCCACGCCGATCGAGTAGACGTGTGCCGCATCGTTCAGGGTGCTCGCAACCTGATACGCGGTGGCGCTCGATGTGACGGCGAGCGCGAGCACGAGCGACAGAAGGATCGCCCCGAGGAGAATGAGGCGCCTGGGCGTGGCTCGGAGCGAGGCCCGGCCGCCACGACGTTCGCGAACGGATGGGACAGCGGCCGCCTGCGCGCGCGAGGGCGTGTTGGACCGGCACGGGCTGGAAGACTGGGTCACCATCACGGCGAGGCGACGAAGCGGGTCGCCAACCGGCGGAACAGCCGGCGCGAGCGCCTGCGCCATCCGGTCGTGCGGACAGCCGCCGAGACGTGCCTCCGTCGGTCGGCGCCGGCACGGGTCGTGGCGAACGCGATCTTCGGGTCGAAGCCGTACCGCGGCGACGCGGTGTCGGCGATCGTGTGCGACTGCATGTCGTCCTCCCATCGACTTGCCGGACGCCTGCGATCCCGCTGTTCGCTTCGGACGCAGATGTCCGGCGCTTCCGTGATTTCGGCGTTGTCCTCACAGGTTGGCAAGGACGCTCCACCGCGTCTGTCACCCGCGCGTCGCTTGGTCTGCATGGTTGGTCACGTTTGGACAGCAGCGCCCTCGACGGGTGGAAGCCGAGACCGAGTGCGTTGTGGACGCGGCGACGGCCAGGAGGGTGCGGCGGATGGCGTACTCTCGGACGCCTCGTGATCCTCGCCGTCGACCAGGGAACGACCGGGACGACCTGTCTCGTCGTCGACGAGTCGCTTCGGCCGGTCGGACGCGGCTACCGCGAGATCACTCAGCACTTCCCGCAGCCCGGCTGGGTGGAGCACGACGCCGAGGAGATCTGGAGGAGCGTCGAGGACGCGGCGCGGGAGGCGCTCGACGCGGCCGGCATCGCGCCTGCAGAGCTCGCGGGGATCGGCGTCACGAACCAGCGCGAGACGACGATCGTGTGGGAGCGGCGGACAGGGCGGCCGGTCGGGCCGGCGATCGTGTGGCAGGACCGGCGCACGGCCGAGCGCTGCGCGGAGCTCCCCGCCGATCTCGTGCGCGAGCGAACCGGGCTCGTGCCCGACCCGTACTTCTCGGCAACGAAGCTCGAATGGATCCTGCGGCGCTGCGATGTGCCACAGGAAGAGCTCGCGTTCGGCACGGTCGACGCCTGGCTGGTGTGGAAGCTGACGGGCGGTACGACGCACGTGACCGACCTGACGAACGCCTCGCGCACGATGCTGCTCGACCTCGCCACCGGCGAATGGGACGGCGAACTGCTCACGCTCTTCGAGGTCGACCGGTCGATGCTCCCGTCGGTCGTCACTTCTTCGGGAGTCGTGGCCGAGGGGATGCTCCTCGGCGCCAACGTGCCGATCGCCGGGATCGCGGGCGATCAGCAGGCGGCGCTCTTCGGCCAGGGTTGCCACGAGGCCGGGGAAGCGAAGGTCACCTACGGCACGGGGACCTTCGTCCTCGTCAACCTCGGTGGCACGCCCGGGCCGGTCGGCGAGGGCGTCCTGCGGACGGCGGTCGCCGTCGCGCCCGGCGCTCCGCGTCAGGTCGCAGCCGAGGGCTCCGTGCTCGTCGGCGGGGCGGCGCTCGAGTGGCTGCGCGACGGGCTCGGGCTGATCGCGGAGGCTGCGGAGAGCGAGGGGCTGGCCGCCCAGGTGGAGTCCACGGACGGCGTCCACTTCGTGCCCGCGCTCACCGGCCTCGGCTCGCCGCATTGGCGTCCCGACGCGCGGGGGCTGATCACGGGCCTCACGCGGGGGACAACCCGCGCGCACATCGTCCGTGCGGCGCTCGAGGCGATCGCGCACCAGGTCGCCGACGTGATCGAGGCGCTCCCAATGCGGGTCGAGGCCCTCCGAGCGGACGGCGGGGCGACCGCGAACGGGTTCGTGATGCAGTTCCAAGCCGACCTCCTCGGCACAGAAGTGCACGTGGCAGCGGAGAGCGAGGCGACCGCTCTCGGGGCGGCCGCCCTCGCAGGGCTCGGAGTCGGAATCTGGCGCGAGCCGGACGAGATCCGCAGGCTGCTCCCGTCGGGAACGACGTTCGAGCCGCACATGCGGCCGGACGAAGCCGCGGCACTGCGCGTGGGCTGGCGGCGGGCGCTCGAGCGAGCTCTGTAGACCGCGTCGCGCGCGCTCAGGTGCGTGGAGCGACGCGCCGGATGCGGTTCCAGACCGGCCGGAGCAGTGGATCAGACACGCGGCTGAGGAGAGCGACGAGGCGGGAGACCCACGGCCGACCGGCCCTCGTGACGAGAACCGCGGAGCAGAGGCCGACGAGCATCCCGGCGAGCACGTCGCTCGGATAGTGCATGCCGAGGGCGATCCGCGAGAGCCCGATCAACGTCGCCGCGACGAGGAACAGCGCCCCTGCGCGGCGCGAGAAGGCGAGCACGGCGAACGCGATCGCGAACGCCGCCGCGGCGTGGTCGCTCGGGAACGAGGGATCGGTGGTGCGCGCCGCCAGCACGTGCGTCAGCCCCTCGTGGGAGGTGAACGGGCGCGGCCGCTCCCAGAGGTGCGCGATGACCTGGTTCGTCAGCAGCGCGACGCCGGCCGCGACGAGAGCCGATGCGGATGCGAGCTTCCACCGCGGGCTCCCGTACGGGCGCGCGAGGAACCAGAGGCTCAGGGTCGCGACGGCGTACAGAGGCACGACGAGACCGGCGAGCGTCGTCGTCGGGTCCTCGAGCCAGTCGCGCGTCGCGACACCGGTGTTCACCGCGTGGAAAAGGGTCCAGTCGATGACCGCACGCTAGTCGGGCAGGTGTTGCCGTCGGGTTACGGCAGGGCGCATCTACCGTGCCGGAATGCCGCTCCAGAACCGTGTCACCCCGCTCGGCGAGCTGGTCGTCGACCCGGCGCGCGGTCTCGTCTACGGGAACCGCGGTTGCCTCCACGATGCGGAGGGGCGCATCCGACGGCCGTATCAGGTCAGGCGCTGGATCGCGTGCCGGCTCGAGTTCCGCGGGCGCCGCCGCTCGCCGCTCATGCGGCCGGGGCGCTTCACGGAGCTCTTCTTCCTCGACGAGGCGACCGCGCTCGCGGCCGGCCACCGCCCGTGCGCCGAGTGCCGTCGCGAGGACTATGACCGCTTCGCGGCGCTGTGGCGCGAGCTCCACGGTGAGCACGGCGCCGACACGATCGACGCGCGGCTCCACGACGAGCGCTTCGATGCCGCCACGCGCTCGCGCCGCCTCCACCCCACCCGGTTCGACGACCTTCCGGACGGAGCGTTCGTCCTCCACAACGGGACGCCGAAGCTCGTTCTCGGGGACACCCTGCTGACGTGGACGCCGGCCGGGTACACCCGCCGCCAGCCGAGACCCGAGGGGCCCGCGACGCTGATCACGCCGCCGACGCTCGTCGCCGTGCTGCGCTCGGGATGGGAATCCGCCGTGCCGGTCGTCCACCCCTCCGCGCGCGGTGCACGACCGGGACGCGGCTAGCCCGACGCGTCCCGTTCACGGGTTCCTGCTGCCGCCGCCTCTGGTACCACTCCGCCGTGGCATCGAGCGCCGACGCAGGGTTCACCGTCTGGCTGACCGGCCTGTCGGGGGCTGGCAAGACGACGATCGGGCACGCCGTTGCGGCCGAGCTCGAGCGCCGCGGCCTCCATGTCGAGCTGCTCGACGGCGACGTCGTTCGCACGCATCTCTCCAAGGGCCTCGGGTACTCACACGAGGACCGCGACACGAACATCGAGCGGATCGGCTGGGTCGCGTCCCGGCTGACGCGGCACGGTGCGGCGGTCGTCGTGGCCGCGATCTCGCCCTACGACGCCACGCGCAAGCGCGTCCGCGCCCTCGTCGAGGCGGAGGGGCCGTTCGTCGAGGTCTGGGTCAAGGCGCCGGTCGAAGAGTGCGCCCGCCGTGACGTGAAGGGTCTCTACGCCAAGGCGTTCGCAGGCGAGATCACGCAGTTCACCGGCGTCGACGACCCCTACGAGGAGCCCGACGACGCCGAGGTCGTGGCCGACACGGTTGCCCTCACGCCCGACGAGTCGGTCGCGCTCGTGATGGCCGAGCTCGAGCGGCTCGGTCTCGCACCGGTCGCCGAGCCGGCGGCCGGCTGAGCGATCTGCCGGCCCTAGCGGCCGAGCTCGTAGCCGAGCGCGACGAGCGCCTCGCCGGCCTCGCGCTCCACGTCCGCGAGCTGCTCCGGCGTCAGATCGCGGCGCCAGCGCCCCGCGGACGTGTCATGTGCCGAGGCGAAGGCGGTTGTGACGAGAGCGGGGTCGACACCGAGCCTCGCCGCGACCGGCGCAGCAGCAGCAGCCGGGTCCGAGACGAGCTGCTCGTAGCGAACCTCGACCGTGCGCTCGGGCACGGCGCCGGCGGCGGTGACGTAGCGGCGCCAAGCCCACGCCACGCGCGTCGCGTCGGAGACCGAGGCGAACTCCGTCTCGCGCCCCGTTTCGACCCAGAAGCGGGCGTGGGCGCCGAACGGCATTCGCGCGTCGTCTGCCCCGGCCCGGTCTGCGCTGAGCCAGCCGCGCTCGAGCAGCGAGGTCGCGACGTCCCGCCCGTCGCGGATCACGTGGACGGCGACGGCCTGCGGATACGCACGGAGAGCAGCCGCGGAGGACGAAGCTCGTCTCCGGCGTCTGCTCGACCCCGCGGAGGCCGCGGGCGAGCCCGAGCGTGCGCACGCGCTCGAGAACCCGGCGGAGTCTCGACGCGACCGCGTCGTCCGGAAGGCCCAGGAGCGCCGGGATCGCCGCCTTCCAGGGCTGCACCTCGTCGAGGTCGACGAACCCGGGAAGCGACCCGAGCGCGCGGCCCGTGAAGGTCGTGCCGGAACGCGGCGATCCGACGACGAAGACGAGGCGCTCCTCGGATCCGAGCCGGCGGCGCCTGCGCGCGATCCGCAGCGCGCTGCGCCCGTAGAGCGCGGCGCTCGTCACCGTGTCTCCCACTCGCGGCACCGCGGGAGCCTAGCCCGCGTACGTCGCCGCGAGCTCGTCGATCCGAGCCGCGCTCCGCTGCAGCGCGCCGCGAGAGAGACGCCCCGCGCGCGCCTCCTCGAGCAGCGCGTCGTACACACGCTCGGTCGAGCGCTCGGAGCCGACGAAGAGGAGCAGGTCGACGCCCGCCCGCGCGGCGCGGATCGCCGCGGTCGGGAGCGGCAGGTCGTGAGTCGACGCGAGCGGCTCGAGCGCATCGGTGATCGTGACGCCGGTGAAGCCGAATCCCTGCAACAGGCGGAGCACGCTCGGCGACCACGCCGCGGGCCGGCCTCCGTATGCCGTGTAGGAGGCGTTCGCGACCATCACGAGAGGCGCGACACCGGCGGCGATCGCGCGCCGGTACGGCGCAATACCCGGGGCAAGCGCCGCCGCATCGTCCTCGACCGTGACCGCCGCGTGGTCCGTCGAGACGGTCGCCAGGCCGAGCCCCGGGAAGTGCTTGAGCGTCGGCGCGACGCCGCCGTCGAGAAGCCCGGCGGAGAACGCCGTCACGTCCTTGGCGACGCGAGCCGGGATCGTCGAGAACCCCCGTCGCTGCCGTGCGATGAACGAGCCCTGGGCGGCCGGCACGTCGGCGACCGGCGCGAGGTCGATGTCGACGCCGAGCCGTTCGAGCGCCTGCGCGGTCGTGCGGCCGCGGCTGCGAAGCGCGCCCTCGGTCAGGCGGCCGAGCTCGTCTGCAGGCGCGGCCGGCGGCGCCCACCGGAAGCGCCGTACCGGCCCGCCCTCCTGGTCGGTCATGATCAGCAACCGGCGCCCTCCCATCTGCGCGGCCGCGCGCAACGACGCCGTCAGCACGCGCACCTGCGGGGCAGAGCGCACGTTGCGGCCCATGAGGATCACGCCGCCGACACGGCCGGCGCGGATCCGCTCGAGCAGCGACGGGGTGGCCGTCGTTCCATCGATCCCGACCACGAGCCGAACGCCGACGAGCCGGTCGAGCCCGGCCGGCGCCGCTGCCGGCGCACGACCGGCGGCCAGACCACCGAGCGCGGCAGCAGCTACGACGACGAGAGCCGCCGTCAGGAACCGATGTGACCCCACCCGGGTATCCTGTCAGCGGCAGCTGGACGCCCGTACGAGGCGCGTCGTACCTGGTCACGACGATGAGGCGAACGCCAGCCCCTTGGAGGTCACTCGTGCACCAGCTCGTCCAGATCGTCGGCGCCCTGCTCATCCTCTCGGGCTTCGTGCTGGCGCAGTTCCGCCTGCTCGACCCGCAGTCGCTCTGGTACCTCGTCGTCAACCTCGTCGGTTCGGCGATCCTGACGGTCGACGCGTGGCGGCAGGAGCAGTGGGGCTTCTTCCTGCTCGAGATCGTGTGGGCGATCGTGTCGGCGTGGGGCCTGGCGCGGCTCGTTCGAGGCCACCGGCCCGCGCCGGCCCCACACTAGGAATCAGAGGATCGCGTCCTCTTCCTCGAGCCGGACGGAGAACGGTAGGCGCCACTCGTCGTCGGCCTTGCCGTCGATCGTGAGGCGCCACTCGTAGCGGCCGGGCTCGAGCGGCAGCGGCCCGGAGTTGATGGCCACGGGGAAGTCGAGCGGCGTGCCCGGCTTGAGCCCGGCCGGCCTTCCGACCTCGAAGGGGAGGTCGTCGAAGAAAACGACCGGCTGCGAGCCGTCGTCCGTCTCCATCTCGACGGCAATCCCGTCCGCGTCGAGAAGCTCGAGCCGCATCACGTGCCGCTGGTTCGCCTGATCCCACGGAACGCGGATCAGGATCGCGATGCCGAACGGGACGGGGTCGGGGCCGGTCAGCGACCAGCCTCCGCCCACGACGGTCAGCTTGCCGTCGGACACCTGGGCGAAGTCCGCGAGGAGCATCGTCACGCGCACGCCCGCGAGTGTCGCACAGCCCGGATCCGGCCGAGCCGGATCCGGGCTTACGCCACTGCCGCTTCGAGGTCCGGGACGGCGGCGTCCGCGAGGGCGCCGACCACCGTCCGCAGCTCGTCGCGAAGCTCGGGCTCGGGATGCTCGAGCCGCCGGTCGGCCTTGGCCACCGCGAGCTCGACGTCGAGCACGCGTGCGCTCATCACGCCGAGCACCTTCTTGAGCTCCCGCTGTGCCCAGATCGCGCCGAACTGCCCGGGGCTTGCGCCGATCACCGCGACGGGCTTGCCGCGCATCGGCGACTCCGCGATCGGTCGGGAGACCCAGTCGAGCGCGTTCTTCAGGAACCCGGGGACCGAGCCGTTGTACTCGGGAGTCGCCACCAGGATCGCGTCCGCCTCGGCGATCGCGTTCTTCAGCTCGGCGACGGGGTCGGGGACGAAGTCGTCGAGGTCATGGTCGTAGGCGGGGATGTCGGCGAGGCCGTCGTAGAGCTCGAGCTCGACACCCTCCGGCAGCTCCTCCGCCGCGAGGCGGAGAAGCCGCGCGTTGAGCGAGCCCGCACGGAGGCTGCCGACGAGGCCGAGGATCCTCATTACGACTCGCTCCCAGGGGTCTGGACGAAGACGAGCGTCGCCTCGAGCGCGACCTCGTCGGCCAGCATCGAGCCGCCCTCGGGGAGCGGCGCGTTCCACGTCAGCCCGACGGCGTTCTTGTCGACCGTGCCGGCGAGCCGGAGGCCGAGCTTGCTGTTGCCCCACGGATCGGAGACAGGATCGGTGATCGTGCCGGTCAGCGTGATCGGCGCGCGGTTGCCCTTCACCTCGAGGATGCCCTCGAAGGTGACCTCGTCGCCGTTCCGCACGGCGGGAGCCGCCTCGAACGACAGCTCGGGGTAGGTCGCGACGTCGAAGAAATCGGGCGAGGCGAGGTGCCCTGCGAGCTGCTCGTTGTCGACGTCGATGCTCGCCGCCTGGGCGGCTCCCCGGAGGCCGTCCTGGTCGAGGCTCGCCTCGAAGCTCCGGAACGCGCCCTCGAACGGCGCCACGCCCATGTACACGACGTTGAAACCCACGGACGAGTGCGTGGGGTCGAACGTCCAGGTGCCCGCCGGGACGACCTGGTTCTCGATGGTGCTGCTCATGTCTTTCCTCCCGCGTCTAGTGCGCATTTCCTTGCGCACATAATAGTTGTTACAGCAAGTAACGGGAGAAGACTAGCGGCTATTCCCGGCTGCGGCGATCTCCGCCAGCGCGGGGGCAATCCGCTCGCGGTCGGCCAGCGGGAGCGGGAACATCGGGGAGACGACGAGAACCCTCGCCCCCTCGGCGCGGGTCGAGGCGAGCACGATCGCGTCATCGAGGCCCCCCGCGCGGATCGTCCGCCGGCGGTCGAAGAACGGCGCGAGCCGTGCCGCGGCCGGGCCAAAGAGGACGATGAGGCGGGCGACCCGCGCGGCCTCGGCACACGCGCGCTCGAGGAGCGCCTGCTCCTCCGGCGAGGTGTGGACGGCCAGGCCGGCATGGTCGAGCTCCCCGCCTGCGACGAGCACAACCGACTCATCCGGGTAGCCCTCGAGCGCCGCCGCCGTCTTCGCAGGCGTCGCCGCCATGCCGTCGTCGACGAGCTCGGTCTCGCCGAGGCGACCGACGTGTGTCGCGCGGTGCGGCGGCGACTCCGGCGTGAGCATCGCGTCGGGCGACCTGCCGGCCGCCATGGCCGCCGCAGCGGCGGCGAGCAGCGCCTGGAGGCGCGGGGCGTCCAGGCTCGGCGGCACGCGGAAGGAGCGCTCGCCGGACGGCCCGCGTAAGACGACGTTCTTCCGGTGGACGAACGCGCCCGCCTCGACCTCGCCGGTCGTCGAGAAGCCGAACCGCCGGCCCTTCGACCGATCGGCGATCGCCGCCGCCTCCGGGTCGCTCTCGTTCACGACGACGGCGTCTCCGGGACCCTGTCGGTCGACGATCGCCGCCTTCGCCTCGCGGTAGCGCTCGAGCGAGCCGTGCAGCTCGAGATGGTCGGGCCAGAAGCACGTGATCACGGCGATCGTCGGGCTCCGGGTGGTGAAGCAGAGATGCGAGCTCGTCAGCTCCATCACGACCACCCCGTCGGGGGGCGGTGGCACAAGCTCGGCGGTCGGCCAGAGGTTCGCCGCGCGGGCCGTCGTGCTCGCATGCACGGTGACCCCGGACGTGCGCAGCAGGAACGTGAGGAAGGCGGCAGTCGTCGTTTTGCCGGCGGTCCCGGTCACGGCGATCGTGGGCACGGCCGCCCGCTCCAGGACGAAGTCGCCGAGGCAGCGGAGGATGCAGCCGCTCTCGCGGAGCAGGGCGACCCGCGGCGCGACCTCTGGCGTCCAGACGTCGAGGAATGCCTCCTCGAACTGGCCGGGCTCGGTGTCGAGGGCGGCGCGGGCGCGCACCGTGACGCCTGACGCGCGAAGCTCGAGCGCCTGCTGCGACGCGTCGCCCATGCCCGCGAGCGTGACGCGCCGCCCCTCCCGGGTGAGCAGCCGCGCAAGCACGACGGCGTCGCGGTCGAAGCCCTCGACCAGGACCTTGGTCATGACCGAAGCGGCCGGGGCGGCGCCGCAGGCCCGCCCCGGCCGGCAGATGTCGATTGTGCACGTCTTGGGCAGTGCCGGTCAACGGTTGTCGGCCCGCCCATGCGATTACCTCGTCTGCGGGAACCCGAGGTCGACCCTGCTCGTGGCCGGGTCGGGCCAGCGCGACGTCACCACCTTGCCCCGGGTGTAGAAGTGGATCGACTCGGGGCCGTAGGCGTGCGAGTCCCCGAAGAGGGACGCCTTCCAGCCTCCGAAGGAGTAGTAGGCGACGGGCACGGGGATCGGCACGTTGATACCGACCATGCCTGCGCTGACGTCGAACTGGAACTGGCGCGCCACGCCTCCGTCCCGCGTGAACAGCGCGACGCCGTTGCCGTACGGGTTGTCGTTGACGAGGCCGATCGCCTCGTCATAGCTCGTCGCCCGGACGACGGAGAGCACCGGCCCGAAGATCTCGTCGCGGTAGGCGTCCATCTCGGTCGTCACGTTGTCGAGCAGCGACACCCCGAGAAAGAAGCCGTCACCGCCGGGGCCCGTGTCACGGCCGTCCGCCACGATCGTGGCACCCTGGTCGGAGCCGGAGGCGATGTACGAGGCGACCTTGTCGCGATGCTCGCGGGTCACGAGCGGGCCCATCTCGGAGTCGGGTTGCATGCCGTCGCCCACCTTGACGTTCGGCAGCCGCTGCTTGATCGCCTCGACGAGCGGGTCGGCGACGTCGCCGACGGCGACGAGCACCGAGACGGCCATGCAGCGCTCCCCGGCCGAGCCGTAGCCCGCGGACACCGCGGCGTCGGCGGCCATCTCGACGTCGGCGTCGGGCAGCACGATCATGTGATTCTTCGCCCCGCCGAGCGCCTGGACGCGCTTGCCGTGCTTCGTCCCGGTCTCGTAGATGTAGCGCGCGATCGGGGTCGAGCCGACGAACGAGACCGCCGCGATGCCGGGATGCTCGAGCAGCGCGTCGACCGCGACCTTGTCGCCGTGGACGACGTTGAAGACGCCGTCGGGGAGGCCCGCCTCCTTCAGCAGCTCGGCGGTGAGCAGCGAGGCGGAGGGATCCTTCTCGGACGGCTTCAGGAGGAAGCAGTTCCCGCAGGCGATCGCCGGCGCCCACATCCACATGGGGACCATCGCCGGGAAGTTGAACGGCGTGATGCCCGCGACGACGCCGAGCGGCTGCCGGATCGAGTAGACGTCGATCCCGGTCGAGGCCTGCTCCGAGAACTCGCCCTTGACGAGGGTCGGGATCCCGCAGGCGTACTCGATCACCTCGAGCCCGCGAGCGACCTCGCCCATCGCGTCGGAGAGGACCTTCCCGTGCTCGGCGGTGAGGAGCTTCGCGAGGTCCTCGCGGTGCGAGTGGAACAGCTCGCGGATGCGGAAGAAAAGGTCCGCGCGCTTCGCGAGGGAGAACGTACGCCACGCCTCCCATGCCTCGGCCGCGTTCCGGACGGCCGCGCCGATCTCCTCGACCGACGCGAAGTCGACCGCACCCGACTGGATGCCCGCGGCAGGGTTGTAGACCGGCCCGCTGCGGCCGGACGTCCCCTCGACGCGCTTCCCGCCGATCCAGTGGGGGATCCGTGTGACAGCTTCGTCGCGCCCGGCAACCGGCGCCTCGGCAAGCTCCGTCATCGCTCACTCCTCTCGAGAATCCGTATCTCTTGAGGGTATCGCGGGACCGGCGTCGAGCGGGTCCTGCGTTCGGGTTCGCGGAAGCCGCTAGATGTCGACGTTGCTCGTGTCGCAGTTGCCGGGCTTGCCGGAGTCGAAGCCCGTGCGGAACCACTGCGCGCGCAGCTCCGAGGAGCCGTGCGTCCACTGCTCGCGACTCCGCGCGCCGAGCCGGTCGTCCCCGACCGCGGCGGCCGCCTTGAGGCCTTCCTCGATGTCACCCGGGTCGAGAATGCCCCGATCGTAGGTCGAGCGGGCCCAGACGCCGGCGAAGCAGTCAGCCTGCAGCTCGAGCTGCACCGAGTACCGGTTCGCATGACCGGGGTCCTCCTGCTGCTTGCGCCGGATGTCCTCCTCGATGCCGAGCTCGCTCTGGATGTGGTGGCCGATCTCGTGGGTGATCACGTACGCCGAGGCGAAATCGCCCGGCGCGCCGAAGCGCTGCGACAGCTCGCGGAAGAACGAGAGGTCGAGGTAGACCTTGTGGTCCGCAGGGCAGTAGAACGGCCCGGTCTGGGAGGACGCGGGGCCGCAGCCGCTGACCGTGCCGGACGTGAACGTCACGACCGGCGCGCGCGTGTAGGTCTTGCCGGACTGCTGGAAGACCTGCGTCCACATGTTCTGCGCGTCCTGGCTGACGAACTTGGCGAACTCGAACGCCTGGTCCTTCGTCTTGCCCGACGTCTCCGTCCCCGGCTGCGAGCCGGGATCGGCCTGGGGCACCGTCTGGTCGACCCCGCCCGGGTCCAGGGGGCCGCTCGACCCGCCGCCGCCGAAGATGTTGCCGCCGAAGAGGAGCGCGAGGACGACGATGATGATCAGGCCGAGCCCGCCGCCGCCCGCACCCATCGGGATCGGGAAGCCCCCACCGCCGAGCGGTCCGCTCGACTGGCCGCGGCGGTCCTCCATGTCGCCCTGGCCGGGCACCTTCTTCCACCGCACGCGGGTGAATGTACCCGGATCGACGGGAAACCATGCGCGGGGGCTACACAGCCAGGCCGGCTTCGGCGAGCGGCCGACGGGCCCACGCGAGCGTGGTCGCGTACCACCCCTGGAGCGGCTGCAGAGTCACCCCGCCGCTCGAAGAGTGGACGAACCAGCCGTTGCCGACGTAGATCCCCATGTGGCCCACCTCGGACGGCTTGGACCTGGGGCCGCGCGAGCCGAAGAACAGGACGTCGGCTGGTTGGAGCGCCCCCGGATCGATCCGCTGCGGCCTCGCCACCTCGCCGCTCATCGCATACGACGTCCGCCCCCGGAGCACGGCGGCGAGCGCGGGCGCGTCGTCGAACGGCTGGAGCTTGTAGATCCGCCACACGAACCCCGAGCAGTCGAAGCCGCCGGGGACGGTGATCGTGTTGCCCGGGGCCGTGACGCTCCAGAGCTTCTGCGTCTTCTCGGACATGCCGGCGAAGACGTACGGGTAACCGACGAACCGCAGCGCCCGTGCGAGCACCTCTCGCTGCAGGTCGGTGAGCACCGGGACGACGAAGCTCGAGGCCAACTGCTGGATCGCGGCGATGCGTGCCGGGTCGACCGTGCGGAGCTTCGCGAGCGAGTAGGCGGCCTCGGCGCGGGAGGCGGGCTCCTTGGGCGCCCGCTCCAGGTTCTCGCTCCCCTGCGGGTGGTTGAGCCGCAGACCGAGGAGCCGAGCGACGGTCTCGGTGCCGAGCATGTCGATCGGGTCAAGGCCTCCGGCCCCGGCGGCGAGCCGGATGGCGCGCGCGGAGGGAAGAAGCCCTGCAGCTGCGACGAGCTGCGCGTCGAGCTCGCGCATCGTCACGATCCTCGTGGGATCTGCGGGCGTCTGGTGCGGCTTTCCGAGCGCGAGGATCGCCGCGTGCAGCTCCCCACGGGTCAACGCGTCGTCCGGGCGGAACGATGTCACCTCCGGCCCCATCACCCCAGCCAGCACGACCGATGCGATCTGCGGCGCGGCCCAGCTCTTCGCCGTCGGGGCGGTGGGCTGCACGAGCTCGGGCGCGGGATCGGCGGCGAGCGCAGGCCCTGTCAGCACCAGCGACGCGAGCGCAGCGCCCAGCACTCCGAAGAGACGTCCACCACCCATGCCTGACATATCGGACGACTCGTGCGCCTGCTTGATCGGCCGTCCGTCGTTCCGAACCGGATCCGAACATTCACGCTGCGATAGAACGCCGAGATGGCGCGGGAGACGATCCGCGACTGGATTCGCTCGGTCGAGCGGGCCGGGTCGACCGAGCAGTGGACGATGCTCTGCTTCTTCGCGGGGCGCGTCGTCTCGGTCGACGAGGGCGAGCTCGGCGCCGCGATCCGTCGTGCGGAGCTCCTTCTCGCGGCCGGAGGCGACCCGCACCGCCCGCTCGACCCGTTCGGCCGGGCCGTCACGGCGCTGGCGGACGACATCGACACCGTGGCTCGGCGTGCTCAGCTCCGCGCCGGGCTCGAGTCGCTGGCCGGAGAGGTCGCGGGCCTTCGCGGCGCCCGCGAGTCGCTGACGCTGCTCCTCTCCGACGACGATCTCGCGTGGAAGGCGTACGCGACCTCGCTCCTCGCCGAGGCGCTCGCCGAGGAATGAGCGGTTGTCAGCCGGCGAGGCGCGCGATCAGCTTCAGCGGCCCCCGGGCCACGCCGTGCGCGTCCGCCGGGTGGGCGACGTCGCCGCAGAGCAGGCCGGCGACCACCTTGAAGACGCCCGGCGCGCGGGCCGCGGCGAACACGGTGCGCGGATAGCGGTCGAAGGCGCGCTTCGCGGCCCAGGAGGCGGCGGCGTGCCGGTCGAGCGCCGCCGAGAGCGCCGCGGTATAGCCCTCGAGCTCGCCCGCGACGATCGCGTCCGCCGCGAGACGGGCGGAGACGAACGCCTCGTACATCCCGTCGCCGGACAGCGGGTCGACGAGGCCGGCTGCGTCGCCGACGAGCAGGACGCGCCCCGCTTGCGCGAGCGTGCCGAGCCGGCGCATCGGGAGTCGGTGGCCTCGTAGGTCGGTCACCGACTCGTACGCGACTCCGTGTGCGCGGGCGAGCCGCGCGAGGTGGTCGCGCAGCCGCGGCCCCTCGCCACCCCAGCCGCCGACGCCTAGGTTCGCGTGATCGCCCTTCGGGAACACCCAGCCGTAGCCGCCCGGAAGGACGGCGAGCTCGATCCCCGCCGTCCGCTCGAAGTCGCCGCCGAGCGCCTCGAGCGGCACGTTCCCCTCGAGCGCCACGCCCCGCACGATCCCCTCCCCCAGCCCGGCCGAGCGGGCCACGACGCCGTTGGCACCATCCGCTCCGACGAGCACGTCGGCCCCAACGGCCTCGCCGCCGAACCGCGCGGAGACTCCGGAGTCGTCGATGTCCAGCTCCTCGACGCGAATGCCGTCGCGCACCACCGCGCCCGCCGCGGCCGCCTGTTCCACGAGGAACGCGTCGAGACGGCGGCGCTGGGTCATCCTGATCAGCGGCTCGTCGTGGTCGCGTGTGAACGTGGAGCCGTAGCGGAGGCGGAGCCGGAAGCGGTCGACGTCGCGCTCGACGACGGGCGACGGGTCGACCGGGATCCGCTTCAGCGCACGGCCGGTGAGCCCGCCGCCGCAGGGCTTGTCGCGCGGGAAGCGCGCCTTGTCGGCGAGCAGAACCTGTCGCTCCGGCCCGCGCGAGGTGGATCGCCGTCGAGGATCCCGCCGGCCCTGCGCCGACGACGAGCACGTCGAACCTCTGCACGTCGCCGAGTGTAGGGAACGTCAGGTGCCGCTCGAGCCCGGCGGGCGCGTGAGCTGCACCTGCGTCTCCGACTCGACGAACCCGAGCGAGCGGTAGATGCCGATCGCGTGGTAGCCCGGGTCGGCGACGATCACGAGGCGCCTCGCGCCGCGATCGAGCGCCGCCCTTCCCGCATGGCGGACGAGCATGCTCGCAAGGCCGCGACGACGGGCGTCGGGATGCGTCTCGACCGCCTGGAAGCGCGCGAGCCCCGAGCTGTCGGAGACGATGCCGAGCGAGGAGACGAGCATCCCGTCCTCGAAGGCCCCGAACCAGGTCGCGTGGCCCCGGTCGCGGAGCTCTCGGAACGCCGCAACCTGGCCGGCGAGGAACTCCTCGGTGACGTGCTCGTCGGCCGGATCGACGCACGCGATGTGCAGCGCGAGTGTCTGCCTCCAGTCGGCGTCGCTCTCGAGGGGTCGCAGCTCCGCTTCGGCCGGACGTCCGGGCGGCCGGAGCGAACCCGCCGTGAGAACGGTGTCACGGCCCACGTGGAAACCCGAGTCGACGAGCTCCTGCTCGGCTCCGGCCGTCCCGTCGACCGTGTCGATCCCCCAAGCGACGTGTGCGGCGTCCGGGAACTCGCCGGCGAAGAGCTCGAGGCGCGCCGCGATGTCACCCGGGGCGACCGGGGTCGCGAAGAGGACGAAGTTGCCCCAGAAGTAGGTCGGGTTGGCGGGCGTACGGACGACGACGTGACGCTCGTGGTGCTCGATCTCGCTGCCGCCGAGCTCGAGCACCATGAGGTCGGTGCGGAAACCGAGCGAGGCGATCTCCATCGCGCGAGTGTGTCAGCACACAGCGCGGAGTGACCAAGTCCCTGGCCGGGGCGCGGCTACAATCCGGCTTCCTCGCAGGGATTCCCGAGTGGCCAAAGGGGGCGGGCTGTAAACCCGCTGGCTCAGCCTTCGGAGGTTCGAATCCTCCTCCCTGCATGGCTCGCTCGCAAGCGGGAATCCGCCGAGCGGATTCCCGCCGCTCGATCCCCGCCTAAGGCGGGGCAGATCCCTGAAGGCGTCCCGCTTCGCGGGCCGCAACTGCCGCGATGCGTCGCCCGCGCGTTCGCGAGCGGAATCGACGCGGGGTCAGGCGCTGACCGCGAGCTCCGGATGCGCGACGAGCCGCTCCGCGCGCTCCTTGATCCCGCGAAGCATCTTGCGCTCCATCACGAGCGAGCCGGGCTCCATCACCGCCATGCCGATCCGATCGCCGAACGATGGGTCGGGCATCGCGACCCGATTCCGGCTCAAGAGCCTCGTTTGGCCGCCGAGATCCTCGAGCACGAATGCCCAGACCCACGTGCCGTCCTCCGATCGCAACACGAGCACGCGCTCTGGCTCGAGCACTTCGATACGCATGTTCGAGAGGCTCGCCCTGCCGGGGATCACGTCGCCGACGGCGAGGTTCTGCCACTCCGGGTGAATCGTGTCCGCGCTGTGCATCCCGAGCCCGAAGAGGTTCTCGATCCAGTCGTACGTGTAGGCGCCGCCGCGTCCCGACCCCATCTGGACGAGCCATGGCCAGACGGCCGACGGCGGCGCGTCGATCGTGATCGCGCGCGTCGAGACGACGGCGGCGTTCTCGAGCAGGTCGTCGCCCGGAAGCGTCCGCGCCGCCTCGTCGCCCGTGGCGCCCCACGTCAGCACGGGAGTGCGCACCAGCCGGCGCGTCGTCTCCAGCGCAACCGCCGTCCCGGCCGCGGTCGTCAGCACCTTCGTCGCCGTTCTCATCGCCGATCCCTCCGATCAATCGTCACTCGGAGGGTGCCGCGATCGGTGCGAAAGCGCATCGGGGAAGACCCGGATCGGGTCTTCCCCGAAGAGGCGAGCGACCTATCCGTAGTCGTAGCCGCCGCCGGACGGCGTGGTGGTGCTCGGCGGCGGAGTCGAGGCGGGCGGCGCAGCGGCTGCGGCCGCCCGCTTGACGATCTTCCCGGTCGGCGCGATGACGTACCACGCCTTGAACAGAGCCTGGCCCTTGACGTCGCCCGCCTTCGTGTCGGGCGCGTACCGGTACAGGCCGAGGCCGTTGTAGGTCACCTGGGTCCCGCCGTCGGGACGCTTGATCGTGCCGAGCTTCGACGCGGTGAGGCCCGGGCCGACGGACGGCTTCGCGCCGGCCTTCACGAGGAGCGGCGGCCAGAGCTTGGCGCACGCGCCCTTGCAGTCGATCTTGCCGCGGGTCTCGTCGGTGTAGTGATAGAGCGTCAGTCCGCTCGAGGTCGCGAGCACCTTGCCGTAGTCCGAGGTCTTCACCAGCTTGACGGTGGCCTGCTGATGGGCGCCCGCCATCGCCGACGTCGCTGCCACGACGCTTGCGATGGCCACCACCAGCAGCGCCCCGAGGCGCACTCCGGTTCTCCGTTTCATCTCCGAGCTCCTTCTCCGAGGTTCACGTAGGGGTTGCCCTGAACTACGGTCGGCCGCCCGGCCCGGTTTTCCGGCCGGGTGGTAGTAGTGGACGTGGGCCGGCGCGGCGACGGGGATCACGTGGAGGGCGTACGCCCGCTCGCACGGTGCGAGCGGAGCTTGCCGAGCGTCACGCGAGTATCTCGGCTCCGGCGGGCCCGTAGGATGGGGTGGTGGCGCTGTGGTTCGTCGTCGAGCGTCGCTCGGGGCCGGAGTGGGATCTCTCACGGCCGCTCGAGGAGCAGAGCGGCTGGGACGCACACGCCGACTTCATGGACGCGCTCGTCGACACGGGCTTCGTCGTGCTCGGCGGCCCACTGGCCGACGAGCACCGCGTGATCCTCGTGATCGAGGCGGAGTCCGAGGCCGACGTCCGCGCCGCACTGGCACGCGACCCGTGGAGCGAGTCGCACCTCGTCGTCGCCTCCGTCGACCGGTGGACGATCCGGCTCGACGGCCGCCGGTCGGAGTAGCTCTTCGCACCTCCCGGCGGCCGTCGATGTCGAACGCGCGGATGTCGAGTCAGGGCCTCCAGCCGCCGGACAGCGGCTCGCCGATCCGCAGCCCGAAGCGATCGAGGAGATCGGGAACCGTCTCCGGCTGCATCTCGAGGCCGTAGCGCTCGTTGAGCGCCGCGAGCGCCTCCGGGTCCGCCTCGATGGCGCCGCCGAGGGCGTCCAGCTCACGGAAGAAGCGCTCGAAGCCTGCCGGCGCGATGATCTCGAGGATCCGGCACGGCTCGTCGCCCGCGTTCCAGAAGGTGTGCCACTGGTTGCGCGGCTTGAAGACGAGGTCGCCGGGGCCTGCCTCGACGACGTCGTCGCCGAGCAGCGCGCCCATGCGGCCCTCGAGCACGAAGCTGTACTCGTCCTCGCGCGTGTGCAGGTGCAACGGCGCGGCGAGCGCGCGGGGCGACATCGGGTGCTCCACGAGGGAGAACCGCTCGTCCGCGTCGGGCCCGTCGATCATGAAGCGGACGCCGATGCTGCCCAGGAAGCCCTCGACTCCGTCGCCGGGCCCCACGATCTTTGTGCCTGTCGCTGTCGCTTCCATCATCATCTCCTTTGATCGGACATAACTGTCGCGTGAAAAACTAGCGCATCGGCAGTCGCATCTGTCAATATTCAGAGGACGGCAATGTCTGATCAAAAACGCCCCTACCGGATGAAGCGCCGCGCGGAGAGCGAGGCCCAGACCCGCCTGCGGATCACCGAGAGCGCGGTCGCGCTCCACGAGGAGCTCGGGCCGGCGCGGACCACGATCAGCGCGATCGCGGAGCGCGCCGGCGTCCGCCGGTCGACCGTGTACCGCCACTTCCGAGACGAGGACGAGCTCTTCGCGGCGTGCTCGTCGCACTGGAGGGCAGCCAACCCTCCGCCCGACCCGAGCGTCTGGGCCGCGATCGACGACCCGGCCGAGCGCACCGACGCCGCGCTGAGCGAGCTCTACGCCTTCTACGCGCGCACGCGGCGGATGTACGAGAGCCTCCTGCGCGACGAGCCGCTCGTTCCGGTCGTCCACCGTCGGCTGCGCGACTTCCACGGCTACCTGCGCCGGGCCCAGGACGTCCTGGCGGCAAACCGCAGCCTTCGCGGCCGTGCCGCGGACCGAATGCGGGCGGCGATCGGCCACGCGCTGGCGTTCCCGACGTGGCACTCGCTGACGCAGGAGCAGCGGCTGAGCGGCGACGACGCGGTCGCGCTCATGTGCCGGCTGGTCGAGGCTGCTGCCTCGTCCGGGTCATCGGACGGTGGACGCCGGCAAGCACGTCGGAATCGCAGGAGCGAACCCGCTACCCTTCGACCCCCGCCCTCTTAGCTCAGTTGGTAGAGCACCTCCATGGTAAGGAGGGGGTCGACGGTTCGAGTCCGTCAGAGGGCTTGCCTAAAGTACCTGCAAATTGGCGCTTTAGTGTTGTCTGTACCAAGAACACGCGGACACATTTCGGACACATCTGCGGTACGCGCGACGCATCGCGACGTTTCGCGACTACTCCCGACACGGTGCCGCGACTAGCGATCGAGCACGTCTTGAGACGAAAGACCTGCTGAAGGCACTTAGCGTTGCCCGAGCAGGCGAGAGCACGACCACCTTCCACCAGTAAGGGGGTCATCGGGATCGCTCACTGACCCTTCACGACGATGGCCCTCTGATGATTCAGGTGAACCGTTGTGGGTCTGCCGGACCTCGACGACAGCGGCTACAGGAGCGGGAAGCGGAAACTGACGCGCGCGCCGAGCTTTCATTGCGTACCTCCCTTGCTGAGGTTCGACTGTCGAATGCGATGATCGACCCGGTGCGTTTCAGCTCCGTTTCTGGCGAGCAACAGCGTTAGCGTCTTCGGCCGGGAGGCCCGCAGATGGAGTTCCGGATCCTGGGGCCTCTCGGCGTGTCCGACGAAGGCACCAAACCGGCTGAGACGTGGGCGGCGCGCGAGCGCGCGCCGCCCGTCTCAGTGCAGCCGGCTTATCGACTCGCGAGGAAGCCCTGCTGCTGCGCGAGCCAGGGCTGGCCCTGGTGGCCACTCCGTCCGCCTCCGGTGATCTTGGCGTACGCGCCCGTCCCGCCCACGACCTTCCACGTGCCGATGCCGACACCCGGCGTGAAATCGAAGCCCGGGACCTTTTCGTTCGAGACGTTGACGAACTCGGTCCGCTCGCGAATCGACATCGTCCCTCGCTTGCCCGTGACCGTGTAGGTGTTCCGAAAGATATCGATGCGCTGCCCGTCGCGCATCACGATGGTGGGGTCGTTGAAGACGACGGTCACCGTGCCCGAGTCGCGCTTGAGCGTCCCGGACTGCAGTGGAATGAGCACGAACGTGCCGTCCCCCACTTCCTTCAACTTCATCGAAATCGCAACCCGCTGTTTCGCGGCGTCAGGACCGGCCGCCGCGACGGACGTCAGCGTGACCGCCGCCACGAGCGCGACGAGTAGGACGTGCCGAGCTTTCATTGCGTCCCTCCCTTGCTGGGGTTCAACTGTCGAATGCGATGATCGATCCGGCGCATTTCAGCTCCGTTTCAGATCCGCAACATCCGTCGGCGTACCGGCCGCCGCCGCCCGTCAGACGGCCACTGGATCGCTCCGAGAATGACGAGGAGCGCGCCGGGGTGACAGCCCCTCGCGCCGGACATCGGAAGTGGGTGCAGACGCTGACGAGCTCCTTGCGTTCTAGCTCCCGCGGGTAACTCTCCAGTTGGCCTTGATCCAGCCCGCCTTGGCTCGCTGGACGAGCGGCGTGAGGCGACGAGCCTCGTCCTCGTCGCCTTCGAGTCTGGCCGCGTCGATCTGACCCTCGAGCGTGAGGTACTTCTGATGAAGCGCGATTTCCTCCGCCCGTGGCTCATGACCGTGGTGGAGGTCCTCATGGCGAGGCGAAGCGGATCGATTCGACGATCTGCTGGATCTCCTTCTTGAGGCTCGAGGTGGCCTGGTCGTTTGTCGCGGCTGCGATGAAGAGGCGCATGCCGCCCACGGGGACGATCCAGACCCGGATCGTGTCGCCTACATCTGTCGTCAGCCACAACGTACCGCCGGACACCGCTCGCCAGGTGTAGAAGAACCCGGGGTCGCAGCCGACGTTCTTGCGAACGGTGAGCACCACGTACTTCGCGGGGCGTCCGCCCAGTGTGACGTCCGAAGGCCCTCTGACGAGCTTGGTGCCGGGCGCTCTCGAGACTGCTGTGGCGAGCTTGGCGGCAGATGCGCCAGTCGACGGAGACAGCAGACGGGCACACGGATCGGCGTAGTCGCCGTCAGGGAAGCTCGTCCAATAGATGATCCCCTCTGCGCTCTGTGCTCCCCCGTCTGACTTGTTGAGCGAGATCGGTCCACCAGGGAGCTTGTTGGTCGAGATGCTTTCGACTGGAGTGAATGCCCCCGGCGGTCGAGGCGCCACATTGAACGAGAACTGAACGCCGTTCTCGGTGAACGTGAACGTGCGCGTTGCGGCGTCGGGTCCGGCCTCCGCTACAGCTGTCAGCGTCACCGCCGCTGCGAGCGCGGCGAGCATGGCGTGTCGAGCTTTCATGGTCGTTCCTCCCTCGAGACTCGATCTGATCGCTTTGCCGGACCCGATGATCGAGCCGGCCTGTTTCAGGTCCGTTTCAGGCGAGCAACAGCTGTTAGCGTCCCCGGGCCGGCAGGGAGGCGAGATGGAGTTCCGGATCCTGGGACCACTCGAGGTGTGGGACGAAGGCGGCGAGGTCTCCCTCGGGGGCGCCAAGCCACGTGCGCTTCTCGCCGTTCTCCTCCTGCACCCCAACGAGGTCGTTCCCACTGACCGGCTGATCGACGAGCTCTGGGGCGAGGACTCGCCCGAGGACGCCGCCGCCGCGCTGCGCGTGAACGTCTCGCGGCTTCGCAAGGCGATTGGGCAGCACATGCTGACGACGAGGTCGCCCGGCTACGCCCTGCGGGTCGAACCTGACGAGCTCGATCTCCACCGCTTCGAGCGCCTGACTGACGAGGGGAGGAGCTTGCTGGCTCGAGGTCTGGCAGCCGAGGCTTCGGAGCGGCTGCGCGACGCGCTGTCGCTGTGGAGAGGCCCGACGCTCGCGGACTTCGTCTACGAGAGCTTCGCCCAGCCGGCTATCGCCCGGCTCGAGGAGATCAGGCTGGTGGCAGTCGAGCTCCGGGTCGACGCCGACCTCGCCCTCAGTCGCCACGACGAGCTGGTCGGGGAGCTCGAGGCACTGGTCGCCGAGCACCCGCTCCGCGAGCGCCTGCGGAGGCACCTCATGACGGCGCTGTACCGGTCGGATCGGCAGGCGGAAGCCCTGGACGCGTACCAGAATGCGCGCCGGGCGCTCGTCGACGAGCTGGGGATCGATCCGAGCCCGGCGCTCCAGGAGCTGGAGCGGGCGATCCTTCGACAGGACCCATCGCTCGACGTCGAAGCCCCGAAACCCGCCCGAGCCCGGGAGGTCGCTGAGCGATCGATCCTCGTCGCCATCACCGATGCGGCACGCGTCGACACGCTGCTCGCAGTGGCCGAGCCGCTGGTGCGACACCTGCCTCGGGTCTTGATCCTGGCGAGGCTCGTGCGGGACGCAGCCGAGCTTCGGTCCGCGTCGGCTTGGCTCGAAGAGCGCGGGTCGGCGCTTGAAGCGCGGGGCGTCGTCGCACGTACGGCCGCGTTCACCTCGACGGCGCCAGGTCAGGAGCTCGCTCGGCTCGCCACCGAGCTCGACGTCGAGCTTCTGCTCGCCGACGCCCCGGACGCGCTCCTGGCCGAGGGAGCTCCCGACGAGCAGCTCAGTGCCGTGCTCGAGGAGACGCCCTGCGACGTCGCGCTGCTGGTTCCTCGTGCAGCGACGCCCGAAGGCCCCGTGCTCGTTCCCTTCGGGGGGGCCGAGCACGACTGGGCGGCGGTGGAGCTCGGCGCGTGGTTCGCGCGTGCCGCCGATGTGCCGCTCCGGCTCGCAGGTGCCGCGGCAGTGCCAGAGCACGGCAGGCGCGACGCGAGCCGCCTGCTCTCGCACGGCGCACTCGCGGTTCAGCGCGTCCTGGGCATCTCGGCCGAGCCGCTGCTGACCCCGCCGGGTGAGGAAGGCATGCTGGAGGCAAGCCTCGACGCCGGTCTACTCGTCGTCGGGCTGTCCGCGAGGTGGCACCGCGAGGGTCTCGGCCCGGCCCGCCTCAGACTTGCTCGAGACGCCACCGCGCCCACGCTGCTGGTGCGCCGGGGTCTACGCCCGGGCGGGCTCGCTCCGCCAGCCACCCTTACCCGCTTCACCTGGTCGATTCGCCACTGAGTGGGAGTCAGCTCGCGCAGGCCGGCTCGTAGGGGCGGCCCGGGAGGAACTCCTGCCACTCCTCGCGCGTCAGCGTGCGGTTCGCAAGGTCGCAGGCGCGGCGCTTCCAGGATTCGGGGTCGATGTCCCAGACAGCCCCTTGGCCGTTGCCGTGAACCTCCAACAGCTGGCGTCCGTCAGACGAGAGATCGATCATCGTCCTGCGATCCCCAGCCGTGAGCGTCGGGCCGATCTGGGTTCCGGTCGCAACATCCCAGAGTGATGCGGCGGGCTCGAATCCGGAGATTGCGAGCGTCCGGCCGTCCGGGGCGAACTCGAGGGTGAACGCGCCGTTGCCGCCCTGGTCGAGCTCATGGACGAGCTTCCCGGAGGGAACGCTCCAGAGGCGTACGACTCTGCCGAAGCCACCGACCGCGAGGAAGTGCCCGTCGGGGCTGAGCGCGACCGAAAGGTTTTCGTTGCCCGGCGTGCTGCCGTCGAACGTGGCGATCGACGTGCCCGTGACCGTATCCCAGACCTCCGCGACTCCCTCGCGATCGCGGATGGACGCTATCATCGCACCGTCGGCGCTGAAGGCGACGTCGCTTGCGCGCCCAGCGAATTCGCGGTGATCGAGAGTGTCTCCGGTTGCCGCGTCCCAGAGTTGTAAGCCGAGGTCGCTGCTCGCCGTCGCGAGTGTCGCTCCGTCCGGGCTGAAGCCGACGGCGAGCACGAGAGCCGGGTGCCCGGCATAGCGCTCGTGGAGCCGCGATCGCGAGCCGACATCCCAGATCGTGAGCATGGTGTCGGCGACGGCCGCAATCGTCTTCCCATCCGGTGAGAAGGCGAGCGACTTGACCTCGCCGCCCGTATCGAGAAGGGGCGCCCCGACCGGCGTCAGCTCGCGCACATCCCACAGCGCGACGCCCTGCTCCTTGAGGCCGACCGCGATCAACCGACCGTCGGGGCTGAGCCTCCCCGGGTGGCCGTCGAATCCGGTCTTGGAGAAGAACCGGTCGTGCGTGAACGTGAAAGACCGGCCGAGCCTGCGGTCGCCCATGAGATCCCAGGCGATCGCGGTGCCGTCGTGACTCACTGTGTAGAGCGTCTCCCCGTCGGGACTGAAGACCGGCTGCTGCACGAAGTTCGAGTGGCCGCGCAGCGTCTCGAGGGGTGTCGCCGACTCGACGTCCCAGCGAGTGACCGTCTTGTCGCGGTTGGTCGCCACGACCATCTTCCCGTCCGGGCTGAAGAGCACCCAGCTCGGGCTTCCCGCGGAGTCGCCGGCTGCCGTTCGCACGGTTCCGGAACGGACGTCGACGAGCTGCACCCCGTGCTTGCTGCCGACCGCCACGGTGCGGCCGTCCTCGCTGACGGCGAGCGCGGGCGCGAGGCCGGCCTCGATCCTCCACGTCCGCGTCTTCCTGCTACTCCGGAGATCCCACAGCGCCAACTCACCATCCTCGGACGCGGTGATGAGAAATCGATCGTCCGGCGTGACGGCGAATTGCGGTGATGCGTACCAATTGCCAACGTACGCACCGACGTAGGCTTCGGGCTCGATCGAGCCGATCGGGGCGAGCGTGTCCGCATCTCGGATCGTGATGTGGGCGTCGGCTCCGCCGAGGTCTTCTCCGGACGAGCCGGGTGCGACGACGACGATGAGCTTCGACCCGTGGTTCGTGAAAGCCGTGCGCATGGCGGTTCCGTCGACGGTCGCCTCGGCCAGCTGCTGACGCGTTCGCGTGTCGATGAGGCGAAGCTTGTTGTCGCCGCCCACCGCGAGGGTTCGTCCGTCAGGGCTGTACGCAAGGCTCCCCAGGCCGGAGTCCTTGAGCGGCAGCGGGTCCCCAATCTGCGCGTAAGTCGTGGCATCGAAGAAGCGGATCCCACCGCGGCCAGCCTCCACGGCCAGCGTCTTCCCGTCGGGAGTGACCGCGATTCCTCTGAGCACGTCGCCGTCACCGTGCATGATTCCGATGGCAGCGGGGTTGCGCCGGAGCGTCGCGAGCAAGTAACCACGGGTCAGCGGCGAGTCGTCGATCTCGACCGCCTGGCGGGCGAGCAGGAGCGAGAGGTCAAGCTCCTCCTCGACGAGCGCCTGGGAGCCGAGGCGCTGGACGAACTGGGCCGTCTCCGCAGCTCGGGCTTCACGGCGCTGGATCGCGGCGAAGATCCCCCCGGCGACCGCGGCCGCCAGCAAGACCGCGACCCCGACGAGCAGGCCGCGCAAGCGGCGGTTGGTGCGCCGGACGCGCTTCGTCTCCTTCTCGGACGCTTCGCGACTCTCGGTGACGAACGCGCGCTCGAGCTCGTTGACGTCGAGCGCGTGATCGGCGGTCCAGTCGAGGGCGGCAGCGAGGCGGGCGCCGCGGTAGAGCTCGCCCTGGTCGCGCCCGGCAACGTCCCATTCCCTCGCTGCCTGGGTGATGTGGCGGCGAAGCCGGCGCCCTTCGGTGTCCTCCTCGATCCACTCGCGCAGGCGCGGCCATTCGCGCAGCAACGCCTCGTGGGCGACCTCGACGTTCCCTTCCGACACGGTGACGAGACGGCTGTCCGCCAGCGTTGCGAGCACGTCGGCCACATCCTCGTTGCGCTCCAGGTCGAGCTCCGCGAGCGGGGCGCGGCGGCGCACGGGTGCGTCACCCTCGCCATCGCCGACCAGGCGCAGCATGACTGCGCGCACGAGCTGCCTACGCTCGTCTGGGACGCGGGCGTACGTGCCCTCCGCCAGTCGAGCGACGGCGCCGTGGACGCCACCGGCCGCGCGGTAGGCAGCCAGCGTGAGCGCGTTTTCCTGGCGCTTCTGCCAGAGCTCGAGCAGGGCGGTGGACAGCAACGGCAGCGCGCCCGGCTCGCCCTCCACGTCGCCGACCAATGCATCCGCCAGCTCCGGCTCGACGCGCAGCCCCACCCGGCCGGCGGGCAGCTCGACGGCTCGCCGTAGCTCCGACGCCTGCATAGGCCCGACCAGCACGTGGTTCGCGCCGAGCAGCTCGGCAAGACCAGGGTAGGCCGCGAAACGCCCGTAGAAGTCGGCGCGCAGCGCGACCACGACGACCGCGCGACCACCCGGATCAGCCGCAGCGCGCGCGAGAGTCTCAGTGAACGCAGCGCGCTCCGTATCTGAGCGGCAGGCCGTGAATAGCTCCTCGAGCTGGTCGACGGCAAGGAGAAGGCGCGCACCCGTCGGGAGCGAGTCGAGCGCCTCGGCGAGAGGGTCCTTCGCCCCCGACACGAGCACGCGGCGAAGCTCGTCCAGCGGCCGCTCGCCGGGACGGAGCAGGAGACGGCGCCAGGACTCACTGCCCGGCAGGACTCCTCCTGCAAGGGCGGGGAGGAGACCGGCTCGCAGGACGGAGGACTTGCCGCTGCCGGACTGGACCGACGATGCCGAGGAAACCGGTACCCACAAGGCGCGCGATGAGCTCGGCAACGAGCCGCTCGCGGCCGAAGTAGTAGTCGGCATCGATCGGCTCGAAGCTCGCGAGACCCTTGAACGGGCACATCCCCTCGGGCACGCGGGCTGGGCTATCGGTGTCTGTGAGTCCGCGCACCTGCTCGCGCGCCTGCTGTAGGTCGATCACCTTGCCCGTCAACTCCGCCTCGACCTCGCTCAGGTCGCTCCTGCCGGCGGCCGCGCGAGAGGCAACGTCGACGAGCCGGCGGCTCGCCTCGTCGACCGCGACTGCGAGCGCCCCGCGCGCGAGCTCGCCGCAGCTCGCGTAGCGCTCGTCTGGCTCCTTCGCCAGCGCCCTGGCGATCACGGCGTCGAGCGCCGGCGGCAACTCCGGCTGCCCGGCGCTTGCGATGGGCGGCTCCGTTTCGAGATGCGCGAATACCGCCGCGAGGTCCGAGTCACGCCGAAACGGCGGCTGTCCTACCAGACACTCGTAGAGCACGCAGCCGAGCGAGTAGACGTCCGCACGCCCGTCGATCTCTTCCCCGGCGATCTGCTCCGGTGCGATGTAGTCGATCGTGCCCATGAGGTGGCCGTCGTCCCCGATTGCGGCCTCCTCGTCGACCCGCCTCGTGAGGCCGAAGTCCGCGAGGTACACGTGGTCGGAGCCGTCGGGACGGGCGCCGACGTCGAGAAGAACGTTGGAGGGCTTCACATCACGATGCACGAGACCTCGCGCATGGGCCGCATCGAGGGCGCTCGCAACCTGCGCGACAATGCCGATCGCTTCCGCCGGATCCAGACGGCTGCGTTGGAGGCGCTCGTTCAGACCACGCCCCTCGACATAGCGCATGGCGATGAAGAGGCGTTCCTCGGTCGTCCCGGCCTCGTAGATCGGGACGATATTCGGATGGTCGATCGACGCGGCCAACTCCGACTCGTGGAGGAAGCGCGCCCGGAACGATTCGTCCTCGGCGAGGCCGGAGGCAAGCAGCTTCAGCGCGACCTTCCGCTTGAGTCGCAGATCCTCGGCCAGGTAGACGACGCTCATGCCACCCCAGCCCAGCAGCGACTCGATCCGGTAGCCGGCGAGCTCGGTGCCGACCCGCGGGTCGTCGGTCACGTGCACGTGCGAATCCTCGCTTTCGGGGCTGTGCCGGAACGATACGGCGACTGCGTGGATGTGTAACCAGCCAACGTTTCAGCGCAGTTTCAGACGCGTAACCGCGACGCGGCGCTGACGCGTCAGCGTTGCCCGCGTCAGCAACTAGCCGCGGACACAAAACGGACACATCAGAAACGACACCCGCGACGTCGCGCGACGCATCTCCATCGGCTGCAACAGCCCGATTTGCAGGAGAGACTGTGTCGCGCTCGCTTCGCGGCGCGACCGGTGCGGCTACTCGACCTCGGCGCTTGGCCGCCCGCCGTCTCGCCGAAAACGCCTGGGCTGCTGTCGGTTTCTCGCGCCTCCCTCGCGATCCCGAGGTCGATGTCGCGCAGGTTGCACTGCGGTCCGACGAACTCGGCTCTTGCGACTCGCGTCGGAGCTGGTTGGTGGCGTGCATGAATTCGGCGCAGGTGGCGTAGCCGAAGGCGCCGCAGTCGTAGACGGGCGGGTACCAGTCGGCGAGACCGACGAAGAGGACGGCGTCGAACGTCTCGGCGGCCTCGGCGTCGCGGAACCAGATCGCTTCTCGCCGCTCTTTGCCGCGGGCACGCATCCACGCAGCGAGCCTGCTCAGGGTCTCGCGGTCGTCGACGATCACCGTCTCGATGAAGAGGTGCTTCCCCGCGAGGAGAAGCTGCCCGCCGGACTTCGGCGCGGTGATCGCTGCCGCTGCCATCAGTTTCGCCACCTGGCGAACCGTGTCGGCGCGGAGACTGTCGTAGTCACGGTGCTCGGTCATGGCATCGGCTCCGCTTCGGTTGGGGGCGTCCGCCGCGCATTCTGCCACGAGTTATGCAACCGTGGTTGCACAACTGATGTAGAGTCGTCACGGATGGGTTCGGGGCGGATTTCGTGGGTGCTGCTGGCGTACCGCTTGCCGCGCGAGCCGTCGACGCCGCGCAGCGCGCTCTGGCGCAAGCTGCGCCGGCTGGGGGCGGCGCAGGTGCTGGACGGGCTGGCGGCGCTGCCGCTGGATGCGCGCAACCGGGAGCAGCTGGAGTGGCTCGCAGACGAGATCCTCGAGGCGGGCGGTGAGGCGACGATCTGGGTCGGAGAGCTCGGCTCGGCCGGGCAGGAACGCGAGCTTGCCGCGCGGATGGCCGCGGCGATCGCCGTCGAGTATCGCGCCCTGATCGAGGAGGCGGCAGTGGCCGGTCAGGCAGCCGTTCGGGCAGCGTCGGCGGACGGTGGGCCGTTTGCGCCGCGAGTTGCGCCGGATCCGGGCGCGCGACTACTTCCCGCCGCCGGAACGCGAGCTCGCGCAGCGCGCGCTCGACGACCTGGTCGCGCTCGTGGAGGAGCCGGTCGGATGAGGTGGGCGACCCGGCGTCACTGCCACGTCGACCGCGCCGCCTGCGCCTGGCTGATCCGCCGCTTCATCGACCAGGACGCCGAGTTCCTGTTCGTCGACGACGCCGACGAGGTGCCGGACGATGCGACGCCGTTCGACATGCGCGGCGTCGAGCTCTCCCACCACGACGGCGACTGCAGCTTCGAGACCTTCCTGCGCCGCTACGAGCTGGCCGATCCGGTGCTGTGGGAGATCGCGAAGATCGTCCACGAGGCCGACCTCGCCGACGAGCGCTTCGACGCCCCGGAAGCCCACGGTCTCGATGTGCTGCTGCGCGGGCTCTCGATGGTGCGCGAGGACGAGGAGTTGCTCGCGCTCTCGGGGCCGCTGTTCGACGGCCTGTACGAGTACCGCAAGCGCGGGCTTTTGACCGGCAGAGAGCCGGGATAAGCAACCGACGAAAGGAGAACGAGATGAAGTGGGTGACACGTGAGCGGCCGAAGACCGACCGGATCGCCTGCCCCTGGCTGATCAAGAAGTTCATCGACCCGGAGGCGGAGTTCCTCTACGTCCCGGCCGACCAGGTGCTCGAGGTCGCAGAGCGCGAGCAGGCGCACTCCTATGACGCCCCGAACGCCGAGTACACCCACCGCGACGGGCTCTGCTCGTTCGAGGTGCTCGTCGAGGAGTACAAGCTCGACGACCCGGCGCTGCAGCTGCTCGCGCGGATCGTGCACGGAGCCGACGTCGCCGAGGATCGCGATGCGACGCCGCAGTCGCGCGGACTGCTCGCAGTCGCCGAGGGCTTCCACCTGCTCAACCTCGGCGACCACCGCCAACTCGAGCTCTCGCTGCCCGTGTACGACGCCCTCTACGCCTGGTGCAGGAACGAGGTTGGCGCGGCGTGAGCCTCGTCCGTGCCGGCTTCATCGACCTACCAGCCGGCGCCAAGCCCGGCTTCGACCACGCCGACAGCTACCGGCCCGGGCGGCGGCTGTACGTGGCGCACACCGGTGCCGACCGCGTCGACGTGCTCGACTGCGAGCGCCGGGCCTTGCTCCGCTCGCTGCCCGGCCTGCCCGGTGTCGCCGGCGTCCTGATCGACGAGCACGACGACCTGCTGTTCACGAGCGACCGCGCCGCGGCGCGCGTGAGCATCTTTCGCTGCTCCGACGAGCAGCTCGTCGGCCGCGTCGAGGTGGGGCCGCACCCGAACGGGCTCGCCTACGACCGCCACCGGCGGCGTCTGTACGCGTTCAACCTCGGCGAGCCGCTGGGCGAGAACTGCAGCGCCTCCGTCGTCGACCTCGAGGCGATGCGCGTCGTCGCCGAGCTGCCGCTGCCCGGACGGCCGCGCTGGGCTATCTACGACGAGGAGCGCGACCGTGTCTACGCCAACATCCGCGAGCCAGCCGAGATCGTCGTCGTCGACTGCGAGCGACTCCTGATCGAGCGGGCGTTCGCCGTGCCGGCGGCGGGCCCGCATGGCCTGTGGCTCGATCGCGACCGTCTCTTCTGTGCCGCCGACGGCGCTGCGCTCGTCGTGCTCGATCGCCGCGACGGCGAGGTGCTCGCGAGCCTGCCGCTTCCCGGCGAACCGGACGTGCTGATGCACGACGCCGACCTCCGGCGCCTGTACGTCGCGATCGGCGACCCCGGTCTCGTCTGCAGCTTCGACAGCGACCGCCTCCAGCCGCTCGAGACGATCGCGACCGAGCCGGGTGCGCACACGCTCGGTTGGGACCCTGACGGGCGCTGCCTGTATGTCTTCTGCCCGCCAAGCGGCGGCGCGATCCTGTTCGAGGAACGCGCCTGAGCGCGGACGCACGCCGGATCCTCGCCGTCCAAGCCGTGCGCGCCGCCGCCTACGGGCTCGGATCGGTGCTCATCGGCGTCACCCTGGCCAGCCGCGGCCTCTCCGACGTTCAGGTCGGGCTCGTGCTCGCCGCCCTGCTCGCGGGAACGGCGCTCGTCTCGCTGCTGATCGGACGCTACGGCGACCAGGTCGGCCGCCGCCGCTGCTACCGGCTACTGCTCCTGGTGATGGCGCTCGCCGGCACCGTCTTCGCGCTCACCGGCTGGCTGCCGGCGCTGATCCTCGCCGGGCTCACGCGGCACCGTCTCGACCGACGTCGTCGAGTCGGGTCCCTTCACCTCGCTCGAGCAGGCGATGCTCACCCACACCGGCGGGGACACAACTCGTCTCTTCGGCACCTACAACACGGTCGCCACGCTAGCCGGCTCGCTGGGGGCGCTGCTCGCGCTCGTCGGCTCCTCGCCGCAGTGGCTGCTCATCTACCCGCTCGCAGCGAGCGTCGGTCTGCTCGCCGCGCGACACCTCTCTCCGGCGGTCGAGCGGGGCGAAGAGCTCGACGCGGACCCGTTACCGCCGCTGCATCGCTCGCGCGGGATCGTGCTGCGCCTGTCGGCGCTCTTTGCGCTCGACAGCTTCGGCGGCGGCTTCGTCCCCCAGACCTTCATCGCCTACCTGTTCACGCGCAAATATGACGCCTCCCCGCAGACGCTCGCCCTGCTCTTCTTCGCGATCGGGTTGCTGCAGGCGCTCTCCTTTCAGGGCGCCGTCCGCCTCGCCGGCCGGATCGGCCTCCTGCGAACGATGGTCTTCACCCACCTGCCCTCGAACCTGCTGCTCGCTGCGGTCGCCTTCGCTCCCAATCTGCCGAGCGCGATCGCGCTCCTGCTCGCCCGCTTCCTGCTCTCGCAGGCCGACGTCCCCACCCGGCAGGCCTACGTCATGGCCGTCGTCGATCCGAGCGAGCGCACCGCGGCCGCCGCCTACACCAACACCGCCCGCTACCTGACCCGGCCGGTCGCGCCGCTACTTGCGGGCGCCGCCCTCCGCGGCGCGCTCGGCGCTCCCTTCCTGATCGCCGGCGCGCTCAAGAGCGTCTACGACATCGGGCTCTACCTCAGCTTCCGCAACGTCACGCTCGAGGGAGAGCGGCCACGCAAATCGCCGAGCAGGGCCTAATGCTCGTGCAGCTCGACCAGCTCGCCAGGCTCCGTCGTCGACACGGTCCGCCACGAGTCCCAGGTGATCTTCAGGATCAGGAGCGTGATCAGCAGACCGATGATCGGGTCGCCGATCGGCGCTCCGAGCGCGACCACGATCGCGCTCGCGACCACTCCCAGCGAGACGAACCCGTCGACACGGGCGTGGTTGCCATCCGCGACCAACGCCGGACTCGACAGCCGCTGCCCCGCCCGCAGCCGCACCCGCGCGGCCAGCTCGTTCCCGGCGAAACCCACCAGCCCTGCCGCGGCCAGCACCCACAAATGCGACAGCTCTTGCGGGTGAATCAGCCGCTGGATCGTCTCGTACAGCGCCACGCAGGCCGAGACGAAGATCACAAACACCACGGCGAACCCGGCGAGCTTCTCGCCGCGAACCGAGCGAAGGAAGAACGCGATCCCAAGCGGCACCGCGGTGAGCGCGTCGCCGACGTTGTGAATCAGATCGGCGAGCAGCGCGACCGAGCCCGTCAGGACGAGGATCCCCGCCTGCACGAGCGCAGTGGCCGCCAAGACTCCGAGGCTCAGCGAAACGGCCTTGAGGCCCGCCCGCGAGCGCACGATGGAACGGTCAACCAGCCCATGCGAATGCCCGTGCTCGCCATGAGGGTGATGATCGTGCTCGTGGTGATCGGCGCTGCGCTCGACAGGCTCTGAGCGCCGAACGAGCCAGAGATGCCTGTGCGCACGGGCGTTGGCGTGCTCGTGGATACGGCGTCCGTGGCGATGCAGGGCCGATGCGCTCGAACCGCTCATACCGGGCTAACCGTAGCCTGCCTCACGCGCCGGCTCCGCTGTCGAATCTGAGCTCCGCCGTCCGAAGAGGACAACACGAACGTGCGAACGAGGTGCGAACGTCAGCCGGTCCACACGCGTCCACGCGCGGGTCACTCCTCAGCGTCAGATTCGCGCGGTTGCGGCGCTTTCGTGGCCGCCGTGACCCGGTCGTGCCCTCGCGTTCCGCGTCTGGCCCAGGATGGTCAGGAGGGGGTCGACGGTTCGAGTCCGTCAGAGGGCTTGAAGAAGAGGCCGCAAACACGGGCCTTTCTCTCCGGGTTGGCAGCGCAAAGACGCTGGATCATCCGCTGGTCAACCTCTGGTCAACTTCCCCGCTGCGGGTCAACCCGGCCGCCAATCGCGGCACCACCTACCCCGACGTCCCCTGGGAACCCAAACAGGCCTTCCCGCAGTCGCCGACTACTACGCCCAAGACTGAACAGCCGGGGCACGCAGCCGCGCACGAGAAGCCCCGCGCGCACCGCACGCTCGAGGAACAGCGTGCGAACATACTCTCGACCGGGACATCGTGGATAGTCGCTGCGTGACTCGGTTCGGGCCGGCGGGAGGTACACACCGCCGCGGTAGGGTCGGCACGTGATCCGCGCGCACCTCGCGGCCGAGCTCCTCGTCGAGGGCGAGCGCTGGCCCGTGTTCGTCTGGACGATCGACCACCCCGCCGGGCTCGTGCTCGTCGACACTGGGATGATCGACTCGAGACCCGAGATCGAGGATTTGAGCCCGACGCCGCACCCGGAGAACGTCCCCCGCGACGTCGCCTGCGTCATCAACACCCACCTGCATTTCGACCACTGCGGCGGCAACCGCCTCTTCCCGGGCGTGCCGATCCACGTCCAGGCGCGCGAGCTCGCCGACGCGCGTTCGCTCGACGACTACACGATCCGTGAATGGGTCGACTTCGATGGCGCGACGTACGTCGAGCACGAGGGCGAGGTGGAGCTGCTACCGGGAATCCGCCTGCTGCCGGCGCCCGGGCACACGGACGGGCACCAGGTGGTCGTCGTCGAGACCGACGCCGGCACAAACGTTCTCGGAGGCGACGTCGGCACCTCGTTCAGCGAGCTCGGCAGCGGCACGACCGAGGGACAGCGTCGCGTGCTCGCGCTCGAAGCCCTTACGTGGCTCTCCCACGCGCCGGAGACGCAGATCCCGGAACACCGCTAGCGACCACGATCGGCACGGACGCCCAACGCCACGCGCCGGTGCATGGAGAGCCTTTCGGAAGGAGCACGTCGACTCCCCGCGTGTGGTGATGTGTTGACACCAGCTCTATGCCGAGCGTGCTGTCACCGCTCCATCCTTGGATCGTGCGTCGGGTCGGCGTACATCGGCAGGGCAACCGTGATCGATGGCTTCGGGGCGCAGCTCGTAGTGCCAGGGTTCGTTGCTGTAGATCTGGCACAGCCCGTACTCGGCGCCGCGCTCGGACAGCCACGCCGCAGCACCGGGGGGCCCAACGTCGACCGCGTCCCCCGACACGTGAGCAGACGTCTCCGCGGTGGCCACCCACCGGGCGGCCTCTTCTTCGGATCCGTACTCGGACACCGCCTCACGAAGAAGCTGATTCTGGTACTCCGGGGAACGCCAGCCACTATCGACGAAGAACTCGACCCCGTCGTCCGAGGCACCCGTTGCAGCTTGGCGCAGCGCACCGAGCAGATCGGAGTCGAGGTTGGCCACACCCGGAATCTGGCTATCGAAGACCGTCGTGCCGTCGGGGACGGCACCGTCAGCCTCGCCAAGCACACCACGGTGCTCACTGCGAAGGACGACGCCACCGTCAGCCTCGCCACGCACACCACGGTGCTCACTGCCAAGGGCGTCGATGGGTGATGGGGCCGTCGTGGACGAGGACGCCGGCAGCTGGCAGCCGAGGGCTGCGACGATCGCTGCGATGACGCCTAGCAGGCCGGCGACACGGATCCTGCGAGTCCGAATTCGACGGGTCGTTCGTCGTGCTGGTTTGCTGTAGGTCACGCCTCCAGTCAAGGCAGCGTGGCGTTGCCAGCACGTATCTGGTTTTCGATATGCCGACGAAACGTGCCCGCTCTAGCATCGGAGCATGCGGGTCTTGATCGTCGAGGACGAGCCCTACATGGCGGAAGCCATCCGCGACGGTCTACGCCTGGAAGCGATCGCCGCAGACATCGCAGGCGATGGCGACACTGCTCTGGACCTGCTGAGCGTCAACGCCTACGACATCGCCGTCCTCGACCGAGACATCCCCGGACCCACCGGCGACGAGATCGCCAAACGGATCGTCGCCTCCGAAAGCGGCATGCCGATCCTCATGCTCACCGCCGCCGACCGTCTCGACGACAAGGCCACCGGATTCGGGCTCGGCGCCGACGACTACCTCACGAAGCCGTTCGAACTCCGAGAACTCGTGCTCCGCCTCAGAGCACTCGACCGCAGGCGCGCCCACAACAGACCGCCCGTGCGAGAGATCGCAAGCCTCCGGCTGGATCCGTTCCGCCGCGAGGTCTACCGCGACGGCCGCTACATCGCGCTGACCCGGAAACAGTTCGCAGTGCTCGAAGTCCTCGTCGCCGCCGAAGGCGGCGTCGTCAGCGCCGAAGAGCTCCTGGCGCGAGCATGGGACGAAAACGCAGACCCGTTCACCAACGCCGTCCGCATCACCGTCTCAGCGCTACGCAAACGCCTCGGTGAACCCTGGGTCATCGCCACCGTGGCCGGCGTCGGCTACCGCGTCGACACGCAACCAGAAAGCGGGCGCGAGAGAGACGAGCGTGGATAGAGCTCCTGGCTTGAGCGTTCGCCTCAAGCTCACCCTCAGCTACGCCTGCTTCCTCATGCTCGCGGGTGCCGTGCTGCTCGTGGTCGGGTACTTCTCCCTTTCGCGTGGTGTGCACCCCGGTGTGATCTTCCTGGTGCGCAGCCACGCCGCCCTCTGGCGCGCTTTCGCTCCGACCGCGGCCATCGCGCTCGCGTTCCTGCTGGTGTTCGGTCTACTGGGAGGATGGATTCTCGCCGGCCGCATGCTCGCCCCTCTGACGCGCATCACAGACGCGACACGCACCGCCGCGAACGGATCGCTCTCCCACCGGATCCAGTTGGAAGGCCGTCAGGACGAGCTCCGCGAACTCGCCGACAGCTTCGACACCATGCTCGCCCGGCTCGCAGCGCACGACGCCGAACAGCAGCGATTCGCAGCGGAACAGCAGCGATTCGCAGCCAACGCCTCCCACGAACTGCGCACCCCGCTGGCGATCACGCAGACACTTCTCGATGTGGCCCGCAACGATCCGGATCGCGACAACGACGAGCTCGTCGCCCGGCTCCACACCGTCAACGCCCGGGCGATCGACCTCACCGAAGCGCTGCTCCTGCTCAGCCGCGCCGACCAACGGGCCTTCGCCCGCGAACACGTCGATCTCTCGCTCATCGCGGAAGAAGCCGCTGAAACGCTCCTGCCCCTCGCAGAAGGACGTGGCCTCACCATCGAGACTTCCGGCGACCCGACCCCTGTGATCGGTTCGCATGCGCTCCTGCTGCAGCTCAGCACGAACCTCGTGCACAACGCGGTCGTCCACAACCTGCCCGAACAGGGCACCGTCTGGGTCACGACCAGCGCTGACGCGGAGCGTGTCGAGCTCACCGTCGAGAACACCGGCGAGAAGCTCACCCCACAGATCGTTTCCACGCTTGCCGAGCCGTTTCAACGCGGCAGCAGACGCATACGCACCGACCACGCAGGCGTCGGCCTCGGCCTGGCAATCGTCAAGAGCATCACCCAAGCACACGACGGAACCCTCACCGTCACCCCCGGGCCGCCGGCGGGCTCCGCGTCACGGTGCAACTACCCGCCGGGCCACCGCACACTGCGCGCGCCGACGAAGAGAAGCATCTCGAACAGGAACACCTCGAACAGAGGGCTTGAGCATCCCCGCTCACGGGGATCTTTCGACTCAGCGCCGGTCGACGACGCGCACGGCCTTGCCCTCGCTGCGCGGCACCGCTCCGCGCTCGAGCACCTCGGCGCCGACACGGATCCCGAGGTGCTCGCGCAGCACGCGCTCGACGTCCGTGCGAAGGCTCGCGGGATCGACCTCTGCGCCGGCAGGCTCACACTGCACCGTGAGCTCGTCCATCGCGCCGGACCGCTCCACCACGAGCTGGTAGTGCGCGGCAGCTTCGGGCACGGAGAGGAGCGCGTGCTCGACGTTCGACGGGTACACGTTCACGCCGCGCACGATGATCATGTCGTCGCGCCGGCCGCGCAGGCCGCGGATTCGCGCCGTCGTCCGCCCGCAGCGGCAGGGCTCGAAGGTCACCGAGCCGATGTCGCCCGTGCGGTACCGCAGGAAGGGCATCGCCTCCTTCGCGAGCGTCGTGAAGACGAGCTCGCCCTCTTCGTTCTCTCCCAGGACCGCGCCCGACTCCGGATCGACCACCTCGACGACGAAGTGGTCCTCGTGCACGTGCAGGCCGTCGCGCGCCTCGATGCACTCCGCCGCGACACCCGGGCCGCACATCTCCGAGAGTCCGTAGAAGTTGACCGCCCGCAGCCCTGGCAGCGCCGACTCGATCTGCGCGCGCAGCCCGTCCGTCCACGGCTCGCCGCCGAACAGGCCGAGCTCGAGCTTCAGCGTCGCCGGGTCGATGCCGGCGTCCTCCACGGCGTGTGCGATCGCGATTGCGTACGAGGGCGTCGAGACGAGCACCTGCGCGCCGAGGTCGTGCAGGAGCACGGCCTGGCGCGCGGTCATCCCACCCGAAACCGGCACGACCGGTGCGCCGATCCGCTCGGCGCCCTGGTGGAAGCCGTGGCCACCGGTGAAGAGCCCATAGGTGTTCGCGTTGTGCACGAGCATCCCGGGCCGTACGCCCGCCAGCGTCATGCAGCGTGCCATCAGCTCGGTCCAGGCATCGAGGTCGGCGGACGTGTAGCCGACGACGGTCGGCTTGCCGTGCGTCCCGCTCGACGCGTGCAGGCGCGCGAGCGACGCAACGGGCACACGCAGCAGTCCGAACGGGTATGCGTCGCGCAGGTCGGCCTTGCCGCTGAACGGCAGCTCGGCCAGCGAGCCGAGCTCGACGCCGAAGGTCGCCAGCAGACGCTCGCGCTGCAGCTCGCGCAGCTCCGCCCGCGGCAGCTGCTCGGCGGGGTCCCAGATCACCGGCTCAGAGGCGGCGCTCGTGGGCACTCCAGTGCTGTTCGAGGTTCTGCACGAGCGCCGGGCTCAGGTGGCAGTCGACCTGCTCGCGGCAGAACGTGGCCATGTACTCCCGGAAGAGATCGAGCGGCTCGGCGCCGACACGCAGCGCGCGCCGGTTGCCGGCCGCGTTCACGAGCCCCGAGCTGGTCAGCGCCTCGACGCGCCGAGCGATCGCGGCATCCATCTCCTCCGACGAGACGACGATCTCGTCGCACAGAAGGTCGCCGTTCGGCGTGCCCGCCTCGAACTCGAGCCCGGAGAGAATCGCCTGCCGCGCGAGCCGGTCGCCGACGGAGCGCGGCAGTCGCAAGTTGGACGCGCCCGGAAGGATGCCCTCCTTGCGCGCCGGCAGGTAGAGCCTCGCGCCGCGCGACGCGATCACGTGGTCGACCGTGTGGAGGATCTGGCAGGCGCCGCCGATCGCGAACGTCTCGACCGCGGCCACCCAGAGCTTCTCGGTCGTCTGCTCCGGCTCGTCGGGGCGATGCTCCTCGGAGCTCAGCCCACGGAAGAGCTTGTTCACGTAGCCGAGATCGCGCGTGACGAAGAAGAGGTAGTCGATGCGTCCGTGGTAGAGGTGCGTGAGGTTGAGGCCCGCGCCGAAGACACGCCGGCCGGCGTAGCGCGGGTGGGTGACGACCGCGCCGCGGATCACGCCCACCTCGACCTCCGGGTCGAGCAGCGCGAGGTCGACGGCGACCTCGGTCGTCGGCAGCGTGTCGCAGTCCTCCGCGTTCAGGTGCCGGTCGTTCCGGATCTCGAGATACGCAGCACGGCCGCGGCGCTCGAGATAGGTGCCGCCGAGATCGGCGACGCCGGTCGCGCGGAAGTCGTCGAGCCGCGCGAGCGCCTTCCTCCGTCGGTCGCAGCATCGACCAGACGAGATGCGCGCCGCACCGCGGCGAGGCGAGCACGAACGAGAGGAACAATCCCTGCGCAGTCTCGATGCCCTCCTTCTCGGACAGGGGCCTCGCCCGCTCGGCCGCCATCTGCGTGCGTGTCGGCACGAGGCCGGGGAAGCGTTCGGCCGCCGCGTAGACAAGCGCCTCGTCGCGCACCGGCCGGCGCAGATCGTCGGTGAGCGTGGCGTAGACCGCCTCCGCGTGTGCGCGCAGGAACGCGGAGCGCTCGGCGTCGAGCGCCGTCTTCAGGTGGGCCGCCGTCTCGGCCTCCGGCTCGGTCCGCTTCGGGCGGGGAGGCAGGCGCCCGAGCAGTTCCTCGCCGCGTACGAGGTGCGCGCACGTGGCAGAGCTCGCCGCCTCGAAGGAGGTCGTCTGCTCGGGCGCGCTCGCGCGCCACTCGCCCACCTCCGTCTCAAGCATCGGCAAGCACGAACTCGGCCGCCCGCTCGCCGATCATGATCGACGGAGCGTTCGTGTTCCCTGTCGTCACCATCGGCATGATCGACGCGTCCGCGACCCGCAGACCCTCGATCCCGTGCACCCGGAGCCGGGGGTCGACGACGGCGGCCGAGTCGGTGCCCATCTTGCACGTGCCCACCTGATGGTGGTAGGTGATCGCGTTCTCGCGCACGTATGTGCGCACGGCTGCTGACGTGTCGACCGTCGGTCCCGGGTAGAGCTCGACGGCGCCCCAGTCGCGGAGTGCGTCCGCGGCGCCGATCCGCCGGCACAGCTCGACGGCGGCGACGAGGCTCTCGAGGTCCGACTCGCACGCGAGAACGTTCGGGTCGAGCGCGACCGGGGCCTCGGGTGAAGGCCCGGTGAGGCGCAGCGAGCCGCGACTCTGCGGGCGCACCATTCCGCCCTGCAGGGTGAAGCCGTTCTCGGGCCCTTCCATCCACGGCTCGTACATCGGGACCATGAAGTGGATCGGCTGGAGGTCGGGCACGGACAACCCGGCGCGCGAGCGCCAGAAGAGGTGGGTCTGGCAGGCGGGTAGGCCTGGCGAAGGGGGTCCGACCTCTCGCTCTGCGCCGAAGATCACCGGTGACAGCAGATGATCGTGCAGGTTGTCGCCGACTCCGGGCAGGTCGGCGACGACGTCGACACCGACGGAGCGCAGGTGCTCAGCAGGGCCGACGCCCGAGAGCAGGAGGAGCTGCGCCGAGCCGATCGTCCCGCCGCACACGATCACCTGCTCGGCCCGGGCGCGCTCGATGCGATCGCCCTCGGACCATTCGACCCCGACGCAACGTGCGCCGTCGAACAGCAGGCGGCGTGCGGTCGCGCCCGTGACGATGTCGAGCTTCGCCTGCCCCTCGACGGGACGGATGTACGCCGCGGCGGTGCTGTGACGGACGCCGTCCTCGATGCAGTACTGCATGAACGACACGCCGTCCTGCGACGCGCCGTTGTAGTCGGCGTTCAGCGGGATGCCGCATTCCTGCGCCGCCGCAGCGATCGAGGTGTGGATCGCGTCCGGCTCGAACGACGTCAGCAGGCTCACGGTGCCCGGCCCGCCGGGCTCCCGCCGCTCGATCCGCTCGTAGACCGGACGGACGTCGTCCCACGTCCAGCCCTCGGCGCCGAGATACGCCCACCTGTCGAAGTCTGCGGGCGCGCCGCGCACCCAGATCATCGCGTTGAGGCAGCTCGACCCGCCGAGCACCCGACCTCGCGGCCACGCGAGCCGGCGTCCGGCTGCATGCGCCTGCGGCACGGTCTGGTAGGCCCAGTCGACCTCCGAGAGCCAGAGCTCGTGGAGCCGACCCGGATCGTGAATCGCAGGGTTGTCGTCACGCCCGCCCGCCTCGAGCAGCAGGACTCGGACACCGGCATCGACGAGGCGGCGCGCGACGACGGCACCGGCCGACCCGGCGCCGACGACCACGACGTCCGCGTTGCGGCCGCTCACGTCATCGAGACCCGCACGCTCTGGCGCGGTCCTCGACCGGGACGCTCGACGTGTCGCAGATGACGCTCATCGTCGTCGCGGGAGCCTACGGCCTGGGGACGGTCGAACGCCAGGCAGTTGCTTCCCACAGTGCCAATTGCGGTTCCGGCTGTCCTCGCCGGGTCGATCGGAGGGTATGGACCAGTCATCGAGCATTGCGGACGGATGCGGCGGCAACCAGTCGCAAAACCGAATCGCTTCGCGGGCCACAAGATGCGAATGTTCCCGCGCGTGAGCGTGAACAGGGTGAACATCCTCAGCGTCGAGTTTGACGAGTCTCTCGACGAAGCCGGCTTCCGTCACGTCGCAACCTCGGTGGGTCCCCGGCTGGGGGCTCAGCGGATCGGCGCGAGCGTCTATCGAGCCGAGGCGGGCTTGCCGATCTGGCCCTACCACTACCACCACGGGATCGAGGAGTGGCTGTACGTGATCGCGGGCGCGCCGGCGCTTCGCGAGCCCGCCGGGGAGCGGATCCTGGCGCCCGGTGATCTCGTCTGCTTCCCGTCCGGCCATCTCGGAGCCCACACGCTGAAGGGGGCGGGTCGGTTCGTGATCTTCGCCACCGGTCACGACGTCGAGCCATACATGAGCGTCTACCCCGACTCGGACAAGGTCAGCGGCCCGGAAGGCATCCTCCTCCGGAATAGCGCCGTCAGCTACTGGCACGGCGAGGGGACGGCGGGACCGTCGGAGCCGGTCGAGATCGTGCGCGAGCCCGAGAGGTCGCCGCCGCAGCCAGCATCGGAGCGGCTGGGTCGTAAAGCCGGAACAGCTGGGTCGTCGCAAGCCGTGTGGATTCCTCCGGAACGCGAGCGCGTGGTTGACAGAGGAGATGAGTTCGTTACGTTGGCCGCGTGGCGTTGAAATGGGCGGAGCGGGGAGGCACGGCCGGAGCGAGCGCCTGGAGAGCCGGCGCTCGCACGCGCCTGTGCTCGGCGCGCTGAGATGGCGGCGAGCGGCGAAGTCCACCGGACGCAGCTCGCGCACGAGCGCACGTATCTCGCGTGGTGGCGTACCGGTCTGGCCGGGATCGCGGCGGGATTCGGCGTCGGGCGTGTCCTGCCCGAGGTCGTCGGCGACACGAACTGGCCGTACATCGCGCTGGGAACCGTGCTGGCGGCCTCAGGTCTGGCGGCCATGGTGTACGGGATCGTGCACTACCGGGAGTTGCAGGCTGCGCTGCGCGAGGACCGGGAACCGCGCACCGGCGAGGGTTTCGTGCTGGCGCTCGGCGCAGTCGGGATCGTGGTGGGAGCCGTGTCCGTCCTGCTCGTCCTCCTCGCTCCCTGATCGGGGCCCCAGCCAGTCGCGACACTATCCTCGCCCGTCGCGGACTCTCCTCGCCCGCGACCTGGTGACTCAGTTCGTCGTAGAGTCCGGCGCGTGAGACGCGTCGAAGCATCTCATCGCTACGAGATTCCCGTCGAACGAGGCTTCGCGTTCATCACCGACACGGCGAACTGGCCGAAGTTCTGGCCGGGCTACGTGCGGCTCGAGGAAGGCTCGCGGTGGGAAGCGGCCGGTGACACCGCCACTCTGGCCACGCGATTGCTGGGGCGAGAGCGCGAGCTCACGATGGTCGTCACGGCGTTCGAGCCGAACCGGCTCGTCACCTACACCAGCACGCAGCAGGGCCTCCCCGACGCGTCCCACGAGCGCCACTTCGAGCCCGACGGCGAGGGATTCGTCTATCGACTCGTCGTCGAGTACGTGCCCCGCGCCGGAACCGCCGGCCTGTTCGACCGTTTCCTGCTCGCGCGCGGAATCCGGCGCGCGTTCGAGCAAACCTTTCGCGCGTTGGAGCGCGAATTCGCTCGTTCCTGACCTAGACAACGTGGGCGCGCGAGTCGGGACGGTGAGCGCGAGCCAACCGGTTGGCCGCGTCGCCGACGCGTGGCTCGGGCAACACCGCGACCGTCACCTGCCTGGTGCCCGAAGCCGCCGAAGTAGCGAGGCGCGTCAAGGCGAAGAAGTAAGGGCAAGGGCCGAGAGATCGGTCCTTCCCTCCCGCGTCATTTCGCCCATCCCCCGGCAAGCGTGACCCCTCGCCGCGAACGCGGACGTCTTGTCGCCGAGCACGGATCCCGCTCAGCTCACCGCCTTCTTCACGAGCGCGACAATCTTCGCCTCTTCGGCCGCCGTCAACTCCTTCAGCGCGAAGGAGGTCGGCCACATGCCTCCGTCGTCGAGCTTCGCCGTGTCGCTGAAGCCGAACGTCGCGTACCTCGACTTGAACTTCGCCGCGCTCTGGAAGAAACAGACGACCTTGCCGTCCTTGGCATACGCGGGCATCCCGTACCACGTCTTCGGCGAGAGGGTCGGCGCGCTTTCCTTGACGAGCACATGGAGCCGCCCGGCCATGGCGCGATCCGATTTCGGCATCTCGGCGATCTTCGCGAGCACGTCGCTCTCTCCGTCTGCCTTGGCCGCGCCACGGCGCGCGGCCGCCTTCAGCTCCTGGGAGCGCTCCTTCATCGCGGCCCGCTCCTCGGCGGTGAATCCCTCGACGGACTTTTGCGTGCCCTTCCTCGCAGTCTTCCTCTCGGCCATCGCTCAGCGCACCTCCTGGATTCGGATCAGGTTGCCCGCAGAATCGCAAAAGGCGCAGTTGCGGACGTCGGTGGCTCTGCGGCTCCGTGGAGATCGGCCACGTCGCCGAACTGGCTTAACGGCCAGTGAGGGTGGCCGGATGACGCTGGCCGGAGGCGGCGGCTTCGTCTCCTGGCGGCCGTGGTACGGCGCTCGATTCCAGAGCGGTCTGGTCACCGCTGCCGCCACCCACGCGTGGCGTCCCCGCTCGCGCCTGCCGCCGCTCGCGGCGGCGCCGGCGCCCGCCAGCGCGGTGGCGAGTGCTGCAGACACGCTCCGCGAACTTCAGGCCATCCAGATCGTCCGTCGGTCGCTCATCGGTCCGCCGGTTGAAAGATCTCGATCGGGTTGCCGGAGGGGTCGTCGACGAGGATCTGTCGACCACCGGGCCCGCTGACGATGTCGTTACGGAAGCTGACGCCCGCGTCGCGGAGCCGCTCGACCTCGGCGTCGATGTCGTCGACGACGAAGTGGAGGCGGTTCCAGCCGCCCGGTTCCGGCGTGCGGCCGTCGGGCATCGGCCGCCCGGCCGAGCTCTTCGGGCCCGCGAGCAGGAGCCGCAGGTTGCCCCTGAGCACCTCGGCGAATGCCGGCGAGGCGTTGTGGCCCGACTCGAAGCCGAAGTGTCTCGGTGTAGAAGCCGACTGCCTGGTCGACGTCGTCGACCATGTAGCGGACGCTGACCTTTCCGTCGGTCATCACTCGTCACCTCCTTGCGATCGCGACTCGTAGCACACCACTCCTGTCGAGGAATCTCAATCCGACGTGCGGTAGCGGAGGAACACGGTGCCGCTGCGAAAGCGGCGTTCCTCGACCAGCTCCAGACTCAGACGCACGCCGTCGGGGAGCGCAGGCTTGCCGCCTCCGACGAGGACGGGCACGAGGAACAGCTGGTACTCGTCGACCAGGCCGGCCTCGATCGCTTGCGCCGCAAGCTCGGGGCCGCCGACGGTGAGGTCGCTCGCCGCCGTCGCCTTCAACTCCCGGACCGCACGAGCGTCGAAGTCGCGCTCGATCCGTGTCCTCGTACTCGTGACCGAGTCCAGCGCCCTGGAGTACACGATCTTGTCGGCCGCCCGCCAGATCGCCGCGAAGTCCTGCACGAACGCCGGCTGCGCGGAGAGCTCCGGCGGGCTCTCCCAGAAGACCATCGTCTCGTACATCCGGCGCCCGTACAGGTACGTCCCGACGGTCCGCTCGAGGTCGTTGACGAACGCGTGCACCTCCTCGTCGGGCGCGGCCCAGTCGAACGTGCCCTCCGCATCCTCGACGTATCCGTCGAGCGAGGTGATCGCCATGTAGATCAGCTCGGCCACGCCTGGCTCCCAACCGTAGAGGTCGCGCAACGGTTCGGGAAGGCGCGGGCGACCCTTTGCGCCCACGCAGGAAGACCCGCCTCCTGAGCCGTCGATCGTCGGAGACGGGTCGACCTGAGTCTGCGCGGGCCGGCAGAACTACTGTGGGGAACCGGCCGACGCTGGCCGAATACTCGCGCCCCCGCGCGGCCCGCTCATCGGTAGAAACTACGAGAGCGTCGGCGGGTCTCCCCTCTCTCGCCGAGCTGGCCAAACAGCCGTTGTTAGGCCGGCGTTGGGCGGCTGTTGCGCGCCGGCGCGACGCTGCGTCCCGAGATGAACGCAGAGACATGGAACGCCGAGAAGTGGATCGCCGTCGCAGCGCTCGGGGCGGTGCTCCTCGGGTCGGCGCCGGCCGCAGCGGGTATCGAGCGGCCGCGCCCCAGCGACGTGCCGGGCGCGGAGACCACGATGGCGCCCAACGCCTTCCAGGTCTACAACGACTACGCGTCTCCCGAGCGGATCGCACTCCTCGGGTCGCGCCGTCGTCCACTACGTCACGCTCGGCATCGACGCGCCGCCGCTCAACGACGACGACTCCGACGGCGTCCCCGACTACGTCGAGCGCGTCGGCGATGCCGTCGACCGCGCTCTTGCGTACTACGAGAGCCGGGGCTTCCGGCGCCCACTGCCGGACGACGCCGGCCCCGACCATCGGCCAGACATCTACGTCTCCCGCTTCGCGCCGGGGATGCTCGGGGTGGCATTCCCCAGCGGCAGGGCCGAGGGCGGCGCCTTCGCCGTCGTGTCGAACAACCTCGACCCGAGCCCCGAGCGCAGCTTTGCCAGCGTCTATGCGACCGTCGCGCACGAGCTCTTCCACCTCGTCCAGTTCTCGTACTTCGGCCCCGGCACCGATCCGGCGATCCCGGCCTGGATCCTCGAGGGGACCGCCGCCGCACTCGAGACGCGGGTCAATCCGGAGCTGGACGATCTCGTCTCGACCATCCAGCTGCGCCGATGGTTCCAGGCGACCGACCGGAGCATGGGGACCCAGAGCTACGGCTCCCAGCTTCTGTGGCGATGGTTGGACAGGCGGGAGCCGCGGCTCCTGCCGGCGCTCCTCACGCGGCTGGCCGCGCGGCCGGCCGCCGGCGAAGGGCAGCAGGCCGTCGCCGCGACCTGGGAGCGCGTCGCTGGCAGTCCGTTCGCGGACGCGTTCCACCGGTTCGCCATCTCCGTTGCGACGAACCGGCCCGACGACGTCGAGCCCGCCCGCGCACTCCGGGGCCGCGCTCTCGCCCCGCTTCTCCGTCGGCTATCTCCGGGTTGCCCTGCCCCGCACGGGACGCTCGAAGCTGACCGTCTCGTTCCCCGCCGGCCGGGGCGGGGCGTCGGCGACGCTCGTCTACCGGCTCGAGAGCGACGTCGCCGGCGAGGCGGCGCAGACGAGACGGGTCGCGTCGCGCGTCGTCGACGACGGCCGGGCGCTGGCGTTCACCGTCTCCGCCGCGTCACGGACGACCGCCGTGCTCGTGCTCTCGAACGGGGGCGACCGCGGGGTGCCCTACGCCGTCAGGGCGCGCTGAGCCTCTGCCGCGCGCCGCTCCGCGACGACGTAGCCGAGACGCGACGCGATGCCCGCCGCCTCGGTGACGAGCGCCGCCGCCTCGTCGTCCAGCCCGGCCGCACGGAGGGCATCGGCCGACTCGAGCAGGGCATCGGCCCGCATTCCGCTGTCCTCCGTCGAAGGCATTCGCTGGACGGCCTGTTCGACGAGCTCCCGCGTCCGCGCCCCGTTTCCGCGGCGAGCCTCGATCAGCGCGAGGACGACGCGCCACCACACGTCGATCCAGAACCCATGGTGCTCCGAGCGCTGCACGGCCCGAACGAAGGGATCGGCCTCGTCGTACCGTTCCTGGTGCGCCAGTACCAGAGCGAGACGCCAGACGACGTTCGTCTTGGAGTGCTCGTCTCCGACCAGCGTGAGCGCCTCGAGCCCGGCTCGCAGGATCCGCTCGGCGGCCACATCGTCACCGGCAAGCGCCTCCACCTCGGCGACCGCGATCGAATGGGCGGCTGCTGCCTGGCGCAACCCGAGCTCCTCGAGTGTGGCCCGGACCTCCGCGACGCACCTCCGCGCCTCGTCGAACTCGCCCTTCATCGCTCGCAGCACGCCGATGGCTCCGATCGCCGACGTCCGCACGTACGTCGAGGTGGAGGCCTGGTGGATCTCGGTCGCGCGCGCGATCGCCTCGTCGACAGGCAGAGCGCCGCGGTGGAGCGTGATGCAGATCCATCCCATCACGTAGTGCTCGAGATGGCGCGCGCCCGACCGCCGGGCGTATTCGAGCGCGCGCGAGAACCCCTCGGCCGGGGCGGGGAGCCCGGCGCGGTCGTGTGCCTGGAACCTGAGTGCCTCGGCCAGCGCGAGGGTGCCGTAGTCGCCTGCCTCCTCCAACACGGGCAACGCATCCTCGAGATCGGCGAAGAGCCGCTCCGTTGGCGCCGTGGCGTCGGTCAGAAGCAGCGTCAGGTGGGCCGAGAGCGTCACCCGCGCCGCCAGCCGGGGGTCGCCGAGCGTCGCGGCGACGGTGTCCGCTTCCGCCAGCAGCTCCTGGGCGGAGGCGACCTCACCCAGGGAAACCAGCGCCCCGGCGAGGTGCAGGACGAGCTCGATCCGCTCCGGCGCCTCGCGAGCGAGAAGCGCGTTCGCCCGACCCAGCAGCGACGCCGCCCCTGCCATGTCGTGGTGGTCGTACGCCGCCGTTCCCGCGCGGCCCAGGTGCCCGGCCGCACGAGCGGCCAGCCGGTCGACGTCGGCACCCTGCTCGCCGGCCCCGCGTCGGCTGCGCACGGCCTGGTCGAGGTGATAGCCCGCGGCCAGATCGACGTCCCGGCCACGCTCGACGGCATATCGGGCGAGCCGCTCGTGGAGCTCGGCCCGTCGCCGCTTGGTCAGGCTCCCGTACGCGACGTCGCGGATGAGGCTGTGACGGAACGACCAGCCGACGCCGCCGGGATCGTCGGCCTCGCCGGGCCGGACGAGCTCGCGTCGGACGAGCGTCAACAGGGAGGTCGAGGGATCCGCATCAACGAGCTCCGCGACCTCTGCCGTCGTGAAGGACGTCCCGCACACCGCGGCGGCCTGCGCCACGGCGCGGTCCCCCTCGTCGAGCCGGTCGAGCCGCGCGGCGAGCAGCGTCTGGATCGAGTCGGGCACTGCCTCGGCTTCGCCCTCGAGAGCGGCGGCGAGCAGCTGTTCGATGAAGAGCGGGTTTCCGTCACCCGTAGCGAGGATTCCCTCCCGCACCGCGAGCTCGACCGCCCCTCTCGGGACGAGCCGGTCGAGCAGCGTGTCGGACTCCTCGGCCGTCAGCACGTCGAGGAGGACCGACGAGCTACTCAGACGCCCACCACCCCACTGCGGCCTCAGCTCCAGCAGGTCGGGACGAGCGAGGCAGAGCACGAGCAGGGGGGCACGTGCGAGCTCGACGAGCGACTCGACGAGGTCGAGAAAGGCGGGCGCGGCCCAGTGGATGTCGTCCAGGACGATGACCAGCGGCCGGTCGTGAGCGAGTCCGGCCAGGAGGCGGCGCGCGGCCCAGGCCGTTTCCTCCGGCCGCCCGGGCTCGGCCCCCACTCCGACGGCGGTACCCAGCCACGAGGCGAGTTGCGCGCCGTCCGCATCCGGCTCGAGGCGCACGTGGATCCAGCGGTCGAGATCATCGTCGGCGAGCCCGGACAGGAGCTCGCGGAGCGGCGCATACGGAGCCCCCTGTGCGGCCGCGCGGCAGCGGCCGACCGCCGACGTGGCGACGGAGGCGAGACGCTCGACGCACTCGACCGCCAAACGCGTCTTCCCGACGCCGGGCGCCCCGAAGACCGTGACGAGATGCGGACGCGAGCCCGCGACGGCGCGCTCGAACGCCTCCACGACCTGTTCGAGCTCGTGCTCCCGGCCGACAATCGGCGTCTCGAGGCGTCGGACGAGCGGCTCCGCGTCCGGGTCGACCGCATCGAGCGCCCAGGCGCCGTCGCGAAGCACGCCGATCGTCGCGTGGCGCACGAGCCGCCAGGTCCGCAGGCCAGCGAGGACCTGCCCGGCGGCCGCCCGGTCGCGCAGGCTCGCCGCCTCCTCGACCGGCGGGCCCGACACCAGAGGGTCGCCGGTCACCACCTCGCCCGTCGCCAGCCCGATACGCGCGCCGGAACGAAGCGCGACCGCGGCACGGGCCGCGCGCAGCGCGTCGTCGTCGCGCGCCGCAGGAACGCCGAACACCGCGAGCAGGCGGCCGCCCCCGAGGCTCTGCACCGTCGCGCCGTGCTCCTCGAGCACGCTCTCCGCGGCAGCGCCTCGATCGCGGAGCTCCGCGCGTCGGGCCTCTGGATCGTCTGACAGGTCGTCTGGCGTGACGTCGGCGGCGAGGATCGTGACGGTTTTCCGCTCCTCCCCGAGCGGCATGGGCGCAGGCGCGGGCCCGGCCGACGCGGGCGCGTCGAGCGCCGGATCGCGTCGCAGCACGGCCCGTTGGACCTCCTGGAGCTCGGCGCCCGGTTCCGTGCCGAGCTCCTCGACGAAAGCCCGCCTGGCCCGCATGTACGCGTCGAGCGCATCGGCCTGCCGGCCGGAGCGGTAGAGGGCGACGATCAGCTGGCGCCGGGGGCGCTCTCGGTACGGCTCACGGGCGACGAGCTCCTCGAGCTCGGGTACGAGGCCCGCGTGCCTGCCGAGTGCGAGCTCGGCCTCCATCCGCTCCTCGAGCGCGGCGAGCCGCAGCTCCCCGAGGTGCGCCGCCGCCAGGCCGGCCGGCTCGTCGGCGAGGTCGGCGAGCGGCGGGCCGCGCCACAACCCGAGTGCCTCCCTGAGGCGCTCCGCCGCCACCGCGGGCTCCGCGCCGTGAGCGTCGTCGACGAGCCGCACGAACCGGTCGAGGTCGACCTCGCCGTCGGCGACGCGCAGCAGATAGCCGGGCGGCTGGGTCACGAGCCGGTCGCCGAGCTGCTGCCTGAGGCGCGCGAGGTGGTTCTGAAGCGACGCGAGCGCGGACGGCGGCGGCGAGCCGCCCCAAACGCCGTCCACCAGCCGGTCGACGGAGACGACGCGGTTGGCGTCGAGCAGGAGCAGCGCCATGACCGCCCGCCGCTTCGCGCCGCCGAGCGGGATGACCCGCTCGCCGTCGCGGACGTCGAGTGGGCCGAGGATCCTGAACTCCACCCGGCGAGCGTAGTCCTGCGCTCATCGGTTTTCACCGGTCCGGACGGCCCGGCTCCTCCCGGCGTCAGTGGAGAGTCGCCTCCCGGCCGGTGGCCAGCTGCCCGAGGTACGCATGGGCGCGGTTCGCACCGAGAGGGTGCATGAACGGCATCGCGCGGACGTCGCGGTATGCGCGCGCCAGCGGGCTGCCGTTGAGATAGCCGGCGCCGCCGCTCAGGGCGAGTGCCCGATCGACGACCCGGCCCGCCGCATCGCCGATGAAGAGCTTCGCGCTCTGAGCTTCGCCGAAGAGGAGCGCCAGCTCGTCGCTCGTCCCCCGGGACGTCACGTTGCGGGCGTAGTGCTCGTCGATCAGCGAGGCGGCGCGCGAGAAGACCGCGCGGCAGGCCGAGAGGTCGACGACGCTCGCCGCGACGAGCATCTGTGTGTGGGGGTCGAGCTCGGTGGCACCGACGAGGCGTCCGATCCCGCTCGCGTGGGCACTCTCGGCGATCCCCAGCGCGGCCGCCGCATGGAACAGGCCCGCGCCGAGATTCCGCTCCAGGTATGCGGTCGCGTCACCCACGGGAAAGCCGCCGCGGAGCGCCGAGGCGGGAAGCCGCACGTCGTCGAACGTGACCGAATGGCTGCCAGACGCGCGCATGCCGAGCGCGTCCCAGTCGTCGTGGACGACCACGCCAGGGGTCTCGCGCGGCACCATCGCGTAGCCGTACCGCTCGCGTCCGCGGTCGTCCGTGTAGGTGACGGCCGTGTAGAGGACGTCCGCCGCCGGAGACATCGTGCAGAAGATCTTGTGGCCCGAGACCGCCCAGCCCTCCTCGGTGCGCGTGGCCGTCGTCGCGGGCCGCGTCAGATCCTGTCTCGGCTCGCTGATCGCGGAGCCGAAGACCGCGCCGTCCGCGACCTGCGCCATCGTCGCCCCGAACGCCGCGGCGCGCCGCTCGTCGGCCGCGGCGGTCGCCACCTGCCAGAGGCGGACGATGTTGAGCACGAAGACGAGGTGCATGTTGACGCCGAGCGTCAGGGCGGCGTCGCCTCGTGCGAGCCGGCTCGACGCGACGAGCACGTCGTGCACCGACGTCACGCCGAGACCACCGCGATCCGCGGGAACCGGCGCCGCGAGATATCCGCTCCGCCTGATCACTGCGAGGCTCTCGAAGGGAAAGGTCGCCTCGCGATCGTGTCCCGCAGCGCGTTCGCCGATCTCCTTCGCGAGTGCCTCGGCGAGGGCGACGAGCCGTGCTCCGGACTCCGTCTTGGCCGTCAGCTCGAGATACATCTCAGGTTCCTTTCGATTGTCGGTTCGAGGGGGAGGAACGAGCCGTAGCCGCGGCCGTGGTAGAGGAGTGGGTCGCCGCCGCCGCGGCGGCGCACCCTGTGCACGTGGGCGAAGAAGACGGTGTGATCGGCCGCGTCGACCACGTCGACGACGTCGCAGTCGAGGTGCGCGAGCGCCTGTGAGATCGCAGGACTCGCGCTCGGACGATCGGCGGGCTCGACGAGCGCGTCGAGGAACTTCGCCGCGCCACCGACGGCGCCGTACTCCGCGACCTCTACCTGGTCACGCGAGAGGATGCTGACACCGAACGAGCCCGTCGCCGCGATCGCCCGGGCACTCACCGTGCCCGAGCCGAGGGACACGAGCACCGTCGGCGGCTGTGCGGACACCGACGCGAACGCAGTCACGGTCATGCCCCACGGCCGCTCCGCGTGGCGGCAGGTGACGAGGACGACGCCGCTTGCGAGCGCGGTCATCGCAGCGGCGTACTCGGCGCCTGCGGCCTCCGGGCTCGTCGCGGTGGCGGGTTGGGCAGTCATCGCGGTCTCCTCTCCGGAGCGCGCGGCCGGTGACCGTGCGTCGAGCGCGGCCACCAGCCCGTACGCTCGCCTACGGCGTCGCCACGCCCACCGTCACGGGGACGCCGTTCGTGACCATGTCGAAGACGGCGGATCGCTGCATTGCCCGCTCGACGACCTCGCGCAGCTTCTCCGCGGGCGCGTTGCCCTCGACGCGAAAAGAGACGCGGATCTGCTCGAAGCCGTTGCGGTGCTCGTCGGAGAGCCCGAGAGCGCCCTGGACGTCCATGTCGCCCTCGAGCGTCGACTCCACCTCCGTCAGCTCGACTCCGCGCGCCGCGGCGACGTAGACGAGCGATGTCGTCAGGCAGGCCGCGAGCGCGTGCAGCAGGTACTCGGCCGGGTTCGGCCCCGTGTCGGAGCCGACCAGGATCGCCGGCTCGCCCGCGTCGACCACGAACTCCTCGGCCCGGGAGGTGTCTTCCTGGTTCGCCGCGTAGAAGTCGCGGATCGTCGTGCGGTTGTGGGCGCCCCCGATCCAGCGGTTACGCGCCCGGAACTGGAACCTCGCCAGCGTCGGGTCCGCCTTGATCGCGTCGAGCGTCCCGAAGAGCTGCGCCGTATCGACGCCGTTGCGGATCGTCGTCTCGGTCGTCGTACTCATGTGGTGCCTCCCTCATGGGTGTCGGTGATGCCTTCCGACCGGGAGGATCGAGCCGGCCGCCAACACGGCCCCAACAGCCGACTAACAGGCGCTCGCTGCGCGGGGCGAGCCCGAGACCGCGACGACGGGATCAGGGGGCACGCGGTGCCGACGCGGCCTCGTCGGCGAGCGTTGCGACGATCGCGGCGCGCCAGTGCTCGAGGAACGCCTCGTATCCCGCCTGGAACCTCTCCACGAAGGCGGCTCCCTCGGGGCCGAGGGAGGTGACGTCGTAGCGGACGGTGACCCGGGTCTCGTCGGTCGCCGCGCCGTGTGAGCAGCTAACGGTGACGGTGCCCGCGATGCGGCCGGGCGCGACACGCGCGTAGCGCATCCCGTCGTCTCGCCGCTCGAGCACGATCCACGTCGCCGCGCCACCGTCGCTCTCGGTCGTGAACACGGTGCCGGGCGCGGAGTCGTCACCGGCCGCGGCCGGGATCGCGTACTCGGGGCTCCAGGATGACCCCGCCCAGCGGCGTTCGCCCTCCGGCGTGAAGAGCTCGAGCGCCGACTCTGGTCGGAGCGGGAGCGTGAAGCGCCCTTCGCAGATCGCTCGGATGTTCATCGCAGCCTCCTCGTGCGTGTGCGTGGCCTTCATGCTGTAGAGGACGTCGGCGGACACGGAGGTGTGCATGACGGATGAAGCGCGGCTCGAGAAGACGGACAACGGGCTCGTCCCACGGGGCGACGGCTGGTTCGTGGTCAACGCGCGCGAGGCGCCGTGGTGGCACAGCGACAAGTTCGGCTCCGCGTGCGTCTTCGAGGGGGACGTCCATTTCCCCGAGCTCGGGGTCAACATCCAGGTGCTCGCGCCGGGCGAGCCCAACTGCATGTACCACGGGGAAAACGCCCAGGAGGACTTCCTCGTGCTCTCCGGCGAGTGCCTCCTGCTGGTCGAGGGCGAGGAGCGTCCGCTCCGGCAGTGGGACTTCGTGCACTGTCCCGCCTGGACCGAGCACGTCTTCGTCGGCGCGGGCGACGGCCCGTGCGCGATCCTGATGATCGGCGCCCGGCCGACCGAAGAGGAGCTGCTCTATCCCGTGGTCGAGATCGCCCGGAAGCACGATGCCGGAGTGGCGCAGGAGACGTCGTCCGGGAAGGAGGCGTACGCGGCGTTCCCCCGGCCCATCGAAGGGCGCTACCGGGACGGGACGCTGCCGAGCCTCGGCGGGTGAGCTCCGGCCTTGGCCCGCTGCCTCGCGGATCGGAGCGCGCGAACCAGACCCTTCGTGTATTACTACATTTTGTATAGCGCGCCCGGCCGAGGGGCGCGCGGGAGAAGGGAGGTCCCATGAGCGTGACCGACGAGCTGCTGCAGAACGCCGAACGCTACGCCGACGAGTTCGACCGAGGAGATCTGCCGCTTCCTCCGGCGAAGCGGGTCGCCGTCCTCGCCTGCATGGACGCACGCCTCGACCCCCACCGCCTCCTCGGGCTCGCCGAGGGCGACGCGCACGTGATCCGCAACGCGGGCGGTGTCGTGACCGACGACGAGATCCGCTCGCTCGCGATCTCCCAGCGCCTGCTCGGGACGCAAGAGATAATCCTGATCCACCACACCGACTGCGGCATGCTGACGTTCGGCGACGACGAGTTCCGGCGCGGTCTCCAGACGGAGACGGGGATCAAGCCCGAGTGGGCCGCGGAGGCGTTCGACGACGTCGACGAGGACGTGCGCCAGTCGATCGCGAGGATCCAGGCGAGCCCGTTCATCCCGCGGAAGGACAGCCTCCGCGGGTTCGTCTACGACGTCACGACAGGTCGCCTCAGAGAGGTCTCGTAACCGGCATCAGCGTCGGGCGCGGTGCGGCGCCGGGCCGGTCACCGAGCGGCGATTGGCTCGGCGTCGTACCCGGCCTCGTCGATCGCCGCGATCAGCGCCGCGTCGTCGAGGCGGTCGCCGCGGACGACGACGCGTTTCGTGTCGAGGTCCACGTCCACGCGGTCGACGCCGGCGACGCCTTCGAGCTCCTGTGCGACGGCGGCCCTGCAGTGGTCGCAGTGCATCTCGGGGACGGCATACGTCCTGGTCTCCATCGGTCGTCCTCCTCGCTCCCCACTATACCCTATTGGGGTATATGGGCGATCCTCAGACCTTCCTCGGGACGCCGCCCGTCAGCGTGAACACGGCGCGCATCGCCTTGTGACCGAAGTCGGCCGTGGGGCCGAACATGCACGGGCACCCGCCGGCGATCACCGTGATCCCGTGCTCGCGGCCGTAGGCCGCCGCGGTCTCCGAGACGCTCCCGGCACCGGGGCCGCGGTGCATCCACACGTGCCCGATGCCGAGCTCGGCGCACTCGCGCATCGTCCCGTCGGCGTGCTCCGGCCTCGTCCCGATGACGACGGCGTCGACGCCTTCCGGGATCGACCGCAGGTCGCGGTAGCAGGGATCGCCTTCGACCTCGTCCGCGTTCGGGTTCACGGCGAAGACGTCGTAGCCCCGCTCCCGTAAGCGCTTGTAGACGACGTTGCTCCCGTGCTCGTTCGCCTGACGCGACACCCCGGTCACGGCCACACGCCTGTTGGCGAGGAACTCCGAGGCTGCTTCCTTGATCGTCTGCATGGTCGACCTCCTGCGTGGAACGGTGTTCATCAACGTAGGCGTGCGCTGCCGCAGGGGCATCGGTGCGCACGCGGATCGGCGTGCGTCGAACTGCGGAGGCGACGACGATGCGAAGCGCACGCCACGAGACCTGCGAGGAGGGCCCATGCGAGACAAGGTCAACGTCGCCGAGAAGCTGGCCGGCGTCACCGAGTACTTCAGCCCGAAGATCGTCGCGTACCTGAACGAGCTGAAGGTCGAGGTCGTCAAGGTGCGAGGCGAGTTCGTCTGGCACGCGCACCCCGACACGGACGACTTCTTCCTCGTCCTCGACGGGCGGCTGACGATCGAGCTCGAGGACCGCGACGTCGAGCTGCGCGCGGGGGAGCTCTACGTCGTCCCGCGCGGGGTGAGGCACCGCCCGCGTGCCGACGAAGAGGCGCACGTGCTCCTGATCGAGCCGAGGGGCACGCCCAACACCGGCGACGCGGGCGGCGAGCTCACCGCCCGCGAGGAGGAGATCTGAGGCCCTGCCCTCACTCCTTCCCGTACTCGTCGTGGCGGCGGAACCAGTTGAGCGGGTCGTGCGGGGCCGCGCGCCTCGTTTCGTCCTCGCGGCGCCCGGTCGAGCCACTGGTACATCCCCCAGAGGCCGTCCAGGCCGCGCGCATAGGCCGAGTACGTCTGGTAGACGACTCCGTCCTCGAGAGCGAACGCGCTCATGCCCGGGCGCTCGCGCGTGTAGGTCGCCCAGTCCGTGCCCGTCGTCGCGGCCCACGCGTCGAACGGCCCGCGCACGTCCTCCGGCGGCGACCACACGGTCGACTCGCGGAAGTTGTACTCGAAGACGCCCGCACGCTCCTGCTCCTCCGTGAGCGAGACGTCGAAGTCGGCGTTGAAGTCGGTCCCGAACGAGGACGCCCAGGGGAAGCTCCAGCCCATCCGCTCCTTGTAGCCCTGCAGCTTCTCGAGCGGAGCGCGCGACACCGCCCAGAGCATCACGTCGTGGTTGGCCAGGTGGATCGCGAAGCCGTCGAAGCCGTCCGCGATTGCCGAGCAAGCGGGGCAGCCCACGCTGTACTCCGGCCCGAACATGAAGTGGTAGATCAGGAGCTGCGAGCGGCCCCGGAAGAGGTCGGCCAGCAGGGCGGGGCCGTCGTCGGTCTCGAAGCGATACTCCTTCTCGACCGTGACCCAGGGGAGCTCCCGGCGCCTGCGGGCGAGCTCGTCGCCGCTCCGTGTGTGCTCCTTCTCGGCGTCGAGGAGGTCGAGCCGAGCCGCGCGCCACTGCTCGCGTGTTCCGGTGGTGTGGGTTGTCATTGCGGTTCTCCTTCCGATCCGATGTCAGGTCACATCCGCGGCACGAGTCCGGGAATCGACGACGGTGAGACGGCGACCACGACCCCAAGGGCGACGATCGCCAGCGCGAGCGGCACATCGACGACCGCTCGCGGCGCCAGCAGCTTCTTGGCGAGGACGAGCGCGCCCGCGACGCACATCCACGCGACGCTCATCGCGCCGAGCGCGAACAGCACGACCATCGGCCCGGCGCTCGCGCCGACGCAGTGGCGCCCGTACTCGAGCCCCGAGCGGACGGTCTCGCGGCAGCGCCGGCGGCAGCGGCGCTCGAGCGGCGTGAGCGCGTAGAGGCCGGCCGCGACCACGAGCGCGGCAGCGACCAGCGTGCCGTGCGGTCGATACACGACGTACGCGGCAGCGCCGACGAGCGCCCAGACGGCGAGGTACGACGCGACGAAGAGCGGCGCCGCGCGGGGGCCGACGGCGGCGTGCGCGGCCCTCGACACCGCCGGGAGCAGCCCCGGCAGCATCATCGCCGCCATCATCGCGATCCACGTCGGCACGAAGGACGCGAACGTCCCGAGCTCGGTCTCGATGCCCATGTCCATGCCGTCCATCCGCCGCACCGCGACGACCCAGGCGAGGGCGGCGACGCCGAGGGTCGCCGTCAGCGCCGCCGCCGTGGCGGTTGCACGAGGCGTCGGCGCAGCGAGCGGGCGGGTCGTCCCGGCCACGGCCCTCACGCTCCCTCGCGTGTCAGCCCGAGGCGGGCCGGCGTCGAGGGCCTCGTGGCGTCGGGCAGCGTCTCGCCGGTCTCGAGCAGGGTCTTCAGGCTCGAGAGGATCGGGGGCCAGCCCTCGCTGACCATCGAGGCCACGACACTGCCTGGCTCGAAGCCGTCGTGGACGACCGTCAGCTTGACGAGGTCGCCGAGCGGCTCGATGTCGAAGGTCACCTTCGACCGCGGCTCGGCCGAGATGCGCTCCTGTGCTTCGTCGGTGAGGCGGATGGACTCCGCGAGCTCGGGCGTGAAGGTGTGCCAGGCGTACGAGAGCCTGCGGTACGGCTCCGACTCGAGCACCACCTGGTCGGGGTCGTCGCACGTGACGCCCAGCTGCTCCCAGGTCATCGTCGAGCCCTCCTTCCAGTCGGTCCGGAACGTCGCGCCCCAGTAGCGGCGGGTGAACGCCGGCTCGGTGAGGGCCTGCCAGAGCCGCTCGGGCGTCGTCCGGATGTAGGTCGTGTAGACGAAGGTCGGTGCCTCCATGGGATCCTCCTCCAGTGCGCGTTTCAGGTCGGCGAGCGCGTCGACGCGGGCGCGCTCGTAGCGCGTGATCCAGCGCTCGCCGATCTCCTCGATGGGGGCTGCGTTCAGGTAGTGGAGCTTCTCGCGGCCGCGGCGGACGGTCGTCACGAGGTTCGCGGCCTCGAGAACGGCGAGGTGCTTGCTGACCGACTGGCGGGCCATGTCGAGCCCGCCGCAGAGCTCGCGCAGCGTCTGGCCGTTGCGCTCGTTGAGACGGTCGAGCAACAGCCGCCGGCTCGGGTCGGCGAGGGCGCGGAACACGTCGTCCATCTCCTGAAATGCAGCCATCTGGCTGCCTAATATACGCAACCGCTCGGCTGCCTGTCAAGCACGGCTGCGGGTCGACCATCTCCCGGGAGATGATGATTGGCCGCGGCCTCGAACCCCGCTTCGCGCGGTTGTCTCGGAGGGCGCAGGAGTGCGGTCGGTCCGGGAGCATCCGCCTCACGCATATTCGGTGTGCCTCAACGGGCGTCGGGCGTCTGGGGCTCTTCCGTTACGAGGTCCGGCGGTGGCGGGACGGCACGATCCCGGACATCGCCGACGCGGTCGAGAGCCCCCGCCGGCTGAGCGACGACCTGGGCTGCGCCCGGCGCGTCCTCGACCTCGTGTCGCAGGCGCCGACGCCGGTGTGGGGCCGCGACGAGCTCGGGGCGGGCGAGATGTGGAACCCGAACTCGCTGATCTCGTGGCTCCTCGCCCGCAGCGGGATCGAAGTCGAGGCGATCCCGCTTCCTGCCGGCGGTCGCGCACCGGGCTGGAGCGCCGGGATCGTCGTCGCGCGTCGTGCGGACGCGAAGACGGGCGGGGCCGGCAGCGCATCGGTCGATACGGCGCCGGCGTCCCGCCCGTGACGTGCGGTCAGCCGACCGACGGGTGCGGCTCGAGCGGCTCCGTGGCCCCGGCCGTCGCCGTGCGGTCGTGGCCCTGCCGGTCCCAGGCGATGTCGAGGAGCACGAGCGCAAGGTTCGCGCCGACGGTCGCCCCCACGATCGTCGTGAGAAGCGCGAGCAGGTCGGTCCCCGCCTGGAAACCGAGCCATGCGCCTGTCAGCGCCCCCGCGAGGGCTGCGGCGAAGCCGATGCCCTTGCTCCGGGCCGACCAGTCGCGATGCACCCAGGCCAGGTAGATCCCGAGCCCGACTGGCATGCCCACCGAGAGCGCCGCTAGCAGCTCGTCGTCGAGTGGGACGCCCGGCATGGTCGTGATCACGACCAGCACGCCTGCGAGCCAGCCGCCGAGGCCGAGCACGACCGGGAAGAGCGTCCGGAGCGTCGCGCTCGCCGTACGGCCGAAGCGTCCGCGGTGGTGCATCCGCCGCGCCATCCCGAACAGCGAGAGCACGGCCAGGAGCGGGAGGGCCACCATGCCGGCGGCGATGCCCTTGGCGAGGGTCGGCAGCGTTACATCGGGCGTGAAGTCGACCTTCTGGCGCTCGTAGCGTGAGTCGTCCACCCGGCCGGTGTCGAGGAACGTATTCACGAGATGCGTGCCGGCCTCCGGCTGGTCCTGCCAGAACGAGCCCGAGTGCCCGAAGCCCGGCAGCACCACCTGGCGGCCGTTCGGCAGATCCGGGAGGAGCTCCTTCCGCGCATTCTGCGGCGGGGTCGAGAAGTCGAGCGCTCCGCCGATCAGGAGCGTCGGGACCTTCGAGGTCCGCATCCGGCTGTACGCGTTCTCGTCCGGCGCGGCCGGCCAGGCGTCGGCTAGGCGACCGCCGCCCCAGGCGAACGCCGTCCCGGCGTAGCCGAGGCCCGTGCTGCCCTTCTCCTCGCCGGAGGCGAAGTAGTCCGCCGCCGCGCGAGCGTCGGGCCGCGCGGCCGAGGCGTACTGGCCCCAGACGAACGGCAACGGCGCGAGCTTCGCCACGAGCGACTGGAGCCAGAACCCGCTGGCGTCGCCCTCGCTCACGGAGAGCCAGGAGTCGATCGCGGTCGGCCCGTTCAGCGGCGCCATCTCGGACGTCGTCTCCATCAGACCGTAGAACGAGAAGACCCGCACGGTGCTCGCCTGGATCGGCAGGAAGAGCCAGCGGTCGGGCATGTTCGCGGCCGTCCGCCGCATGGAGGCGGCGAGGTCGTCGGTCCGCGAGCCACAGCTAGCGTCCGTCGCGCAGAGAGCGGCGTAGCGGGCGACCTGCTCGTCGGTCGTCTTCCGGTCCCAGAGGAAGTGGCCGGGCGGATTGACGCCGACCATCACCGACCGGTGGATCCGCTGCGGATGGCGCCAGGCGTAGATCAGCGCCGTGCGCGTGCCCGCGCTCTCGCTCAGGAGGTCGATGTGCTCGTAGCCGAGCGCCTTGCGCGCTGCCTCCAGGTCGTCGACCTGCTGCGCGAGCCCGTAGCGGGTGAGGTCGTAGCCGTCGTCGGTGAGTCTCGTTGCGCAGCTCCGAAAGCCGTCCTCGTACGCGCGGAAGGACGTCTCGCCGAGGATGTCCGTCGAGTGCTTCATCGCCGAGTCGACCTCGGGGCAGTCGAGCCGGACGGAGCCGTCGACGCCGCGATAGCCGACGAGGACCACGTCGCGGTCGGCGGCGTAGCGGCCCGCCCACGGGAACGTCATGTTCGTGATGCCAGGACCGCCCTCGAGGCGGAACACCGGCTCCTTCGGGTGCGCGGAGAGCGCGCGGATCCGGGTCACCGGCAGCGCGATCAGGCGCGACTGCGGATCGGCCGGGTTCTCGGAGACGACGAGTGTGCCGCAGTCGGCGTCGAACCCGCCGTCGTCGGTGGCGTAGGTGCACGGCTCGAGGACGAGGTCGCCGGCCTGCGCCCCCTTGGGGACCGAGACACGGTCGTCGCCGGAAAGGCCGAGGTATGCGAGACCCGCCACCGTCAGCCCGATGAGGACGAGGGCGACGATGCGCGCGGATGTGAAGGCTCGTGTCGTGGAGGTTTTCACTTGGTTCCTCTCCTGGTCGGGTCGATGACTCGACGCTAGGAGGCAGGCGGTGCGACGGCGTCGTCGGGAGGCTGGATTCGCGCTCGCACTCGCCGACGATCCCGCGTCCTCCCCCGGTAGGACGCGGACGCGATCGACTCCTCGGCCGCAAGCACGTCTGCGAGGGCGGAGCCCGCCTCCTACGACCGGCCGACCGGTCGCGCGTGCGATCATCCTCTCGGACGATCGACGCGCACACTCGACCGGGAGATGGTCCGGCCCATTCAGCCGTCAACTCCGCATCGAGTTCCCTCGGAACGGGCGAGCCGGCAGTGAGGCGGCTCGGGATCCTCCTCGGCGCTCTCGCAGCGGCATCGCTATTGGCGTGGATCTCGTTCCCTGCGCGCCACACGCGGGCTTCGCGCTCGGCCGGCCGTCCCGTGCGAACCGTGACCCCGTTCGTCGGCATCCACAAGATCCGGCACGTCGTCGTGATCATGCAGGAGAACCGGTCGTTCGACTCCTACTTCGGCACCTATCCGGGCGCCGACGGCATCCCGATGCGCGACGGCGTCCCGACCGTCTGCGTCCCGGACCCGTTGACGAAACGGTGCGACCGACCCTTCCACGACGCCGGCGACCGGAACTACGGCGGCCCGCACGGGCATCGCTTCGCCGTCCTGGACGTCGACCACGGCAGGATGGACGGCTTCATCGACTCTGTCAGGCGTGTCCTGCGTCATCGCTGCCTCGGCTCGAATGCGCCCGTCTGCACGCTCGGGCCCCGGAGCCCGACCCCGGACGTGATCGGGTACCACGATGCCCGCGAGATCCCCAACTACTGGGCGTATGCACGACACTTCGTCCTGCAGGACCACATGTTCGAGTCGGATGCGTCCTGGAGCCTTCCCGCGCACCTCTACCTCGTCTCTGCATGGTCGGCGAGGTGTGCCAGGCGGGAGAGGCCGATGAGCTGTCGCACGGCGGTCGAGAATCCGGGCGCCCCGCCCGGCGAGCCGCAGGACCCGACGGGCGCGATCCCGCACTACGACTGGACCGACCTCACGTATCTGCTGCACGCGCGTCACGTGAGCTGGCGCTACTACATCCAGCGGGGCGGCGAGCCCGATTGCCGGGCGGGGACGATGTTCTGCAAAGCGATCCCCCAGGACGCGAGCACTCCGGGCATCTGGAACCCACTGCCGTGGTTCACGACGGTCGCCGAGGATCACCAGCTGGGCAACATCAGGCCGTTCGGCTCCTTCGTCCGAGCGGCGCGCGCAGGAACCCTCCCCGCCGTCTCGTGGGTCACCCCGTCGCACAAGGTGAGCGACCACCCGACCGCGCTCGTCAGTCGGGGTCAGGCCTACGTCACGAGCATTGTCAACACGGTGATGCAAGGCCCCGACTGGCGCTCGACCGCCATCTTCCTCGCATGGGACGACTGGGGCGGTTTCTACGACCACGTTCGCCCGCCGGTCGTCGACGGCTCCGGCTACGGCTTGCGCGTGCCCGCGCTCGTCATCAGCCCGTACGCGCGGCAGGGGTACGTCGATCATCAGACGCTCAGCTTCGACGCGTACTTGAAGTTCATCGAGGACGACTTCCTCGACGGCGCGCGCATCGACCCGATGACTGACGGACGTCCGGACTCCCGCCCGTCGGTGAGGGAGAGCGAGAGGATCCTCGGCGACCTCAGCCGCGATTTCGACTTCTCGCAGGCCCCCCGGAAGCCACTCGTCCTACCGCCCTATCCCGTGTCCGGGTCTCACGAGTAGCGCTCCCCGCTCGAACCTCGTGCGGCGCCCGTGACCGCATGAGAAAGACCCCCGGCCCGACCGAGGTCGGGGCCGGGGGTCTTGGGGTACCGCTTCTACGCCGAGGTGACGGCGGGGGCCGCGTCCTTGGCGGACTCCGGCTCTCCGGCCTCGAGCCGCGGCAGCCACTCGAGCCACCGGGGCAGATACCAGTTCCACTCGCCGAGGAGCTTCATCGTCGCCGGCAGGAGCACGGCGCGGACGATCGTCGCGTCGATCAGGATTGCCACCGCGAGCCCGACGCCGAACTGCTTGAAGAACAGCATCGAGAGCGTCGCGAAGATCGAGAACACGAAGACCATCACGACGGCGGCGCTGGTGACGACGCCTGCGGTGCGCTTGATCCCGTGCGAGATCGCGTCGTCCATGCTCTCGCCCCGGTCGTACAGCTCCCTGATCCGGCCGAGGACGAGGACGTGGTAGTCCATCGACAGCCCGAACAGGATCACGAAGAGCAGGAGCGGCACCACCGGCTCGATCCCCGCGGTGGAGGTGAAGCCGAGCAGCCCCTTCCCGAGGCCGTGCTGGAACACGAGCACCAGCACGCCGTACGCCGCACCCACGGAGAGCAGGTTGAGCACGATCGCCTTGGCCGCGACGACGATCGAGCGGAACGCGACCAGCATCAGCGCGAACGCGAAGAGCAGCACGAACACGACGACGGGCGGCAGGTTCGACTTCAGCTCGTCGGAGCCGTCCTGCCACTGCGCCGCGAGCCCGGTGACGCCGGCCTCGACGTCAGGCAGCCCGCCCACGGTGTTCGGGACGATCTCGTCGCGGAGCACTCCGAGTGCGGCGACGGCTTCACGATCGGTCGTCTTGCCGTCGATCGGGATCGAGATGTTCGCCACGGTGCCATTGGCGTTGACGTCGACCGTGATCGGCTCGTGCATGCGACCGCTCGCGAGCGCCCGCTGCTCGAGCCGCCGGATCGCCTCACGGACGACCGGCGCGTTCACGTTCGGCGCCTGGACGACGACGTTGGCGGGCAACGCCTTCCCCGGGAACGCCTGCTGCATCTTGGTGTACGCCTGGATGACGGGGAGCGACTGCGGGAACGTGTCGGGCCCCGGAGTCGCCATGCGGAGCTGGAGCGCCGGAGCGGCGAGGGCGAGAAGCAACCCGCCCGCGACGACGGCCGAGACGAGCGGCCGCCGCAGCACGCGGTCGACGATCGCGCCCCAGACGCGCCCTTCGCCGTTCGTCTTCGGAAGCCGGCCGACGAGGGGGACGCGCGCCCGGTCGACCCGGTCACCGAGCTTCGACAGAAGCGCCGGCAGCACGGTGAGCGAGCCCAGCATCGCAATCGCGACGACGGTGATCGCCGCAACGCCCAGCGACGCGAAGATCTTGTCGCCGGTGAGGAACATCCCGGCCATCGCGACGATCACGGTCAGGCCGGAGATGAGAACCGAGCGGCCCGATGTCGCCGCGGCGGCCTCGAGAGCGGCCTGTTCGCTCCGCCCGGCGGCCCGCTCCTCCCGTTCCCGCTTCAAGTAGAACATCGAGTAGTCGACACCCACGGCGAGCCCGATCAGGAGCACCAGGGCGGGTGCCTGCATCGCCACCGGGAAGATCGCGCTCGGCAGCGCGATGAGCCCGAACGTGGCGAACACGGCGGTCAGGGCCAGGAGCAGCGGGATACCCGCGGCCACGAGGGCCCCGAACGCGAGGACGAGGATGATCAGTGTGATCGGCAGGGAGAGCAAGCCGGCCTTGCCGAGGTCGTCGGCGTAGGCGGTCACGACCGCGTCGATCTTGCTCGCGTCGCCGAACTCACCGACGAAGACCGCCGGATGAGCCGCCTGGAGCTCGTCGACCGTGTCGAGGACCGGGCGGATCTTGTCGACGGCCTTGTCGGGGTCGCCGCGGATCTCGAACCCGACGAGGGCGGCGTGCCCGTTCGGCGCGATCTGGCCGTTGTTGCGCGAATCGAGCGGCGACCGCACGTTCTGGACGGCATCCAGCTTCGAGAGCCTTCCCACGACGTCCGTCACCGCCGCCCGGAAGGCGGGGTCGGTCGTTCGCAGCGTGCGGCTCTGCACCAGGACGTTCTCGCCGGCGGGCTGCTCGAACCCGGCGTCGAGGATCCTGTCCATCCGGCCGGACTCGCCCGGCCCCGGCGCGTTGTCGTCGATCGAGGTCATGCCGACCGCGCCGCCGAGCCCGAAGGCAACGAGGACGAACGCGAGCCAGCCGAACGTGGCGGTCTTCCAGTGCGCCGCGCTCCAGCGACCCATGCGGGCCGCGATGTTGGAGTGACCACTGCGGCGATCGTTGTGCTTGGTGCGGAACATCGTCGATTCCTCCTTCGTCATTTCGGTGGGTGGCGTCCGCTAGGCCGCGTACGCGTAGGGGTGGTGGAAGGCGTCGAGGGCACGATCGGGTGCGACGGCGATCTGGAATCGATCGCCGATCCGCGCGTCCTCGACCGAGACGGTCACGGCGTTGTCGTCCGGGTGCCAGAGCAAGAGGACCTGGACGCCGTCGTTCGAGCGGGCTGCGAGCTCCCGCGCGTTCGTGGACATTGGGCTCATGACTCCTCCTTCTGGCTCCGAGGCGGGCGCGAGGCCGGTCGGGACTCCGACTGGATCGCCTGCCGTTTCAGACCGAATCTCCATGGCCCCGACGCTAGGACTGGCCCGTCCGGATGACGTCGTCGCCAGGCTGGAACCGCACTGGTCCCGGACGACGATTCGGGCTCCTACTCCGGTAGGAGGCGGTGCCTGCGGACGTCCAGTACGTTCAGCCCGTGAAGCGGTTCGGAGAGCGTGCGCGAGGGTTCTGGTTCGACGTCGTGGTCGTGCTCCTGGCGCTCGCCGGCGTGCTCGAGCTCGTTCTCAGGCGCGACGCCGAGGACGCCCCGGACACGACGCTGTGGTTCTGCATCCCGGCGATCGTCGTCGCCGTGCTCACGCTCCTCGCGCGCCGCCGCTATCCCTTCGGCGCGCCCGCGGCGTTCTGGCTGCTGGGGGCGTCGATCTCGTTCGTCGACGGGCAGCTGGTCCCGTTCATGGCCGGCGTCTACCTCGCCGGGATGGCGGCGGCGTTCCTGCTCGGGAACCTGGACGACACGGTGCTGGCGCGCGTCGGCCTCGTCGTCGTACTCGGCAGCGCGGCGACGATCATCTACAACCTCCCGAACCACAAGCCTGGCGAGATGCTCTTCATCCCGCTCGTGTTCGGCATCGCCTGGCTCGCGGGTTTCGCGCTGCACACGCGGATCGAGCAGGTGGACGCGGCCGAGGCGCGCGTGGCCCAGGCCGAGCGCGAGCGCGAATCGGCGGCCCGCGTGGCGGTTGCCGAGGAGCGCGCGCGGATCGCGCGCGAGCTGCACGACATCGTCGCCCACGCGGTCAGCGTGATGGTGCTACAGGTCGGGGCCGTCAGGCACAAGCTCCCGGACGAGCTCGACGAGGACGGCGAGGCGCTCCGCGGTGTCGAGCAGACGGGCCGCGCGGCACTCGCCGAGATGCGCCGCCTCCTCGGCGCCATGCGAAGCAGCGGCGACGACCTCGAGCTCGCGCCGCAGCCGGGGCTCGACGGCCTCGACTCGCTCGTGGCAGAGGTCGAACGCGCGGGCCTGCCTGTTCGTGTTCACGTCGAGGGAGAGCAAACGCGGCTGCCGCGAGCGATCGACCTGTCGGCCTATCGCATCGTGCAAGAGGGCCTGACGAACGCCTTGAAGCACGCGAACGCGAGCCGGGCGGACGTCACGGTGCGCTACGAGCCCGGCCAGGTCCGGCTCGAGGTCCGAGACGACGGTCGCGGCGGGCCGAAGGGCACGAGTCCGGGCTACGGCCTGGTCGGCGTCCGCGAGCGCGTCAAGATCTACGGCGGCGAGATGACCACCGCGGCGACGGACGGGGGCGGGTTCGTCCTCAGCGCCCGGCTTCCGCTGGTAGGAGACCGGCAGTGACGATCCGCGTCCTGGTGGCCGACGACCAGTCGATGGTCCGGGCCGGCTTCCGCATGCTCCTCGGCGGAGAGGAGGACATCGAGGTGGTGGCCGAGGCGAGCAACGGGCTCGAGGCGGTCGACAAGGCCGCCCGGTACGACCCCACGGTCGTCCTGATGGACATCCGCATGCCGGAGCTCGACGGGCTCGAGGCGACGAGGCGCATCCTCGCGGCCGACGACAGCGCCCGCGTGCTCATCCTGACGACGTTCGACCTCGACGAGTACGTCTACGAGGCACTCCGCGCCGGCGCCAGCGGCTTCGTGCTCAAGGACGAACCCCCCGAGCAGCTCATCGCCGCGATCCGCACGGTCGCCGCCGGCGACGCGCTCCTCTCGCCTGCCGTCACGAAGCGGGTGATCGCGCAGTTCATGCGCATCCCGCGGCCGACGGCGCCGAAGGAGCTCGGGGATCTGAGCGAGCGCGAGCGCGAGGTGTTCGGTCTCATCTCGCGCGGGCTCTCGAACGGCGAGATCGCGCAGGAGCTGTTCATCAGCGAGACGACGGTCAAGACCCACGTCACGCACATCCTCGCCAAGCTCGGCCTCCGGGACCGCGTGCAGGCGGTCGTGCTCGCCTACCAGGCGGGCCTCTTCGAGCCCGACCCGCCGCCGCCGGGCGACGCCGGGCCTGCGGCCGATTAGCGCCCGACCGGGACTGGGAGACGGCAAGCCCTCCAGTCGACCGAGATCGCCGAGCGGGTGTACGCCTCGGTCGGCTTCCGCGACCTGGGTCGGTACGTGGAGTACGTGCCCGGCTGAGCCGGCGATCAGCGCTTGGGCGGAAGCGAGCGGGCGTACGACGTGCCGCGGCCGACCCACGCGGAGAGCCGGCGCTTCGTTCGGACGTGCTCGGAGTCGACCCGGATCCAGCCGCGCATCTCGCGGCCGCGCATCTCCATCGGGTAGCCGCCCGTCTTTGCGACGAGCGTCTCGGACTCGTCCGGATCGACGTGGACGAGGATGCCGCCCTGTCCGCTCGCCGCGACGGCCATGTTGCCGCCGATCAGGAACGCGAGCCCGCCGAACATCTTCTGCTCGGTCACGCCCGGCTCGGCCGCGACGAGCTCCCGGATCCGCTGGGCGAGCTCCTCGTCGTACGCCATGCCGCCGATCGTAGCCCGGGTACCTTGTCGACCGGCCGGCCGGAACGGCGCTGCCCATGACGACGAGCCTCTCGCCCACCGGACGCAGCGGATGCCGATCGGCTACCTGATCGCGGTGGCGGTCGCCGCCGTGCCTGTGCTGCTCGCCGTCCGACCGCTCCGCCGGTCGGGCCGGCTCGGCCGGATCAGCTGGCTGGGCAGCATGGTCGTCAACGAGTCGCCCTTCATCCCGGTCTACTGGGTCGTAGCGGCGACGCTCCTCGCACTCGTCCAGCGCGACCTCGCAACACCAGTCGGCCGGGTCGCGCTCGGGTTGGCCGGCGTAACGGTCGTCGCGCTCCCCGTTCTCGTGGCGCGCAGCCTGCGCGCGCGCCCTGCGGTCGAGCGCGCGCTCGACGAGACGTACGGCGCAGGGTGGCGCAGTCGCGTCGACCCGGCGCCGCGAGCATCGTGGGGGAGGATCCTCCTGGCGCCGCTTCCACTCCGCCCGCGGGGGATCGAGCGCATCTCCGACCTCTCGTACGGCGACGCGGGCCGGTTGAACCGGCTGGATGTCTACCGCAGTCGCTCACGACCGCCGTCCAGCCCGATCCTGATCCACCTGCACGGGGGCGGGTTCAGGGGCGGCCGCAAGAGCTTCGAGGGACGGCCGCTGGTCCATCGCTTCGCCCGGCGCGGATGGGTCTGCATCAGCGCGAACTATCGGCTCCGGCCGGCCGCGACGTTCCCCGAGTACCTCGTCGACGCGAAGAAGGTGATCGCCTGGGCGCGGTCCCATGCGGGCGAACTCGGGGCGGATCCGTCCCGGGTCGTCGTCGCAGGAGACTCCGCGGGGGCGCATCTCGCCGTGACGGCCTCGCTGACGGCAGGCGACTCGCGGTTCCAACCGGGCTTCGAGGAGGCCGACACCTCGGTCGCTGCGGCCGTCGGCCTGTACGGGTACTACGGGCCAGTCGACGCGACGCGCCAGCCGCTCCCCTCCGCCCCGGGTGACTATGCCCACGCCGGCGCGCCCCCGATCCTGATTGCGCACGGCGACCAGGACACGCTCGTGCAGCCCGCCGGCCCCCGGGCGCTGGTCGAGAAGCTGCGCGCCGTCTCGGCCGGCCCGATCGTCTACGTCGAGCTCCCCGGCGCGCAGCACACCTTCGACCTGCTGCACTCGATCCGCTGCGAGGCGCTCGTGGACGGCGTCGAGGCGTTCGTCAAGCTGTTCGACGCGCCTGGGCGAGCGTCAGGTCGGTGACGATCTCGCGGAGGGCCGCCGCGAGCACCGGGTCACGCAGCCGCCCGTCGGCGTCGAACGCCTTGTGCGCCTGCGCCGACCGGGAGCTCGCGTTCATCGACCGTCGCGCCGATCACCCGCAGGATCCGCCGCAGATCGGCCTGGGCCCATACCGCACCGAAGAGCCCGGTGCTCGCGCCGACCACGGCGACCGGCTTTCCCCGCAGGCTGTTGTCGGGAAACGGCCGCGGGGCCCAGTCGAGCGCGTTCTTGAGCGCGCCCGGCACCGAGCCGTTGTACTCGGGCGTCGCCATCAGGACGGCGTCCGCCCGCGCGAGCTCCTCTCGGAGCGCGCCCACCGGGGGCGGCACCGGGCCCGCGTCCCGGCGTAGGGAGGGACGCCGGCCAGCCGGACCTCCGCCGCCGCGGCGTCGAGCAGCGCCGTGGTGTACGAGCACCGGCGCAGGCTGCCGCTCATCGCAAGCAGCCGCATCAGCCCGCCTGCGTGAGCTCGAGCTGCTCATCCTCGGCCCGTTCGGCCTCGGAGAGCGCGGCGACAGGTGAACGAGACATCACGTGCTCCTTTCGATTGCGCGAGAATCGCGGTTCGCGGGCGGGAGAGGCCGGTGAGGAGGAGCAACGGCCCCTCCCGCTCCGCGTTCGTCCGCTACGGACGATCGGGCAGTGCACGACGAGGGACGTCTTCGCGATGGTCACCTCCCCCGCCGACTTCGCCTGCTGGATCGCGGCGAAGAACGTGAGGAGACGCTTGTGCGCCGGCGTTCCAGGTGACCTGGAGGATCGACGAGTCGCCCCGTCCCGACCGCGGCATCGTGCCGTGGTCGGAGTGGACGGGTGGCTGAGCGTCGTGGCCTACGCTCCGTCGGTGCCCGTGAAGAGCGCGCGGAGATCCAGTGACGGGGCGTGCGTGTGCGTCGCGAGCGAGACGTAACGACGCGCGAGGGCGTCCTTCCCGGCCCCGAGAACCGTGCTGACGAGCCCAAGCGCTTCTGCCAGCTCCGCCGGCTCGAGCGCCTCGAGCGCACGGGCCCAGGTCGCCTCCTCGAGGGCGTTGAAAGCGGTCTGCACCTCCGACAGGTCGTAGCCGGCGTCGAACCGCTCCCCGGCCACGCGCTCGGCATGCGAGACGATTCCCGCGAGGTCACGCTCGGTCAGCACCTGCAGGAGTTGGTCGAAGAGCGCTTCCAGACGCAGGCGGACCTCCGGCTCCCCCGCGGCCTCGTAGTGCTGCGCGTGCGCGCGCCGGAGGGCGGCGTCCGCAGCCTCCACGATCACGCCGCGCTCGCGCGCGAGGAACTCGACCGTCGTCTGCGGCGTCACGCGGCCGGGATTCCGCGCCCTGGACGGAGACGGCGGGTCGGCTGCACGTGCCGAAGGCTACCGTGGCACGACCGACGACCGTTCGGTCCGGCCCCCAAACGATGGCTCGCGCGACCACACCCCGCGTCGACGGCTCTCCTGCCCGGTCGGTCGTGCTCGTCGAGGGGATCAGCGACCAGCGTGCTGTCGAGGCGCTGGCGCGGCGGCGCGGACGGAATCTCCACGCCGAAGGCGTCGAGGTCGTCGCGATCGGGGGCGCCCAGGCGATCGGGAGCTCCCTCGAGCGATTCGGCGCGCGCGGGCTCGGCCTTCGTCTGGCCGGCCTGTGCGACGCCGGCGAGGAGGGGCACTTTCGTCGGGCGCTGGAGCGTGCAGACCTCGGCTCCGGCCTCACGCGGGCGGACATGGAGTCGCTCGGCTTCTACGTCTGCGTCTCCGACCTCGAGGACGAGCTGATTCGCGTGCTCGGCACACCCCGCGTCGAGGAGATCGTCGACGGCCAGGGAGAGCTCGGGTCGTTCCGGACACTCCAGAAGCAGCCCGACTGGCGTGGTCGGAGCACCCACGACCAGCTCCGTCGGTTCATGGGCAGCGGCGGGAGCAGGAAGATCAGGTACGCCTCGCTACTCGTCGACGCGCTCGATCTCGCCCGCGTGCCACGCCCGCTCGACGGCGTCCTGGCCCACGTTTGACCCACTCGCAACGCGAGCGCGCGCTCGGTCGCGCCCGTCATGGCGGGACCGGGGCGCGACGAGCAGGATTCCCTCGTGGTGTCCTCTCCGCGTCCCGCCGTTCGTCTCGGAGGCGACCACACGCAACGACGAGGAGGAAGCGATGAAGTACCTGCTCCTGATCCACCAGGGCGACACGCCCACCCCGTACGACTCCGAGGCGTGGGGCCGGCTCTCCGAGGAGGAGCAGCAGGAGGTCTACGCCGCCTACCAGACGATCAACCAGACCCCCGGTGTCACGCCCGGCATCGGCATGCAGCCGCCCGAGATGGCGACGACGGTGCGGGTCCGGGACGGCCAGACGCTCACCACCGACGGGCCGTTCGTCTCGGTCAAGGAGGCGCTCGGCGGCTACTTCCTCTACGAGGCAGACGACCTCGACGCCGCGATCGAGCTCGCCTCGCGCGTCCCCGCGGCGCGCCTGGGCGGCGCGGTCGAGGTGCGCCCGGTGGCCGAGTGGTAGACGTCGACCGAGCCTTCCGCGACGAGTGGGGTCGCGTCCTGGCCGCCCTGATCGGCTTCCTCGGCGACTTCGACCTCGCCGAGGAGGCCGCGCAGGAGGCGTTCGCGATCGCGGCCGAGCGCTGGCCACGCGACGGGCCGCCCGCGAGCCCGCGGGCGTGGCTGGTGACGACGGCGCGGAATCGCGCGATCGACCGCATCCGCCGGGACCGCACGCTCGCCGAGAAGACCCGCCTGCTCGACGTACCCGAGGCCGTGGAGGACGAGGTGGACGAGACGACGATCCCGGACGAGCGCCTCGAGCTCGTCTTCACGTGCTGCCACCCGGCGCTCGAGCTCGACGCGCAGGTCGCGCTCACGCTGCGAGCGCTCGGCGGCCTCCGCACGGAGGAGATCGCGCGGGCGTTCCTCGTCCCCGAGGAGACGATGGCCAAGCGGCTCGTCCGCGCGAAACGGAAGATCAGGACGGCGGGGATCCCCTTCCGCGTGCCTCCGGCGCACCTCCTGCCCGACCGGCTCGCTGCGGTGTTGGCGGTCGTCTACCTCATCTTCAACGAGGGCTACGGCGGCCGCACCGACCTCGCCGCGGAGGCGATCCGGCTCGGCCGCGCGCTCGCCTCGCTGATGCCCGACGAGCCAGAAGTCCATGCGCTGCTGGCCCTCATGCTCCTGAACGACGCCCGGCGCGACGCGCGGTTCGCGAACGGCACGATCGTCCTGCTCGCCGACCAGGACCGCTCCCTCTGGGACGCGGAGCGGATCGCAGAGGGCCGGGCGGCCCTCGACCGTGGGCTCGCTCTCGGAGGCAGGGGGCCGTACGTCCTCCAGGCGGCGATCGCGGCCCTCCATGTCGACGACCCGCCGGACTGGCCGCAGATCGCGGCCCTGTACGGCGAGCTCGCGGCGGCCACGGGATCCTCGGTCGTCGAGCTGAACCGCGCGGCCGCCCTCGCCGAGGCCGGCGACGCCGGCTCCGCGCTCGCCCTCGTCGACCGCCTCGACCCCGACCTCGAGCGCTACCACTACCTCCATGCGACGCGCGCGGAACTCCTGCGCCGTCTCGACCGGCAGGACGAGGCCCGGACCGCATACGGCCGGGCGCTCGAGCTCGTCCACTCAGACGCCGAGCGCCGCTTCCTCGAGCAGCGGCTGGTCGAACTGGAGGGATGACGATGGACGTCCCACCCCCACGGTCGCGGGCGCAGCGGCGCGCCGACACGCTGGAGCGGCTTCGCACCGACGTCGACCTCTGGGTCGCCTCGGCGGACGAGTCGGGCGACGCCTACCTCGTCCCGCTCTCCTTCGTCTGGGACGGCCAGGCGCTGACGATCGCGACGCCTCGTGCGAGCCGCACGGCGGTCAACCTCGTGCGCGCGGGGCACGCGCGCGTGGCGCTCGGGCCGACGCGCGACGTCGTCATCGTCGACGGGTCGGTGGAGGCGATCGAGATCGGCTCCGATCCGGGGCTCGAGGACGCCCACGCGCGAGCGACCGGCTTCGACCCGCGGAGGCTCGCCGACGACTACGTCTACCTCCGGATCACGCCGCGGACGATCCGGGCCTGGCGCGAGGCGAACGAGCTCGAGGGACGGCTGCTGATGCGCGACGGTCGCTGGCTCGACTGAGCCGGAGAACGACGTCAGCGCTCGTTGGGCGCCGGCTCGAGTGCCGGGCGCGACGACACGTCGCGGGCGCGGCCGGGACGCGTGGCGAGCACGGACCCGGCGAGGACGAGGACGAATCCGATCCCCATGCCCACGGTGAACTCCTCGCCGAGGATCGCGACGCCGAGCACCGCGGCCACCGCAGGGTTCACGTACGTGATCACCGTCGCCCTGGCCGGCCCGATCTCCCCGATGAGCGCGAAGAAGACGAGGAACGCGATCGCGGTGCAAACGACGGCGAGCCCGAGGATCGAGCCCACGGCGGCGAGCGAGGGTGTCTCCCCCGCGCCGCTGACGGCGGTGATCGGGACGTAGGCGACGGCGGTGAGGCCGAGCGAGACGGCGATGATCCCGAGCGACGGCAGCCCTGCGAGCCAGCGCGGGAGCATCGCAGGGCCGACGGCGTAGCAGACCGCGACCACGCCGACCGCCGCCACGGGAGCAACGGACGCCCCCTCGAGGCCGAGGCCGACGATCGAGGCGACCCCCACGACCCCGAGCCCCAGGCCGGCGGCGCGTTCGACGCTCAGCCGCTCCCTGCCACCGGGCGCGACCGCGATCGCGGTCCCGACCAGCGGCGTCGCCGAGATCAGGAGCGCCGTGAGCGAGCTCGAGATGCGGGTCTCCGCCCAGCCGAGGAGCACCCACGGGAGCGCGATCTCGACGGCGGCGAACACCGCCACCACGCGCCAGCGCCGGAGCACGGGACGCAGCTGGTCCCGCATCGCCGCGACCGGCAGCAGGAGCAGCGCGGCGACCGATGTTCGCGCGAGGACAAGCATCGCGGGGCTCACGTCCTCGACGGCGACCTTGATCAGGAGGTACGGGATCCCCCAGATCACGCACATCGCCGCGAAGAGGAGCCATCCCCGCGACGTCATCGAGCCCTCATCCCCCAACGCTAGGTAGACCGCGCAGGCGCTACGCCAACCGGATGCGCGGAGGTGTCGATCAGCGACCCGAATCGTAGGGCGATCGCGCAACTTCGGAGGCTGCGCGACGGCGCGTCCGCACCATCCGTAGTCCCGAGCACCTCGCTCAGTGGCGACCCCGATGTACGGCCTGCCGACCCGTGAAAGGCTCGGTGGAGCAGAAGGGGGGTTCCGTCATGTTCGGACGCGTTCGTTCGGTTCTTGCGCTGGTCGTCTTTTTCGCGCTTGCCTGCATCGCCACAGCAAGCGACGCTCGCATCGCATCCGGAGCCGCTTCCCCACGCCCGTTCGTCGTCTACGACGCGATCGGCGACGCCGCAGGCGCACCGGACATCACGTCGGTCGCGGTCGCGAGGGATCCGAAGAATCGGGTCACCTTCGCGATCAACGTGGCAGACCATCCGTCGCCGAAACGCGGCGACCTGTTCTCCGTCGGGCTCGACACCGACCGCCGGCTTTCGACCGGCGACCACGGCATCGACGTGGCGCTGATGCTGGGCTGGGGGGCCGGCGAAAAGCGGCCAACGTACGACGTCCTCGAGTGGGACGGCTCGGAGTGGCAGCCGCTCGACGTCTCCGCAGACGTCTCCTACCCCGAGCATGGACTGCGTTTCACCGTCGCGATGGACGCGCTCCGCCTCGGCCGAAGCTTCGGTCTCGACGCGCGTACGAAGCGCCTGTCGGCACCCGCCAAGGGTGCGTTCGACGCGGCGCCCGTCGCCTCCGTCACGCTTCGCACGCCCACGACGATCGCGGCCATGGGCCGGGTGCTGGTCCCCGGGACGGCCCTGTTCCCCGAGGCCGGGAAGGTGCTGAGGGTGAAGGGGGTCGCGATCGCCGTCGAGAGCGACCGCGTGGACGTCACGGATGGCCTCGGCGCCGTCCCCACGGCGCAGCCGGAGCGGATGCGATGCACGGCGAAGATCGGCCGGACGAAGCTCGCACCGCTCGGGATGTGCGCCTGGCGCGTGCCCGTCACGGCGCGCGGCAAGACGCTGATGCTGAAGCTCTCGCTCGCGTACCGCGGCGACGAGTGGACCGGCGTGTATCCACTGTCCATCGACTGAGGATGCCGGCGCCCGTGGCGGCCGCGACCGGCGGCCACGGGCGTCGTCGCTGCAGCACCGTTGCATGTCGGGGCGTTCGAGCACAATGGTCGGGTGCCGACGAACTACGAGCGTGCGTTCGCAGAGCGCCCGGAGGTCTTCGCGGCCTGGGTGCAGCTGAACACCGCGGTCAAGGCCGGCATGGACCTGCGCCGGTACGAGCTCGCGACGCTCGCAGCGGCACGGCGGCTCCGCTCGAGCTACTGCTCGCTGGCGCACGGCACCGTGCTCGCCGAGCTGTTCGGCGAGCCCGTCCGCGAGATCGCGCTCGACCGTCGGACGGCAGGGCTCGACGAGGTCGACGCCGCCGTGATGGACCTCGCCGAGTGCGTCGTCGACGACGCCTCGTCGATCACCGACGGCGATCTCCAGCGGCTCCGCGACCTCGGCCTCTCCGAGACCGACGTGATGGACGTCGTGCTCGCGGCAGCGGCCCGCTGCTTCTTCTCGAAGACGCTCGACGCGCTCTGCGTCGAGCCCGACGCGAGCTACCTCGAGCTCGCGCCCGAGTTGCGCGAGGTGCTGGTCGTCGGGCGCCCGATCGCCGCAGCCTGAACGCGCGGCCGCCGGTCGAGCAGCTTCTTCGCCTCGTTGGCCCACAGCACGGCGCTCGCGAGCGCGATGCAGACGAGCCAGTCGGTCGCCGACAGAGGCGTGGTCCCGAACGCGTCGTTCAGGAACGCGAGGTGCACGACGGCCAGCTGGAGGGCGAAGGAGAGGGCGATCGCTCCCCACAGCCAGCGGTTCGTGAACAGCCGCGGGAAGGCGCTGTCGCGGTCCGACCGGGCGTTGAAGCAGTTGAAGAGCTGCGCCACGACGAGTGTCGTGAACGCCATCGTGCGCGCCGTGTCGACGTCGCCCCCCGAGCCCACGAGCCCGCCCGGCAGCCGAAGATCGAGCGCGAGGAGCGTCACGACCGCCATCACGAGACCGACCCAGAAGATGCCGACCCACATCTCGCCGTCGATCACGCGGTCGCCGGACCGTCGCGGCGGGCGCCGCATGACGTCAGCGGGCGGCGCGTCGACGCCGAGCGCGAGCGCCGGCGCGCTGTCGGTGAGGAGGTTGATCCACAGGATCTGCGTCGCTAGCAGCGGTGTCGCCACCGCCTCACCGGTCTCGTCGAGGCCGATTACCCCGGCGAGCACGACGCCGAGGAACATCGTCAGGACCTCCCCGATGTTCGAGGAGAGCAGGAAGCGGAGGAACGTGCGGATGTTGGCGAAGATCCCCCGCCCCTCTTGCACGGCGGCGACGATCGTGGCGAAGTTGTCGTCCGCGAGGATCATGTCGGCCGCCTCCTTGGTGACGTCGGTGCCGGTGACGCCCATGGCGACGCCGATGTCGGCGGTCTTGAGGGCGGGCGCGTCGTTCACCCCGTCGCCCGTCATCGCGACGATGTGGCCCTCCTCCTGCAGCGCCTCGACGATCCGGAGCTTGTGGGCCGGGGCGACGCGGGCGTAGACGGAGACGTCTCGCACCGCGTCCCGGAACCCGCTCTCGTCCAGGTCGTCGAGCTCCGCGCCGGTGAGCACACCAGCCGAGGCCAGGCCGAGGTCGTCTGCGATCCGCCTGGCCGTCGCGGGATGGTCGCCGGTGATCATGATCGTCCTCACTCCTGCCGCTCCGGCCTCCGCGATCGCGGTCCGCGCCTCCGGGCGGGGCGGGTCGATGATCCCGACGAGGCCGAGGTAGGTCAGGTCGCGCTCGACCGACTCGTCGGCCGGCGTGTGCCGGCCCTCCGGGACCTGGCGGTAGGCGACGGCCAGCGTGCGCAGCGCGAGGCCTGCGAGGCGATCGACCGTCGCGGCAATCTCCTCCTGGCGGCCGCCGGTCAGGGGCCGCGTCTCGTCCGCGACCCGCTCGGCCGTGCAGCGCGTCAGCAGCACGTCGGGCGCGCCGGTCGTGACGACCGCGATGCCACCCTCGAGCTCGTCGGCCTCGAGCGTCGTCATGAGTTTCCGCTCGGACGTGAACGGGACCTCTCCGACGCGCTCGAAGCGCTCCTCCCGCGCCTCCGCGAGACCCTCGATCTTCGCCTCGGCGACGAGGAAGGCGGCGTCGGTCGGGTCGCCGTGGATGACCCATTCGCCGTCGACGAGGTCGAGAGCCGCGTCGTTCGCGAGGCTGCCGCCTCCGATGACGAAGCGGACCTCGCCGAGGAGTGCTGGGTCGTCGGCGAGCGGGTGCCCGTCGACGAGCAGCTCGCCCTCGGGGCGGTAGCCGTCGCCGGTGACGTCCACCTCACCCGAGCCGGTCGCGACCTTCTGGATCGTCATCTCGTTCTTCGTCAGCGTCCCCGTCTTGTCCGAGCAGATCACCGACGCCGAACCGAGCGTCTCCACCGACGAGAGGCGCTTGACGATCGCCCGGCGCCTGGCCATCCGCTGCACCCCGAGCGCGAGGACGACCGACAGGACGGCGGGCAGCCCCTCCGGCACCGCCGCCACTGCGAGCGAGACGCCGACCAGGAGCACGTCGACGAGGTCCGAGGCCTGGTCGAGGTCGGCGGTCACGAGAATCGCGCCCACGACCACGATCGCGATCGCGATCACGGCGGCTCCGAGCATGCGCCCGATGCGGGCGACCTCGCGCTGCAGCGGCGTGCGCTGCTCCTCCGTCCGTCCGAGCAGCCGCGCGATGTTCCCCATCTCCGTGCCCATGCCGGTGGCCGTCACCACCGCGCGGCCACGGCCGCGCGTGACGGCGGTCCCGTCGAACACCATGTTGAGGCGGTCTCCGAGCGCCGCGGGTGCGTCGAGCGTCGCGGCCTCCTTCGCGACGGCCTGGCTCTCGCCGGTCAGCGAGGCCTCCGCCACGGTGAGCGAGGCCACGTCCACGAGGCGGGCGTCCGCGCTCACGGCGTCCCCCTCCTCGAGCAGCAGGAGATCGCCGGGCACGACCTCCGCCGCCGGGACCCGCTGCGTCCGGCCGTCGCGCACGACGGCCGCCGTCGCCGCGGCCATCCGCTGGAGCGCCGCCACCGCCTGCTCCGCCCTCGCCTCCTGGACGAAGCCGAGCACCCCGTTGAGCACGACGATGACGCCGATCACGATCGCCTCGTAGGGAATCCCGTCCGCGCCCTCGGCGACCCAGGCCACGACCGAGACCGCCGCGGCCGCGAGCAAGAGGTAGATGAGCGGGTCTGCGAACTGCCCGAGGAGCTTCCGCCAGGACGGGACCTGCTCGGCCGGGTCGAGGACGTTCGACCCGAAGCGCTCGAGCCGCGCCGCCGCCTCGGGCGAGCAAAGGCCGTCGTCGAGATCGGTTCCGAGGTCCGCCGCGACGTCCGTGGCGTCGCGACGCCATGGGTCGGCTGCTGCCGGCGAGCTCATCGAAAGGGCACCATCTCGGCGACTCGGGATCCGGTTCTACCCGAGCCGACGCGGCGCCGCCTCGAGGAGGCTCACCCGGCCCGCATGCGGACGTACGTGTAGTGAGCCGCGGCAGGCGAGGAGACGACCTCGGCGCACTCGTAGCCCGCCGTTGCGCCGTCGAGGTGCTCGAACAGCCGCTCGCCGTCGCCGAGCAGCACCGGCACGACATGGAGCCGGAACTCGTCGACGAGACCGGCCCGGAGGTACTGCCGCACCGTCGACGCGCCGCCGCCGATCGACACGTCCCCCTCGCCCGCCGCGTCCCGGGCGCGCTCGAGCGCCGCCTCGATACCGTCGGTGACGAAGTGGAAGGTCGTGCCGCCCTCCAGCTCGACGGGCTCGCGCGCGTGGTGCGTCAGCACGAACACCGGTGTGTGAAACGGAGGGTCGTCGCCCCACCAGCCGTTCCACTGCTCCTCGCCCCACGCGCCTCGGATCGGCCCGAACATGTTCCGGCCCATGATCGTCGCGCCGGTGTTCCGGCTCCACGCCGCGGCCTGCTCGTCGTCGACGCCCGTCTCGCCGCCCTCCCCACCGTGTGTCTCGCGGAAGCTCCGCGTCACCACGGCCCATTCGTGGAGCGCCTCGCCGCCCTCGCCGAGCGGGTTCTCGAGGCTCTGGCGGGGCCCGGCGGCGAAACCGTCGAGCGACATGGACAGGCTGAACTTCAGTTTCGACACGTCTACCTCCCTGGTCTCTCGTCGACCGTGTGGACGGCCTCGGCGGTCGAAACTCATCGCCCCGCCGCGGAGGCCGAGGGCGCTCAGATACCGAGGGCGTCGGTCGCCTTCTCGAACTGGTCCTCGCGCACGTAGACGACGTACCCGAAGGAGCCGCGCCCGTCGGTGACGCCGGTCGACGCATAGACGTTCACGCCCGCGTCGAAGAGGCGCTGGTGGACGTGCGCGAGCGCCCCGAGCTCGTCGTCGCCCTGCACGAGGAGGGCGTGGTAGGGGCCGTCGAGCGCCAGACCGGCCGCCCGGGCCTCCGCGGCGAGCCTGTTCGGGTCGTCCGGGAACAACGCGAACTGCGCGAGCTCCGGCCCGCTCGGCACGGCCGTGAAGGCCAGGAGGCCGACGCCTCGCTCCGCGAGCGCTGCGAGCACGCGGTACGCGGCGCCGAGCTCGTCGCGCACGGTTGCGTAGTGGTACTCGACGGGACGGATCGTGAACGCCGTCGGGGTCACCTCCTGCACGCAGCATATTCAGGCCTGGTCGTCCACGGAGCGTCTTGCATCCCGGGGCGCTCCGGAGCATGCTTGCGCGCATGCCCGCCGCCCGGCCGATCGTCTTCCTGAGCGACTTCGGGCTCGGCAACGAGTGGGTCGGCCTGTGCCACGCGGTGATGAGCGGTATCTCGCCGCAGTGCCCGATCGTCGACCTCTCGCACCTCGTCCGCCCGCTCGAGGTCGGGTCCGGGGCGCTGCTCCTCGCGGACTCGATGCCGTACATCTCCGAGCAGGCCGTCGTGCTCGCCGTCGTCGACCCGAACGTCGGCAAGGATCGCGAGATCGCGATCGAGACCGACAGTGGGCGCCACCTCGTCGGCCCCGACAACGGCGTCCTCTCGCTCGCGTGGGAGGCGGCCGGCGGGATCCGCTCCGCGGTCGAGCTCACCTCGCCGGACATCGTGCGCCGCCCGCACGCCGAGTCCTTCAGGGCTCCCGACACGCTCTGCCCTGCAGCCGCCGCCCTCGCCGGCGGCACGCCGATCGCCGAGCTCGGGACGGAGCTCGACCCGGCCACGCTCGCCTTTGTCGAGATGGCCGCGCCCGAGATCGAGCCTGGGAAGATCAGCTGCGAGGTGATCGACTTCAACCGCTTCGGCAACGTCCACTTGAACGTGCGTCCCGGTGACCTCGAGGCGGCCGGCCTCGACGGCGAGACGACCATCACGATCGAGGCCCTCTCGGGCGCGGCCGATGCGAAACGGGGCAGCACGTACGCCGACTTCGCGGCCGGCGAGTACGGCATCCTCGTCGACCCGCGCGGCTGGCTGACGATCGTGCGTGGCAACCCCGCGAGCGCGCTGGACGGGCTCGGGCTCTCGATCGCCGCGCCCGTCTGGCTGCGGCGGATGTCCGGAAGCTCGTAGGACGTCGCTCAGGCCACCGGCGGCGGTGTCCCCTGCACGCTGGCCGCCAGCACGGGATCCCAGTCGCACGCGGTGCACGCGTGCGCGACCACCGAGCGCGCGAAGGAGAGCGCCGTCGCGTGCGGGTCGTCGGCCGCGACGACCGCGTCCCAGTCGAGGACGAACTCGCCCAGCGCCGCCTCCCACCGCGCGGCGGGTGGATCGAGCATGGCGTCGGCGATCCCTTGGGGCGCCGGGTGGGCATAGGCGTAGAAGGCGGCATGCGGGTAGCGCGCGTCGCCGGGCCACCATCCGACGGCGATCTCCTGCGCATCCATCGAGTTCCGCGTGATGAAGTCCGCTCCCGGCGGCTCGGCGGGCAGCCCCGAGAAGAGCGAGACCGCGAGGTCGAACGAGCCCCACCAGGCATTGACCGGCGTCGACCGTCCGCGGAAGGGCGCGCGGAGCTCCGCAAGCACGAGCGCCGCGTGCGTTGCCGCGGCGAAGTAGTCGGAAACGTGCGCCCGGTCGTAGGTCGCGTGCTCCTCGTCCTCGTCGAGCGGCGCCTGCCAGTCCACTTCCTGTGGGGTCATGTCGACTGCGAGGTCGCCCGCTACGCCGCGAACCGCGCGCACGACTTCCCGCGTGACCTCACCCACCGGCCTGTTCGGCGTGAGGGAGACCCGTGTCGCACGGCCGTCGCTGTGCTCGACCACCGTCTCGTGCGCGTGCAGGTCGAGGGCGACGACGAGGGCGCCAGACCCGTCGGGCGCCGGCAGTGCCGACGTCTCCCAGCCGCGTGCCGTGAGCCGCAGGGCTGTGTGCTGGAGCTGCGGCTCGCGCGGGGCGAGCGCGGCCGCAACCTTGCCGAGCACCTGCGTGTGCGCGTGCAGCGTGTCGCACGTCGTGCGCCACTCCCCGAACGGAAGTGCGGGCCAGCCACGGGCCACAGCCCCCACGCTAGAGGATCGGAACCGCCTCGCCGTCGGCCAGGCGACCGCGGGCCGCTGTATCTCTCGCTTGCGCCGAGAACCCGGCCCGGATGCGCGCGACGCGCCCACGAACCTCCGCGTCGAACGCGTCCGGATCGAAGAGCGGACTGGCGGGATCGCTCAGCAGGCGCATGCACGCGACGGCGCACGCGGGCTCGAGCACGAGGCCCGGGTCGTCGAGCTCCGAGGCGAGGGCGACGAGCTCCTCCACGACGTCCGGGCGCAGCGTGCGGGCGTTGGGGTGGTCGAGCGTGCCGCGGATCTCGGCCGCGAAGCCGCGCCGGCGCCCCATCGTCGCCTCCCGCCGCGCGCGCGCGAGGACCTCGGGGATGACGTAGGCGTCGCGGTCGTCGGTGAGGCAGTCGAGCAGATCCCAGTGGCGCCAGACCGTCCGCACGCCCGAAGCGAGGACGACGAGGCCGCCGACGAACACCGGCACGGCCAACGACGGCCATACCTGGGTCGCGCCGAGCGCGAGCCCGAACGCGACCACCCCAAGGGCGAGGCTCTCCCAGCCCTGGTGCCCCAACTCCCGGAGCCGGGCACCCGCGTCGTCGACAGCCCGCGCGTACATCTCGCCCATCATGATCGATCTTCGGGCGGCGGGTTCGCATCCGCAGGTCGCCCGAATCGCGTCGCGGGATTCCCGCAACGACCGGCGGCTACCCGCGGGGCGGCCAGCTGCCGAGGTCGGCGAACGTCAGCTCGTAGTCGCTGACGTCCTCCACGCGCACGTCGACGGTCGCGGTGATCCGGTCGCGGAACTCCGCCCGGGCGACCTCGTGCTGCTCCGCGACCTCCCGGCTCTCCCAGAACGAGATGACGAGCGTCGTCCCCTCGCTCTCGTTCGAGAGCATCAGGAGCCCCTCGAACCCCTCGATCTGCCGGAGCCACGGGAGCATCTCCTCGCCGGCGAGCGTCGCGATCTCGAGCGGCTGGTCGGCCGAGCCGCGCGTCCTCGTGACCGTCACGTGCACACCGCCTGTATAGCCGTCGGCGCCGCCAGAGCCAACCGGCAACTACGGCAAGAGTTGGTCGAGGCCCCTGGTCAGGCCGACGCGGCCCGGCACGGAGCGGATCGCGAGCAGCGTTCCGGCGACGTACGGCGCAGGCGTCGGGCCGGCGTCGTGACGGAGTGTGAGCCGTTCGCCGACGGACGCGAAGACGACCTCCGTCGAGACCACGAAGCCCGGGAGCCGTAGCGAGTGCACCTGCGTCCCCGCGACGGTCGCTCCGCGCGCCTCGGTGGCGCCGAGCACCTCGTCGAGCGGCACGCCGAGCGCCGGGCGGCGCACGGCCGCGAGCCGCTCGGCCACCTCGCGCGAGGTGCCGCTCGGCGCGTCCTCCTTGCCTGCGCTCGCGTAGTCGATCACCTCCCACGCGTCGAAGTGCGACGCCGCCTCCGCCGCGAAGCGCAGCAATAGCGCGGCGGCGAGCGAGAAGTTGCCCGCCGCGATCACGCCGACGCCCCGCTCGCGGGCGAGTGCGTCGACGGCCTGGTAGTCGTCAGCCGTCAGGCCGCTCGAGCCGACGACGACCCCGACGCCCCGCTCGAGCGCGGCGCGCACGTTGCCCTCGACGGCCGCCGCATGGGTGTAGTCGACGAGCACGTCCGCGTCGACGGCGTCGAGGGCCTCCGCGACCGACGAGAAGTGGTCGGGGTCGGAGCGCGCAACGCCTGCGACCAGTTCGAGGTCCTCCGCCGCGCGGACGGCCTCCGCCACCGGGCCGCCGGTCCACCCCGTGATGCCCGCGACGCAGACGCGGATCACGTCACCGCTGCCTGCGACTTCACGTGGTCGATGTAGCCGCGCACGTCCGACGCGGGCTCCGTGTACGCCTCGCCGAGCGCCGCCTCGATCGAGGACATGTACTCCTCCGCCCAGACCGGCAGGTCGTAGTCGATGGCGCGCAGGAACTCCAGCGTGGCGGCGAAGCGGATGTCGGCAATCGACGGGTGGTCGCCGCCGATGAACTGCCGACCTTCGAGGAAGAAGTCACGGTAGACGTCGAGCGGCCCGGCGAGCGCCGCTGCGGCGTCGTGCTGCGCCTTCGCCTTCAGCTCCTCGTCCGCCTCCGAGGTCCCCACCTCGCCGGCGTACTGGGGGAAGCCGAGTGTCGGGTAGGTGGCGCGCGCGACGAGCGGATACAGCGTCCCGATCAGGTAGAACATCGCGCTGTCGACCATCGCCCGCTCACCCGGGTCCGTCGGGTAGAAACGGTCGAGGCCGTGCTTGTTGCACAGGTACTGCATGATCGCGCAGCTCTCCCAGAGCGCGCCCCGCGGCAGCCCGGCCTCCTCGAGCAGCGGCGTGAGGTCGGCGGGGTCCTTCGCGAGGAACTCGGGTGTCGACTTCTTCCCCCAGACGTCGATCTCGTCGAACTCGAGCCCTGCGGCGCGGACGAAGATCCGTGTCGTCAGGTTGTTCACGCTCGGCTTGAGGATGCTCAGCGTGTGCGTGGCCATGTGGCCCTCCCGGTCAGTAGGGGTTCTTCGGCGAGCGGTCGTCGGACAGCGAGGCCCGCGAGCGCTCGACGAGCCGCTCCATCGCGTCGGCGAGATGCTCCTGCGCAATGTTGTAGTCGTCTCGCTCGACGCGGACGAGGTGCGCCTCGAGCAGCACGTCCGCGTGGGTGAGCCCGTGGGGCGGCTCGAAGCGGTACGACGCGAGCTCGATAAGCAGGCCGAGCGGGTCGTCGAAGTAGATCGAGTCCATGAAGCCGCGGTCCTTGACGCCCGAGTGGCGGATGCCGCGCTCGTCGAGGCGCTCGACCACCTGCGCGAAGGTCGCCCGCGAGAGCGAGAAGGCGATGTGGTGCACCGTGCCGGGGTCCCGTGAGAGACGGCTCGGGTCGGCCCGTCGCTCCTCGTTCGTGAAGACCGTGATCAGGCGCCCGTCGCCCGGGTCGAAGTACAGGTGGCTCTCGGACTCGTTGTCGAGGTTCGGCTGCTCGAACACGAAGGGCATGCCGAGCACGCCCTCCCAGAAGTCGATCGACGTCTGCCGGTCGGCGCCCACGATCGTGATGTGGTGCACTCCCTGACTCTGGATCTTGCGCATCGGGCTCCTTCACCGTTCGACGAGCTTCGACTTGTACTCGCTGCGCTGCAGGCTCCCCCAGGGCACGAGCTCCACCCGCGTGGCAACGACGAGCGCACCGCGTAGTCTCTCGCGAATCGCCTCTGCGAGCGAGTCGTCAGCGTCACGGCCGCGCGCGAGCTCGACACGCACCGGGAGCGGCGGCTCCTGCTTGACGCCCGGTGCCTCCGGCTGGACGAGGATGTTGCCGCTGACCTCCGGCGCGAACGCGCTCACCACTTCGCGCACCGCCGAGGGGAACACGTTCACGCCGCGGACGATCAGCATGTCGTCCGTCCGTCCGACGCACCGCACCCGGGGGCCGGTGCGGCCACAAACGCACGGGCGCGTCCACACCTCGACGTGGTCGTGCGTGCGAAAGCGCAGGAGTGGCGCCGCCCGATGCCGCAGGTGCGTCAGCACGAGCTCGCCGGAGGCGCCATCGTCGAGCGGCCGCACCTCGCCGGTTTCGGGATCGATCAGCTCGGCGTGGACATATCCGCGCGCACCGAGGTGCATCCCGTCCTGCTGCTCGCACTCGCCCCAGAGCGAAGGGCCGATGTCCCCGATTCCCATCGCCTCGGTGACACTCGCGCCCCAGCCGGCCTCGAGCATGGCGCGAAAGGCGGGCTCCCCGCCGCCCGGCTCGCCCGCGACGAGCACGCGCTCGACGCTCGACCCCGCGAGGTCGAGCCCGCGGTCGGCGGCGGCCTCGATCAGGTACGCCGCGTACGAGGGCGTCAGGACCGCAGCCTGCGGCCGGAGCAGTTCGATCGCGGTCAGCAGCCGCTCCGTGTTCCCGGTGCCGAGCGGGACGTGGCAGACGCCGATGCGGTCGAAGGCGGCCAGTGCGGCGCCTGCCACGAACGGCCCCGCGTCGTACGTCGAGACGAGCCGATCGCCTGCCGCCACGCCCGAGGCCGCGTAACTCCGCGCAGAGCCGTTCACCCAGTTGTCGAGGTCGCCTGCGGTGAGTGGGATGTAGCTGGGCGTGCCGGTCGTGCCGCTCGTCGAGTGGATCCGGACGATCTCGTCGGGCGCCGCGCAGAGATGCGCGCCGAACACGTTCTCGAGCGTGACCGTCTCGCGCAGCTCCTGCTTCTCGGTCAGCGGCAGGCGTGCGAGGTCGACGAGCCCGCCGGCCTCCGCCGCCGTGGCGCAGCCCGCGGCGGCGAGCTTGGCCCGGTAGAACGGCGAGCGCTCGAAGAGGTACGCGAGCTGAGCGCGGTACGACGCGTCGTCGAGTTCGAGCTGCTCGTCCCAGTGGACGGTCTCGATCTCCGGGGCGGGCATCAGCCGTCGGCGTCGCCAGGCTCGTAGACGACCGCCTCCTCCGCCCGGGCCGCGAGGAGGAAGCCGAGCGGGCGCTCGCGCTCCTCGGCGAGATGTGCCAGGAGGCCCGCCGTGCGTGCCAGCACCGGCACCGCCTTCACGGTGTCGCGCGCGAAGCCGAGCTCGAGGAGCACCGCCGCGATCGGCAGCGAGACGTTCATCACGAGGGGCTTGCCCCAGGCCTCGGCGACCGCGTCACGGAGGCTGCGCGCGAGGCGGACGTGCGGCCCGCTGACGCCGCGCGCGTCGGCGAGCTCGAGGATCCGCTCGGCGCGCGGGTCGACCGGCCGGTGGAGCGGATGGCCGAACCCCGGAAACCGCTCCCCCGCGTCGCGCGCCCTACGTGCCAGCCCCGCCGCGACCGATCCGGGGTCGCGACCCCCTGCGACCTCGGCCTGCCCCTCCTCGAGTAGCGCCGCACACGCCTCGGCCGTTCCGAGGACGACCGGCCCCGCGCCGAGGATCCCCGCGGCGACCGCGCCCTGGAGCGAGCCGGGATCGGCCGCGAGCGTGATCCGGGCCGCGACGCTCGTGGGCATCATCCCGTGCTCGGCGATCGCGACCAGCAGGAGGTCGAGGAAGTACCGCTGCTCCTCGGTGGGCTCGCGGCCCGTGAGCAGCAGGTGGAAGTACTCCGTGAACGTCAGTCGGCCCATCAGGTCGCCGCACAGGTCGTGGCCCCGCACCTCCACCCGGTCCGGGTACGCCTGGGCGATATGGCTGACGGGCTCCCCCGCGCTTCCGCTCCGCATCTCCTCGCTCCCGTCGACGTCGAACCCGATGCCGCGAGTGTCACACGCGAGGACGCCCTCCCGCCTGCGGCACCGGTCAGCCGCCGGGCTTCGGAGGGCTTACGGCCGGACCGGGAGCTCGCTCGGGCCCCGGGCGACGAACTGCAGTCCGTCCACTCCCTCGAGCGAGAACGTGTCGCCTCCGCCCGCGACGACGTCGATCACGAACGACGGCTCGTTGCAGCGCGCGTCCAGCTCGCGGTCGGCGTAGTACGGGCAGCCTGCGACCTCGCCGACCAGCAGGTCGGAGGGGCCGAGCAGGATCTCACCCTCGGCGAGGCAGACGGGGGAGCTGCCGTCACAGCAGCCCCCCGACTGCACGAACACGAGCGGGCCGTGGCGGGCCCTCAGGCGCTCGATCGCGGCGAGCGCCGCGTCCGAGGCCCTGACCCGCCCTGTCCCGCCCGCTCCCATGTCAGAAGAGCCCGAGCGGCTTCGGGTCGTAGCTGACCAGCAGGCACTTGGTCTGCGTGTAGTGGTCGAGCATCATCTTGTGGTTCTCGCGCCCGACTCCGGAGACCTTGTAGCCGCCGAAGGCCGCGTGGGCCGGGTAGAGGTGGTAGCAGTTCGTCCACACGCGGCCCGCCTGGATCGCGCGGCCCATGCGGAACGCCCTGCTCGTGTCTCTCGTCCAGACGCCGGCACCGAGGCCGTACATCGTGTCGTTCGCGATGTCGAGCGCCTGGTGCTCGCCCTTGAACGTCGTCACCGCGAGCACCGGGCCGAAGATCTCCTCCTGGAAGATCCGCATGTCGTTGCGGCCCTTGAAGACGGTCGGCTGGAAGTAGTAGCCACCCTCCAGCTCGCCGCCCAGGTGCGCGCGCTCGCCGCCGATCAGGAGCTCCGCGCCCTCCTCGCGGCCGATCTCGACGTAGCTCGCGATCTTCTCGAGCTGGGCCGTCGAGACCTGGGCACCGATCTGCGTGTCGAGGTGCAGCGGATGCCCCTGGCGGATCTTCGCGATCCGCTCCAGCGCCCGCTCCATGAACGGCTCGTAGATCGACTCCTCGATCAGCGCCCGCGACGGGCAGGTGCAGACCTCGCCCTTGTTGAACGCGTAGAGGACGAGGCCTTCGACCGCCTTGTCGAGGAAGTCGTCGTCCTCCGCCATCACGTCGGCGAAGAAGATGTTCGGCGACTTGCCGCCCAGCTCGGTGGTCGAGGGGATGATGTTCTGGGCGGCGTACTGCATGATCAGCCGCCCGGTGACGGTCTCGCCGGTGAATGCGATCTTGGCGATCCGCTTGTTCTGCGCGAGCGCCTTCCCGATCTCACCGCCCGGCCCGTTGACGACGTTGATCACGCCCGGGGGCACGATCTCGCCGATCAGCTCCATCAGCACGAGGAGCGACCACGGCGTCGGGCTCGCGGGCTTGATCACCGAGCAGTTCCCGGCGGCGAGCGCCGGGGCCAGCTTCCACGCCGCCATCAGGATCGGGAAGTTGAACGGGATGATCTGCCCGACCACCCCGAGCGGCTCGGAGAAGTGGTACGCGTATGTGTGCGGATCGATCTCCGCGATCGAGCCCTCCTCGGCCCGGATCACCGAGGCGAAGTAGCGGAAGTGGTCGGCCGCGAGCGGAATGTCCGCCGCGACCGTCTCCCGCACGGGCTTCCCGTTCTCCCAGCTCTCCGCGACGGCGAGCAGCTCGACGTGCTCCTCGATCGCGTCGGCGACTCTGTTCAGGATCCTCGAGCGCTCTGTCGTGGAGGTTGCCGCCCACGCCTCGCTTGCGGCGTGCGCCGCGTCGAGCGCCAGCTCGATGTCCTCCGGCGTCGACTTCGGCACCTCGGTGAACGGCTCACCGGTCGCCGGCGTGAGGTTCTCGACGTACTCGCCGTGGACCGGCGGAACCCAGTGCCCGCCGACGAAGTTGTCGTAGCGGGGCTTCAGCTCGACGGGGCTGCCAGGATGCCCGGGCGCCTCGAACGTTGCCACCTTCTCGATGGTTGCCATACCAACTCCTTTCCGAGAGGGGCCGGGCGCGCACGTAGTGCGCGCAGCCTCGCCAGCGTCGCCGTCGTGACGCGTGCCCGCATCGGGGTCGGACCGGATGGCGGCGGGGAAAGCCGCAGGCGGCTCAGAACCCGCGGTAGGCGTGCCCGGCCATGGCGTCCGGGTCGAGCATCACGTTCACGATCGCAGGGTCCCCGGAGGCGAGGGCGCGCTCGAGCGCCGGCGCGAGCTCCTCCGGGCGCTCGACGTGCTCCCCGTGGCCGCCGAACACCTCGCACAGCCGGTCGTAGCGGCTCGGCGCGAGGCGGGTCGCGACCTCGGCGTCCGGCCCGTACATCCCGACCTGCGGGACGCGGATCTCTCCCCACGCGCCGTCGTTGCCCACCACGAGCACGGCCGGGATCTCGAAGCGGACGAGCGTGTCGAAGTCGAGCCCGTTCAGCCCGAAGGCACCGTCCCCCATCACGCACACGACGCGCTTCCCGAAACCGGCCGCGTGCACGCCGATCGCGTAGCCGGGCCCGACGCCGAGACACCCGAACGGCCCCGGATCGAGCCAGTGGCCGGGCCGGTGGATGCGCAGCACGCGCGACACCGCCGCCACGACATCGCCGCCGTCGCCGACCACGACCGTGTCCTCGTCGAGCACCCGGTCGAGCTCAGCGCCGAGGCGGTAGTGGTGGATCGGCGCGGCGTCCGACTCGATCTCCGCGCGGTGCGAGTCCCACCACTCCGACTCCACGCTACGCAGACGGTCGAGCCAGGTCGTGCGGTCGCCGGCCGGGCGCTCGACCCCGTCCGCGAGCGCGCCGAGCACCGCGGCACAGTCGCCGACGAGCGCGGCGTCCGGGACGCGGTTCCGGCCGAGCTCGCGGGGGTCACCGTGGACATGGATCAGCTTTCCCTTCCCGAAGCGCCCGTACCGGAGCCGGAAGTCGAGCGGCGTCCCCACGACACAGACCAAGTCCGCCTCGTCGAGCGCGACTCCGCGCGAGTGCTGGAAGAAGAGGTCGTGGTCCGGGGGCAGCGACCCGCGCCCCGAGCCGTTGAGGTAGACCGGCAGCCGCCCGTGCTCCGCGAGTCTGGCGAGCTCCGCCGCAGCGCCGTCCCACCAGACGCCGCTCCCGGCCACGACGGCCGGGCGCTCGGCCGAGCTAAGGAGCTCTGCGGCCGTCACGAGCTCGCGCGGGTCGGGGAAAGCGCGGGCACCGGCCGCCGCCGTCACGACGTCCGCGTCGCCATCGGCGAACAGGATGTCCGCCGGGAGCTCCAGGTAGACCGGGCCGCGCGGGGCGGCCAGCGCGTGCCGGAACGCGATCGACACGTATTCCGGGATCCGCTCCGTCGACGGGCAGACGGCCGCCCACTTCGTGATCGGCTTCATCAGCGACAGCTGGTCGAACTCCTGCAGCGCCCCCCACTCGGACTGCGCAAGCGGCCTCGCGCCCCCGAGCACGACGAGCGGGGTCTGCGCCGCGAAACAGTTCGCGACGGCGGTGACGGTCCCGGTGACTCCCGGCCCGGCGGTGACGAGCGCCACCCCGCAGGCGCGCCTGACGCGTCCCCACGCCTCGGCCGCGTGGGCGGCGGACTGCTCGTGGCGGACGTCGACGATCCGGACGCCTTCGTGGCGGCTTCCCTCGTAGATCGGCATCACGTGGCCGCCCGAGAGCGTGAACACGCAGTCGACGCCGGCGGCGGCGATCGCGCGCGCCGCCAGTGTTCCTCCCTGGACCCGCTCGGCCACGGCCCGACTCTAGACTCGACGCGGTCGCACCGTGTCGACAGAGGAGGGCGGGATGAGGTTCCTCATCAAGCTCGTGATCGTGCTCGTGGGGCTGTGGGCCGTCGGGCAGGCTCTCGCCCGCCGCCGCACCGTCGGCGACGAGCGAAGCGACGAGTTCGCGATCGCCGCCTACCTCGGCGGCGTTCAGCGCTCGTGCAAGGCGACTGCCCTCCGCCGCGGCGCCGTGAGCGTCTGCTGCGGCGGGGTCGACCTCGACCTGCGCGAGGCGACACTCGCTCCGGAGGGCGCGACGCTCGATCTCTCCGCGACGTGGGGCGGCGTCAACGTCGTGGTGCCGCGGGCCTGGAAGGTCGTCGTCGAGGACCGCTCGGTGCTCGGCGGCGTCGACGCGCGCGTCACGCCTCCGGAGGAGCTGCCGGACGACGCGCCGCGCCTGGGCGTCTCGATCACCGCGCGCCTCGGCGGCGTCGCGCTGATGGCGGCGGACGCGGCCGACGCGTCGGCCGGGTCGAGCCATCGGCTGCAGGGATGGGCTTCCACGTAGACATTCGCGTCACGCAGCCTCCCTGACGGGCTCCTCGGCGAGCCCGAGGGCGCCACGCGCAGCCGCCGGGGCGAGGAGCGTCGAGGAGAGCAGCGCCCCGACGAGCGCGAGCCCCGCCAGCACGAGCAGCGCGACCCGGTACCCGTGCGCGAGGTCGGCGCCGCTCGCCGCGGCACCCGCGGCCGCGCCGGCGGCGATCGTGTTGACGACCGCGAGGCCGACCGCGCCGCCGACCTGCCGGCTCGTGTTGAGCAGCCCGGAAGCCGCACCCGCATCGGCGGGCATCACGCCTGCGAGCCCGGCGATCGTCACGGGGATGAAGCACAGCGCGAAGCCGATCCCGTTCAGCACGAACGGCCCCAGCAGGTCGGCGCCGTAGTCGCCGGGCACCGGCAGCCGCGCGATCAGGGCCAGCGAGGCCGTGAGCAGGAGGAGCCCTGCGGTTAGCACGCGGCGCGGGCCGAAGCGAGTGACGAGCGACTGCGCGACGTTTGAGACGACGGCGATCGTCACCGCGATCGCGCTGAACGCAAGCCCGGTCTCGACGGCCGAGTAGCGCAGGACGTCCTGGAGGTAGAGGGTCAGCAGGAAGAATTCCGAGAAGGCGATCGACGCGACGATGGTCGTGACGCCGTTGCCGACGGCGAAGCTCCGGATCCGGAACATCCGGAGCGGCAGGAGCGGCGCCGCCGCACGGCGCTCGATCCCGAGGAACAGGAGGCCGAGCACGGCCGCGGCGGCGAAGAGCCCGAGCGTCAGCGGGTCTCCCCAGCCGTGGCTCACCGTGAGTGTGAGCGCGTAGACGAGGAGCATCACCGCGCCGGTGGCGGACGCCGCGCCGGCGAGATCGAAGTGCCGATGCCCGCCGCGGACGATGCTCTCGCGTAGGAACCGCGGCACGAGCACGACGAGTGCGGCGGCCACAGGCGCGTTGATGAAGAAGATCCAGGGCCAGCTGAGGTACGACGTCAGGACGCCGCCGAGGAGCACTCCGACGGCGGCGCCGCTTCCGGACGCCGCGCCCCAGATCCCGAGCGCTCGGTTGCGGTCGCGGCCCTCGGCGAAGGTCGTCATCAGCAGGGAGAGGCCGGCGGGCGCGAGCAGCGCCCCGCCGAGACCCTGCAGCGCGCGGAAAGCAACCAGCGACTCCGCCGACCACGAGAGACCGCAGAGCACGGAACTGATGGCGAACAGCGCGATTCCCGCGACGAAGACCCGGCGCCGACCGAGCAGGTCGGCCAGCCGTCCACCGAGGAGCAGGAAGCCGCCGAACACGATCGCGTACGCGGTCACGACCCATTCGAGGCCCGACTGGCCGAAGCCGAGATCGGTCTTGATCGACGGCAGCGCGACGTTCACGATCGCGACGTCGAGGATCACCATGAACTGGGCGACGACGATGAGCGCCAACGCCGCCCAGCGGCTGGCCGGCTCCTCACGACGCCGTATCGCGGTTGCAGACATCAATTCTTCCTTCCAATCGTTGATTTACTAAACGATAGCAAATACCTACTCTGGTGCGCGCTACACTTTCGTCCATGTCCGTCTCGTCCGAGTCCCCCCTCGCCAAGGCAGGTGTGAAGCCGCCGCGCGAGCTCGTCTCGAGCCCGTCGTTCCTGCTCAAGCGCCTCGGGTTCGCCGTCCGGGACCGCGTGAGCGAGTCGTTCGAGGCCGCGGGCGCGAGCGCCTACCACTACGCGGTGCTCGCGGTGCTCGAGGAGGGCGACCGGGAGACGCAGGCCACGATCGCCGACGCGCTCGCGTACGACCGCAGCTACCTGGTCGGGCTGCTCGACGAGCTCGAGGAGCGCGGCCTGGTCGAGCGTCGCCGCGATCCGGCCGACCGCCGCCGGCACCTCGTCAAGGTCACCCCGGCGGGCAAGAAGTCTCTTGCGCGGCTACGAGCAGTCCATCAACGCGTCGACGACGAGTTCTTCGCGCCGCTCTCCGACGAGGAGCGCGCGACGCTTCACGCGCTCCTCCTCAGGCTCGCGGCACATCACGACCCGCGCTACGCCACGAACGGTCAGTAGCGGGGGCCGCGCACTCAGGCGTCGGGCCGCTCGAAGACGAGGATCGAAACGCCGTCACCGACGGTCTGCGAGCTGGTCAGACGCAGGCGCTTCTTGTCGCTCGTCTCCCCGAACAGGCGCTTGCCCGTCCCGAGCACGACGGGGAAGACCATCAGCCGGAGCTCGTCCACGAGGTCGCGCTCGAGCAGCCCCTGCACGAGCTGCGGGCTGCCGTGCACCACGACGTCCCCGGCGTGCGTGTCGCGCACCTTCGCGACCTCCTCGGCGAGGTCGCCGTCGAGCACGGTGGTGTTGTTCCACTCGGGGCTCTCGAGCGTCGAGGAGACGACGTACTTCGGCATCGAGTTGAACTTGTCGGCGAACTCGCCGTCACGCGACGGCCAGGCGGCGGCGAAGCCCTCGTAGGTCGTGCGGCCGAGCAGGAGCGCCTCGGCGCCCATCGTCTCGTCGAGCTTGAACTGATTCCCCTCGTCGCCGCGGTCGATCTCGAACGACCAGCCGTCGTGCTTGAAGCCCTCGCCTCCGCCCGGCGCCTCGACGACGCCGTCGAGCGAGACGAACTCGGTGACCACGATGCGTCCCATCTCCGTACCTCCCGGTTTCGATTCGACGCACATCAGACCGCGCGCGGCCGCGCGACTCATCGGTCGTAAGGAAACCGTACGGAAGGGAAACCATCCGGCCGTCGCGAACGTCTCCGTTCCTATGAGCCGCGATGCACGACCTCTTGCGCCCGGCGAGACGGTGTACCTCCTGACCGAGGTACGCGATGGGCTGCGCATCCACGAGATCGGAACACGCGCGCACGTGCTCGAGGACCACGGCGCCGTCGTCGTGCTCCACCTCTACGGCTCCGAGGCCGAGGTCGTGACGTGCCCGAGCGACCGCGTCGCGCGGTCGGTGGAACGCGACGTGCGCGCACGCGTCCCGCGTGCGACGGGCGGCTGGCTCCGTCCGACGGCGGCGTAGAACTCAGCGCTCCGGGATCGCCACCCGGTCGCGCTCGTCGATCTTGCGGAGCACCCGCGCAGGAACGCCGGCCGCGACGACGCCCGCAGGAAGGTCGCGTGTGACCACGGCGCCCGCGCCGACGACGGTGTCCTCGCCGATCGTCACGCCGGGGCAGACGACCGCACCGCCGCCGAGCCAGACGTTGTCACCGATCTCGATCGGCTCGGCCGACTCCCAGCCGATCCGCCGCGGCTCGGGATCGATCGGGTGGGTCGCGGTCAGGAGCTGGACCCGCGTCGCAAGCTGGCACGCGGCGCCGATCCGGATGGGCGCCACGTCGAGCAGCACGCAGTCGTAGTTCACGAACGTCCGCGTGCCGATCGAGATGTGGCTGCCGTAGTCGCAGAAGAAGGGCGGCCGCACGACGACGCCCTCGCCGACCTCGCCGAGGAGCTCCCTGAGCAGGGTGTCACGCAGGTCCTGCTCCGCGTGCCGCGTGGCGTTGTAGCGCTCCTGGAGCTCCTGGGCGCGAGCCTGTGCGGCCGCGATCTCGGGGTCGTCGGCGAGGTAGAGCTCCCCGCGCAGCATGCGCCGCATCATCTCGGACATCGCCGCCGAACCTACCGGGCGAGTGCGACCGTCGGCGTCACTGCGGAGGCGGTCGCGGCCGGCTGACGGGGTCGCGGGTCACAGCGGGGCGACATGGGTGAGCTTGTCGGGGTTCAACACCGAGCGGACGGCGACGACGACGCCGTCGGCGATCTCGAGGGCGGCGACCCAGACCGCGCGTCCGTCGGGCCCGTAGAAGACGACGCCCGGCTCTCCGTTGACCAGCATCGCCCGGTGCGTGAAGCCGCGCTCCCGCGCCAGGCCGCCCCAGCCGATGAGCGCCTTCGCGACCCGCTCGGCGCCGATCAGGGGCACCGGTACCGACGGCGCCTTGCCCCCGCCGTCGCCGTGAACCGTGGCGTCCGGGGCCAGCCACTCGACGAGCGCATCCGTGTCCCCTTCTTCCCACGCGGCGAGGAACCGGCGCGCAACCTCTTCCCGCTCCTCGTGCGACACCTCGAAGCGCCGTCTGCCCTCCTCGATGTGGGCGTGTGCGCGCGCGAGGATCTGACGGCAGTTCGCGGGTGACTTGTCGACGATCCGTGCGACGTCGTCGTAGTCGTAGTCGAAGACGTCGCGGAGGAGGAAGACGGCGCGCTCGACGGGCGAGAGCTTCTCGAGCAGATGGAGAAAGGTCAGCGAGAGCGAGTCGGCCATCTCGGCGTGCCGCTCTGCGTCGTCCTCGACGAGCGGTTCGGGCAGCCACTCGCCCGGATAGACCTCCCGCCGGCTCCGCGCCGAGCGCAGCTCGTCGATCGCAAGGCGCGTGGTCACCGTCGCGAGGTATGCCTTGGGCGACTCCGCCTCGACGTCCGCCGCGTGGTAGCGGAGGAACGCCTCCTGCACGACGTCCTCGGCGTCCGCGACCGACCCGAGCATCCGGTAGGCGATCGCGAACAGGTACGGGCGCAGCTCCTGCTCGGTTTCCATGCCCTGAAGACGGGATAGCAGCTACGGGTGTGACACCGTCACAGCCCTGGGCGCTGTCTCGTCTTCGGTTCGAGAAACGACCGAGAGGAGAGCACGATGCGAGTGTTCGTCGCAGGCGCCACGGGCGCCATCGGAGCCAGGCTCGTCCCGCAGCTCGTGGAGCGGGGGCACGAGGTCGTCGGCACCTCCCGCACCCCGGAGCGGGCCGCGCGACTCACGCGGCAGGGCGCCGAGCCGGTCGTGCTCGACCTGCTCGACCAGGTCGCGGTGCGTGCCGCCGTTCTCGCTGCGCGTCCGGACGCGATCGTCCACCAGGCAACCGCGCTCGGCGGGGGCCTCGACACCAGGCACTTCGACCGTGGCTTCGCGCCGACCAACCGGCTGCGCACCGAGGGCACGGACGCACTGCTGGCCGCGGCCGAGGCGGCAGGTGTCCGGCGCTTCCTCGGCCAGAGCTACGCCGGCTGGCCGTCCGGCCGTAGCGGCGCCATCGTGAAGACCGAGGACGACCCGCTCGACCCCTACCCGCTCCCTGGGATGCGCGAGACGCTCGACGCGATCCGCCACCTCGAGGACCGCGTGGTCGGGGCCGGCGGCCTCGCCCTCCGCTACGGCGGCTTCTACGGCTCGGCGGACGACGTCCAGCTCGAGCCCGTGCGGAAGCGGAAGTTCCCGGTCGTCGGGGACGGCGAAGGCGTCTGGTCGTTCGTCCCCTCGACGACGCCGCCGCCGCGACGGTGCTCGCGCTCGAGCGGGGCGTTCCCGGCGTCTACAACGTGGTCGACGACGACCCGGCGCCCGTCCGTGAGTGGCTCCCCGCGCTCGCCGAGGCGATCGGGGCGAAGCCGCCGAGGCACGTCCCCGCGTGGCTCGCGCGCACGCTGGCCGGGGACGTCGGCGTGGCCCTCATGACCCAGGTGCGTGGTGCCTCGAACGGCAAGGCGAAGCGCGAGCTCGGCTGGACGCTTCGCTACCCGAGCTGGAGACAGGGCTTCCCGGCGGCCTACCGGAGTCTGCGGGCAGCCGCGTAGCGGGGTCGGCGCAGCCGACCGCCCCGACCGAAGGAGAGCTGCGCTATTGCAGCTCTCCCCCGCTCGGGCTCGGGCTCCCGTCCCCGCGGCGAAAGTCCGAACGGCTCTGGACCGGGGTCAGCCCTTGGGGATGAGGACGCGGTTGATGACGTGGATGATCCCGTTGGAGGCCATCACGTCCGTCTTCGTGACGGTGGCAGACCCGTTGAGATAGACCTTGCCGCCGCGGACGGCGACCTTGACGGCCTGACCCTCGAGCGTCTTCACGGACTTGCCGTCGAGCATCACGACCTTCGCCGCAGGTGCCTTGCCCTTGACCACGTGGTAGGTCAGCACCTTCTTCAGAAGGGCCGGGTCCTTGCCAACTGCTGCGAGTGTGGACTTGGGCAGCTTCGCGAACGCCGCGTTCGTCGGGGCGAAGACGGTGTAGGTGCCCTTCTCGAGCGCACCGACGAGGCCGGCCTTCTCGAGGAGGGAGGCCAGGGTGCTGAACTGCGGGGAGGACGCCGCAACCTGGGCGATGTCCTTCTGGGCAGGCGCCGCGGGTGAGGCGGCGGCCGGAGCAACGATCGCCGCAGCGGCGACCAGGGATGCGCCGAGCATGGTGAGGAGCGTGCGCATGACAGACCTCCTGTATAGGTTGTGAACCATGTTCGTATAGATTTAGCACAGATCATGTCCAGTACGCAAATCGGATGCCAGTCAGACTGCTTCGGTTGTTGTATAGAATCCGTACAGATATGAGTGCCCTGCAGAAGACTCGCTTGTCCCGCCTCGTCGTAGGCCGAAGGCGCAGGTTCGTCGTCGTCGCCGCCTGGGTGCTCGTCGCCGCCGCGCTCGGGCCACTCGCGGGCCGCTTCGAGGGGGCTCAGGAGAACGAGCCGTCGACCTTCCTCCCGGGTAACGCCGAGTCCGTGAAGGTGCTCGAGGCGTCGAAGGGCTTCCCCTCGGGTCAGCAGACGCCCGCCGTCGCCGTCTTCCGCGACCCGGCGGGCCTCGGCGCAAGCGGCCGAGCGGCCGTCGAGCAGTCGCGCGCGGAGCTCGGCGCCGCAGAGATCCCGGGCGTCTCGGGCGTCTCACCGGTCGCATGGTCGCGGGACGGGACCGCCGCCGTCGTCAGCGTGCCCATCGCGGCCGGAGGCGACGCAGACCTCCTCGTCTCGGCAGTCGAGCGCGTGCGCACCACGGTCGACGAGGGGCTCCCGCCCGGCATCGAGGCGAAGGTGACCGGGCCCGCCGGGTTCTCCGCCGACGCGACGAAGGCCTTCGAGGGGATCAACTCGACCTTGCTCCTGGTGACGGCCGGGCTCGTCTTCGTCCTGCTCGTCCTCATCTACCGGAGCCCGATCTTCTGGATGCTGCCCCTGTTCACCGTCCTCCTCGCCGAGTCGGTCGTGCGAGGGCTCGGGACGCTCCTCGCCGAGGCCGGCGTGGTCATCAACGGGCAGACCGGCGGCATTCTTCTCGTCCTGGTCTTCGGCGCGGGCACGGACTACGCGCTGCTCCTGACCGCCCGCTACCGCGAGGAGCTCCAGCGTGTCGAGGACCGGTACGAGGCAATGGGTGTCGCTCTGCAACAGGGCGGGCCGGCCGTCGTGGCCTCGGCGGGCACGGTGATCGCGGCCCTGCTCTGCCTCTCGTTCGCCCAGGTGAACTCGACGGCGGGTCTGGGGCCGGTCGGCGCGATGGGCGTCGCGGTCGCGGCCGTCGCGATGCTGACGTTGCTGCCGGCGCTGCTCCTGATCGGCGGCCGGCGTGCGTTCTGGCCGTTCGTGCCCCGGGTCAGCTCGGAGCGCCCGACCAGCTCGGGCTTCTGGGGGCGGCTGGGCCGGAGAATCGAGAAGCGCCGTCGGGTCGCGTGGATCGGCACCACGCTCGCCCTCGGCGTCCTCGCACTCGGGACGCTCGGCCTCGACGACAACCTGACGACCGCGAACGCCTTCCGGGGCTCGGTCGAGTCGGTGCAGGGCCAGCGGCTGATCTCCCTGGCATTCCCCGCCGGCGAGAGCGCGCCGACGGTCGTCCTCGTCACCGACCCGGACGAAGTCGGCCCGGCGGTCGCGGCGGCGCGAGCCGCCGACGGCGTCACCCGCGTCGGCCCGCCGGAGCGCGGGGACGCGGGCACGCGCTTCGGCGTGACCCTGGCCCGGGATCCGTTCGGCAAGAGCGGCTTCGCGTCGATCGGCCCGCTCCGCGACGATCTCAGGGCTGCGGTCGGGAACGCCGCCCTGGTCGGCGGGCCGACCGCCGAGGAGGCCGACCTGCGAACCGCCGTGCAACGCGACACGAAGCTCCTCATCCCGCTCGTCCTCGCGGTGGTGCTCGGGATTCTCGTGGTGCTCCTGCGCTCCGTCGCCGCGCCGGTGATGCTCGTCGCGACGGTCGTCCTCTCGTTCGCGGCGGCCCTCGGCGGCAGCCTCATCCTCTTCGACCTCTTCGCCGACTTTCCGGGCGAGGACCCGAGCTACCCCCTCTTCGCGTTCATCTTCCTCGTCGCGCTCGGGGTCGACTACAACATCTTCCTGATGGCGCGCGTGCGCGAGGAGGCGCGCGCGCGTCCGACCCGCGAGGCGATGCTCCGCGGCCTCGCGGTCACCGGCGGGGTGATCACCTCCGCGGGGATCGTGCTGGCCGGCACCTTCTCGGTGCTCGCCGTGCTGCCGCTCGTCGCCCTCACGCAGATCGGCATCACGGTCGCCTTCGGCGTCCTGCTCGACACGTTCGTCGTCCGCTCGATCCTCGTTCCCGCGCTGACGTTCGAGCTCGGCGAGCGCGTGTGGTGGCCGTCGGCGCTCTCCCGCCGGCGGCGCCGCGTGCCGGCCGCGTCACGAGCCGCCCCACCCGCCGAACGCGTCGCCCCCGGGAGCGCCGAATGACCGGCTCCTTCCTCGTGCTGCTGGCGCTCGGCGCCGTGCTCGCTTCGGCCGCGATGGTCTGCCTCTGGGTGATCCAGGTGCGGACCGGGGACGCGAGCCACGTCGACGTCGGCTGGGCAACCGGGATCGCGTGCCTCGCGGTCGTCTACGCACTGCTGGCCGACGGCAGCACGGGGCATCGCGTCCTCGCGGCCGTGCTCGCGTCGGTCTGGGGCTGGCGCCTCGGCCTGTATCTCCTGTTCGACCGGGTGCTCGGCAAGGAGGAGGACGGCCGCTACCGGGCTCTCCGCGCGAAGTGGGGCTCGCGGGCCAACCGCAACTTCTTCCTCTTCTTCCAGTTCCAGGCCCTGTTCGTCGTCTTCTTCTCGGTGCCCTACCTCCTGATCTGCCTCGACCCCGACGCCGGTCTCGGGGCGCTCGAATGGATGGGGATCGCCGCCTGGGCGATCGGCAACATCGGCGCGATCACCGCCGACCGGCAGCTCGCACGGTGGCGGTCGAACCCCGCGAACCGCGGCCGCACCGCCCGCACGGGCCTGTGGGCCTGGTCGAGGCACCCGAACTACTTCTTCGAGTGGGTCACCTGGTGCGGCGTCGCGCTCGTCGCCACTGCGGCGCCGTGGGGCTGGGTGGCCTGGATCGTTCCGGCCGTCCTCCTCTTCCTCCTCTTCCGCCTCACCGGGATCCCCGCCACCGAGGCGCAGGCGCTTCGCAGCAGGGCGGACTACACCGAGTACCGGCGGACGACCAGCGTGTTCGTGCCACTCCCTCCGCGTACAGGAAGCGAATCCGCATGACGGTCGGCACCGTAGGGTCACGTCATGAGTGAGGCCGCGACCGGCACCGCAGGCGCGAAGCTCCTGCGCATCGGCGAGCTGTCGCGCCGCGTCGGGGTGCCGGTCGAGTCCCTTCGCGCCTGGGAGCGTCGTTACGGCCTTCTCGCGCCGAGCCGCACGCAGGGCGGCTTCCGGCTCTACGGCGAGGACGACATCGCGCGCGTGCTGGCGATGCGGGCGAACCTGGATCGCGGCCTGTTCGCCGCGGAGGCCGCACGTCTCGCGCTTGCCGAGGACGTCGTGGAGCCCCTCTCCTCACCTGCTCCCGTCGTCGACGCGTCGGAGTTGGCTGCGGCGCTCGACCGCTTCGACGAGGCCGGCGCCCAGCAGGCGCTCGACCGGCTGTTCGCAACGCTGACGGTCGACGTCGTGCTCCGCGACACCCTGCTCCCCTACCTGCGCGACCTCGGCGAGCGCTGGGAGAGTGGCAAGGTGTCTGTCGCGCAGGAGCACTTCGCGAGCAACCTGCTGCGAGGACGTCTCACGGCGCTCGCCCGCACCTGGGATCGCGGGGGCGGGCCCCGGGCGCTACTAGCCTGCGTCGAGGGCGAGCGTCACGACCTCCCGCTCGTCGGGTTCGGTCTCGTACTGCGCAGCCACGGCTGGCGGATCAGCTACCTCGGCGCGGACACCCCGGTGGCGTCCCTCGTCGAGGCGGCACGCGAGCTCTCGCCGGACGCCGTGGTGGTGTCCGGCACCGTCGCCGGCGTCTTCGATCCGGTCGCCACGCAACTGCGCGAGGTCGCGCTCCACGCCCCGCTCCACCTCGCCGGGGCGGCGGCGGATGCGCGAGTCGCCCGCCGCGCGCACGGGACATTGCTCGCCGGAGACGTCGTCGCGGCCGCCGAAGTACTCGCGGCCGAGCGTCGCTGAGCCGAGGGGCGAGAGGGCGAATCGTGGCGCGCTGGTCGACTCTCGAGCGCGAGACCGACGCAGGGGGGGTCGAGTCCCGCCAGTGGATCACGCTGCCGCGCGAGCTGGTCGCGCCCGACGAAAAGGGCGCGCGAGACCTCGGCCGCCGCTACCTCACCGAGGTCGCCCGCTTCTCGCACGGCCTCGTGCGCCCGCGGCCCGAGCGCGACGGCGTCGCGCTCGTCCTCGCCGGGGTCGTGACGTTGCTCCGTTTCGGGCTGCCGGAGCTCGGGCACTACGACGGGAACGTGGAGTGCCGATACCCGATCCGTGGCGGTCTGCTGGTCGCCCGTCCCGGCGGGTCGCTCCTCGTCGCACAGCACCCGGGCGTCGAGCTCGAGCTCTTCGTCGCCGGCTACTTCCCGCGCCTCGGTGGGAGCGTCGGCCGGCGCTCATTGCGTCGTACCCTGTACACGGCCCTCCAGGCGCGAGCGCATCGCGCGGTCGGGCGGAGGTTCCTCGAGGGCGCGGCCGGCGAGGTGGGCGCGTGAGGGTCGTGGTCTTCGGCGCGTCGGGTGTGATCGGGCACGCGCTGTTGCCGGAGGTCGCGCGCCGCGGCGATGTCGTCGCGGTCTCCCGCCGTCGCCGAGAGCCTGAGGCCGGGGTGACGTGGGCGAACGCGGATGTGACCGACCCCGCAGCGGTCGACACCGTGCTGCGCCGCGACGACGTCGTCGTCTATCTCGTCCACTCGCTCGGCGCCCCGAACTTCGAGGAGATCGACCGCCGGGCCGCGGACACGGTCGCCGCCGCGGCGGGACGTGCCGGCGTGCGCCAGATCGTCTACCTCGGCGGGCTCGGTGCGACGTCGGACGCGGAGTCGGCGCACCTGCGGAGCCGGGCGGAGACCGCCGAGCGACTCTCGGCGGGCCCGGTGCCGGTGACGACGCTGCGCGCCGGGATGGTGGTCGGCCCCGGAAGCGCCGCCTTCGAGACGATCCGCGCGCTCGTCGACCGGCTGCCGGCGATGGTCTGCCCCCGCTGGGTCTCGACCCCGACGCAGCCGATCGCGTTGCGCGACGTCGTCGCGTACCTTGCCGGCGTCTGCGGTCAGGAGGCGGCATACGGACGGTCGTTCGACGTGGCGGGCCCGGAGGTCATGACGTACCGCGAGATGATCGAGCGCATCGCGCGGCTTCGCGGCAAGCGGCTCCCGATCGTCGAGGTGCCCGTCCTCACCCCGAGGCTCTCGTCGTGGTGGCTCCACCTGGTGACGCCCGTCAACGCGTCCGTGGCCCGGCCGCTCATCGACGGTCTCCGGACACCGACGGTCGCGAGCGAGGAAGGCATCCGCGACCTCGTCCCGATCGAGCCGCTGCCCTTCGACGACGCCGTCCGCCTGGCGCTACAGGGGAGCTAGAAGGGCCGCCGGGCGTCGAGGAACCGGCGTACGGCGGCCTCGTGGTCGACGATCGGCGCGGGGTACTTACTCGGCGCAAGCAGGCCCAGGCGCCAGGGCTCGTGCGCGGAGGCGCCCTCGATCCCCTCGAGCTCGGGCACCCAGCGGTGGACGTACGCGCCGTCCGGATCGAATCGCCGCGCCTGCCGCGTCGGGTTGAAGACCCGGTTCGGACGCGTGTCGGCCCCGGTCCCGGCGACCCACTGCCAGTTGCCGACGTTGTTCGCGACGTCGCCGTCCACCAGGTATTCCGCGAAGTGCGCAGCCCCGAGGCGCCAGTCCAGGTAGAGGTGCTTCGCAAGGAACGACGCGGTGACGAGCCGAGCCCGGTTCGGCATCGTGCCCTCGGCCAGGAGCTGCCGCATCCCCGCGTCGACGAGCGGATAGCCGGTTCGCCCGTCCTTCCACGCCGTGAGCGCCTCCGGGTCGTCACGCCAGCGATCGTCGCGAGGGTGGAGATCCTCGCGGGCGATACGCGGTTCGGCCTCGAGCAGCTGGTGGTGGAAGTCGCGCCAGCAGAGTTGCCGTACGAAGGCGTCGCCGTCGGGCGCCGCCAGCGCACGCTGCGCCACCTCGAGGGGTGACACGCACCCGAGGTGGAGATACGGCGAGAGCCCCGACGTTCCCTCGACCGCAAGGTCGTCGCGCCGGCTGTCGTACTGGCCGAGGCCGTCGCGCAGCCAGCGGGCGAGCCGCGCCCTTCCCTCGGTCTCACCGCCCGGCGGGAGGTTCGAGGCCACGTTCCCGTCCGTGAGCTCACGGAGCCCGGGAAGCGGCGCGTGGTCCGGCGCGCCGTGCGAGGGGATCGACGCAGGCGCGCGGAGCACGGCGCGCCACGGCGCGACGCGCCATCGGTTCCAGTACGGCGTGAACACCCGGTAGGGAGCGCCAGAGCCGCCGGGCGAGACGTCCCCCGGCGGGACGACGGTGACTCCCGGAAACGCCTCGACCTCGATGCGCCGCTCCTCCGCGGCGCGACCCAGCCGACGCTGCCGCTCCTGGGCGAACATGCTCACGTCCTCGCTCAGGTGGATGCGCTCCGCCCCCGTCTCCCCGGCGAGACGGACCGCCTCCGCAACGGTGTCGCCCCGACGGACGACGAGCCCGCTGCCACGATCCGCCAGCGAGTGCTGTAGGTCGGCGAGCGTCTCGAGTAGGAAAGCGACGCGGTTCGGCGCGCCGAAGCGGTCGAGGACCCGGTCGTCGAGGACGAAGAGCGGCACGACGTGGGCCGCGCGGTCCACGGCTGCGCGGAGGGCGGGGTGATCGTGCACGCGAAGGTCTCGCGTGAAGAGGACGACGGTCGTGCTCACGGGCTGCAGGCAGCCGGAGGCTAGATGTACCCGGCTCGGGTCGCAGTCGCGGCGGCCGCGGCGCGCGAGGACTGCGTGAGCTTGCGCAGCACGTTCGCCACGTGCCGGTGCACGGTGTGCTCGCTGAGGACGAGCGACGTGGCGATCTCGCGGTTCGAGAGCCCGGCGGCGACGAGCCGCAGCACCTCGGTCTCGCGGCGGCTGAGCGGCGAGTCGCCGTTCGACTCGACCGGCGCCGCGTCGTCGAGGAACCCGGCGAGCGCCCGCTGGAGGTCGCGCTGGTCGTCCATCCACGGCAGGTGCGCGTCACCCCCGAGCGCGACGAAGCGCGCGTTGGGGAGCAGCGCGGCGAGCTCGCGCCCGCGGCCGATCGGCACCGTGCGGTCACCGCGGCGGTGCAGCACGAGGGCCGGCGCGGTCATCGAGGGCAGGTACGCGCGGGCGTCCGAGACGAGGTCGAGCTCGAGGAACGCGGACGCGACGTCGGCGGCTGCCGCGTGGCGCTGCGCCCGGCTCAGCGCCGTCGATCTCCTCCCCGCTCCCGCGCGGGAGGAAGAGACCGGCGAGCATCTGCGCCGCGAGCATCCAGTTCGCCTGGACGAAGTCGACGAGCGACCGCCGGGTGGCGTCCGGGATGTCGTCGCGCGACGCGTAGCCGCCGAAGAAGACGATCTTCCGCACGCGGTGGGGCTCGGCGCTCGCGAAACGCGAGGACGCGAGCCCCGCGCACGAGCAGGCGAAGAGCGAGACCGCACTCGTCACCGCACGCCGCAGCCACGGCGGCGAGCTGGGCTGTATCGCCCTCGGCCGTCGGCACCTGGCGCAGCGTCCGGTCCGAGAGCCCTGCGCCCAGGCGGTCGTAGCGGACGACGCGGTGCGTCCGGGCGAGCTCCTCGAAGAACGCCCTCGAGGACGGGGCGTCCCACTCCTCCTCGAGATGGCTCACCCACCGTCCGCCGAAGAGCAGCACCGGGCCCTCGCCGACCGTCGCGTAGGCGATCCGGCGGCCGTCGAGCTCGCAGAACCGGATGTCCTGCTCCATCACCCGGGAGCATAGTGGCCCGAACGGGCCATGTCGAGAAGATGGCCCGGAGCGGCGACGCGTTCCGGCCCCGCGGTCGTCCACCATCGACACATGCACGCGCACTACGTCGACGGGATTACGATCAGACGGCTTCGCGACGGCGACACGGAGACCGTCGCGGCGCTGTTCGCACGTCTCGGCAGCCGCTCGCGCGAGCGACGGTTCTGCGGTGCGAAGCCGCGCCTCCTCGAGCCCGAGCTCGCCGCGCTCGCACGCGTCGACGGTGAGCACCACGTCCTCGTCGCCTACGCCGACGGGGACCCGCTCCCGGCGGGGATCGCGCGGCTCGTCCGCGACGGACGGAGCGCCGAGATCGCCTTCGAGGTCGCCGACGCCCACCAGGGCCGCGGAATCGGCTGGATCCTGGCCGGGCAGCTCGCGGCCGACGCCCGCGCGGCAGGGATCACCGAGCTCGTGGCGACGGTCTGCGGCGACAACCCCGCCGTCGTCTCGCTCCTTCGGCGCGTCTCCGAGTCGCTGCACGTGAGCTGGCAGGGCCGGGAGCGCGAGTTCGTCGTCGGCCTCGAGGGCTGATGCTCAGCCGCCGGACGGGCGCAGCCGAGCGAGACGTCCCTCGGCCTCGGCGACGTGCCGCTCGGCGGCCTCGGCGGCGGCGCGCAAGCGGCGCGCCTCCCGCTCGGCCCGGTCGGCCTCGCGGCCGAGCTGCCGCGCCTCGTCGCGCGCCGCCGTCAGCGCCGCGCGCGCTTCGTCGACACGGGCCTTCTCCGCCTTCGTGTCCTCACGGGCCCGTGCGCGAGCAGGACGCTTCGCCGGCGCGACCGCTCCGGCCATCGCCTCGAACCCCGTCGCCTCGACCGGCTCCGTCAGCCGGCCGCCGGTCAGCAGCTCCGGATCGCCGGCCGCGGCCGACCGGAGCGTCGTCGCCACGTCGCGAACGACGGCGTCCGAGGCCGTGCGCCCCTCGGCCACGAGCAGCTCGCGGCCCGCGCGCACGAGGTCGTCGGCGGCCGCCCGGAACCGTTCGTCCGCCTCGGGCTTCCCGGCTCTGATCGCAGCCGCCGCAGCGACCAGCGCGCGGACGTCGTTGCGCCGCTCCCGCGCGAGCCGGTTGACGACCCATGCCGCGAGCACGGGCTTCCGCAGGCCTCCGACCTCGGCGGCCTCATCCCGCTGCCCGTCGCCACGCAACCGCCGCGCCAGCGCGTCGCGCTCGGCCGTGAACTCCCCGAGCGGCAGCCCGTAGAGCCGGTCGATCTCCCGGTCGAGGCCTTTCGCGCTCACGGGAGGAGCGTAGACGGCGTCCGTACTGGCGGCCGCTCGTGCTCGGCGTCGAGTGAGGCCCGCAAGGCGATCGTCCGTCGCGAGCGCGATCGCTGACCGACGGCGCGGAGAACTACCGACCACGACCCCGCGGGCGCGCTGATGCGCACAAGGCGGTGCCGGGCCGACCATGAAGACGTGTACGAGATTCGGATCCACGGGCGCGGCGGGCAGGGCGTCGTCACGGCCGCCGAGCTGCTCTCGGTCGCCGCGTTTGCGGAGGACCGCTACGCGCTTGCCTTCCCGACCTTCGGATCGGAGCGCACCGGCGCGCCGGTCGACGTCCTTCTGCCGCATCGACGACCGGCCGATCCGCTCACGCGAGCCGATCGTCGAGCCGGACGCGCTGATCGTGCAGGACCCGACGCTCTTGCACCAGGTCGACGTCTTCGGCGGCGCAGGAGCCGAGGCCTATGTGCTGATCAACACCGGGCGGACGCTCGACGAGCTCGGGCTCGGCGACCTCGTCGAGCGGTTTCGGGCGGAGCGCATCCTGATGGTCCCCGCGAGCGAGCTCGCGCGAGAGCATCTCGGCCGGCCGCTGCCGAACGCGGCGCTCCTCGGCGGCTTCGCGGCGCTCACCGGTGTGGTCTCGATCGATTCGGTCGCAGGCGCGATTCGCCGGCGCTTCTCCGGCGCGACCGGCGAGGGGAACGTCGCCGCGGCACTTTCCGCGTACGCGGCCGTGCGGGAAGAGGCCGAGGTCTCTCGTGCGTGACCAACTCGAGGGCTCCATCGCGATCGCGCGCGCGGTCGCCGCGTGCCGGCCGGAGGTCATCAGCGCCTACCCGATCTCGCCGCAGACGCACATCGTCGAGGGCCTCTCGGACATGGTGCGGACGGGCGAGCTGGCGCCGTGCGAGTACCTGCTCGTCGAGTCGGAGTTCGCGGCGATGTCCGCGGCGATCGGCGCCTCGGCCGCCGGCGCGCGCGCCTACACGGCGACGGCCAGCCAGGGCCTCCTCTACATGGCCGAGGCGCTCTACAACGCCTCCGGGCTCGGACTGCCGATCGTGATGACGCTCGCGAACCGCGCCATCGGCGCGCCGATCAACATCTGGAACGACCACTCGGACTCGATGTCGCAGCGTGACTCGGGCTGGATCCAGCTCTACGCCGAGTCGAACCAGGCGGCGATCGACCTCCACATCCAGGCGTTCAAGCTCGCCGAGGAGCTCTCGCTGCCCGTGATGGTCTGCATGGACGGCTTCGTCCTCACGCACGCGGTCGAGCCACTCGAGGTCCCCTCGCAGGAGGACGTCGACGCCTACCTGCCGGCCTACGAGCCGCGCCAGGTGCTCGACCCCGACGAGCCCATCACGATCGGGGCGATGGTCGGACCGGAGGCGTTCACGGAGGTGCGCTATCTCGCCCACGCAAAGCAGATGCAGGCGCTCGACCTCGTCCCGGAGATCGCGGCCGAGTTCGCCTCGTCGTTCGGCCGTCCGTCCGGCGGGCTCCTCCGCCGCTACCGCACCGAGGGCGCCGACACGATCGTCGTCGCGCTCGGGTCGGTGCTCGGCACGATCGAGGACGTCGTCGACGAGCTGCGGGACGAGGGCATCCGGATCGGCGCGCTCGGAATCACCTGTTTCCGCCCCTTCCCGCTCGACGAGATCCGGGAGGCGCTCTCGGCAGCAGCCCGCGTGATCGTCGTCGAGCGTGCCTTCGCCGTCGGCGTCGGCGGCATCGTCGGGCAGAACGTCCGTCTCGCGCTCGCCGGCCTGCCGCCGGTCGTCTACGACGTCGTCGCCGGGCTCGGGGGCCGACCGGTCACCCGGCGCTCGCTCCGCGGACTGGTCGACGACGTGCACGAGGACCGGATCGAGCCGAACCGCCTCCACTTCCTCGACATGGACTGGAAGCTCGTCGAGCGCGAGCTGCAGCGCCTTTCCGAGAAACGGCGCTCCGGCCCGCACGCGGAGAACATCCTCCGGGACGTCGGCGTCGTCGCGGGGAGGTCGCACTGATGGCGCATCGGCCGCTCAAGTTCTTCCAGGTCGGCAGCTTCGCGGCCGGCAACCGCCTCCTCGACGAGGGCGAGCGGTCGGTGCAGGCCGATCGCGACCGGTCGAACACGCTGACGAAAGGGCATCGCGCCTGTCAGGGCTGCGGTGAGGCGCTCGGCGCGCGCTACGTCCTCGACGCGGCGATGCGCGCCACCGAGGGCCGGCTGATCGCCGCGAATGCGACCGGCTGCCTCGAGGTCTTCTCGACGCCCTACCCCGAGAGCTCCTGGCAGCTCCCCTGGGTGCACTCGCTGTTCGGGAACGCACCGGCCGTCGCGTCGGGCGTCGCGGCCGCGCTCAAGGCGAAGGGACGCACCGACGTGCGGGTCATCGGCCAGGGCGGCGACGGCGGCACGCTCGACATCGGGTTCGCCTGCCTCTCGGGCATGTTCGAGCGGGGCGACGACGTGCTCTACGTCTGTTACGACAACGAGGCGTACATGAACACGGGCGTGCAGCGCTCGGGTGCGACGCCGCCCGCCGCGCGCACAGCGACCACCAAACCCGTCGGACCGGAGCCCGGGAATGCGTTCGGCCAGGGGAAGAACGCAGCGCTCATCGCGATGGCGCACGAGATCCCCTACGTCGCGACCGCCACCGTCGCCGAGTTGCACGACCTCGAGGCCAAGGTCGAGCGCGCGATGGAGTTCCACGGGGCGCGCTACCTCCACGTCTTCGTCCCCTGTCCCCTCGGGTGGGGTTCGGCGTCGAAGGACACGATCCGCATTGCGCGGCTCGCGAAGGAGACGGGGCTCTTCCCGGTTCTGGAGGCCGAGCACGGCGAGGTCGTCTCCGTTTCGAAGATCAGGCGGCAGGTGCCGGTCGAGGAGTACCTGCGGCTCCAGCGCCGGTTCGCGCACCTGTTCGGCAAGACCCCACGGACGGACGTGATCGAGCAGCTGCAGGCGATCGCCGATCGGAACATCCGGCGCTTCGGCCTGCTGGAGGAGGCACCCGTCGCATGAACAAGCCCTTCGCGATCACCCTCGACGTCGGCTCGAGCCTCGCCAACAAGACCGGCAGCTGGCGCACCGAGCGCCCCGTCTACCGCGACCTCCTGCCGCCCTGCAACAACGCCTGCCCCGCGGGCGAGAACATCCAGGCCTGGCTCTACGAGGCCGAGGAGGGCGGCGAGGGCTACGAGCGCGCCTGGCGGAAGCTGATGGAGGACAACCCGTTCCCCGCGATCATGGGACGTGTCTGCTACCACCCGTGCGAGACGGCGTGCAACCGCGCGCAGCTCGACTCGGCGGTCGGCATCAACGCCGTCGAGCGGTTCCTCGGCGACGAGGCGATCGCGCAGGGCTGGACGGTGACGGCCGACGCCGCCGCGTCCGGCAAGCGCGTGCTCGTCGTCGGCGCCGGCCCCTCCGGCCTCGCTGCCGCCTACCACCTCGCCCGGCTCGGGCACGACGTCACGCTGCGCGACGGCGAGGAGGAGGCCGGAGGGATGATGCGTTTCGGGATCCCGCGCTACCGCCTACCGCGCGAGATCCTCGACGCCGAGGTCGCCCGGATCGTCGGGCTCGGCGTGACGTTGGAGCTCGGGGTCACGGTGACCGACGTCCTCGGCGCGATGCGTGACGAAGGGTTCGATGCCGTCTTCCTTGCGGTCGGCGCGCACATTGGAAAGCGCGCGTACGTCCCGGCAGGGGAGGCGGCGCGGATCCTCGACGCAGTCCGTGTGCTGCACAGCATGGAGGGCGAGGAGCGGCCGCTGCTCGGCCGCCGTGTCGCGGTCTACGGCGGCGGGAACACCGCGATGGACGTCGCACGCACGGCCAAGCGGCTCGGAGCAGAGGAGGCCGTGGTCGTCTACCGGCGCACGCGCGACCGGATGCCGGCGCACGACTTCGAAGTCGAGGAGGCGGAGGAGGAGGGCGTCCGGATGAAGTGGCTCTCGACCGTGAAGCGCGCCGAGGCCGGCGTGCTGACGATCGAGCGCATGGAACTCGACGAGACCGGCTTCCCGCAGCCGACCGGCGAGGTCGAGGAGCTCGAAGCCGACTCGCTCGTGCTCGCGCTGGGCCAGGAGTCCGACCTCGCGCTGCTCGACGGCGTCCCCGGAATCGAGGTCGACGACGGCGTCGTCCAGGTCGGCCCGAACCTGATGACGGGCCACCCTGGGATCTTCGCCGGCGGCGACATGGTGCCGGCCGAGCGGACGGTGACCGTCGCCGTGGGCCACGGCAAGAAGGCCGCGCGGCACATCGACGCATGGCTCCGCGCCGGCTCCTACGATGCCCCGCCCAAGCACGAGCTCGCCGCGTTCGAGGGGCTCAACACCTGGTACTACACGGATGCGCCTCGCGCGCTGCAACCGAAGCTCGAGCTCGCGCGACGGCGCTCGACGTTCGAGGAGGTCGTCGGCGGGCTCGACGAGACGACGGCGGTGTTCGAGGCGCGCCGCTGCCTCTCCTGCGGCAACTGCTTCGACTGCGACAACTGCTTCGGCGTCTGCCCCGACAACTCGGTGCTCAAGCTCGAGGGCAAAGACCGCGAGGCGGCGGGTCGCGGGTACGCGTTCGACTACGACTTCTGCAAGGGCTGCGGGATCTGCGTCGCCGAGTGCCCGTGCGGCGCGATCGAGATGGTGCCCGAGACGATCTGAGGCGCTAGGCCTCGAGCGCCTCGACGAGCTCGTTCTTCGTCATCGTCGAGCGGCCCTCGATGCCGGCCTTGCGCGCGCGCTTGTCGAGCTCGGCCTTCGTCAGGTCGGCGAGCGAGCCGTTGCGTCCGCGCGAGCGCCTGCCGTTCCGGCTGTGCGCCTCGACGCTCGCTCGCAGGGCCTCGAGCAGGTCGGTGGGCGCCTCGCGCTCGGCCTGCGGCTCGACGTGCACTTCCTTGCCCTTGCGCTTCCGCTCGATGACGCGGAGCAGCGCGCTGCGGTACGTGTCCTCGTACTTCTCGGGCTCGAACGGCCCGCGGAAGCGGTCGATCAGGTCGAGCGCCATCGCGAGCTCCTGCTTGGCGACCCGCGCTTTGCGGGGCGCGATCTCATCGGTGGGCCGGATCTCGTCGGCGAAGAACATCTTCTCGAGGACGAGCAGTCCGTCCCGGATGCGAAGGCACCCGAGCTGCTGCTTGTCGCGCATCACGTATGTCGCGATCCCGACGAGACCGGAGTCCTCCATCGCCTGGACGAGCAGCGAGTACGTCTTCTCCCCTCCCTTCGCGGGGCCGAGGTAGCTCGACCGCTCGAAGTAGATCGGGTCGACCTCCTGGACGTCGACGAAGTCCTGGATGTCGATCGTCCGGTAGGTCTCGCCCGCGGCTGCCTCGAGGTCCTCGTCGGTGACGTAGACGTACTCGCCTTCCGACACCTCGTAGCCCTTCACGATCTCGTCGTCCGGGACGGGCTTCCCCTCCTCCTTGCAGACCTTCTCGTAGCCGATCCGCGAGTCGTCTTTCTCGTGCAGCAGGTGGAAGCGGACGTCCTGCTCGTCGATCGCGCTGTACATCCGTACCGGGACGTTGACGAGCCCGAAGGAGATCGAGCCGGACCAGATCGCGCGGGGCACTGACGACTCCCTACGAGCGCTTGCGCGCGGTTGCCCTGCCGCCCTTGCGGCCGGCCGCCTTTTTCTGGGCGGTCGTGCCGCCCTGGCGAGAGTCCCCGCCCGCACCTGACTTCTTGCCGCCCCGGCTGGAGGCGCCGGGCGAGTTCGCGATCTTCGCCGCGCGCTCCTTCGACATGCCCTGCTCCTTGAGCGCCTCGTACTGCTTCTCGTTCTTCACGCTGGGTCGCTTGTCGGGCATCCCGTCCTCCTCGCAGTCGACGACGACAGTCGAGCCGTGGATACCCTCGGGACCGGTCTGGAAACGTGTCGCGGACGCGCCTGTCTCGCGGACGAGGCGGCGCAGCACGCCCGCCGTGCCCCCAGTCGCGAAGGCCTCCCGCTGCCGCTCGGCCCCGCCGCACTCGAGGACCGCCGCGACGCCGTCGAGGACGTCGTCGTCACCCAGCGACCGGGCCACCGGGCGGAGCCGTGCGACCGTGTCGCGAGCGACGTCCCCGAGCCGCCGCGGCGTTTCGCCGTCGAACACGGTCGCGGCCGCGCCGTCCCGGGCGGCGCGGAAGGCCGACCAGGCGAGCGCCTCGCTCGGCGGGTCGTCGTCCTCGGGGTCGAGGTCCGCCGCCTCGACGACGAGCGCGCGCACGAGGGCCGCCAGAGCGGCCGCATTCGAGGGACGTCACCTGCACGCGTGGGGGGTGTCGCCTCGCCGGGCGACGAACATCGGATAGAACTGGGCGGTGGCCGACGGGCCCGCCGTCGAGGTCGACCGCCTGCGCGTCGTCCGCGGCGGGCGCGACGCGCTGGACGGCATCACGCTCGACGTCCGCGGCGGCACGGTGACGGGCCTGCTCGGCCCGAGCGGGAGCGGGAAGTCGACGCTGATGCGCGCGATCGTCGGAACGCAGGTCGTCGCGTCCGGATCGGTGCGGGTCCTCGGGGAGCCCGCCGGGACCCCGTCGCTGCGGCACAGGGTCGCCTACACCACCCAGGCCCCGGCCGTCTACGACGACCTGACGGTGCGGGAGAACCTCGACTACTTCGCCCGGCTCGTCCGCGCCCCGAGGGCGAACGCGGATGAAGCAATCGAGCTCGTCGGGCTCGGGGAGGATGCCGGTCGCGTCGTCGGCCGCCTGTCGGGAGGGCAGCGCTCGCGCGTGTCGCTCGCGACCGCGCTCGTCGGGCGGCCCGAGCTGCTCGTCCTCGACGAGCCGACCGTCGGCCTCGACCCGGTGCTCCGCCGCGACCTGTGGCAGGCGTTCGCGCGGCTGGCGGGAGAGGGAGCGACCCTGCTCGTGTCGAGCCACGTGATGGACGAGGCCGAGCGCTGCGACGAGCTCCTCCTGCTGCGCGACGGACGGCTGCTGGCGCGGGGGACGACAGGGGAGATCCTGGCCCGCACCGGTGCCGAGAGGATGGACGAGGCGTTCCTCTCGCTGATCTCCCGGGGACGGGTCGTGAGCGCGGCCGGGCCGGCGACGACGGCGCGCGTGCTTCGCCAGCTGCGCCGGGACCCGCGCACCGTCGCGCTGCTCCTGATCGTGCCCTGCGCGCTCGTGACGCTGCTCAAGTACCTCTTCATCGACAAGCCTGCCGTGTTCGACCGGATCGGCGGCCCTCTGCTCGGCCTGTTCCCGTTCATCGCGATGTTCGTCGTGACGTCGATCACGATGCTGCGGGAACGCACCACGGGCACGCTCGAGCGTCTGATGACCCTGCCACTCTCGCGGTTCGACCTCGTCGGCGGCTACGGCGCCGCGTTTGCCGTCGCCGCGGCCGTCCAGGCCACGCTCGTCTCGCTCGTCGCGTTCCTCCTGCTCGGTCTCGACGTCGCCGGCCCCCCGTGGCTGATTGCCGTCCTCGCCGTCGGGAACGCCGTGCTCGGGAGCACCCTCGGCCTCTTCGCGAGCGCGTTCGCGCGGACGGAGTTCCAGGCCGTCCAGTTCATGCCGGCGTTCGTCCTGCCCCAGTTGCTCCTCTGCGGCCTCTTCGTCCCGCGCGCGGAGATGGCGAGACTCCTCGAGATCGTGTCGTACGCGCTTCCGCTGACCTACGCCTACGACGCGCTCGAGCGGGTCGCGCTCGAGACGTCGTACGACTGGCGGCTCGCACTGGACGTCGCAGTGATCGTCGGGGCGACGGCGCTCGCGCTCGTGCTCGGCGCCGCCACGCTCCGCCGGCGCACGCCGTAGCCCCCGGCCACGATCACCGGCACAGGCCCGGACGCGTCACGCGGTCACCCGACGAGGATCGCCGCGACGGTCGTGACGACTACCGTCACGGCGATCGCTCCCGCGCCGAGCGCGTAGAGCGACCGCGAGGAAGGAGCCGGCACCGGAGTCTCCGCGTCGCCGTGCCCGTGCGAGGCATGCACGACCGCGTGACCGCGTCCGCGCGCGATCAGGTGCCGGTTGAGCGGGAAGGCGGCGACGAACGCGACGGCGAGGGCGAACGCCAATGAGCCCCAGAAAAGCGGGTCCGCGAGTCCCGCGTCCATCGCTCCCGGAACGGCCAGTACCACGGCGTTGTCGACGATCTCCATCACCGCGATCGAGAGCGAGTCCGACGCGAAGGCGAGCGGCAGCGCCAATGAGAGCGCCAGGCCCGCGCGGAGGAGCGGCACCATCGTCAGCGCGTAGCCGAAGACGAAGGCGAGCACGACGGCCAGCGCGATCGTCGCGGGGTTCGAGAGGCCGAGAGCGGTGCCGATCACCATCCCGAGCACCTCCCCGATGGCGCAGCCGGTGAGGCAGTGGAGCGTCGCGAGCGCGGCGACGCGATTGGGAGAGGCCGCGCGGTGCTCGGCGCCATGGCCGCCGTGTGCGCGTGCATCCATGTGCCGAGTATGCGCCGCCGAACCCCAGCCGGCGCACCGGCGAACTCCTGCGTCCCTCCCGTTTGAGGCTTCCCGCGCGCGGGAATCCCGCGAGCCATGGGCGACGCAGCCCGACCCCCGGACTGCATCTCGCTCGCCGCGCATCGCGATCATCACCACCCCGTCGAGCGTGGCTTTCGGTGGGCGGTCGTGGCTCTGCTCGTTGCCATCTGCGTCGCCGGGCTCGCGGGTGTCTTCGGACAGCGCCACGAGGACGTGACGGCGGCCGCTCGCGCCGCCCGGCTCGAGCTCAGAGCGCCGGCCGTCCTGCGGAGCGGCCTTCTCTTCCAGGGGCGCTTCCGCGTCGCGGCCGAGGGCCAGCTCCGCAAGCCGACGCTGGTCCTCGACGCGGGCTGGTTTGACGCGGTGAGCGTCAACGCCGTCGTCCCAGAGCCGGCGACCTCGTGGAGCGAAGGCGGCCGCGTCGCGTTCGCGTTCCCCGCGCTCCGCGAGGGCGACACGATGACGGTCTACGTCGACCTGCAGATGAACCCGACGACCGCAGGGAAGCGCGAGCAGGGCGTCGAGCTGCGTGACGGAAACCGGACGATCGCATCCATCCACCGCTCCGTGCCAGTCTTCCCGTGAGGTGACGCGTGGACATCGTCATTCGTGCGACGGCCGCCTTCCTCCTGATCTTCGTGCTCCTTCGGGTGCTCGGGCGGCGCGAGCTCTCGTCGCTCGAGCCGTTCGACCTGATCCTGCTCGTCGTGATCGGCGACCTCGTCCAGCAGGGCGTGACTCAGAGCGACATGTCGTTCACGGGCCTCTTGCTCGCGGTCGGGACGTTCGCCCTCCTCGCGGTCCTCAGCTCATGGCTGGGCTTCCGCTTCGAGCCGCTGCGCAAAGTGCTCGAGGCGGGCCCGCTCGTCGTCGTCGAGCACGGCAAGCCGATCGAGCGGAACATGCGGACGGAGCGGCTGACGCTCGAGGAGATCTCCGCCGCGGCCAGGCTTCAGAAGATCGCCTCCCTCGACGACGTCGAGTGGGCGATCGTGGAAAACGGCGGTCAGATCAGCTTCATCCCGAGAGCGGACGCCGGCTGAGTGCCCGCAGCGGCGCGTCAGCGACTCGCGGCCGGAGCGGCGCGGTCGACGACCTGCGTCGGGTCGATGAACACCTGCTGGACGGTCTCGACCGCCCGGCGGACATCCCGCTGGAGCTCGTCCATGACCCGCTCGAGCGACGGCGTCGAGAGGCCGTCGTCCGGCTCGAGGCGGGCGGCCACGAGAATGACGTCGGGCCCGAGCTGCATGGTCAGGAGCTCGGGAACGGCGAGCACCGCGGGATGGTCGCGCAGCGCCCGCTCGATCGCGGCGCGGTCGTCGCCCGTCGCGGCCTCGCCGATCAACAGGCGCTTCGCGTCGCGCCCGATCACGTAGGCGACGAGCGTCAGGATCAGCCCGATCGCGATCGAGGCCACGCCGTCCCACACCTGGTTTCCCGTCGACCGCGACAGCGCGATCCCGACGAGCGCGACGACGACGCCGGCCACCCCTGCCGAGTCCTCGGCGAGGACGACCTTCACGGTCGGGTCGCGGCTCGCACGGATGTGCGCGATGGGCGGCTTGCCGGCAGCGTGCGCCTGCCGCCGCACGTGACGGACGGCCCGGCTGAGGGCGATCCCCTCGGCGACGAGCGCGACGCCGAGGACGACGTAGGCCGCACCGAAGGAGTGCTCGCCGCCGCCGCGGACGATGACGAGCGCGCCCTGGCCGATCGAGAACACGGCGCCGCCGACGAAGACCATGATCGCGGCCATCAGCGCCCAGAAGAGCGCTCCTTGCCGTGCCCGAGCGGATGTGTCTCGTCCGGCCGCCGCTCACCGAGGGACAGGGAGACGAGCAGGAAGACCTGGTTGATGCAGTCGGCGAGCGAATGCGCCGCCTCGGCGAGGAGCGCCTTCGAACCGGTCATCACTCCGCCCGCGAGCTTCGCCGCCGCGATCACGAGATTCGCGGCAAGAGCGAAGAGGACCGTCCGACGGTTCTCGCGGTCCACGTGACGGTGATAGCCGCCGCCACCGCCGGCGAAACGTCAGCGGTTTGGCACCGAGCCTCCAGGGCTATGAGCCGGACGTGGCCCCACGCAGCCGACGACCGGCGGCGACGCTCGCCGAGGCCCGTCACAACGCGGCGGGCTGCCGGCGCTGCGACCTCTGGCGGGATGCGACGCAGGTCGTGTTCGGCGAGGGCACGACGCGCGCCCGCGCGATGCTCGTCGGCGAGCAGCCGGGAGACGCGGAGGACCTGCAGGGACGACCGTTCGTGGGCCCGGCGGGCCTCCTGTTGCGGCGCGTGCTCGGGGAGGTCGGCCTCGACGAACGCGATCTCTACCTCACGAACGCCGTCAAGCACTTCAAGTGGCGCCCGAAGGGAACCCGTCGGATCCACGACACGCCGAACTGGACGGAGATCCGGGCGTGCGACATCTGGCTCCGCCTCGAGCTGGCAGAGGTCGCGCCCGAGCTCCTGGTCTGCCTCGGCGCGACGGCCACCCACGCGGTGCTCGGGCGCGGCGCCCGGGTGACGGCGCTCCGGGGCCGAATCGTGGACGTTCCGGAGCTCGACGTACCCGTGATCGTCACGCTGCATCCGTCCGCAGTCCTCCGCGCGGGCGAGCGGCGGCGCGAGCGGCGCGCAGAGCTCGCTCACGATCTCGCGCTCGTGAGGGCGACGCTCGACGGGCTGCGGTCAGCTCGAGGTGTCGCGACCGCGTCTCGCGGGTAGACGCCGGCAGAGACGAACCCGAGAGGAGGTCACATGGACAGCGATCGCATCGAAGGCGAGAAGAAGCAGCAGGAAGGCAAGGTCCAGGAGAAGTGGGGCGAGCTGAAGGACAAGGCCCGCGACGTCAAGGACGACGTCGAGGACGTGCTCGACCGCGACGAGGACGACGAGCTCGCGGAACAGCGACGGTAGGTGCGGAAGGCGGGGCCGGCCGCGGCGCGGCCGGCCCCGCCCGAGAGGACACGAGAAAGGGAGGAGCGTCATGCCCCCACGCGGAGTGCAGAAGGGCAGCAAGCGGGCCCGGCAGTACGAGCACATCAAGGATTCGCTCGAGTCGCGCGGCGCGTCCGAGTCGAAGGCCGAAGAGATCGCGGCGCGCACCGTCAACAAGGAGCGCGCCCGCCACGGCGAAGCGCAGGAGTCGTCGCGGCTCTCCCGGGAGGACATCTCGTCAGGTCGCCGCGGAGGGATCCGCTCGCACCGCAAGGCGCCGAGGGGACGGACGCGCGACCAGCTCTACGAGGAGGCGAAGGAGAAGAACATCCGTGGGCGCTCGAAGATGACGAAGGGCGAACTCGCGCGGGCGATCGGCTCGCGTTCGTGAGCAGTCGCCGGCAGGCAGTTCCCACCCGCCGTCGACCTGTACGTTTCGGCACGCGCGTGCCTGGGTAGGACATGCCGGACCTGCGAGACGAGCACGAGACGGGCGGCATGGAATTGACGAGCGAGACCGAATCGACCGATTTCGAAGTCGAGACGATCGATGCGGGGGAGCCCGTCGTCGTCATCGCGGTCCACGGTCAGGCCGACCTCCACACGGCGCCCGAGCTCCGGAACGCGATCAACGCAGCCCTCGACGGCGGCGCCACGGGTCTCGTCATCGACCTGTCCGAGGCGACATTCATCGATTCGATGACGCTCGGCGTGCTCCTCGGCGCGGTCAAGCGACTGCGCCCCTCGGGAGGCAAGGTGAGCATCGTCTGCGTCGACCCCCACATCCGACGGATCTTCGAGATCACGCTGCTCGACCGGGTCTTCTCGATCCACACCGACCTCGACGCTGCGCGGGCGGTCGGGTCCGGTCAGGCGTGAGCGCCGGCGATCCGCCGGACACGGCGCGAACCACCGTCGAGTTCCCGGCCGGGAGGCGCTACCGGAGCGTCCCGCGCCTCGTCCTGGGCGGCGTCGCAGCGCGCTTCGAGCTCCCCATCGACCGGGTCGACGACCTCCTGCTCGCGGTCGACAGCCTGCTCATGCAGGAGACCGTGGGCGACACCGTGCGGGTCGAGGCCGAGGCGACCCCCTCCGGCCTCCTCGTGCGGCTCGGCTCGTTCCGCCCCGGCCAGCTCGACGACCCGGGGCTCCGCCGCGTGCTGACCCCGCTCGTCGAGAGCATCGACGAGCACGCCGACGGTGACGCGGCCCACATCGAGCTCGTCGTCTCCGCCACCTACCGCCCCGGAACCGCGTGACCCCGGCGACGCCCGACATCGACTTCGCCGCGCTGATCGACGCGTACCACGCGGGCGACGAGCAGGCACGCGACCGGCTCGTCGAGCGCTACATGCCGCTCGTCCGCAGCCTCGCCGGGCGCTACGCGGGGCGCGGCGAGCCGCAGGAGGATCTCGTCCAGGTGGCGTCGATCGGCCTGCTGCTGTCGATCGAACGGTTCGACACGAGCCGCGACGTGCAGTTCACCACGTATGCCGTTCCGACGATCGTGGGCGAGATCCAGCGCCACTTCCGGGACCGCGCGTGGGCCCTCCACGTGCCCCGCCGGATGAAGGAGCTCAGCGTCCGGCTCACCCGCGCGGTCGAGGCCAAGACCGCGGAACTGGGACGGCCGCCCACGATCGCCGAGCTCGCCGAGGCGACGGGAGCGGACGAGGAAGAGGTCGTGGAGGCGCTGCACAGCTCCGAGGCGTACTCGACCCGCTCGCTGTCCCAGCCGCTCGGCCGCGACGCCGACGAAGAGACGATGCAGGACATCCTCGGCATCGAGGACACCGGGTTCGACGAGGTCGAGGACAGCGTGCTCGTCGAGTCGGGTCTCGAGGCGCTCGACGAGCGGGAGCGCCGGATCGTCGAGCTGCGGTTCTTCGAGGGGCTCACGCAGTCCGAGATCGCGGCGCAGATCGGCATCTCGCAGATGCATGTTTCGCGGTTGCTGCGGCGGGCACTCCACCTCATGCGGGGCCGGTTGGAAGAGGCGATGGAGGAGGAGCTGCCGTGAGCCGCGACGTCGTGACACTCGTCATCCCGGCGAGGACGGAGTACCTCATCCTCGCCCGGCTCGCCCTCGCCGGCATCTCGCGCGGCACCCCGATCGACGACTCGACCCTGGCCGACCTCAAGCTGGCCGTGACCGAGGCATGCGGCAACGCCGTCCGCCATGCGCAGCCTTCCGAGCGGAGTGTGGTCCGCGTCGACTTCGGCGTCGAGGACGGCGCGATCGAGATCTGCGTCGAGGACGAGGGGCCCGGCATCGGCACCCTCCCTGCTGGGGACGACGAGCGCGACGAGCTCGCCGAGAGCGGGATGGGCCTCGCGATCATCCGTGCGCTCGTCGACGACTTCGAGATCCGGGACGGCGAGAGCGGGCGCGGCACGCTCGTCCGCATGCGCAAGCGTCTCGCGGCGGCCTGAGCGGCCGAGCGGGCCTCTGGCGCGACCTGGGGACTGCCACGTCGACGCTTGACGAGGTCGAGTAGCTCGGGGGCGCGTGGGACGGGTCGTCCGCCAACACGAGGCCCGTGGCACGCTGTCGCCGTGTCGCGTGAGATGGGAGAGGAGCCGGAGCGCGGCACGCTCGACAACGCCGCTCTTGCCGAGCGTCTCGAGGCTTTCGCCGCGCTCCTCGAGCTCGCGGGCTCGAGCCCCTACGCGGCCCGCGCCTTCCGGCGGGCCGCCCAGACCGTGCGCGAGACCCGGGTCTCCGTGGCGGAGCTCGCGCTGGCCGGACGTGTCGACGAGCTGCGCGGGATCGGCCCCGGCATCGCCGCGCGTCTCCGCGAGCTGGCGGACACCGGCAATTTGGCCGAGCTCGACGAGCTCGAGCGCACCGTGCACCCCGAGCTCGTCGCCCTCGGCCGCTACCTCGGCCTCGGCACCAAGCGGATGCTGGAGATCTCCGACGCGCTGGGCGTCACGACGGCCGACGAGCTACGGGCGGCTGCGCGCGAGGGTCGGCTGCGGTCGGTTCCGGGTATCGGCCCGAAGACAGAGGCGCGGCTGCTCGCGCGTCTCGAACGCCCGCCCGAGGAGCAGCGCCGCGCCGTGACGGTCGACCGCGCGAGGACGCTCGTCGGAGGCATCGCGGACGCGCTCGGCGGCTCGATGGCGGGCGACCCGCGACGCTTCGCCGACGAGTGCTTCGAGCTTCGGGTCGTCGTCCCCGCGGAGGTCTCCGACGAGGTGGTCGATGCGTTCGCCCGCCTGCCGTCGATCGTCGCGCTCGTCGAGCGCGGCGAGCGGCACGCAGTCGGCGTGAGCGTCGAAGGCACCTCGGTCGAGCTGCTGGTGCCGGAGCCATCGGCTTTCGGCACGGAGCTCCTCAGAGCGACCGGCTCGGCCGCCTACGTCGAGGCGCTCGGCCCGCTTCCCGCCGCGGGCACGGAAGAGGCCGTCTACGCGGCTCTCTGCGTCCCGCCGTGCCCGCCCGAGCTGCGCGAGGAGCCGTTCGCCGGCACGCCGCCGAGACTGGTCGACCTGTCCGACGTGCGCGGCGACCTCCACTGCCACACGACGTGGTCGGACGGACGGGCGTCGGTGCTCGAGCTGGGAACGGCAGCGCGCGACCTGGGCTACGAGTACGTCGCGGTCTGCGACCACACCCGGAACGTGCGCGTCGTGCCCGGGCTCGACGCGGACGACGTCCGTCGGCAGGGCGAAGAGATCGCAGAGGCGAACGACGAGCTCGCGCCGTTTCGGATCCTGCGCGGGATCGAGGTCGACATCCTGCCCGACGGCTCGCTCGACCTTCCCGACGACGTGCTCGCGGAGCTCGACTGGGTGCAGGTCAGCCTCCACGCGGGCCAGCGCGAGCCGCGCGACCGGCTGACGAAGCGCGTCGTCGAGGCGATGCGGCATCCGGCGGCGTCCTGCCTCAGCCATCCGAAGGGCCGAATCGTCAACCATCGCAAGCCGAATGCCCTCGACCTCGACGTCGTTCTCGGGGTCGCCCTCGAGACGGGTGTCGCCATCGAGACGAACGGGTTGCCCGATCGCCTCGACCTGCGCGGCGAGGAGGTCCGTCGCGCCGTCGCCGCGGGCGTCCCCGTTGTCGCGTCGACCGACGCGCACTCGGTTCGCGGGCTCGGCAACATGCGCCTCGCCGTCGCCACCGCCCGCCGCGGCTGGGCGACGGCCGACGACGTGGTCAATACCCGCCCGCTCGAGGCCGTACTCGGGCGTGGGCGTCGCACCTGAGCTCGGACGAGAGCATCCTCAGGGTTCACGACGTCGGAGGCCGCCGGGCACGCCGCGCGTAGACCCGGCGGCCGGCCGCGTCCTCCGGCAGCTCAGTGCCAGGCGCCTCAGTACCAGCGGCCGCGTGCGAAGCCGCCGAAGGCGACCAGGCCGATCAGGGCGATGATGATTCCGATCCATACGCTCCACACGAGCGCAACGATGATTCCGATGATCACGAGGATCCCGCCGAGGCCGATCCCCGCTGCGCCGCGCCCTGCCGTTCCGTCCGCCATCTCGTGCTCCTCCTGGATGTAGTCACGCAACGTTCCGAGGTCAACGCTACGCCTTGTAGTACCCCAAAACGGGCGATCGCAACCAGCACGGCGGTTGGAAAGCCGACCGCCCGGGTACCCGTCCTGCGACGGATTCCCCGCGCGAAGGAGAGCGTTGTGACCGAGTCGCAGACACCCGAACGTCCCGACCCACCGCCTCCGGACGTTCCAGAGCCCGCGCCGAGCCCGGACCCCGCCCCGAGCCCGCAGCCGCCGCCCGGCACGCCGAATCCCGGACCCGGCGGAGAGGACGAGCACCCGCTCGAGGCGGACTACCCGGACGCGGACGGCGGCGAGGAGCCGCACGGCTGACGTGGCGTCGCCCGCGCAGCCCGCCAAGGGGGCCCCGGGGCCGTTCCCCGAGCTCCACGAGCCGCCGCGGCCGGGCCCCGGCCTACGCGACCTCTCGTTCGCCGACTGGCGCGCCGTCCTCGTCCGAGCGGGTCGTGAGTCGCTCGACGACAACGTTCCGATGATGGCGTCGGCGCTGGCCTACAGCGCCTTCTTCGCCATCCCGTCGGTGCTCCTGCTCGTGCTCGGTCTCTTCACGCTCGTCGCCGACAGGAGCACGATCGCCGAGGTCGTCGATCGGCTCACCGCGATCGCGCCGCCGGACGCGGCGAAGCTCTTCGGCGACAGCCTCCAGCGCCTGAGCGAGCGGCCGTCGACGGGGATTCTCCTGACCGTTGCCGGACTCGTGCTCGCCCTCTGGTCGGTGAGCAGCGCGTTGAGCACCGTCATGACGGCGCTCAACGTCGCCTACGACCGGAACGATCGCCGCGGACTCGTCCGGACCCGTTTGACGGCGCTCGGACTCGGGATCGTCGTCGGCGCCGCCGTGCTTCTCGCGGGAACTCTGCTCGTCATGGGCCCCCACGTCGAGTCGTGGCTCGGCCGGGCACTCGGCGCGCAGACGGCTGTCGCGTTCGCCTGGTGGATCGGGCAATGGCCGATTCTGGTCGTGGCATTGCTCGTCGCCTTCGCAGCGGTGCTCCACCTCGGCCCCGACGTCGAGCATTCCCGCTGGCACCTCCTCACGCCGGGGGCGGTCGTCGCCGTCGCTGTCTGGCTCGTCGTGTCCGGCGCCTTCTCGGCCTACACGACCTGGTTCGGGTCCTACGACAAGACGTGGGGGACGCTCGGGGCTGTCATCGTGACGATGACCTGGCTGTGGCTGGGCGGGCTGGCGCTCCTCTTCGGCGGCGAGCTGAACGCCGAGACCGAGCGGCGTCGAAACGCGTGCGAGCGGCCCGGCCGGTCGGCCGAGGCCGCGACTGCACCGCGCAGGTCGGGCTGAGCCCCTGGGTGGGAGAAAAGGCCGGGCCGCGTGCGACCGACGCGGCCCGGCCCGTTCCTCACGCGTGCGCCTTGGCGCTCTCGTTCGAGACGCGGGTCGAGATCTTCTCGACCGTGCGCAGCGCCTCCTTCTCCTGGGCGAGGTTCTCGTCGAGGAGCTCGACGGCCCGCTCCTCGCCCATCGCCTTCGCCATCCGGCGTAGGCCCTCGTACGCCGCGATCTCGTAGTTCTCGGTTCGTGCGGCGGCGCCGAGGTCTATCGGGTCGACGAGGTCCGGAGTGGACTCCTCCAGCAGCTTGTCGTGCTCTGCCTTCAGACCCTCGAAGGCGATGCACTGCTCGGCGTGCGGCGTCTCGCCGAGCTCCTCGAACACCTGCTCGACATTGCGCAAGTGCCCCTTCGTCTGCTCGAGGTGCTCCTCCAGTGCCGCCCGAAACTCCTCGTCGGTGACCTCGGAGATCAGCTTCGGCAACACCTCGCTCGCGAGGGCGTCTTCGACGTACATGATGTCGCCGAGCTCGTGGAGGAAGAGCTCGCGCGGCGTCGTGATCTGCGACACGGTGCCTGCCTTTCTGTCGTCGTTGAGGCCGGACGGGCAACCCGCCCCTGCCTGCGTGGTCGCTCCCAGGTTCCCCCGTTCCGCGGGGGCACAAACCCTGACTACGCGGCCTGCGTCAGCCCGGCGAAACCGGCCGTCACGGAATCAGGCCTCGCCGGCCCGCTCGAGGGCGGCTGCCCGCGTCGGACGGACGTCGAGCACCTCGTCCAGACCCGTGATCTCGAAGATGCGCCGGGCCGCCGTTTCCGGCAGGACGATCCGGAGCTCGCCGCCCACCTCGCGGACGCGCCGCACGGCACCGATGATCGAGCCGAGAGCGGTCGAGTCGAGGAATGCAACGCCGGTGAGGTCGACCACGAGGCAGGGCCGGCTCGCCGCTTCGAGCTCGGTCACCGCGGCGGAGAAGAGCTCGCGGAGACGCGACGCATCGTGCGCGTCGAGCTCACCGCGAAGCGTGACAACTGCCGTCGCGCCGTCGTCGTGCGTCTCGTACAAGTCGTGCATCGGCCCCCATGATGCCCGGAGGCGCCGCAAGCGGCGCCTCCGGGCAGCGGTCCGTGCGGTGGATCAGCGCTCGACGAGCCGGTCTCTGTCGCGCACCACGGTGGTATCGCGGCCCCCGAAGCCACCCCAGCTCGACCAGAAGACGAGAGAGATGAGTGCGCCGGCGGCGCCCACCACCATGAGGATCACCCCGACGGTGTTCAGGTCGACACCCGACACATCCGCGGTGACCGCCCACGTGAGGATCGCGCCAACCGCGATCAGGATGAGACTGACACCAATGCCCATGTTGGTTCCTCTCGGAGTCGTATTGCAGTGACGCGTCCTCGGAGTGGATTCGCGTCTCGGACAGCTGCGGGATACCCCCTGCTCCGCGAGCTGAAACCGGCTGGTTCGCGCGCCCCCGCGGGGCTAGCAAGCCGGAAGACGTCGCTCAGGCCGTCGTGCGCTGGAGCGCCAGCAGGGCGACGTCGTCGGAGAGCGCGCGGTCGCCGATCAGGTCGAGCAGGAGCCCGTCGAGCAGCTCCTCCGGGTCGCAGCCGTGGAAGCGCGCGACCGCCTCGCAGAGACCGTCGAGCGCCTCGTCGATTCCGAGCCCGTGGCGCTCGACGAGCCCGTCGGTGTAGAAGAGGACGATGTCGTTCGGCTCGAGGATCGTCCGCGCCTCCTCGTACGGCGTGTCCGTCGCGACCCCGAGAGGCAGCGATTCTCCGCCCGAGAGGAACTCGCAGCGGCCCTCGGCGGTGAGCGCGACCGGCGGGAGATGGCCGGCCGAGCAGTAGCGCAGCTCGCCGCTCTCCTGGTCGAGGTCGAACGCCACCATCGTCGCGAGGAAGGAGTCGGTCGCCTCGACGAGCCCGTTCAGGCGCGAGACGACCGAGGACGGCGAGAGGCCGTCGACGCTGTGGGCGCGCTGGACCGTGCGAAGCTGGCCCATGCGCGACGCTGCGAGCACGCCCTTGCCCGCAACGTCGCCGACGCTGCCCCCGAGCCGCCCGTCCGGCCGCAGAGCGAGGTCGTACCAGTCGCCGCCCACGTCGGCCTCGGCGCTCCCGCTCAGGTACCGCACGGCGACGCAGCCCTCGTACGGGACGTCGAGCGAGCCCGGGAGTAGCGACCGCTGAAGCTGCTCGGCAATCCGGTGGTCGCGCTCGAAGACCCGGGCGTTGGCGACCGCCTGGGCGCACTGCCGCCCGAGTGTCAGCAGCAGCTCCCGCTCGTCCTCGCCGAGCGGGCGTGAGCCCTCGAAGCTGATCATGAGCACGCCGAGCGTGCCGCCCGCGAGCGTGAGCGGGACGAACGCCTCCGACTCGAGGTGCCGGTCGAGCCCCAGCTCGTGGGCCGGGTAGCCGGCCTCCATCTGCTCGAGCGACTCGATCCAGAGCGGCCGGCCCTCGCGAAACACGCGGGCGGCGACCACGTCGTCCGTCGGGGCAAAGCGGCGATACAGCTCGAGCACCTCGGCGGAGTACCCAACGGCGCTGACCGTCTCGAGGGAACCGTCGTCGCGGGAGAGCACGAGCGCCCCGGCCGCGGCGTCGACGGCCGCGACCCCTTCGTGGACGACGATCCGAGCCACCTCGTCGAGGGTCATCGCGCTGCCGAGGAGGGCCGTCACGGCCTGAAGCCGCTCGAGGCGCTCGGACGTGACCCGCTCTGCCTCGAGGAGGCGCGCGCGGTCCAGCGCCTGGGCGCAGAGACGCGCGACCGATTGGACGAAGACGACATCGTCGTCCTCGACCTCGTGGCCCGGCGCGAAGCTGGTGCAGAGCACGCCCGTCGTGGCGGCGGCGACGGTCATTGGCGCGAGGACCGACGGCCGCGCGCCGTGCCGCTCGGGGATCCTCGCCAGGATCGGATACCGGCGCTTCGCCTCGTCGGGCGAGCCGAAGACGATCGTGTCACCTGACCCGAGCACGTCGACGACCGGGACAGGGGCATCCGCGGGAATCGATATCCAACCCGCCGAGATCTCGTCGTCGTAGCCGACGGACGCCACGAGCCTCGCGTCGCTTCCCTCGCGCAGGTAGACCAGCACGCCGTCGGCGCCGATCGCCTCCAGGCCGGCTGAGAGGACGGCGGAGCAGACGTCGTCGGGCGTCGCCGCCGCCGACAGCGCGGCGGTGATCGCCTGGAGCCGGCGGGCGACATCCCGGGCATGGGCGGTCTCGTCGAGGAGTCGCGCCCGCTCCAGGGCCTGAGCGCAGAACGTGACGATCGCCTCGACGAACGCCCTGTCGTCGTGGCCGAACTCGTGCTCGTGGTCGAAGAACGCGACGAAGAAGCCCCTGCGCACGCCGACTGGGAGCGGCAGCGCGCACAACGAGCCCCACGGCGTATGGGAGAAGACCTCGGCGAGCAGCGGAAACTGCCGCTCGGCATCCTGGCGGTCGGAGAGCCACACGGCCGAACCGGTTCGCGCGGCCTGCGGGCCGGGGAGGTCGGCGTCGAGCGGCACCGTCTCCCAGGTGCCCGCGGCGTCCGCAGGCGAATAGCCGGCCGTCACCCGACGCATCGCGCTCGCCCCGCGCTCCGGATAGGCGATCGACCCGCCCGAGGCGCCAATCGTCGCCAGGCCCTCCTCGATCGCGACCTGCAGGACGTCCTCGGCCGTGGCGGCGGCGGACAGGAGGGCGCCCACCCGCTGCAACGCTTCGGTGCGCCGCGCAGCGCCGCGCTCCGCCTCGAGCAGACGCAGTCGCTCGAGCGCGACCGCCGTCCGCCGGCCGAGCGCCTCCGCGAGCGCGACGTCGTGCTCGTCGAGCTCACGGCTCGCGGAAGTGCTCCCGAGCACCAGCAGCGCCGTCACGTTCCCGCCCTCGGAGAGTACGGGGGCGACGAGCTCCGTGCCGACCTCCGGCAGATCGACGCGCGTCGTCGTCCGGGTGGAGATCACCGACGCGCGCGGCTCTTCGGCTCCGTTCACCCGTAGCCGGTCGGCTTCGTGAAGAGCGCGGACGGCAGGGGCAAGGCCAGGGTCGCGATGCGCGATCGCAAGGACGTCCGCCGGATGTCTGTCGGAAACCTGCTGCACGAGGCACCAGTCGGCGACCTCGGCCGCAGCGAGCTCGCAGAGCTGCTGAAGCGCCGCGTCGGCAGAGGTTGTCGCGAGGAGCACCTGCGAGGCTCGGGCGATGAACCGCTCCGTATCGTCGCGCCGCCGCCGTTCGGTGACGTCCCGGGTGACGCCGACCAGCCGCTCGTCACCATCGCGCGCGACCTCGGCTCGGGTCCAGAGCCAGCGGATCGGTCCGTCGGGACCGGCCGCTCGGAACTCGAGCTCGAATCCAGCCCCGGTCGAGCGCGCCCGCTGGGCCGCCTCGTCGAGCGCGGGGAAGTCGTCCGGGTGGATGAGGGCGCTCCACTCCTCGTAATCGCGGGGAGCCCAGCCGCGCTGCTTGCCGTGCAGCGGCCCGAGCGTCGGCGACCAGGTGATGTCGCCGGTCGAGAAGTCCCATTCCCACTCGCCCGTCTGGGTCGCCTCGAGGAGCGCGTCGAGGCGAGAGGTCGTGTCCGATGTCCCGCTCACGGAACCTCTACGACGTTCAGTCGGCGTGGAAAGCCTCCGACATATGTGTGGCTGCGGCGTGCCATGGGCCCAAAAGTGTGCCTGTGCGCGCCTCGTGCCCGGCAACCTGCACGCGGCCCGCGTTTCGCGGATCCATCCCCGTGGTACCCGAGGACTATGCAGGCGCCGCGAGAGCAAGGGCGCGACGAGCGGCCCGTGCTGCTGTTCTTCTCGAACAGGCGCTCGGGGCCGGCGCGCCGGATGTCCAGCCTCGTCGCGTGGGTCGGCGTGACCGAGAAGAAGCGACTCCGCGTCGTCGAGGTCGATGCTGACGACCACCGCGAGCTCGCAAGCGCGCTCGACGTCTCGGTGATTCCCACGCTGGTCCTGCTCAAAGGCCGCAAGATCCTGGGCCGGCTCGACGGTCGCGTCACCGGCAACGACATCACGCGGCTGATCAGGCCGTTCGTCGGCACCGGGTCCCGCGCGCAGGCGTGAGACACCCGACACGCGCGTCGCGGGCGCCGTAGCGCCCGCGAGGAAACAGGGCACGAGAGCGGGCCCGAAGGCCCGTCTCGTTCAGAGCAGGATGATCAACAGGATGATGATCAGGATGACGAGCAGCGTTCCGACACCGATGTACACGTCAGGCTCCTTTCTCAGGTAACCCACCAGATCAGCAGCAGAAGGACGGCGAGAACCGCAACGGCGCCCCAGACGAGGAACGCCACGCTGCCGAGGAGGGCGAACGGCGTCCGCGCGTCGCGACCGCGGGCGACGGATGCCTCGAGCTGCCCGGTACCGGCGTCCGCACGATCGCCGCGGTCTGCCCTCCGGTCATTCCTCCTTGCCTCGTCGGCCATGGTTCGGCGTACCCAACCGCGTCGCGGCCGAAACGGCGACGACCCGAACGGCGGTGGCGGCCGAGGGCGTAACGGTTCGCCGCCCTCGGCCCGGCCGCCGCTCGTTCATTAGCGCCGGCCGTAGCCGACGCCGCCCGTGACGAGCAGGACGAGCAGCACGATGATCAGGATCCATGCCCACAGCGGCATTCGGGTCACCTCGCTTCCTTGTCCCGAGGGTCAGCGTCCGTCGCCGCAGCATTCCCCACGGCGCCGTCGCGCAAACGACGGGCGCTGCTTTTCGTCTCTCCGTCCGCGAGCCGAGCGCATGCGAATCACCCGGAGCGGGTACACCCGAGCAATGGCCGTGGCTGCGCGCGACTGCGCCCGATCCGACGAGGGCTGCGAGCTGCGGCTGACGCTGTTCGACGGCGAGCACGCAAAGCGGCTCGACGGCGTCGACGACATCCCGCGCCGGATCGGCGACTCGTCGCTTCTGTGGATCGACGCCGGAGTCCCGTCGGAGGAGGATGCGCAAAGGATCGTCGAGGCGCTCGGCCTCGACGTCGATGCCGTCGCATTGCTGACCGACAGGCGCACGACGAACCGGTTCCACGACCGCGGCGACTTCGTCGCGGTGACGCTCGAGGCCCCCGAGGCCAAGGCGGGAGACAGCATCGTCGAGGTCACCTGCCTGGTCGGAACGCACTGGATCGTCACGTCCCACGCCAAGCCCATCGAAGTGCTGCACGAGTTCACGGAGCTCGCGGAGGGATCAGGCCCGACGGGCGAGCTGGACGGGCCGGCGTTCCTCGCGACGCTCGTGGCCTGGGTCCTGAAGGCGTACGAGACGGCCTTCGACCACCTGGAGGAGGAGCTCGAGGAGCTCGACGAGGAGGCGATGCGCGGCCGAGGCGCGCCCGAGGCGCACATCGAGTCGCTCGTCGGCCTCCGCCGGCGGGCCGGACACCTCCGCCGGGCCCTCAGCACGCACCGCGCGGCGCTCCTCGCGCTGACCCATCCGCAGCTGGAGGCGCTCGGCGACGAAGTGTCCGCGAAGCGCTTTCAGGAGCTCCTGTCGAGCTACGAGTCGACGATGCAGACGGCCCGGGACACCCGGACGAGCATCGTCAGCTCCTTCGACGTCGTGATCGCGCGGACTGGCCAGAGGACGAACGACGTGATGAAGATCCTCACCCTCGCCTCCGTGATCCTCCTGCCCGGATCACTCCTCGCGGGCGTGATGGGCATGAACTTCAAGGTGTCTGTCTTCACGCACCCGACGTTGTTCTGGGTTGTGCTCGGGGTGATCGGCATGATCGCCGTGGTAGTGCTCGCCGTCGCGAAGGCTCGCGACTGGATCTGAGACCGAGCCCGGCGTGTTTGGCGCTCGACCGGGCCCGGGTACCACACCCTCGTGGGGAGACCAGGGCCTCTCGAGGCCCGTCGCACGCAGGGGTCGGCTCGTGCCGACCCCTCGTGTTGCCGAGTCAGGCCGCCCGCGCGCGCCGGATGCGCCAGGAGCGGAGCAGGCTCACCAGCGCGGCTTCCTCCTCGCGGAGGAGCGGGTCCCGGCCGGACACGACGCGCATCCGGCGCGGCCGGAAGTGCTCGAGCGTGCGTCCCTCGCGCCACTGCTCGACCACGGCCGGGCTGACGTACGAGGTGCGTGCCACAGCCGCGGTGTTGCCGAGCTCCTCGCCCACCTGCCGCATCACCTGGGCGAGCACCCGCCGCTCGTGGGTCGTCCCGTCCGGTGGCCCGTGCTCGGCGAGCGCCACTGCCGCGGCGAGCGTGCCGCCCCACGTGCGGAAGTCCTTGGCCGTGAAGCCTTCTCCGAGATGCTCGGCGATGTAGGCATTCAGGAGGGCGGGGGTGACGTTGCTCGTCTCGCCTTCGCGCTCGAACCGGAGAAGTCGGCCTCCGCCGTCGAGGCGAAGAAGCGCCCTCACCGCTGCCGCGAGCTCCTCGTCGACGAGCGTCGTGCGGACGAGAACCCGGTGCTTGGCACGGAAGCGGAATGCCACCCGCTGTCCCCGGACCTCGACGTGCCGCTTGGTCAGGGTCGTGATCCCGTACGTGCGGGTCGTCCGCGCCGAGCGCTCCGAGCCGACCCGGAACCAGCCGCGGTTGACGAGCGTGACCGCGACGGCGCAGGCCCACTCGCGCTCGAAGGGACCGGCCTCCAGGTCGGCGGCGACCTGCTCGCGCAGGGCGGGCAGAAGCTCGCCGAAGCGAACGAGGCGGTCGAACTTCGCCTGCTCCTGCGCCGCGCGGAAGTCCGGGTCGTAGAGGTACTGCTTCCTCCCGGCGGCGTCGACGCCCGTCGCCTGGAGACGCGCCGAGCCGTTCGGCGAGATCCAGACGTCCCGCCAGGCGGGTGGGATGACGAGCTGCTCGATCCGCTCGAGAGCACGCTCGTCGGTGATCCTCTTGCCTCGCCGGTCGACGTACCGGAACGGCTTCCGCCTCCCGACCCGTCGCCACCCCCCGCGCCGCGCCAACTCTCAGCCTCGCCAGACCGCGTCGAGGGCGAGCGCCGTCACCGAATAGTCATTCCACGGGGCCGCGACGTACAAACGCCGCCGCCGTTTCGTGGCCCGGTCTGGGCGCCTGCGTTTTCGTGCCCTGGGCGCAGCGCGCGTCGTGGACGGCGACGTCGCGGCGGTCGTTCCGCCCCGACCCGCGACAACGCCGTCCCCTCTCAGGTGCCGCCGCAGGCACGTGCTCGTACCGGGGAAGCATCTCCGACTCGCAAGCTGCGGATTTCACCGCGACGCGCGGTCGCGAAACGTCCGCGTGACCTAGGTCCCGGTGCGCGTGCGGAGCGCCGACGCAAGCGCCGCGTCGAGTGTCTCGAGCACGACGTCGCCGCCGAAGCCCGCAACGCGGAAGGTCCACGAAGATGGCGTCCCCGGGGGCGAGACAACGAAGAGCGAACGCTGCTCGGAGGCGAGGTGCCGGTGCCCGCGGTCGATCGCCCTGATGCCCGAGCTGTCGAGGTACGACACGGCCGTCACGTCCAGAACGACCCCGCGGGCGGTGGTGGCGGCGACGGCGTCCCTGACGGCGTCCGCGTTCGTGAGGTCGACCTCGCCCTCCAGCCGGATGACCGCGACGCCGTCGCGGTCCTCGGTGACGATCTCGCAATCGGCGGCTTTCACGCCGACGCCTGCCGCTCGACCGGCTGGCCCATCCGGACGACGGTCGCGCCGTCCTCCCGTTCGACCGAGATGCGATGCATGATCGACCGCATTATCGCCAGGCCGCGGCCCCGGTCGCCATCCCCCGACCCTTCGCGCCACGTTCCCTCGTCCCGGACCTCCACGTCGACCCACCCGTCCTCGACCGAGACAAGCACCGTGACGACACCTTCACCGTCGCAGTCGTAGCCGTGCTCGATCGCGTTCGCCGCGGCCTCGGACACCGCGAGAACGGTGCTCCTCTCGATCTCCTCGTCGAGATCCTGATCGACGAGCCACGTGCGCAGGCCGTCGCGAAGCGCAGCGAGCTCGGCCGGCGCCGCCCTGAGCGAGTGGTTGAACGAAGGCCTGGTGGGAAGACGGAGGGTGGTGAGCACGCACACGTCGTCGTCCTGCTCCTCGCGGCCGAGCAGCGCATCGCAGATGTCGTCCGCGTACGTCGCCGGGCTCCCGCTCGAGAGCACGGCCGCGTGGGCGAGCCGCTCGAAGCCCGCGTCGATGCTCTCGGATCGCCGCTCGACGAGGCCGTCGGTGTAGAGCACCAGCGTGTCGCCCTCCTCCAGGCGATCGACTGCAGCACGCCGGTCGCCCAGCATCGAGCCGAGCGGCGGCGAGCGCCCCTCCCAGAGGAACCGCGTGCGACCGTCGGCCGACACGACGAGCGGCGGCGGATGGCCGGCGCAGGCGTAGCGGATCGCGCCGTCGGCGGGATCGAGCTCGACGTAGGCCAGGGTCGCGGTCGCCGCCGACGGGACCGTCTCCACGAAGGCATCGAGCCGCTCCAGGAGCCGCGACGGGCCCGTTGTCTGCGCGAGGGCGCTGACGGCGCCGCGCAGCTGCCCCATCGCCACGGCGGCCTCCAGGCCGTGGCCGACGACGTCCCCGACGACGAGCGCCACCCTGCCCGACGGGAGCGTGAAGGCGTCGTACCAGTCGCCACCGACCTCGAGGGCAGCCGTCCCCGCCCGGTACGCCGCCGAGACCGTGATGTCCTCGAACGGCGGCGGCCCGCCGCCGAGCAGGCCGAGCTGCAGCGTGTGCGAGACCTCGCGCTCGTGCTCGTAGAGCACCGCGTTGTCGAGGATCACGGCCGCCCGCGAGGCGATCTCGCGGGCGAGGTCGTCGTCGATCAGCGGCGCCCAGTCCTCGTCGGCCGCGGAGCGGATCGTGAGCGCGCCGAGGCTGTGACCTCGCGCACGGAGCGGGAGGATGAGCGGCGTCGCCGCCTCCGGAGATCTGCCCGAATCGGGACGAACCTCACGTCCCGCCGCGATCGCGCTCTCGACGAGCTCCGCCCAGTGGGAGTCGTCCGCGAGCTCGTGCGGGCGGGAGCCCGCGCTGACGACCGCTCTCGGCGCGCCGTCCTCGTCGAGCAGGTGGACGCCGGCGAACGTCGCGTGCCCCTCGGTCAGCACCTCGACGAGCCGTCGCGCGCGAGCGTCGACGGTCGTCGCCCATTCGAGCGACTCGCCGAGGCGCACGAGGAAGGCACTCGCAGCGGCGGCCTTGACGGCATCCGCATAGAGGCGCGCGCGCTCGACCGCGAGGCCGCACTGCTCCGCGACGCCGAGGACGACGTCTCGCAGCCCCGAGCTGTTCCGCGGCCGCTGGACGAAACCGACCGTGAGGACACCGAGCAGCTTCCGGCTGGCGGCCCGGAGCGGGACCGCCACGACGGCCTGCACACCGGTTCGCTCCCTGACCGTGGCGAGGGTTGGATACCGCGCGTCGAGCTCGGCCTCGCCGGAGACGTCGACCACGGATCCGATGCGGAGCGTCTCGGCCGCGGGAGACGTGGCGGAGCCGAGGGCGTCGACCGCGTCGCCGAGGAGGTCCTCCGGCACCCCGGCGACGGCCAGGATCTCGAGCTCGCCGTCGTCGGTGTACGTGTGCACGGCGGACGGGCCGAATCCCGCGTCGTGCAGGTCTGCGACGGTCGACCTCGCGACGTCCTGCACCGTAACGGCGGCGGCCAACTGGGCGGCGTTCCGCTCCAGGAGCTCGGCCAGGCGTCGTGCCTCACGCTCGGCCTCGAAGAGGGTGGCCCGCTCGAGCGCGACGCCGGCCTGCTCCGCCATGCCGACGAGCAGCGGCCTGCGATCGTCCCTCGCCCAGCGCTGGCGTCGCGACGCCGCGAAGATCGCGCCGATCACCTCGCCGCTCGCGGCTCGCAGGGGAAGCGCGACGAGCGACTCGAGGCCGACGCGCTGCCGCTCCGCGGCGATCGTGGGATACAGCGCGTCGTACCTCTCCGCCGCGACGGCGATCACCTTCCCCTCCCGCATCACGTCCGAGACGAGTCCGCCGAGCTCGAGGGGGTACTCCTCGTACCGCGTGCGCGTCGACGCCGGAACGTCCGACGAGGCCAGCCCCTCGAGCCGCTCCGAACCGACGAGCCGCCATACCAAGACGACGTCGGCGCCGAACGCCTCGAAGTCGGCGACGGTCGACTCGGCGACCTCGGTCGCCGTCGCGGCTGCAGCCAGCCGCGTGGCGTTCTGCTCGAGGAGCTCGGCGTCGAGGCGCGCGTCGCGCTCGCGCTCGAGCAGCGCGGCGCGGTCGAGCGCCTGCGTCAGCTCCTCGGCGATCGCGTCGAGCAGGCCGCGCTCGCTCGCGTCGAGCGTGCGCGACTCCGCGAACGCGACGCCGACCGCGCCCGTCTGCCGCGGCAGCGGGACGACGACGATCGAGGAGATGCCCTCGAGGAGCTGCTCGAGATCGGGCGGGTAACGCCGCGCGATCTCGTCGTGCCCGTGCAGCTCCATCACCTGGCGGCCGCGCAACGCGTCCGCCGTCGGCGTCGACGTCTCCCGGGGCACCGGTCTCCAATGCCGCTCCCCCGGCGCGCTCGCCGGAACCTTCAGCGTCCGCACGTCGTCGCCCCAGGCGATGCCGACCGTGCAGAGGTCGGCCGCGAAGGCTTCGAAGAGGAAGGGCACGGCGGCCTCCGCAACCTCGTTCGGCAGGGCAGCGGCCGACAGCGCCGCGGCGAGCCGCTGCAGCAGGTCGGCTCGCGCCTGAAGCCGCGCGGCGTTGCGCTCGAGCCCCTCGGAGTGCTCGCGGGCCGCACGCTCGGCCTCGTTCGCGCGGAGGAGTCGCCGCTCGGAGGACGCCCGCGTCCACGTGAACGCTCCCAGCATCACCATGAGGATCGCCCCGCCGAGCAGGATCGCGAGGGACGACGAGTGCCCGGCCGGCTCGCCCGATGCGGTCAGGAGCCAGCGCCTGCCGCCCAGTCCGAGCGAGCGCGTGACGCCACCGCCCGGTGGACCCTCGGTCGAGTACACCTCGCTCCCGTCGATCGTCAGCCGGACCCTCATGTCGGGCGGCAGGGCGCGAAGCACGTTGGCGATCCGCCGCATCGAGAACCGGGTCGTGACGAAGCCGACGGGCGCGTCGGACGCCCCCGTCGGCGCGTAGATCGGTCTCAGCGCCGCGTATCCCCGCCCGGCCAGCAGGAAGTCGATCGCAGGGGTGAAGACGGTGCTCCGGGTCGCCTGCGCGCGTTCGAGCGCAGCGCTGCGCTCGGGGTCGCTCATGAGGTCGTATCCCAGGACCGCGGCCTGCTCTCCCGTGGCCGGCCAGACCGCGACGACAGGCACGTAGCGCGGCCGATCCCCGGCGGCGCGCAGGGAGCCCTCATCCGTCTGCTCGACGATCCGCCGGCCCACGGCCGCCTCGAATGGCTGCCGCTCCGCGGCGGGCACGATCTCGGCGAGCGCCAGCACGTCCGAGACGCCGATCGACCCCACCGCGCGCGCGAACGCCTCGAAGCTCGCGGTGTCGACGTTCCCGCGGGCGTCGACGAGCCCCGCCGAGGCGCGGAGGCTCGTCAAGACCCGCCCGATACTGTTCTGGATCGCCTCGTTCGCCGACTGGGCGGCGCGCTCGTCCTGCACGTGCGCGCGTTCGTCGGCTCGTGTCCAGAGGAGCCACGCCACGCCGACGGTCGCGATCGCGACGAGGACGACGAGCAGGCCGCCGGCGAGGGTGGGCGCGGCGACGCGAGTCCTCACCCGATGGGTGATAGCACGCCGATCATACGAAGCCGTCTAGAACCGCGTGAGGTGGAAGTCCCCGGCGAGCACGTCCGGTGACGCTAGACCGGCCGTCGAATTCGAGGTCGGCAGGCCGAAGCGGCACGACCGGCGAGTCACGGAGGCCGGGCCCCGTACGTCTCGCCCGTACGGAGCCCGGCGTCTGCGCGGAGCTACGGGTCGTCCCGGTGGGGGGACGAGCCCTTGGGGAGACACTGCCGGGCGGGTCCTGGGGGGAGGATTCTCCGCTCCTCGGCAGCGTCGACGACACCGACTCTGACCCCCATGCCCCGCTATGCGCCTCAGTAGTCCACCGCAAGGTTCGAGCGGTCGTGAACGGACGACTTCACCCGGCCCGCCGCGCTAGCGTCGAGCCGGTGGGGACGCGTCCGTCGTGCGCGCGCCCGCGCATCGTCCGCACACGACCGAGGAGCAGCCATGATCGACCCGTCCCGCACCGTCGCCGAGCTCGTCCTCGAGCAGCCGTCGCGTTCCCGCGTCTTCGAGGAGCTCGGCGTCGACTACTGCTGCGGCGGCAAGCGCAGCCTCACCGACGCCTGCGAGGCGCGTGGGATCCCGCTGGACCAGGCTGTCGCAGCGCTCGAATCGGCGGCGAACGACACGTCGCCGGAGCGCGACTGGACGCAGGCGCCGCTGCCAGAGCTCTGCGACCACATCGTCTCGAGCCACCACGAGCATCTCCGCGAGGAGCTTCCGCGGCTCGACACGCTGCTCGAGAAGGTCGTCCGGGCGCACGGCGACGAGCGCCCCGAACTGGCCGAGCTGCGCGACGTTTTCACGGCGCTGCGCAACGAGCTCGAGGAGCACATCACAACCGAGGAGGAGGAGCTCTTCCCGCTGGTTCGGACCGGCGGCCCCTACGACGCGGAGCAAGTCGCCGAGCTCGAGCACGACCACGAGTCGGCCGGGTCGGCGCTGGCGAAGCTACGCGAGCTGTCGGGCGGCTACGACCTCGACCGGGCGCTCTGCAACACGCACCGCGCGACGCTGGACGGGCTGCGCGAGCTCGAGCTCGACCTGCACCAGCACATCCACGAGGAGAACAACGTGCTCTTCCCGCGCGCGCTCGCGGCTGCATGAGCGACCGGCGCGCGAGTCGGCAGGCCGGGACCGGCCCGGCTCGTCGCCCCCTACCTCGCAGCGACCGCGAGGAGCGCCTGAGGGCTTCCTCTCGGGCGGCGTCAAGGGGTGCCGCCGCCCGAGGGGAGCCCCGGCCATCGACGGCTCGCTGCTACATCGACGCCGAAGGGTCGGTCTGCCAGAGGCCGAACGCGTTCCCCGAGGGGTCGGTGCATTGCACGAACCAGCCCATCGACGGGACGGGCATCTTGTCGCCGGCCTCTCCGCCGAGCTCGCGCACGCGAGAGGCGCCGTCCGAGACGTCGTCGACGTCGAAGTAGACGCGGAGACCTTTCGCGCCGTCGTCGGGGGCGTAGACCGCGGCACCGGTGTCCTCGCTGGTTCTGGTCATGTGGTAGCCCGAGCCCTCGTACTCCTCGAACTGCCAGCCGAGCAGCGAGCCCCAGAACTCGACCCCCCGCGCCGCATCGCTCACAGGGATCTCCACGTGAACGGGCTTTCCTGCCATGCCCTCTCCTCTCGTCGCCGGGCAAGCCTCGCTCGCCCGTCTTCTCCACTATGACGAGCGGAGGCCGGTCGAATCGACCGGCGAGGCGAATGGCGATCGAGATCGAGACACCCCACGGCCCCGCCCGCGCGCACGTGCAGGCGGTCGACGGCGCGCGCGGGACGCTCGTCCTCGGCCACGGCGCCGGCGGCGGACTGGCCGCCCGGGACCTCGTCGTCGCAGCCGAGGCGGCGCGTTCGGCGGGTTTCGCGACGGCGCTCGTGGAGCAGCCCTACCGCGTCGCGGGGCGCCGGTCGCCGGCTCCCGCCCACCACCTCGACGTCGCCTGGATCGCCGTGATCGAGCACCTCCGCGCGGCCGATCTCGCCCGAGGCGCGCTGGTCGTCGGCGGCCGCTCCTCCGGCGCGCGGGTCGCCTGCCGCACCGCGGCGGCGACGCGCGCCGACGGTGTGCTCTGCCTCGCATTCCCGCTCCAGCCCCCGGCGCGAGCCGGGAAGCAGCCCGCCGCGAGCCGCCTCTCGGAGCTGGACGCCGTCGCCGTCTCGGTGCTCGTCGTCCAGGGCGAGAACGACCGCTTCGGCATCCCGCCGGAAGGCCCCCGCCGCACCGTCGCGCTCGTCCGCGGCGACCATGCCCTCCGCACCGACCTCGGCGCCGTCTCGGACACCGTGGGAGCGTGGCTGTCCCAACTCGTCGGCGACCCGGCCTGACGTCGGCGGTCACTCGGCCCCGGCCGTCGCCGGAGCGCCGGCCGTTTCGCCGTGCTCGTGGGCAGCCGTCACGCTGCCGGGCCGGAGGAGAACGCCGCCGATCGTCGCCGCCACCGCCGCGAAGAGCGCACCGGCGAGAAACGCGACGCGATAGCCGCCGTTCAGCGCAGCAACGGCGCTGTCCCCCGACGCGAGCAGCGTGTCCGTCCGCGCGGCCGCGATGCTGGCGAGCACCGCGAGCCCGAGTGCCCCGCCCATCATGAACGAGGTGTTGACGACGCCGGACGCAAGACCAGCCTCGCTCGGCGCCACGTCGCTCATCGCCGCGAGCAGGACGGGGTTGAACGCGATTCCCGCGCCCACCCCGAGCAGGATCATCCCCGGCAGGACGTCCACGACGAACGAGCCGTCGACCGGCGCCCGGGCGAACAGCAGGAGGCCGACCGCGGCCGTCCCGAGGCCCGCCGCCAGCGGCACGCGGATCCCGAAGCGCATCACGAGCTTCGCCGAGAGGCCGAGCGAGAGCACACCCATGATCACGTTGCCGGGGAGGAACGCGAGGCCGACCTGGAGCGGGCTGTACCCGAGCACGAGCTGCAGGTAGAGGGCCGACAGGAAGAACCACGCGAACATCGCTGCCGCCCACAGCACGCCCACCACGTTCGAGATTGCGAGGTTGCGCAGCCGGAAGAGCCCGAGCGGGACGAGCGGCGCACGCGTCGCGCGACTCGATTGCGACGAAGACGCCCAGGAGCGTCGCCGCGAAGGCGAGGAGGCCGAGCGTCCGCGCCGACGTCCACCCCACTTCGTTGCCGTTGACGATCGCGTAGACGGCGACCATCGAGGCGGCCGTCACCGTGACCGCACCGGCGACGTCGAGCCGTCCAGTCGCCTGTCCGCGGGAGGCCGGGAGCAGGACGAGCGTGAGCGCGAAGACGGCGATGCCGACGGGGACGTTGACGAGGAAGATCCAGTGCCAGTCGAGCGTGTCCGTGAGGACGCCGCCGAGGAGCACCCCGATCGAGCCGCCCCCCGACGCGACGAAGCCGAAGACGCCCATCGCCTTCGCCCGCTCGGCCGGCTCGGTGAAGAGCGTGATGATGAGCGAGAGCGCCACCGCCGAGACGATCGCCCCGCCGACTCCCTGCACCGCCCGGGCCGCGATCAGGATGCCCTGCGAGCCTGCGAGGCCGCAGGCAACCGAGGCCAACGTGAAGAGCGCGATCCCGCCGAGGAACATCCGCCGGTGCCCCACGATGTCACCGAGCCGGCCGCCGAGGAGCAGGAACCCGCCGAACGTCAGCAGGTACGCGTTCACGACCCACGCGAGCGACTCCTCCGAGAAGCCGAGGTCCTCCCTGATCGAGGGCAGCGCGACCCCGACGATCGTCACGTCGAGGACGATCATCAGATCGCCGAGGCAGAGCACGATCAGCGCGAGCCAACGGGTACGGGTGTCGGCGATGGTCATCGGTCGGGCTCCTTCCGGGGCGAGCGGAGATGTCGAGGGTTTCGACGGCCGCGCGACCCGAAACTCATCGCCCGGGGCATCGATGAGTTCCCGTGTCATGGCCGGTCGTAAACGTCGATGGCCCCGGCAGAGCCGCGCATGCTCGAGCTCACGATCCACGGGCCGATCGCGCGTTCGGATCTGCCGGGCCTCTGCGAGCGCGTCTGCGCGGTCTTCGCCGCGAGCGGAGCCCAGGTCGCCCGCTGCGACGTGCGGGGTGTCGAGCCCGACGCCGTGACGATCGACGCGCTCGCCCGCCTGCAGCTCGCCGCGCGCCGCCACCGCTGCACCGTGCGCCTCGAGAACGCGTCGCGCGACCTGCTCGACCTCGTCGCCTTCATGGGCCTGGCCGACGTACTGCCGGGCGAGCGCTAGACGGCGTCGTAGCGCAGCGGGAGCCCGAAGAGCGGGAACACGCGCTCCGTGTCGAGGAAGAACGTGAGCTCGGCGATCCGCCCGTGCTCGATCTCGAGCACCTGCAGCGCCCACGGCTCGTAGCCGTCGCCGGACTCATTCGGCTTGTACTGACCGAACGCCGGCGAGCCGTTGGCCGACACCGTCGGGACCACACGCGAGCCGCGGCACCCGATTCCGGGCCCGAACCACCACGTGAAGATGTCGTCTCGGCCGCGGAGCCACATGTCGTACGGCGGCATCGACTGTGTCGCGTCCTCGTGGATCAGCGACGTGAGCGCGTCGAGGTCGTAGCGCTCGAACGCGTCGACGTAGCGGGCGAGGAGCTCCGCGTCGGCGCGCTCGACCGACGGCGACGTCGTCGCCGCGGTGAGGTCGCTCGCCTCGAGGGTCGCCCGCGCGCGCTGGAGGGCGCTGTTCACCGACGCCACGCTGGTCTCGAGCAGCTCTGCCGCCTCCGACGCCTTCCAGCGCAGCACCTCGCAGAGGATCAGCACGGCCCGCTGCCGCGGCGGCAGGTGCTGGAGCGCCGCGACGAACGCGAGCCGGACCGTCTCGCGCGCCGCCGTCACGTCCGCGGGGTCGCCGTCCGGGACGACGAGGCCGTCCGGGGCGGGCTCGATCCAGGTGACCTCGGGGAGAGTGTGCAGGTTCGCCACGACGGGCTCGCGGGACGGGCCGAGGTCCATCGGCCGCGCGCGTCGCTCCCGGCCCGAGATCATGTCGAGGCAGACGTTCGTCGCGATGCGGTAGAGCCACGAGCGGAGCGCGGAGCGGCCCTCGAACCGCTCGAACGCCTTCCAGGCGCGGAGCATCGTCTCCTGCACCGCGTCCTCGGCCTCGAACGGCGAGCCGAGCATCCGGTAGCAGTAGCCGGTCAGCTCGCGCCGGTGCAGCTCGAGCTGCCCCGCGACGTCGGACGTGGCGACGCTCACCCGTCCATCCTAAGGATCGGGCCCTGGGGCGGGGTTCGGCTAGCCGAACCCTTGCCGCCGCGTTCCGGCGGCCCCGCACGAGCCGATGGTGCCGGGCGTCTCGAGGCGCCCGGCACCGCTCGACCTGCCTCTAGTAGCCCGCGCCGATCGCCGAGCGCGGCACCTTCGCCAGAACCTGCTGCTGGTAGTAGACCGGGCCGCCTTCGTCGGCTGTCACGGCGGATGGGTAGTGGGTCGAGACGAACAACCCGTAGACGTTCTGATTCGAGACGGCGAGGCCGAAGTAGTCGCCGATGAACCCTCGTCCGTTCGGGCACGGATCCGTGTGTCCAGCGCACGGATACTGGGAGACACCACCGACGTGCTGGCCCGGCTGCTCCGGATCCCAGCTGAACTCGGACATCCGCACGTTCGCACCGACCGCGACGGCGCCGCTCCCGGAGTCCTTGTAGGCCTGCAGGGACGTGTCGATGCAGAAGTTGGTCCTCCCCACGTCAGCGGGCAGGATGGTGCCGTCGTTCGGGCACGGCCGGCGACGGTCGTAGAACGCCACAGCCACGGCGCCGCCGGGGCCCGCCGCCACCGAAGGCTGGAACTGGTCGGTCGGCTGGCCGGCCGGATCGGAGTTGTCGTTCACAACGACGGGGGGCGACCAGTTCGCGCCGCCGTCCGTCGACTGCGTGAGCTTCACGTCCATCTGATTCCCGTCCCAGTCCTCGTACGTGACGTAGAGGTGACCCGGATTAGTCGGGCTCGCGGCGAAGCTCTCGGTGATGCCGTCACGGAATCTCGTGTTCGGGAGTCCCGCAGTCGGGACCACTCCCACCGTCGCGACCGTGACGAACGGCCCGAAGCTTCGACCGTCGTCGTCGGAGCGAGCGACGAAGATCTTCGACGGACGCCCGTTCGGGGGGAACGAGACGACCGCGACATAGACGTCACCCGCAGCGTCGACCGACGGATAGACGAACGTCGCGCCCGCGCTCACCTCGGAGGGCGAGGCGATCGTCTCGGCCTTCGCGAAGGTCTGGCCGCGATCGCGCGAGACTGCCATTCGCACCTTCACCGCGGAGCCGTTGAAGACGGCCCACGCCGCGTACACGTGATCCTGATTCGCGTTCCCGGGGATGTGGTTGACCGCGACCCATTGCTTGTCCTCCACATGACCGAACGCGAGGCTCGTCTGGTTGTTCGTCGGCTCGAGCGGCTTCCCGCCGTTGCCCCGAATCCAGTGCTGTCCCATGTCGTCGGAGTAGGAGATGTCCACCTCTGCATTGGGGTGCAGCCCCCCCTCCCAGAAGGCGTTGAACGGCAGCGTCACCTGGTAGGCCCGACCCTTCGTGTCGAAATCGACGTTGGGATCGGTGTTGTCGGTCCAGCTCGGGGGCATCTCCTGGGTGCCCGTCGAGACGCAGTCGTAGCCCTGCACCTGGTTGTTGTCGAGAGGTGCGCCTCCGAGCATCCGGTACGAGCCGAGGTGGAACATGTAGAAGGTGCTGAAGGTCTCGAAGAAGAACTTCGAGGTCCCCACGAGGTCCTCGCTTCCGGGCTTCACCGCGATCCACGACTCCGACCGGTTCGAGTTGTACGCCCCGGGTCTGCATGTCCCGGCGTCGGGCCTCGTGTGCCCGGGCGGGACCGGATACCCGCCGCCCTGCGTCGGTGAGCTCGCGACGGCATTCGTCCCGACGAACGCCCACGGGTCTGCCTGGGCGGTCGTTGTGACGGCCGCCGCCAGCAGGAGCGTGCCGATCGAGATCGATGCAAGCGCTCTCTTCACGATCGTGCCTCCTTTCGACTCACGCTCGTGTGTCGGCGAGAACCGATTGTGCCCGAGCACGGTACGTCCTGCGCCGCGTTCGTCGGACTCCGGGCTCCCCGGGGCCTCCCCTGCCCGCGCCAGGCGAGTCACCGTAAACATCGCCGGACGCGGCGGATGAGACGCAATCGAGACTTGCGGCCGCCGGTCGAGGACGAGGCGGCGCGTCGCCGCCCAAACGGCTGCGTCCCCGGCCCGCACGGGGCGGGCCGGAGACGTTCGCGCTACTTCGTCGGCGCGCCGACGCGCGTCGGCGGCGCGGGGACGATCCGGATGTACGGCTTGGGCTCCTCCCAGCCGTCGGGCCAGAGTTCGCGCGCCTCGTCGTTCGAGACCGAGCCGGCGATGATCACGTCGTCGCCGTCCTGCCAGTTGACCGGGGTCGACACCCTGTGGTCGGCGGTCAGCTGCAGAGAGTCGATCACGCGCAGCACCTCGTCGAAGTTGCGGCCGGTCGTCATCGGGTAGACGAGGATCAGCTTGATCTTCTTGTCCGGGCCGATGACGAACACGTTGCGGACGGTCTGATTGTCGGCGGGCGTCCGCGACTTGGCATCACCCTCGACGTCGGCCGCGAGCATCCCGTAGAGCTTCGAGACCTCGAAGTCGACGTCGCCGACGATCGGGTAGTTGGGCGCGTGGCCCTGCGTCTCCTCGATGTCCTTCGCCCACCCCTCGTGGTCGCCGGTGGGGTCGACGGAGAGCCCGATGATCTTGACGTCGCGCCGGTCGAACTCGGGCTTGATCTTCGCCATGTAGCCGAGCTCGGTGGTGCACACCGGCGTGAAGTCCTTGGGGTGAGAGAAGAGCACCGCCCACGAGTCCCCGATCCAGTCGTGGAACGAGATGCGGCCCTCCGTGGTGTCGGCCTCGAAATCCGGTGCCGTGTCGCCAAGCTTCAAACCCATTCCAACCTCCCGGGGTCGTACGTCACGCCCTGCCCGCGCGGCAGGTGTCTCCTCCAACGCGGGCGCCGAGCCGATTCTTCCACAATTGAAGCATTGGACGGTAGGCTCAGAGGATGCCCCTGGCGTGGAAGGCGGCCGTGACCTGTCCGGCGACGGTCGGGCCGTACAGCTTGCCGGCGGCGGCCACGATGTCCGTGGCCAGCGCGCGCATCGTCCCGCCGTCGAAGCCGAACTGGCCCTCGAGGATCGCCGTGTCGGCCTTCATGTTGCCGATCGCGTTCCGGATGTCCCAGAGCGCGTGCGACCAGATGCGGCCGTCGGCATGCACCTCGCCGACGAGATCGTCCGGGTATGTGAGATCGGCGTCGAGGCGTCGCAGGCAGTGCGGCTCCTTCGCCGTGTACGACGTCGCGTCCCAGTCCGCGACGCAGGCCGGGTCGGCCGACGCAGGCAGCTCGAGGCTCTGGCGGACGACCTCTGAGACGGTCACGGCCCAGTAGTCGCCGAAGCCCTCGCTGATCGCGCCGGCCTCCTCGGTCGAGAACTGGAAGTCCTGCGAGAAGTGGATTGCGTGGCCGTACTCGTGGAGGATCACCTCGCCGTCCTCGGCGTCGTCGACGCCGCCCTTGCCGAGCCGGATCTCGTCCTGCTTGTCCGTGGCGAACGAGTTGTCGACGCCCCACTGGTTGATGCGGAGCTTCTGCGGCTGCATGTTCACCGGCCGGAGCGTCGACCCGAAGCCGAGCGACTGGATGTATCTCTGGGCCTCGGTGATCCAGTAGTAGGCCATCACCTGTTCGAACTCGTCCTGATGGCGGTCGTACAGGAAGGTGTTCGTCGGCGAGTACGCCGGGTTGCCGGTCTCGCTGCGGATCTGGGCCCACTTGCCGCGCAGGAACCCCGACCCGTCGAGGTCGGTCAGCGTCACCGCACGGTACGCGTCCGCCGGCACGGCGTCGGCGGCGTCCTTCTGGTCCGTGAGCGTCTGGATGCCGAGGTCCTGCACCGGGTTCGGCGCGAACACGAGGGCACGCCCTGTGTCCGACCCCGACCCTGGCTTCGCCGCGTAGGCCGCGGATGCAGCCGCGAGCGCGAGCACGCCCATCACGATGAGTATCCGCTTCACGTTCGTCTCCCCTATCGGTTGCGAAGGCGCGGGGCAGGATACGGGCGCGACCCTCGGGAGTGCAGCCCCCAAAAAGGGGGGAGGGCGACGCAGGCGATCAACCCTGGAGCGAGGCCCTGGCGGTGCGCGCGGGTGGCTCCGCTCGAGCCGTCTGCGTCTGGCCGGCGCCTGCCCTGATCGCCTCCAGCTCGGCCGCCACGGCCACTCCGTAGAAGATGCTGAACGACGAGAGAAAGGTCCAGAGCTGGAGCGCGACGATGCCCGCGAGCGGACCGTAGGTCTGGCCGAAGTTCGATGCGAGCCGGAACGTGAGGGCGAGGCCGATGGTCGAGAGGGCCCACAGCGCCACGGCGACGCCGGATCCGAACGCCAGCCAGGCACGGCCCGGCTGGCGCCGGTTGGCCGAGTGGGCGAGGATTGCCGCGAGGCAGACGGCGATCAGCGCCAGGCCGATCGGCCAGCGGAGGATCTCCCATGCGACGCGCGCCTCGTGGCCCCAGCTGCTCCCGATGCTGCGACCGAACCCGAGCATCAGGAAGGCGATCCCGAGTCCCGTCCCGACCGTGATCGTCAGGACGAAGGCGAGCGCATACTTCCTCCCCGTCGGCCGGTCCTGCTCGATCCCGTAGATCCGGTTCAGGCCCCGCTCCATCTGGCCCATCGCGGTCGTCGAGGTGATCAGCACGCCGACGAGCCCTACGGCGAGGAGCAGGAACCGGTCCTGGTTCCCGACCCGGTTCGCCTGCCGGACAGCCTCGGCCAGGACGGTGCTCGCCGGCCCCGGCACCGCGCTGCGGATGGTCTCGACGATCGTGGACGTGATCCCGGACTGGCCGAACGCGGCCGCGAAGCCGACGAGCACGACGATGCCCTGGACGAGCACGAGCGAGGTCGCGAACGCGAGCGAGCGCGAGTGGCTGGTGCCGTCCGCCTGACGGAACCGTGTGAAGGCGCTCCCGAGGAGGTGGAGGCGGCCCGTTCGCGCGAGCGTGTCCTTGGGGTCGTCGTCCGTGTACTCCCACGTCTCCGGGACACGCGAGGCGGTGCTCACGCGGCCTCCGGCACGGCGACCGAGATGGCGCCGGGGTCGATGCGGGCCTTGAGCTTCTTGACCTTCTTGCGGTCCCCGCCGTCGAGCTCGTACGGGACCTTGCGGTCGAAACTGGCTGTGACCTTCTTTGCCTTCGTCACCTGCACGAACGGCGATCTCGCGGACGTCCCGACCGCGGTCCGAGCGACGGTCCGCGCCCACTGACCCAGCCCCTCCGCGTTGGTCACGCCGAGCTCGAGCAGCCCGTCCTCGGGGCTCGCGTCGTCGAACGCCTCCACGCCGCCGAACAGAGAGCCGACGTTGCCGAGCAGGATGCAGCTAGCCGGGCCTTCGTACCAGAGCTCGTCGTTCACCTCGATCGTCGCCTCGAAGGGCTCCGTCCGGAGGTTCTTCGCAGCAGTCCAGATGTAGGCGAGGCGGCCGAAACGGTCCTTGAGCTGCCCGTCGGCGCTCTCGATCATCCGCGCGTCGAGACCGGCGCCCGCCATGACGGCGAAGCGCTCGCCGTTCAGTTTCCCGACGTCGAGGGTGCGCATCCGCCCGCGGAGCCCGATCTCGACCGCCTCGGCGATGTCCTGCGGGATGCCGAGGTTGGTGGCGAACAGATTCGCGGTTCCGGCCGGGACGATCGCCAGCGACGCGCCTCTCCCTGCGAGGACGTCGACGCAGCGCTGCACCATCCCGTCGCCGCCCCAGACGAAGACCAGCTCTGCGCCTTCCGCGAGCGCCCGCTCGACGCGCTCCGGCGCGAACTTGCTCTTCGGCACCTCGGACCAGTACGGATCGACCACGCCGGCGCGCCTGAGCTCGCGGCGCAATTCCTCGAGGCCGCCGCCGATCGACTTGCCGGCGTGGGCGATCACGGCGACGTTCTTCACGACGCCGCCTCCCTCTGAGCGTCGCGTGCATTCGCGGCCGCGGTCGCGACGCGCGCAGCGAACACGGTGACGGCGAGAGCGAGGCACCCCAACACGACGCCCGCGGCGCTGTCGGTCAGATGGTGCATCCCGCGGTACATGCGGGCCCAACCGACGAACAGCGCGAAGCCGATCGTCAGGCAGGCGGCGACCGTCCAGAGCCAACGGCGCGCGACAAACGAGGCGAGCACGAGCAGCAGGCCGCCGTAGAGCGCGACCGTCGCCGCGATGTGGCCCGAGGGGAAGCTCGCGGTCGGGTCCAGCCCCTCCAGACGATGAACGGGGGGCCGGTCGCGCTCGACGACGAGTGTCGTCGCCCGGTACGAGCCCGATTCGACGCCGATCACGAACAGCGTGAAGGCGGCGAGCAGCCACTTGCGCCTGAGGAGGAAAACGACGACCAGCACACCGACCACGGCCGGGATCACGAGGCCACCCGCAAAGGTCGAGCCGAGCCACGAGAGGTCCGTCAGCGTCCCGTCGCGCCGGTCGGCGAGCCAGCGGTTCACGTCGTTGTCCCATTTCTCGAAGCCACGCACCGGGACGAGCACCCTGGTGAGGAGCAGCCCGGCGGCGATCGTGAGCCCGACGAGGAGCCCGTAGCCCGCGACGATCGTGACGAGGAAGGCTCGAACGGGATGCGTCGTCCCGAGCCGCCGTGCGACGCTCTCGGCGGGACCGCCCGCTCGCGGCTCGAGCACCGCCACCGAGCGAGGGCTCTCCGCCCCATTCCCCGCCGCCGGCCGCGTCCCCGGCAGCCGGGGAAGCGCTACGGCCGGAGCCGTCGTGTCCGCCGCGTCCACGCCCGCTGTTTACCCATTCGACAGCATGGGCAAACTTCCCGGGATGCCGCTCCTCGTACTCGTCCTCGTCGCCCTCGCTGCCGGCATCCTGGTGGCCTTCGCCGCGTCACGATATCCGACCCCCTTGATCGGCCAGGAGCCGTCTGAGGCCGCGGCAGAGATCGTCGCGCACGAGGCGGCCGAGCGGCCCTGGCTACGGCGGATGCTCGCGCAGCGGCTGGATCCCGGGACGGCGACCGGCTTCGCATTGACGCTGGCACTCGGGCTGGCCGTCGTCGGGGGCCTCGTGGTCGGAGTCCTGGCATTTCTGATGCGTTCGAGCGGCACGCTCGTGTCCATCGATCGGAGCGCCGGGCAATGGGGTCAGGACAACGCGACCACCTGGTCGACGGACGCGATCCAGTTCGTGACCGACCTCGGGGGAACGTGGTTCGTCCTCGCGCTCGGGGTCGTCGTCTGCGTCGTCGAATACCTCCGCGTGCCGAACCGGTGGATCCCCTTCTTCCTCCTGACCGTGCTGGTCGGCGAGGTCGTGCTCGTCAATGCCGTCAAGCAGCTCCTCGACCGCGTGCGGCCGACCTTCAACCCCATCGCCGAGACGCTGGGCCCGTCCTTCCCGAGCGGCCACTCGGCGACCGCCGCGGCCCTCTACGCCGCCGTCGCGCTCGTCCTCGCCAGGCGACGGAGCCCTCGCAGCCGCTCGCTGCTGGCCGGCGCAGCGGTCGCCGTCGCGATCGGCGTGGCCGCGAGTCGCGTGCTCCTCGGTGTCCACTGGCTGTCCGACGTCGTGGCCGGCCTCGCCTTCGGCTGGGGCTGGTTCGCGCTCTGCGCGATCGCATTCGGCGGACGGTTCCTGACCTTCGGGCAGCCCGCGAAGAAGGCGGCGCGTGTCGCCGAGCATGCCGAGGCCGGGTCGGCGCCGAGCCGCTGAGAGGCCTACAGGTCGAAGAGCCGGCTCTGCATCGGCCCGAGCACGCGGCGGCGGCGGCGCGAGACGCCGGGCAGCATGACGAGCCGGTGCGTCAGGGGCTCGCCGTTCTCGAGCCGCCGGAGCTGCTCTTCGGCGATCGGTCGCCACCGCTCGTCGACGAGCGCGGTCGGGTCGCCACCGACCTCGTCGGGGGTCGCCTCGAGGTGCTCGGCCCACAGGCGCAGGCGGGTCTCGCGCGCGACCGCGGGGTCGAGGGAAAGGACGTTCATCTCTGTGTCGTTGAACAGCGAGTGGGCATTCAGGTTCGCGGAGCCGATCGTGAGCCACGTGTCGTCGACGATTCCGATCTTCGCGTGGACGTAGACGACATCGCGCAGCTTTCCCGCGCGCGCGTAGACCGTGCAGGCGAGGAACCGCCCGGCCTCGTCGTCAGCGTGGATCAGCGCCGCGATCTGCCCGCGGGAGACGTCGGCTCCGTCGTTCGCACGGGCCGGCAGCAGGACGACCACGCGGAAGTCGTCGCTCGGCGGATCGCGGAGCTTGTCGATGAGCACCCCGACGACCTCCGGGGACCAGAGGAACTGGTTCTCCAGATAGACGAGCCGCTCGGCGGACCGAAGCGCGCCGATGTAGGACGCGAGGATCGAGTAGTCGCCGCGCCTCACCGCGCGATACGTCTTCGCGGGCACCGTGCGCGTGACCTGGAGCTCCAGGCCTCCTGCCGGCTCGGCGACCTGCGGCTGCGGCAGCTCCTCGCGGGTGGCTGACCGCCAGCGGAGGCGGAAGTGCTCCGCGACGTCGACGACGGACGGGCCCTCGAGCCGCGCTGCCGCGTCGTGCCACCCGATGCCGCCCCGGGCACGGTGATTCCCGGTGTCGAAGGGGTCGCCGCCGTCGAGCGTCAGGTCGATCCCGCCCACGAAGGCGACGCGGTCGTCGATCACGATCGTCTTCTCGTGATGGCAGTGCGTGAGACCCGTGCACGCGTCGACGGCGCTCTTGATGCGCGTGTGGCGCACGAGGCTCTCCACCGCATTCCGCACGTCGGCGCGCGACGGTCGGAACGCCGGCACCGGAGCCCCCTGCCAGAGCAGCACGCGGACGTCGATCCTCTCGGCGAGCTCGGCGAGCAGGTTACGGACGATCACCGGCTCCTCCTCGCGGGTGAGCTGCAGCTCGGGTGAGATGAACCAGCCCGTCAGGTGGACGTGCGACCGGGCTCGCGCCAGCTCCTCGGCGATCCGCGGCAGCGCTTCCGCGCCGTCGATCAGCACCTCGAGCTTGTTCCCCGGTCGGGGGTCCGCGCCGTCGCGGACGAACGAGGCGGCCGAGCCGTCGAGTGCATGCTCCCAGCCGGCGTGGCGCAGCTCGTCGCGGTGCCGGTCGCGCACGGCCTTGTCGAGACGCTCCCCGAGCGCGTGACCGACTCTGACGCCGAGGCGCTCCGCCGTCCTCGGGACCGGCGCTTGCCCCGGCACGGCGTCGGCCGGCCGCTCCGCCCGGCCGGTCGAGATGTTCTCTTCGCCCTCCGCCACGCGGCGATCATAGGGAGCGGGACGTGTCGGCAGCGCCGTTCGCGGGTACATACCCGACGTGTCGGCGCGCGCGCCCAGTACGGAAGAGCACGGCTCCGAGGCCCGAGAGCGGGAGCCGGAGCACGACCTGCCGCGCTTCGCGGGCCGCGTCGCCGTCGCGACGCTGGTCGTGACCGGGATCCTCACCGCGGCCGTGGTCGTCTGGGAGGCGCGCCTGGTCGTGGCGCTCCTCCTCAGCGCGATCATCCTGGCAGCTGCCCTGCGGCCGAGCGTCGAGCGCCTGGCCGGAATCCGCTTGGCCGGAAGGGGCGTGCCGCGCGGGGTCGGGGTCGTTGCCCACTACGCCGTGCTCGTGGCGATCCTGGCGGTCGGGTTGTGGTTCGTCGTGCCGGCCGCGACCGATCAGGTGCAGGCGGCGCTCGGCGACCAGCACCAGCTCCGGCAGGAGGCCCGGCAGTCGACCGGCATCAAGCACGACATCCTCATCGCGCTCGACCGGAAGCTGAACGACGTCCCGTCCGGCTCGAGCCTCGTCGACCCCGCGGTCGAGTACGGGCGCAAGGCGTTCGAGGTGATCGTCGGCACGTTCTTCGTCCTCGCCGCCGCCGCGTACTGGATCGTCGAGCGCGATCGCGCAGTCGACCTCGTCTGCTCGCTGCTGCCACGGCGGAGAAGGAAGAAGGTGCGAGACACCTGGGATCTCGTCGAGCTCCGGCTCGGCGCGTTCGTCCGCGGCCAGGCCGTGCTCGTCGCGGTCGTCGCGACCGTGTTGTCCGCCTGCTTCTGGGCGATCGGGCTGCCGTACTGGCTGCTCGTCGGCGTCTTCGCAGGGGTCGTCGAGATCGTCCCCGTGATCGGCCCTCTCGCCGCGGGTATCGTCGCGGTCGGGGTGGGGCTCTCCCAGTCGACCCACCTTGCGATCCTCGCCGGGATCGTCGTGATCTCCGTGCGCCTGCTGGAGGACTACGTCGTGCTTCCGCGCGTGCTCGGGCACTCCGTCGGGTTGTCGCCACTCGTCGTGCTCGTCGCCGTCACGACGGTCGGTCTCGTTCTCGGCGGGTTCGCCGTGATCCTCGCCGTGCCGCTCGCGAGCATCGTGGTGACGCTCGTCGACATCGTCGTCCGCGACAAGGACCCGGCCACGGAGCCCGTGCCCTCCGTGCTGTTCCCGGCGAGCGACGTCGAGTAGCGCCGCCCGGTCCGCTATGGGGTGGGGCGCGGTTTCTTCATGAACGCGTTCGCCGGAGTCACGCGGTCCCAGACCCGGTTGGCCGCGGCGACGCGGGTGACCTTGGTCCGGTAACTGCCGGTCGACGCCGGCCGCGAGAACGTCATGCGACCGGCCGTCGTCCGTCCGGCAGCGCGGGCGTACACCTTCCCGTTCCGGTAGAGGGCGGCGGTGACGGAGGCGTCCCGCACCCGCCTTCCTCTCCCGTCGACGACGGTCACGTAGACGTGCAATTGCTTCTGCGCGACGCCGTAGCGCACCGCGGCGACCCGGACGGGCGGCGGCGGCGTCACCGTCACGCTCGACGTCGCGCTGAGCGTCCCCGACGGCGTCGTCACGCTCGCGCTCACCTGTGCGATGCCGGGCTCCGTTCCGGCGGTGAAAGTCGTGCTCGTCCCCATCGCCGCGGAGAGACCGCCGAGCGTCGTCGGCGACACTGTCCAGAGAGCGGCCGTCGGCGTCGCGTTGCCGAATGCGTCGACCCCGACCGCCGTCAGCGCCACCGCTCCTCCCGGAAGCACTGTGGCGGTCGCCGGCTCGACGCGCAACGAGACCGGCGCGGCTCCGCCGACCGTGATCTGCTGGGTGCCCGCGACGACGCCCGCGGCCGTGGCGTTGAGGGTCGCCGTCCCGGCCGTGGGATCCTGGTAGTAGAGCTGGGCCGTGGCGAAGGCGCCGGCGGGCAGCTGGACGGCGAGCGTCGGCGCGAACGGCCCTCCGGGGCTTGCCGCGAAGAGGCCCGTCGGCGAGGACGAGGTGATCGTGGCCGGCACGACGGCCGCGGGCCGCGCCGCCACCCCGGCGACCTGTACCTGCAGCGACACCGGCCTCGAGATCGCGCCGGCGGCGATCGTCTGGGGAGCCGAGACGAAGGCGAGCGTCGTCGGCGACCAGGCGCGGAACCCTCGCCAGCCCGCCGTGAGCGACGCGCCGGCGAGGTCTCCCGCGCACCAGACGCCGCTCGACCCGCACGCCGCGATCCCCGGATCGGCCGGCGAGTCGGCGCCCGAGTCCCTGATCGCGGTCGCCATCCGGTCGAGGACGGCCCCCGTCCGCCGCGTGAAGTCGCTCGGGGCGAGCGCGTCCAGGTTCTTCGGGGCCCAGGCGAAGCCGAAGCGGTCGGTGGCCCTGCCGGTTCGGACGCCGTGGTTTCGAAGCGCGTACACCTCGGCCGAGACGAACTGCTGCATCAGGACGTCGTCGACGGCGGTCCAGCCGAACGCGGACTCCCACTGCCAGGCGGCGTTCGCCAGCGTGCTGCCGGCATTGCCGAGGAACGCGTTCGCGGTGCCCGAGACGGCGCCGCCCGCGGCGGCCAAGAGGTCCATGTGGCGGAGGTACTCGACGAGCGCGTCGCGCCGGCCGGCGAGCGGCGCACCGGGGACGGCGTAGCTGCGGACGTCCCCGTAGGCCTCCTGCGACCAGTCGCTCACGTAGACGTTCACGTCGATCCAGAACTGCGCGTCCTGGAACCACTCCTGCACCCGTGCCTTGTAGGTCCCGAGCTCGGGGACGCGCTGGCCGACCCCGACCACGAACACGACCCCGCGCGTGGGCGGCCCTTCGCCGGCCGCGTCGTACAGGCCGCGCAGGAGCTCCCGCACGTTGGCCCGTCCGTTGCCGTCCCCGCGACGCACGGCCGAGGAGACCTCGTTGAGCGCCCACGTATCCCCCGCCGCCACGTCGTAGCCCGCCGCGGCCATCCGCCGCCGAGCCTCGACGCCCGCCTGGTACCACGTCGAGCCCGTGCTCGCGACCCACTTCTGCCACGCGGTGTAATGGATCTCGGCGAGCGCGTGGAAGGTCGGCCCGAGCGCGCGGATGCGCTGGGCCTGGTCCGGCCGCGGCCTCGTCTTGTCGGCGACGACCGGCGGCACGGAGACGAAGTACTCCGCGCAGGGGGACGCCTTGGCGGCGAGCGACGTCGCGAGCCGCAGCCAGTCCGTCGCGGCGTAGAACGTGGCGCGGAGCGGTCGGCAGCCCGCGTCGGCGGCGAGCGGCCGGATCTCCCGTCTCGACGTGAGCCGCTCCCACAGCGCCTGGGTCGTCTGGGGATCGAGCGACGGGACCGGCGGCGACGGTGCAGCCGAGACCGGGCCGGCGAGCGTCGCGGCGACGGCCGCGCACGCGACCGCGACGACGAGGAGCCTGGTCGGGCGCATCGCGGCAGGCTACGCGAGGGCTGTGATGGAGCTATGAGGATTCGGCGTCCCCGCCGAGCACGTCGCGGAGCTGGTCGAGCGTCGCGTTGCCGCCGGTGCAGACCAGCGCCACGCGCCGTCCTGCGAGCCGGTCGCGGAGCCGCAGCGCGGCGGCGAGGGGCGCCGCAGCGGCGGTCTCGACGAGGTTCCGGGTGTGCTCGATCATCAGCCGCATCGCGACGCGGAGGTCGTCCTCGCCGACGAGGACGAAGTCGTCGAGCAGCTCCCACAGGATCGTCTGGGGGAGCTCGAAGCCGACCCGCGTCGCGAGGCCCTCGGCCGCCGTGCCCATCCGATCCTCGACGACCCCGCGCGCTCGCCACGACCTGAACGCCGCCGGCGCCTGCTCCGCCTGGACGCCGATCACCTCGCAGCCGGGCGCCACGGCTTTCGCAACGATGCATGCGCCCGCAGCCCCGCTGCCGCCGCCGATCGGGACGATGATCGTGTCGAGCCGAGGCTCCTGTTCGAGCGCCTCAAGCGCGTACGTCCCGACACCGGCGATCAGCCACGGCTCGTTACCGGAGTGGACGTACCGGTAACCGTGCTCCTCCGCAAGCGCCTCGCAGCGCTCGCGCGCCTCGTCGAAGTCGCGCCCGTGCTCGACGACTTCGACGCCGAGCGCCCGCATCGACCGCAGCTTGGCCGGGTTCGCTCCCAGCGGGACGCAGACGACCACCTGTGCGCCGAACAGCCGGCCCGCGTAGCCGATCGACTGGCCGTGGTTCCCGGTCGAGGCCGTGACGAGACCCCGCCCGCGCTCCTCCGGGTCGAGGTGGGAGACGAGGTTGACGCCGCCGCGCACCTTGAACGCGCCCGTGGGCAGGTGGTTCTCGTGCTTGACGAACACCTCGGTGCCGACGAGCTCGCGCAGACCTGGGTAGGCGTGGAGCGGCGTCCGCAGGAGGTACGGCGCGATCGCGTGGCGGGCCTCCAGCACGTCGGCCAGCGAGAGCGTGGGCCATCCGCCGTCCGGCCGCATGAGACGACGCTACAGAGCGGGCTCGAAGGGAAACACCGCCGTGAGCGTCGTGCCGGCCCCCTCGGGGCTCGCGATCGAGAGCGTCCCGCCGAGCGCCTCGACGCGGTCGACGAGCCCGCCCAGGCCGGAGGCCTCCTCCTGGCACTCGATGCATGCGCCGCCGATCCCGTCGTCGCGGACGACGACCGTAAGCGTGCCGTTGTCGTCGGCCACGGACAGCCAGAGGCCCGAGGCCCGCGCGTGCTTCACGGCATTCGTGCACGCCTCGGAGCACACGTAGTACGCCGCCGCCTCCACCGCCTCGGGCAGCCGTCGCGGGAGGCGGAGGTCGAGCTCGACCGGCAGCGCGGCACGCGCGGCACCGGCCCGTAAGGCCGCCTCGAGCCCGCGGTGGGAGAGGAGCGGCGGATGGAGCCCGCGGGCGAGCTCGCGGAGCTCGTCGATCGCTCCCTCGAGCTCCTCGAGGGCGCTGTGGGCCATCATCCTGAGGTCCGGATCCTCCGCGAGCCGACCCTCGAGCGAGCGGAGACCGAGGAGCGCCGCGGTGAGCCGCTGCTGCGCGCCGTCGTGGAGGTTCCGCTCGAGGCGGCGCCGTTCCGCGTCGGCCGTCTCGAGGATCCGCAGCCGCGATGCCCGCAGCTGGTCGAGCTTCGTGACGAGGTCGCGATGGAGCCGGTCGCGCTCCATCGCGATCCGCATCAGCGGCACGAGCGTGGTCGTGAACTCGGCGATCTCGAGGAGCCGCGGGTCGTGGACGACAGCGCCGATCTTCCGCGTCTCGTAGCCGATCCAGGTGACCGCGCCGCCGGGCCCGGCAAGCGGCTCAGCCGAGACGCCGCGAACGTCGACGTAGCGCTCGAGCTCCCAGTCCCACCAGTAGAGCCGCAGCCCGGGGTCGTCGAGGATCCCGGAGAGCGCGTGTTCGACCTCGTCGGGCGTCGCGAGGTCGGGGATGCCCTCGAACACCCGCCCGATCGTGTCGAGCCATGAGACGACCTCGCTCACAGACGGGTTGTAGCGCGCGCTGCGGCCGCGCGCCAGGCGCCGGAGGGGGCGGGGCGGCCTCCTCCGGCGGCGGCCGGTCGCGCTACCTGACGGTGAGGACGCCCCTCATTCCCGCGGCGGCGTGGCCCGGGACCGTGCACAGGTACGGAGCCTTGCCGTTCCTGAGCAAGACGGTCAGCGAGACCGTCCTGCCGGGCTTCAGCTTCGGCGTGACCTTGCCAGCGATCTTGAAGTCGTGCTCGAGCGCACCCTTGTTCGTGACCTTGAACGTCACCTTGCCCTTGGTCACGGTCTTCTTCGACACCGTGAACTTCAGCTCCGACGGCTTGCCGGCGATGACGGTGACGACCGTCGCCGACGACCCGGCGAATGCCGGCAGCGCAACCACCAGCGCGGCCGCGAACCCCGCCAGGATCGCGATCAACCCCTTGCTCGTCATGCTCCTCCCTCGGATCGACGTGCCGCCCAGACTATGCCTGCCGTCACGCCCGCTCGGCGCCGGTCCGGGCCCGTAGGCTTGGCCGATGGCCTCCCGCCGCGCTCTGCCCGCCGTCTCGCCGCGCACGCGAGTGCGACGCCTCCCCGAGCGCGGCCGGTACGACCGCGAGGCGATCGACTCGGTGCTGGATGCGGGCCTCGTCGCGCACCTCGGCTTCGTCTCGGACGGCCAGCCGTTCGTCATCCCGACGCTGCACTCGCGCGTCGGCGACGACGTCTTCGTCCACGGCTCGGCCGCGAGCCGCACGTTGCGGTCTCTCGCGGAGGGCTTTCCCGCGTGTCTCACCGTCACGCTCCTCGACGGGATCGTGCTCGCGCGGTCTGTGTTCGAGCACTCGATGAACTACCGCTCCGTCGTCGTCCTCGGCCGGGCGACGCCTCTCGTCGAGCCGGACGCGAAGTTGGCCGCGCTCGAGGCGTTCACGGAGAAGCTGCTGCCCGGACGCTGGGCGGAAGCCCGTCGCCCGACGGCGAAGGAGCTGAAGGCGACGAGCGTTCTCCGCCTTCCGCTCGACGAGGCTTCGGCCAAGATCCGCGACGGCGGCCCCGAGGACGGCGACACGCCGGACGCCGAGCTCGACGTCTGGGCGGGCCACCTCCCGCTCGCCGTGACGGCGCACGACCCGGTTCCCGACCCGACGCTCCGCCCTGGAATCCCGGTGCCGCCGGGGCTGCAGCCCTACCGGCGCCCAGGCCTCGTGGGATAGCGACACTTCCGTGGTGAACGCGCCCGCCTTCGACACCGTCGTGATGAAGTTCGGGGGCTCCTCGGTCGCCGACCCGGAAAAGATCCGCCACGTCGCGCGCCGGTTCGTCGACGCCAAGCGGCGGGGACTGAACGTGGTCGGCACCGTGTCCGCAATGGGGAAGACGACCGACCAGCTGCTCGCGCTCGCCTCGGACGTCTCCCCCACGCCGAACCCGCGCGAGCTCGACATGCTCCTCTCGACCGGGGAGCGGATCGCCTGCGCGCTCGTCGCGATGGCGATCGACGACCTCGGCGAGGAGGCTGTCTCGTACACCGGCTCGCAGGCGGGCATCCTCACCGACGCGGCCCACACGAGGGCGAAGATCCGCGAGATCCGCGGCGACCGCATCCGCGCCTCGCTCGAGGAGGACAAGATCGTGCTCGTCGCCGGCTTCCAGGGCTTCTCGCGCGACACGATGGAGATCACGACGCTCGGTCGCGGCGGCACCGACGCGACGGCGGTCGCGCTCGCGGCGGCGCTCGGCGGAGCGTGTGAGATCTACTCGGACGTCCCCGGGGTGTTCACGGCTGATCCGCGCATCGTGCCGAACGCGAGGAAGCTGCCCGTCGTCTCCTACGACGAGATGCTCGAGATGGCGGCGTCGGGTGCGAAGGTGCTGATGCTGCGGTCGGTCGAGCTGGCGCGCAACCACGGCGTCCGGATCCATGCAAGATCGACGTTCTCCGACGAGGAGGGAACCTGGGTGCAGGAATCGATGGAGCAGGCCATCATCTCGGCCGTCACGTACTCGGAGACGGACGTCGTCTTCACGCTGACAGGTATCCCCGATCGACCGGGGGTGGCGGCGATGATCTTCGACCGGGTCGCCTCGGCCCACGTCAACGTCGACACGATCATTCAGAACGTCGTCCACGGGAAGGCCGAGATGTCCTTCTCGGTGCCGTCCGAGGACGTCGCCGCGACCAACGAGGCAATCGTGTCGACCCAGAGCGACCTAGGCGTTTTCGCGGTGGAGACGAATGAGGGGCTCGGCAAGGTCTCTTTGATCGGTGCGGGCATGCGGTCGCACCCGGGGGTCGCGGCGACGATGTTCCGGACGCTCGCGGACCTTGGGATCAACCTCGAGATGATCTCGACCTCGCCGATCAAGATCTCCTGCATGATCGACCGAGAGCGGATCCCCGAGGCCGTCCGCGCGCTGCACGACGCGTTCGCCCTCGAGCGCGAGCCCGAGGTCGAGCCGACGATCTGAGCGTGCAGGGTGCGCGGCGGGAGCCACGCCCCCCTGCAGGCCCGGCCAGCGCCACGCCGAATCCGGTGGAGATGGACGAACGGTGGGTGCGCGTGCTCGTCACGGCTGCCGTCTGGCTGGCCGTGCTCGTCGTCGTGCGGTGGCTGCTCGGGCGCACGTACGGCGCCTGGGAGCGCCGGCAGGCGGACACCGACCCGGCGGTCGTCGCACGTCGCCGCACGACGTTCAGCTTCTTGAGCCGCGTCGTCATCGTGCTCGTCGCGGCGATCGGCGCCTGGAGCGTGCTGTCGATCTTCCCGCAGACCGAAGAGGTCGCGCGGGCGCTGCTCGCCTCGAGCGCTGTGCTCGCCGTGGTGGCCGGGCTCGCCCTCTCGACGCCGCTCGGAAACCTCGGCGCGGGCGTGCTCGTCGCCTTCACCCAGCCGATCCGGATCGGCGACCGCGTGACCGTCGGGGACCACACCGGGTTCGTCGAGCAGATCAACACGATCTACACCGCGCTCGTGACCGACGACGAGAAGCGCGTCTTCGTGCCGAACACGCAGCTCACGAACTCGCCGATCGTCAACAGGACGATCCGCGACCCTCGGCGCGTCGTGTCGGTCGACCTGCCGGTGCGGCTCGGTGCGCCGATCGACGAGGCGCGCACGACCGTCCTGCGCGCGATCGACTCGATCGAGGGCCTTCACCGCGGCCAGGCAAAGGTGCTCGTGGGCGACGTCGGCGGCAGCGTCGTCTGGCTGACCGCCATCGCATCTGCGCCACTCGATGCGAACGTCACGCAGCTCGGCTCGGATGTCCGCGAAGCAGCGCTCGTCGCCCTCGGCGAGGCGGACTTCCTCGCCGGGAGCGAGTGACTCCGTCACTCGCTCCCGGCTGAATGCCTCAGCTTGGCGGCCGGCGCACGCGCCGGCCGCGGGTCAGACGCAGTCGCGCAGGGCCTGCGCCTCGGGGAGCGTCTCGAGGCGCTTCAGTGTGTTGTTCTCGATCTGGCGGATGCGCTCGCGCGTGACTCCGAACGCGCGGCCGACCTCCTCGAGCGTGCACGGCGCCTCGCCGAGCAGCCCGAAACGGAGCTCGATCACCTTGCGATCCCGCTCCGGCAGCGATCCCAGCGCGAGCTCGATGTCCTCGCGGCGCAGCGAGAGCGACGCGGTGTCGAACGGCGACTCCGCCTGGTCGTCCGGCACGAAATCGCCGAGCGAGGAGTCCTCCTCCTCCCCGATCGGCTTCTCGAGCGACACGGGGAGCTGCGCCATGCGCAGGATCTCCCGCACCTCCTCGGTCGACATCTCGAGCTCCTCTGCGACCTCCTCGGGACGCGGCTCGCGTCCGAGACGCTGCACCAGCTGGCGCTCGATGTGGACGACCTTGTTGAGCTTCTCGACCATGTGCACGGGGATGCGGATCGTGCGGGCCTTGTCGGCGATCGCCCGGGTCACGGCCTGCCGGATCCACCACGTCGCGTACGTCGAGAACTTGAACCCCTTGCGGTGGTCGAACTTCTCCACCGCGCGGATCAGCCCGAGCGACCCCTCCTGGATCAGGTCCAGGAACGAGAGCCCGCGACCGAGGTATCCCTTCGCGATCGAGACGACGAGCCTCAGGTTCGCCTCGATCATGTGCTGCTTGGCCCGTTCGTCGCCGCGCTCGATCCGCTTGGCGAGCGCGACCTCCTGGTCTGCGGTGAGAAGCGGCACCTTGCCGATCTCGCGCAGGTAGAGACGGAGCGAGTCGAGCGACGGCTCGACGGTGAGGTCGAGCTTGGGCGCCGCCGCTACCTCCTCGGGCGGGACGATCGGCTGCTCGTGTGGCAGTGCCTTGTGCTGCTCCCCTTCGACCAGCTCGATCGAGTGGTCGATGAGGTACGTCGTGAAGTCCTCCAGCTGCTCTTTTGTGAGATCGACGTCCTCGAGGGACTTGACGATCTCGTCGTACGTCAGGAACCCCTTTTCCTGCCCCTGTTCGACGAGCTTGTGTAGCTCCTCGACTTCGGGAAGGGCGGTATCGACGGCGAGCATGGACCTCTCTTTCTCCCAGCGATTGACGGAAGACAGACCCTCGAACGCAGCGAGCCGGACCTCTCCGCTCCGGCTCAGACCCTTCGGCGCCGGATCGTATACATCCGCCCTGATTTTGGGAAGGGAGCAGATTCTCGATCATCGATCAAATCGGATCGACGACGCGAAGCGCCCCGACCGCGTCGCCGAGGCTGTTCAGGATCTCGCTCGGCCCGAGGCCGGTGGCGTCGAGCCCGAGCACCCCGATGAGGTGCGCAACGGCGGGCTGGATCGCACGGAACGCTCCGTCGGTGACCTTGAGCGCGATCCCGAGGCCGTCCGCCGACACGGCGCAGAACAGCCCCTCTGCACCTCCCTTCGCCACCCAGCCGTCGAGCGCACGGATCAGGGCGACGTCGGCGGCGACCGGCCCACGGAGGAGATCGGGGTGGGCGCGCATCGCACGCATGACGCGCTCGCCGCCTTCGAGGGCCGCGAGCCGTGTGAAGGCGTGGCCGGCGCGCTCGAGCGGCAACGCGAACGTCGGCACACCGCACCCGTCGACCGCGACGGCGAGCGAGGACGGCGTGACCTCGGCCGCCTCGGCCACCTGCTGCAGCATCGCCTGCTGGCACGGGTGCTCGGGGAGCCGGTAGCCCGGCGTGACCCAGCCCTCGGCCCGGCACAGGGCGAGGAAGCCCGCGTGCTTGCCCGAGCAGTTGTGCTCGATCGGCGTCGGCTCCGGCCCGCACTCGAGCTCGTCCTCGGTCGCGGGAGTGTCGGCGAGGATGCGACGCACGACCGCGACCTGCTCGGGAGCCGCGAGATGGGAGGCACAGAGAAGGGCGACCTGCTCGTCGTCGAGGTCGGGCCGCGCGCGCACCACGGGCAGCGCCTGGATCGGCTTCGCGGACGAGCGGAGGAACGTGACTAGGCCGGGATCGCCGGCGGCGACCTCCACCCGCCCGTCGCGGACGGCGACCGCGTGCACGACGTGGCGGGCCTCCACGACACCGCCGCGGGTCGCCTCGACGACGATCGGCTCCACGGTCGAGCAGCCTAGAGGCTGCGGGGCTTTACGCTTGGGGCCATGCCTGAGCTGCCCGAGGTTGAGGCGTGGGTGCGCGAGCTCGACCCGCAGGTCGCGCGCTCGCCGGTCGCGGACGCGCGCTCCGGGCACGTCGCGACGCTCAAGACGTTCGACCCGCCGCCAAGCGCGCTCGAGGGCCGCTCGCTCGCCGGCGCGCGGAGACGGGGCAAGAACCTCCTCTTTCCCACGACCGACGGCGAGCTCGTCCTCCGCGTGCACCTGATGAGCGCGGGTCGCCTCCGCCATGTGCCGTCGGCGAAGAAAGGCCCTGCGAAGCCGATGTTCCGGGTGCGTTTCGCCGACGGCGGCGAGCTCGTCCTGACGGAGGCGGGAAAGAAGAAGCGGGCCGGGGTCTGGCTTCTCTCTCCGGCGCAGCTCGACGCCGAGCTCGCCCACCTCGGGCCGGACGCCCTCGAGGTCGACGCCGACGCCCTCGGCGAGATCCTGCGCCGCGAGCGCCGCCAGCTCCACCCGCTCCTCCGCGACCAGCGCGCGCTCGCGGGGATCGGACGCGCGCACGCGAACGAGATCCTCTGGGAGGCCCGTCTCTCGCCGTTCCGCCTCTCCACCGACCTCGGCGACGACGAGGTCGAGACGCTCGCCGGCGCGATCCACCGCGACCTCGAAAGGGCGCTCGAGCTGCGCATCGCGGGGAAGGGCGACGCGGAGGTCTACCGCGTCCACGCCCATTTCGGCGATCCCTGCCCACGCTGCGGAGAGACGCTCCGCCGCGTCGACTTCGAGGAGCACACGATCACCTACTGCCCGACCTGCCAGACCGGCGGGCGGATCCTGAAGGACCGCAGGCTCTCCCGCATCCTTCGCTGACCACCCGGGTACGCTCGGACGATGGCGAGGCTCCATGTGAACGGCGTCGACGTCGCCTACGACGACTCCGGCGAAGGCCCACCGCTCCTGCTCCTCCATGCGGGTATCGCCGACCGGACGATGTGGGACGACGTGACCCCGATGCTTGCGGAGCGCTTCCGCGTCATCGCGCCCGACTTGCGCGGATATGGCAAGACGCCGCTCCCCGACGGACCCTTCGTCTATGCGGCAGACGTGGCCGGGCTCCTCGAGGGTCTCGGGATCGAGCGCGCGCACGTCGTCGGCGTCTCGCTCGGAGGCCACGTCGCGCTCGACCTCGCGCTCGCCCACCCCGGGCTGGTCGATCGCCTCGTGCTCGTGGGTGCGGGGATCGACGGCTGGGAGCACGAGGCGAGCCTCGTCGCCGCGTGGGACGAGGAGGCGGCGGCGTTCGAGCGCGGCGACCTCGACGAGGTCTCGTGGATCAACGTCAGGACGTGGCTCGACGGGCCCACCCGCGGCGAGGGCGACGTGCCGAAGGCACTGCGGCGGCGCGTGTTCGAGATGCAGCGCGCCGCGCTCGACCACGACAACCCGGCGGCCGAGGGCGGCTGGCTGACGCCGAGCCGACGGGCGCGCCTCGGAGACGTCACGCAGCCGACGCTCGTCCTCGTCGGCGCGCTCGACCAGCGCGACTTCCGCCGCATCGCGCGTCTCCTCGCCGAGGACATCCCGGGCGCCGAGCTGAACGAGCTTCCGGGTGTCGCGCATCTTCCCCCGCTCGAGCGCCCGGAGGCGTTCGTACGCAGGCTGCTCGCGTTCCTGCCCGAGTCGTAGCGCGGGGTGTAGCGTGGCCGGCGTGAGCGACCTCCCGCTGGTTCGCGACATGCAGGCTTCCGCGCCGCCGGTCGGACTGGCGCTCTCGCGGGCGGGCGTCACAGGCGTCCACAAGGCGATCCGCATCCGCCGCGGCGACCACGAGATCCTGATGGCGGCCGAGATCGACTGCACCGTCGACCTCGCGCGCGACCAGAAGGGCGTCCACATGTCGCGCTTCCCCGAGCTGTTCGACGAGGCGATCGACGAGGTCGTCCTCGGCCAGGGCCTGCTCGTGGAGGTGCTCGCCGACCGGATCGCGTCCCAGATCGTCGAGCGCCAGAACGCCCTGCGGGCCGAGGTGCGCATCGTCGCCCGCTGGCCGCAGCGGCGCCGCACGCCGGTGACCGGCCTCGAGACCCAGGAGATCGTCTCGCTGATCGGCATCGCAGCCGCAGGCGCCGAGAGCTCGCGGCGCGTGGTCGGGGTCGAGGCGACCGGGATCAACGCCTGCCCGTGCGCGCAGGACCTCGTCCGCGGACGGGCCGCCGAGCGGCTCGAGGAGGCCGGCTTCGGCGCCGACGTCGACCGGATCCTCGAACTCGTCCCGATCGCCACGCACAACCAGCGCGGCCGGGGCACGCTGCTCGTCGGCACGACGCACGAGCTCGACGCCGAGGACCTCGGCGGCATCGTGGAGCGCTCGATGAGCGCTCCGGTCTACGAGCTACTCAAGCGGCCCGACGAGCTGTACGTCGTGGAGCAGGCGCACCTCCAGCCGCGCTTCGTCGAGGACTCGGTGCGCGTCGCGATCCGGGAGCTCCTCGAGTCGAAGCCGGACCTCGACGACGACGACTTCGTCCTCTCCCGCCAGGTGAACCTCGAGACGATCCACGACCACGACGTGGTGGCCGAGCGCTGGGGGACGGTCGCGGAGCTCCGGCAGGAGCTCGCGGGCGGCGAACCGTCCGCGCGGCAGACGACGCTCGAGGACTGGCTGCGCGGACCGGCTAACGCCTGACGAAGCGCGCCCGCACGGCGGACGCCTTCGTCATCGGCAGCGTGCACGCCGGCGCGCGGCCCGCGCAGCCGCCGCTCCAGCCGGCCAGCCGCCAGCCGGCGGCGGGGGTCGCCCGCAAGCGAAGCGGCGCGTAGGAGGGCGCGGAGCGGCTGCAGCGCCCGGACACGCAGGGCGTTCCAGCGCCGATCACCTTTCCCCGGCCGGAGACCGTGACGGTGAGGGGGAATCGCTCGGGCGCGAACAGCACACCGACCGACTGCGCGGCCTGCAGCGAGACGTCGCACGGCCCGGACCCCGAGCACGCCCCCGTCCAGCGAACGAACCGCTGCCCCGCTCCGGGAAGCGGCTCGAGCGATACCCGGCTCCCGGCGTCCCAGTCGGTGGTGCACGAGGCGGCGCAGTCGATGCCGGGGACGTCGCTCTCCACCGATCCCCTCCCCGCGATCGCCAGCGAGAGCTGCAGCTGCTGCGTCACGAGCCGCAGCCACGGCGAGTCCTGGAGGTCGGGCCACGACCCGGAGTGGGCGTAGTAGTCGTCGTGGCCCACGTCGAGGAACAGCGAGCCGAGCTGGACGCCCGACGATGCGAAGGGGTAGAGCAGGTCGAGGTTGCTGTCGCAGGGATGGCCGCTGGTGTCGGGACAGGCGTGGGGCGGCCCCGCGTCGGCCAGGGCGCCGAACGCGTGGATGAGCTCGTGCCCGGCGACCACGGCGGACGGCACGTCGGTGCAGGCCCCGAGGTAGACGATCGCGACGCCGTCACCGTCGGGCCGACCCTCTCCTTCGCCGCAGGTGTCCGGGTCGTCGACAGGCCCGTCGTAGTAGACGAGCTGCTTCTCGAACGGCGAGCGGCCAGTGGCGACCCTGACCGCGCCGACGATGCGGTCGCCGCGACCCGCGCCTCGTCTCAGGTCGGAGGTGGAGTCCGACAGCCGCAGCGCGAAGATGTCCGCCTGAGCGCCGCAGGCGAAGAGCGCCCGGTCGAAGCGCGGTTCGCGAAGCGGGTCCTGGCCGCGCCACCAGTCGTCGATCGCGTCGACGTCCGCCGAGATCCGGGCGCCGAGCTCTCCGCTCCGATCGGGTGCGTCCGCCGCGTAGGCGTAGACGACGCGGATCGCCCGGCCCGTGACGGCCGGCGCCCGGTCCTGCGACGTGGTCGTCCCGCACCAAGGCGCCGCGCGCGCGTCCTGGCCTGCGACACCCGCCACGACGGCGGCGGCCAGCAGCGCGAGCGAGACGCAAACGACCGACGGGGATCGGATCACCGAGCTCCCCGGATCAGGGTCCCTGTGAAGCGCGGCTCCGTCCCGGCGAGCAGGCGCCGGATGTTGTGCCGGTGGAGCGCGAGGACCCCGAGGGCGGCGACGGCGGCGAAGCCGACGACCGGCCACGGAACACCGAACACGAGGCAGAGGAGCGGCAGCGCGGATGCCGTGACCATCGAGGCCAGCGAGGCGTAGCGGAAGACGGCGAACGTAACGAGCCACACGACGAGGCATCCGAGGGCCGCGAGCGGCGCGAGGGCGAAGGCGACGCCACCCGCCGTCGCGACCATCTTGCCGCCCTTCGAGAAGCCGAGGAACACCGGCCGCGCGTGGCCGATCATGGCGGCGGCGCCGGCGAGCACCCCGACCCAGTCGCCTCCGAGCTCGAGGCCGACGAGCGCGGGCACGAACCCCTTCGCCACGTCGAGCAGGGCGACCGGAATCCCGAGCGACCGGCCGTACACGCGCCAGACGTTCGAGGCGCCGACGTTCCCGCTCCCCTGCCGGCGGATGTCCTCGCCGCGGACGACCCGAGGGAGGAGGTAGCCGAAGGGGATCGAGCCAAGGAGGTAGCCGCCGAGGACGACGAGGGCGTCCGCCGTCACCGGAGTGGTGTCCTTGCGGGTCGGGCCCCGCGCTCAGGACGGGATCGCGTACGACGCGATCCACCCGTTCACCACGGCCCAGTCGAGGTTCTCGAAGAACGCGTCGATGTAGGAGGGGCGGTCCGTCTGGTAGTCGAGAAAGTACGCGTGCTCGTAGACGTCGAGCGCGACGAGGGGCGTCGCGTTCCACACCGGGAACGTGTTCTGGGCATCGCCCAGGTAGTTGAAGAGCCGCCGCTCGTCCCAGTCGTAGGCGGTCCAGGCCCAGCCGCGCGCCGCGATGCCGGTGGCGCGCAGGTCCGTGCGCCACGCGTCGACGGAGCCGAAGTCCCGCTCGACGAGGGTGCGGAAGGCCCCGTGCGGGTCGCCGCCCTCGCCGCCCAGGTGCGCGAAATAGAGCTCGTGGTTCTTGATCCCACCGATCGCGAAGGTGAGGTCCACCTTGAGCGCGCGGAGGTCGGAGTACACCTGGTTCGCCGCGCCGCGATCGGCGTCGCCGAGCAGGCCGAGGATCTCGTTGCGCTTCGTCACGTACCCCTGATACAGCCGGTAGTGGGCCTCGACGGACGCGCGTGAGATGCCCGAGAGCTGGAGCAGTCGAGGATCGAGCGGTCGGGGTGAGATCTCCTCGGACGCTGGCATGACGCTCCTCACTCGACGGGACGGGACCGGCGGCAGCATATCCTTGGGCCACAGACGACCGAAGGAGCGATGCAATGGCGTACTCCGTCCCCGATCTCGCTTATCCGTTCGACGCGCTCGAGCCGCACATCGACGCGCGCACGATGGAGATCCACCACGACAAGCACCACGGCGCGTATGTCACGAACCTGAACGCCGCGCTCGAGGGCACGGAGTGGATGGACCGCCCCATCGAGTCGGTCCTGGCGAACCTCGAGATCATCCCGGAGGACAAGCGCACCGCCGTCCGCAACAACGGCGGCGGCCACGCGAACCACACGCTGTTCTGGGAGATCATGGGCCCGAACGGCGGCGGCGACCCGTCGGGTGACCTCGCGGCGGCGATCGCCGACACATTCGGCTCGCTCGACGACCTCAAGACCCAGGTCAACGACGCCGGTGTGAAGCGGTTCGGCTCGGGCTGGAGCTGGCTCGTGTGGGACGGGACGGGGCTGGCCGTGCTCTCGACGCCCAATCAGGACTCGCCGGTGATGGAGGGGAAGACGCCCATCCTCGGCGTGGACGTGTGGGAGCACGCCTACTACCTGAACTACCAGAACCGACGCCCCGACTACCTCGCGGCCTGGTGGAACGTCGTCGACTGGAACGCGGTCGCCGCGAAGTTCGAGGCCGCACGCTCGAGCTAGCGGCCCGTCGCGCGGAAGGGGCGCCCCGCGCCCCTTCCGCGCTGCCGGCGGGCCCGACCTCGAATCCGTCAGGCGGTCGCATGCGTATCCCGTTCGCATGGACGCGGTGGTCGCTTGGCGTATCGACTTGCCCTGGCGCTGGCCAGCGGCGAGCATCCGCGCGATGACCGCCGACTCCCGCACCGACGCGGAGCTGATCGGGCTGATCGCCGGAGGTGACCGCCGGGCGTTCGAGGAGCTCCACAGGCGCTACGCTCGGTCCGTGCTCGGCATCGCTCTGCGGCGAATCGGCGATCGCGGCCGGGCCGAGGACGTGACCCAGGACACGTTCGCGAGCGTCTGGCGCTCGGCGGGCCGCTACGACCCGGCACGCGGACAGGCCGCCTCGTGGCTCTACACGGTCGCACGCAACGCGATCGTCGACGGGCTCCGCCGGCGGCCTCCTCCGACGGTGGCGAACCCTCCGGAGGTCCGGGCCGGCGACCCCGGGCCCGCGGACGCGGCGGAGACCGAGTGGGTCTCGTGGCGTGTGCACCGCGCGGTCGAGACGCTGCCCGAGCAGGAGCGCTCCCTCGTGGAGCTCGCGTACTGGAGCGGCCTCTCCCAGAGCGAGATCGCCGAGTACGTCGGGCTGCCGCTCGGGACCGTCAAGACCCGAACGCGCGCCGCGCTGCGGCGGCTGGCCGACGAGCTGGAAGGCGAGCTTCGATGAGCGACGTGAGAGACATCGTCGGCGACGACCTCGAGCCGGGCGAGCTCGAGCGGCTCGAGCGCGTCCACGCGCTGCTCGAGCGCGCAGGGCCACCGCCCGAGCTCTCTCCCGCCGTGGCCGCCGCGCCCAAGCCCCCCACTGCGCGCGTCGTCCCGTTCCCCCGGCGGTATCGCTACACCGCGGTCGCAGCCGCGGCGGTCGCCGCGGTCGCATTGTTCGGCCTCGGCTACGTGGTCGGAGGCGGCGGCGGGACGGATCCGCTCCAGACCGTCGCGATGAGCGGCCAGGGGCCGGCGAGCGCCCAGCTCGACCTGTTCGAGAAGGACGCTGCGGGCAACTGGCCGATGGAGCTCCGCGTGAGCGGCCTCCCGGCGGGCACCTACGAGCTCTGGTTGACGAGAAACGGCAAGCTCGCTGAGCCGTGCGGCGCGTTCGCGGTCGCGGCTGGGGAGACGACCGTCCCGCTCAACGCGCCGTACAAGCTGAAGTCGTTCGACGGGTGGGTCGTCGTCCCCTCGGGCGCCAAGGAGCCGGTGCTCACGACCTGACGGCAGCGCACGGCGGCTTCCGCCGTACGTCAGTCGTCGTCTTGCTCCGCCGTGTCATCGTCCTCGTCGTCTGCGCCCGAGGCGCTCTGCTTCGCCTTCTCCGACTTGGCCTTGTCCTTCTCGGCCTTCTCCTTCGCGATCTTGGCCCCGGCGGTGCCGCCGGCACAGGCGCCCAGGGTGTCGTCGTGCCGCTTCTGGTGCACGGCCAGCGCGTTGACCGAGATCCGGAGCGTGACCTTGCCCTTGTGGCAGATGGTGACCTTCCCGGCGGTCGCCTGAGAAGGTTCCGTCTGGGACTGCCCGGTCGTGTCCTGCGTCTTCGCGGGCTTTCCCGGCTTTTCGGGCTTCGCCGACCCGCCGGCCAGTCCCGTCCCGCCCAGCACGCCGAAGGCGAGCACGGCGCCGCACGCGATTCCGACCGTCAAGCCGAGACGCCGCCTCGATGTCCGCTCACTCATGCCGTCCCTCTCGTTCGAGCATTGAACGCGATATCGGTCGGATTCGCGCCGTCGCGAGCGCGAGCCCTCGACTCAGGGATGGTCCGCGAGCCGGCGTCCGGCGTCAAGAGGGACCACAAAAACACTGAGCCGGCAAACCCGAAGGCCCGCCGGCTCAGATGGCGAGAATCTAGATACGTCCCATCTCGGGCGCAAGTGGCCCCCGAATCGGTCATCGCAATTTGCGAGGTTTCGTCAGCCGGCGAGTTCGAGCACCGCTTCGCGGAAGACCCCGGTGTGACGGTCGACGTCCGCCTCGGTCGTCGCGGGCGACATGAGCGCCATGTTGTGGAACGGCGTGAGCAGCACGCCGCGGTTGAGCGCGTGGAGATGCATAAAGCGCTCGAGGGCGAAATCCGCAGCCGCGTGCGCCTCGGTGCCGTTCCGGGGCCGGCCGGGGCCGAAGAGATACTCGGCGCGGCAGCCGAGCCGTGTCACGTGCCACGGAAGACCGGCCTCCGCGATCAACGCCTCGACGGCGGCCGTCCAGCGCTCCGCGAGCGGGATCATCCGGCCGAACGCCTCCTCGGTGAGCACCTCGCCGAGCGTCGCGCGCATCGCGGCGAGGGAGAGCGCGTTGGCGGCGAGCGTCCCGCCGACGCCGACGCCGCCGACGTCGAGGTCCTCGAGCTCGATCGAGGAGGCGACCCGCTCGGCGAGCTTGTCGGCGAAGCCGTAGGCCGCCGCGGGGATGCCCCCGGCGATCGGCTTGCCGACCGTCACGACGTCGGGCTCGAGCCCGTGCGCTTTCGTATAGCCGCCGGGGCCGCAGCAGATCGTGTGCGTCTCGTCGATCGCGAGCCACGTTCCCGTCTTGCGCGTCAGCTCGCGGAGCGCGGCGTGGAAGCCGGGCTCCGGATGGACGATGCCGACGTTCGTCAGCGCCGGTTCCGTGAGGACGAGCGCGACGTCGCGTGGCCGGAGCGAAGCCTCCAACCCGTCGACGTCGTTCCACTCGACCACCTTCGTCGTCTCGTCGAGCGGGACCGGCGGCCCGAGGTTTCCCCGCCGCGCGACGACGTGACCCTCGGAGAGCGTCGCGAAGGTCTCGTCGACCGTGCCGTGGTAACAGCCCTCGAAGACGAGCACCTTCGGCCGGCCGGTCACGTGGTGCGCAAGGCGGATCGAGAACCGGTTGGCATCCGTCGCCGTCAGCGCGAACTGCCAGCGGCCGACGCCGAACCGCCGGCTCAGCTCGTCCGCGACCCAGAGTGCGTCGTCGGTGGGCAGCATCGTCGTGATGCCACGTGCTGACTGCTCGGCGATCGCGCGCAGCGTCGCCGGTGGCGCGTGGCCGCTCATCGCGCCGGTGTCGCCGAGGCAGAAGTCGACGTACTCGTGGCCGTCCACGTCCGTGAACCGGCTCCCATGCGCCTCGGCGACGAACACCGGGAAGCCGCCGGGCCACTTCGCCATCCAGTGCATCGGCACCCCTGCGAGCAGGTGGCGGCGTGCCTCGACAGCGAGCTCGCCGGAGCGCGGATGCTCGTGGGCGAACCGCTCCTCCTCGCGGCGCATGAGCGCCCGAAGCCGCGAATGGACAGCCGTGCCGGTGTCCGCAGACGTCACGCGCGGCGGATCGAGCGCACCGTCGCGTGCCACGCCCCGCGCGGCGCCTCGACGGCGACGACGTCCCCGACGCCCTTGCCCATCAGCGCCGAGCCGAGCGGCGAGTCGGGAGAGACGCCGCCGACCGATGAGATCGTGATCTCCATGACGTCGCCCTGCTCGTCCGCGATCTCGACGATCGAGCCGGGCCCGACGTGGTCGTCGGTGTCGTGGTCGACGACGGTCGCCCCCGAGATCCGCGAGCGAAGCTTTGCGATGCGCGCCTCGAGCAGGCCCTGATCGTTCTTGGCGGCGTGATACTCGAAGTTCTCGGAAAGGTCGCCGAAGGAGCGTGCCGTCGCGATCGCCTCGATCGCCGCCGCCCTGCGCGGCCCCTCGAGCTCGGCGAGCTCCGCCTGGAGGGCGTCCATCTGCTCGCTGGTCAGCACCTCGCCGGCGTCGCTCATCCGGGTGAGGCTACCCGCCTCCGCTCGTAGGTGACGTACGCGACCCCGTCGCCTTCCTCGCGGCCGAGCTCGAGCCATTCGCCCCAGTCGACGTCCGGGAAGGTGGTGTCGCCGTCGGGCTCGGCGTCGACGAGGGTGAGCTCGATGCGATGGGTCACGGGGAGCGCCGCGGCGTAGACCTGCGCGCCGCCGACGACGAAGACCTCGTCGTCGATCGCCATCGCGGCTGCGATCGCCTCGGGGACTCCGGCCGCGACCACGACCTCGTCCGATCCCGAATCCCATCGCGCGTTCCGCGTGACGACGACCGTCGTCCGCCCGGGGAGCGGGTGCCCGATCGACTCATAGGTCTTCCGCCCCATCACGAGCACGTGGCCGAGCGTCAGCTTCTTGAACCGGCGCAGGTCGTCGGGCAGGCGCCACGGGAGCCTGCCGTCGACGCCGATGACGCCGTTCCGCGCGACGGCGGCGACGATCGTGACCGGCACCGGTGCCTCAGACTGCGATCGGCGCCCGGATCGCCGGGTGCGGGTCGTAGCCCACGACCTTGATCGAGTCGATCTCGAACGCGTCGATCGTGCGGCAGGCCGGGTCGAGCTCGAGCTCGGGCAGCGGCCGCGGCTCGCGGGTCAGCTGCTCCCGCGCCTGGTCGACGTGGTTGAGGTAGAGGTGGGCGTCGCCGAGCGTGTGGACGAAGTCGCCGACCTCGAGGCCCGTCACCCGCGCGACCATGTGAGTGAGCAACGCGTAGGACGCGATGTTGAAGGGCACGCCGAGGAACAGGTCGCCCGAGCGCTGATAGAGCTGGCACGAGAGACGACCGTCCGCGACGTAGAACTGGAAAAGCGCGTGGCACGGCGCGAGCGCCATGTCCGGGATGTCGGCGGGGTTCCAGGCGCTGACGACGTGGCGGCGCGAGTCCGGGTCGTCACGGAGTCGCTCGATCACCGCCGCGAGCTGGTCGATGCGGCGGCCGTCCGGCGCCGGCCAGGAGCGCCACTGGACGCCGTAGATCGGCCCGAGGTCGCCCTCGTCGTCGGCCCACTCGTCCCAGATCGTGACGCCGTGTTCGTGGAGCCACCCGACGTTCGAGTCGCCGCGCACGAACCAGAGGAGCTCCGCGACGACCGAGGGCACGTGCACCTTCTTCGTCGTCACGAGCGGGAACCCCGCTCGCAGGTCGAAGCGCATCTGAGTCCCGAACAGGGAGAGCGTCCCTGTGCCGGTGCGGTCCTCCTTGCGGACGCCCTCGTCGAGCGTCCGGCGCAGCAGGTCGAGGTACTGCTCCACGGGATCGATTGTGCCAACGGAGTCGGCGCGCGCGAGTGCCGCTTGGGTGACGAGGTAGTCGCACCGCGACAGCGGGCGCCTTCAGGGGTCTGCCCCGCCCGCCGGGCGAGGATCACGCGGGGGCGGGAATCGGCAGCGGCGGCGTGCGAGTGCCTCTTGGAGCGATGAGGTAGTTGCGACCGCGACAGCGGGCGCCTTCAGGGATCTGCCCCGCCCGCAGGGCGGGGATCAAGCGGCGGGAATCCGCTCGGCGGATTCCCGCTCGCGGGCAAATTCAGAACAGCCCGACGATGTTGCCGTGCTGGTCGACGTCGATCGAGAAGGCCGCAGGCGTCTTGCCGAGGCCGGGCATCGTCTGCATGTCCCCGCACAGCGCGACGATCCACCCGGCGCCAGTGTACGGGCGTAGGTCCCGAACCGTCACGGTGAAGCCCGTGGGCGCGTTGAGCAGCGCCGCGTCGTGCGAGAGGGACAGGTGCGTCTTCGCCATGCAGATCGGAAGCTGGCCGAGCCCCGACGCCTCGAACGCCTTCGCCTTGTCCTTCGCGGTCTTGAGGAGGAAGACGTCGTCCGCCCCGTAGACGTTCGTCGCGATCGCGCGGATCTTCTCCTCGATCGGCGCGTCGTACGGGTAGGCGAAGCGGAACTCGCTCGGCTCGTCCGCGGCCGCGACGACGGCCTCCGCGAGCGCAGTCGCACCCTTCCCTCCCTGCTCGAAGCCCGTGTTGACCTCCGCCGCGTAGGCACCGTGCTCGAGCGCCAGCCGGCGGACGAGCTCGAGCTCGTCGGCGGTGTCGGTCGGGAACTTGTTGACGGCGACGACGGCGTTCAGGCCGAAATGCTTCACGATCCCGATGTGGCGTGCGAGGTTGGCGGCGCCGCCCTGGATCTCGGCCATCCCGCCGTCGATGTTCCCGCCGTGGTGCTTGAGTGCGCGAACGGTCGCGACGAGCACCGTGGCGCTCGACCGCAGACCGCCGATCCGGCAGGTGATGTCGAAGAACTTCTCCATCCCCATGTCCGACGCGAAGCCGGACTCGGTGATCAGGTACTCGCCGAGCTTGAGCGCGACGCGGTCGGCGACGAGGGAGTTGTTGCCGTGGGCGATGTTGGCGAACGGCCCGCAATGGATGAACGCCGGCTGCCCCTCGAGCGTCTGGACGAGGTTCGGCTTGATCGCGTCCTTGAGGAGAACCGTCATCGAGCCCGCGGCCTTCAGTTGCTCGGCCGTCACCGGCTCGCCCTCGAAGGTCTGCCCGATCGTGATGCGGCCGAGACGGGCGCGCAGGTCGCCGAGATCACGGGCGACGGCGACGAGAGCCATGATCTCGCTCGCAGCGGTGATGTCGAACCCGGTCTGCCGGGGATAGCCGTTCACGCGGCCGCCGAGCGACGTCACGATGTCGCGGAGCGCACGGTCGTTCATGTCCATGCACCGCCGCCACGAGATGGTGAGCGGGTCGATGCGGAGCTCGTTGCCGTGGAGGAGGTGCGCGTCGATCAGGGCGGCGAGGAGGTTGTTCGCGGTCGTGATCGCGTGCAGGTCACCCGTGAAGTGGAGGTTCAGGTCCTCCATCGGCACGACCTGCGTGTAGCCGCCGCCGGCGGCACCGCCCTTGATCCCGAAGACGGGCCCGAGCGAGGCCTCGCGCAGGGCTAGCACCGGGCGCTTGCCGAGCTGGCCGAGGCCTTGCGTCAACGCAACCGCGGTGGTCGTCTTGCCCTCGCCCGCCGGCGTCGGCGTGATCGCCGTGACGTTGATGATCTTCCCGTCCGGCCGATCGGCGAGCCGTTCGAGGATGGAGAGGTCGACCTTTGCCTTGAAGCGGCCGTACAGCTCGAGCTCGTCCGGCTCGATGCCCGCCTCCTCGGCGATGTCGGCTATCGGTCGGAGCGTCGCTTCCTGGGCGATCTCGAGGCTCGAGCGCATCGATCAATTCCTCCAGCGTGGGGGCAGAGTGTCGGGCGAGATATATCTCAGTGCTGGGCGACGGCGCCGAGGTGGCGCTCGTGGGCGCCCGTCTCGAGGATCTCGCCGATCTGCGCGATCGCAAATCGGAGCTCGTCGTCCGAGGTGAAGAAGTGCGGCCCGAGGCGGATCCCGGCGTCCGGGCGGAAGTCGCAGAGGATCTGCCGCTCTGCAAGCTCGCGGTGGACCGCGGGGAAGTCGGGCACGTGCACCGTCACGGTCCCCCCGCGGCGCTCCGCCGACCGCGGGCCCCGCACCTCGAACCCCGCCTCGTCGGCGAGGTCCACCAGGAGCTGCGTCTGACGCAGCGAGTTCGCGCGGATGCGCCCAACGCCGATCTCCTCGATCAGGTCGTAGCCGGCCGTCGCGGCGTAGTGGGCCGGCACGTTCGGTGTGCCGGTGAGGAACCGCGCCGCGCCCGACGCGTAGCGCATCTCCTCCTCGAAGCCGAACGGCGTCTCGTGCGCCTGCCAGCCCGTGAACGTCGGCTCGAGCCGCTCCGCGAGGTCGGGGCGCACGTAGAGCCAGCCGTTCCCCGGCCCGCCGCAGAGCCACTTGACGGAGCCGCCCACTGCGAAGTCGACGCCGAGCGCCGTGACGTCGAGCGGGACGATCCCCGCCGACTGGTAGCAGTCGAGGATCACGTGCGCGCCAACTTCGTGGGCGCGACGCACGATCGGTTCGACGTCCTGGATCTCCGCCGTCTTGAAGAGCACGTGACTGATGGGCACCAACAGTGTCTGCTCGTCGATCGCGTCGACGATTGCCCCGTCGTCCTCGCAGACGACCACCTCGAGCTCCGGCTGCGCCTGGTAGAGGTAGCGGACGGATGGGAAGTTGCCGCGCTCGTAGACGACGCGGTTCCGGCCGGGGTCGATCGGGAAGAAACACGACAGGACTACGGCCTCCGCGACGGCGACGTTCTGATGCATCACCGTCGAGCCGGGCGGCGCGCCGACGATCCTCGCGACCTGGTCGCCGACCGTCATCGGCATCGTCCACCACCCCTCGCCCCACGACCGGATCCCGCGCTCCCGCCACGTGCGCGCGTACTCCGCGAGCCGCTCCTCGGCCTTCCGCGGCATCGCGGCGAGCGAGTGGTTGATCAGGTACGTCGTGTGGCCGAGGATGGGGAACTCGGACCGGTAGTCGAGGAGATCGCGCATGAGGCGCAGCGTAGAGACGGCATGAGGGCGATGGTGCTGCGAGCCGCCGGGGCCCCGCTCGAGCAGGTGGAGCTCCCGTATCCCGAGCCCGGCCCCGGCCAGGCGCTCCTCCGCGTTCTCGCGTGCGGCGTCTGCCGCACCGACCTGCACGTGGTCGACGGCGAGCTCACCCGCCCGAAGCTGCCGCTCGTGGTCGGCCACGAGATCGTCGGCGAGGTCGTCTCGAGCGCGGGGCGGTTCGCGCCGGGCGACCGCGTCGGCGTCCCGTGGCTCGGCTGGACGTGCGGCGAGTGCGCGTACTGCCTCGCCGGGCGGGAGAACCTCTGCGACCGCGCCCGGTTCACCGGCTACGACCTCGACGGCGGCTACGCGGAGCTGTGCGTCGCGGACGAGCGGTTCTGCTTCCCGGTCCCTGCCGGCTTCCCCGACCTCCGGGCCGCCCCGCTCCTCTGCGCGGGACTGATCGGGTACCGCTCGCTCCGCCTCGCCGGCGACGGCGCCCGCGTGGGGCTGTACGGGTTCGGCGCCGCCGCGCACATCGTCTGCCAGCTGGCGCTCCACCAGGGGCGCGAGGTGTACGCGCTCACCCGCCCGGGTGACTCCGACGCGCAGGCGTTCGCGCGCTCGCTCGGTGTGACGTGGGCGGGCGACACGGCAACGCGGCCTCCGGTCGAACTCGACGGGGCCATCCTCTTCGCGCCGGCGGGCGAGCTCGTCCCCGTCGCGCTCGGCCACATCCGCAAGGGCGGCACCGTCGTCTGCGCCGGGATCCACATGAGCGACATCCCTTCGTTCCCCTACGAGCGCTTGTGGGGCGAGCGCGTCGTCCGCTCGGTCGCGAACCTGACGCGTGTCGACGGCGAGGAGTTCCTCGCGCTCGCCCCGGAGATCCCGGTCGAGACCCGGGTCGAGGAACTGCCTCTCGCGCAGGCGAACGAGGCGCTCGGGCGGCTCCGCGCGGGCGACGTGCGAGGCGCGCTGGTCCTCGTGCCGTAGAGCCGTCTACGAGACGCGCCGCAGGAGGCCGAGCGCGCGCTGGTCCCACGGGACCCTGTGTGTCAGCCCGGCCGCGCGCAGGTCGCCGCGGTGCTCGAGGTACCAGTCGTAGGTCGCGACGAGGGTCTCGGCGTTCGAGAGCCGCGGGGCCCAGCCGAGCAGGGTGCGTGCCCTGTCGATCGAGACGAACGAGTCCTTGTGCGCGGTCCGGTAGTGCCACTCTGCGAGCGGCGACAGGTGCGCGAGCTCCAGGCCGCGGAGCACGACCTCGGCGGGTCTCGCGGGCACCGGGCGCAGCCGCGAGCCGGATGCCCCGTGGTCGATGAGCGCCTCGAGGTCCTCGCGGACGGTCCCGAACCGGCCGGCGCCGACGTTCAGCGCCTCGCCCGCGACCTTGGCGTCGAGGCACCGGACGACCGCGTCGACGAGGTCCTCGACCGCGAGCAACTGGTAGCGGTTCGACCCATCGCCGAGGACGGGGATCCGCCTGCCCTCGCGCACCCAGTCGAAGAGGATCTCGAACACCCCGAGCCGCTCCGGGCCGACGAACGTCTTCGGCCTCACGATCACCGTCTCGAGGCCCCGCCGCGCGAAGGCCTCGCAGAGCTGCTCCGCCTCGATCTTCGACTCGCCGTAGTGGCCGACGCCGACGAGCGGGTCGTCCTCGTGGATCGGGTGGCGCTCCGGGACGCCGTAGACCGCCGTCGAGGAGATGAGGACGACGCGCCGAACGCCGGCCTCCGCGGCTGCGGCGAACGTCACGGCGGCTCCTTCGACGTTGACCGAGCGGATCGCGGCCCTGCTCACCTGGATCGGCAGCGCCGCGGCCGCGTGCACGAGGACGTCTGCCCCGGCGACCAGGCGCCGCGCGTCCGCCGCGAGCCGCACGTCGCCGTGCAGTTCCTCGACGCGACCCTCGAGCGGGACGTCGTCGAGCGGGGCAAGATCGAGCGTCCGCACGTCGTGGCCGTCGGCCACGAGCCGTCGCGCGAGATGCAGACCCAGGAAGCCCGCGCCGCCGGAGATCGCCACCAGCACCGGCGCGGAAAGCTACCGCGAGGACGCGGGCTGCGCGCTGGTCGAGCCGGTCTCGACCGGCGGCGGCGCCCCGTTGACGAGCACCGCAGCCGCAAGGAGCACCGCCATCGCGACGGCGCTCTCCCCGAGCAGGCTGCGCCCCACGCCGCGCGGCATCTCGCCGCGCTCGAGCCGCGGGCGTACGAACGTGTGGTGAAACCCGCCCCACGCGAGCGCCACCGTCACGAGCCCGATCTTCACGAGCAGCGTCCGCCCGTACGACGTCTGCCAGAGGTCGGCGACCTCGGGCAGCCGCTCGATGGCGACCACCGTCCCGGCTACGAGCAGCACGCCGATCAGACCCACCGCGATGCGTGAGAACCGCAGGAAGGCGGCGCGGCGGAGGTCGGGAGCGAGCGGCCACACCACGAGCGCGAGCGTGAGAACGCCCCCGACCCAGAGCATCGCCGTGACGAGGTGCACCCAGTCCGCGATCTCGCCGAGCGCGGTCGAGTTGGGTTCGGTCGCCTGGTGCCCCGAGAGCGGATAGCCCCACACGAGCGCCACGGCGAGCAGGAAGGCCGGCCAGCGGAGGAGCGGCTGGTCGAGCACCCACGCGACGGCGAGGATCGTGAGGCAGATACCGAAGCCGAGGGTCGTCACCATGAAGGCCGTACCGAAGCGCGTCGACTCCGCGAACGGCGAGAGGTCTGCGTAGAGGAGGTCGACCCCCGAGACCTGCAAGGCGTTGGCCGAGCGGATCACGAACCCGACGATCCCGGCGTTCAGCGCCAGGAAGGCGCCGAGGGTGCCGAGGAGGTGGACGCGGCGCTCGACGCGCGCGTCGACGACGCGGGGCAGGACGAGCAGGCGGATCCCGACGACGCCGATCATCAGCGCGAGCGAGGCGAACAGGGCCCAGCGGGCGACGTCGTCGCGCCAGGTCATGCCGGACGCGCCGACCGCCTCGGTCGGCGGTGGAGGATCGACGCGGATCCCGAACGTGAAGACGCCCGTGGCGACGTGGCCGTCGGCCGAGACGATCCGCCACCGAACGGTGTAGGCCTCGCCCGCGACGAGACCCGTCACGTGCGCGCGCACGACCGTGTCGCGATGCGACTGCGCGATGGCTCCGGCGTGGTCCCTCCCGTCCGCGCCGAGGACGACAATCGCGTCCGCCGGCGCGACGACCGACTGGTCGAACCGGAGCGTGATCTCATTCGGAGAGGTCTCGACACGGCCCTGCTCGGCGGGGGTCGCCCCCGTCATCGTCGCGTGCGCCGACGCGGCGGCCGGGGCGATCAGGGCGACCGCGAGGGCCGCGAGAAGCGCGCGCCTCACGGCGTGCCGCCGGCGAGCTCCGAGAGATGCCCGAAGATCGGGGCGACGTCGCGGTCGGCGAACAGCATCACCGCGAGCACGACCCATGTCGCGGCGAGCCCATAGGCCCACACGGCCCGGCGTGGCCGCAGCGCCTCACCCAGCGGAAACACCGAGGCGACGACCAGGGTCCAGCCGATCAGGTGGTGGAGGAACGCCGAGCGCGCGAACAGCCACCCGTTCTGCTCGTGGACGAGGAACGAGGCACCGGAGACGAGGAGGGCCCCGGCGGTCACGAGCGACCAGTACTGGGAGTGGAGGCGGCCGCGGACGACGGCGAGTTGCACGGCGCCGGCCGCCGTCGCCGCCTGCGCCCACACCGAGTGCGCGACGAGGTGGAGTGTCGAAAAGGTCGAGAAGATCGCGATCAGCCACAGCCAGGCGCCGGCCATGAGGGCGAGCGACGGCCAGAGACAGGCACGCCACGCTCGGCGCCGGAACACGGCGGGCCCGACGACCGCCTCCGCGACGAGCACGAGCCCGACAAAAAGGAAGCCACCGGCGAAGAGCCAGTGCGCGACCTCAGCTCGCGGCTGCATCTCCACGCTCGGCGCCCGACCGCTCCAGGTCCTCGACGAGGCCCGGGGCTACGAGCAGCGAGAAGAGGAGGCCGACCAGCACGACGAGAAGCGGGGGCTGCACGGCCCATTCCCAGAACCCCTTCCCCTCGGGGTAGAAGAACGTGACCCGATACGGCTGCGCGAAGGCCCAGACGATCCCGGCGAGGATGGTCAACGGGCCGAGCGCCTCGACCGCGAGCACGCGAAGTGTCTTCCGCGCGGCGCGCGGCTCGTCTGCGGTCTGGGCGCGCGAAGTGACGAGCTCGTTCACGGGAATCCGGGTTGCGTCCCGGTCAGTCTGCACGGGGAGGCCCATCGAGCGCAAACGGGAACCGGCTACCGCGAGAGAATGCCGTCGGCGGAGATCTTCACGCCACGGGCGCCGAAATCCTCCCGGGAAAGTGCGCGGACGTCGCCGTGCGCCGCCTCCGACGAGTCGATCGCGGGGAGACCCGCCCCGACGAGGTGGGTCGCGACGAGCCGCCCGGCCTCGAAACGCCCGTCGCCGCGGAGGGTGACTCGCAGAATGCCGCTCGTCGAGAGCGGCCCGCCGAGTGAGAACACCTTGTAGCCCGCGAAGTTGCCGAGGGAGTAGGCGATCAGTCGCTGCCGGTACCACTCCATGCCGCGCAGCACGTGCGGGCCGTGACCGACCACGAGGTCGGCGCCCGCGTCCACGACGGCGTGTGCGAACCGCACGGGGTTGCCGCGGTTCTCGCCGAGGAAGAGCTCCGATCTGCGCGTGACGTGCTGGCGGCTCGTTCCCTCCGCGCCTGCGTGCATGGTCACCACGACGATGTCCGCCTTCCGCGACGCCTTCCGGACGAGCCGCTTCGCGGCGGCGATGTCCGTGAGCGACTGTGCCCACGGGTACGGCGCGAACCCGACGAGCGCGACGCGAACGTCCCCGACTTGCTGGATGGTGATCTGACCGGGCCGCCCCGTCGAAAGCAGGCCGACACCGTCGAGCGCGGCCGTCGTCTGCTCGCGCCCGCCCGCGCCGAAGTCGAAGGCGTGGTTGTTCGCGAGGTTCATCACCGTGAAGCCCGCCTGCTGGAGCCAGCGGGCATACGACGGGGGCGTCTGGAAGGCGAAGCAGTTCGAGCTCCGGGCGCCGCACTTCGAGCCTCCGCCGGTGGAGAGGGTGCCCTCGAGGTTCCCGAGCACGACATCGCCGGCGAGGTCGGTCTGGACGTCGGAGAAGAATGAGCGCCCGCCATCGGGCGGGAGGTTCGGCGTCGAGCCCATCACGATGTCACCGGTCGCCACGACGGCGACGACGCCCTGCGGCACCTTGGGCGTCGTGCGCTTCGCGGTCGTGCGGGCGTTGGACGCCGGCTTCGGGGCCGGCTTCGCGACGGATGTGAGATCGGGGCCGGCGGTCGCCGGCTTCGGGCCGCCGTCGACGAGCAGCGAGAACACAAACGCGCTCGCTGCCACGACGGCGCCGGCGCGCACGATCAGGGCGATCACCCGCACGACGAGCGAGCTAGTTGCGGTTGTTGAGCACGAGCAGCCAGTACGCGAGCTGCGAGAGCGCGGCCAGCGCACCTGCGACGTACGTCATCGCCGCCGCCGTGAGCACCTTCCGGGCGCCCTGCGACTCGCCGGTCGAGACGAGGCCGAGGTCGCTCAGCTGTGCCATCGCCCGCCGCGACGCGTTGAACTCGACGGGCAGCGTGACGAGCTGGAAGAGCACGACCACCGCGTAGAGGACGATCGCAAAGGTCATGAGCCCCGCGATCTGGGCGAAGAGCCCGATCATCAGGAGGAAGAGCCAGGCCTGGGACGCGAACGCGACGGCCGGCCACATCGCCGAGCGGGCACGGAACGGGGCGTACGCCTTCTGGTGCTGGATCGCGTGGCCCACCTCATGCGCGGCGATCGCGCTCGATGCGACCGTACGGCCCGAGTAGACGGGCTCCGACAGGTGCACCGACTTCTTGCGCGGGTCGTAGTGGTCGGACAGCGGCCCGCCCGGCGACGGCTCGACGGGGACGCCCTCCAGCCCGTTCCGGTCGAGGATCTGGCGTGCGATCTCCGCGCCGGTCATGCCGTTCGCGACGTCGACCTGCATGAACGTCGCCACCGTCTTCTTCAGCCACGCCTGGACGGCGAAGCCGATGATCAGCGGCGGAATCAGGAACGCGAGATAGAGGCCCCAGCCACCCATTTCCCGGAAGGGTAACAACGACGTACGATCGACTCACGGTGACGGGGATCTCCCACGCCGGCGACGGCGACGACCCGCGCGTCGGCGAGGCGCTCGACAACCCGCTCGAGCGGCTGCGGCTCCTCTCGGGCGACGACGACGCGATCTCGACGTTCTTGGACGAGCTGGATGTCTCCTCGCCGCGCGAGCGCGAAATGCTCGCGGAGCTCGCGCGGCCGTCCGCCCTGGCGCGACCCGAGCGCTTCGACGCGGACCACCGGCGGACGATCGAGGCGCTCGAGAGCCTGCGCCGCCACGGATTCCACGGCTCGCAAGCGGCCCGCAGCCTCGGCCCGCTGCGCTACGTCATCCGGTGGCTGATCGAGCTGGTCGCGCGGTACCTCGTCGTCGCCTACGTCAAAGACGTCGCGGTATCGCTGCGGAACCTCTACTGGCTGCGCGAGATGGAGGCCCCCTCCGACTCGACCGAGCTCAAGCTCCTGCGGCCCGCGCGGTTCGACGCGGTCTACCTGATCGAGATCATGCGCTCGCGCGAGATCGGCGTGCCGTCGTTCGTGATCGCCGGCCTGCTCATCCCGCTGGGAGCGACAATCTGGCGCCTGATGACGGGTTTCACCTTCGGCGAGTGGTGGCTCGCGACGATCGTCGGGCTCGTCGGCGTCGCCGTCGGCGTCGGCCTGTCGTGGATCGTGCTCCGCGGGAGCGCGATGGCGAGCAAGCGCATCCGGCTGTCCACGCGACAGCCGCTCCAGGCGGTCTGGGACTCGGTCGGCAGCTGCGGCCGGCCGCCGCGCGACGGGACGCGCAAGTTCGCAACCATCTCGATCGTGCTGATGGCGGGCGTCTGGATCGTGCTTCCCGCGCTCGTCGCCCTGGCGCTCGCGACCTGAGCTACCGCGTCCGCGAGAAGCGCTGAACGGCGGCGAGGAGCTCCTCGCTCTTCGCACCGGCGACCTCGGCGTCGCCCGAGGCGAGCGCCTGCGCGACGCAGTGCGTGACGTGATCCTCGAGCACCCTGGCCGCCACCTGCTCGAGCGCGGTCTTGACCGCGGCGATCTGAGTGAGGACGTCGATGCAGTAGCGGTCCTCCTCGATCATCCGCTCGATTCCACGCACCTGGCCCTCGATCCGGTGCAGGCGCTTCGTGAGCGCCTCCTTGTCCTTCGCGTATCCGTGCATCAGCTGACCTCCCGGATCGAGTGGAAGCGCCGCAGGCGCAGGCTGTTGGTGACGACGAAGACGCTCGAGAACGCCATCGCGGCGGCGGCGACGACGGGGCTCAGCAGGCCGGCCATCGCGAGCGGTATCGCGGCGACGTTGTAGGCGAACGCCCAGAACAGGTTGCCCTTGATCGTCGCGAGCGTCCGCCGCGAGAGGCGGATCGCGTCGACGGCGGCGCGGAGGTCGCCGGAGACCAGGGTCAGGTCGCTCGCCTGGATCGCGACGTCCGTTCCCGTGCCGATCGCGAGGCCGAGGTCGGCCTGGGCGAGCGCCGGTGCGTCGTTGACGCCGTCCCCGACCATCGCCACGACCTCGCCGGCCGTCTGCAGGGCCTGCACCGCGGCGCTCTTGTCACCCGGGAGGACGTCGGCCTGCACCCGTTCGATGCCGATCTCGTTCGCGACTGTGCGCGCGGTGCGCTCGTTGTCGCCCGTCAGCAGGACCGGCTCGAGACCGATCTCGCGCAGCTCCGCGATCGCGTCGCCCGAGGTGGCCTTCACGCGGTCGGCGACGACCAGAAGGGCCGCCGGGGCGCCGTCGATCGCCACCGGGACGACCGTGCGGCCGCGTGCCTCTTCCTCCGCGGCGCGGGCCGCGAGGGCCTCGTCGAGCCGGACGCTCCGACCGACCACGACCGCGCGCCCTTCGACGACCGCCTCGACGCCGACGCCGGCGTAGCTCGTGAAACGCTCGACGCCGGGAAGCGTCCCGAGGCTCTCGCGGGCGTGGGCGGCGATCGCCGCGGCGATCGGGTGCTCGCTCGCGGCCTCGGCCGCACCCACGAGGCGGAGCACGTCCTCGCGTTCGACGCCGTCGGCCGGGATGACGTCCTCGACCCACATGCGCCCCTCGGTCACCGTCCCCGTCTTGTCGAGGACGATGGTCGTGACCCGCCGCGTCTGCTCGAGCACCTCGGGCCCCTTGATGAGGATCCCGAGCTGCGCGCCGCGTCCGGTGCCCACCATCAGCGCGGTCGGCGTCGCGAGCCCGAGCGCGCACGGGCAGGCGATGATCAGCACCGCGACGGCCGCGGTGAACGCATCGGTCACGTCGCTCCCGGCGACGAGCCAGCCCGCGAGCGTCAGGAGCGAGACGCCGAGCACGAGCGGGACGAACACGGCGGAGACGCGGTCGACGAGCCGCTGGATCGGCGCCTTCCCGGCCTGGGCCTCCGCCACAAGCCGGGCGATCTGCGCGAGCGCGGTGTCGGCGCCGACCTTCGTCGCGCGGACGACGAGACGCCCGGAGGCGTTGATCGTCGCGCCCGCGACCTCCGAGCCGGGGCCGACCTCGACCGGCACGGGCTCGCCGGTCAGCATCGACTGGTCGACGGCGGAGAGCCCTTCGACGACGACGCCGTCCGTCGCGAGCTTCTCGCCCGGGCGGACGACGAACAGGTCGTCAACGATCAGCTGGTCGACCGGCACGAGCACCTCGTCGTCGCCGCGGAGCACGCGCGCCTCCTTCGCGCCGAGCTCGAGCAGCGCGCGGATCGCCTCCCCCGAGCGGCTGCGCGCTCGAAGCTCCAGCCAGCGGCCGACCAGGATCAGGGTCGTGATCACGGCGGCGACCTCGAAGTAGACGTGTGCGTCGATCCCGCCCACGAGCACGATCACCGACCACGTCCAGGCGGCCAGGGTGCCGACCGAGATGAGGGTGTCCATCGTCGCTGCGGCGTGCCGCGCGTTCAACAGCGTCGCGCGGTGAAAGCCGAGCCCGCACCAGAACACGACCGGCGTCGCGAGCGCGAGTGCGAGCCACTCCCAGCCGTCGAACTGGAGCTGCGGGATCATCGCGACGGCGGTCAGGGGCGCGGTCAGGAGCAGGGCGACGGCCAGCCTCGTCCGGATCGCGTCCGCAGGATCGCGAGCGCGGGTGGTCTCCGCCGGAAGCGCGGCGCGGTAGCCGACCGCCTCGACGGTCGCAATCAGGTTGTCGACGGAGACCGCAGACGGGTCGTAGGTGACCGCGGCCTCCTCGGTCGCGTAGTTGACGGTCGCCTCGACCCCGTCGAGCTTGTTGAGCTTCCGCTCGATGCGCGCGGCGCACGAGGCGCAGGTCATGCCCTCGAGATCGAGCCGGACGCGCTCGCGCTCGCGGGGCATCGTCGACATACGGCCATTATACCCCACGTGGGTATACATCGCGGTCAGGATGTCCCGATGAGCATCGCCTGGTTGACCGCGTCGGAACTGCGCATCGGGCTCGGCTGTATGCGGCTGCCGACCGACGACGGAGCGCTCGCGACGATCGCGGCTGCGGCGGAGTCGGGGATCACGGTGTACGACACCGCCCGCGCCTACGGCGGCAACGAGCGGCTGCTCGCTCGGGCTCTACGCGCCTGCGGCGCGCAGGCGGATGCCCGGATCGTGACCAAGGGCGGGATGGCGCGACCGAGCGGCGCCTGGGTGCCGGACGGCCGCGCGAAGGCGATCCGCGCGCACTGCGAGGAGAGCCTCGAGGCACTCGACGGCCTTCCGATCGACCTCTACCTCCTCCACGCACCGGACCCGCGCACACAGACTCGGACGTCGGTGCGCGCGCTGGCGCGCCTCGAGGACGAGGGCCTTGTGCGGCGTGTCGGGCTCGCGAACGTCAACCGCGGCCAGCTCGACGAGGCGCTCGGGCTCGCTCCGGTCGCCGCCGTGCAGGTCTCGCTGAGCGTCCTCGACGACCGTGCGCTCCGCGGCGGCGTCGTCGAGCGGTGCGCCGAGGCGGGGATCGCGGTGATCGCGCACTCGCCGCTCGGCGGGCCGCGGCGCGCCCGGTCGCTCGACCGTCACCCGGGGCTCGCCGCGGTCGCGGAGAACCACGGCGTGACCGCGGCCGAGGCGGCCCTGGCCTGGGTGCTCGGCCTCGGCCCGCACGTCGTCGCGATCCCGGGGGCGCGGCAGCCGGAGACAGCGCGCTCGGCGGCCCGCGCCGCTGCGATCGTGCTCGGCGAGGCCGAGCGGGAGCGCGTGACCCCGTCGCGTGGTACCCGCGGCACGTCGTCCACGCCGGGCGACGCCGAGGTCGTGCTCGTCATGGGCATCCCCGGTGCCGGGAAGAGCCGGGTGGCGGAGGCCTACGCCGCACGTGACCACCTCCGCCTCAACCGCGACGAGCGCGGAGGGACGCTCCGCGCGCTCGCGGACGAGCTCGAGACGGCGCTCGCGTCAGGCGCGCGGCGGGTCGTCCTCGACAACACGTACTCGACGCGCGCGTCGCGGAGCCACGTGATCGAGGCGGCGGCGCGCCACGGCACTCCCGTGCGATGCGTGTGGCTCGACACGCCGCTCGCGCAGGCGCAGGTCAACATGGTCGATCGGCTCCTCGATCGTTTCGGCTCGCTCCCGACGCCCGAGGAGTTGAAAGCGGCGGCACGGAACGAGCCTGGTCTGATGGCGCCGACGTCCCAGATGCGCGTGCTCCGCGAGCTCGAACGCCCCGAACCCGACGAGGGCTTCGCGTCCATCGAGCACCTACCGTTCTCGCGCGAGCCGCGCGCGGGGCGGGCCGGCGTGTTCGTCGCGGCGTCCGCGCTGCGGGCGGCGGGCCGGCGCGACGCGATCGAGGCCATCGACCCGACCGCCCCGCATTTCGTCTTCGACTGGCTGCCGGACGGCTCGCCGGACGACCTCGCCGACGCATCCGAGCTGCTGCCGAGGGCCGTGTCCGGCCCGATCGAGCGAGCCGTTTGCCCGCACGGCGGCGGTCCACCGATCTGCTGGTGTCGCCCTCCCCTGCCGGGTCTGCTGCTCGCCTTCGCCCGCGCGTACGGCGTCGACCCGGAACGCTCGACGCTCGTCGGGACGTCGCCCGCCCATCGCACGCTGGCGGCGACGCTCGACGCCCGCTTCGTCGAGGTCAAATAGCCCGCGAGGCGCTCGCTCGTCCGCAACCTCGTCTGACCACGTCCAGCTCCTATAGCAGGGGGCCTGTTACTTCGCCGCTCTCACGGTGACCGTGAACGACGCGTTCGCCCTGTTGGCGCTGGAGTCCGTGGCCGAGCACTTGACGGCGGTTCGGCCGACCTTGAATTGGCTGCCTGACCGGGGCATGCACGTGGCCGGGACGGTGCCGTCCTTGGCGTCCTTCGCCGTGACCGTGAAGGTGACCCTGACGCGTTTCGCGCCCTTCGGAGCGCGTACCGTCTTCGAGGTGGCACCAGTCAGCGCGGGCGGAGCGACGTCAAAGTCGTGCCCAGCGACCACCAGCGTCCCTGTCCAAGTCTCCGATCCGAAGCCGCCACTGATCGAACGATCGAGCGTCCCGCTCCCGGTGGCGCCTTCATAGTCACCCGTGCCGCCCGCGATCGTGAAGTCCTGCGGCTCGTTCCGCATCGGCTCTTCCTCGATGCACCGTTTTCCATCCGCGAGGGCGAAGTGGATCTCTCCCTTTCCCGCGACAACGAGCCGGCCGGTGGTCGCGAGGGGCTTCCCGACGTCCAGGGAGGGACATGTGGGAGGCCCCAGGCGGTAGAACCAGTTGTAGGTCTGCGACACATTCCCCAGACCCGGAAGAGAGGCCTTGCCGGTGCGTGTTCGACACCCGGCCGCATCCGCAGGCGCTCCCGGTGGACACGCGACCGGTTCGGAGACCACCCGCACGGTTCCCTTCAGGCTCAGAGTCCCGGCTGCGAGCGGCGACGACGACGGTGCGTCGATCAATGCCGCCGTCCCCGCCACAACGGTCGCCAGCCCCACGAGCACCACGAATCGCCGCATTCCTGACCTCGCGTCGAATTGCGGCGATTGTTCCCCCTCGAAGTCACTCCGTCAAGCAAGGCTGTCTTCGTCGCGGCGCACAGACAACGTCCTCGAAAGCCCGTACCTACCTGAACGAGAAAGCCCCGCGTGAGCGGGGCTTTCTCTGTGAGCCGACGCGCGGACTCGAACCGCGGACCCCTTCATTACGAGTGAAGTGCTCTACCAGCTGAGCTACGTCGGCGGGCCGCGGATTCTAGCGCCCGCCCGTTCGGAGGCGAGCGGCGGCGTGGCCCCGACAGGCACCAGCGGCCGGAGCCACGTCGCGCGCGGCGAGGCGCCGACGGCAGGGGTCGCCTGCCGGTCTTCCGCAGATGCCCGAGTCGCCGGGCTGCCGCGACGGCCGTGCCTCTCCTCCCTCGTCGGCCGACGGCAGTCCGAGGTCATCCCTCGAACCGGGGAGGTTTGACTCCAGTCAGGCGAACGCGCGGTGCAGGCGGACGAAGAGCGCCTCCAGGAAGAGCGACGCGTTGAGGTTGAACTCTTCGGCCTCGCGCCACGCCTGACGGACGACGGCGGCGGCGCCCTCGGCGCCGGAGCCTTCCGGGCCGGCCGCGTCGTCGCGCAGCACGTCGAGCAGGTCCGCGTTGAGGACGGCGCTCTCCGCGCCGTTCGCGACCACGACGAGGTCGCGGTACCAACTGCCGAGGTCGTCGAGTGCGGCGAGGACCTCCGCGCGCTCGGCTCCGAACTCCGCGCGCCGCACCCTCTGCTCCGCCTCGCGCGGTGGAAGGTCGAGCCCGTCGACCAGGTCCTGCTCCCGCTTGCGCGCCGCGGTTCCGTGTGCACCCGCTCCTTCGAGGATCACGCCGGCGGCCGCTGCAGGGTCGAAGGCCTCGTCACGGTACGTGCCCCGTGCCGCGACGAGGAGGGCGGCACGACGCTCGCGTGCAGCCTCGTCGAGAAGCCGTGCGGCACGGTCGAGACGACCCCCCGCGACGCGGCCGAGCACGGCGGCCTCCTCGTCCGTGAGCTCCGGCGCGCACTCGCCGATCCACGCCTGGACGGCCTCGCGCGACAGGCGTCGGAACGGAACGAGCTGGCAGCGCGAGCGGATCGTCTCCGGCAGCGGGCCGAGCTCGTCGGCGACGAGGACGAGCGTGGCATAGGCGGGAGGCTCCTCGAGGTCCTTGAGCAGCGCAGCGGCGGCCTCATCGTTCATCCGGTGCGCGTCGAGGATGAGGTAGACCCTCCGATCTGCCTCGAACGGCCGCATGTGGAGGTCGTGGTGGAGCGCGCGGATCTCGTCGATCCGGATCATCTCGCCGAGCGCCTCGACGACCCGGAGATCGGGGTGGATGCCCGCGTCGACCCGCCGCGGGTCGCCGAGCAGCGTGCCGGCGAACGCACGCGCCGCGGCCCGCTTCCCCACTCCTGCGGGCCCGTGGAGGAGATAGGCGTGCGCCAGGCCCTCGGCGAGCGCGGCCTCGAGCAGCCGCTTCGCCTCGGGCTGCTCGGGGACGTCAGCGAAGACGGTCACGAATCTCCTGGGCGATCTCGGGGATCGACCGCCGGCCGTCGACGACGACGAACCGCTCCGGGAAGCGAGCGGCGAGGGCACGATAGGTCTCGACGACGAGCGGCCAGAACTCCGCCCCGGCGCGCTCGATCCGGTCGCCCTTCTCACCGACACGCGCAAGCGCCGTCTCCACGTCGATCTCGACGAGCACCGTCCGGTCGGGCACGAGCCCGCCCACGGCGAGCAGGTTCAGGTCGAGGATCGTGTCGACCCCGAGGCCGCGGCCGGCGCCCTGATAGGCAACGGAGGTGTCGAGATAGCGATCGCAGATCACCGTCGCCCCGCGCTCAAGCGCGGGACGGATCACCTGGTCGACGTGCTGGGCGCGCGCCGCGACGTAGAGCGCCGCCTCCGCCCACGGGGCGACGTGGTCGCCGTGGAGAACGAGTTCGCGGATCGCCTCCCCGAGCGGCGTCCCGCCGGGCTCGCGCGTCGAGACGACGTCGACGCCCTCGCCACGCAGGGACTCGGCCAGGAGCGCGGCCTGTGTGGTCTTGCCGCAGCCGTCGAGGCCCTCGAAGGTGACGAACATCGGCGGGACGTTAGCCCGAGTAGGCTGCCGCGATGCGCGCACTCGTCACCGGCGGCGCCGGCTTCATCGGCTCGCACCTCGTCGACGCGCTCGTCGCCCGCGGCGACCAGGTCGTCGTGCTCGACGATCTCAGCACCGGTCGGCGCGAGTTCGTCAACGCAGCTGCGCTGTTCCGCCCCCACGACGTCCGCGAGCCGTTCGAGGTCGACGCCGACGTCGTCTTCCACCTCGCCGCGCAGGCGGACGTCGGGACGTCGATGGAACGGCCGGGCTTCGACGCCGAGGTCAATGTCGTCGGTACCGTCAACACGCTCGAGGCGGCCCGCGCGGCGGGAGCGCACCTCGTCTTCGCATCGACCGGCGGCGCGATCTACGGCTCGGTCGACGAGCCTGCGCGTGAGGACTCGCCGCTCCTCCCCGTCTCGGCGTACGGGCTCGCAAAGCGCTCCGCGGAGATCTATCTCGACGGCTGGAACCGGATCTTCGGCACCCACCACGTCGCGCTGCGGTTCGCCAACGTCTACGGGGCACGCCAGTCCGCGGCGCTCGAGGGCGGCGTGATCGCCATCTTCCTCGAGCGGCTCGCGGCGCGCGAGCCGACGACGATCTTCGGCGACGGCTCGATCACGCGCGACTTCGTCCACGTCGACGACGTCGTGCAGGCGCTGCTCCTCGCAGGAGAGCACGACGGCGGCGTCTTCAACGTCGGGACCGGCGTCGAGACGACGATCTCCGCGCTGCACGCCGTGTGCGAGCGTGCAGTCGGCGTCGACGCGCCGCCCGCGTTCGGGCCGGCTCGCGCGGGTGACGCGCGACGGAGCGTCCTCGACACCACGCATGCGACACGCGAGCTCGGCTTCACGGCCTCGACGCCGCTCGCCGACGGCATCGCCGCGACATTCGCCGCGGAACGGGAGGACTAGCGCCCTCTCCCGCGAACCTCGTTCGCGTCGTGGATCATCCCATCCGCCTCGATCACGTCGAGCTCGCCGTCCGCCCGTGGCGCACCGCGACGCTCGTCGTCGCCGCCGTCGCAGCGGTCGAGCTGGTCCTGCTCGTCATGATCGGTGGCGCGCTGCTCGCGAAGCCTCACGCCGCCGGCCACAAGCGGTCGACGGCCTCGAAGGCCGTCGCCACCAAGGACGTGACGAAGACGCCGGCGACGGCACGTCCGGCGAAAACCACGACTGCCGCCGCGGAGCTTCCCCGTCGCAAGGTGAAGGTCGTCGTCCTCAACGGGAACGGCCGGCAGGGTGCCGCCGCGGCCGCCGCGTCGCGCGTCAGCCGAAAGGGCTACCGGATCGGCCTGGTCGCGAACGCGCCGGGCCACGACTACGTCACGTCGCTCGTCATGTACCGCCGGGGCTTCGAAGGGGAAGCCCGGCGGCTCGCTCGCGATCTCGGCGTCGAGGTCGTCAGCCCGCTCGACGGTGTGCGGCCGGGCCAGCTCCACGGAGCGCAGGCCGTGCTGATCCTCGGCGGCTGAGGCGAGGCGCGGTCAGCGCTGGCAGGCGCCCGAGTTGACGGCCGCGCGAGCGATGTCGAGCTGCCCGCCCGGCGTCCAGCGGCTCGACCGCGGATCGAGCGTGTACGAATGGTTGAGAGCCGCGTAGGCGGCGCAGAGGTCGTGCGTCGCGGTGGCGTGGTAGAGGCCGAGGTCGTACCACGTGTCGGGGTTGTCCGGCTGGAGCCGTGTCGCCTCCTCGTACCAGGCGACCGCAGCCGCCCTGTCCCCTGCGGCGTCCGACGCGAACGCGCGCGCCTGCAGCGGGCCGAGCGAGAGGGGGTTCAGGAGCCGCGCGCGGTCCGCGGCGTCGACTGCCTCGGTGAGATGCCCTGCGTCGATCGCCTCGAACGCGCGGTCGACCTGGCCCTGCGCGAGCCGTGGCAGCGCGACGGTGACGACCGCCGCCGTTCCAACGGCCGCGACCGCTACGAGGCCCGGGAGGCCCGCCCGTAGCGCCGCCCGGGGCCGACCAACGGCGAGGAGCGTGCCGAGGGCAAGGAGCGCCGGCCCAGTCACGGCGAGGAAGTCGAGGTCGTAGTCGACGAGCGCGTGGACGCCGTAGGCGAGGATCAGGCACGCGAGCGTGGCCGCCGCGGCCCGGTCACCGCCGGAGACGCGCCCGAGCCCGCGACGGACTCCGACGAGCGCCCCGCCTGCGACCACGAGCCCGAGGCCCAGGCCGACGACTCCGAGGTCGGCGAGCAGCTGGAGCGGGACGCTGTGCGGCTCCGCCACCGGAGCCGCACTCTCGCGGTAGCGCCGCCGGGCGAGCGCGAACGTGCCTGCTCCGGAGCCGCCCACCGGCCGGTCGGCGGCGACGTCGAGTGCCTCGCCCCACCACCGGAGCCGGTTGTTCGCGCAGAGGTCGGTGAGCCGCCCCGGCTCGTTGACGCACTCTCCCTGCGAGAGCTGAGAGTCGACCCAGGACGCCGGGTTGCCCACCTTGGCGACGAAGCCGACCGTGCCGGCGACGAGGGCGATCGCGCACATGCCGACGACGGCGCGACGGACGGTCTGCCGATGTCTCTCCACGAGCTGGCGCACGGGAACCCGCCACGCAGCGAAGGCGACGGCGAGCCCGCCGGCGACCGTCAGCACGGCGAAGACGCGCCCGTCGTCGACTCGGTCGCTTCGCAGCGCCCCGGCCTCGACGAGCGCGGGCCTGGTGAAGGCCCAGCCGACGACGGCGAGCGCGGGTATCGCGGCGAGCACGATCCGCAGGGCGTCCGACAAGCGCTCGTCCGAGAGCAGGAGCCAGAGGGCGAGCACGCCCAAGGCCCCGACAACGCCCGCCCGCGACTGCGTGAGCAGGAGGACGAGGACGGCGGCATAGGCGAGCAGGCAGCCGGCGAGACGGACCACGACGCGAGCGTCGCGTGCTGCCCAGAGCCCAAATGCGAGCGCGGCATCGGCGAGAAGTGCGAGCGCGTTCCAGTAGCCGACCGGCTCGCGGAGCCGTGCGATCCGGTCGCCGTCCGGGAAGAGGGACGGGACCGCGACGCCGAGGAGGGCCCAGCCGAGCGCCGCCGCGAGCACGATCGCCGCAAGTGCCGCCACACGCCGTGTGCCACTGCCGAGCGCACCGGCGAGGATCCCGAGCGTCAGGAACGCCGTGTAGACGAGCCCGCGCGCGAGCCACTCCCACGAGAGATCGGAGGCGATCGACCAGGCGATCGAGACACCGGCCCAGAGCGTCAGCAGCGCGGTCGCCGCGACCGTCACCGCGCCCGCGCGGTCGAGGCGCGGCAGCGGCAGGGCGCCTCGGAGCGCGGCTGCGACACCGACCGTGGCGCACGCGATGGCCGCGATCCCCGCCGTGGCGAGCGCGGCGTCGCGCGAGCCGCCGCCGAAGAGGACTGCCCACGCGAACAGGACGCCGAGGGCCGCGACGACGACGGCCTCCGCGACGCGTCCGGGTCGCGGAGCCGCGTCCATGAGGCGGCGAGGCTACCATGGCCCGCGGCCGCCGCAGGACCCTCGCGGGTTGACGCGAACGGCGTCTTACACATCGTTTACCCTTCCATGATTGCCGACCCACGGAGGGTGGGAAGACTCACTCCACGCCATCCGTCCAGAATTCGTGCCTGAAGCCCTCTTCCGTCGCATCCTCCTCGTTGCATCGCTGGTCGCGATGGTGACGCTGACCTCTCTCGTGCTCGCGCCCGCGGCGAGCGCGAAGACGTGCGCCGAGAAGGTGATCGACGACTGGTACGGAAACGGGCGCGTCGACCAGATCTTCCCCAAGCACTGCTACCTGGAGGCGATCCGTTCGCTCCCGGTGGACGTCAAGGACTACTCGAACGCCGAGGACGACATCCGGCGGGCGCTCGCGTACGCCGCACAGGGGAAGCCCGACCCCGGGCCCGCGGGCGGCCCGGCCCCGACCGGTACGACGGGTGAGGACCCGTCCGACACGACGCCCACGACGCCCACGACGCCGGACACGCTCGGCCCGGACGGGCAGACGAACGCGGCCGGCGAGGTCGACACCTCCGGCCCCTCGTCGCTACCGATCCCGCTCCTGATCCTGGGTGGGCTAGCACTGCTGCTCCTGGCTGCGGGCGGCGCCGGCTACCTGAGCCGCCGCGCCCAGGCCCGCCGCAACGGCGGCCCGCCCGGCCCCGCCTGAGCTCAGCCGCTCCGCGGCCGCCGCCGGCCTGGAACGTTTCGCGACCCCGAGAACGGGTAGTGGGACAAGATGCGCTCCCCGCGGATCCTTCTGGCCGCGGTCGCTGTAGCGTCCGCTCTGACCGTCGCGATGCCGGCGGGTGCAGGTCCGCTCGACGACTGCGCGCAGCGCGTGATCCGCGACTGGTACTCGGGCGGACGGGTCGACGGCGTCTATCCGCTCGCGTGCTACCGGGCGGCGATCCGAGCGCTGCCCGAAGACGTGCTCCAGTACTCGAATGCGGACGGGGACATCGCGCGGGCTCTCGCCGACGCCCAGCGCCGTCGCGTCGAGGGAAGCAACGCGAAGGCTCCCGCACGGGCGCCCGAGCAGGTTGCGGCACCGCCCGCCGTGACCGAACCCCCCGAGACTTCGCGGGCAGCGCGCGCGCCGAAGCCCGAGTCGCGACCGCGCGCCTCCACTCGCACGTCAGACCGGCCCGCCCGTCTCGCCGGCCCCGCCCGAGTCGACACCGCGAGCGCGGGCGTGCCATACCCGGTGCTGGCGCTCGCCGCGCTCGCCGCGCTGCTGCTACTGAGCGCCGCGGCCGCATCACTCCGAGCCCGCAGGCGCTGACCGGCACCTGCGGTCGGACCGCTAGAATCAGCGAGTGACAGCTCGCGCGATTTTCCTGCAAATTGCGCGATTTCGGCGCCGTCCGACCGGAGTCCTAGCATGCCCGGTCCGCTCGCAGGACGCGCTCCCCCGCGCCCGGCGCGAGGAGTAACGGACAACCCCGGCCCGGGAGGACAGCATGGCAACGGCGAAGCAGGCGACGCAGGCACCCAAGACGGAGTCGAACGACACCGCGGAGATCGTCAACAGCGTTCTCGACGAGGCCGCATGCGTCACGCCGCCGCGGTACTTCACCATCCCCGGCCGCGATCCCTTCGACGAAATCGAGTGGGAGACGCGCGACGCGCTGATCCCGGGCAAGAGCGGGCCCGCGTTCGAGCAGCGCGACGTCGAGTTCCCGAAGTTCTGGTCGCAGACGGCCACCAACATCGTCGCGCAGAAGTACTTCCGCGGCCGCATGGCCTCCCCCGAGCGGGAGCGGAGCGTCAAGCAGATGGTCGGCCGCGTCGCCGACACCGTCACGGCCTGGGGCCGGCAGGGCGGCTACTTCGCGTCCGAAGAGGAGGCGGAGACCTTCCACGCCGAGCTGAAGGCGATCCTCGTCAACCAGTACGCGTCGTTCAACTCGCCGGTCTGGTTCAACGTCGGCTTCGAGGAGACACCGCAGTGCTCGGCGTGCTTCATCCTCTCGATCGACGACTCGATGGAGTCGATCCTCGACTGGATCCGGCGCGAGGGGATCATCTTCCGGGGTGGCTCCGGCTCGGGCCTCAACCTCTCCCGGCTGCGATCTTCGAAGGAGCAGCTCTCGAAGGGCGGCTACGCGTCCGGCCCGGTCTCGTTCATGCGCGGCGCCGACGCGTCTGCGGGCACGATCAAGTCGGGCGGCAAGACGCGTCGCGCGGCGAAGATGGTCGTGCTCGACATCGACCATCCGGACGTCGACGAGTTCATCTGGTGCAAGGCGCGCGAGGAGCGCAAGGCGCGCGTGCTCGAGCAGGCAGGCTACGACATGTCGCTCGACTCGCCCGACTGGGCGTCGATCCAGTACCAGAACGCGAACAACTCGGTGCGCGTCACGGACGCGTTCATGGAGGCGGTCGCGGAGGGCAAGGAGTGGTCGCTCACCGCGCGCACCGACGGGACGGTGGTCGAGACCGTCGACGCCCGCGGCCTGCTGCGCGACATCGCGGCGGCGGCGTGGGAGTGCGCCGACCCGGGCGTCCAGTACGACACGACGATCAACGCGTGGCACACGTCTCCGAACACCGGACGGATCAACGCGTCGAATCCGTGCTCGGAGTACATGCACATCGACGACTCGGCGTGCAACCTCGCGTCGCTCAACCTGATGAAGTTCCGCCGCGAGGACGGGGAGTTCGACGTCGAGATGTTCGAGCACGCGGTCGACGTCGTGTTCCTCGCGCAGGAGATCCTCGTCGGCTACTCGTCCTACCCGACGCCCGAGATCGGCCGGAACGCGAAGAAGTTCCGGCAGCTCGGCCTCGGCTACGCGAACCTCGGCGCGCTGCTGATGGCGCGGGGGCTGCCGTACGACTCGGACGAGGGCCGGGCCTACGCAGCGGCGATCACCGCCCTCATGACGGGCCGCGCGTACCGCAAGTCGGCCGAGGTCGCCCAGCGGATGGGCCCGCACGTGGGGTACGCCGAGAACCGCGCCGCCATGGTCGGCGTGATCGCGAAGCACCGCGCCGCGGTCGGCAACATCGACCACCCGGAGTCGGTGCCCGAGGACATCATCGCCGGCGCGCGCCGCGCGTGGGACGAGGCGCTGGAGATCGGCGAGGTGCACGGGTTCCGGAACGCGCAGGCGACCGTGCTCGCGCCGACCGGGACGATCAGCTTCATGATGGACTGCGACACGACCGGCGTGGAGCCCGACTTCTCGCTCGTCAAGTCGAAGAAGCTCGTCGGCGGCGGCGAGATCACGATCGTCAACAAGACGGTGCCGATGGCGCTCGGCGAGCTCGGCTACGCGCCGCGCGAGGTCGAGGAGATCGTCGCGTACATCGACGAGAGGGGCGGCGTCGTGGGGGCGCCGCACCTCAAGACGGAGCACTACCCCGTGTTCGACTGCGCGATCGGCGAGCGCGCGATCCACTACATGGGGCACGTGAAGATGATGGGCGCGGTGCAGCCGTTCATCTCGGGTGCGATCTCGAAGACGGTCAACCTGCCCGAGCAGACGGCGATCGACGAGATCGCGAAGCTGTTCGTCGAGTCCTGGCAGCTCGGCGTCAAGGCGATCGCGATCTATCGCGACAACTGCAAGGTCGCGCAGCCGCTCTCGTCCTCGAAGGACGGCCCCGCGGTCGTGCTGCCGGTCGGCGCGACGGGCGTCGTCACGCACCCGCAGCGGCGGCGGCTGCCCGACGACCGCACCGAGGTCGGCCGCAAGTTCAAGGTCGGCGAGTACGAGGGCTACATCCACGTCGGCCTGTTCGAGGACGGGACGCCGGGCGACATCTTCGTGGACATCGCGAAGGAGGGCACCACGCTCGCCGGCCTCATGAACTCGTTCATGATCTCCGTGTCGCTCGGGCTCCAGTACGGCGTGCCGCTCGAGGTGTACGTCTCGAAGTTCAGCCACATGCGCTTCGAGCCGAGCGGGATGACGAACGACGCGGACATCCGCGTCGCCAAGTCGATCGTCGACTACATCTTCCGCTGGATGGGGAAGAAGTTCCTGACCGCCGACCAGCAGGAGGAGGCGGGCATCCTCACCGCCGAGGTGAAGGCACGCCTCGCAGCGGCGTACTCGGACGACCCGGCGGCCGGTGCGGCCGCGGCGGTGGTCGAGTCCGCGCCCCCGGGCCAGACGGCGCTCTTCAACCAGTGGGAGGACGCCGTCGAGTGCGCCCGCTGTGGCGGCCGCATGGTGAGGACGGGCTCCTGCTACACGTGCCGCGACTGCGGCACGAACACCGGCTGCAGCTGACCTCGTCGGGCAGCGCGTGACCGAGAGGGCCGCGGAGACGCGGCCCTCTCCTCGTTCTCGGCAACGAAACTCGTTACCGGGCGACAGCACGCCCACGAGCGTCCACTGGTCTCGGGGCGCACGCGGCGACTATCGGCGTCGCCGCCTTGGCGGTCTTCGTTGAAGGTCGCGTCGGAGAGTGCGTGGGAGACCTACCTGCTCGCTCCGGTGGCGCTGGTGCTTAGCGGACTGTGCGGCGGCGTCGCGTCCCAAGCGGCGGCCGATGCGCACCGACCCGACCAGCGGGAAGCTCGCGACGCGCACCCGCTCGAGCGCTGAAGCCGGACGCCAACGTCCCTCGCGGGTGGAGGTGCCGGCACCCCCGGGAGACCACCGTCTGCGATCGTGGATGCGGTCACGCATACCCGAACAGCGGCGGCAGGACGACCACCACCGCTGCGGCCCACAGGGCGAAGACGGGAAGGTAGGTCGTCTGCCAGCGCTCGAGCCGGTGCAGCGTGCTGCGTCGTCTGAGGAATCGGGCGGACAGCAACGCGGCTCCCGCGAGGTTCGCGAGAAGGACCAGGTTGAGGCCGAGCGCGGCTGTTCGGTTCGGCGTGAACCCGAGGTCGCCGATCCGGGCGATCATCGCGCCGAGCACCATCGCATCGAGGACGAGGGCGAAGACGACGGCGACCAACTGGACGCCGTCCATCCAGTTCGGCGACGCGGACGCCTCCCGCGCGGAGATCCCGTAGAGGACGAGCCCCAGGACGACGACCAGCAGGGCGTCGAAGACACTGAGGAGCTCGCGATCGAATGCCTCGCCGAGCCCGGTCACGGCGTAGACGACGGCCGCGCACGCGAGCATGACAGCGAATAGCGGCGTGAAGAGCATCGAGAGCACGGGCGCCATGTTCTCCACGACCCGCTGCTTCGACTCGACGAGCCACGCGGCGACGACGACCGCCCCCGCCGCACCCGCGGGCAGCACCCACTCGGCGATCCGATCGACGTCGACTCCTGTGGGCTCGAGGATTCCCGCGGTCAACCCCATCAGCACGCCACCCCCGAGCGCGATCAGGACGTAGTAGATGAACCATTCGCCCGTGAAGCGGACGAAGTCCATGCGCCGCGCGTGCGATCGGATCGTCCCGCCCATGTACGGGAACGCGACCACGAACCACAGCACGACTGGCAGGTGGAGCGCAACCAGGATCTCGGTGTCGGAGTCCGCGTCGTACGGATAGAGGTTGATCACGAGCGCGGCGAGCGCGAACGGCGTCGCTGCCATCATCCATCCCCGGAGGTCGATCCGCCGTCGGCGGGCGAAGTACCCGGCGAGGAAAGGCAGCACGAACAGACCGATGTTCCGCGCGAACCACGTCGGCTCCTCGTCGGGGAAGCCGGCAGCGAGGCGCGCACCCTGAATCGCGACGGCCGCGGCGACGGCGAAGACGAGCGCCTCGAACCAACCTTCGGCCACGGGCGACGCGTCCTCGTCAGTTCCCAGAAGCTGCTTCCAGAGGCGTCCGCTGTGCTCGCGTGCGAACTCCCGCGACACGGCGTTCAGCTCTCCCATCCGTTTCACGGCGACCAGAAAGGCTTCGTCGGCTGTGAGCCCGGCCGCGCTCAGCTCGGCGATCTGGTGGCGAAGATGGTCCTCCAGCTCATCGACGTCGTTCCCGTTGACAGCTGGGGCGTTCGCGACGTACGCGCGCCACTCGGCGATCTGTGACTCCACGCTCTCCATGTCAGGTCTCGCCGAGCGCCGTCAGGAGCGCACCGGAGCCCGGCCACACGTGGTTGAGTGCACGCGTGACGGTCAGCCACTGCCGCTGATGATCCGCGAGTGCGGTTCGCCCGTCGTCCGTGATCACGTAGTACCTGCGGCGACGACCTTCCGGCGGCGTCCGCCATTCAGTCGTCACGTAGCCGAGCCGGCCGAGCCGATGCAGCAGCGGGTAGAGCATCCCGTCGCTCCACTCGAGCTCGCCCCCGGAGAGCGCGCGGACGCGCTTGAGGATCGCGTAGCCGTAGCTCTCACCGTCCGCGAGGATCGCCAGCACGAGCGGTGTCGCCGAGGCCGCGACGAGATCCTTGTCGATGTGCATGCAACGGCCTCCATGGGTCGAAGTCCTATACATAGAACCACAAGGTAAGACAGTCAGTCAATCCGCCGTGGGCACCGGGCGCTCGCCGGAGCTGGAGTACGGTCACCGAATGCGCGAGGACTGGTGCCAGCCGGAGCAGGGGACGCGGTGCTTCGACCAACTGCCGGCGACCGTCGAGCGCCTGCTCACGGGAGCCGTGGCCGGCCCGGCGCTCGACGAGCCGCTGTTGACCGATCGCTTCGACCGTGTGGTCTTCGTCTACTTCGACGCGTTCGGCTGGGCGTTCCTCGAACGGCACGCCGGGCATGCGCTGTTCGCGCAGGCCCGGTCGGACGGCCTGCTCGTGCAGCTGACGAGCCAGTTCCCGTCCACGACGACCGCGCAGGTGACGACGATCCACAGCGGTCTGCCGGTCGCCGAGCATGGGCTCTACGAGTGGCACGTGTACGAGCCCTCGCTCGACCGGCTCATCACACCGCTCCTCTTCTCGTTCGCCGGCGACGGCGTGCGAGGGACGCTTCTCGGGCAGATCGACCCCGACGCGCTGTTTCCGACCGACTCGATCTACGTTCGTCTGGCGGAGGCCGGCGTTCCGAGCACCGTCGTCCTCCCTGCGACGATCGCGGCCTCGGCGCCGAACATCGCGCTCCTCCGCGGCACGCACGTCGTCCCCTTCGAAAACGCGGAGGATGGCCTCGCCGCGGCCGCGGCGGCTCTCCGCGGTGGCGCGGGGTATGCACACCTCTACCTCGACGAGCTCGACTCGCTGATGCACGCCGTCGGGACCGACGATCCGGCGGTGGACGTGGTCACGCGCAGGGTCCTCGACGACGTCCACCGGGCGACGTTCCCTCCCGGGACGCTCGTGCTGCTCACCGCCGACCACGGCATGTCGCCCGTCGATCCCGGCCGCACGGTCTACGTCAACGAGCTCTGGCCGGAGCTCGCCACGCATCTCGAGACCGGCGCCGACGGCAAGCCGCTCGCCCCGGCCGGCTCGTGTCGCGACCTCTTCCTGCACGCGCGCGACGGGCACGTAGACACGATCTGCAGGGGCCTCGGGGAGCGGCTCGACGGCGTCGCGGATGTCGTTCCGGTGGCTGAGCTGATACAGGAAGGCATCTTCGCCGAGCCGTCGCTGCGGCTGCGGACCCGGCTCGCGGACGTCGCCGTGCTCCCGCGCCACGGGGAGGCGGTGTACTGGCACGAGCCGGGCCGCTTCGTCCAGCACCTCCACGGCCAGCACGGCGGCCTGAGCCCGCAGGAGATGGAGATCCCGCTCGTCGCCTGGGTCGCGTGACGCCGAGCCACCGCCTGGCCTCACGCTTCGCCGTGCGAGGGTGACCGCGTCCTCTAGCCAGAGGCCCGCGCGATGAGTCCGAGGAGCTCGTCGCGGGTCGGGCCGAGCTGCGGGCGGGCGCCGCCGTCGCCGGCCAGCTCCCGGGCCCGCGCGACGAGGGCATCGTCTCTCCCCAGCGCGTCCGGGGGGTCGAGGGCGTTGACACGTCGGGCCACGGCGCGGAACAGGTCGGGGTCGCCGATCGACGCCGGGTAGGCGGTCAGCCGTAGGAACAGCGCCATGCTGTCGCCCGGGTCGCGGACGTCGATCTGCTCGCCCTGCCACAAGCGGATCCGGTCGCGGTCCTCGTCGGAGACGGCGTCGAAGCGGGCGGCCGCGTCCACCCCGGCCGCGTCCTCGAAGGAGAGCGCCCGCGCACGCCCGTCGTCCGCCCTCGCGGCGACCTCGGCGAGAGTGAAACCGTGCGTGATCGAGAGGGACGCGCCGAGAGCAAACGTCGGGTTCGTGTGGCAAAGCGCGTCGCCGATCGGCTGGATGCCGGTCGCCACGGGCTCGCCGTCGACCACGAGCGAGCGATGGAGGTTCTGGAGGCTTCCCATCGGAAGCACTGTCGTGATCGGCTCCGAGCAATCGGGGTGGATCCACGGGACGAGCGACGGGATGGCAAGCGCTGCAGTCATGTACGCAGTCTCGGACTTCAACGCCCGCAGCTCCCGATCCCAGGGCGGGATCATGAGCACGAGCGCGAACGTCCGGTTGTCTCCCAGGAACACGACGAAGACGAGGTACCCCGTCTCACCGCGCGGCCCGCGAAGCAGGGACGGCAGCGAGGGCATCTCGACGCCCGGCCGCAGGCGGAAGTGGCGGCTGTAGTACAGGAGACCGCACTCGGAGCGCCGCTCTGCCATACGACGCGCCCCGAGCGCCTCGAGCCACGAGCTCACCTGTGACGTGCGCCCGAGCGCGTCGACGACGAGGTCCGCCTCGACCGTTCGCCCGTCGGTCGTCCGGGCCCCGGTGACGCGCACCCCGTCGTTCCCCGACGGGGGCGCACCGAGAAGCCCGGCGATCCGCGCTCCGCCCTCGATCCGCACGTCGGTCTCGGCCTCGGCGGCGGTGCGCAGCGCGCTCTCGAACACGGGCCGCCTGATACAGATGGAGACGAACGACTCGTCGCCCGGGCACGGGTCACCTGGCGCGAGCTCGAACTGGCGGTTCTCGAACGCCCCATCGGCCAGGACACGATCCAGCACGTCGGGTGCCTCGTCCAGCAGCGTGCGCCGGCCGAGACCGAGGAAATTGTGCGGCTGGCGGAAGTGGGCGACTCCGGCCCGCTCCCACCCGTCGAAGACGAGATCCGGCTCGCGGGCTCCCGCTCCGGTCGCGTCGCGCTCGAGTACGCAGACGCGACGACCGCGGCGGGCGAACCCGATCGCGGCGGACAGCCCTGCGAGCCCAGCGCCCAGGACAGCGACGTCGGTTCGGATCGTCCCCCCTGCCACGAACGCAATGATGCGCTCCGGCCCCGGGCGGAACAAGGACAACGCGGCGGCTCGGAAGGGCGATAGCCTCCGGCGCGTGGCCGACCTCGCCGACCTCTTCGAGCGCAACCGGGCCTGGGCGGCGTCGATGGTGGCCGGCGATCCCGCGTTCTTCTCGGACCTCGCACGCCGGCAGACGCCCGAGTACCTGTGGGTCGGCTGCTCCGACAGCCGCGTTCCGGCGAACCAGATCGTCGGGCTCGCGCCGGGCGACGTCTTCGTACACCGCAACGTCGCGAACGTCGTGGTGCACACCGACCTCAACTTCCTCTCGGTGCTCCAGTACGCGGTCGACATCCTCCGCGTGCGCGACGTGATCGTCTGCGGGCACTATGGCTGCGGCGGGGTGTCGGCCGCGCTGGTCGGCGCGCGGCACGGGCTGATCGACAACTGGCTCCGCCACGTCGCCGACGTCGCCGAGAAGCATGTCGACGAGCTCGATGCGCTCCCGGGCGAGAGGAGGATCGACCGGCTGTGCGAGCTCAACGTCGTGGAGCAGGTGGCGAACGTCTGCCACACGACCATCGTCCGCGACGCGTGGGCCCGCAGCCAGGATCTCACGGTGCACGGGCTCGTGTACGGCCTCGAGGACGGGCTCCTGAGAGACCTGGGCGTCAGCGTCTCGGCGGCGGTGGCGTGATGGGGATCGAGCGCGCGGTGATCGTCCGCCCGGGAGAGGGCCACCACGTCGCGAACGTCGAGTTCCTCGCGCGCACCGCCGACACGTCGCGCTTCAACTTCTCGATCATCACGAAGCAGCCGGGCGAAGGCCCGCCGCTCCACGTGCACCCCGACGAGGACGACGCCTTCTACATCCTCGAGGGCGAGGTCGTCGTGATCGTCGAGGACGCCGAGGTCACGGTGGGGCCGGGCACGTTCGTCCTCGTGCCGCCCGGCGTTCCCCACACGTTCGCAAACCGCACGCAGGCCGTCGCGCGGATCGTCAACGTCCACGCACCGGCCGGCTTCGACCTGCGCCTGGAGGCGGACTGACGATGCGCCTCCATCCCGAGGCGGAATCGCTGCTCGCGCAGTTCGAGTCGCTCGGCGATCCTCCTATCGCGACGTCGACGCCCGAGGCCGTTCGGGCTCTCCGTGCGTCGCGCGTCCAGCCGCCCACTGTCGAGCTCGCCGAGATCCGCGAGGTCGACGCGGGCGGCGTGCCGGCGCGCCTCTACCGCCCGAGCCTGGACGAGGGTGCCGGTCTGCTCGTGTACCTCCACGGCGGCGGCTGGGTGCTCGGGAGCCTCGACACCCACGACCACGTGGCGCGGGCACTCGCCGAAGAGAGCGGCTGCGCGATCCTCTCGCTCGACTACCGGCTCGCCCCGGAGCATCCGTTCCCCGCCGGCCTCGAGGACGCCTTCGCCGCCACCGACTGGGTGTACGACCACGCCGAGGCACTGGGCTGCGACCCGGCGCGGCTCGCCATCGGCGGCGACTCGGCCGGCGCGAACCTGGCCGCCGTGGTGACCCAACGCGGCTCCGTGCCCTTCAGGTTCCAGCTCCTCGTCTACCCCGTCACCGACGCGCGTGGCGGCAGCGCCTCCCACCACGAGCTCGCCGAAGGGTTCTGGCTGACAAGAGCCGAGATGGCCTGGTTCCTCGGGCACTACCTGTCGGGCGGGAACGGGACGCCCGACGACGCGCTCGTCTCGCCGCTCCTCGCCGATGAGGGCGCGTTCGCGGCGTCGCCTCCCACGCTCGTGATCACTGCCGAGCTCGACCCGCTGCGCGACGAGGGCGAGGCCTACGCGGAGCGGCTTCGGGCCGCGGACGTCCTCGCGGAGACGATCCGGTACGACGGCATGTTCCACGGGTTCTTCTCGTTCGCCGATTCCCTCGCCGACGGCCGGCGGGCCTTGTCCCAGGCGGCGGAGAGGGTCGCGCGGGCGCTTGCGCTCGACACGTCGGCTCGCGGCTGACAGCGGGGCGTCGGCCGGTTTCAGCAGGCGCCGTCGCCCGCGCCGTGCCAGTGCCCGACCAGCCGGGAGAAGACGTCCGCGAGCGTTGCGATCTCCGCCTCGTCGAGCGATGCGAAGAAGTGCTCCTCGACGAAGGCGAAGACGGCGTCCTGCGCGCGCCTCGCCAGCGCGAGCCCGTCCGCCGTCAGCGTGACGTTCACTGCGCGCGCGTCCGTCGGGCACGGCCGCCGCCCGACGAGCCGACGCGCCTCGAGCGTGTCGATGAGGCGGGACACGCGGCTGAAGCTGAGCCCCATCGCAGCGGCGATGTCCGTCTGGCGGAGCGTCCGGTTCTCAGCCCGCGCGAGCCGCCCCATGATCCCGAGCGTGCTCACCGTCAGGCCGTCGACCGGCTCCAGCACGTCGTCCGCCGCGCGACGGAGCTGGCGGCTGAGCTCGAGGAACCCCTCCCACGCCCGCGCGTGCTCCGGCGACCAGGCACGGTCGACGTTCACGCCCATCATGTAGCCCGCCCGCGCCGTGACCTTGGCCATCGGCGCGTCCTGCTCCGCGCCGTCGGGCACCGACTCGGGAGACGGGACCGTATCGTGAGCGGTGGTCATCAGCCGACGATCTTGACCGCACTTCCATAGCCGGTGCCGAGTCCCTCCTGGACGGCGATGTGGAGGTACCCGAGCGCCTCGAGCTGCCTCGCTCGGCGGAGCGGGCCCGCGTCGACCGCGCGCAGGCCGGAGCTCTCGACCAGCGAGGTGACGGTGCGCTTGGCGTCCTCGTCGTCGGACGCGAGGAGCACGTCGAGCTGCTGTCCCGAGACCTCGCCCGACGCGAGTGTCCCGGCGAAGGTCGTGTTGAACGCCTTGACGACCCTCGCTCCCGGCACAGCGGAGGCGAGCTCCTCGGCGCCCGAGCCGGCGTCCGGGACGATCGGCTCGAAGGTCTCGGTGTCGAGCGGGTTCGAGATGTCGACGACGACTTTTCCGTCGAGTTGCGAGCCGTACTGCGTCGCGACCTGCAGTGTGACGGGGTACCAGACGGCGAACACGACGACGTCGTCGTCGATCGGGTCGCCGATGGTGCCGGCTCTGACGCTGCCGCCGAGGTCGGCCGCCAGCTCCTCGGCGTTCGAGCGCTCGGTGCCGAGCAACCCGACCGAGTGGCCGCCCGAGACGAGGCGCGAGCCGATGCCGCGGCCCATGTTGCCGGTACCGATGATCGTGACGTTCATTGGTGGTTCTCCTTTCGGCTGTTCTGAGGCTCAGACGAGCTCCGCGACCCGCAGCTCGTTGGCAGACGGGTCGTGCGTGATCAGGATGCCTCCCTCGAGCTCGTGTGGGTGTCCGTCGGAGTCGAGGCGCTCGCGGATCGCACGAAGGCCGCCGGGCGGGACGACCAGCTCGAAGAACCGGAGGCCGGCCGTGCCCTCGGGCGGCGGAGGTGCGCCCTCTCCCTGCCAGACGTTGAAGGCGAACCGATGTGGGAAGTGGCCGCCCGCGCTGAGGTCGCCGAAACCGATGCCGGGGACGAAGGTGTGCGCCTCGAACCCGATCACGTCCGTGTAGAAACGCCGCGTCGCTTCGAGGTCGGCGACATGGAGGTGGACGTGGCCGACCGTCGTGCCGATCGGCAGGCGGCGGTCGACGTCGCGGTCGGTCAGGTGGGCGAGGACGTCGCGGACATCGAGCGGTTCGGTCATTCCCCGCAGCCGGCCGCTCGAGTCCCGGATGGTGACGGACGCCGGCCCGACCGTGACCTCGCCGGCGCGCTCGGGCGTCTCGAGGGTGAGCTCGAGCTGGATCCTGTCCGGATCGCCGAGGTATGTCGCCTTCGAGAAAATGTGATCGGTCGGCGCCTGCGGCACTCCCGCGGCGGCAATCCTCGCCAGCACGCGGGCGAACTCTGCCTCGTTCGGAAGGTGGATCGCGACGTGATAGAGGCCCGACCGTCCGCGGACCGGCCCGCGCTCGGCGCCGGGGCGCAGGACGATCACGGCGCGGCCGTCGACCCCGAGGTGGATCGCGTCGGCCGTGCGCGCGACCTCGGCGAGCCCGATCAGGTCGCGCCAGAAGGCAAGCGACCGGTTCGCGTCGATCACGTCGAGGTGGACGGCGCCGTACGTCAGGCGGTCGGGACCCGCCACAGGGGCTGTGCGGTCGTCGGTTGCGGCGAGAGAGCTCATGGTTCCTTCCGGTCGTTCGCGGCGTATTGTTGCTAGAGCAAGCATAACGCCAATCGCTTGCCCCCGCAAGTTTTCTTGTGACAGTTCGCCGAGCGTGGTGAGGCCGCGAGTGCGGTCGTCACGCGGCAGGGGATTGCGCCCGCGCCGTTCGTGGTAGAAGGTTGTGGCAAGCGGTGCGAGCCCCATGGGTCACGTCTCGGACATCCTCGAAGGGAAGGGCACCGACGTCCTCGGCATAGAGGCCTCGGCGACCGTGTACGAGGCCGTCGCGAAGATGGTCGAAGGCAACGTCGGCGCGCTGCTCGTCTACGAGGGCGAGATGCTTGCCGGAATCGTCACCGAGCGCGACTACCTCCGGCGGGTGGCAGTCGAGGGCCGCGACGAACGGACGACCCCGGTGCGGGAGATCATGACGCGCGAGCTCGTGTACGTCGGCCCAGAGGCGTCGATCGACGAGTGCATGGCCGTGATGACAGAACGGCGGATCCGGCACCTGCCGGTGCTCGGCGAGGAGCGCACGGTCCTCGGGATCGTGTCGATCGGTGATGTCGTCAAGTTCCAGTCGAAGGAACAGAGCGTCCAGATCCGGTTCCTGACCGAGTTCATCTCGGGCTGACCGGCCCCAGGCTCGCCGCCGACACCGCCCTACACTGGGCCCCATGGATCCACGGGCCCTGGAATTGCTGGAGCTGCCCGCGATCCTCGATCGCCTCGCGGCCGCGGCGGCGAGCGAGCCCGGGAAGGAGCGCTGCCTCGCGCTCGAGCCGGCGGTCGAGCCCGCCGAGGTCGCACGCCGACAAGCGCTGACGAGCGAGGCCGTCGGCTTGCTCGAGGAGTCGGCGGAGCCCGAGCTCGCGGACGTCCACGACGTGGGGGAGGCCGCGGAGGTCGCGGCTCGCGGCAGCACGCTCGACACAGCGACGCTGCGGGCGATCGCTGTCTCGATCGACACGGCGATCGCGGCGCGTAGCGCGATCGAGGCCGTCGCGGACGTCCCCGGCCTCGAGCAGCTGGCGCAGTGCATCGATCCCATGCTCGCCCGCGTCTCCGAGCCGATCGCCCGTGCGGTCGAGGACGACGGAAGCGACCTGCGCGACGGGGCGTCGCCCGCGCTTCGCCGTCTCCGCCGCGAGCTGCGGGAGGGACGCGGCCGGATCGCGGAGCGGCTCCGTGCGCTCGCGCGTGACCCCGCTCTGCGCGAGCATCTCTCGGAGGACTTCGTCACCGAGCGCGGCGGGCGGCCGGTGCTCGCGCTCCGCGCCTCGGCGCGTGGCGCGGTGCCGGGAATCGTGCACGACAGCTCTGGCTCCGGCCAGACGCTCTTCGTCGAGCCGTTCGCGGTCGTCGAGGACTCCAATCGGCTCCGTGAGGCCGAGAGCGCTGAGCGTGAGGAGGTCGCGCGGATCCTGCGCGAGCTCTCGCGGACCGCCGGGGAGCACGCTCGAGCCATCGTCGAGCTCGTCGACGCGGTTGCAGAGATCGACGTCGCTTTCGCCTGCGGGGCCCTGTCGCGGCGCTGGCGCGGGACTCACGTGACGCGAGGCGACGCGGTCGTCCTGCTAGGCGCGCGACATCCGCTCCTCGACCCCGCCACTGCGGTGCCGATCGATCTCGAGGTCGGCCGGCTGCGGGCGGTCGTGATCAGCGGGCCGAACACGGGCGGCAAGACCGTCGCGCTGAAGACACTGGGGCTCGCCGCGCTGCTCTACCAGTGCGGCCTACGACCGCCGGCCGAACACGCGGAACTGCCGGTCTTCGACCAGGTGCTGGCCGACATCGGCGACGAGCAGTCGATCGCGATGAGCCTCTCGACGTTCTCGGCACACGTGCGGAATCTCGTGTCGATCATCGAGCGAGCAACCTCCCAGTCGCTGGTGCTCCTCGACGAGCTCGCCGTCGGGACCGACCCGGTGGAGGGCGGAGCGCTCGCGCAGGCCCTGCTCGGCCGTCTCACGCAGCAGGCGAGGCTGACCGTGGTGACGAGCCACTACCCCGAGCTCAAGGAGTGGGCGAGCGCGACTGCGGGCGTCGCCAACGCCGCCACCGGCTTCGATCCCGAGACGGAGGAGCCGCTCTACCGCATCGCGCTCGGCCGGCCGGGCACGTCGCACGCGCTCCGGATCGCCGCGCGGCTGGGGCTGCCGTCGACGCTCGTCGACGAAGCTCGCGCCCACGTGGCGCCCGAGCGCCTGCGGATCGCGGAGCTGCTGGCAGAGGCCGAGAGCGCAGAGGAACGAGCCTCGGCAGAACGGGAACAGGCTGCCGGGGCGCGCTCGGCGGCGGACGAGTCGCGGCAGGCCGCGGAGGCCCGCGTCGCCGAGCTCGAAGCGGAGATCGGGCGGGTGCGCGCCTCGGCACAGGCCGAACGCGAACGCGCTCTCGCAGCGGCGGAGCAGGAGCTTGCGGGAACGAAGGCGGAACTGGACGCGCTCCGCGCCGAGATCCGCGCCGCCCGCCGGCTCGAGCGCGAACGCCGTCGGGCGACGACCCCGAAAGCACTCGCCAAGGAGCGCGAGCGCGACCGCCGGCTCGGCGCCGCATCGGAACGAGCCGCACGCGTGGGACGCGCCTTGCAGGCGGCCGACGACCCGGTGGAGATCACCGCGCCGCTCGCCCCAGGCGACCCGGTGATCGCGCCCGCCCTCGGCGTCCGCGGCACGATCGCCGAGATCGCGCGGGAGGACGCCGTCGTGCTCGGTCCTGGAGGGCTCCGCGTCCGGGTGCCGGTCGCGCGCCTCCGGCCCGATCCCGACGGTCGGGCGCACGCGGTGGACGAGGGAGTCACGGTGCGTGCGCCGACCCCGGTACATGCACCGTCGGAGCTCGACCTGCGGGGACGAACGGCGCAGGACGCCCGGGAGGCGGTGCGCACCTTTGTCGACGCCGCGGCGCTTGCCGGGCGCGACGAGCTGCGCGTGATCCACGGCCGCGGCACCGGAGCGATCCGCACGGCCGTGCGCGACGAGCTCGCGCGGCACCCGCTCGTCTCGTCCCACGAGCCCGACTCAGCGGACGGCGCCACCGTGGTGCGCCTCGGCTGAAGCCCTGTTTGCGCCGCCTCGTCGCGCGGGTAAGAATCGCCTCGATGCGGAGCCCGATCGCCCTCCTGGCCCTCGTCGGTGCATTCGCGCTCCTCGTCGCGGGCTGCGGCGGTGACGACAACTCGGGCACGGCCGAGCCCACGCCGTCGACGACGGCGACCACCGCCGGCGAGGCTGGTGACGCCGCCAACGGCAAGCAGGTCTTCGCGTCGGCGGGCTGCGGTGGGTGCCACACGCTCGCGGCAGCCGGCTCGTCCGGCAGCGTCGGCCCGAATCTCGACGACGCCGCGCCGTCCTTCGACGCGGTCGTCACGCAGGTGACGAACGGCGGCGGCGCGATGCCCTCGTTCGAGAACGATCTCACGGCGCAGGAGATCCGCGACGTGGCCGCCTTCGTCTCCGGTTCCTAGTCTCGCCGGCCCGGCATCGGCCTCCGCGCCTATGCTTACGGGTTCGTGTCCGAGCCCGCCCTCTCCACCGCAGCCGACCGCGCGACCCTCGAGATTCTCTGGCAGGACGACGCCGGCGCGTGCCTGCTCGTGCGCGAGCCGGACGGCGCACTCTCCGCGGGCGCCCTCGACGTGGGGCTACCGGCCGTCGTCGACGTCGTCCACGCGGGGCGGACGGCCCCCGGACGCCGCATCGAGCTCGACGAGCTGCTCGCTCTCGCCGACGAGGCGGACGGAGCTCTCGAGCTCGGCGGGACCGCACGCGCAGCGCTCGCGGTGCTCGGGGTGGCGCAGCGCTCGGTCTCGGCCGGGCTCGTCCACCCGCACCTGGAGGCAGCCGACGGGCGCTGGCATGCGCTCTGGGGCGCAACGCTCGACGAGCACGTCCGCGACGAGCTCGACACGATCGCCCACGCCGCGCCCGCGGCCGCTGCCGACGCGTTCGACGGCGACACACGAGCCTTCGTCTACGACCTCTACGGCTGCGCAGTCGACGAGCTCGCGCGACGGGCGCTGCGCCGCGCGGCAGTCTCGCTCGCGGTGCCGTCACCCCGGCCCGCAGGTGCGGCCGAGCTTTTCCTCGCGGGCCTGGCGGCCCCGACGCCGGAGCTTGCCGCCGGCCCCGGCTATCTGGCGCTCGAGCGCCGCGTCGGCGCGTGGGTGGACGGCGGCCTGGCACACCGCTCGCGGGCACCCTGGAATCTCGGGCTCCGCCTCGACGAGGACGGGGAACCGGGCGCGTCCGACGGCGAGGCGCCGCCGGTCGTGCTCGAGCTCTGGCTCGAGGCGGCGGACGACCCCACCCTCGCCCTCCCGGCGTCGCTGCTCGAGGACGGCGCCGACGACGTCTTTGGGTTCCTCCGCGACAGTGACCCGCGTCGCTCGCTCGAGCGCCGCCTGACGACGATCGAGCCGATCCTCGCGGACGCGGGGATCGTGCTCGACGGCGACCCGCCGACGCGCGTCGAGCTCGAGGGCGATTCGGTGCGCGCGTTCCTTCGGGATGCGATGCCGCGGCTCGAGGAGCTCGACGTCCCCGTTCGCCTGCCTCGCGCATGGGTCGTGTCGTCGAGCCGTGTGCGCGTGAACCTCGTCGCGACGGGAACGCCCGGTCTCTCCAGCGGCCTGCTCACGCGCGACGCGATCGCCTCGTTCGACTGGCGGCTCGCGATCGGCGACGTCGAGCTGACCGAGGACGAGCTGCGGGCGCTCGCGGCCGCCAAGGAGCCGCTCGTCCGGCTGCGCGGCAAGTGGCATGCGCTCCGGGCGAGCGAGGTCGAACGCGCGCTCCGCTTCCTCGACGGGCGCGCGAGCGGAGCGGGTGTCGTGGAGCTCGTCCGCGCGGTCTCCGGGCTGGAGACCGACGAGGCGGGGGTCGAGCTCGGCGAGGTCAGGGTCGACGACGGCCTCGAGGCGCTCCTCGCGGGCACGTCGGAGCGCCGCTACCGGGCGCTGGGAACCCCGGCGGGGCTGACCCACGACCTGTTCCCGTTCCAGGAGCGCGGCCACGGCTGGCTCCGGCTGCTGGGCGATCTTGGAGTCGGCGGGATCCTGGCCGACGACATGGGCCTCGGCAAGACCGTGCAGGCGATCGCGACGTTCGTCTCCGAGCGCGAGGACGCCGAGGGCGACGTCGGGCCGACGCTCGTCGTGAGCCCGATGAGCGTCGCGCAGCAATGGGCGCGGGAGATCGACCGCTTCGCCCCTGCGCTTCGCGTGCATCTCCACCACGGTCCGGCGCGGCTCCGCGATGATGCGTTCGTCGAGGCGGCACTCGCGAGCGACGTGGTCGTGACGTCCTACGACGTCGCGACGCGCGACGTCGCGCTGCTGGCGCGGGTCGTGTGGGATCGGCTGCTCCTCGACGAGGCGCAGGATGCGAAGAATCCTCGGACGAAGCGGCATCGCGCGCTGCGCCGGATCCCGCGCCGGCGTGCGCTCGCGCTCACCGGGACGCCGATCGAGAACCGGCTCGGCGAGCTGTGGGCGATCATGGATCTCGTCAATCCGGGGCTGCTCGGCTCGCTCGAGGCGTTCGAGCGAACCCTCGCCCGCCCGATCGAGGCGCGGCGGGACGTGCTCGCGCTCGAGCGGCTTCGCTCGCTCGTGGGGCCGTTCGTGCTCCGTCGCGTCAAGGATGCGCCCGAGGTGGACATCGAGCTGCCGCCGATCACGATCACGAAGGAGCCGTGCCACCTGACGGTCGAGCAGGCGAGCCTCTACCGAGCCACGGTCGACCGCTGGATGCCCCGGATCGAGAGTCACGAGCGGGCGTTCGACCGGCGCGGCGCCGTGCTCGCGATGCTCGGCCAGTTGAAGCAGGTCTGCAATCACCCGGAGCTGGTCGTGCCAACTGGCCGCGAGCTCGAGGGCCGCTCCGGGAAGCTCGAACGCCTCGTCCAGCTGCTCGCCGCCGTGCCGGACGACGACAAGGCGCTCGTGTTCACGCAGTACCCGGGGTTCGGGCGGCTCGCCCCCCACCTCTCGACGCGACTCGGCCGGGAGGTCGGCTTCTTCCACGGCGGTCTCTCGGCTCGCGCCCGCGAGGAGCTCGTCGCACGGTTCGAGTCCGATCGCGGTCCGAGCGTCATGGTCGTCTCGCTTCGCGCCGGCGGCCGCGGCCTCAACCTGCCGGCCGCGAATCACGTCTTCCATTTCGACCGCTGGTGGAACCCGGCGGTCGAGCAGCAGGCGACCGACCGCGTCCACCGGCTCGGCCAGCGCAAGCCCGTCTTCGTGTCGAGCCTCGTGTGCACGGCGACGCTCGAGGAGCGGATCGACGCCCTGCTCGACGCGAAGCGCGAGCTCGCCGACCAGGTGATGGCGGGGCGGGCCGACGACTGGCTGTCCGAGCTCGACCTCGACGCGATCCGCGCGGCGGTCGCGCTCGCGCCCGAGGCGATCGAGGCCGCATGAACGAGCTGCTCCTGGCCGACGGCGAGCCGATCGAGGTCGAGGGTCACGCCTGGCGGATCGGGCACGGGCCGTGGGCGCGGCTCCTCGCGACGGCCATCGTCTCCGACGAGAGCTCGGCGCGGGCCGAGCGTGGTCGCGAGCTGGCACGTCAGGGGGCCGTCTCCGAGGTCACCGTCGGCGAAGGCCTGATTCGGGCGCGCGTCGTGGGCTCGAGCGGCTCCGAGTACGCCGTGTCGCTCGAGGCGCCGCGGCTCGCTGCCACGGCCTGGGCCGAGGTGGTACGGGCGGCGCGTGACCGACGGGGGCTCGAAGACGGCGTCGAGGGCGCGGAGCAGTCGGTCCACCTCGTGCACCACCTCGAGGTCGAGCTCCACGAGCCGCTCGTCCCGGCAATGCGCCGGATCCGCACGTCGTGCACGTGCCCCGACCGCGAGCGATCGCCGATCTGCAAGCACGTCGCCGCGCTGGCGTACGTGTTCGCGGACGCGATCGACGACGACCCGTCGCTGCTCCTGCACTGGCGCGGCTGCGAGCCGGTCACGCCGCCCGCCTCGCGGAGCGGCGACCCCTGGCTGGCCGCAGAGCTGCCGCCGCCGCGGCCCCGCAGGGCGCTCCCGCCCGGAGCCGTGGTCAAGCGCCTCGGGCGTAGCGGCATCCGGGTCGGCGGCCGCGACCTCGCCGAGGCGCTCGAGCCCGCCTACCGGGCGTTCGCCGCGACCGCGCCGGGGCAGGGGGCCGGGAGTGGCATCATCGAGACGTGGAGCAGCGACTCAGCCTCGTGACGCTCGGCGTCGCCGACCTGGAGGCTGCGCGCCGGTTCTACGAGGCGCTCGGCTGGTCGCCCGTCCCCGGCCCCGACGACGTCCACTTCTTCCAGACCGGCTGCATGGTGGTCGCGCTCTGGTCGCGCGACGCCCTCCGAGAAGACAGCGGCGTCGACGACTCCGGAGGCTGGGGCGGCATCACCCTCGCTCACAACGTCCGTTCCCCGGCCGAGGTGGACGCGGTGATCGAGGAGGCGCGGGCCGCGGGCGCGCACATCGCGCGCGAGCCCGCCGAGACCTTCTGGGGCGGCTACTCGGGCGTGTTCGTCGATCTCGACGGGCATCCGTGGGAGGTGGCCCACAACCCGCACTGGACGCTCGGCCCGGACGGGTCGGTGCAGCTCTGAGCCTGGGCTACTCGGGGACGCCGCTCCCGCGCAAGCTCGGCATCGGGGAAGCCACGACGTATGCCGTTGTCGCCGACCCAGGGGATGTCGACGAACTCCTCGCTCCCCTCCCGGCGGGCGCACGCCGCGTCGAGACTCCGTCGAAGGCCGACGTGGTGCTCTGCTTCGTGACGGCGCGCGCGGAGCTGGAGGCCCGAATCGAGGAGCTCGCGGCGGCGATCCACCCCGACCGGCTGCTCTGGATCGCGTGGCCCAAGCGCGCGTCGAAGGTGCCGACGAACGTGACCGAGGACGTCGTCCGCGATGTCGCCCTCCCGCTCGGGCTGGTCGACACGAAGGTCGCCGCGATCGACGCCACGTGGTCCGGCCTGCGGCTCGTCTGGCGGCGGGAGCGCCGCGCGGTGGTCAGCCCATCACGTTGATCGCGCGCGCCGCGACGATGAGCACCGTCAGCGCCGAGACCCCCGCTTCGAGGCCCATGAGCAGCTTCGCGCGGTGCGTGAGCGGCATCGCGTCGGTGGGGCTGAAGGCAATCGAGTTCGTGACCGAGAGGTAGACATAGTCGACGAGCGCCGGCGCCCAGCCCGGACGGGCGAGCTCCCGGTTCTCGTCCTGGGGAAACTGGAAGTCCGGGTGCTCACGCTTTGGCGCGAGCCTTCGCGCCACCGGGCCGTGGTCGTCGAGCTCCCAGAACACGAGCGCGAAGGTGACGACGTTCGTGAACAGCACGACGCCCGCGCTGGCGAGCAACTGGAGGCCGCCGGGCCGCCAGTGCGCGAGCGTCACGACGACGCACAGGATCCCGGCGGCCGTGCCGAGGCCCAGCAGGGTGAGCAGGCCGATCGCGAGCTCGCGACGGCGCTCGCCGAGGCCCATGCGCCCGGGCCCGATCCAGAACATCGCCACGAGGACGGCGGACGGCGCGCTGACCACGAGCCAGATCCACCAGTCGTCGGAGCCGAACAGCTCCCACCCGGCGCGCCGGCTGACGAACGCGAGCGCAACGTTCACGCCGAAGATCATCGCAGCGAACGGCGCCGCCTCGCGCCGCGCCTCCCGCCAGGCCCAGTGCGCGTCGTCGCTGCCCATCCGACCCGTGTTCGGCGCGCGCCGCGGCCTTCCTGGTCCGGCGTGGAGCGCAGCCTGCGTACGATCGGCGTGTGGAGCAGCGCGCACTCGGCCGGAGCGGTGTGGCGGTCTCGCGCGTGATCCTCGGGTGCGGAAACTTCGGCGGCGTCGGCTCCGCGCCGTGGCTGTTCGGCCAGGGGACGTCACAGCCGGACGCGCTGCGGCTGCTCGACGCCGCCTGGGACCTGGGCATCACGACGCTCGACACCGCCGACGCCTACGGCGGTGGGCGCAGCGAGGAGTACATCGGAGCGTGGCTCGCGACCAAGGGGCCCGACGTCCGCGACCGCGTCGTGATCGCGACGAAGACGTTCAACCCGATGGCCGAGGGGGCCGACCGAGGGCTCGCGCGCCGCGCGCATCCGGCGGCAGGTCGAGACGAGCCTGCGCCGGCTCGGCGTCGAGCGCATCCCGCTCTACCTCGCGCACGCCTTCGACCCGGACGTTCCGCAGGAGGAGACGCTGACGGCGTTCGACGAGCTCCTCCGGCGCGGGACGGTCGGCGCGATCGGCGCCTCGAACTTCACCGCCGAGCAGCTCGCCGAGGCGCTGGAGCTCTCCTCGCTCGAGGGGCTCGCGCGATACGAGTGGGTGCAGAACGCCTTCTCGCTGCTGGAGCAGGGCGACCGGGAGACCATCTTCCCCCTCTGCCACGAGCACGGGCTCGGCTACACGCCCTTCGCGCCGCTCGCCGGCGGCTGGTTGACGGGCAAGTACCGGCGCGATGTGCCGCCGCCGGCCGGGTCGCGCATGACCGTTCGGCCCGAGGGCTCGGAGCACTACCGGTCCGGCGCCACCTTCGATGCGCTCGACGCGCTCGGGCGGGAGGCGGAGGAGCGGGGGCTCTCGATGGCGGCGCTCGCCCTTGCCTGGCTCCTCCAGGTGCCCGAGATCACGGCAGTCGTGGTCGGCCCGAACACGGTCGAACAGCTCGCACCCGTCGCCGACGCGCTCGGCGTCGCGCTCGATGCCGACGAACATGCCACGATCGGAGCCCTCTTCGCATGAACGTGCTTGTCCTCACCGAGTCCGACGTCCGTGAGGTGCTCGACATAGAGTCGTGCATCGCGGCCATGGAGGACGTCCTCGAGTCGCTGGCGCGCGACGAGCTTTCACTGCCGCTGCGCTCGGTCTTCGTCCCCCCGGCGGAGGCGTTGATGGGCCTGATGCCCGCCTACCGCAGCGGCAAGGACCCGGTGTTCGCGCTCAAGGAGATCGTCGTTGCGCCTGCGAACAGCAGCCGGGGCCTCGACCCGCACCAGGGTGCGGTGCTGCTGCACGACGGTGTCACGGGCGTACTCCGCGCGATCCTCAACGCTTCGGCGATAACCGAGATCCGGACCGCCGCCGTGTCCGGCGCGGCAACCAAGCTCCTCGCGCGGCCCGGTGCCCGGCACGTGGCGATTCTCGGCGCCGGCGTCCAGGCCCGCTCCCACGCCGAGGCGATGCGCACCGTGATCCCCGACCTCGAGCTGCGTGTCTGGAGCCGGACGCCCGAGCACGCCGAGGCGCTCGCGCTCGAGGCCCACGGCCTCCCCTGCGCCACCGTCGAGGAGGCGCTCGAGGGTGCGGACGTGGTGTGCACGTGCACGGCCTCCCGCGACCCGATCGTCCGCCGGGAGTGGCTCGCCGCGGGCGCGCATGTGAACGCGGTCGGCTCGTCCATCGCATCAGCACGAGAGCTCGACGCAGACGTCGTCGCCGACGCCTCGCTGTTCGTCGACCGCCGCGAGTCGACGCTGAAGGAGTCGGGCGACTACCTGCGCGCGGTCGAGGAGCGCGGCATCGGGCCAGACCACATCCTTGCCGAGCTGGGCGAGCTCCTCGCGGGCACGCATCCCGGGCGGCGGCACGAGACGGAGCTGACGCTCTTCAAGTCGCTCGGGATCGCGGTCGAGGACCTCGCGGCGGCCGTGCTCTGCCTCGACCGGGCACGCGAACGAGGGATCGGCGCCGAGGTCGACTTCTGATCCCGCTCGAGGCGATCGAGAGGGCCCGCGAGACGACCGCCGACACGGTCTCGGCGAGCCCCCTCGTCCGGCTCGATGTCGACGCTCCCTGCGAGATCTGGCTGAAGCTCGAGTGCCTGCAGCCGATCGGCTCCTTCAAGCTGCGCGGTGCGACGAACTCCATCCGCCGGGCGGATCCCGCGGACTGGAAGGCGGGCGTCTGGACGACGAGCGCCGGGAACATGGCCCAAGGCGTGTGCTGGGTCGCACGCGAGCTCGGCGTCCCCGCGACCGTGGTCGCGCCCGACCACGCCCCGCGGGCGAAGCTCGACGCAGTCGAGCGGCTCGGTGGACACGTCGTCCTCGTTTCGTTCGACACCTGGTGGGAGACGATGGAGGAAGGCCGCTACCCGGGCCTCGACGGGCTCTTCGTCCATCCCGTGCTCGACGAGCACGTCATGGCCGGGAACGGCGTGATCGGGCTCGAGCTCACCGAGCAGCTCGACGAGATCGACGCCGTCCTGGTGCCGTGGGGCGGCGGAGGGCTGACGACCGGGATCGCGAGCGCCCTGGCTGGGGTCTCGCCGCAGACACGCGTGATCGCCTGCGAGCCCGAGACCGGAGCGCCACTCGCGGCGTCGCTCGCGGCCGGGCACCCGGTGGCCGTCGACTACGTGCCGTCGTTCGTCGACGGCGCCGGGTCGAAGGCGCTCCTGCCGGCGATGTGGGACCGTGCGCGGTCGCTCGTCGCCGCCGCGATCCCGGTGCCGCTGGCGGACGTCGCGGCTGCGGTGCGGCTCCTCGCGGCGCGTGCGCATGTCGTCGCCGAGGGTGCCGGTGCGCTGGCCCTCGCCGCGGCGCTCGAGGGCCACGGCGGCACGGGGCGGGTCGTGTGTGTCGTCTCTGGAGGCAACATCGACCCGGCCCGGCTCGCGACGATCCTCGCCGGCCGCGTCCCGGACTGACCGATTAGTCCGTCCGCGAGCCGATGGGCGGATGGCTGCCGAGGTCCTCGAGCTCGTCCTCGTCGACATCGTCGTCCCAGCGGTCGTAGGGCCGCGAGAGAGGGAGCACGAACCAGACGCCGACGAACACCGCTCCGGCGAGCGCGGTGACGGCAGCGGCGACTGCGGTCTCCGCCATCTCGTCGATGACGAGATACGTCGCCGCCGTCATCGCGACTGCCAGGCACGCGATGCCGACGATCGTTCCGGCGTGCGACACGCGCAGCATCCGCTCCTTGTTCTTCTCCCGCCATCGGAGCCGGTGATAGGCGGTGGGGGTCATGAACCCGACGACGGAGAGCAGCGTGGCGAGGAAGGCGACGACGTACGCGGCGCGCTGGGCGTCGGTCGCGCCGTCCCACTGGGCGCTGAACGGGACGACCAGCAGGAAGCCGAACAGCACGCTCGCGCCCGCGAGCGCGACGCGCACCTCGTTCAGGATCTCGATGAGCTCCTGGTCGCGCTTCTTGCGGAGCTGCTTTTCGTCCACGCGGACGACGATAGCGCCGCGGTCGGGCTCAGCAGCCCCTGCGCACGGTCTCGGAGACCGCGAGCTTGACCCACTCGAGCGGGACGCCGACAGCCGTCCGCCACGTCGGCTCGTCGACCCCGTAGGTGGCGATCCGGAGGTTGCCGCAGCGCCTGAACGCGCGCTCCGCGCGGAAGGTCTGGTAGTCCGACGTGACCAGGACGACCGTGTCCCAGTTGCGTCGCCTCGCGAGCTCGGAGACGGCCTGTGCCTCCCCGGTGGACGAGAAGCGTCCGGCGTAGACGCAGATCACGTCTGTCGCCTTCGACCGGCAGAGGCTCCGGCGCCGCTTGTCGTCGTTGTTTCGCTCGGCCGAGACGACGAGGGTCGGGGCGATACCGCCGCCGATCAGCGACTGGGCCACGGGCAGGGTCCGCTCGGAGCCCGCCAGGGCGACCACGGCGTCGGCGCCCTTCGGGAGCGAGCCGTCGTCGTGCCCAAGGAAGAGCGGGATCCCGATGACGTAGGCGACCGCGAGCACAGCGAGGGAATAGAGCACGAAGCGTCGCATCGGAGGAATGTGACAGGTACATCGGCCGACCCCAGGTAGAACTGAAGCGTGCCGAGGGCGAGCATCACGGCGGTCGCCGTCCGCCGCCTCGCGATCGCGGCGCAGGCCTACGCCCCCCGTGGCCGGCGTGCCACGACGGCCGAGGTCGACGCCGCCGTGCGGCGGCTCTCCTGCGTCCAGCTCGACTCGATCTCGACCGTCGAGCGCAGCCACCGGATCGCGCTCGGGTGCCGGATCGGCGACTACCCGCGGGAGGCTGTCTCGACGCTTCTCGCCCGCGGGCGACTGATCGAGTACTGGGCGCACGAGGCGTGCCTGCTGCCAGCCGAAGACTGGCCCCTCTTCCGCCCCGCGATGCAAGTCGGGGGCCGGCGCTGGTACGGCGAGGTCGACCGAACGCACCCGCATCTCCGCGAGCACGTCCTCGGTGAGATCCGTGCACGCGGGCCGCTCGGCTCGCGGCACTTCGACGGCGCAGCGCGCAAGGGAGAGATGTGGGGCTGGAAGCCCGCGAAGCAGATGTTGGAGCTCCTCTGGAACCACGGCGACCTCGTGGTCGCCGGCCGTCAGGGCTTCCAGCGCCTCTACGACGTGCCCGAGCGGGTGCTCGCGCCGGAGATCCTGGACATGCCGACGCCGTCGGAGCCGCAGCGGCTGCGCGAGCTCGTCACGCGGGCGGTGCGGGCGCGCGGCGCGCTCACCGAGCGGGGCATCGTCGAGCACTGGCGTCTCCGGGGAGGAGCTCCGCGCGTTCGTTCTGTCGTGGACGCGCTCGTCGCAGAGGGCGTGCTCGAGCGGCTTGCCGTCGACGACGGCGGGCCACCGGTGCTCGTGCCGGGTGGCACGGAGCTCGACGTGCCCGGCCTGTCCGTCGCGGTGCTGCTCTCCCCGTTCGACAACCTTCTCTGGGACCGCCCGTTCGCACGCCGCGTGCTCGGCTTCGACCACCTGATCGAGGTCTACAAGCCGGCACACGAGCGCAAATACGGCTACTACGTCCTGCCGCTCCTCTGGCGCGATCGGATCGTCGGTCGCGCCGACCTGAAATCGGAGCGGGCGGCGGGGGAGCTCGTCGTCCGAGCCTTCCACCGCGAGCCCGGCGTGCGTCGGTCGGCAGCCCTCGACGACGCCTTCGACCGTGCGCTCGACCGGCTGAGGCGCGTGATCGGGCTGGAGACGGTGCGGCGGTGACCGAGCTCTCGCTGGACGAGGCACGCCGGCTCGCCGTCTCGGCGCAGTTGCTCGACGGCAGCGCACCAACCGACGTCGGCGGCATCGTCCGTGCGCTCGGCTCGGTGCAGGTCGATCCGGTGGCGGCCGTCGCGCGGGCAGAGCGGATGGTTCTCTTCAGCCGGCTCGGGCCCTTCGACGTGTCGGAGCTCACGTCCGCGCTCGACCGCGGGGAGCTCTACGAGTACTGGGCGCACGTCGTCCCCGCGTCCGACTACGGCATCCACCGCGCAGCGATGCGTCGCTACCCGCGTGGTGACGGCGCCCGCGCGCGCTACATCCGGGAATGGGTCGCAGCGAACGCCGCGTTCCGGCGCTATGTCCTCCGCGAGCTCCGCCGGCGCGGTCCGCTGCCGTCCCGCGCGCTCGAGGATCGCTCGGTCGTGCAGTGGCGGACGGGCGGCTGGAACGACGGCAAGGGACTCGGCCGGATGCTCGACATCCTCTGGTTCGGCGGCGAGATCGCGATCGTCGGGCGCGAGGGCAACGAGCGCCTCTGGGACCTCGCGTCGAGACGCTTGCCGCAAGCGGAGCCGCCGTGGCGGTCGCCCGAGGTCGCCCGGGCGGTGGTCGACGGCGGCCTGCGCCGCCGGGGGATCGCCCGCCGCGAGGAGCTCGGGCGAACCTTCGACGGCATGGCTCCGGGCGCGGAGCGGGCCTTCACGGCGCTCGTCCGCGAGGGAGTCGCCGTCCCGGTGCGGGTCCGGGGCATCGACGGCGAGTGGTGGGCGCACCGCGACGTCGTCGAGCGGGGCTTCGGCACCCCGCGCACCGTCCTCCTCTCGCCCTTCGACCGTCTCGTCTACGACCGCGGGCGGACAGCCGAGCTCTTCGGCTTTCGCTACAGGCTCGAGATGTACGTGCCGCGCGCGAGGCGCGAGTACGGCTACTACGTGCTGCCGGTCCTGCGCGGGTCGGAGCTGATCGGCCGCGTCGACGCCACCGTCGACCGCCGGGCGGAACTCCTCCGTGTCGACGGCGTGTGGGCCGAGCCGGGCGCTCCCGCCGATGCAGGGGAAGACGTCTCGCATTCGTTGCGCGAGCTGGCGACGTGGGTGGGATCGAACGAGGTTCGCGTCGGCCCGCGCGTCCCGCAACGATGGAGGGCTGCGCTCCGTGCCTGAGAGCGTCGCACGGCGCCACTCCGTGCCTCCACGGGTACGCGGCAGGCTGGTGGACGAGGCCGAGGCGCGGCAGATCGCCGTCCGGGCCCAGCTCCTCGACGGATCTGCGACGAGCGTCCTCGACACCGTGCGCAGGCTCGGGTTCCTCCAGCTCGACCCGATCGCGACGGTCGCGCCCGCGCAACATCTCGTGCTGTGGAGCCGGCTCGGGAGCCGCTACGACCCGGCGGAGCTCGATCGGCTCCTCTGGGATGAGCGCGCGCTCTTCGAGTGGGACGCGCTCGTCTGGCCGATCGAGGACCTCCCGCTCGTGCGTGGCCTCCAGCGGCGCTGGCGAACGTCGACCCACTACAAGTCGGAGCGCTGGGTGCGCGAGTTCCTCGCCGAGAACCGGGCCTTCCGCCGCTACGTGCTGCGTGCGCTCGAGGACCGCGGCCCGCTCCCGTCGCGCGAGCTCGAGGACCGCTCCGCGGGGGAGCGCGAGCGGCACCGCTGGTACGGGCCGCGCAAGGTCGGGCTGATGCTCACCTCGCTCCACCTCCGCGGCGAGGTGGCTGTCGCTGGCCGTAGCGGCGGGCAGCGGCTCTGGGATCTCGCGGAACGGTTCCTCCCGCACACGGAGGCACTGCCCTACCGCACGGCCCAGCGGGAGCTCGCGGCACGGCGCTTCCGCGCGCTCGGTGTCCACTCGTCGCCCGAGGGCTGGGAGGCGCACCCCGACGCCGACTGCGGCGAGGTCCCGGACCGGGTCACGCTGCTCTCGCCCTTCGACCGCCTGATCCACGACCGCGACCGGGCCGAGTCGCTCTTCGGCTTCCGGTACCGCCTCGAGATGTTCGTCCCCGGGGCGAAGCGGGAGTACGGGTACTACGTCCTCCCGATCCTCGTCGGCGACCGGCTCGTCGGGCGCGTCGAGCCGCGCTTCGACCGCGGGACGGGCGCGCTCGAGCTGCTCGGCACCTGGGGCGACACGTCGCGGCTCGACGAGGCGCTGGCAGCGCTCTCGGATTGGCTCGGGGCGACGCGGGTCACGCGTTCGGGCTGAAGCCGTGAGTACCATCGCCGGCATGGAGTTCGAGACGAAGGCGATCCATGCGGGACAGGAGCCGGATCCTGCGACCGGGGCCGTGATCACGCCGATCTACCAGACGTCGACCTTCGCGCAGGAGGCGGTGGGCGTCAACAAGGGGTACGACTACGCCCGTGTCTCGAACCCGACACGCACGGCCCTCGAGGAATGCCTCGCGTCCCTCGAGAACGCGGCGCACGGCCATGCCTTCTCGTCGGGCGTCGGCGCGACCTCGACGATCGTGCACCTGCTCGACCCGGGCGACCATGTCGTCTGCGTCAACGACGTTTACGGCGGCACGTACCGGATGTTCTCGCAGGTGTACGAGCCCAAGGGCTACCGCTTCACGTACGCGACGCCGGAGCAGCTCTCGACCGATCCGGCGACGCACCTCGCGGACGCGCGGCTCGTGTGGATCGAGTCCCCGACGAACCCGTTGCTCAACGTCGTGGACATCGCGGCCGTCGCCGCCGCAGCGCGGGCCGCGGGGGCACTGCTCGTCGTCGACAACACGTTCGCGACGCCCTATCTCCAGACCCCGCTCGACCTCGGAGCGGACATCGTCCTCCACTCGACGACCAAGTACCTCGGCGGCCACTCGGACGTCGTGGGCGGGTTCGCCGCGACGAACGACCCGACGATCGCCGAGCGGCTGCGCTTCCTCCAGAAGTCGCTCGGTGCCGTGCCAGGGCCGTTCGACGCGTGGCTCGTTCTCCGCGGTCTCAAGACGCTCGCCCTTCGCATGGACCGTCACTGCGAGAACGCCCGAAGCGTGGTCGAGTTCCTCACCGGGCACCCGCGCGTCACGCAGGTGCTCTGGCCCGGGCTCCCCGAGCATCCCGGGCACGAGATCGCCGCGCGTCAGATGCGCGATTTCGGCGGGATGGTCTCGTTCCTCGTCGAGACCGAGGAGGAAGCGGTCGAGCTCGTCTCCCGTACAGCGGTGTGGACGCTCGCCGAGAGCCTCGGCAGCGTCGAGAGCCTGATCGAGCATCCCGCCCGCATGACGCATGCCTCGACGGCAACGGGGCCGTTCGCCGCGCCCACGAACCTCGTGCGGCTCTCCGTCGGGATCGAGTCCGCGGACGACCTCGTCACCGATCTTCAGAGTGCGCTGGCCTCTACGCCCGCGCGGGCGTAGCGGCCCCGGTGCCCGGTGTGGCGGGCACCGGGGGGCGCAGGGTCAGGCGTCGGGGCTGGCCACGAGCCTGAACGCCGTGCCGGTCGGGTCGGCAGCCCGCGCGAGCCGACCGTAGGGCGTGTCCTCGGCGGGCGCCAGGACCTTCCCGCCGAGCTTCTCGACGCGCCCGAGCGCGGCGTCGACGTCCTCGACCGAGAAGTAGACGTTCCAGCCGGACGGCTCTCCCGAGTCATCCATGATCCCGGCGAGCGCTCCTTCACCCTCGCCGAGGGTCGTGTACCGGAAGTCGTCGGTGTCGCTCATCACGTGGGCGTCCCAGCCGAACACCTCGCGGTAGAAGGCGACCGCCTGGTCGTACGCGCCCGTGTGCAGCTCGAACCACGCAGGGGCGCCGGCCTCGCCGGTCAGCTCGAACCCCTTCTGTCGGTTCGGCTGCCAGGCGCCGATGATCGAGCCGCCCGGATCCTTGATCATCGCAGAGCTGCCGTTCTCCGCGACCTCCATCGGGCCCATCTCCACCGAGCCGCCGTGCTCGGTGGTGGCCTTCGCGGTGCGCGCGACGTCGTCGGTCATGAGATGGACTCCCCACGCATCCGGGTAGCCCAACGACCCGTCGTTGTGCATGCATCCGGCAACCGCCTTGCCGTCCTTCGTGTAGACGAAATACCCGCCGAAGCCCTCCTCCGGCGGCTGCGCCGTCCAGCCGAGCAGCTCACCGTAGAACTTCGTCGCCTTGTCGGGGTCGGAGCTGTACAGGTCGATCCAGCACGGGGCTCCGACGACGAGCGTTGGTGCAGGCATGTAAGCCTCCCTTGTCGGTGGTCGCAGCAATGACCGCCGGGCCGCTCGAAAGTCATCGCGCGCGTCTCTCGACGGTAGACCTTCTCCCCACGCCAGCGTGGTACGGATAACCCGACTACCGTTGCGGCGTGAGCCACGAGCCACTCGACCTGCTCCATTGCGGCGACGAGCGCCGGATCGGCGCCTACCTCGTCGAGACCGATGACGGCCTGGCCCTCTTCGACTGCGGGCCGACAAGCTGCCTCGCGGCCCTGCACGACGCCCTCGGGCGGCGCGGCGTCGAGCTCCGCGACGTGAAGCACCTGCTCCTCTCGCACATCCACCTGGACCACGCCGGCGCGGCGGGAGCCCTCGTTCGAGAGCATCCCGCGCTCGCCGTCCACGTGTCGGAGGTCGGCGCGCCGCACATCGTCGACCCGAGCCGGCTCGAGGCGAGCGCGCGCAGGCTCTACGGCGACTCCTTCGACGACCTGTGGGGAGAGCTCGTGCCCGTGCCGGAGGAGAACGTCCACGTCGTCGGCGACCGGGTCGTTGGGCTTGCCTGCTTCCCGACGCCGGGCCACGCGTGGCACCAGGTCTCCTACCAGCACGAGGACGGCACGCTCTACAACGGCGACGCGGCCGGGGTGCGGATCGACCCGGGCCGGTTCGTGTTCGCCCCCACGCCCCCACCCGAGATCGACCTCGACGCGTGGGAGCGGACACTGGACGAGATCGAGCGGCGCTCACCGCGGCGGCTCGCGCTCGTGCACTTCGGCGTCTTCGACGACGTCGAGCGCCACCTGGGTGCGCTGCGCGCGACGATGCGCAGCTGGGCCGACAGGGTCGGCCACGGGATGGACGAGCCGACCTTCATCGCCGCCGCGCGGGCGGACGTCGGCGCCTCCGACCCCGAGGAGGCGGACGCGTACGACCGCGCCGCCCCGTACTGGCACTGCTACCTCGGCCTCGAGCGGTACTGGCGCAAGCGGCTCGAGGCGCTCCAGGCCGAGGCCCGGTAGGCCACGCCGCGCGTGGAGGGGCTGGAGCGAATCGCCCTCGCGGCGTATTTGCCCGTCTACGGCGACGACGCGGTGGCGATCGGCGAGGCCGTCTGCCTCCGCGCGCCGCATGCGCCCGACTCGCCGATGCTGAACCGCGTCGTCGGCCTCGGGCTCGGCGCGCAGGTCGAGGAGGCGACGCTCGACCGCTGCCTCGCGGCCATGGCCGACACCACGTTCTACGTCGCCGTCGCGCCGTCGGCCGATCCGCGCCTGGTCGCGCTCCTCGACGAACGCGGCCTGGAGCAGGGCTGGGGCTGGATGTTGTTCGAGCGCGGCCCCGAGCCCGCCCCGCCCGTCGAGACGGCGCTCGACGTCGTCGCGATCGACGCCGGGCGGGCGGAGGTCTGGGCCGAGCTCGTCACCACCTCCTACGGGCTGCCCGACGCCTCTCGGCCCGTCGTCGCGGCCGTCCCCTCGCTTCCGGGCTGGACCGCCTTCCTCGCCCTCGACGGCGACGAGCCGGCCGCCGCCGCGGCCGTCTGGATCGGCGGGTCGGCAGCGTACTTCGGATTCGCCGCGACGCTCCCCGAGCACCGGGGGAAGGGTGGGCAGGGAGCGCTGTTCGCCGCGCGGATCGAGCGGGCCCGGGAGGCCGGCTGCAGCACGCTCGTCACCGAGACGGGCGAGTTGCGCGACGAGCGGCCGAGCGCGTCCTACCGCAACATCCTTCGGTTCGGCTTCGAGGAGCGATACGTCGTGGCGCACCGCCGGCGGCAGCGGCCGAGCTAGAGGCTTGATGCGAAATTCGTGCGCGGGCGTGGCTGCCGCCTCAGGCACGGCGCCAGGACGTCTCCGCGCCCTTGCCCAGGCCACCAGCCTGCGCCGCGGACGCAGAGCCACCCTGCCTTGACCCGACACGGCCCCACGGAGCGCCCATTTCGCATCAAGCCTCTAGCCCGCCACGGCGTGCGTGCGGAGATCCTCGAGAGACGAGAACTCGAGGGCGAGCGCATGCGTCGCCTCGAGCACGACGGGCGGCGCGACGCCCGCCTCGAGCGCCTCCTGCCAGCGGCCGGCGCACAGACACCACCGGTCGCCCGGCACGAGGCCGCCGAACCCGTGCGCGGGCTGCGGCGTCGAGAGGTCGTTGCCGACCGACGCGCTGAACTCGAGGAAGTCCTCCGTCATGACGGCGCAGACGGCGTGAACGCCGACGTCCTCTCCACCGGTCCGGCAGCTCCCGTCACGCCAGAAACCCGTCAGCGGCGCGAAGCCGCACGGCTCGAGCGGCTCACCCAGCACGTTCTGGCCCTCGGTCGCCACCCGGCGATCATGCCCGAGCCCGACCTTGTCAGCCGGGCATGGCCTCCCAGCGCTCGATCGTCGCCTCGTAGGCAGCCACATAGTCGGCGACCATGCGTTGCGGCGAGAAATGCTCCTCGACGGCGCGTCGCTGCACGAGCGGGTCGATCGCGTCGGCGCGCTCGAGGGCGTCGCCCATCTCCCGCCAGTCCTCGACGATGACGCCGGTGACACCATCTTCGATGACCTCTGGGACGGCGCCGAACCGCGTTGCGATGACCGGCGCCCCGCATGCCATCGACTCGATCATCACGAGGCCGAACGGCTCGTCCCACTCGATCGGGAAGAGGGTCGCGCGGGCGTGCTGGAGCAGCTCGACCTTCTCGCCGTGCGTGACCTCGCCGACGTACTCGATCCGGTCGGAGAGGTGCGGCCGGACGAGCTCGTCGAAGTACTGCTGCTCGAGCGGCTCGCGGCACTTTCCCGCGAGCTTCAGCGGCAATCCGCACTCGATCGCCGTGGCGACCGCGCGATGAGCTCCCTTGTCGGCGGTCATCCGGCCGAGAAACAGGAGGTAGTCGCCGCGCTCCGGCCTGAACGGGTAGACGGACAGGTCGAGCGCATTCCGGCACGTTGCGACCCACGGGAGCTCCGGCTTCGGCCGGCGCTGATCGTCGGAGACCGCGATGAGCGCTGCGCGAGGCACCACCGCGACGACCTGCTCGTAGAGCCTGCCTGGCTCGCCGGAAAGCGGTCCATGCACCGTGTGGGCGAGCGGGGTCGGGCCCATCGACCCGAGCGCCAGCCCGAGGAGCCCGGTGTGGTCCGAGATCACGTCGAACTCACCGGGGTGTCCGAGGCAGTTGACCGCATGTCGGAGCTCCCAGAACGTGTGCCCGATCCACTCGCTCGGCGCAACCGCGTAGACGGCGTCGAGCCGCGCCTTCGTGTGCGAGTCGCCCGACGCGAACAGGGTGACGTCATGCCCGGCGTCGACGAGGCCGTCGGCGAGGAGCGCGACGATCCACTCGATGCCCCCGTAGCCCGCGGGAGGCACGGGGAACCAGACAGGGCTCAAGATGGCGATTCTCATGTCACGACCTCGATTCGCAGCTCTCCGGCGCCGCACGATACGTCCCATGTCCGTCCCAGAGCCGGCACGCCTTCGAGGATAATGCCGACACCGGGGATCGGCTCGGCCCCGGCCAGCGTGCCGAGCGTGCCCCGTGCGACGTCCGGCTGCAGCCCGAGCAGGAGCCGCAGGAGCAGGATGGGCGTGCCGGCGGCCCACGCCTGCGGCCGCGCCGCCGTCGGGTAGGCGATCGGAAAGGGCGTCTCCGAGCGGTCGAACCCTGCGAAGACCTCCGGGAGCGACCAGTCGAAGTGGCGGGCGGCCTCGAGCAGCGCGCGCGCGACCCGATGGACGTGGTCCCACCGGCCGTATCGGGCGAGACCCCATGCGGCGAGTGCGGTGTCGTGCGGCCAGACGGTGCCGTTGTGGTAGCTGAGCGGGCTGTACGCCGCGTCCGACTTGGACATCGTTCGAACGCCCCAGCCCGACCAGAGTTCGTGCCGCGCCAGCGCGTCGACGACCGCGTCGACGCGCTCCTCGGGCACGATTCCGCTCCAGAGGAGATGCCCGATGTTCGAGCAGAGGGCGTCCACCCGGTGCTTGTCGCGGTCGAGCGCGAGGGCGTAATAGCCGCCGCGCTCGGCGACCCAGAACGCCTCGTCGAAGCGGGCGGCGAGCTCGGCGGCCTCCGCCTCGAGCCGGTCGGCGAGCGGCATGTCCCCCCACGCGTCGCGGGCGACCTCGGCGAGCCGCAGCTTCGCGTCGTAGACGTAGCCCTGCACCTCGGCGGGCGCGATGGGCGGCTCGGCGAAGCGACCGTCGCGGAAGCGCTGGGAGTCCCCGGAGTCCTTCCACGATTGGTTCTCGAGACCCGACGAGCGCCGCTCGTACTCGACGAATCCGTCGCCGTCGCGGTCGCCGTATGTGTCGATCCAGCCGAGGGCCGCCAGCGCCGGCGCTCGGAGGCGAGCCATGAGCTCGTTGTCGGCGGTCCACCGCCAGACCTCGGAGAGGAGCACGAGGTACAGCGGCGTCGCATCGACCGTCCCGTAGTACCGGGAGAACCACTTCTCGGCGGCACGCCCGGAACGGAGTTCGTGCACGATCTTCCCCGGCTCGGCGTCGATCGTCGGATCATCCACGTGCGCCTGCAGCGCAGCGAGCGTCTCGAGCGCGTTGATGGCCAGCTCGGGCCCGAGCAGCATGGTCTGGAGGCTCGTGATGATCGTGTCTCGGCCGAACACCGTCATGAACCAGGGCATGCCCGCGGCGGGCAGCGCGCCCGGTCCCTCGCCGGCACGCAGCCGGAGCGCAGCGAGGTCGGCGACGGAGCGCTCGAACGCGTGGTGAAGCTCGTCCGACGTGGTCGAGAGCCGCGGCAACCGGAGCGACCAGGTGTCGAATGACTCTCGAACGCGCGCGCGTTCCGTGCCGAACCGGCGCTCGACGTGCTCGGGGTGCTCCACCGCGCCGTCGAGGGAGACGGCGACGTCGACGCGGACGTCCCAGGACCCGTGCGGCGCGAGCGAGACCGGGAAGCGAACGACCCCCGCACGCCCGCTCCCCGTGCGAGACAGCACGATCTGCGTCCTTCCGCTCCGGCCGTCTCCCTCTTCGAGCACGATCCGCCCCGCGCGCTCGTCGTAGTGCGCCTCGGCCGGCGGCGGGAGCTCCGGGGCATGGAGCGGGTCGCCGAGCGCAAAGTCGTGCTGCTTGACGCTGATGATGTCCGCGAAGTCCGTCCCGAAGTCGAGCTCGACCGTGAACGCCGTCGGCGCCCGCGTTTCGTTGCGGATCACGATGTGATCCTGCAGGCCGTCGCCGACGAAGCGGTGGCGCGCGATCGAGAGGACGTCCTGGTCGAGGCCGCCGGCAAGGGGGTTGCGCGAGTAGAACGCCGCCGAGAAGTACTCGACCCGGCCCGACGAGAGCAGGAGCGGCCGCGCGCCGTTGATCGTGAGCGTGAGGGTCGAGAGGAAGCGCGTGTCGTGGGCGTAGAGGCCGCCCAGGCCGCCCCGGACGTCGCCGAGCTCGTCGCAGATGCAGAAGGTCGAGCCCTCGAGGATCGTCAGCGCCACGTCGGGGCTACTCCTCCCTGCGCACCACCCGCGCCCCGCTCGACTGGGCGAGGGCCTTGATCACGATCTCGTCGAGGTTCACGTGCAGCGGCCGGGTGAGCGCGAAGAGGACGCACTCGGCGACCTCGTCGGGGGTGACGGGGTCGAGCCCCTCGTAGACGGCGTCGGCCTTCGCCCGGTCCCAGTCGAACCGGACGAGCGAGAACTCGCTCTCGACGAGTCCGGCGTCGACCGTCGTCACACGGATCGGCCGGCCGAGCAGGTCCTCCCGCAGCGCGTACGAGAACCCTCGCACGGCGAACTTCGACGCGATGTACGAGGCGCCGTGGGGGTATGCCTGGCGTCCCGCAATCGAGCCCATGAAGACGATGTGGCCCTCGTCGCGGATGTGCGGCAGGCAGAGCCGCGTGATGCGCAGCACGCCGTCGACGTTCGTGTGGACGACAGTCGCCTCCACCTCCTCGGTCGACTCCTCGAACGGGACGCGGCCGAGCGCGAGGCCGGCGTTGTTGAAGAGGATGTCGATCCCGCCCAGCGCTTCGACCGCCGCGTCGACGAACGCCCGGCTCGAGCCCTCGTCGGTGACGTCGAGCGGCAGCGCGACGTCGGCGTCGACCCGCTCGACGCGCCGCGCGCCGGCGGCGACGCGCACGCCCGCCTCGCGGAGTTGCCGCACCGTCGCCGCTCCGATCCCGGAGGACGCGCCGGTGACGATCGCCGTCTTGCCTGCGAGCTCCACCGGCCGAGCCTACTCGGTGGGTGTCCGACCTCGGGTCGGACACCGGCTCTACGCCAGGTCCACCCGCTCGATCGTGATCGCGGCCTCCGGCCGGTCGCGCTGATCGCGGTCGGCGAGCGAGATCCGGTCGACGGTGTCCTGGCCGGAGGTGACGCGGCCGAAGACGGTGTGCTTGCCGTCGAGCCAGGGGCACGCGTCGGCGGTGACGATGAAGAACTGCGAGCCGTTCGTGTTCGGCCCGGCGTTCGCCATCGCGAGCGCGCCCCGGGCGACCTTGTGCTCGTTGAACTCGTCCTCGAACGTGTAGCCGGGGCCCGCCGGTCCCGTCGCCCTGCGGGCAGCCGCCCTGGATCATGAAGTCCGGGATCACGCGGTGAAACGCGAGTCCGTCGTAGAAGCCGTCGGCCGCGAGCTTCGTGAAGTTCTCGACAGTCTTGGGGGCCTCGCCCGGATAGAGCTCGAGCTCGATCGGCCCCTCGCTGGTGTGGAGCGTCGCCTGTGTCATGCGCGCGACGCTAGCAGCGTCCGGCGGCGAGGCGACCGCAGACGAAAGGGTGTGGAACGGCGCTTAACGGTCCGCCAACATCAGCCCCTTTGGGCACCCACGTACACTGAAACGATGGCGACGATCGATGCGCCTCTTCCGGGCACCCGTGCGCAGGGAGAGGCCTCCTTGGAGCTCGCGAAGAGCTGGCGAAAGCTGACGCGCGCAGCCACCGTCGTGGCCGTCCTGACCGCGCCGGCGTTGTTCGTCTGGTTCACATACCAGAACGATTGGGACTGGTGGGTCGCCCTGCTCGCCACGTTGGCGATCGTCATCGTCTTCCGCGGCTTCGCCGACCTTCTCTTCCGTCGGCTGATCCCGTGGCCGAGCCTCTTCGGGCTGGAGAGTCAGACCCTCCGCGAGGAGGATATTGTCGGACGCCGCCGGACCTGGTTCTGGCGGTTCTGGTTCAAGGTCGCGTTCCTCTTCATCACGGTCGTCACGATCGTCTGGATCTTCCGTGGCGGCACGTGGCTCGACACGGTCGGATTCATCTTCGACGGGATCGGCACCATCCTGAGCTCGCCCACGCTCTGGATCCAGGCTGTCTTCGTCTTCTTCCTCTTCTTCGCCAACTTCGCGATCATGTTCGGCCCCCTGCTCCTCATGAACATGTCGCAGATGCAGTCGTTCGAGCCGGGCGACGCGGAGTGGGGCGTCAAGCTCGAGGACGTCCGCGGGCAGGTCGAGGCGAAGGAAGAGGTTCGGCGCGTCGTCGATATCTGGCAGTCGGGGGAGCAGTTCGAGCGCGCGGGCGGCAAGCGCGAGCGGGGCCTGCTCCTCTTCGGCGCGCCGGGCACGGGCAAGACCATGCTCGCCAAGGCGATCGCGACGGGGTTCAACTCGCCGTTCATCTCGATGCCGGGCTCGGGCTTCGCCGCCACTTTCATCGGGATCGACGCCATCATCGTCCGGCTCCTGGCACGTCGCGCCAAGAAGCTCGCCCGCAAATGGGGTGGCCAGTGCATCGTCTTCATCGACGAGATCGACGCCGTCGGCATGCGGCGGCAGTCGCTCGGCACGGGCAGCCAGGGTTTCATCCCGCTGACGGATGGCGCAAACGTCGAGGACTTTCTCTTCTACGGCCCATTGGGCTCTCGCGACCCCTCCGGCGACCTCATCGTCGAGACACGCGCGTGGCGCGACCGGTTGTTCGAGCAGCGCGCACCGGTGTCCTACGGCGTGCCGAGCGGCATGTACGCGCGCCTCGGCCAGTTCTACAACTTCATGTTCCCCGGCGCGATGGGAGGAATGGGCGGCGGGCTCGCCCTCAACCAGCTCCTCGTCGTCATGGACGGAATCGACAACCCGCCGTGGATGCGGCGCACGTTCACGAGCAAGCTGAACACGATGCTCGACGCGAGCTTCATCGTCCCGCGCCGGGTCGGCAACGTGAGACTTCGCCTGCCGGCCGCACGGCCGCGGAATGACCAGATCTACTTCATCGGCGCGACGAACGTCCCCATCGACCGGCTCGATCCCGCGCTCATCCGCCCGGGCCGCATGGGCCGGCACGTCTGGTTCCGGACACCGACCAAGGACGATCGGCTCGACATCCTCGAGCTGTACATCGGGAAGGTCTCGCACGACCCCGAGCTCGATCTGCCGAACCGGCGCGACGAGATCGCGCGGATCATGAGCGGATACTCCCCGGCCATGATCGAGCAGGCGACGTCGATGGCGTTGACCATCGCACACCACACCGGCCGGACGGCGTTCGCGTGGGACGATCTCGTCGAGGCCGTCACGACCCTCGACGCAGGCACCGCAATCGGGTCGGAGTACGTCCCCCACGAGCGACGCGCCGTTGCGATTCACGAGGCGGGCCACGCGGTGGCGGGCCACGTCTACATGACGAGCCGCGAGTCGACCCGTCTGACGATCAAAAAGCGCGGCGACCAGGGAGTCGGCGGCCACCACTGGATGATCGAGAAGGAGGAGCGACTCTTCTCGTTCCAGCACGAGATGTTCCAGGACATCATCTGGGGCCTTGGCGCGATGGCGGCCGAGCGCGTCGTCTACGGCGAGAACTCGAGCGGGGTCGGCGGCGACGTCGCCGGTGTCACCGCTCGCTCGGCGATGATGGTCGGCCGGGCGGCGATGGGCCCGCAGCCCTTCGTTGTGAAGCCCCGTGACGGCGAGACGGAGGAGGAGGCGCGCAGGCGCGTGCTCGACCGCTTCGAGAAGATCGGGCTCCAGATCATGAGCCGCTCCGGTGGTGGAGGGCCCTTCGACGCCGATCCGATCGCCGGCGTGCTCGGCGATCCGGCGAAGCGAACGGTCGCCGCGCAGGTCATCGGCCAGGGCTACGTCACCGCCCACAACCTCGCGATCCTCAATCGCGACGCGATCGAGCGGATCGCGGACGCGCTCGAGGACAAGCGCGAGATCATGGGCGACGAGCTGCTCGACCTGCTCGACTCGCAGGGCATCAGGATCCCCGAGATCGACTACGGCGACGAGTCTGCCTGGCCACCTCTCGAGTTCTCGGCGGCGATCGGCCGCGGTGGCCCAGGGACGGCGCCGGCGACACCCGCATTGCCGACCGTGCCCGCCTCGAACGGTGAGCCCGCATGAGCGGCGTCGCGTCGCACGAGCGAGTCGTCGAGGCCGAGCCCGCCCGCGGCGCAGCCACTCCGGCGCCCGACCGGGAGGATCGGGCGCGCAAGTCGAGCTACAGCCGGCGCTTCGCCGTGATCTACATGGTGCTCGCGCTCGTCACCGGCATCGCCGTCGGCGCGTTCATCGTCGTCGCGCTGCGCGATGACGGTTCGGCACCGCCCGCCGCCGAGCCCGCGGCCCGCTTCCAGCCGACGGAGCCCGGCGAGCTCGGGGCGATGCAGATCGCCGAGCAGGTGCAGCGCAGCTACCGCCTGCCGAACGGTGACGAGCTCGCGAACGTCGTCGCGAGCCGCAATACGCTCCAGGACGGCCAGCTCGGATACCTTCGCGTCCGCTACCAGCTGTTCCGCCCCGCCGACGGCGTAGAGGAAAAGGACACGAAGGTCGAGATCCCGCGGGACGCGATCCAGTATTCCCTGTGCGGTTTCGGCCAGGGCTGCGTGATCCCGGGGACCGCGACGGCCGAGCGCGGGCTGCTCGTTCGCAGGATGGGCCTCGAGCTCGCCCTGCGGACGATGAAGTTCGATCCGGCCGTCGACAACGTCACCGTCTTCCTGCGGCCGATGCCCGCGGACGGCAGCGACGGCGTCGTCCTCGTGTTCCGGCGCGATGTGCTCGATCGCCTCACCCCCGGCCTGCTGTCGCAGCCGCTCGAGCGGACTCTGCCCGGCGCCGGCTCGCAGATCCAGCCGGGACAGATGCGGCAGGACATCGCACGGCGCGTCGACCAGCTCACGCGCCCGCACCTGTACTACGGCGTCTATCAGCTCCTCGGCGGCCGGGACGCGCTCCTCCAGCTGCAGCCCTTCCCCAAGGGCTGAACCGCCCGGTGGCGGATCCGCGGCTCATCCGCGCGAAGGCGCGGCTCGACCGGCTGGACTGGTGGCCGCGACCGGTGCGGATCGATCGCGTGCGGATCGTCATCGCGCCGTGGCTCTTCCGCCTCCGCCCGTGGCGGCGCTACGACGGCTTCGCCACGCACGTCGTCATCCTGCTCCGCAGTGGCGACATCTCCGAGGGCCTGATCACGCACGAGCTGTGCCACGTGTGGCAGATGCAGCACCGCCCGATCCGGATGCCGCTCAGCTACCTCCGCACGGGCTACGCCCGGAGCCCCTACGAGCGCCAGGCCAGAGCCGCTGCGCGCCTGACGTCGGCAGGGCGGCCGACCTCTGCGGATCGCTGAGGCTCGAGCCGCCTGCCCGGTGGCGCGGTCGGCGCACGAGCCTCTAGACTCGCGCCGGAGGAGGTGCGCCATGGCTCGGATCGACTACGAGGACGTGTCGAAGATCTTCGACGACGGAACGCGGGCTGTCGAAGACCTCGACCTGGAGATCGCGGACGGCGAGTTCATGGTCCTCGTCGGCCCGTCGGGGTGCGGCAAGACGACGGCGCTGCGGATGCTCGCGGGCCTCGAGGAGATCAGTGAGGGAGAGATCCGGATCGCCGACCGCGTCGTCAACGACCTGACGCCGCGCGAGCGCGACATCGCCATGGTCTTCCAGAGCTACGCGCTCTACCCGCACCTCTCGGTCTACGACAACATCGCGTTCAGCCTCAAGCTGCACAAGATCCCGAAGGCGGAGATCGACAAGCGGGTGCGCGACGCGGCACGCATTCTCGACCTCGAGCCGTTCCTCAAGCGCAAGCCAAAGGCGCTCTCGGGGGGCCAGCGGCAGCGGGTGGCGATGGGCCGCGCGATCGTCCGCCAGCCGTCTGCGTTCCTCATGGACGAGCCGCTCTCGAACCTCGACGCCAAGCTGCGCGTACAGATGCGAGCCGAGATCAGCGGGCTTCAGCGCGACCTTGGCGTGACGACCCTCTACGTGACCCACGATCAGGTCGAGGCGATGACGATGGGCGACCGAGTGGCCGTGATGCGCAAGGGCGAGCTGCAGCAGGCGGCAGAGCCGCAGGAGCTCTACGACCATCCGGTCAACCTCTTCGTCGCCGGCTTCATCGGCAGCCCCGCGATGAACATGCTCGAGGCGACGCTGGAGCGCGACGACGGGGCGCTGAAGGTCGTGACGGGCTCGCAGGAGATCCGGCTGGGCCAGGAGACGCTGAGCCAGCGGCCGGCGCTCCAGCGCTACGAGGGCCGGACGATCGTCCTGGGCATCCGGCCCGAGGATCTCGAGGACTACCAGCTCGCCGGCGAAACGGCACACGGCGGCACGCTCAAGGGCACGGTCACCCTGCGCGAGGCGCTCGGCGCCGAGATCATGGTGCACTTCGCGGTCGACGCGCGGCCTGCGTTCACGGCGGACGTCAAGGAGCTCGCGGAGGACGTCGGCGAGGCCGACCGCCTCGAGGCTCACGCCGGGGAGAGCTCGGCGGTCGTCGTCGGGCGCTTCGGCGCCCGGTCGCGCGTGAAGCCGGGCGAGCAGGTCGACGTCGCCGTGGACACGCGCCAGCTGCACTTCTTCGACCTCGAGACCGGCCTCGGCATCTACGACGACGCCTGAGCCGCCGGAAGAAGGATCAACCCTTCACGGCGCCGGCGGTGAGGCCGGCCAGGATGAAGCGCTGGAAGACCAGCACGAGCGCGACGAGCGGCACGGTGATGATGATCGTCGCGGCCATGATCGTCCCCCAGGGTTGCTGGAACGCGCTGCCCGACTCGCCGACGAACGACGTGATCGCGAGTGGGACTGTGTACTTGTCGGGGTCCTGGATGAACGAGAGGGCGAAGAGGTACTCGTTCCAGGCGGCGATGAACGCGAGCAACCCGGTCGTCACGAGCCCGGGCAGGAGGAGGGGCAAGAGCACCTTGTAGAACACCTGGAACGGCGTCGCGCCGTCGACGTACGCGGCCTCCTCGAGGTCGCCGGGCAGCGCCTCCATGAAGCTCGTCAGCACCCAGATCGTGAACGGCAGCGTGAAGATCAGGTAGGTGAACAGGAGCGCCCACAGGGTGTCGTAGATCTTCGGGAAATCGACGATCCCGACGCCGAACCCGCTGATCATCGTGTAGAGCGCACCGAGGATCGCGATCGACGGGAACATCGTCATCGAGAGCATCAGGTACATGACGAGCGATCGCCCGCGGAAGCGGAAGCGGCCGAGCGCAAACGCTGCGAGCGACCCGATCGCGAGAGAGAGCAGCGTCACGCCGCCCGCGACGAGCGCGGAGTTGAGAAGCGCCTTGCGGAAGAACTCGGCCTGGAAGGCCTGCTTGAAGTTGTCGAGCGTCGGGTGGTCCGGTACGTACTGGAGCGGGCTCGCGAAGAGGTCGCCCTCGGGCGTGAACGCGCACCGCAGCGCCCAGGCGAACGGGAAGAGCGCGTAGACGAGGACGATCACCACGAGCAGGTAGAACGGCGCTCGCTTGACGGTCTTCCCGAGCGGGCTGCGCCAGAAGACGCGGCTCCGGCTGACGGGATGGACGACGGGGCCCGCTGCCTCGCTCGCCGTGCTCACCGCGTCAACACCCGCTGGAACGTGAGGTAGATCACCACGAACAGCGCGATGATGAGGAAGATCGCCATGCTGATCGCGGCGCCGTAGCCGACGTAGCCGTCCCCGACGATCGTGCTCTGCGCGTAGATCGCCATCGACTGCGTCCCGAGCCGGTTCCCGAAGAACACGTAGAAGACGTCGAACACGCGAAGGGCGTCGAGCGTGCGGAAGATCAGCGTGACGAAGATCGCGGGCCAGAGCAGCGGCAGCGTGATCTTCCAGAACTGCTGCAGCGGGTTGGCGCCGTCGACCTCGGCGGCCTCGTAGAGATCGTTCGGGATGACCTGGAGCCCGGCGAGGAGGAGCAGCGCCACGAATGGCGTCGTCTTCCAGATGTCCACGGCGCAGACGGCCGCGAGGGCGGTGCTCGGGTCGGCGATCCAGGCATGCGGCTCGGACAGGATGTGCAGCCGGACGCCGGCGTCGCTGATCACGCCGTTCGACTGGAGCATCGACTTCCACATCTGCGCGGCGACGACGGTGGGGATCGCCCACGGCACGAGCATCACCGCGCGCATGAGGCCACGACCCTTGAAGTTGGAGTTGACGATGAGGGCGATCGCGAGCCCGAGCACGAACTCGAAGGCGACCGTGATGACCGTGAACTTGAGCGTCGTCCAGATCGAGTCCCGGAAGATCGTGTCGTTCCAGAGGTCCTTGTAGTTCTCGAGTCCGACCCAGCTCGCCGGGTTGAGCGCGAGGAACTCCTCGTCCGTGAAGCTCTGGAAGATGGTCCTGCCGAGTGGGTAGAGCGCGACGAACGCGACGACCGCGAGCGCCGGGACGAGGAGCAGCCAGGCGAGCCGCGTCTGACGGCGCTTCAGCTTCGTCGACTTGCGGCGGCGGCGCGGAGCGGGTGCTGGGGTCGCGACGGTCGACATCGAATAGAGGGGGAGGATGGCAGATGCCATCCTCCCCCGGCAACGGGTACCTGACTGGCTAGCGGAGGATCCGGTTGAGCTTGGACTCGATGCCCGGCAGCACACTGCTCGCCGAGCGACCGTTGAGGATCTGGTTGATCCCCTGGTAGATCGCCTTCGAGCCCTCGTTGTAGTGCGACTTGAGATCGCGCGCCGGCCGCGTCACACGCATGACCGAGGCGATCTCGGGCTTGAGGTACGGGTTCGCCTTCACGACGGCCTTGTCCCTCGCGACCGCGGGGATCGTCGGCACGTTCGTGTTGGTGATGGCGTCGAACTTCTGCACCGGCGCGCTCGTCATGTAGCGGACGAACTCGATCGACGCGTCGACGTGCTTCGAGTACTTGTTCACGGCGAGCTGCCACCCGCCCACCGTGCCGACCGACGTCCCGGATGCGTGCGGCAGCGTGGTGACGCTGAACTTGCCGACGATCTTCGACGACTTCGGATCGGCCCCGATCGAGTACGCGTACGGCCAGTTGCGCATGAACGCCGCATTGCCCTCGACGAACGCCGTGTGGGCCTCGCCCTCCTGGTACGTCGTCACATCGCGGGGCGTGACGTTGCCGATCTGGGCGCGGAACTGATCCAGGATCCTGGCACCCTTCGCGTTGTTGATCGTCACCTTGCCGTTGTCGATGAACCCGCCGGCCCCGGCCGACTGGTACCACTCGAGCGCGTCGCAGGTCAGGCCCTCGTACGAGTTCCCCTGGAAGACAAATCCATAGAACTTGTCATTGGTCGGCTGCTCGCCGTCCTGGATCTTCTTTGCCATGGCGAAGAGCTGGTTCCAGGTCTTCGGCGGGGCGGTGTAGCCGTACTTCTTGAGCAGATCGGTGCGGTAGTACAGGATCCCGAAGTCACCGAACCACGGCATCGCCACGAGCTTCCCGTCGATCGTGTCGTTCTGGATGATCCCTTGCGCGTGCTGCTTCGCCTCCTTGCCGAGCTTCGGCTTCAGGTCGACGAGGTACGGCGCGAAGGCGCCCGGCCACACGACGTCGAGCATCGCAACGTCGAACGACGACGACTTCGACGAGAAGACGCGGGCGAGCTGCGAGTACGACGCATCGGACGCCGCCGGGTGCGGGACGACCTTCACCTTGATCCCGGTGTCCTTCGTGAACTGCTTCGCGAGCGCGAGGTCACGCGCGTGACTCCCGCCGACGGAGTCGCCGATGAACGTGATCGACTGGCCGCCGTACTCCTTCTTGATGGCCGCGGCGTTCGGCACCTTCGGCGCCGGGTAGGCCGCGGCGCCCTGAGCCTGGTTGCCCGCGGTCCCCCCCGCCGCCACGACGAGCGACGCCACGAGTGCCAAGGCGCCGGCGACGCCGGCGACGAGGCGCACAGATGCGTGCTTCACCTGTCCCACGTCCTTTCTTCGAGAAGGGTTAACTGTTTTTTCTCTCATACGGATAGACGACGCATTCGCTTGTCTGATAGCGCACGCCGAGACGGCGAGAGCGCGATCCGCCACCCTCGTCATGTGCGCCGTGGCAGGTCGCGAGGCCACGTACCGGGTCGTCCGAGCACATTGCGGCTCCGCCAACGTAGAGCCTGCTCGAAGGTCGTGTCAAGCGTGTCGGGGGCGGAACCCGCACAGCGCTCGCGTCTCCCGCGGCCTCCGGTCGAGGTTGTGCCGTCTGAGCGCTCCAACGTCCTCACGCGCCGCTACGTCTCGCCGGCCGGCGGTGACGGTCGCTAGCGATCACGCGCCCGTTTCGTCGCGTGCCGCGACGAACGCCCGCACCGCGAGTTCGAGGTCGTCTTCCGTGTGCGCGGCGGACATCTGCGTCCGGATCCGCGCCGTACCGAGCGGGACGACCGGATAGGAGAACGCGACCGCGAAGACGCCGTGCGCGACGAGCGCCTGCGAGAGCCGCGACGCCGCGGCGGCGTCGCCGACCATCACGGGCACGATCGGATGGTCGCCGGGGAGCACGTCGAAGTCGAGCTCGGTCATCCGCGACCGGAATGCACGTGTGTTCGTCCAGAGGCGATCGCGGAGGTCGTCCGATCGCTCGATCAGGTCGAGCGCGCGGAGGCTCGCGCCGACGACTACGGGGGCGACGCTGTTGGAGAAGAGATACGGCCGCGCGCGCTGGCGCAGGAGGTCGACGATCTCCTGCCGGCCGGAGACGTACCCTCCGCTCGCGCCGCCGACTGCCTTGCCGAGCGTCCCGGTGAGGACGTCGACCCGCTCGACGACGTCGAACTCCGCGTGGGTTCCCCGTCCCTGCGGTCCGACGAACCCGACCGCGTGGGAGTCGTCGACGAGCACGAGCGCGTCGTGGCGCTCGGCGAGGTCGCAGATCTCGTCGAGCTTCGCCGCGTACCCGTCCATCGAGAAGACGCCGTCGGTCGCGACCAGCCGGAAGCGCGCGTCCGCGGACTCCTCGAGTCGGGCGCGCAGCTCGTCCATGTCGCCGTTCGCATACCGCAGGCGGCGGGCCTTGCAGAGGCGGATGCCGTCGATGATCGACGCGTGGTTCAGCTGGTCGGAGATCACCGCGTCGCGCTCGCCGAGGAGGGCCTCGAAGACCCCGCCGTTCGCGTCGAAGCACGAGCCGAAGAGGATCGTGTCCTCCGTGCCGAGGAACTCCGACAGCCGCTCCTCCAGCTGTCGGTGGAGATCCTGCGTGCCGCAGATGAACCGCACCGAGGCCATGCCATAGCCCCACCGGTCGAGGGCCTCGTGCGCGGCCGCGACCATCTCGGGGTGGTTCGCGAGGCCGAGGTAGTTGTTCGCGCAGAGGTTGAGGAGCTCGCCGCGCCCGTCGACCTCGACGTGCGCACCCTGTGGTGTCGTCATCACGAGCTCGAGCTTCAGGAGCCCTTCGTCGGTGAGCTCCGTGAGCCGCGAGCGCAGGTCGTCACGGATGGCTCCATACATCAGCCGGCCTCCCTCCAGTCGAGGAGCACCTTCCCGGAGTCGCCCGAGGCCGCGACGGCGAAGCCCTGCCCGAACTCGGTGTACGGGAAGCGGTGCGTGATCACGGGCGAGATGTCGAGGCCCGAGTCGACCATCACGCTCATCTGGTACCAGGACTCGTACATCTCGCGCCCGTAGACGCCCTTGAGCGTCAGCATGTTGAAGATCACCGGGTCGAGATCGAGCTCGACGGGCGCGGTGGGAATGCCGAGGATCGCGACGCGGCCCCCGTGGGCCAGTTGCCCGATCCCCGTCCGGAGCGCCTCCGCGTTCCCCGACATCTCGAACATGACGTCGAACCCCTCGGTCATCCCGAGCTCCCGCTGGACGTCGCCGAGATCGCGCTCACGTGGGTCGATCGCCACCGTCGCGCCCATTCGTCGCGCCAGCTCGAGGCGGTTGGCGTTGAGGTCGGTGACGACGATGTGCCGTGCGCCCGCGTGTCGGGCGACGGCGGCCGACATGCACCCGATCGGTCCTGCTCCCGTCACGAGCACGTCCTCTCCGAGCACCGGGAACGAGAGCGCCGTGTGCACGGCGTTGCCGAGCGGGTCGAAAATCGCGGCGACCTCGTCGGGGACGCGCGGCCAGTGGTGCCAGACGTTTGTCATCGGCAGCGAGACGAGCTGCGCGAAGGCGCCGGGACGCTGCACCCCGAGGCCGATCGAGTGCGCGCACAGATGCCGGCGCCCGGCCATGCAGTTGCGGCAGCGCCCGCACACGACGTGCCCCTCCCCGCTCACGCGGTCGCCCGGCCGGAAGTCGCTCACGTTCGAGCCCACCTCGACGACCTCGCCGACGAACTCGTGCCCGATAACGAGCGGCACGGGGATCGTCTTCTGCGCCCAGGCGTCCCATCGGTGGATGTGGACGTCCGTGCCGCAGATCCCGGTCGTGCCGACGCGGATGAGGACGTCGTTGATCCCGATGTCGGGCTCGGGGACGTCCTCGAGCCAGAGGCCCGGCTCCGCGCGACTCTTGACGAGCGCCTTCACGGCGCGGGCTGGCGGCTCGAGGTGCCCAGGCGGCGAATCCTATGTGGGTGGGCGAGGACCCGACGCTGCCCGACGCTTTCCGTTTGATAGCGTCGGCGAGGGGCCGGCCGGGAAGGAAGGAGCGACGATGACGTCGACCGAGACGACGCTCGCCGAGCACGACCAACGCGAGATCGAGCGCGCGAACGAGACCGGGCGCACCCCGGTCGTGTTCGTCCACGGCCTTTGGCTCCTGCCGAGCAGCTGGGACCGGTGGGCCTCGGTGTTCGAGGAGGCCGGCTTCACGGCACTGACGCCGGGCTGGCCGGACGACCCCGAGACCGTGGCCGAGGCGAACGCGAATCCCGAGGTCTTCGCGCACAAGTCGGTGGGGCAGGTCGCCGACCATTTCGAGGGCGTCATCCGCCGACTCGACCGCAGGCCGGCCGTCGTCGGTCACTCGTTCGGCGGTCTCCTGACGCAGATCCTCGCGGGACGTGGGCTGTCGGCCGTGTCCGTCGCGATCGACCCGGCGCCGTTCCGCGGCGTCTTGCCGCTCCCGATCTCCTCGCTCAAGTCGGCGTTCCCCGTGCTCGGCAACCCGGCAAACCGCAACCGCGCGGTCCCGCTCACGTACGACCAGTTCCGATACGGCTTCGCCAATGCCGTGACTGAGGAGGAGGCGAAGGAGCTCTACGAGACCTACGCCGTCCCCGCCTCGGGGACGCCGCTGTTCCAGGCGGCGACGGCCAACCTCAACCCGTGGACCGAGGCGAAAGTCGACAGCAAGAATCCCGAGCGGGGGCCGCTCCTGATCATCTCCGGAGAGAAGGACCACACGGTCCCGTGGGCGATCGCCAACGCCTCCTACAAGCGCCAGAAGCGAAACGAAGGCGTGACCGAGATCGCCGAGATCCCGGGCCGCGGACACGCGTTGACGATCGACAGCGGCTGGCGCGAGGTGGCCGACACGGCCCTCGCGTTCGTCCAGCGCTTCACGTAGGGCTTACGCGAAGTACTCCTTCGCCGCGCGGGGGCCGTAGAGGAGCCAGATCAGCACCGCCGCGAGCGCCGCCGTGAAGAGGGACGGCAGGATCGCGCTGGTCGGCCCGACGAACACGTAGATCAGGGCCATCACGCCGCCGGCGACCGCAAGCGCGGCCAGCACCATGCGCGCGACACGGCTGCCGCGCAGGAGCGCGTACGAGGCAATGCCGAACAGCGCCGCGAGCACGAGCGCGCCGATCCCCCAGGGCTCGGTGACGTCGTTCCAGCTCACGAGACCGATGATCCCCATGAAGCCGAGGAACGCGGCCTTCGCGAAGCCGAAGAGTGACGCGAGCATGACCACGAACGGCAGCTCCTGACGGGTTCCCTCCACGCTTTCCTCCTCGCCTCTGGGGTGGCGTGGGATCTTCGCACGACTTGCGCCCCGGCACCAGGGCCTCCCGCGGACGGCGCCACGGCGGCTGCTTCAATGGCGCGGTCGTCAGATCAAAGGAGGAACGCATGCTGAGGCGCTCTGCCGCTTTCATTCTCGCCGCACTCGCCGTGGCGCTCGGCACCGTCGGGACGGGCTGGGCCGTCACCGGAGGCGAGCTCGACGGGAACGCGCACCCCAACGTCGCGATGATCGTCTTCTACCAGCCCGACGGCCGCTTCCGGTGCTCGGCGACGCTGGTGTCTCCGACCGTGCTCGTCACGGCGGCGCACTGCACCGACGGTGTCCGGGGCAAGGTGATCGCCACGTTCGACAGCGTCGCTCCGGCGACGCCACGGGCGGCCGACGACCCGGGGAACGGCACGTCGAACACCGGCTACACGACGACGCCAGCGGGGTGGCTGACCGGGACGCCGCACGCGCACCCGCTCTGGGACGGCCAACTCCAGCTCAACGACCTGCACGACGTCGGCGTCGTCGTCCTCGACGTCCCGTACAACCTGGCGCCGCCGGCATCGCTGCCGCCGCGCAACTACCTGGCGGGGCTCGCGAACGGCAACGGCGGCCTGAACAAGCAGACGTTCACGGTGGTCGGCTACGGCGTCTTCTTCGAGAAGCCCGACGGGCGCCCGCAGAAGCCGACTGCCGTCTCCGACCGCACGCGCCGCTTCACCACCGCGGTCGGCCAGAACCTGTCGTCCCAGGTGCTCAAGCTCGCGGAGAACGACAACGACTCGCGCGCCGGCGGCGGAACCTGCTTCGGCGACTCCGGCGGCCCGGTGTTCCACGGCGGCCTGCTCGTCGGCGACACGAGCTTCGGCGCCAGCCAGTTCTGCCGCAGCGCCGGCGGCTACTACCGCCTCGACACGGACGACGCGCGCACGTTCCTCGACGACTACGTCCCAGTGCCGTAGGCACGCCGAGAGCGAGGTTCACGGGCGGCCCGCGAGCGCGGGCCGCCCACGTTCGGGGCGTCACGTGCGCCGAAGGTAGGCGTCCGTTCCGTCGAGCCAGTCTTGCCGCGGCGGGCAGAAGATGTCGACGTCGAGCGTCCGCTCGAGCGCTTCGGCCCTGTGGCGAAGCCACGAGGGGATCTGCAGCACCTCGCCCGCGCGGACGTCGACGCACTCGTCCTCGTCGTCGCCGAGCCAGAAGCGCAGGACTCCCTCGAGGATGTAGGTGAGCTGCTCGTTCTCGTGCGCGTGGGACGGCACGACACAGCCCTTCTCCATGTACACGTGAGCGAGCATCATCCGCTCCGTCGCGATGAGCCGCCGGTGCAGGTCCGGCTTCAGCTCCGCCTTGGGCATGTCCTCCCACCGATGGAGCGTGGCTCCCCGATCGTGCACGAGTCCCTCCTCGCCGTCGCGTCGTGAGCCGATCCTGACACAGGCCCGCCGAAGGCCGGAGCTAGACCTTGCCGGCCGCCCTCCACTTGCGCCAGATGCGCTTCAGCTCGTAGGCCGTCATCGCCACCGACTCCTCGGGAGTTGCCTTCCCGAGCGAGACACGCGCGAACATGTAGGGCACGAGGTTGCGGTTCAGCGCCTCCATCACCGCCGCGTTCGCGGTTCCCGGCCAACCGGCGTTCCGTGTGTGCCGGAGCGCGGCGGTCGTCAGGACCGAGTACTTCCCCTGCGGCGGATGCGTATCGGCTTTCGCGAGCCCGTAGAGCTCATCGGCGGGACAGGCACCGGGGAACGTCGGGTAGGAGAAGAGGCCGGAGGCCTTCGTCGCCTCGCGCGCGTCGATGCAGAGGTCGGCGAGGAACCGTTCGGCGATCTCGGGCGCCTTTGCGAACTTCCAGATCGAGTAGACGTTGGTGTACTGCCCGAGCGCCACCCTGCCCTTGGGGCCGGCCGGGACCGGCCAGACCCAGAGCTCGTGCGCAAATGGCACGTCCAGGGTGTCGGCGGTGCGTACGGCCGAGATCGCGTTCATCACGAGCGAGCCCTCGCCCGAGAGCAGGAACTGGTTGTTCGAGGCGGCGTTCCAGGAGAAGACGCGGCGGTCCTGACCGTTCTGCCACAGATCGGCCATGAACCGCACCGCGTCGACGGTCGCGCGCGTGTCGATCGCGGGGACGTTCGTCTCGGTCTGCAGGAACGAGCCGAAGCACATCAGCAGGCTCATGAGCGCGACGTTGGAGTCGAGCTCTCCCGACTGGCCGATCCCGATCGGGTGCCCGAGCTCGCGCAGCTTCGGCGCCGCGGACCTGACGTGATCCCAGCTCGCCGGCGACTCACCGATCGACGCCCAGAGGTCGTGCCGCCAGAGCACGGGGCTGGGCACGAACCCGTGCGCGATGCCGAAGTGGCTCTTCGTCTTCGGGTTGAACGTGCTCCGCCTGCCGAGCGTTCCGTAGGGACCGACCGCGCGCTCAACCTCGGCGACGACGTCCGTGTGGTCGAGCACGTCGTCCTCGTATGCCGCCGGCGGCGACATGAAGCCGAACATGTCGTGTCCCTTCCCCGCCTTCGCCTCTGCGGCCGCGAGCGCGGGAAGCCTGGTGTACGGGACTCGGTCGATCTCGACCTCGACGTCGTTCCGCTCGCCCCACCGGGCGGCCCAGCCGTCGAGCCACGTGTCGTACGCGGGAACGACGTGCTCCCACTGGACGATCGACAGGTTGCCCTTGGCCGAGCGCCGCGCGTGGCGCAGAGGCCCCGCGAAGGAGCTCGGGGCGAGGTTCCCGGCGACGACGAGCGCCGCGCCGCCCAGCCCGGCTCTTCGCAGGAGCGCGGCACGCGTGAGGCCGTTTCCGATCGACGGGTCTCTGTGTGAGGTCTCGGTCTTCATGACGTGGTCACCGTGGGAGTCGTCGTGAGTGCAAAGACGGCGTACCGAGGGACGGACAGCCACACCGTTCCCGTGGCGTCCGTGGCCAGGCGGCCGACCTCGTGGTTCTGGCCCGTCCCGTCGCCGTTCCAGACCAGAAGCCGGAACGACGTGTTGGGCGGGAGCCCTCCGATCGCATAGGGGACGAGCTCTGCCGACGTCGTCCCGATCACCCCGCCCTGCGTGTCGAGGCCCAGGATCGTGATGTCGCCGGGCGGCGAGATGTATCCGGTCAGCAGTTTGGTCGCGGGCGCACCGGGGGAGCTGGCGACCTGCACGATGCGGCCGCCGCGCGGCTCCGTGGTCGACGTCAGGAGCTGCAGCAGGCGGTAGACGGGCCGGGCCGGCCACCCCTGCGCGGCCGGCCCGAGAGCCGAGTGATCCTGGGTGCCCGCGTCGTACTTCGCGGAGTAGAGGTCCCACTTGATCGTCCCGTTGAAGCCGATCTGGGCGGCCCGGATCATGAACCAGGCGTGCTGGAAGGCGCTGAGCGTGGTCTCCGACATCCCCGTGCCGTCGGGCCAGGAGCCGGGCTGGTCGCCTGCCTCTCCCTCGAAGGTCGGCACGCCGCGCACGCCGAACTCCGTGACGAAGAGCGGCCGGCGCTTCTGCTCGGGGATGACGCTGAAGATCGTCCGCACCTCGGCCTGAAGCCGGCGGTCGATCTTGACGGCGTCCCAGAAGTCCCAGTAGACGTGGACCGACCAGGCGTCGAGCAGGTCGCCCATGTGGTCGGCCAGGTACGTGAACCAGTCGGCCTGCGACTGGCCCAGCGGGCTCGTGGTGCCGAGCAGGTCGCCGCCCATGAAGTGGACGTGGTCGCGGACCCCGCGTGCGCGGAGCTCCGCGTCGAGGAGCCGGTAGACCTGCTCGTACTGCGCGAGCGTGATGCGCGTCGAGTTCGGCTCGTTGAACAGCGTCACCCAGAGCTCGCCGATCTGGAGCGTCGTGATCCGCTCGGCGAGGACGTCGGCGAAACGCGACATGTTCGCCATGGCGAACGGGAGGCCGCTGCCCTGCCACGTGACGTTGATCCGGGCGTCCGAGCGGTGCGCGAGCGCGACGGTGCGCGCGAACGACGCCATCCGGTCGGGGAACGTCCACTCGGTCGTGTTGAAGAAGATGCGGACGAGGGGTGCCCGAAAGGCCATCACCTCGCGCTCGAGCGCAGGAAGCGTTCCCGGCGGCCCGCTGATGTCCGCGTAGACGTGCTGATTGAGCTGGACGCCGAACCCGTCGAACGCGCCGACGCCGAGCGTGGGCGCGAACATGAACTCGGGCTCACCGGCGGCCCACGCCACGCCGTCGCCGGCGTGGATCGCCGCTCCCGCGAGCGCCGCAACCGCAAGCGCCGCAAGCGACCTGATCAATCTCCGAGCTCGCATTGCGCCCCCCTTTGCCCGGCGTTGCGAACCTCGAGACGTTCTGAGGCAATGTCCAGCATTCCCCCGCCCGGCGCCGCCGGAATCGGTGCTTCTCCGTGCCTCCGCTGCCCGGAACTACGGATACCTCGAACGGCCACCGGGCCGCCGTCTGTGAGGGATTCGTTCACGCGTCCGACGCTACGAGCGCGCGCCAACCGTTCGCTAACGGCCCGCGGCGGGCGTCAGGGCTCGAGCGGCTCGAGCGAGCGCTCCGCCGCGCACTCAACGGCCCACGTCTCGCAGACGTCGCGCAACCGCGCCGCCTCGGACGCCGGCGCGTCCGCCTCGACGACCACCTGGTGCACGATCGTCTCGGTTTCTGGCCCCATGTCGTGGGTGCGAACGGCGTCGACACGCACGCTGGCCGCGATCTCGAGCAGCCGCCGGGCGAGTCGGTCGATCTCGGCCAACGTCGCCTCGCGCCCAGTGAGCGGACCGAAGTTCGCCACGATCTCGATCGCGCCATCGGCGTCCGAGCGGACGAATGCGATCGCGGGGTTCATCCACCCTCCCTACCCGGGCCGGCGCCGGCCGAATCACCGACGGCAGGTGGGCGGCCGCCCAACAATGTCACCCGTCTCTCGTGGGACGACGCGCTCCACGCGCGAGATCGAGCGACCCGAACCCGCATGACTCTCAATGGGCGGTGCAGGACTCGAACCTGCGGCCACCTGCGTGTAAGGCAGGCGCTCTACCAGCTGAGCTAACCGCCCAGGCGGCCACGGATGGTAGCTCCGGCCGCCGGTATCCTCGCTCGGCCGCCCCCATCGACTAGCGGCCCAGGTCGCCACCCTTTCAAGGTGGTAGCGCGGGTTCGAATCCCGCTGGGGGCATTTCGAGCGGATCGCAGGCCTCGGCGTGTCGCAATTGGGAGCTCGATCGAGCGCCTGTCGGACCGATGTCCCAGTCGTCCCACTCGACCAGCTCGGCGTCCGCATGGCTGGGCTCGGCGCCCAGGACGCTCAGGACCGTGCGATAGAAGCGCTCGGAGGCGGCGAGGTCCGAGACGGCGATGCCGACGTGGTCGAACACCCGGCCGAGGCGACCGCTGCGGGCATGCTCGGATGGACAAGGCCGGGTCAGAGCGCGCGTGGCTGGCTATCGTCCGTGCAGGCGCGCTCGTCCTGAGACTCCTGGTCGGCAGCCCCCTCATCGCTCTCCGACTCGTGCCCGCGCCTCTGGGCGCCCGCGTCACGCCGTCCGGACGAGCACGGCGTTCCCGGACGGATCCCTGGCGAGCACGCCGCCTTGCGTCTCCTCGACCGTCGTGACCCGTCCGAGACGTGCGGTCGCGGCGTCAACGGCGGCGGAGTGCGGCAGCACGACCTCGAAACGCGCGAGCCCCCGTGCGCCCGCCGGCGGGCTCGGCGCGCCGACGCCGGCCCAGGTGTTGAGACCGACGTGGTGGTGGTAGCCGCCTGCGGATGTGAAGAGCGCGCCGGGATAGCCGCGCGCGGTGACGTCGAGCCCGAGCGCGTCGACCCAGAACACCTCGGCCGGATCGAGGTCGGCGACCTGGAGGTGGACGTGCCCGAGCGTCGTGCCCGCGGGCATCACCTCGTCGGCCTCCTCCCCACCCGGCTCGGCGAGCAGGTCGTCGAGGTCGAGAGGAAGCGTTGCCATCTCGACCGAGTCACCGGATAGCGGCCACTCTTCCCGCGGGCGGTCGCGGTAGAGCTCGATGCCGTTCCCCTCCGGGTCGGACAGGTAGAGCGCCTCGGAGACGAGGTGGTCGGACGCCCCGCTCAGGCGCCCACCCGAGCCGGCGACACGTCGCAGCGTGCGGGCGAGGTCGGCGCGCGTCGGGACGAGGAGCGCGAGGTGGAAGAGACCGGTCGTGCGGGGCGGTCGCGCGGGCGCGTCCGTGTCGGCGACGAGCTCGACGAGCGCCGCGCCGTTGGCTCCGAGCGACGTGACGCCGTCCGCGACACTGAGCGTCCGCAGGCCGATCGTCGTCTCGTAGAACTCGTGGAGACGTTCGAGATCGCCGACGCGCAGCCGGATCGCGCCGAGTCGTGTCTCGGCGGGCAGTTCACCCATCGCCGGACGGCTCGAGCTCGAGCGAGCACGAGTTGATGCAGAACCGCTTCCCGCTCGGCCCCGGACCGTCGTCGAAGACGTGGCCGAGATGGCCGCCGCAGGTGGCGCAGACGACCTCCTCGCGCACCATCCCGTGGCTCGTGTCGACCCGGACCTCGACGGCGTCCAGCGCGGTAGGCTCGGTGAAGCTCGGCCAGCCGGACCCCGAGTCGTACTTCGTGTCCGAGCGGAAGAGCTCGGTGCCGCACCCCGCACAGCGGTAGACGCCCGGCTCCTTCGTGTCCCAGTACGCGCCGGTGAACGCCCGCTCGGTCGCCTGCTGCCGCAGCACGGCGAACTGCTCTGACGTCAGCCGCTCCCGCCACTCCTGATCGCTCAGCTCGACCTCACGGGACACCGCTCAGCTGACCACCAGCGAGACGGCGACGAACTGCGTCGCCGCGGCGGCCACGACGAGCAGGTGGAAGACCTCGTGGAACCCGAGGACGCGCGGGAACGGGTCCGGCCACTGCGCGGCGTAGATGACCGCCCCGAGCGTGTAGAGGCCGCCGCCGACGATCACGAGCACCGCCCCGGCGACGCCGATCCCCGAGAACATTTGCGGAACGGCGAGCACTCCGACCCACCCGACCGCGAGATACGCGATCGCGCTCAGCCAGCGCGGCGAGTCGATCCACACGAGCTCCAGCACCAGTCCCAGCGCCGCTCCCGCCCAGGCTGCGACGAGCACGAGCCACCGCGTCGTCCCCTCGAAGCAGAGCAGCGCGAACGGCGTGTACGTCCCGGCGATGAAGACGAAGATCATCGAGTGGTCGAGGCGCCGCGCCCAGAGTCGCCGCGCGGTGCTCTTCCATGGGAACCGGTGGTAGAGGGCGCTCGCGCCGAACATGGCTGCGAGCGCTGCTGCGTACACCCAGGAGGAGATGGTCGCGAGGGCACCGTCCGCGAGCACGACGAGCATCGCCCCCGCCGCGAGCGCGGCGAAGAACGCCCACTGGTGGAACACCCCGCGCAGAAGCGGCCTCAGCTCGTCCATCGCGCGCATTCTCGCACGCGCGGCGTGAGTGTTCTGTTATCCCGGAGCGGCGGTGTACGCGACGCCGTCCTCGACCAGCGCCCGTATCTCCGCCTCGCCGAAGCCCCAGTCCGCGAGCGCGGCCTCGGTGTCGGCTCCCGGGGGCGAGGTGGCGCCCGGTCGCGGCCCAGGTGTGCGGCCGAACCGCGGCGCGGGCATCGGCAGCATCCCGCCGTCGGCCTCGTAGAACGCATCCCGCGCGACGTTGTGCGGGTGCCCGGGAGCCTCGTCGAGGTCGAGGACGGGCGCGAAGCACACCTCCGATCCCTCGAACACCGCCTCCCATTCCGTCCTCGTCCGGCTCGCGAAGGTCTCGGTGAGCGCCTTGCGGATGGCGGGCCAGCGCTCGCGGTCCGTGTGGTCTGCGAGCTCCGGACGCTCCAGGTCGAGCAGCCGCAGCAGCTCCGCGTAGAAGCTCGGCTCGAGACACCCGACCGCGACGACGCCGCCGTCCGAGGTCACGTACACGTCGTAGAAGGGAGCGCCGCCGTCGAGCAGGTTCGTACCGCGCTCCGTCGACCAGAGGCCCGCATTCCGGGCGCCGTAGATCATCGTCATGAGGAGCGCCGACCCGTCGGTCATCGCGGCGTCGACGACCTGTCCGCGGCCGGAGCTCCGCGCCTCGAGGACCGCGCTCACGACGCCGAGCGCGAGCAGCATTCCACCGCCGCCGAAGTCCCCGACGAGGTTGAGCGGCGGCACCGGGAGCTCCCCGGCACGGCCGATCGCGCCGAGCGCACCCGAGAGCGCGACGTAGTTCAGGTCGTGCCCGGGCTGCGAGGCCAGTGGGCCGTCCTGGCCCCAGCCGGTCATGCGGGCGTAGACGAGTCGCTCGTTCCGTCCGACGCAGACGTCCGGCCCGAGGCCGAGGCGCTCCATCACGCCGGGTCGAAAGCCCTCGATCAGCGCATCCGCGCGCTCGACCAACCGGAGCACGACGTCTGCCGCACCGTCGTGCTTCAGGTCGAGCGCGACCGACCGCCGGCCGCGGCCGAGGGCGGCGGTGAACGCTTCGAAGCCGCTCGCGGAGGGACGGTCGATCCGCAGCACATCGGCCCCGAGGTCGGCGAGAAGCATGGCCCCGAACGGCACGGGCGCCAGCCCCGCGAGCTCGACGACCCGCAGGTCGCGCAGTGGTCCCTGCCGTTCGCGCGTCACGGCGGAGATCATGAATGAGATCCTCGGCCTGTCGGAGCTCGAACGAGGGAGGTGGCGATGGACGTCGACGGGGTAACCGCGGTCGTGACCGGCGGCGCGTCGGGGCTCGGCGCGGCGACGGTGGCGGCGTTGCGCGAGAAGGGGGCGGAGGTCTTCGTCCTCGACCTGCCCGGCTGCGCGCGAACGGGTCGACGAGGCTCTGGTGACCTTCGTCGCCTGCGACGTGACGCAACCCGACCAGGTGGAGGCGGCGATCGCCCGGGCGGCCGGTGGCGGCAACCTCCGCGTCTGCGTCAGTTGCGCGGGTGTCGGGATGGCCGAGCGCACGGTCGGCCGCGACGGGTCTCCCGCGGCACTCGACCCGTTCCGGACGACGATCGAGATCAACCTCATCGGCACGTTCAACGTGATCCGCCACGCCGCCTCGGCGATGTCGAGGACCGAGCCGGTGGGCGAGGAGCGCGGGGTGATCGTCAACACGGCGTCGGTCGCCGCCTTCGACGGCCAGATCGGGCAGGCCGCCTACTCGGCGTCGAAGGGCGGCATCGTGGGAATGACGCTTCCGATCGCCCGCGACCTCGCCGTCTCGCTGATCCGCTGCGTCACGATCGCTCCGGGCATCTTCGACACACCGCTCCTCGCATTGCTGCCCGAGGAGGCGCGGCAGTCCCTCGGGGCGTCCGTGCCGCATCCCGCACGCCTCGGCAGGCCGGAGGAGTACGCGGCGCTCGTCGTCCACGTGGTGGAGAACCCGATGCTGAACGGCGAGGTGATCAGGCTCGACGGTGCGATCCGGATGGCGCCGAAGTAGCACCGAACGGAGCCCGTAGGATCGATGCGTGTTCGACCATGCCGAGCGGAGGCGCCGCCTCTCCGAGGTCATGCGCGCGGAGGGCGTCGACCTGCTCTTCCTCGGCCTCTCGTCCGACCTCGAGTACCTCTCGGGCGTCGAGCGCGGCATCCCGTTCTTCGGGCAGAGCTCCTACCCGCACGGCTGGGTCGCAGGCGGGTTCTTCCGGCCCGACGCCGACCCGGTCTTCGTCCTGCCGCGGATGGTGGTCGTCTTCGACCTGCCTGTGCGCCCCGAGGGGGAGCTCGTGGTCGTCGACGAGACGGACGAGGGCAGCGCGGTCTTCGAGCGGGTCGCACGCGGCCTCGGTGCGCAGGGGCAGGTCGCCGTCGGCGACCGCGTCTGGGCGGAGACGACGCTCGAGCTCGGGCGGATCTTCGGGCTCGATGCGCTGCGCACCGGCTCGTCGCTCGTCAACCGGCTCCGGCGGGTGAAGTCACCGGAGGAGCTGGACGCGATGGGACGCGCGTGCCGGACCGTCGAGCACGCCATGGCCGCGGTCGCGCCCCGCGTGCAGCCCGGGGTCACCATGGCGGAACTGCGCGAGGAGGTCGAGGCGCAGCTACGGCTCGCCGGCTCCCTGACGCCCTCGTTCGCGACCCACATCTTCACGGGCATGGATCCTCACAGCCTCGACTCCGGGACTCCGACGGCGCGCGATCCGCTCCCGGACGGGACGCCGGTCTTGTTCGATTTCGGAGGGGTGGTCGACGGCTACTGCTCCGACTTCGGCCGCACGGTCGTCGCGGGCGAGCCGCCCGAGGGGTTCGTCGCCGCCTACGACGTGATGCTCGCCGCGTCCGAGGCCGGCCGCGCCGCGTGCCGACCGGGCGCGCTCGCGCGCGACGTGAATGAGGCCTGCCGCGCGCCGATCGAGGAAGCGGGCCTGGGCGAGCACTTCCGCCACCGTATGGGGCACGGCATCGGGCTGGACGTCCACGAGCGCCCGTTCCTGTCGCCCGAGGACGAAACGCCGCTCGAGACGGGCATGACGTTCACCGACGAGCCGTCGATCATCGTCCCGGGCTCGTTCGGGATGCGGATCGAGAACGTCGTCGTCTGCGCCGACGGCGGCGCACGCGTGCTCAACGACTACCCGAACGATCTGGTCGCGAACGACTGAGCGCGTGGGCCCGGTCGCGAACGGGCCCACGCGCTCATCGAATCAGTCCAGCGCGAACAGCAGGAACTGCGTGAACTGCGTCGCGGCGAAGTTGTCGTCGCTGACGAGGATCAGCGACCGCCGGCCGTCGGGCAGCGTCGGCCCGATCGCCATCCCCTCGATGTTGTCGAGCGGGAGCCCCAGCGTCCGGAGGTCCAGCAAGAGCGACTTCTCCACCGGTCGCACGCTCCCCAGCACCGGCGCGAGGCTGTCGAGCCCGTCGACGTCGTCTGCCCCGGGGAATGCCACCGAGTAGAGCTTGATCGTGTTCCCCGTCCCGGGCGCGCCGACGGAGAACGAGCGCTCCATCGACAGCATGAACTGGTCGTTGAACGGCAGCAGCTCGACGAGCCCGTTGACCGCGAACGCCGTCCCGGGGACGGGCGGCTCGGCGATCGGATCGGTGTCGTAGACGTACTGGGCGTCGAGCCGTCCGTTCGCGAGGTTGTAACGGAGGATGCGCGCCGGGCTGCCGCCCGCGAGGCTCGCCGCCGGCCCGTCCTGCACGAGGCCGCCCTCCATCCCGACGAACAGGTGCCGGCCGTTCGGCGCGACCGCCGCGGCCTCGAACGCGAGGTTCTGCCGGACCCCGTGCGTCGCGCTCGTCGGCAGGAACGCGTCCGGCACTGGCAGGTCGCCGAGGTACGAGCCGCCAACGGTGTACCTGCGCACGAACGGCGCGATCCCACGGGCGGCGATGCCCTCCGACGTCACGATCAACTCGCCGCTCTTCGCCAGCGTCAGCCCCTCTGGGTCGAAGCTCGCGGGTGGGTAGGGCTGGCCGCCGGGCGTCAGCAGCGTCGTCACGTCCTGGAACTGGACATCGCCGTTGTCGAGGCGCCCGTCCGAGACATCGACGGTCAGCGTGTAGAACCGCGCCGGCTGGAGCACGCTCTGGTCGTCGGAGAGGCTGTAGAAGACCCCGCGCGTGGCGTCGTAAGTGATGCTCGAGAGCCCGCCGACCGTCGTGCCGGCGAACGTCGTCCCCGACGGGACGATGGCCTGGCCGAGGAACTCGAGGCCAGGCGGCTTCGAGCCGTCACTTCCCTGCGCAGACAGCGCCGCTCCCGCGGCCACCGCAGCGACCACGGCAGCGACGAGAATCATCCTCATCCCCTTGCTCATCGCACCCTCCTTCGCCGTTTCGGCAGATCGAGTGCCGCAGCTGCCGACCCTAGCGAGTACACGCCGGTGGACGGGGCAGCCGAGGTCGATCAGGTGCGCCTGCGGGCGAGGCGGACGATCCCCAGAATCGCCAGAGCCAGCGCCCACACGAGGCCCGACGCGAACACCGCAAGTGCGAGGGCGAGGCCGCTGTAGCACTCCGATTCGCCCTCGGGACACCCGTGAGTCCGTTCGACCACGAACGCCCAGGAGACGAGTCCGACGCTCAGGACGGCAGGAACCACCTGCCACGCACGCGAAAGAGCCGGGGCCAGCACGAGGCCCAGCGCAACGAACCACAGCACGATTGCCGCGCGATGAAGGTATCTCCACCCGCGGAGACCGTCCGCGCGGAAGGTCTCGAGTGTCTGCGCGGCCTCGGCCACCGGAGCGCCGGGCCGTATCGGCCGACCGACGAGCCGGGAGCGAGCGTCCGCTCGCAGCTCGAGCAGCGCGGGACGGAGCACCGGGCCCCATTCGTCGTCCGGGCGGCCGCACGTCCCCACCGAGTCGCCCGGGCAGAACCGCGAGGAGACGTGCTCGGTTCCCACGAGCCCGGCGAAGGCGACGACGAGGACGACGAGCGACAGCACAAAGCGAAGACCCGGGCGCAGCAGCGCAAGGACGGCGACCACGACGAGGACTGCGGCCGAGCCCACGAGTGCGGCCGAGAACCAGCTTAGGTCGAGACCGGCTGCCAGCGTGCGGTCGATATCCCGGCAGGCCTGCTGCGCGCCGGCGCCGCCACACGCGTTGCCGCCGATCGAGATCCCGTCGAGCGCGAGAGCCGCGACGAGTCCGAGTGCGCCGAGCACGCCGACCAGCGCAAAGCATGCGCTCTCGACCAGGTGGGAGCGAGCTCGGTGCCTCATCGCCCCCTCACTATCGGGCCAGGCGCCGACGTCACGAGGCGCGACCGGGACGAGTGGGCCGTGCTGGGATCGAACCAGCGACCTTGGGATTAAAAGTCCCCTGCTCTACCAACTGAGCTAACGGCCCGCGGCACTGAGTGTAGGGGCGCCCTCGCGCTGCGATGAGGCGTCCCGGCCGGGCGCGCGGGGCGCCCGGCCGTGACATGAGATCCAAAGGAGGGCTAGCAGCCCGGGAGCCGCAGTGCGGCGATCCTCGTCTGCCAGCCGGCGGGCGACGATGCCTGCCCGGCGGCCGTGTAGTACTCGTTGACGTACCAGAACGTGCAGTCGTCCACCGGGTCGACGTTCATGGACGTGTAGTCGCCCCAGCGGGAGTTGGCGGTCGTCTGGACGCCCGTGCCGTTCACGACGGTGCCCTCGCCGAGGCTCCCCATCGAGCCGAGGGCGTCGCCGGCGAGACGGCCGGTGTAGCGGATTCCCGGGAACACGGTCGTCCCGTTGACCACGCTGTAGCCGACCGCCATGTTGCCGTTCTTGTCCTGGGCGATCGAGCCCATCCAGCGGTGCACGCCGTCACCCGGCGCGTACGTTCCCTGCTGGTGGACCGAGTACGCCCCGTTCGCCGCGCGCCGTAGCTCGTACCAGCGCACCCCCGCCACTCCCGGACTGGCCTCGACCGACTGGTTCGTGACCATCGAGTCGTAGTCCTTGAAGCCCCGCCAGGCGAGCCGCCATGTCGGCCGCTGACGGTAGGAGAGAATGTCGAGGAACTGCGCCGGATCCGTGATGCCCGGCTGCGGGAGGCAGTCGCGGGACGTCGGCGCGCACGGGAAGATCGAGTCGAACGGCGCGACGGGGACCTGCGCCGCGAGCTCCAGAGACGCGTCGGCCTCTGCGGCGGCGTTCCAGTGGACGTCGAGTTCCCAGATGTTGAGCGCGTCGAACGTCGCCCCGTAGCCACCGCCGTCGTCCTGCGTCCCGACGATCGGGATCGGCACGTCCTGCCTGGGCTTGGTCTTCCCGTCCACGTCGGCCGGCAGCAGCCCGTCGCCGATGAGCGGCAGCATGCCCGGGACGTTGCTGTCGAGGTAGAAGCTCACCGCCCTGGCGGTCGGGTCACCGTTGATCATCTTGTTCCGGTCGAGGGCGTACACGCCGATGCCGTAGTCCGTGTCCGTCGGCCCGAACTCGCGGGTCGTGATGACGTACGAGTCCTTCCAGACGCCGTACTTCGGGTAATCGGGGAAGAACTGGAAGTTCTTCGTCTCGAACGCGTACCGGTAGTACGCACCCGTCGGGTCGGGGGTCTGCGAGACGGCGACGCAGTTCCAGAACGGCTTGGCCGGATCGTCGAGACCGCTCGTCGTGAACTGGCTCAGGATCCAGCGGTCGGCGAACTGGTCGTGGAGGACAACCGGGTCACCCGACGGATCCGTGCAGTCCGGGACCGCGAAGCCTGCCCAGAGCGATCCGATCGCGACCGGGCCGAGCAGCCGGGCACCCGTCTTGTCGTACACGCCGAGGACGAGGTTGATCAGCTCGACGTAATGATTGGGGCCGACGTCGCCCATCGGGTCGGGCGGATTGACACGGCCACCGAACACGTTGAAGTTGTCCTGGTTCGAGAGCCCCTCGAAGGTCCGCAGCGGCGAGAGCGCCGTGGCGGCGAGAGTCGAGACTCCTGACGACGGTGCCGCCGCCGAGCCGAGCGACACCCCGCCCGGGCTCGAGTCGACGACGATCGGGTCGGGCCCACGGCGCGCCGGCACCCCGCTCGAGTCGATTGCGCTCTTCGCCAGCTCGCGGAGCGGCTGCGAGACGTCGAACGCCTCCGCTCCCGTGAATGTCGGGCCCGTGACCTCGGCGGTCGGGCCGGCCTGCCCTGTCCCGGCCACGGCGAATGCCACGGCCACGGCGACCAGGGTCACTACCGAGGGCAGCACGAAACGTCGCGCCCGCCCTGCCTGCTTACGCTGTCCGCGCATCGGCGGATCCCCCTTTCAGGAGTGGCGTCCCGGCCGACGCTAGACCTTCCCCCTCCGCTCCACAACCCCCCGGCCGCGGTACGGTGTGAAGATGCTCCGCGCGAGCGTCTCGCTGCTCGGGATCGCTGCGCTGCTGCTGCTCCCGGGCTTCGCCGCAGCGGCTCCGGTTTCCGGGCTGCGCGGAACCGTGGTCATCGATCCGAGCCGTCCGGTCTGCATCGAGGGCAAACCGTGCAGCGCGCCTGCGCCCGGTGTGGTGCTCCGATTCAGCCGGAACGACCGCGTGATCTTGAGGGCGACGACGCGGGCGGACGGCACCTATCGCATAGTCCTTGCTCCGGGCCGATACGTCGTCTCGCTCCCCGTCGCGCGCGGCCCGAGGAGCATCGCGCCGCGCACGGTTCGCGTCGTCGCCGGGCAGATGATCCGGCGCGACTTCACGATCGACACCGGTATCCAGTAGTTGCGAGGCTCGCCTCGCGGTTCGGCGTCAGTGGACGGCGTCGACTGCGAGAGCCGAGGCGACGGGCTCCTCGACGAACGCGCAGACACGGTCGTCCAGCGGGTACGGCGAGCGCCCGACTCGGAGCACGAGCCGGAGTCCGACGTCGGGCACGTCGATGGTCTCGCCCGCGGCGGGCACGGCATCGAGAGTGACGAGCCGGTAGCCCCGCGTGGTCGGCGCGAAGGCGACGCACGCCACCGCCGGCTCGGGGGCGGCGGCCTCGTCGACCGCCGGCTCCTCGACCCCGACGGCGTCGACCGCCGGCTCCTCGAGGGCGACGTCGGCGGCATCAGGCTCCGCGAATGCGAGGTCGGCGACCACTTGCTCCGCGAGAACCACGTCGTCGACCACCGGCTCTGCGAACGCCACGTCCGGCTCTGCGAACGCCACGTCCTCGGCCACCTGCTCCTCGAGCGCGACGTCGGCGGCTTCAGGCTCCGCGAATGCGAGGTCGGCGACGACCGGCTCCACGAACGACATGTCGTCGATCGATGGCTCGTCGAACGCCACGTCCTCGACCACCGGCTCCTCGAGCGCGACGTCGGCGGGTTCAGGCTCCGCGTATACGAGGTCGACGACGACCGGCTGCACGAACGCCATGTCGTGGACGGGCGTCTCCACGAACGGCACGTCTTCGACCACCTGCTCCACGGAGTCGGGCACGGTGCCGACATCGGCGAAGACGTCGTCCTGCGGGCCCTCCGGCTGCTGTAGCTCCTCGGGCTCCGGCTCGGCAGCCTCCTCCACGACGGCGAGCTCGGTCACCTCGGCCGGGACCGTCTCGGCCGGCCCGAACCCGTTCTGCTCGTACGGGACGAGTTCGAGGGCCGGTGCAGGAGCGGCGTCCGACGGCTCCTCCAGCCGTGGCGGCAGGTGATGCACGGTGGCCTCCGCGACGGCGTCCTCCGCCGCGGCGTCGGCTTCCGCCGCCGTCGCCTCGAGCACCGCCATCTGCTCGGCCAGCGCGCCGGCGAGCTCGAACTTGCTGATCACGCCCTGCGCGACGAGCGCCTCGCCCAGCCGCTCACCCGTTTGGCGCTGTCGCGCAAGCGCCTGGTCGAGCTCGTCCTGGCTGACGAAGCCGCGGTCGACAAAGATGTCCCCCAGTCTCCGCCAGCTCGCGGTGTCCTCCGGCCCCGAGGAGCCGCCGAGCTTCGCCCACTGCTCGGCCACGACGCTCGCGAGCTCCTTGCGCGACACCCCGAAGCGCTCGACGAGTACCTGCCCGAGCTGCTGCCCTGTCTCGTTCTGGATCTCCAGCGCGATGCGGATCTGGCTCTCCGACACGAGCCCGCGATCGACGAACAGCGCGCCGATCAGGCGCGAAGGCAGTGATTGCGGAACGGACATGCCGTGTGTATCGGCACTCCCTCGAACGCGCTATAGAGGGGAATGCGCCGGGGGCTCAGACGGCCCCATCGCCCGCGTGCACGATCCCGTGCTCGTAGGCGAACACGACGGCCTGCACGCGGTCGCGAAGCCGCAGCTTCATGAGGATCCGGGCGACGTGCGTCTTGACCGTGGTCTCGCTGACGAACGCCTCGGTGGCGATCTCGGCATTCGACAGGCCGCGCGCGATCAGGCGCAGGACCTCGAGCTCGCGGGCAGTGAGGTCGTCGAGCCCCGGCGCGGACGGCCTCACCGAGGCCGGTGGGCGCCGGACGAACTCCGCGATCACGCGCCGCGTCACGACCGGCGAAAGGAGGGCGTCCCCACCCGCGACGACGCGGATCGCCTCGACGAGCTGCTCCGGCGGCGTGTCCTTGAGGAGGAAGCCGCTTGCTCCGGCGCGAAGCGCCTCGTAGACGTACTCGTCCAGGTCGAAGGTCGTCAGGATCAGGATCCGCGGCCCTTTCTCCTTCCCTTCGAGCAGCCGCCGCGTGGCCTCGAGGCCGTCGACGTTCGGCATGCGAACGTCCATCAGGATCACGTCCGGCTGCGTCTCGCGTGCCGCGAGCACGGCCGTGAGGCCGTCGGCGGCCTCGCCCACCACCTCGATCTCGGGCTCGGACTCCAGGATCATCCGGAAGCCCGCGCGGACGAGCGACTGGTCGTCGACGATCAGGACCCTCGTCGTCATGTGCGGTCTCCGAGCGGCAGGTGCGCCGTGACGACGAAGCCGCCGCCTTCCTTCGGCCCCGACTCGATCGTCCCGCCGACGAGCGACACCCGCTCGCGCAGGCCGACGAGGCCGTGACCGCCGCCGTCGCCGCCGGGCTCCGAGGTGCCGTCGTTGGCGACCTCGAGCTCGAGCTCGCCGCGCTTCCACCGCACCGTCACACACGCGCGCGCCGGGCCTGCGTACTTCAGCGCGTTCGTCAGCGCCTCCTGGATCACCCGGTAGGCGGCGAGGTCGACCCCCGGTGGGAGCTCCGCCGGCGTCCCTTCGACCACGAGGTCGACTGGGAGCCCGGACTCGCGAACAGTCCCGAGGAGGACGTCGATCGCCCGCATCGAGGGCTGTGGCGCGAAGTCGGGCGTCGCACTCTGGTCGCGCAGCAGCCCGACCAGGCGCCGCATCTCGGTCAGTGCCTCGCGCCCGGTGGCCTCGATGGCCTCGAGCGCCAGGCGCTCACGTTCCTGATCCGGATGCAACAGGCGCCGCACCGCGCCGGCCTGCACCGTCATCACGGAGACCGAGTGCGCAACGACGTCGTGGAGCTCGCGGGCGATCCGCTGGCGCTCCTCGGCGACGGCCCGCTCCGCCGCCGCCGTCCTCGCGGCCTCGAGCTTCAGCTGCAGCTCGTCGAGCCCGCGGGCCTGCTGCGCCTCGCCTTCCAGCGGTGTCAGCGGGCGGCCCGGTTCCATCCCGCGGACGGTAGCCCACCCCGCGCGCGCTCGGCGTCGTCCGGAAGGACGATCCGCTCCCGTTCCGGCGGACGAGGGTACGGTCGAGGAGTGGAGGTGACGCGAATCGAGGACGGCCTGTGGCGCTGGACCACTGCGCATCCGGAGTGGTCACCCGGTGCGGACTGGGACCGCGAGGTGGGCTGCGTCTACTGGGAGACCGCAGAGGCGGTGGTGCTCGTCGACCCGCTCGTCCCTGTCGACGACCCGGCGCGGGATCGGTTCCTCGAGACGCTCGACCGCGACGTCGAGCGGCTCGCGCTCCCCGTCGTGGTGCTCCTCACGTGCGTGTGGCACCGCCGGAGCTCCGAGGAGCTCGCACGGCGATACGGCGGCGACGTACTGGGCGACGGCGACCCTCTCCCGGGTGGTGCGTCGGCGGTCGCAGCTCCGGCGGCCGACGAGGTCGTGTTCTGGCTCCCCGGCCCGCGGACCGTCGTGCCGGGCGACGTCCTGCTCGGCACGGACGACGGCCTGTCGCTCTGCCCCGAGTCGTGGCTACAGTCGCGCGGCGGGATCGCCCGGCTCGTGGACGACCTCGTGCCGCTCCTCGACCTGCCCGTCGAGCGGGTGCTGACCTCGCACGGCTCGCCGGTGCTGACCGACGGGCGCGATGCTCTCGCGCGCGCGCTCACCCGGGCCTGACGGCAGGCGCGGCGTAGGCGGCCAACGCGTCGAGGACGGCGCGGAGCCGGTGGCCGTCGGCGGTCAGGCGGTATTCGACCCGCGGCGGCCGGGCGTCGATCACGGTCCGCTCGAGCAGGCCGGCGCTCTCCAGCTCGACCAGGCGCTGAGCCAGCGTGCGGGGCGGGATCTCGCCCACGGCCTGCTTGAGCTCGTTGAAACGGCTCGCCCCCTCAGACGACGCCCAGAGGATCGACACCGTCCAGCGCCGCTCGAGGAGGCCCGCCGCGCGGCGGACCTCCTCGGGGACAGGGCTGCACTGGCGGCAGCGGGTCATGCCGCCACGTGCGGATGCGCGGACTGCGCCGGCTCGAGCGTGATGCCGAGCACCTCGTCGAGCGACATCACCGGGTGGAACGTGAGCTCATCCCGGACCTTCTCTGGCACGTCATCGAGATCGGCGCGATTCCGCTCGGGAATCACGACATCCGTGAGCCCAGCCGCGTGTGCAGCGAGGACCTTCTGCTTGAGGCCCCCGATCGGGAGCACGCGGCCCTGGAGCGTCAGCTCGCCCGTCATGCCGACCGTGTGCTTCACGGGCCGCCCCGTGAGGAGCGACGCGAGCGCAGTCGCCATCGTGATGCCGGCGCTCGGGCCGTCCTTCGGGATCGCCCCTGCGGGCACGTGCACGTGGAATCTGCGCTCGAAGGCCTCCTGGTCGATCCCGAGCCGGTCGGCCTGGGAGCGCACCGCCGAGAAGGCGATCTGCGCCGACTCCTTCATCACGTCGCCGAGCTGGCCAGTGAGCGTCATGCCCTCTCCGGGTGAGCCGGTCGCCTCGACGAACAGCACGTCGCCGCCCGTCGCGTTCACGGCGAGGCCTGTCGCGACTCCCGGCACGGCCGTCCGCTCCGCCGCCTCGCGGAAGAACTTCTGCCGTCCGAGCGCGTCGCGAACTGCCTCGACGTCGACCTCGACGGGAGGCTCTGCCTCGTGCGTGACGATCTTCGTGGCGGTCTTGCGGAGGATCGAGCCGAGCTCCCGCTCGAGCTGGCGGACGCCCGCCTCGCGCGTGTACTCGGAGATCACCGTCTCGAGCACGTCGTCGGAGATCGAGACCTCGCTCTCCTCCAGGCCGGCGCGCTCGCGCTGGCGGGGCCAGAGGTAGCCGCGGGCGATCGCGACCTTCTCGTCCGTGGTGTACCCGTCGAAGCGGATCACCTCCATCCGGTCGAGCAGCGGGCCGGGGATCGTCTCAGCGATGTTGGCGGTCGCGATGAAGAAGACCTGCGAGAGGTCGACCTCGACGTCGAGGTAGTGATCGCGGAACGTCGAGTTCTGCGCCGGGTCGAGCACCTCGAGGAGGGCCGCCGACGGGTCGCCGCGCCAGTCGGCGCCCACCTTGTCGACCTCGTCGAGGAGGATGACGGGGTTCATCGTCTTGGCGTCACGCAGCGCGCGCACCAGCCGGCCGGGAAGGGCGCCGATGTACGTCCGACGGTGACCGCGGATCTCCGCCTCGTCGCGGACGCCGCCCAGCGACATGCGGACGAACTCGCGGTTGAGCGCCTTCGCGATCGACTCGCCGATCGACGTCTTGCCGGTGCCCGGGGGCCCGATCAGTGTGAGGATCGCGCCGGCCCGCTTGTCGGGCTCGATGCCGCGCTCCTTGCGGAGCTTTGCGACGGCGATGTACTCGACGATCCGGTCCTTGACGTCCTCGAGGCCGGCGTGGTCGACGTCGAGGATCTCGCGCGTGCCCTCGGGGTCGAGCACCTCGTCCGAGCGGACGCCCCACGGCACCGCCAGCAGCCAGTCGAGGTAGCTGCGAATCATCTGCGACTCGGGCGAGCTCTCGCCCATCCGCTCGAACCGGGCGAGCTCCTTGTCGGCCTGCTCGCGCACGGCCTCGGGCATGCCCGCCTCCTCGATCTTCTTGCGGTACTCGTCGACGACCGAGGCGTCGTCCTCGCCGAGCTCCTTGCGGATGGAGTCCATCTGCTTGCGCAGCAGGAACTCGCGCTGCTGCTTCTCCATGCCCGCGTTCACGTCGTCGCGGATCCGCTGGCGGATCTGCATCAGGGAGAGGCGCTCGCGCTGGAACCCGAGCGCCAATTCGAGGCGCTCCGTCACGTCCACCGTCTCGAGCAGCTGGACCTTCTGCTCGAAGGTCAGATCGGGCGAGTAGCCCGACGTGTCCGCGAGCGCTCCCGGATCGGCGATCGAGCGGACGAACGACTGGATGCGCCCGTCGTCGCCGCGCAGCTCGAGGATCTCCTCGACCACCGCGCGATACTCGGTCTCGAGGTGGCGCGTCTTCTCGTCGGTCGGGACGCCGTCCTTCCGCTCCTCGATCTCGACCAGCAGGCGTCCCTGCGGGTCGGTCTCGGCCGCGCCGGCGATCCCGCGGTGCAGGCCCTCGATCGCGACGGCGACGGCGCCGCCGGGCAGGCGGACGCGGTCGGTGACCCGTGCAACGGTGCCGACGGCGGCGTACTCGCCCTCGTGTTTCGGAACGAGCAGGACACGGTCCTCGTCGCCGACGTCGACCGTCAGCGTCACGTTCATGTTCGGGAAGACGACGATGTCGTCGAGCGGGACGAGCAGTAGCTTGCTCACGCGAAAATTCACACTCCTCGCGGTAGTAGATACAAAGACTGTACCTAGTACCGTCCTGGCGCGCGCAATCCTGATCGCACTCGTACCGAAACCTCACAAAGCCTTCGCAGCCGACCTGTCGAATACGGCGGAGGCACGTCCGCGATCCCGAACCGCCTCCCAGGGATCGGTCAGGACGGGGCGGCACGCGCACTCCGAGGGCGCACGCCGACCCGCTGCGAGGGCGCCTGAGTGGCGCCCTCGCGCCTCCTCGGCGATCGGTCGGCGGGAAGCGGCCTCAGAGACCGATCGCTGTCAAGGGCAAACGGTGTCGACTTCGTGTCGGCTCGTCCACAGGCTCGGCCCACAGCCTGCACGCCACTCCCACGTGTGAGCGCGGGATCTCCTTATCGCGGAACGCCGCCCTTCCTTCCGAATGCGGCATCGTGCCTCGCTCGCGGGCTGTGGAGAGATCGGCGCGAAGTGGGCCCGCATTGGGCTTGACACGAATCGGTCTCTGAGACCGTCTTGCGAAAGCCGGCGGCCGACGAGTGACGCGCTCAGCCGCGAAAGCGACGCAGCGCGGTCTGGGCGACCCGCCCGGCGAGGGCGTCCGAACGGGCGCCGGCTCCTTCGGCCCGGTAGGTCATCACCGCCGCGACGAAGATGCCGCCGTGCCAGACGACGAGGCCGGCGTCGTGCCGGGCCGCGTCGATCCACCCCGCCTTGTGGAGCACGGTCACCCCGTGAAGCCGCACGAAGCGGCCGAGCTTCCGCTGGTCGCCGGCCCGGGCGAGCAGGTAGAGCAGGTAGCGCGCCTCGGGCGGGCTGACGCCGCTGTGACTCCTCCCGAGCGGGCCGAGCCCCGCGCTTGCGAGCCAGACCGCCCGGTGGAGGAGCGCGAGGTCGAGCGCGGTCGTGGCCTTCCCGACGCCCCAATACGGCTGGTCGAGCACGTTCAGAGGGACGCCTCGCCCCTCGACCTCGCGCGAGGCGCCGAGCTCGGTGCCGAGGATGTAGCCGCCGTACATCACCGTCCGCTCGAGGCCGATCGACCGCATCAAGTCGTCGACGAGGTGTCCGCCGGCACTCGTCGAGCCGCCCATGAAGGTCAGGAGGCTGTTGGCAGCCTCGTTGTCGGAGAGGTCGAGCAGCTTCCGGAGCAGCCCGTCGAGCGCGCTCCCGGGGGTGGCGACCCCTGCATGCGCGCGAGCACGGTGACGGCGATCGCGAGCTTGAGGGTCGAGGCGGCGGGGAAGGTGGCACGCGCGTTCCGGGCCGAGGCCGCACCCGTGGAGAGGTTCTCGACGTAGGCGGCCGACGACCCCGGGAACCCGACCGCGAGACGCCGCACGTCCGCCTGCAGCCCCGCGTCGAGGTGTGGGATGCGGACACGCGGTCGCGCCGCACGCGGCAGGCCGAAGACGTGTGGGACGGTGCTTCCCGCCCGGCGCCCGTTCGCGCCGACCGTCTCGACCCTCAGCGTCACCTCGCGTGCCGGCAGCGGGACGTCCACCGTGAAACGGCGCCCGGCGAGCGGCAGCGCGCGGACGATGGTGCCGTCGACCCGGACGATGACCCGCCGCGCCCCGCTCGGCGCCCGCCCCTCGACCATGCCGTACGAGACCTGGTACGGCGCCGGCCGCTCGATCACCGGCGGCTCCGGTGGATGCGCTGGCGGCGAGGTCGCGATCACCTGCGAACCGTAGCCTTGACGGAACCGTGCCGATCCTCGCTCATCTCGACCTCGACGCGTTCTTTGCCGCCGTCGAGGAGCTCGAGGATCCGTCCCTCCGAACACGCCCCCTCGTGGTCGGCGGCGACCCGCGCGGGCGCGGTGTCGTGGCAACCGCCAACTACGTCGCCCGCCACTTCGGGATCCGGTCGGCGATGAGCTCGGCGGAGGCACTGCGGCGATGCCCGGAGGTCGTGTTCCTCCGGCCGAGGCACACGCTCTACCGGCAGTACTCCCAGGCCGTGTGGGCGGCCGTCGCGGAGGTCGTTCCCCGCCTCGAACGGACCGGCCTCGACGAGGGCTATCTCGACCTCCGCTCGGTGATCGAGTCGTTCGCGCAGGCGAGGCGGCTCGCCGAGGCCGTCCAGGTCGCGGTGCGCGGCTCGACGTCGCTCACGTGCTCGCTGGGCGTGTCCACGTCGAAGGTGGTGTGCAAGGTCGCCTCCGATCGCCGCAAACCTGGCGGCATCACCGTCGTCCCGCCCGGCCGCGAGGCCCGCTTCCTCGCCCCGCTGCCGACACGCGTCCTCCCCGGCGTCGGCCCGCGTGCCGAGGAACGGCTCGCCGCTGCCGGCGTCCTCACGATCGGCGGGCTCGCCTCTCTCTCCGACGGGGAGCTTCGCGCCGTCCTCCCAGGCCAGGTCGGCCGGCTCCTCCGTGACCGCGCCCGCGGCGTCGACCCGCGCGACCTCGAGCTGGACGCCGAACGGATCTCGATCTCGACGGAGGAGACGTTCGAGCGGGACCTGACGGACCGACCGATGCTCCACGCCGAGCTGCGGCGCATGGCCGAGAGCCTCGCCGCGCACCTCCAGCGGGACCGGCTCTCGGCCCGCACCGTGACGACGAAGCTCCGGTACGCGGACTTCTCGATCCGGTCGCGCTCGACGACGCTGCCGACGCCGATCGACGAGCCCGAGCGGATCGGTGACCTCGCCTGCGGACTCCTCGACCGCGGGCTCCGCGATCGGCCAGGCGCGCTCCGGCTCGTAGGCGTCGGTCTCTCGGGCCTGACCGCGGTTCGCCAGCTCACCTTCGACGAGCTCTGAGCGCGATCACATACGTAGCAGCGGCCGCGTCAGGCAGGTGGGGCCGCCGTTGCCCTTCTTCGAGATCTCGTCGCCGCAGTAGGTGACGACGTCGACGCCCGCGCGCTCCATGCGCCGTCGCGTCTCGTCGTTCCCCTCCAGCGCGAGCGCACGCCTCGGGCCGAGGGCGAGCACGTTCGGTCCCATCGACTCGAACTCCTCGTCCGGCACCGCGACGACCTCGATCCCGCGCTCGGCGAGGAGCCACATCAGCCGCGTGGGCGCGATGCGCGGGTAGACGAGCGCGAGATCGCGGTCGAGCGGCGAGACGAAGCTCATGAGGTGCATCACCTCCGCCGCGCCGTTCCAGTGCGGCAGGTCGAACGCGATGACCTCGACACCGGGGAACAGCGCGCGGAGCGCCTCGGGCGCGCCCGCGCTCGTCCGGTACCCGATCCCGACGAGGAGCGTCGACCCGTCGAGCCAGACCGTGTCGCCGCCCTCGACCGTCACCGGCAACTCCACGCGGCCGACGACGGGAATCCCGACTCGTTCGAGCGCCGGGACGGTCGCCTCCGGCTCGCGGCGTCGGCCGTCCTTGCCCGGCTGGAGCAGCACCGCGCCGTCCGCTCCGACGAGGGTCGCGTCGTACGTGTAGATCGCGTCGGGGTTGCCCGGGTCGTGCTCGGAGACGACGACGTCCGCACCTGCCTCCTCGAGCAGCGCGCAGAACGCCTCGTGCTCCGCCCGGGCGGCGTCAACCCGCGGCGCGGCACGCCATCCGTACTCCTCCCACGCCGCGACGTCCTCGGGCAGCGGGCGTCGCACGAGCACGCGTCGGAGCTCGCCCCACATCGATGCGCTCCCGTACTCCGCCACGGCCGGGCAACCTACCCGACCGCGTTCGTCGGTCTTCGGCCCTCCAGCAGCACCGCGCGCAATGCCTCGACGCAGAGCATCCCCATCGCGACGCGCGTGTCGCGGGTCGCGCTGCCCAGGTGCGGCGTGAGCACGACGTTCTCGAGCGAGAGCAACCCTTCCTCGACCCCCGGCTCGCGCTCGTAGACGTCGAGCGCGGCGCCGGCGATGACACCCGCGCGAAGGGCGTCGACGAGCGCCCGCTCGTCCACGACCGGCCCCCGCGCGACGTTCACGAGCACGGCCGACGGCCGCATCGCCGAGAGCGTCTCGGCGTCGATCAGGTGCCGCGTCGCGTCGGTGAGCGGGACGTGGAGGCTGACGACGTCCGCGCCGGCGAGCAGCGGATGAAGGTCGTCACCGCGACCGGCGAACGAGCTGCGGGCGCCGAACGCCTCCGCGAGGCGCGCGGTCTCCCGCCCGATCCGGCCGGGCCCCACGATCAACAGCTCCTTGCCGTCGAGGCTCGACCCGAGCATGAACTCGAGCGAGAACTCCCACTCGGAGCCGCGGCGGATGAAGCGGTCGCCCTCGGCGATCCGACGGAGCAGCGCGAGCATCAGGCCGACGGCCAGCTCGGCGGTCGCGCGCGTGAGAACGTTCGGCGTGTTCGTCACCACGACCCCGCGCGCCGCGGCCGCAGCGAGGTCGATGTTGTTCACGCCGACCGCGTAGTTGGCGACGACGCGTAGCTGCGGCCCCGCGTGGTCGAGGTAGCCCTCGTCGACGCGCGCTGTGAGCGCAACCAGGATCCCGTCGGCGCCCTCGGGGGAGTCGACCAGGTCGAAGTCGCGCCCGAGCGCGGCGGCGACCTCGTGCGGCACCGGCGCGGTGAGATGGACACGCGGGCGCGCGGGCAAGCCGGCGAATGCCCTACGCGTCGAGCACGCGCGGCCGGTGACCGGCCGAGTAGACGTCCTTGCGCAGGATCAAGCCGTTCTCGAAGGGGAACACGTCGATCCCGTCCCACTCGAGCCGCCGGCCGTCGGCGTTCGTCCCCGCCGCCGTCCACTCGCTCACCACGAGGCCATCCCTCGCGTAGAGCCGGCGCCCGCGGAATCGCAGGTCCGGCCAGTTGGCGAAGATGCGGCCGATGTGCTCGCGGACCTCGGCGCCCTCCGCGCGCTCGCCCGCCGTGTGGTTCTCGAAGACCATCCCCGGCGCGTGGAACGAGACGATCGCGTCGAGGTCCTGCGCGTTCCAGGCGTCGTTGTAGCGCTCGATCGTTCGCTCCAGCTCGGCGGCGGAGTCGGCCTCGCTCACCGTTCGAGTATGTCAGCCTCACGGTCGCCCAGCCGCTGGACGAGCACGCCTCCCGCGAGCAGCAGCCCGCCGACCGCGACGAACGAGGCGGCCCGCGCGACCGAGCTCAGCTCCGCGAGGTCGAAGAGGAAGATCTTTCCGAGTGTCAGACCGAAGAGCGCAAGGCCCGCGTACCGGAGCCGGGACGAGCCGCGGGAGACCCCCACGACGAGCACCGTGAGGCCCGTGAGCCCCCAGACGGCGCTGACGACGGTATGCCCGCGCTCGAAGTCGGTCTCGAGCGATGCCCCGGAGATGCGGATCGCGAGCTCGAGCACGATCAGCGAGACGGCGTAGAGCGCGAGGCCGGAGGCGCCGGCAAGGATCCAGCGCCGGTGGCTTCGCGCGGTGAGGGCGAGCACGGCGGTCGCGGCGGCAACGGCGATGAGCGCGGCCACGCCCGCGGCCGGGTTGGCGTTGGCGGTCAGGAGGTGCTCCGGCGGCGTCAGGCCCCCGAGGACACCCAGAGCGTCCGCCGAGAGCATGACTGCGGCGGCGATCCAGAGGCGGGGCTCGCCCAGCCGCTTCCCGACAGCCGCGGTGGCGGCCGCGGTCGCCGCGACCACGATGGCGAACGCGAGCCCGTCGTCCGTGAGCGCGAGCTCGGCCACGAGGGCCGCGATCAGCCCGAGCGACCAGAGCGTGGTCGCGAGGTTGCGCAGCCGCGGCTCGCGGAGCGCCCAGCCCGCCAGGGCGAGATGGGCGAGCGCGATCAGCGATGCGCCGAGTGCCGTCCAGAGCCGCGTCGCGAGCTCCGGGTCGTCCGGCACGAGGACGGCGATCGCAACGAAGGCGGCTACGAAGGCGCTGATCGCGGCGGCTCCCGATGCGAGACCGAGCCGGGCGGGCGTCTCCCACCGGGCACGGAGCACCACGCCCGCCCCGAGCAGCCCGGCCGCGCCGAGGAGCAGCGAAGTCCCGGCCCAGCCCGGCGCGAGCTCGTCGACGTCGTACCAGCCCGCCTCGGCGACGACGACGAACGACGCGATCAGCGAGACGGCGGCGAGCCCCTTCGCGCGACGCTGCGAGGCGACGACGGTGCCCGCCACGGCGACGAGCGCGGCGACGGCGCTCAGAGCGAGGTGGCCGGCGTCGGGGTCGAGCGACACGGCGACGATGCCGAATGCGAGCACGCCGAACGCGGCAGCCCCGGCCAGGAGCGTCTCGACGAGACGATCACGGCGCTCGAGCGACGCGGCGCGAACCGAGGTAAGGAATGCGAGCACACCGACCTCGCCGGTCGCCCGGTACGTCTGCGGCGCGAGCAGGCCGGCGGCGGTCGCGGCGGCGGCGACCGCGAGCGTCGGGATCGCGGTGGGGGCATGCACCGTTGCCCGGAAGAGCTCGACGACGGGCTCCGTGACGGCGAGGAGATGACCCGTCGCGAGCCCGAGATACCCGAGCGCCGCGAGCTGCAGCCGCGCGTCCCCGAAGCGGTACGCGAGGAGCGAGAGCGCGGCCGACTCCGCCGCCCACGCGAGCGTGAGCCCGTCGCCGGAGACGAGGTTCCCGACCGCGACGGCGCCGAGCGCAAGCGCTCCGGCGCCCAGGACGAGCGCGAGATCGGGCTGCGCCGCGCGCAGGACGAGCCAGGCGAGCGCGAACGCCAGCGCAGCGATCGCCAGGCCTACGCCCCGATCGGTGCCGGAGGCCAGGAGCGCCTGGCTCGAGAGCAGCACGAAGCCGAGGTCCGCGAGCACGATCGGCCCGGCGAGCCTCGACAGGGCGCGCGCTCGCCCCGTCACCTGCCACGCGCAGGCGGCAGCGAGCGTCACGGCGGCCAGGGCGGCGACGACGGCAATCGTCGCGGCGTCGGCGGCCCGTGCCTCGACCGCGACGAGCCACGCCGCCTGCGCGCCGACGACGGCGAGCACGACGACGAGCAGGAGCTCCCAGCGCCGGGAGACGGCGACGATTGTCGTCGCGGCGAGGACGACGACGCCGAACGCCACGCCGGCCGCGCCGATCTCCGTGTCGAGCGCCTCGAGCGCGGGCGCGAGCGCGGCACCGACGAGCCCGAGCGCCGCGACGAGCTCTGAGTCCCACGCGAGCGAGACGGCGACCGCGACCCCGGCGATGGCGGCGGCGATCCCGAGCGCGGCCGCGTCGGGGACGAGGTCGTAGAGCGCGGCGGCCGCCGCCAGCGTCGCGTAGCCGCCCGCGATGCCCGCCCCGACCGCCGCGAGCCCAGCTGCGATCTGCCCGTACCGGCGGTGCAGGACGAGGCCCACGCCGAAGACGACGGCCGAGACGAGCGCGCCCGCGGCAACGCGCTCGAGTGGGCCGATCCAGCCCCGCTCGGCCGCGAGCACGAACAGGAGCGTGATCCCGAGCGCGGTGACGGCGCCACCTGCGACCGCGAGGCCGCGGGCGCCGAGAAGGTCGAAGCGCTGGAGCAGCGCTCCGAGGTCGATGTTCCGGCGCGGGGCGCGCGGCTGCGCCGGGATCACGGGCGCGGAAGGGAGGACAACCGGCGGAGCCACCGCCTCCTCGGCGAGGGCCACAATGTCCGGCTGGGGCTCGGCACCTTCCGCGGCGGACGCGCGCGCCTCGCGCCGGAGCGCCTGGAGCTCCCGCTCGACACGGCGCAGATCCAGCTCGAGGAGGTCGATCCGGTCCGCGAGCGATGCCATCGTCAGCTCTCCGCCGTCCGGGGTCGAAGGTCGACGTGCAGCTCGCAGTCGAGCGCGGACGCGATGCGCAGCAGCGTGTCGATCCGGGGCGGCCGCCCGCCGCTCTCGAGGCGCGCGATCGCGGACTGCGTCGTCTCGCAGAGGGCGGCCAGCTCGGCCTGCGAGAGGCCGAGCTCCCGCCGCCGCTCCGCGACCTGCGACGCGATCGAGGCGAAGAGCCACCCCTCGTCCGCGCCCGCGAGGCGGCGGCGAAGGCGTTCGACCGGCGTCACTGCCTGCCGTTTCGATCTCATGTTTGCTATATAGCGCGTTTGCGATAACCCGTCAAGGGATGATCGCGCACCGGCCTCAGGCCAGCAGCCGGCGGCGGTGCTGCATTGCCTCGAGGAGCCGGTCGACGTCGTCGTCGACGTTGTAGAGGTGCAGCGCCACGCGGAGCTTGTCCTCCCGCGACGAGACGACGATGCGCTCGGCGGCGAGGGCTGCGACGAGCGCGTCGACGTCGATCGAGTGGACGCAAACCAGCGGGCCGCGCCGCGCGCGCTCCCGCGGAGTCGCGACGGTTGCCCCCAGGTCGTCGAGCCCGTCGAGCAGGCGGTCGACGAGGTCGTGGACGTGTGCCTCGATCGCGGGCACGCCCGCCTCCGCGACGAGCGACACCCCCGCGACACCGGCGTACAGCGCCGGCACGGGCGGCGTGCCGGAGTCGAACCGGCGCGCGCTCTCGTGGGGCGAGTAGTCGGCGATCGACATCGCGAAGATGTCCTCGTCCGCGAACCAGCCCGTCTGGGTCGGCACGAGTGCTCGCCGCACCTGCGGGCGCACCCACATGAAGCCGAGCCCCGCCGTCCCGAGCAGGTACTTCACGGTGCCACCCGTGACGACGTCGGCGCCGAGCGATGTGACGTCCAGCTCGACCGCACCGCACGCCTGGTAGCTGTCGGCCAGCACGATCGCCCCTGCCTCGTGGGCCGCCTCGGCGATCGCGGCGACGTCGTGGCGATGGCCCGAGCGGTAGGAGAGCGTCGTGCAGCAGACGAGCGCCGTCCGCTCGTCGATCGCCGCGGCGAAGCGCTCGGCAGGGATCGAGCCGTCGTCGTCCGGCTGCACGTGGACGACCTCCGCGCCGCGCAGCTCCTGGGCGTGGGCGATCTGCCCGACCGTGGGGAACTCGTACTCGCTGATCACGATCCGGTTCCGCTCGCCGTCGAGTCGGAGGGCGGAGACCAGCCCGCTGACCCCCTGCGAGACCGACGTCGTAACGGCCACGTCGTCGGCCTCGGCGTGGGTGAGCGCGGCGATCGCCGCGCGGAAGGCCTCGTTCCGCTCGACCCAGAAGTCCCACTCGGCTCCGTTCTCGTCCCAGCCGGCGAGCCACCCCTCGACGGCGTCTCGAACGCGGTGGGATAGCGCGCCCTGCGAGCACGAGTTCAGGTACGTCGCCGTCTCGAAGATCGGGAACTCGCCGCGGATCGCGGCGCCGACCGGGGAACGAGGCGGCGCCTGGCTCATCGCGCGATCGTATCGGGCGCCGCGCAGCCGACCAGAGGCTCAGCCGCGGAGGAGCGGAAGCACCCGGTCGCAAATCAGCTCGACACCCGCCCGCGTCGTCCTGCCCTGGGGCGTCCCGAGCTCGACGCGGTCCGCACCCGCCTCCCAGAGCTCCTCGACCCGCGCAGCGACCTCTTCGGGCGTCCCGCCGATGCAGAAGCGGTCGAGCGGCAGAGGCGCGGCGTGGTCGATCGTGGGATCGAGGCCGGCAACGATCTCCAGGTACGGCGCGACCGCCGAGCGCGCGCGCTCGCGGGCCCAGGCGCCGTCCTCGTCGACCACCGTCACGCAGCCGAGCACGACGCCCACGTTCGGGTTGCCGATCCAGTCGCGGACGACCGGGACGAGGTCCGGGTTCGCGCTCCCGCCGATCTTCACCTCGTCGGCGACCGTGCCCGCCCAGGAGGCCGTCGCCCGGCCCCATGTCCCCACGAGGAGCGGCACGGCCTCCCGGAAGCGGGGATACGCCAGCGTCGTCCCGGGGACCAGCGTGAAGCGCTCGCCCGCGACGCCGCCGTCGTCCCCCGCGAGCAGCGCCCGGACGATCGCGACCGACTCATGCAGCGCAGCGAGCGGGCGCGGCTCGCGGATCCCGAGCCGGTCGAGCCAGGCGCCCTTCACCAAGCCGAGGTACGCGCGTCCGCGTGAGACGGTGTCCAGCAGCGCGATCTGCCCGGCGATCTCGTACGGGTGGAGCGTGAACGGGTTGAGGGCGGCGGGACCGAGTCGTACGCGCTCGGTCACTCGCGCCATCAGGAGCAGCGGCCCGATCGCCGGCTGGTAGAGAAGGTCGTGGAAGACGGAGACGACGTCGACCCCGGCCGCGTCCGCTCGCCGGGCCATCGCCTCGTACGTCTCCGGCTGCTGGTCGGTGAGAAGGCCGATCCCGAGCTCGCGCGCTACGTCAGCTCCTCGGTCACGAGCGACCGTTCGCGGAGCCTCTCGATGCGCATCACGACGCGTTCGTCGGGATCGGGACAGCAGACCAGACTGTCCTGCTCGAGCCAGTCGTCGTCGGGCAAGCGCCGCATCTTCGCCGGAAGCAGCGGGATCACCGACTGGAGCGCGAAGAGGCAGAAGTGCTTTCCCTCGGGGATGCGCACCCGGCTCGACTCGGTCACCTCGAACCAGTCACCCACCTCGAGCCCGCACACCGAGCGCCCCTCGATCCGCTCGACCGTCACGCGGACGTCGTACAGGCGCATCTCGGTCACGGGGCAAGCATAGAGTGCCGTGTCGCGGGCCCTGAACCGCGGACGGCACGCGAAGGGACGGCCCGACACGTTGTGAGCGACACCCGCGTGACCCACAGTGACGGCACCGTGTTCGAGGAGCGCGCGTCGTATTCGCGCGCGGTCCGCGCCGGCGCCCACGTCGCGGTGAGCGGCACCGCGCCGATGGGCCCAGGGGGCGTTCTCCATCCAGGGGACACCTACCGACAGACGGTCGTGGCGATCGAAAAGGCACTCGGCGCCGCCGCCGCGCTCGGCGCCGCGCCGACGGACGTCATCCGGACGCGGATGCTGCTCGCGCCCGGCGCCGCCTGGGAGGATGCCGTCCGCGCCCACGGCGAGGCGTTCGCGGGCATCTCGCCCGCCAACACGACCTACGTCGTCGCCGGCTTCATCCCCGACGTCCTGGTCGAGATCGAACTCGACGCGATCGTTCCCCCGACGACCTAGCGGTGCCGGGGAGGCGGTCCGGTCACGCCTCCCCGGCTATGGCTGCTACGAGCCGCGGAACGTGATCGTCTTCAGCGTGACGAACTTGCCGGCGCCGTCGTACTGCCAGATCTCGTACACGGCAGATCCGATGTCGCCGTTCTTGTCGAAATCGACAGGGCTGAAGGCGCCCTCGTAGTTGACGTCCTTCCCGGCGGCAGCGGCCCTCACCCCAGCGGCGAGGTTGAGGAACGTGACCTTCGGTCCCGGGGGTGCGGACACCGCCCGCATGTTCGCCTTGATCTTCGCCGGCGACGCAGAGCAGCCTCGTACGGCCGCCAGGAAGGCCGTCATCGCCGCGTCGAACGCGGTTCCCTCGAACCCCGTGTACGCCTTGGCGCCCTTGACGTTCTTCTTCCAGTAGGCCGCGAAGGCCTTCCCGGCCGGGCCGCCGGCCGCGCTGCCGGCCGAGCCACTCAGGCCCTTGACGGGATCACCGATCTTGTCGAGCGTCTCGGCGTTGCGGAGTGCCTCGATCCCGAGCGTCTTGGACGCGGTCCACTTGCCGCTGCGGACGAGCGACGGGGCGAACTTCTCGAAGGTGTCCGGGAAGTCGATGACGACCCACCCGGCCGGGTCCCCGTCGACGAGCTTCGCCGCGTCGGTGTCGAAGTTGGCCTGATCGGGGTTCCACGAGATCGAGGCTCCGACGCTCCCGCCGAGCCGCTTCCACTCGGCGACGAACAGTGCCTGGAGCGCCTTGCCGAACGCGTCGTTGCGAGCCCCGACGTTCAACTTGGCGCCCTTGCCGAACTTCGTCAGAGCAGCGCCTGCGAGCACCTTGCTCTGGAGCGCGTCCGACGGGTAGGCCCGGAATACGAGGCCTTTGTCCTTCAGGTCGCTGATCTGCGGAGCGCTCGACGTCGGTGAGACGAGGACGATGTTGTTGGGAATGGTCACCGACTGCGCCATCGGGATGGTCGCGCCCGAAGCCATCTCACCGATGATCACGGTCGCCTTGTTCACCTTGATGAGCTTCGTCGCCGCTTCGACCGACGCGGAGGCCTGCGTCTGACCGTCCTCCGAGCCGACAAGCCGGACCGACGCCCTCGTCAGGCCGGCCTTTTTCAGCGCGGCGTTCTGCAGGACGACCGCCTGCTTCACGGCGCGGTCGAGGTTGGCGCCGTACGCAGCGAGGTCGCCCGTGAACGGGAGCACGTCGCCGATGCGCAGCTCGAACGCGCACGTCCGGGGGGACGCGGAGTGGAAGGCGGTGGCACCCGTCGCGGTCGATGCGATCGCAGCGAGGCTGATCGCGACGACGGCGGCGAGCCGGGTGGGCTTCAGCAGTCTCTTCATGTGCTCCTCCTTGAATGGTGGCTCGCCAGCTGCGACTGGACGGCGCGCATCATCGCGAATCGTTCGGGATCCTTCAAGAGAAACATCTGGCAATTCGCCGGCGCAAGCGCTCGCGAATTCTGCTTTGAAATGACGACCCGAGCGGACTAGGATGCCGCGCCTGATGGCCGGGCCCCGCGCCACGGCCGACGTCCTGGTCGTCGGCGCCGGGGTCGTCGGGCTGTCGATCGCACTGGAGCTCCGCGCCCGCGGCGCGGAGGTCGTCGTCCTCGAGCGCACGGGCGTCGCGGAGGGGCAATCGGCGATCCAGCCGGGCGGCATCCGGCTCCAGTGGGGCACGACGGTCAACTGCCGCCTCGCCACGGAATCGCTCGCCTGGTGGCGCACCGCCGAGGAGCGCCTGGAATCACCCGTCCCGCTCGCGTTCGCGTCGTGTGGCTACGTCTTCGTCGCCCACAGCGAGCGGGCGCTCGAGCGGCTCGAGGCGAACGTGCGCGTCCAGAACGCCGCAGGCGTCCCGTCGCGGATCGTCTCACCCGCGGAGACGGGCGAGCTCGTGCCCGGGCTCTCGACCGCGACGATCGTCGGCGCTTCGTACTGCGCCGACGACGGGTACTTGGGCGAGCCGCAGGCCGCAATCGCCGCGATGGCGCGACACGTGGACGTCCGCGTCGCGACGGTGGGGGCAGTCGCTTCGCTCGACGGCCACTGGGCGTTGGACACCTCGGCGGGACGCTTCACCGCGCCCGCGGTCGCGATCGCCGCCGGCGTCGACACCCGGTATCTGGTCGCGCCGCTCGGCGTCGATCTGCCCATCGAGCTCGAGCCCCGGCATCTCTTCCTGAGCGCGCCGATCCGCGAGCGCCTCCTCGAGCCCCTGGTGATATCGCCCGAGCGGCGCTTCGCGGCGAAGCAGCTGCACGGCGGGCGTGTCCTCGCGAGCGATCTGGGCGCCACGGGCGACCCGGAGACCGAAGCACCCGGGTGGCGCCGGAACGTCCGGGCTGTCATCTCCGAGCTGCTGCCGATGCTCGAGTACGTCGACCTCGACGTGATCGCGAGCGGCGCCTACGACGTCACGCCCGACCGCCAGCCCATCCTCGGGCCCCTCGATGGCCACGACGGGCTCCACGTCGCCGCCGGGTTCAGCGGGCACGGGTTCATGATCGCGCCCGCCGTCGGCCGAATCGTTGCAGCCGCCGTCTCTGGCGAGCGCGATACGGTGCTCGCCATCCTCGACAGCCAACGCTTCCAGGAGGGCCGAACCGTCCCCGAGCCGCAGGTCATCTGAGCGTGTTCCTGCAGCTCCTCGTCAACGGCCTCGTCACGGGATCGGTGTACGCGATCGCCGCCGTCGGCATCTCCCTGGTCTACGGGATCCTCCGCCTCGTCAACTTCGCCTACGGGGACATGATGACGTTCGGCGCCTTCACGGGGTTGTTCGCGAACGCGACACTCGGCCTGCCGATGATCGCCTCCGCGCTGTTCGGAATGGTGGCGGTCGCCGGGCTGTCGGTCGCCCTCGACGTCGTGCTCTGGCGTCCGCTCCGGCTTCGCCGAGCGGGGTTCATGAGCCTTTTTCTCGCGTCGATCGGCGTCGCGCTGGTGTTGCGGCAGGCGATCCTGCTCGTCTGGGGCCCGCAGCCTCGCGCCTACGACGTCGACCCCTTCAAGGTGTACGTCGTCGGCGACGTGCGCCTGTCGCTCGCCCAGGTTGCGACGATTGCGGCCGCCGCGGTCGCCATCGTGGCGATCGGCCTGTTTCTGGCCCGAAGCTCGATGGGCCGCGTCATGCGCGCGATGTCCGACGACCGCGTCCTCGCCCAGCTCTCGGGAATCGACGTCAACCGCGTGATCCTCGCCACGTGGATCATCTCGGGCCTCACGGCAGGCGTTGCCGGCGTACTCGCCGGGCTCGTGCAGAGCACGTTCGACCCGAACTTCGGCTTCCAGTTGCTGCTGCCCGTGTTCGCGGCTGTCGTGCTCGGCGGGATCGGAAGCGCGTACGGCGCCCTCGCCGGCGGTCTCCTGCTCGGAGTCGCGACGGAGCTCTCGACCTGGGAGGGCTTCGGCGGGGGCGTCGATCCCGTCTACAAGCCCGTCGTCGCGTTCGTCGTCCTGATCATCGCGCTGCTGCTCAGGCCCCAGGGCCTCTTCGGGCGGGTGAGGGCCGTATGAGCGTCCTGACGAGCGGGGAGTTCTGGGCCTTCGTCGGCGTGATGGCCGGCATCTACACGCTGTTCACGCTCGGGTTGCAGGTGCAGTTCGGGCTCGCCGGCCTTCTCAACTTCGGCCAGGTCGGGTTCATGGCGATCGGGGCGTACACGATGGCGATCCTCGTCGCGAAGGAGGGCTGGAGCATGTGGGTCGCTACCCCGCTCGCGATCGCGGCCGCGGCCCTTGCGGGCATTCTCGTGGGGCTGCCGACGCTTCGTCTCCGCGGCGACTACTTCGCGATCGTGACGATCGCGTTCAGCGAGATCGTGCGCTGGGTCGCGACGAACGAGGACGGCCTGACCGGCGGCGCGCAGGGCACGATCAACCTCGCCGGGCCGGGCGCCGCGGCGCAGTACAACGGGCAGTGGGAGCGGTTTCAGAGCTGGGTCGGCTCACGGCTGCACATCGGCGAGAAGGACGTCGTAATGCTGCTGATCATCTGGAGCATCACCCTCGTCCTGCTGTGGCTCACCGCCCGGCTCGCGCGGACGCCCTGGGGACGGGTGCTCCGCGCGATTCGCGAGGACGAGGACGCGACCTCGTCGCTCGGCAAGCACGTCTTCGGCTACCGCCTGCAGGCGCTCGCGATCGGTGCCGCGTTCGCCGGGCTCGCCGGCTGCTTCTATGCCTGGCAGTTCTCGTTCTTCAGCCCCGACGACTTCCAGCCTCTGATCACGTTCTTCGGCTGGATGATCCTGATCCTCGGGGGCGTGGGACGCGTCTGGGCGGTTCCGGTCGGCGCCGCGGTCTTCGGATTCCTCTTCGCCGCGACGCGGTTCTTCGACTTCCCGCCCTTCTCCTATCTCGACTCGGCGGACCGGGCCTACGTCCGTCTGATGGTGATCGGGCTCGCGATCATCGCGCTCGTCCTGTTTCGTCCGCAGGGCCTCCTCGGGCGACGTGACGAGATGGTGCTCGAGTGAGCCCGCTGCTCGACGCGCGCGGCGTGAGCAAGGCATTCGCCGGCGTCCGCGCCGTGGACGACGCGTCGCTGGCGGTCGAACCCTCGTCGATCACCGCGCTGATCGGTCCCAACGGCGCCGGGAAGTCGACGCTCTTCAACTGCATCTCCGGGTTCCTCCGACCCGACAACGGGCGTATCGAGCTCGCGGGGCAGCGCATCGACCGCCGCCCGCCTCACGCGATCGTCCGGGCGGGTCTCGGACGCACCTTCCAGACAGCTCGCGCGCTGACCCGGATGACGGTCCTCGACAACGTCCGGCTCGCGGCCCCCGCGCATCCCGGCGAGCACCTGCTCGGCCTCGTGGGGCGCCGCGGCGCCGTCCGCCGTCGCGAGCGGGAGGTGACCGGACAGGCACACGAGCTGCTTCGGCTCGTCCGCCTCGACGGGCACGCCGCTGCGCTCTCCGGGACGCTCTCCGGCGGCCAGCGGAAGCTTCTCGACCTGGCGCGGATCCTGATGGCGTCGCCGCGCCTGATCCTGCTCGACGAGCCCATGGCCGGCGTGAACCCCGCGGTGCGTGAGGAGCTCCTGGCGCACGTGCTCGAGCTGCGCGCCTCGCGGGGCATCTCGTTCCTCATCGTCGAGCACGACCTGGGCTTCGTGATGCAGGCGAGTGACACGGTCGTCGTGATGAACGAAGGTCGCATCCTGACGGAGGGCACTCCCGACGAGGTGCGCAGCGACCCCCGCGTGATCGACGCGTACCTCGGGACACACGGATGAGCGCGGGAACCCTCGCGGTGACGGACCTGTGCGCCGGCTACGACGGCGCACAGGTGCTCCGGGGCGTCACGATGCACGCCGACGCCAGAGAGATCGTCTCGATCATCGGCCCCAACGGGGCAGGAAAATCGACGTTCCTCAAGGCGGTCGCGGGCATCGTCCGCCCGACGAGCGGCACGGTCGTCCTCGGCGGCGACGACGTCACCGGCTCCCGGCCCGATCGCCTCACGCGCCGCGGGCTCGGGTTCGTGCCGCAGCTCGACAACGTGTTCCCGACACTGACCGTCACGGAGAACCTGCGCGTGGGCGCACAGGCGCTGCCGCGTCGCGAGCGCGACGCCGCCGTCGCGGCGGTCGTGGAGCAGCTACCGCTCCTTCGAGAACGTCGTCGCCAGCGGGCGAACACGCTCTCGGGCGGCCAGCGGAAGCTCCTGGCGCTCGGCCGCGCGCTCGTGGGCCAGCCGTCGCTCCTCCTTCTCGACGAACCGTCCGCCGGGCTCTCCCCTCACGCGATGGACACGGTCTTCGCGGAGCTCGAGGGCATACGCGACGCGGGAATCGGGATCGTGATGGTCGAGCAGAACGCCCGCCGCGCGCTCGCTCTCTCGAACCGAGGCTACGTCCTCGACATGGGGCTGAACGCGCACGAGGGCACGGGCGCCGACCTGCTCGTCGACCCGCGCGTCGCCGAGCTCTACCTCGGCGCGATGACCTCCCTCTCGCCCCCGCGCCAGCCCGGCTAGGGCGTTTCCGGGCCGACGGCTCGGGCGCCCGCCGGCGCTCAGCGTCCGAGGTACGCCTTCCTGAGATCCTCGTTCTCGAGCAGGTCGGCGGCCTTGCCCGCGAGGACGACCCGTCCCGTCGAGAGGACGTAGCCGCGGTCGGCGATCGAGAGCGAGACGTTCGCGTTCTGCTCGACGACGAGCATCGCAACGCCCGCCTGGTTGACCTGCTGGATGATCTCGAAGCTCCGCTCGACGAGGACGGGCGCGAGCCCCATCGAGGGCTCGTCCATCAGGAGCAGCTTCGGCTTGGACATCAGCGCGCGGCCCATCGCCACCATCTGCTGCTCGCCGCCGGACAGCGTCCCGGCGAGCTGCGAGCGGCGCTCGTGGAGGAGCGGGAAGAGGGTGTAGACGCGCTCGAACTCGTCCCTGAGGTCGGAGCGCGGCCGGAGGTAGGCGCCCATCTCGAGGTTCTGCAGCACCGTCATCGGGCCGAAGAGCCGCCGGTTCTCCGGGACGATCGCGAGCCCCCGCCGTATGCGGTGCGCGGTCGGGGTGCGAGTCACGTCCTCGCCGCCGAACAAAACGCGCCCCGTACGCGGTCGCACGAGACCGAGGATCGTCTTGAGGGTCGTCGACTTGCCCGAGGCGTTGCCTCCGAGCAGGCAGACGAGCTCGCCGTCGCGGACGACCAGGTTCGCGTCCTGGAGGATGTGGATCTGCCCGTAGTACGTGTTGATCCCCTCCAGCTCCAGGAGCGGCGACGCCTCGGGCACGGGCTCGGCGGAAGCGCTCACTTGCGAGCCATCCCCCCGGTGCCGAGGTACGCCTCGACCACCCGCGGGTCGGTGGCGACGGCCTCGAAGGAGCCCTCGGCGATCTTGATGCCGTGGTCGAGGGCGACGACCCGGTCGGAGATGCCCTCGACGACGTGCATGTCGTGCTCGATCACGAGGATCGTGTAGCCGCCCTTCGTCCGTAGGTCGCCGATCAGCTCGGTGATCTCCTGCGTCTCTTTCGGGTTCATCCCGGCCGCGGGCTCGTCCAGGAGCAGTAGGCGGGGGCGCGTCGCGGTCGCCCGCGCGATCTCCAGCCGGCGCCGGTTCGCGTACGAGAGCGAGTAGGCGGGCTGGTCCCAGCGGTAGCCCATCAGCCGCTCGCCGAAGAACGCCAGCCGCTCCTCGGCAAGCGCGCGGATCTCGCGCTCCTCACGACGCTGGCCGGGCGTGCGCAGCATGGAGCGGAACGGCCCGGCGTTCGTGTGGCAGTAGGCCGCCGCCATCACGTTCTCGCGGACGCTCATGTTGAGGAAGAGGCGGAGCGTCTGAAAGGTGCGCGCGATTCCCTTCCGGGTAATCCGGTGCGGGTCGAGCCCGGTGATGCTCTCCCCCGCGAACACGATGTCGCCGTCGACCGGCTCGTAGATGCCCGTGACGAGGTTGAAGAGCGTCGTCTTCCCGGCACCGTTCGGCCCGATCACGCTCACGATCTCGCCCTCGTCGACGTGGAGGTCGAGCCGCGACACGACGACGAGGCCACCGAACGCCATCGTCACGCCCCTGAGCTCGAGAAGCTTCTCGGCAGCCATCAGACGATCTCGACGCGCTTCTCGCCGAGGAGGCCCTGCGGCCGCGCGACCATCATCGCGACGAGCAGCGCGCCCAGCACGATGTACCGCGTCGACTCCGGGTGCTCGGCCATCACGTTCTCCCAGACGAACGCGGCAAGGTACAGCGTCGGCACGAGAAGCGCGATCCGGCCCCAGCCGTGGAGGAGCGTGAGCACGAGGACGAGCGCCACGAGTCCGACATACGAGACGGGCGGGATCCACCCCGCGAGGTTGGCCGGGACGATCACCCAGTCGGACGCCCAGGCGCCCATCCTCCCGCTCGCCTCGACCGATCCGGACGTCCAGCTGTCGTCGATGTTCCCCGCGACGAGGTGCGCGGCGACCCCGAACACGACCGTCCCGCCGAGGACGGCGGCGAGCTGCCACGACGCGCGGAACGCCGCGACGAGCGCGAGCAGGATCGCGATGTAGAAGACGCTGCGGGCGTCGCCCGGGTCGCGGAGCACCTCGAGCAGCACGCTGACGATCACGGCTCCGAGCACGACCCCCGCCTGGCTGCCCGCGCCGCCGAGGATGACCATCGTGTAGATCGTGATCAGGAGCGGGAACTCGAAGTTCTGCGGGAAGACACTGCCGTTCAGCGAGGTCGCGACCGTCCCGGTGGTTGCGGCGACGGACGCGCCGAAGGCGAACGCCATCAGCTTGAGGCGGTTAACGGGCATGCCCATCAGCTCGGCGGCGAGCGGGTCCTCGCGCAGCGACCGCCAGGCGCGGCCGGTGCGCGAGTCGTTCAGCAGGTGGAGGGCCACGTAGACGACGACGAAGAGCGCGAGCGCGACGTAGAGGTACTCGACGCCGAACAGGCCCTCCGAAGTCGAGCGGGAGATGTCCCAGCCGAAGATCCTGAACTCGTCGACGTTCAGGATCCCGTTCGGGCCGTTCGTGATGCTCTCGCCGAAGACGTTGTCCCCGTTGTTCGTGAACGTCAGGAACACCTGGAAGAAGAAGAGCGTCACGATCGCGAGGTAGTCCCCGGTGAGACGGCGCGACGGAAGGCCGACGAGCCAGCCGACGATGCCGCCGACGATCGCGACGAGGGGGATCACCACGAGCGTCGGCAGGTGTATGTCGTACTGGTCGGAGCTGAGCAGCGCGTACGTGTACGCCCCGATCCCGAAGAAGGCGACGAAGCCGAGGTCGAGGAGGCCGCCCCACCCCACGACGATGTTGAGGGCGAGCGCGAGCAGCATGAAGACGACCGTGTCGAACGCGACCCGCCGGACGTAGCCGCTGTCGAACCCGACGGGGAGCAGGCTGACGATTCCCGCGAAGAGCGTCAGCCACGCCCACCACGGGACGACGGCGAGCCGCTGCTCCAGCGTCCCGAGCACGCCTGCGCGGCGGACGCGCCGCTCGCCGTGCCGCGCGACCCACTCGTCCCGGCCGACGGCGGGGCTCGTCGGTCCCTCCGCGGCGCTCGCCTCCGCCGCGCCCTCGAGCGGTGTCGTAAGGGAGTCGTCCCAGTCGCTCGGGCCGGGCACGAATCACACCTTCCTGATGTCGGCCTTGCCGAACAGGCCCTGGGGTCGGAAGAGCATGAACAGGATGAGGATCACGAACACGAGCAGGTCGGACCACTTCGTCGAGATGTAGCCCTGGGTGTAGGCCTCGGCGAAGCCGAGGATCAGGCCGCCGGCCATCGCGCCCGGGATCGAGCCGATCCCGCCGATCACCGCGGCCGTGAAGCCCTTCAACCCGGCCAGGAAACCGATCGACGCGAAGGTCGGTGCGCGAAGCGCGAAGAGCACGCCCGCCGCGCCGGCGAGGGCGGAGCCGAGCACGAACGCGAACACGATCACGCGGTCGATGTCGATTCCCATCATCGCCGCCGCCTCCCGGTCGATCGACGTCGCCTGCATCGCCTTGCCCGTCCTCGTCCGGGTGACGAGCACCCAGAGCACCGCCATCAGCACGAACGCGGAGACGATGATCACGATGCGGAGGAGCGGTACCCGCACGTTGCCGATGTCGAAGCCCTCGAGGAACAACACCCCGTCGCCCAGCGCGAAGGCGTCGTAGTCGCGCTGCTCGGCGCCGAACAGCAGCTGCATGGAATACGCGAGGAAGAAGGAGACGCCGAGCGCGCTGATCAGCGGCGCGATGCGAGGGGCGTCGCGCAGCGGCCGGTACGCGAACCGCTCGATCGCGACGCCGAGGACGGCGCACCCCGCCATCGCCGACAGCGTGATCAGGACGAGGAGCAGCCAGATGGGGACAACGGGATCGGTCGAGCCGCCGAGCAGCTGCAGCGTGCCGAAGCCGATGAACGACCCCACCATGAACACGTCGCCGTGGGCGAAGTTGAGGAGCTTGAGGATCCCGTAGACGAGGGAGTAGCCGAGCGCGATCAGCGCGTAGACGCTGCCGAGCGTGAGCCCGTTCAGGGTCAGCTGGGTGAACGTGTCCACGCGGGCCGCGAGTCTATAGCCGCTCGGAGCGACCGACGCGGCCCCGCTCGAAGCCGGGCCGCGTCGGTCACCGCACTACTCAGTTGACCAGCTTGTACGAGCCGTTCGACTGGATCTGGAAGATGTAGAACCTCGCGTTCAGCGGGTCGTTCGACTTCGTCGAGAAGCGGAACGGGCCGCCGAGGATTGTCGTCTTGAGGTTGATCTTCTTGACGTTCTTGATGACGTCCCTGCGGTTCTTGATCTGCCCCTTGCCCGCGTTGCACGCCTTCTTGATCGCGTTGAGCGCGACCTCGACGGCGAGGTAGCTGGGCGGTCCGAACGACCCGAGCGTCGCCTTCGGGTTGTCCTTCTTCCAGCCGTCGATCAGCGCCTTGCTCGAGGCGATGCCGCTGATGTCCGGCGCGAAGTTCGAGACGTATGATCCCGCGACCTTGAACTGGTCGGGGCTGTTCGTTCCGTCACCGCCGAACACCTTGGCCTTCTTGCCCTGCTCGAGCATCTGCTGGGCGAAAGTCTGCGCATCGGCCGGCTGCTGCGACGGGAAGAAGACGACGTCCGCGTCGCTCGGGACACGGGTGACGAGCGACGAGAAGTCGGTCGTGTTGACCGAGGTCGACTGGCGGCTCACGCTCACGCCCTTCTTCTTGAGCACGGTCTCGGCGGCGTCGGCGAGCCCGACCGAGTACGGCTCCTGGAAGTCGATGACGACGACCTTCTTGGCGTTGAGCTTGTCGACCATGTAGCTCGCGTCGGTCGGGCCCTGGATGTAGTCACCGGGCACGACGCGGAAGAACGACGAGGTCGCCTCCCGGTTCGCGCCCTTCGTCAGCGACGTCCGGGTCGCCGACGGCGAGATGTGCGCAAGGCCCGCCGCCGTGAGCGCCTGGCTCGCCGAGGCGACGCCGCCCGACGTCGCCGGGCCGATCACGGCCACGACCTTCGGATCCGAGATGAGCTTCTGGGAGACGACCAGCGCCTCACCGGGCCCCTTCTCGACCGGAGTGTCTACCTGCAGGAGCTGCACCTTGAGGCCGTACTTCTTCGACAGGTTCTTGACCCCGTACTTCGTCCACGTCAGCTGCTCCTGGCCGATGAAGCCCCCGCCCCCTGTGAGCGGCGTGACGAGCGCGAGCTTGAGCGTGCCGTTGCAGCTCACGGCCTGCGAGCGGGCAACGCTCGACGAGCCTGCACCCGCGGTCGCCGCGAGCGCCGCGGCGCCGAGCGCGACGAGCGCCAGCACCGGCAATGCGCGTCCTTTCATTCCCTAGCCCTCCTTGTGGGTATCCCAATGTCAGACGTCGATGTCTGTCCTATGTTGCGCCGCAGGGACCTGCGCCGCAGAGTCGGAACTCTCGCAGCCCACCCCGTGACATGTCAACGGCGCGGGCAGGTTCGGATTTCCGCCCCTCGGCTCCGCGGCGGCGCCGCTAGCGTGGAGCCCGAGGTGCCCGCCGTCGTCGAGGCAATCGACCTCCACCGGACGTACCGGACGACCACCGGGACGTTCCGCCGCCGCTCGCTCGAGGTCGAGGCCGTCCGCGGCGTCAGCTTCGCGATCGAGGAGGGCGAGCTCTTCGGTCTCCTCGGACCGAACGGCGCCGGCAAGACGACGACGATCAAGATGCTGATCACCCTGCTCATCCCCACGTCCGGGCAGGCGCGCGTCCTCGGGCGGGACGTGGTGGAGGACGCCCACTGGGTCAGGGAGCGGATCGGCTACGTCTTCGGCGGCGACCGTGGACTCTACGAGCGGTTGTCGGCGCTCGACAACCTCCGCTACTTCGCCGAGCTGTACGGCGTCGAGCCGAAACGGCAGCGCGCGCGGATCGGCGAGCTGCTCGAGCTCGTCGGGCTCGAGGGCCGCGAGAAGGAGCGGGTCGAGGGCTACTCGCGCGGGATGCGCCAGCGCCTGCACATCGCGCGCGGGCTGCTGCACGACCCCCCGGTGATCTTCCTCGACGAGCCGACCATCGGCGTCGACCCGGTCGGCGCCCGCGAGCTGCGGCGCACGATCGCTGGCCTCCGCGAGGCCGGGAAGACGGTGCTCCTCACGACGCACTACATGTTCGAGGCAGACGCGCTGTGCGACCGCATCGCGGTCGTCGCGAAGGGCCGGATCGTCGCCGAGGGGACGCCTCGCGAGCTCAAGGAGCGCGTCTCGGAGGGCGTCGTCGTCGAGATCGAGGTCTACGGGATCGAGGACGGGAAGGTCGAGGGGCTCCGCTCGATCGAGGGCGTCACGTCGGTCGCCGTCGAGGACCGCGACCAGGCGCAGGTCGTCGTCGTCCAGTCCGACGTCGGGCACGAGCCGACGCACGAGGTCCTCGCCCGCCTCGACGGCGTCGCCTTCGGCCGCGTGACGACCCGCGAGCCGACGCTCGAAGACGCCTACGTGGCGCTCGTCACCGAGCAGCCCGTCGCCGTCGATGGCTGAGCCGCCGTCCGACTCCGACGGGCACGGCTCGTTTCCACCGCGCGTCGCCCGGACGCTCGCCGTCGGCTTCGGGCTCCACCTGAAGATGATGACGCGCTCGTCCTTCGACGGCCTGCTCGGCGTCCTGTGGCCGCTCTTCTTCGCGACGGTCGCGTTCCTCATGTTCCGGGCGGGGGCGGGCGGTGAGTCGCTCGTCTTCGCTTCGTTCGGCGCGGCGGTGATGGGGATCTGGTCGTCGACGAGCACGTCGGCCGGCTCGGCGATGCAGCGTGAGCGGTGGCACGGGACGCTGGAGCTCCTGGTCACGGCGCCGGTGCACTTCGCCGCGATCCTCCTCCCCGTGACGATCGCGATGTCGGCGCTGGGCCTCTACAGCATGACCGCCACACTTCTGATCAGCCGCTTCGTCTTCGGCGTCGACCTCCCCTTCGAGGAGCCGCTCTCGTTCGCGGTCGCCCTCGTGGCGACCGTCGTCTCGATCGGCGCGATGGGCTTCCTGCTCGCCGTCTCGTTCGTCCGCTACCGCACTGCCTGGGCGCTCGGGAACCTGCTCGAGTACCCGGTCTGGCTCATCGCGGGCTTTCTCGTCCCGCTGACGATCCTGCCCGGCTGGGTGCGGCCGTTCTCGTGGGTGCTCGCGCCGACGTGGGGCGTCGACGCGATCCGCGAGGCGGCCACGGGCGGCGGGCCATGGCCCGAGATCGCCCTCGCGCTCGGCCTCGGCGCGGTCTACCTCGCGATCGGCGTCGCGGTGCTCGAGACGGTGCTCACGGGGGCGCGGCGGGCGGGCACGGTCGCGCTGTCATGACCGCGCTGCGGATCTTCTTCGTCGGCGGCCTGATCAGCTTCCGCGCGCTGTTCTCGTTCTTGCGCCCGGAGATCTACATCCCGTCGATGCTGATCGCGCCGATCTTCCAGATTCTCCTCTTCGTCTACATCGGCCGCTCGGCCCGGCTCGAGTCGGACGAGTTCTTCGTGATCGGGAACGCGGTGCAGTACGCCGCGATCCCGTGCATCTTCGCGATGACCTTCACGATCGGCGGCGAGCGCTACCAGAAGACGCTCGGCTACATCCTCGTCACCCCGGCGCCGCGCCTGCCGCTCTTCCTCGGCCGGGCGCTGCCGGTGATCGTGAACGGCTTCTTCGTCGCCGCGTTCTCCCTCGTCGTCGGCGGCCTGATCGTCGGCATCCACGTTCCCCCGTCGTCGGTCGCGCCGCTCGCACTCGCGACGGCGATCTGCGCCTTCTCGTGCACCGGCCTGGGCCTCCTCGGAGCCGGGTTCGGCCTGCTGATCCGCGAGCAGGCCGTGCTGGCGAACATCATGTTCGGGTTCCTCCTCATCTTCACGGGCGCGAACGTCCCGATCTCCGCGCTCCCGGGATGGATGCAGTCCGTGTCGAACGTGCTGCCGTTCACGCACGGGATCGACGCGGCGAGGCAGATCGCGAACGGCGCGCCGCTCGCCGACGTCGCCGACCTCCTTGCCGCCGAGATCGCGATCGGCGTCGTCTTCGGCACGCTCGGCTACCTCTTCATCCGCAACGCGGAGCGGCTCAGCCTCCGCCACGCGACGCTCGACCGGGCCTGATCGCTTACACAGGGCTTACGTCCGCGCGCCGGTTCGCTAACGCCGCTCTGTGACGATCGGGCGGTGAGGGCTCTCGTCCTGCTCGTGGCAGCCTGCGCGGCGGTCGCCGCCGCCTCGCCCGCCGCGGCTTCCGATCGCGTCGTCGAGCGTGGGATCGTCCAGTCGGTCGGCCCCGGCGCGGTCGTCCTGCGCGCGCTCGACGGGACGGACGTCACGGTGCCCGTCGGCTCCGCCACACGCATTCGCCTCAACGGCCGCGCGGCCACGCTCGCGGCGGTCACGCCGGGCCTCGTCGCCGAGGCTGTACGCGTGGGCTCGGGAACCGCCGTTGCGCTCCGCGCCTTCGGGCGCGCCGCGGGACGCGTCGAGACCGGCGAGCTGGTGCGCGTCCGGCGGCGGTCGCTCGTGCTGCGGCGCGGGCCCGGCGACACCGTCCGGATCGGCATCTCCGCGCGGACAGTCGTCTGGTGGGGGAGCAGCAGGGCCGGCGCCGGAGTGCTCCGTCGCGGGATGCAGGTCACTATCGCGCTCTCGCCGACGGGCTCCGCCCGGGTCGTTCTCGTCCAGGGGCGTGGTTGAGACGGGACGCGAAGGCACCATCGTCCTGGTCGAGGACGAGGAACACATCGCCTCGCTCATCCGTGCGTACCTCGAGCGTGACGGCTTCCGCGTCGTGTGGGCAACGCGCGGAACGGAGGGGCTGCAGGCGCTCGAGCGCCACGACGCGCGGCTCGCGATCCTAGACCTGCAGCTGCCCGACACGGACGGCTTCGACGTCTGCCGGGCGATCCGCTCGTGCTCGCGCGTGCCGATCGTGATGCTGACGGCGCGCGACGAGGAGATCGACCGTGTGACCGGCCTCGAGCTCGGCGCGGACGATTACGTGACGAAGCCGTTCTCGCCTCGCGAGCTGGTGGCGCGGGTGCACGCGGTGCTGCGCCGGGCGGAACCGGAGAGCGTCGACGACGAGCTCGTCGCGGGCGATGTCGTGCTCGACCGGCGACGGCGGTCGGTCGCGGTCGCCGGCGCCGAGGTGGAGCTCACTGCCCGCGAGTTCGACCTCCTGTGGCACCTCGCCGAGCGACCGGGAATCGTGGTCGGCCGCGAGCGCCTGCTCGACCGGGTCTGGGGCCTCGAGTTCCCGGGCGGGACGCGCACGGTCGACGTCCACGTCGGCCAGCTACGACGGAAGCTCGACCGGCCGGAGCTGATCCGCACCGTGCGCGGCGCCGGCTACAAGCTCGTCCCGTGAGACTCCGTTCGCGCCTGTTCCTCGGGATCACAGGGACGGTGCTCGTCTCGCTGGTCGTCACGGTGCTCGCGGGCGCGCTCCTGACGCGGCGGTCGCTCGAGCACACGGCGGTGAACGCCCTCGAGCGGCAGGTCGACCTGATCGCGGCGCAGCGAAGCGCGGATCCATCGAGGAGCACGCAGCGGGAGCTCGGTGAGTTCCTCGCGACCGACGAGCAGCGGCTCGCGATCCTGACCCCGGCCCAAGCGGAGCTCCTCCTACCCGACACGGGCGCCGAGCGATTGCGCGCCGGGAGCGTCGCGAGCGGCAGCGTCGAGGTCCGGGGCACCCGCTTCCTCTACGCGGCCCGCCGGAACGGCGACGAGGCGATCGTCCTCCTGCGGCCCGCGTCGCAGCTGGCCGCCGACTGGACGCCGTTCGCCCTCGGGCTCGGAATCGCCGGGCTCGTCGGCGCCGGGCTGGCGGCCGTGGTCGCGCTGCTCCTCTCGCGGGCGGTCGCGCGGCCCATCGCACGCGTCTCCGACGCGAGCCGGGCCCTCGCAGCAGGCGCGACGCCCGAGCCGCTTCCGGTCTCGGGCCCACGCGAGGCCTCGATGCTCGCGGCGTCGTTCAACCACCTCGCAGGGGAGCTCAGCCGCGCCCAGGAGGCCGAGCGGTCGTTCCTCCTCTCCGTGAGCCACGAGCTGAAGACACCGCTCACCGCGATCCGCGGCCACGCGGAGGCGCTCGAAGACGGCGTGCTCGAGCCCGCCGGAGCGGGGACGGTGATCGACCGCGAGGCTCTCAGGCTCGAGCGCCTTGTCGGCGACCTGCTCGACCTCGCCCGGCTGCGCCGCCGCTCGTTCGCCGTCCGCTCCGACCAACTCGACCTCGCCGTCGTCGCCGTCACGGCGTTCGAGCGTCACGCGCCGCTCGCGCGGTCGTTCGGTGTCGCGCTCCACGTCATGGCGGAGCCCGATGCAGTGGCACTGGGAGACGCCGACCGGGCGCTGCAGGCGCTCTCGAACCTCGTCGAGAACGCGCTCCGCTCGACGCCCCGCGGCGGCTCGGTCAGGATCCTCGCCGGGCCGGGCCGGCTCGAGGTCGTCGATGACGGCCTCGGCCTCGACGCCGCCGACCTGCCCCACGCCTTCGAGCGCTTCTACCTCTACGACCGCGCCGCCGATCCGCGCCGGGTCGGCACCGGGCTCGGTCTCGCGATCGTCGGCGAGCTCGCCGAGGCGATGGACGGCTCGGTCGACGTGCACAGCGAGCCCGGTGTCGGGTCGACGTTCACGATCCTGCTGCCGCTCCCGCCGGGAGCACCCGTGCCGCCCGCCGAACGCCGACCCGCCTTCGTGCGCGTCGTCCGTTCGTAGCGGCTCAGCGGTTCCAAACGCGGATCGCCGCCGGGTCTCGGAGCGGGGCGGACCATAGCTGCAGCACGATGCGCTCGGGGGACAGCTCGTCGCCAGACACATCGTTGTCGGGGTGGGCATCGGCTGCGGCCAGCCCGAAGAAGGACCCTCGCAGCCGGAGCGGCCCCTCGGGCAGCGCAAACGTGAGCTCCGGCTCGAGGTCACCCCAGCTGAGGACGCCGAGCGGCCCGGATCCCGCGAGTGAGACCTCGGTGACTCGGTCGGCTTCCTCGTGCGGCGGCGGCTCCTCGTCGTGGAGCTCGAGCGCGACCTCGACCGGGTTGCCGTACATGGACGTCCCGACGTATGCGAAGCCGCCGACGGCGTCGAGCGCGCGGTCGTAGCCGCCCGCGGTGACCTGGTCGGACGCCCACGGCTCGTCGCCCCGCTGGAGGTAGAACTGCCGATACCAGGGGTTGACGACCACCTTGGCCGCGGAGACCCGCACCGGGGCGATTCTGACAGCCGTCTCGGGGAGAATGCCGTCGTGGAGCTCGTGATCGTCGACGATGCCGAGGGAGCAGCGCTCGAGGCTGCGCGACTGCTAGCCGACGTCGCGTCGAGCGGGGGCGCCGTCGCGCTCGCCGGCGGGTCGACGCCCAGGCGGGCCTACGAGCTCGCCGCCGGCCTCGCGCCCGACTGGAGCCGCGTCGACGTCTGGCTCGGCGACGAGCGCTGCGTCCCACCGGGCGACGGGCGCTCGAACCTGCGCCTCGTCCAGGAGTCGCTCGTCGTCCACCTCGAGCGCCGACCGTCGGTGCATCCCGTCCCGACCCAGCTCGAGCCCGCGGACGCAGCGGCGGCGTACGCCGCGTCGCTGCGCGGCACGACGTTCGACCTCGCGCTGCTGGGGATCGGGCCCGACGGGCACACGGCGTCGCTCTTCCCGCACGCGCCGTCGCTCGGCGCCGCCGAGCTGGCGGTTGCGGCCGAGGCCGGTCTCGAGCCGTTCGTCGAGCGCGTGACGCTGACGATCCCGACGCTCTCCTCGGCGCGCGTCGTGGCCTTCCTCGTCTCAGGGGCGGAGAAGGCGGATGCCGCGCGGCGTGCCTTCGTGGAGGCGCCGTCGCCGTCGACCCCCGCCTCCCTCATACGCTCGGCGGCAGGGCGCAGCGTGGCGATCCTCGACCGTGCCGCCGCATCGGAGCTCGACCGCCGGCGCTGACCGGGGGTTCGGCCTGCCCCACCCCCGGCACCGAAGCGCGAGGCTAAGTTGGAGTCGTGAGCGCGCGCCTGTTCTGGATGGGCTGGCTGTTCCACCTGAAGACGCTGACGAACTCGCTGTTCTTCGTCCTCGTCTCGGTGCTGCAGCCCATCATCTTCGCGTCGATCGCCTTCTTCATGGTGGAGTCGGGCAACCGCTCGGGCACGCTCCTCTACGTCGCGCTCGGCGCGGGCCTGATGGGCATCTGGTCGGCCACGCTGTTCGGCTCGGGCGGCGCGATCCAGTGGCAGCGCTGGCAGGGGACGCTCGAGCTGATGGTGGGGGCGCCGCCGCCGTTCGTCGCCGTCCTGCTGCCGCTCACCGTGGCGACGTCCACGATCGGGATCTACTCCGTCGTCGCGACGCTCGCCTGGGGACGCATCTTCTTCGGCGCGCCGCTCGACTTCGTCCACCCCGCGGAGCTCGCCGTCGCGCTGCCCGCGACGATCCTGAGCCTCGGGATGCTCGGGCTCCTGCTCGCGTCGACCTTCGTCCTCTACCGGAATGCGAACGCGTTCTCGAACCTGCTCGAGTACCCGGTCTGGCTGGCGACCGGACTGCTGGTGCCGCTGACGCTGCTCCCGGCCTGGGTCGCGCCGATCGGCTGGGTGCTCTCGCCGACGTGGGGGATGCGCGCGATCCGCGAGGCGGCGTTCGGCGGCAACGCGTGGCCGGAGATCGCGCTCTGCGTCGGCCTCGGCCTCGTCTACGTCGCACTCGGCGCAATCGCCCTGAGGAACTTCGAGCGGCTCGCCCGCAGCCGCGCGACTCTCTCGCTGACATGAGCACCAGCCTGCGCGTGTTCTTCGTCGGCGGCGGGATCTCGTACCGGGCCCTCTTCAACTGGATCAACCCCGGGATCTACATCCCGACGATGCTCGGCGCGCCCCTCTTCCAGATCCTCTTCTTCACCTACCTCGGGCGCTACGCGGGCTCGCAGGACGACGCGTTCTTCATCGTCGGCAACTCGATCCAGGTGGCGGCGATGTCGGGGATCTACGGAATGACGATGGGGATCGCGAACGAGCGCCAGTACGGGACGCTGCAGCCCCTGCTCGCGACGCCCGCCAACCGGCTCGCGATCTTCACCGGCCGTGCCCTGCCCTTCGTCCTCAACGGGCTCTTCGTGTCGGCGTTCGGATTCGCCGTCTCCTGGCTCCTGCTCGACTTCCACCCCGCGACGGGGAGCGTCCCCGCACTTGGTGTGGCCGTCCTCGTGACCACGTGCTCGTGTGTCGCGCTCGGGATGCTGATCGGGTCGATCGGGCTCCGCGCCCGCGACGTGTTCTTCGGCGCGAATCTCGTCTACTTCCTCATGCTGCTGGTCTGCGGGGTCAACGTCGCACCCGACGACCTGCCCGGCTGGCTCGCGGCGATCGGGAGCTGCCTGCCGCTCACCCACGGGATCGAGGCGGCGCGCGAAATCGCAAGCGGGTCGTCGCTCGGCGACGTCGCAGGGCTGCTCTGGACGGAAGCCTTCATCGGTGTCGCGTACGCGACGGCCGCGTACGGCCTCTTCCGCCTGTTCGAGACCGAGGGACGCCGGCGCGCGTCGCTCGAGACCTACTGACGCCGTAGGCTCCGCCCGTGGAGACGGCGCTCGCCGGGCAGGGCGTGGTGGTCACCGGCGCGTCCGGCGGGATCGGCGCCGCCTGTGCACGCGCGTTCGCCGCTGAGGGCGCGCGGGTGCTGCTCCACTACCACCGCGGTCGCGACCGCGCCGAGGCGCTCGCGGAGGAGCTCGGCGGCGCGCCCGTCGCGCAGGCCGACCTCACGATCGAGGCCGACGCCGAGCGGCTCTTCGCCGAGGCGCGCGAAGCGCTCGGCGCCGTCGACGTGTGCGCTGCGGTGGCCGGCGTCTACCCCGAGGAGGACCTGCCCGTCTGGGAGCTCGACCTCGCACGCTTCGAGCGGACGATCGGGGAGAACCTCACCGCGACGTTCCTCACGGCGAGGGCGTTCCTCCGCGGGCTCGCCGGCCGCGAGAGCGGCGCCCTCGTCCTCGTGGGCTCGACCGCCGGGCGCTTCGGCGAGGCCGGTCACGCGGACTACGCGGCCGCGAAGGCTGCGATCCAGGTCGGCCTGCTCCTCTCGCTGAAGAACGAGGCGACCAGGCTCGGGTCGCGCGTCCGGGTCAATGCAGTCGCGCCGGGCTGGACGGTCTCGCCGATGACGCGCGGGCTGCTCGAGCCGGACGACGTCCGCCGGATCACGCGCACGATGCCGCTCCGCAAGGTCGCGCAGCCCGAGGACGTCGCCGCGCAGGTCGTCGTGCTCGCCTCCGAGCGCCTCTCCGGCCACGTCACAGGCCAGCTCGTCACCGTCGCCGGCGGGATGGAGGGGCGCGTCCTGCACGCCGACTGACGGTCAGCGCTTCAGGCCGGCGCGGCTCGTGCCGATGGAAGAACCAGCTCCAGGTCGGGAACTGACGGCAAATCACTTCCAGGCCGACGAGTTGGAGAACGGGGCGGCGATGGCCGCCCCCTCTCCGTTCCGGGACGGACCGAGGGGCGAGGGGAGATGCCCCGCTCGGGTGATATGCCGCCGAGCGCCGCCCGCCGATCACTGCTTCGCTCACCGGACGCCGCTCGGGCGCGAGGGGGGACTGGCTCGATCGAACGAGCCCGGTCGTGTCGGAGCGGGGCGCGGCGGCAGCCCCGCTTCGCCCGATTCGGTCCCGACACCAGCCTCTACAGTGGCCGGTTCGTGAGCCGCTTCCTCGACCGCCTCGCCAAGGGCCCGCCGCTCGTGGCCGACGGCGGCACGGGCGCGCTCATCTCCGGCGCCGTTCCGGGGCTCCGCTGCCCCGAGGAGGCGAACCTCCGTGCGCCCGAGAGCGTGGTCGCCGTCCACGCGAGCTACATCGCCGCGGGCGCCGAGCTGATCGAGACGAACACGTTCGCCGCGAACCGGCGCAAGCTCGAACGCGTCCTCCTCGACGACGCGTTCGAGGAGATCAACTCCGCCGGCGTGCGGCTCGCCCGCGAGGCGCGCGAGGTCGCGGGTCGCGACGTCTTCGTCGCAGGGTCGATCGGCCCCCTCGGCGAGCTCGAGGTGTTCGATCCGGCCGAGCACGGTCCGCTCTACGCGGCGCAGGCGAGGGTGCTCGAGGGGCGCGGCGTCGACCTCTTCATGGTCGAGACGTTCTTCGACCTCGAGGAGCTGGTCGTCGCCGTCGAGGCGGTGCGCGGCGTCTCCTCCCTGCCGATCGTCGCGCTGTTGACGTTCGACGACGACGCGGAGATCACGGGCGGCGTCGGCGCCGAGGCCGCGGCCCGCAGGCTCGCGGCGCTCGACGTCGCGGCGATCGGGACGAATCACGGCGCCGGGCCGACCGTCGCGCTCCGGGCCCTTCGCGGCATGCGCGGCAGCGGGCTTCCGCTCGCCGCGCTGCCGAACATCGGCCTGGCGAGCGTGGTGGGCGGCCGCGTCGTATACCCCCACTCGACGCCGGACTACTTCGCCGAGTTCGCCGTGCAGGCCGTCGGGCTCGGCGCACGCATCGTCGGCGGCTGCTGCGGGACGACCGCACCGCAGATCGAAGCCGTGCGCGAGGCGTTCGACGCGGGCCGGACGCCGAGCGCGACGATCGAGGTCGACGAGCCGGACCTCGTCCCCACTCCTCCGCAGCGCGAAATCGAGAGCCGCCTCGCGCGGGCCCTCCGCGAGCGCGAGTGGGTGGTCTCCGTCGAGCTCGACCCGCCGAAGGGCGGCTCGCTCGAGGGGCTGATCGAAACCACGCGCGCCATCGAGGCATCGGGGCACGCCGGCTTCGTCGACGTCAACGACAACCCGATGGCGCGCGCTCGCATGAATGCGCTGATGACCTCCGCGACGCTCCAGCGCGAGGTCGGCATCGAGGCAATCCCCCACGTCACGCCGCGGGACACGACGGTGATGGGGCTCGAGGGCGTGCTGCTCGGCGCGCACGCCGAGGGGATCCGCAACGTCCTCGCCGTGACGGGCGACCCGCCACACGTCGGCGACTACCCCGGGTCGCGCGGCGTCTACGAGGTCGACTCGATCGGGCTCGTCCAGCTCCTCGCGGGTCTCAACCGGGGCGAGGACTACGTCGGCAAGGGGCTCGACGCGCCCACGTCGTTCTTCGTCGGGGTGGCCGTCAACCCGTCGGCCGCGGACCTCGAGCTCGAGCTCGACCGGTTCCGCCGCAAGCTCGACGCCGGCGCCCAGTTCGCGATGACGCAGGCGCTCTTCGACATCGAGCTGCTCGACCGCTTCGTCGAGCGCCTCGGCGGGTCCTGGCCGATCCCGGTGCTGGTCGGCGTGTGGCCCCTCCGCAGCCTCGCGATGGCCCTCCGGCTGCACAACGAGGTACCGGGCATCAGCGTGCCCGACCACGTGCTGGCCGCGCTCGAGGCGGCAGGCCCGGACGCGCCCACGGTCGGGCTCGGCCTGGCGCGCGAGCTCGTCGAGCGCTCACGGGGCCGGGCGCACGGGATCTACGTGATCCCGCCGTTCAAGCAGCCGCTCGCGGCGCTCGACCTGTTCGACTGAGCGAAATCATCTAGGCTCGTCCGCAGCGTCCGGAGGGAGTTACGTGCAGCGACCCGCTGACGCTGCGGCAGGCAAACCCGGCGCGGGTGTCTCGGCGTGATCGCTGCCCAGCCGGAAACGCGGGCCCCCTCCGCGCTCGGCTCGAAGGAGGCGCGCGCCGCGTACGAGCAGGCGCGCGCGTACTTCGAGCGGCCGGCGAAGGAGCGAGCCCAGGAGACGTTCTCGTTCGACGACGTGGTGCTCGCGGACGCCGAGGTGCGGTCGGCGCTCGTCGCGACCTGCGCCGGGAAATGCGCGTACTGCGAGACGCCGCTCGCCGAGCAGGCGATGCTCGTCGACCGCTTCCGCCCGGCGAGCGGCGCCCTCTCGCTCGACGGCACGCTCAGCCCGGACCACTACTGGTGGCTCGCCTACACCTGGGAGAACCTCTACGCGAGCTGCGCCGAGTGCCAGAGCTTCAAGGGCGCCCGCTTCCCGGTGCGAGAGCAGCGGGCGGCACCGGGCACGACCGGCGAGGCGCTGCGCGACGAGCGGCCCCTGCTCCTCGAGCCGCGCCATGACGACCCCGAGCAGCACCTCGTCTACTCCGAGGACGGCTCGGTCGCGTCGACGACGGATGAGGGGCGCGCGACGATCGAGATCCTCGGCCTGAACCGCGCGCAGCTTCTCGCCTCCCGCCGTGAGGCCCTCGCCGAGGTGCGCCGCGAGTGGGAGGCGACGTCCGGACAGATGGCGTCGAAGGCCGGGCTCGACCCGCTCGGGTTCGACCGACTGTTCGACCGCAGCCTGCCGTTCTCCGCGCTGCGGCGGCAGTTTCTCAACGGCTGGGCGCAGGCCCGACGCGGCGAGCTCGACCAGGCGCTGCAGGCGTCCCCCGAGGGCCCGTCCTCGATGGCCGAGGTCGCAGGCGATCTCCCGGTCGTCACGAAGGCCGAGCGGAACCGGGTGAAGGGCGTTTTCGACCGCGCCCAGGTCGCGCAGGACGCCTACTCCCTCGCCGGCGAGGCCAACGCGAGCGTCGACTACTTCCGGCGGACGCGGCGGATCGAGCGGATCGAGGTGCGGAACTTCAAGGTGATCGGCGACCTCGACCTGAGCCCGCCGAGCCTGGCGTCCTCGACGGCGTCTGCACCGTGGCTGATGCTGCTCGGCGAGAACGGGTGCGGGAAGAGCTCGCTCCTCCAGGCGGTCGCGCTGACGCTGATGGGCACCGCCGAGCGCGACGCGCTCGGGCTCGACGCGAAGACGTACGTGCGGAACGGGACGCGGAGCGGCTTCGTCCGCGTGCACCTCGCGGGCAGCCCGGAGCCGATCGAGCTGCGCTTCTCGCGGCGGAGCCCGACATTCGTCGGCGGGGACGACCCGAAGGTGATCCTCCTCGCCTATGGCGCGACCAGGCTGCTTCCCCGCCGCGGCGAGCAGGCGCCTCCGGTGTCGTCGCTCACGCGCGTGCAGAACCTCTTCGATCCGTTCTCGCCGATCGGCAACTCGACGGACTGGCTGCTCTCGCTCGACGACCGCACGTTCGAGGCGATCGCGCGCGCGCTCAAGGGGCTGCTCGACCTCGGACCCGAGGACCGGCTGATCCGGAACCGCCGCGCGGGCCGGGTCGACGTCGAGGCATTCGGCCTCCGGGTCCCGCTCGAGCACCTGAGCGACGGTTACCAGTCGGTGGTCGCGCTCGCGACCGACCTGATGATCTCGCTCCTCCAGCAGTGGCCCACGGTCGACGCTGCGGAGGGGACGGTGTTGATCGACGAGCTCGGCGCGCACCTCCATCCCCGCTGGCGGATGCGCATCGTGCCGAGCCTGAGGCAGGTGTTCCCGCGCGTCCAGTTCCTCACCTCGACGCACGACCCGCTCTGCCTGCGGGGCCTCGGCGACGGCGAGGTCGTCGTCGTGAAGCGTGACCCCGACGGCGAGGTCGTCGCGGTCACCGACCTTCCGTCGGTGGCGGGGCTCCGGGTGGACCAGCTCCTCACGTCGGAGCACTTCGGCCTCAACAGCACGATCGACCCGGAGCTCGACTCGCTCTTCGCCGAGTACTACCTCCTCAAGGCGAAGCCGCACCGCACCGCCGCCGACACACGACGGCTGGGCGAGCTCCAGAAGCAGCTCGACGGCCTCGACGCGCTCGGCTCGACGCGCCGCGAGCGGATCGTGCTCGAGGCGGCCGACGACTACCTCGCGAAGGCCGACACGCTCGCCGACCCGGGCGAGCGGCTCGCGCTCAAGGAGTCGACGAAGAAGCGCATCGCGGCGATCTGGGAGAAGGCGAGCGAGGGGAAGGCGATCCGGTGATCCGCGTGAAGCTCCCGCCGCCGCCCGCGGACCTCCTCGTCAACGGCGCGGCAGAGCTCGTCGAGGCGCGCGCTCATTTCGGCAACGCCGCGCTCGAGGGCAAGCCGTTCGGCTTCGGCGTCTACAAGCTGACGCCGGTCAAGGACACGCTGAACGCGACGTTCCACTTCAAGTGCGCGTACTGCGAGAGCTACTTCGGCGCGACGCAGCCGCTCGACGTCGAGCATTTCCGTCCCAAGAGCGGGGTGCTCGTCGACAACGAGCTCGTCTGGGGGGTCTACTTTTGGCTCGCCGCGATCTGGGGGAACCTGCTCCCCTCGTGCACCGACTGCAACCGGCCGCGGAGGCAGACGCTGCCCAACGGGAGCGAGCAGACGCTCGGGAAGGCGAATCAGTTCCCGATCTCGTCGGAGGCGAAGCGAGCGGCGACGGAGGGGCAGGAGAAGGCGGAGGGGCGGCTGCTCGTGCACCCCTGCCTCGACGATCCGAGCAAACACTTGACGTTCGAGGCGGACGGCATCGTCAGCTGGAAGACGCGTAAGGGGAAGGAGTCGATCCGCGTCTACGCGCTCCTGCGTCGCGGTCTGGTGCAGGCGCGGAAGGACTTCCAGCTCGAGGTCCTGACGCACGTCTCGATCGCGCGCGGGCTCGCCCTCGAGCTCGAGAACGGGCCGAACGCGAGGCTCGAGGCGCTCCTCCTCCAGGAACTGCAGGCGCTCGCGCGGTTCGTCGACCCGTCTCATGAATACAGCGCCGTGGCGCGGGCGCTCGTCGACCCCGTTCTCGAGGAGCTGACCGGATGACCGGAGACCCGCGCACCTACGACTACTCGGAGCCGACCCGCTCCTGCGACGTGGTGATGAAGGGCGGCATCACGAGCGGCGTCGTGTACCCGCACGCGCTCTGCGAGCTCGCGCGGACGTACCGCTTCGCGAACGTCGGCGGGACCTCGGCCGGCGCGATCGCCGCCGCGGGCGCCGCCGCCGCCGAATACGGGCGCGACCGTGGCGGCTTCCAGAAGCTCGCCGCACTGCCCGAGTGGATCGGAGGCGGCGAGAACCTCGTCGGCCTCTTCCAGCCCTCGCCGGGCACGCGCTCGTATCACCGGCTCCTCATGTCCGGCCTCGGCCGCACCGGAGCGGGCAAATGGCTGCGAGTCGCGGGCGCGGCCCTGCGGAGCTTCCCGCTGGCAGCGGTGCTCGGGCTCGCGCCAGGCCTCGCGCTCGCCGTGCTCGCCGTGTGGACGGGATCGGGCGCGCTGGCCGTCTGCGCGGTGATCGCGGGCATCGTCCTCGCTCTCCTCGGCCTGGTGCTCGCCCTCGGTCTGCAGCTTGCGGTCGGCCTGCCGCGCGCCCTCGGCCGCAACGGGTTCGGCCTGTGCCCGGGCCTCTCGCCGGAAGGGAGCGCGGCGCCTGCGCTCACCCCGTGGCTGGCAGCGCTGATCGACGACCTCGCGGCGAAGGACGGCGACGGGCCGCTGACCTTCGGGGACCTCCGCGCGAAGGGCATCGAGCTCCAGATGATGACCACGAACATCACGCACCGCCGGCCGCACCGAATGCCGTGGGCGAGTCGCGAGCTCCTGTTCGACCCCCACGAGTTTCGGCGCCTGTTCCCCGAGCGCATCGTCGCGTGGATGGAGGCGCATCCGCCGCCGCTCGGCACGGGCCCGGACGCCGATAGGACGCGACGACGTCTGGACGCCCTGCTCCCGCTGCGCCCCTTCCCGGCTCCCGACGACCTCCCGGTGGTCGTCGCCGCGCGCATGAGCCTCAGCTTCCCGCTCCTCATCTGCGCCGTCCCCCTCCACGCGCTCGACATGACGCGCACGCACGTCCGCGAGGCCGTGGATGCGGTCGAGGAAGGCCGCCCGCCCGCCCATACGCTCGTCGCTGAGGTCTGCTGGTTCTCCGACGGCGGCATCGCGAGCAACTTCCCGGTCCACTTCTTCGACGCCCCGCTCCCGACCCGACCGACGTTCGCGATCGACCTCGACGGCTTCCATCCCGACCACCCGCGTGGGGCCGACCAGGCGGCGAACGTCTACCTCCCGTCCTCGAACGTCGGCGGGCTGCTCGACAGCTGGCACCGGATCGACTCGAAGCCGGGCCTCGGCAGCCTCACGGGGTTCGTCAGCGGGATCGTCCGGACGATGCAGAACCACGTCGACTCGGGGCTGACGCACCAGCCCGGCTACCGCGACCGGATCGTCCATGTGCACACGGCGCCCGACGAGGGCGGGATGAACCTCACGATGCCGCCCGATGTGATCCGCGCGCTCACCCTCCGCGGCCAGGCCGGCGGCCGGGCGCTCGTCGAGCGGTTCGCCGAAACGGCCGGGACGTCGTCCGGCCTGTCCTGGGACAACCACCGCTGGGTGCGCTACCGCAGCACGCTCACCGCGCTCGCGGCGCAGCTCGAGGAGCTCGGGCGCGCCTGGCGCACCCCGCCCGACGGAGGCCGGTCGTACGCGGAGCTCGTCGACCGGCCCGACGACGTGGGGCCGGCCGGCTACCGCTTCACCTCCGACGGCCAGCGCGCGCTTGCGCTGGCGCTGACCCATCTGCTTGCCGAGGTGGGCGAGCGCTCGGAGGAGTCCGAGACACCGGTCGACCGTGGCTCGCCGCGCCCCGAGCCCGTCGCGCGGATCGTCCCCGGCGACTGAGCCCGCGCTACCGCGCGACGCAGGCCGTCGCGAGCGCGGGGCCGCCGTTCGCAACTGCGTCCTGCACCTGCTCGTTCGGCACGGCAAAGCCGTCGTCCGAGCCGCGGCGCGCGGCGAAGACCGTCCCCACGACCTGCCCCCTCTCGTTGACGATCGGGCCGCCGGAGTTGCCGCTCCGGACGTCGCCCCGCAGGGCGACGATCGACCGGCCGAGCTGGATGCGGCCGTATGCGTCCCGCGCGCCCACCTTTGCCGCGCGGCCCATCCGCACGGCGGTGACGCGGTACGGGCCGTTTCCCGGGAACCCGAGCAGCGCCGCCGCCTCGCCACGCTTCGGATCCGCAACCGCGAGCGCGCGCCCGCGGAACCCGGGGAGGCGGAGCACCGCAACGTCGTTCCGCGCGTCGAACGAGACGACCCGCGCGCGGCTCGTCCTGCCGTCGCCCCGGTCGACGAACGGCGACTCGACGCCGGCGACGACGTGAGCGTTCGTCACGACGTAGCCGGGACGGACGATCCAGCCCGAGCCCTCGATCCCGAGACCGCAGGCGAAGCCCCTGACCCGAACGACGGAGCTCCGCGCGGCGCGGATCTGTGGGTCACGGGCGATCGCGGGGTCGGGTGCGTCGACCCCGGCGGCCGGACCGACGATCGCCGCGAACGGATCGATTCCCCCGACGGCATCCATGACGCGTTGCGGCGGCAGCGCCTCGGTCAGCGCCGAGACGACCGTGGACTCCTGCGCGAGCTGCCGCAGCTCGGTCTGGCCGGGGAGGTAGAGCAACACCGCGCCGACCGTCCAGCAGACGGCGAGCCCCGTCGCGGCGCCGAGCACGACGCCGCCGGCCGAGTCGACCATCCGAAGCGGCGGCACGACGGCGAGCGTCCGCCGCGCCGAGCGGCCCGCGAGCCCACCGAGGGACTGGCCGAGCATTCCGCCGAGCGCGGCGCCGGCGAGCGCGACCAGCGGGACGTACGCGCTTCCGTCGCCGACCACCCCCGGCGCCACGCGGGCGCCGAGGATCGCGCCCACGACGAGCCCTGCGAGCGACAGGAGCCCGGTCACGAGCCCGCGCGCAAACCCGCTGATCGCCGCGAGCACGATCACGAGGACCGCGATCCAGTCCGCGATGTTCACGTATCCAGTCTGCCGACGGCCCCCGCGGTCGCATCGGGAAAATCGCCCCGCCGCTACAATCCCCGGGCGCTGGGGGCGTAGTTCAGTTGGTTAGAACGCCGGCCTGTCACGCCGGAGGTCGCGGGTTCGAGTCCCGTCGCTCCCGTCCCTGTTAAAGCCGCTTCTGACGTGTCGAAGGCCCGAGTCGCTGCCCGGGCCTTCGTTTTGGTCAGATTTGGTCAGATCTCAGGCGCGAACGAGCCCACCGAATGCGGCGAGGAGATGCTCGCCGACCTGCTCGCGGCGGCGAGCGGTCTCGAACTCGTGCACGTAGATGGATGTCAGATCGCGGCCGAGATTCAGGGCGACCTCGGCGAGGAGACGCGCGATCGTTTCACGCGTCTTCTGCTCCCAGCTTTCGAGCGCCGACCGGAGGGCTCGGCGTCAAGACCATCACTTCGTCGCGGGCGGCGATCGGTCACGAATGCGTACTTAAGACCCAGAAGCGCTCTCCGCGCTCCGCTTCCAGTTTCACCAACAACTCCCTGTGGATCTCCCGAGCCCGAGCCGGGGTGATTGCCTCGTCGGGGCTCACCTCTTCGATCGTCAGGCTCGTCTTGTCCTCGTAGAGGTGCTCGCCGGCGAGGCGGGCCTGACCGTCGTAGGGCCAGATGAACGCCTGGCGGCTGGCAGCGTGGTAGAGCGCCTCCGGATCGTCCACGTCATAACCGACCGCTGTCAGGTCGGCGCCACGGGCGAGGATGTGAAAGGTGAGCTCGTCGCAGATCCCCCAATCGGCGACCGCGAGCCGGTCGTCCGAGTGCCAGAGGACGGAGTCACCCACGCTGTTGTAGAAGGCGAGCACGCCTTCCTTGCCGGCGATGACAGCGGGATTCGCACCCCAGGTCACCCGGTAGACGGGCTCGTCGACCATCATGTCACACGCCACGATCGCTTCGTACTCGCCCGCCCCTTCGAGATGCACGTGGCGCCAGAAGTTGAGCAGGATCGCTCGATGGAGCGGCCGTCGTCTCCTCGAGGAGCGCCGCAGTCGGAATCATGCAGTCGTAAACGGCTTGCTCGAACCTGTTCATCGGCTCCTCCTGGATCGACTCGGCGAGGCCGAGGGCACCGCTACCCCGTCCTCGGGCGGCCACCGACCAGGCCTCATCGCCATGACCCGCGCGAGAGGGTTCCGGGTCTCGATCATGGCGTGACGGCGTATAGCCGCCAGTCGCCGGGGACGCCTTTGAGTTTGTGGGTGCCGCGATCCTGGAAGGTGAGGCCGGAGCCGGCGACGAGGTCTTTGACGGTGCTGGAGACGAGCACCTCGCCGGGAGCGGCATCTGACGCAACCCGTGCTCCGGTGTGGACGGCGATCCCGGCCACCTTCCCATCCAGCAGCTCGCACTCCCCGGTGTGGAGTCCGGCGCGGACCTCGAGCCCGAGTGCGTGGACGCCTTCGACGATTGCCTGTGCGCAACGGATCGCGCGGGCGGGGCCGTCGAAGCTGGCCAGGAAGCCGTCTCCCGCGGTATCAACCTCGCGACCGCGGAAGCGGACAAGCTGTCGCCGGACGAGCTCGTGGTGTTTCTGCAAGAGCTCTCGCCAGGCACGGTCGCCGAGTTCGACGGCTCGCTGGCTCGAGTCGACGACGTCTGTGAAGAGGACGGTGGCAAGGATCCGGTCTGGCTCCGGATCGAGCCAACCGCCTGCCTCCCAGACATCGTGGAGGAACGCCTCGGTCTCGTCCAGCGCGTGCTCCAAGCCTGGGCGTGCAGGGATGCTCCGCTCGCCCGGGAGCTCGAGCAATGTGGCGCTCGGGATCTCCTCGGCCATGTAGCGGGCAGCTTCTATTCGGTAAGGCGCCGCGTCGCTCCCGTGGATCAAGAGCGTCGGGACGCGAATCGCCGGCAGCACGTGCCGCACATCGATCTCGCGGTAGAGCTCTAGGTAGGCGTCGAGCGTGTTCGGGCTGGCCGCCGCGCGGCGCAGGTAGTCGATGTCTTGCTGGATGTCGTCGTCTGTGGGGACGTTTCCCTTCACGAAACGGAGCGCCCTCGCCGCCTCGTCGCGAGTTCCGAAGAAGATCCGCATGAAGTCGAGCTGGCGGGCGCGTTGCTGCTCCTCTGTGATCCCCCACGGGAAGTCCGCGCTCCACATCAGCCGCGGGAACGCGGTCAGCAAGACGAGGGCGCTGGTTCGCTCGGGGTAGGTGGCCGCGAACAGCAGGCTCATCGCTGCACCGTCGAGAACCCCGAAGAGCGCCGCGCGGGACGATCCGGCGGCATCCATTACCGCCCGAACGTCGTCCATCCGCACCTCGAGCGGCGGCTCGCCAGCGACACGGTCGGACATGCCCATCCCGCGCTTGTCGAAGACGATCAGCCGCGCGAACGATGCGAGCCGCCGTGGAATCTCGCCGCGCTCGTTCTGCATCGTCCAGGCCAGCTCGATATGGGAGATAGCGGGCACGAGGACGACGTCGAAGGGACCGTCGCCGACCACCTGGTACGCGATCGAAACGTCGCCGCTCCTCGCGTACCGTGTCTCCGGGCTTTCCATCATGGTCAAACCGCGTAGAGTCGCCCTCCACCGGAACGCTTTGAGCATTGGGGACCGCGGTCCTGGAAGGTGAAGCCAGAGCCGCGACGCCCGGCGCCAGAGTTCTCGCACAAGACGGGCGCCCCATGCAAGCTCCCCGACCACGCCCCATCTCGATCGAGTCGGCGAGGAGGCCCCTACCAGGGCCCCACCACGATCACCTCATCGAGGAGGGTGGGCACCCCTCACCACGTCGGTTCCGCCGCGAGCGCCTATCGCACTCTCTCGCGCGCACCCGCACGCACGCGAGGCGACGACCTAGTTGTAGTTCCCAGACACGTTGTTGACGGGATGAGGTAGCGAGCCCTCCTAGGGTGCACCCGTCGACACGGCGATCTCCGCAGGACCATCGCTCAACTCACGCGATGCGCCATCAGGAGGCACACCGACCCTGATCAGTGGGCGCACGGATCCTGCGTCTCGTGCACACGCGAATGTGCGGGTCGTTCCATCTCAGGCGACATTCGCGAACGCTTGCGCCGGCGTGCTGGCATCCTGGCTGCAGTGTCATAGTCGTTCGGGAAGCGCGAGGCCTGCTGTATGCGCGGCCCGCCGAGGCACCGTGAAGTACGACGACATCATCGTGGGAGGCGGTTCTGCGGGCGCCGTGCTCGCCGCTCGGCTGTCGGAGGAACCGTCGCGCCGCATCCTGTTGCTCGAGGCCGGCCCTGACTACGCGACCCTCGAGGCGATCCCGGACGACCTTCAGGACAGTTGGCGCATGTCGCTGCAGGCACACGACTGGGGGCTGAGCGCAGAGGCTGTACCCGGCCGGACCATCCCCTATCCGCGCGGCCGAGTGATTGGCGGCTCCTCTGCCGTCAACGCCGCAATCGCTCTGCGAGGCGTGCCCGCCGACTACGACGAATGGGCCACACTGGGCAATGACGCCTGGAGCTGGGCCGAGGTGCTGCCGTACTTTCGTCGCCTGGAGGACGATCGCGAAGGAAGCGAAGAGCTGCACGGGCGGGGCGGTCCGGTCGCGATCAGCCGTTGGCGCCGCGATGAGCTGACACCGACTCAGCTCGCCTTCTTCGACGTGTGCCGCCGCCTCGGCTTTGACGAGGTCACCGACCACAACCACCCGCAGGCCACCGGCGTCGGCCCCTTCCCACAGAACCGCCGCGGACGCTTGCGCCTCTCGACCGCGATCGCCTACCTACTACCCGCGCGCCAGCGGCACAACCTCACGATCCTGCCGTACTGTCTTGTCAACCGAGTGGTCGTCGAGCACGACCGGGCGCTCGGGTTGGAGTTCGACACAGATGGCGAGCGCCAAACAGCCAACGGGCGGCGAATCACCCTTGCGGCGGGCGCGATCGGTACGCCGGCAATCCTCATTCGCTCGGGCATAGGACCCAAGGACGCCGTGCTCGGGCTCGGCATCGACCCGGTGGCCGATCTGCCGGGCGTCGGGGCGAATCTGATCGACCACCCGGTAACCCGTGTGCTGCTCGTGCCGAAGCCGGGCAGTTGCGACCTCGAGACCCCGCTCGCACAGGTCGTCCTGCGCTACACGGCATCCGGCTCGAAGGAGTTCAACGACATGCAGCAGGTCATCTTCAGCCACGTCGACCTAGCGCGCATGGGCGGTGCGCAGGCGGTCAGGGCGGTCGGCGCGCCGCTCGCCATCGGGCTCCCGGTCGCGCTAGAACGTCCACTCTCGCGAGGCCGGCTGTCGCTTACGAGCAGCGACCCGCACGTGCACCCGCTGGCCGAGCTCAACTACGCAGCCGACCCCGAGGACCTCCGCCGGCTCGTCGAAGGCGTCCGCCTCGCCTGGCAGCTCGCGCACGAGCCGGAGATCGCGCATCACGTGGAGCGAGTCGCCCTCCTGACCGATGAGACGATGAACTCGGAGGAGGCACTACGGACATACGTACGCGCGACGGTCGCGACGCAGTTTCACCCTTGCGGCACGGCGCGGATGGGGCCGGCCGACGACCCGATGGCCGTGATCGACCAACACTGCCGGGTACGCGCCATCCCGAACCTACGCGTCGTCGACGCCTCGATCATGCCGACCATCCCTCGGGCAAACATCAACCTCACCTGCATCATGATCGGCGAGCACGCGGCCGACTGGATGCAAGACGAGGCCTAACACGGCGCCCGGTGCGCGCAATGCGCCGATCGCCGTGATCGACCTTCCGGCAGTTCAGTACGCACGTACTGGCGAAGTCAACGTCGCCTGCCAGGTGATCGGCGAGGGCCGGGTGGCCTCGTGTTCGTCCAGCCCCACCGAGCCGGCCCTACCGTCATGGTCATCGCAAAGCGTGGGTTACCGGGCCTCTCTCGCGTGCGCGCGTGCGTGCGTGCGTCGCATACCCACTCACCGCGGTCGCCTCCGGCTTGACGTCCGATGCGACCGCGAATGGTCCATGGGTGTAGAACAAGCTTGATGCCCACCGTCCACAGAGGACACAAGACGCTCGTGCACTACCCAGACGGCACATCGAAGGTCATCACCCTCTACGTCCGTCCCCTCGAAGGCCAGATCATCGCTCACGGGTGGGAAGTCACGAACGTCGCGCCCGGCGAGCACGACGGCGCTGGAGTCCCGATCGAGTACCAGATCTCGGTCGCACGCCCGGCGAACGAAGAGCCTCCGGAGACGCCCGTTTCGCCTTCATCGTGACCCGCAGTCACTGTATGGCCGCCCAGGGTGTTCCCGAGCTAGAGGGCGATCACCAGCGTCACCCGGCTTCGGTCACAAGCTCGACCTCAATGGCCCGATTCGCGTCTGGGGCTAGGCGTCGTACCGGCCGCCGAGCTCGGCCGCCTGGGGCTTACCTTTGTGCCCGGCTTCTTGCAGGATCGCCGGGACCTCGGGGTCGGAGACGAAGCTCTGCCAGCCCGCCCCATCCCAGTCGAAGAGAACCCAGACCCGGTCTCCCTCGTTGGGATCGCGAAAGACGGTCGAACCCTTGGACCCATGCTGCCTTCGCTTCTCAGCGCCCTTCGTCGAGAAGATTTCCAGGAAGCGGTCGAAATCCTCGACCTTCGTTGTTGCCAGGATCACTCTCTCCTCCTCTGTCCGAACTTGTGGTCAGTGCCTCCACCCTACGCCGCCACATCACAAGTGGAGTCGAGCCGGTCGATGACCGGCCGAGAGCGCCCTTGCCGGCTCGCGCCGCCTCGGTTACCGAGGGCTAGGGGTTTGGCCAGGCAGATGCTGTCGGCAGTGACCCGGCACGCCGCAGGGCGGCCCCTCAGGAGGCGCCGCCCTTCGTTGGAGAAGCACGCCCGACCTCTCGGTACCTAAGTCTTTGCCTCGCTGGCGTCTCGAGAGGGGGGTCTGTGACTCGAGCAGGTCGGCGAGCTACGTCAGCGCAGAGGGATCGTCGCGCGCACCACGGTGCCGCTTCCAGCGGGGCTCTCAAGGCCGAACTGACCTCCGAGAGCCTCGACGCGGTCGGCGAGCCCGCGGAGTCCTGAGCCGCCGTCGATGCTCGCGCCGCCGGTGCCGTTGTCGCGGATGACGACGCTGATTTCCGCGTCGGTTGCTGCGATCTCGACGCGCGCTTCTGACGCATCCGCATGCTTGACCGCGTTTGTGAGGCTCTCGGCGACGACGTAGTAGACGGCTGCTTCGACCCCTTCGTCAAGGCGCGGCGACGGAGCTCCGACGACCTCGACCGGGAACGGGGCGCGGTTCGCGAGCGACCTGAGAGCGGGCCCGAGTCCGTGGTCGCTGAGCACAGCGGGATGGAGTCCGCGCGCGAGCTCGCGCAGTTCCTCGAGCGCGAGCTTGAGCTCCTCGCCAATCGTCGCGAGCATCGCCCCCGCAGTTGCCGAATCCTCCTCGAGGCATTCCTGGGCGACTCGCAGCTGGACGGCCAGGATGACGAGGCGCTGTTGGGCGCCGTCGTGGAGATTGCGCTCGAGCCTCCGCCGCTCGGCCAAGGCCGGCCTCGACGATGCGCGCACGCGAGGCGGTCAGCTGATCGTGCGCCTCGGCGCTCTCGAGCGCGAGCGCGACGAGGTTCGTGAAGTCTGCGAGACGTTGCTGCGCATCCCGACGGAAATGGTGTGGGCTCGCGGAGAACACGAACAGCGCGCCCCAGAGACGACCACCTGCGGTGATCGGCGCGACGACGGAAGAGCGGTACCCGGCCAGGCGCGTCAACCGTGCGGCCTCTCCGCCGACATCGGCGTAGTCGTCGATGCGACCACCCTCGCGCGAAGCGCGGTAGACGGGGCTATCGGCGTCGCTGTACGGGACGAGCGTTCCGACCTGGATCCCACTTCCCTCGCCATCGGTCCAACTCCCGACGACGACCGCATCGGGCTGGTCGAACCGAACCGTCGCGGCCGTTCTTGCCGCGAGAAGCCGGCCTGCCTCTTCGGCAACCGTCTGGAACACCTGCTCCGGCTCTGCCGAAGAGGCGACGAGCGTCGCGACACGACGAAGCGCGGCCTGCTCCTGCGCGAGCTGAACGGCCCGGCTCGCTGCGTCGGCGGCCTCGACGGCCCCACCGAGGCCCGTCTCGATGCCCGGCTTCATCACATCACGCTATCGCGCCTGAGGAGCGTCGATGACCTCGCGGAGCCGCACCAGAGCGTCAGGGGCGAGAGCGATCTCTTCGGTGCGCCTGACGCTCCTGTGGATCGACGCGAGAGTGTCGGTCTTGCCGTGCGTATGAGGGAGGCGAGCTCCCGAACGCCCGCATTCGCGAACTCGGCTCAACGTGTGGGCGGCTGGTTGACGGCTCAGTGGCCGCCGCCAAGCATTTTGAACGCGAGCCTGCGGCCGAGTTTGCGCTCGAACGCGAGCGTGAACCAGAGCCGTGTCAGGGAGTCGACGAGGTCGAAGGCGTCGACCCCGCCGAGCCAGACTGGCCGGAGTCCCACGTCGGAGATCAGACGCTCGGCGACCTCCTGCGCATGGCCTTCCTCGGCGGCGTAGAAGAGGTCGGCTGTGACGCCGTCGAAGTCGGGGTCGGCGAAGTTCTCCCAGCCGAGCGTGTTGAACGCGCGCACCGGATGGGCAGCCTCGGGGACCTCGGCGAGGGCATGGAGGTTGCCCGTGCTCTGGATATCGTTGCTGGCGTCGATCACGACCTTGCCCGCCAGCGCCGTCCCGAGCGCGGCAAGCACCTCCTTCGCGGCCGCTCCCGGGACCGCCAGCAGCACAACCTCCGCACGGGCGGCCGCATCCGGAACCGACGCCGTATCGGGAGCCCCCGGCGAACGGACGCCGTATACGACCTGATGGCCGGCAGTCGCCCACTTCGCTCCCAGCGTGCGGCCGATGTTGCCGGCCCCGATCACCGCAATCTCGAGAGCCCTGACCGGCGTGTCTGACTCGGTGCTATCGATTGTCATCACCTTCCTCCTTACCGCCGAGCGCTTCCGAACGAGCCGTGCTTGCTGCGCAGCCGAAGCGTCACCTAGAGGCTCCGAGCTCTCGCGGCTCGACCACGTGCTCGTTGACGAAGTGGCCCTTCCGTCGCGCTTCGCACCACGAGCGACTACTCGACCTGGTTCGTGAACAAACCTGCAACTGACCTGACTCCCGCTTCGTTTACCCAGCGAGGGTGGCACACGAGCGCACCGGAGGGAGACTGCGAGCCACAGCCCCGCTGGCGGGACCGACCATGAGCACCAGGACGCCGAGCTGCTGGAGCTACGTCGAATCGCGCACCGACCAGTAGCCATCAGCGATCTCACGCGACTCCCGACTAGGAGGGTCGGTGTACGGCCTGCCCCTTCCCTCTCGACGAGAGGAGCGCAGCGGGGCCTGGTCCCCGGCCCATTGCCTCGTAGCGATGACGATCTGGGTGGATTAGACCTGAGGGCGGAATGCCAAGAGCTCGGGTCCGTGGTCGCGCAGCCAATCGCGCTGCTGGCGCCAGTGGGGGCGATGTCGCTCGACGAGCGCCCAGAATGCTCGCGAGTGGTTCGGGACTCGCAGGTGACAGAGCTCGTGCACGACCACGTAGTCCAGCACTTCAGGTGGCGCGAGCACGAGCCGCCAGTTGAAGGAGAGCGTCCCGCGCGAAGAGCACGAGCCCCAGAGCGTGCGTTGCCCTCCGATACGGATTCGGCGGTACTCGACGCCAATGCGCTCGGCCTCCTCCCAGGCCAACGTTGAAACGAACTCTCGCGCGGTCGCACGCGCCTGCGACTCACTGATCCCCGATGGGTCGAGGCAGAGGCGCGGCACCTGACGACGCCGCTGATCCTCGATCCACAGGCGCCTCTCGTCGAGCAGGCGCTGGACGTCGGCCTCATTTGTCCCTCGCGGCACGGTCAGCCGCGGCGCCTCTCCCCATGGCACCTCCAATCGCCATCGCCGCGCCCGCGGCGACCACCGCACCTCGACGGCATCCAAGGCGCACGAGGTTAGCTTTCCGGTCGGGCGTAGCCGTTTCGGCGCGTCGGCCTCGCCGTGAACGCGAGGTTTCGTCGCGCACGCACGCGAGACGGGGGGGTACCCAAACCCCTCGGCGAGACGATCACGGTGGGCCTGGTCGCGGGGGCGAAGCACCGAGACAACATGGAGCGAGCGCGGACGGTCGGCTTCAAGTCGCCTTACGCCGTGGAGCGATGAGCGCGCCGAGAATCCCGACGGCCAGTAGGAGCTGCAGGTACGCCGAGAAACGCCCCGCGCGATGCCAGCCGAGGCGGTCGTGAAACAGCTTCCTGCTGCCCGGACGTAGGAAGGGGAAGACGTGCTCGAGGTCGGGCGCAGAACTCGCCGCGGCGCCAAGCGTCGCCGGATCGAGAGGTCCTCGCCGCACGGCGAGGAGAAGGACGCCTGCGACGCCGCTGCCGATCTCGAGGCGACGCGAGCGGAAATCCTGGTGAGGCAGGCGGTCGCCCGCGAGGTGGAGGATCGGCCCCAGGAGGAGCGCCGCAAGTCGCGACCTCGTCGCCGCGCCGGCGGCGGCGCCCGTGGCCACGTGAAGCGCGACGATCACGGCTGCCCTTCCTAGCAGATTGCACGCGGGGCTCAAGCCACCGCGCAGTGGCTCTTCCCTCTCCGATGACCCGCCATTACACGATTAGCCCGATCTGATGAGGACGTGTACCCCACCCTCGTCGGTGCAGCCGTGCAGGGCCCTGGGCGCGCGGCCATTGCGGACGCCGCCCGTGAGGTTCACGGCTCGGTAGCGTCTTGTCGCGTCGGTGGGAAACGTGGTCGAGATCCGGGAGTTCCATGAGAGCGACCTCGACGCAGTCGTGGAGTTCTCGCTTCGCGCATGGGATCCGGTCTTCGCCTCGTTGCGGGACATCCTGGGCGACCCCATCTTCTTTCGCCTGAAGCCCGACTGGAGGGCAGCTCAGGCCGACGAGGTGCGAACGAGTTGCACGAGCGACGAGCGGGACGCCTTCGTCGCGCTCGTGGAGGGTCGGCCAGTCGGGTTCGTCACCGTCGCCCTCAACGCCTTCAACGAACGGATGGGGGTGATCGAGATCATCGGGGTGGATCCCGACTTCCAGCGGCGGGGTATCGCCTCGAAGCTTACGAGGCACGCGCTCGACCACATGCGTCGGGGCGGAATGGACATCGCGGCCGTGGAAACGGGCGGCGATCCGGGCCACGCGCCCGCACGCGCAGCCTACGAAGCGCTCGGGTTCACGCTTCTCCCGAGTGCGAGGTACTTGATGCTGCTCGACGAGTAGTTGTGGGCCGTGGGCGGCGTGTCACTCAGACGGCCGAGTGCTCCGTGCGCTAGGAAGCTTCTCGAGTGCCGTCATTTGCTCGGACCGCTCGTTGCTCGAGCCGGGTCGACGATGGGTAGTTCCGTTGGCGAGTTACGAACAACTACGGACGCCCGAGTTGAGGCCCCCTACTAACGTGGCTCTTGCCATGACGCGCACCCTCCATCGCTCGCCTCGCGGTCCCGGCTGGGCAGTCGCGTCATGACACGCTCGATGCTCGAGCCGGGTCGACGAAGCGCGAAAGAGAAGGTGATCGTGGCCACCAAGCCCACAAAGAAGCCGACGATGCAGTCGGTCGACCCGGCGCTGGTCGAGCGCTCAAGGGCCGCGCTGCACGAACTCCCCGCCGAGTTGGCGAAGGGCGAGAGATGCGAGATCGTGAAGTCCGACGGGAACACAATCGGATACGCCATGCTCGGAGTGCGGGGTATCAGCTTCTACGTGCCGGACGGGCACGGGAAGATCGAGCACTTCCCGGTCGCGAGCGAACGCGACCTCGCGAAGCCCATGGGCGCGCTCAAGATGGCCGCGCAGCATCAGGCGGCAAAGGCCGCCACCGCCCGCGAGTAGCCGAGCGGACCGGGGCACCGCCGCACGGTGCCCTCCTCGCGGGTGTCGCCGGCCGCAAACCTCACCTCCTCGCGACGAGGAGGGGCTCGGTCAACGCCAGCCGAGCTCCGGCGCGACGTACTTCAGGATGCTTTCGATGACGTGCGCGTTGTACTCGACCCCCAGCTGGTTCGGCACGGTCAGCAAGAGCGTGTCCGCCGCTGCTATCGCCTCGTCCTGGGCGAGCTGCTGGATGAGCACGTCGGGCTCCGCCGCGTAGGTGCGGCCGAAGACCGCCCGCGTGTTCTCGTCGATATGACCGACGTGGTCACCGTCCTCGTCGCGCTGGCCGAAGTACGCGCGATCCATATCGCTCACGAGGGCAAAGATGCTCCTGCTGACAGAGACCCGTGAGTCGCGCTCATGGCCGGCCTTTCGCCACGCCGCTCGGAACGCGTCGATGTGGCGCGCCTGCATGACGTGGAAGGGGTCGCCGCTCGCATCGTCGAAGACCAGCGTCGAGCTCATCAGATTCATCCCCATGGCGGCCGCCCACGCCGCGGTCGACGGTGACGCCGCGCCCCACCAAATCCGCTCTCGCAATCCCGGCGAATGGGGCTCGAGGGGCAGCAGGCCCGGCGGGTTCGGGAACATCGGCCGCGGATTCGGCTGAGCGAACCCGTCGCCCTTGAGGAGCTCGAGGAACACCTCGGCATGCCGCCGTGCCATCTCAGCGTCGGTCTCGCCCTCCGCCGGCTGGTAGCCGAAGTAGCGCCAACCGTCGATCACCTGCTCGGGCGACCCGCGACTGATGCCGAGCTGCAGGCGGCCACCGGCCAGGAGGTCTGCCGCCCCTGCGTCCTCCGCCATGTAGAACGGGTTCTCGTAGCGCATGTCGATGACCGCGGTCCCGATCTCGATCCTCGATGTCCGAGCGCCAACGGCGGCAAGCAGCGGGAACGGAGAGCCGAGCTGGCGAGCGAAGTGATGCACGCGGTAGTAGGCGCCATCTGCGCCAACCTCTTCGGCGGCAACTGCCAACTCAAGCGACTGCATCAGGGCGTCGGACGCAGAACGCACGTGCGACGACGGTGATTGCGACCAATGGCCAAAGGACAGGAAACCGATCCTCTTCACCGCAACATCCTGCCCGCCGTCGTGGCTCGTCAGCTCCGATCGATGATTTCGCGCCCGAGTCGGCGACCGCCGCACACACGGCCGCGAGACGGCGGGGCGGGGGTACCCCCACCCCCTCGCGATCCTCAGGTGGGTGGGGTCTGATCCCCTGTTCATCGCGTTCGTCTGCTAGGCCCACTTAGCCGCAGAAGGCCTTGTTGATCAATTTGAAATAGAGCGGGAGGGCGGGCTTCGGAAGCGTGGTCGCGTCCTGATTGATCATCAGCACGGCTTGGCGTCGGCCGTCCTCGCTGAAGACGGTCTGCACGTCGTAGCCGGGGAGCTCGCCAGAGTGGCCCCAGCCCACGCAGTGGGTACCAGCACGGCCGATGCCGAGCCCCTGCCCGGGGCCGGAGGACACGAGCTTGCCGGTGCGCTCCGACACGGTCGTCTTCATCGCGCGCAATTGGGCCGGCGCGAGCAGTCGACCAGCGAGGAGAGCCCGATAGAAGTCGGCGACGTCGCGAACGGTGGAGAGGATCCCGCCGGAGCCAGGCGCGAGCGAGGGACTGAGGCCGGTGACATCGGTAAGAGGCGGCTTTCCGAGCAGCATGTAGCCGTGCGCGTAGGGGCGCGGCAGGCCTGGCCGCCTCACCGGGTAGCTCGTGTCGTGAAGCCGCAGCGGCTGGAAGATCCGGCGCTTCAACTCGACACCGAGAGGCCTCCCGGTGACCTTCTCCACGATCAGCTGGGCGACGACATAGTTCGTGTTCGAGTACGAATAGTCGGTCCCGGGCGCGAACAGGGGCTTCTGCGAGACCCCCATCTGCACGAGCTGGCGCGGCGACCAGTAATGGGCGAAGTCGCCGTTCAAGTAGGGCTTGAGATACCGCGGGTTGTCTTCGAAGTCGTGCAGGCCGCTCGTGTGATTGAGGAGCTGACGGACGCTGATCCCGCTGCCATTCGGGACGAGCCCGGGCACGTGACGATCGATCAGGTCGTCGAGCCGGAGCTTGCCCTCGCCGACGAGTTGGAGAACGACGGTCGCCGTGAATGGCTTGGTGACACTCGCGATCTTGAAGTGGTTGTCCGCTCGCATCGGTGTCTTGCGAGCGATGTCTCCCAGTCCTGCCGTCAGGACCGACGTGCGCTCTCCGTCGCGGACGAAGAGGATTGCCCCGGGCGCACCGGCAGCAACGAGCGCCTCGAGGTCGTGCTGGAGGCCGGACGCCCAGTTGACATTTGCAGTGGCCGTTTCGGCCGGCGCGGATGCTGCGACGACGGCGGCTGCTGCGAGGCAGGAAAGGATCGCTCCAGGAAGCGTGAGGCGGATCATGATGTTCTCCCTTTCCTCGTTGGGGCGGTCACACCGTCTTGGTGCGACCGCCCTTGCGAGACTCTCTTCAGCTTGCGGGCACGCGCTTTAGCCGACGGGTCCGAGCGCCGGCGGCGCCGTGACCGGTTCTGTTGGCTCGTCACGCTCGACAGAGCCGCCGTGCTCGAGGTGCGGCAGCCACTCGAGCCACGTCGGCAGGTACCAGTTCCACTCGCCGAGCAACTTCATCGACGCCGGTAGGAGGATGGCGCGGACGATGGTCGCGTCGATCAGGATCGCCGCGGCGAGACCGACGCCGAACTGCTTGAGGATCATCATCGACAACGTCGCGAAGATCGCGAAGACGCCCACCATGACGATCGCGGCGCTCGTGACGACGCCGGCCGTCGTCTTGATTCCGTGGGCGATCGCCTCGTCCGTGCTCATCCCCGTGTCGTACGACTCGCGGACGCGGCTGATGATGAAGACGTGGTAGTCCATCGACAGCCCGAAGAGGATCACGAAGAGGAGTATTGGGAGGAAGGGATCGATCCCACCGGTGAACTCGAACCCCAGGAGTCCTTTCCCCCAGCCGTGCTGGAAGACGAGGACGAGCACGCCGTAGGCTGCCGCGATCGAGAGGAGGTTGAGGACGATCGCCTTCGCCGCGATCACCAGTGATCGGAAGGAGGCGAGCATCAGCACGAACGCGAACAGCAGCACGAATCCGAACACGAGCGGAGCGACGGTCTTCATCTGGTCGTTGAAGTCCTTCGACTGGGCGGTGTCTCCTGTAACGGCGACCTCGGCACCGGCAAGAGTGCCGAGCGTGGTCGGGACGATCTCTTCTCGCAGCGCGGCGAGCGCCGCATTCGAGGTGGAGTCCGTTCCGTTGCCCTCGACCGGAATCGAGATGCTCGCGACAGTTTTCGCGGGGTTGACGTCCACGTCGATCGGCTCGTTCATGACGCCGGTGGCCAACGCGCGCCGCTTGAGCTGGCCGATCGCGTCCCGGACAGCGGGCGCTTCGACGTTGGACGCCTTGATCACGACGTTCGCCGCGATCTCGGTGCCCGGGAATGCCGCCTTGACGCGGTTGTAGCTCGTCAGGAACTTCTGCGGATAGCTGTCGATGCTGGCCTCGGCCGTGTGCAGCTGCAGTGCCGGCACTGCGAGGGCAATCAGCAGCCCGCCTGCCAGCGCGACAGACAGCACCGGTCGGCGGAGCACGCGGTCGATGATCGCTCCCCAGATCCGGCCCTCGCCGTCGCTGCGGCGGAACCGGTGGACGAACGGCACGCGAGCACGGTCGACACCGTCACCGAGCTTGGACAGGAGCGCCGGGAGCACCGTCAGCGACCCGAGCATCGCAACAGCGACGACTGTCATCGTCGCGACGCCGAACGATGCAAAGCCGGCATCGCCGGTGAGGAACATGCCCGCCATCGCGACCAGGACCGTTGAGCCCGAGATGAGCACCGAGCGACCGGACGTCGCCGCCGCCGCCTCGAGCGCCGCCTCTTCGCTACGACCGGCGGCACGCTCTTCGCGCTCCCGCTTCAAGTAGAACATCGTGTAGTCGACGCCCACGGCGAGCCCGATCAGGAGGATGATCGCCGGCACGGAGTCATCCATCGGCAGCACCTGGCTGAAGAGCGCGACCAGGCCCATGGTGCCGAGCACGGCGGTGAGGCCCAGCAGGAGGGGGATTCCCGCGGCGACGAGCGCGCCGAACGCAAACACGAGGATGAGCAGCGTCAGCGGAACGGAGAAGAGCCCCGCCTTCTTCAAGTCGTCATAGAACGCGCCCTGGATCTCTTTCCCGGTGCTCTCTCCGAACGACCCGACATAGAAGGTGGGGTTTGCCCTCTGCACCCCGGCCATCGCGTCGACGATCGGATCGACCTTGTCGGCCGCCTCATCCGACGGCCCGCGGATCTCAGTCGGGACGAGCACGGAGTGCTTGTCATCGGAGATCTGGCCGCTATTGTCCGCGTCGTAGGGTGACTCGACCTTTGCGACCGCGTCCAGCGTCGAGAGCCCCGTGATGACGGACCGCACCACCGCCCTGAACTCGGGATCGTCTGCGCTGAGCGAAGGGTTCTCGATCAGGACGGCCTCGCCCGCCGGCTGTTTGAAGTCGTTGTACAAGATCGCGTCCGCCCGCCCCGACTCACCCGGGCCGGACGTCTCGAACACGATGCTCTTCATAGGGGATACGAAACTGACGGCGAACAACACCACCGCAAGGGCGAGCCAGCCGAAGATCGCCTTCTTGCGGTGATGCGCGCTCCAGCGCGCCATCCGCGCGGCGAAATTGGTCGGCCGTCGAGCTGGAGCCGGCACGACCGCATGCTCCTGGGTCGAAGGCTCGTCGGAGTCGTCCTGCACGACACGTGTCTTCATCGCCTGCTCCTCTCGCGATGCGGGATCACCCAGCCTCGCAGCAGTAACCGTGGAGCGGAAGACGGGAGACTTGCCGTTTTGGGGGGCGGGTTTCTGGTGTCCTGCGACTGCCCGCGCTCAGGCGCGCAGGTAGAGGAGCACTGCCAGCACGCGGCGCGACTCGCTCCCGCTCGAAGGGAGGCCGAGCTTGCCGAAGATGCTGGAGACGTACTTCTCCACCGCGCGGAGCGTGATCACGAGCTTGTCCGCGATCCCCTGGTTGGAGCGACCCTCGGCCATCAGCTCGAGCACCTCGCGCTCGCGCGGCGTCAGATCTTCGAGCGGGTCGTCGCTGCGGCGCTTAGAGAGAAGCGTCGAGACGATGATCGGGTCGATCGCCGAGCCGCCTCCTGCCACTCGCCGAACTGCGCCGATGAACTCCTTGACGTCGCTGATGCGATCCTTGAGCAGGTAGCCCGCGCCCTCGGCCGACTCTGCCAGGAGCTTCATCGCCAACCCGACCTCGACGTACTGCGAGAGGACGAGGACACCCACCGACGGATGCTGAGCACGGATCTCGAGCGCCGCGCGGAGGCCCTCGTCGCCGTGCGTGGGCGGCAGCCGGATGTCGACGATCGCGACGTCCGGAGAGAAGCTTCGCACCTTCAGAAGGAGATCCTCGGCGGTCTCGCAGCTTCCCACCACCTCGAGCCCACTCTCGCGCAGCAGACGCTCGAGTCCCTCGCGCAGCAGGACGCTGTCCTCGGCGATCACGACGCGCATGGAATCTCCGCTCTGAGCCTCGTACCGCCACCCGTAGGGCTCCAGATCCGAAGCCTGCCCTCAAGAGCTTCGACTCGGTCGGCGAGACCGCGCAATCCCGAGCCGAGCTCGGTGTCGGCCCCACCGATCCCGTCGTCGACCACCTCGACCACGACCTGGCCGTTCGTGCGAACTACCTCCACGGTGGCCGAGGTGGCATTTGCGTGCTTTCCCACGTTCGCGAGGCTCTCGGACACGAGGTAGAACGCAGCGACCTCGAGATGCTCGGGAAATCGGCCCTCGAGCTTGACGTTCAGCCGTACCGGAACCGGAGCTTTCGCGGCGAGCTGCTCGAGTGCAACCGCCAATCCATGCCCGCTCACGACGGCCGGATGGATGCCGCGCGCGACATCGCGCAGTTCTTCGAGTGACCTGGCGATCTCTCGCCTCGCCTGATCGAGGCGCAGCCTCCCTTCGCGATCGCCGCCCATGCGCTCTTCGAGCAGGCCGAGCTCGAGCGACAAGGCGATCAGCCGCTGCTGCGCGCCGTCGTGCAGGTTGCGCTCCAGTCGCTGCCGCTCCTTCTGCCCTGCCTCGATGACCCGCGACCGCGATCCCCGAAGCTCTTCCATACGCGCCTTCAACTCGACGTTCAATCGTCCGTTCTCCAGTGCGATGCCGGCCGCAGCGGTGACGGCATCGAGCAGCTCGGGCTCATCGGCCAGCGCGGAGTCATGCAACAGCGCCGCCACGTGCGCCCCGTTCCGGTCGATCAGCGTCGTTCCACGCCCGCTGCCGGAGCTCGGCAGCTTCACCGGCCGACCCTCGAGATCGGCCCAGCTTCGAAACTCGGGCAGCCAGTATGCGAGCGTGAGCGACGGATCGCGAAGCGCACGTGCGAGCGCGTCGCGAAGATCCGTCGGCGCGGGATCCGCACGCAGCTCGACGAACAAGTGTCCGACACTCGATCGAGCGAGGCGGGCACGTAGAAGCGCGAACAGGAACACAAATGGTGCGATCCCGATCACGGCGTAGGCGACCCGCCGGATCGTCTCCATCCCGGATGGATCGAAGATCGACGCGATGAGGAGAACGGGGATCGCCACGAGAGCAAGTGCGAAGGCGTCGATCAGCAGAGCGAGCGAGCGACGCAGCGGCCGGCCCGTACCTCGCCGCCGTGCGACCAGAACGGCAATCCCGGCCAAGGACAACGCACTAATGGCGACGAGCGCGAGTCGCCGCACGGCCAGGGCGGCACCAGGCTCTGAGACGACCCCGAGCAGGTTGTGCGGGCCCAGGTCGCTGAGCATCATCACGACGAGGCCGAGACCGATGGCAGCCACGTACGCAGCTGCGACGAGCGTCCGCTCGAACCAGCGTTCGAGCCGGCCGCTCGGGAACGCGAGGAAGACATGGAGGAAGAGCACCGGCGGCAGCAGAGAGGCCGCCATACCGATCGTGTACGGAACATCGATCGCGTACGGAAGCGCGAGGCTCGTCCAAGAGAGGTGTGAGAGAAAGGCGGCAAAACCTGCCGCGACCATGAGCGGTCCGAACCGGCTCTCGGGCCGACACCACCACGCGATCAGACCCGCAAGGATGTACGAAAGCACGATCCAGTCGACGGTGACGGCTCGCGCGACCGGCTCGGGCGAACCATCGCTTGCCAACGCAAGCGCGAGTGTGGCACCGGCTGCCGCGCAGCCGGCAAGGCCGATCGCCCAGAGCAGCGAAAGCCGCGGCGCTCGAGCGACACCCAACGCGAGATTCGACGCGAGCGCCGAACCGGCCATCTCTCTCGCTCCTTTCCGATCAGCGGTTGCCGTCGAAACTGACGGAACCTCTCAGGCGCGACCGCTGGATTCGGTCGGCGCGGGCCACGGATGAAAGGAGGCGCCTTCCAACGAGGATACTCCAGCTGGCGACAGTTCTGCGTCCGATTGGCAAATGCTGTGCGGGTCTCCCGCGCGCACGCGCGCGGGGTGACTTGGTACCCATCCCCGTCTGACGCGGTCGGGATCGTGGGCTTGGTTGCGGGCGCTAGCGGAGCATCGCTCGTGCGTCCTCTTGGCACTGAGGCCGCGGCCGGTGTAGAGCAGGTCGAATGCGTCAAAGCTCGCGAGAAGCCAGATGATGTGATGCCGCTCCCAGACCGGCAGATTCGGCGCTTATGATCGGACGATGCCGAGAGCGGCGGTGCTTCTGGCTTCCGTAGCACTCGTCATCGCGCTGCCGGCGGCGCCACCGACGCCGCGGCTGCCGAGTCGGTCACGATCCGTGTCTTCGTGATGCCCGTTGAGCGATCGATCAAGGACGTGCCTCCAGAGACGCTCAGGCTCGCGCACGAGTACACGAAGGGCGACACAATCAGTGGAACCTCGATTCTCCGCAATGCCGTGCGACAGTTCGGCAAGCCGAAAGGTGCGCGAGTGGGAACCAGCAGCGGCGTGATCGTCGCGGTGTCGTCGCAGACGGTCAGGCTCGATGGCGTCGCCAGGTTCCCCGGAGGCACCGTGCACGTCCGGGGCATGGGGAAGATCGTTCCGAATCCGAAGGTCCCGATCGTCGGCGGCACCGGCCGCTACGCGGGCGCAACCGGTGTTGTCGAAGGTCGGTACGTCGCCAGCGGCGACACGCTGAACATCTATCGCTTGCAGGTTCCCTGACCCCGCCTGGTCGCGGGGCGCCGCGGCGTACAGGGACGGCAGGTGGCAGAGACGCGGTGCCATCATCCCGACGGACGTCCCGGCAGGATGATGCAGGGTGCACGTCGTGTCCGCGGTTCGATTGAGGCGTTGGGCGATCAAAGCCCTCAGTCAGGCGCACCTGGTTGTTCATCGCGCGACTCGAGGACGTGTCCTTGGCTCGGTGGCCGGAATGCCGGTGCTATTGCTCACCACGACGGGCCGACGGTCAGGAAAGGCGCGCACGACACCGCTCACGTTCTTTCGGGACGGGACCGACCTGGTGGTGATCGCATCGAACGGAGGTGCGGATCGTCCGCCCGGATGGTCGCTCAACCTGCAGCAGACCGGGCGCGCAGTCGTCCGGATCGGCACCGACAAGTTGGTTGTCACGACTAGGCCGGCGTCGGAGCAGGAACGCGAGCGGCTGTGGGCCGTGGTCACGGCCACGTACGCCGGCTACGCCCGCTACCAGGAACGGACATCGCGACAGATACCGATCGTGCTTCTCACACCCGAAGACCCACAAGCCGCACGCCACCGCTCAACCTTCGCGTAGGCAGCGGCGGCGCGCTGGTCCCGGAGGAACGACGATCACGCGTCTCTACAGCGGCCGGATGGAGCTGATCGACCACATCTTCGTCAGCACCTACCTCGTCGCCGGTATGCGGACGACCGACGTCGCCACGGTCGTTGCCGCACCGGAGATACCGTCGATCGACGACAACCCAACGGACAGAATTGCAGCCCCGGCTCCGACCACGCGTTGAACCCGCTCGAGCGATGCGTGGCACCGCGAGAACCCGATGCAGGTGGCCGGCGCCTTGACCGGCGTCCTGTTCGCCTGCCTCGCAGGTTTCTTCTTGGGGGCGCTCAACATCACGATGCGGCGCGGTCTGGCGCGCGTCCCCGACGTGGACGCCGGCTCGGCGGTGATCTCCTCGGCGGCGTTCGTTCTCGTCGCTGCGGCGGCGATCGTCTCCGGCAGCGATTTCGCCCCGGGAGAGCTGTGGCCGTTCGTGCTGGTCGGGATGCTCGTGCCCGGCCTGTCGCAGGTACTCGTATCGCACGCATTGCAGGCCGCAGGTGCGTCACGGGCAGGGATCCTTTTCGGGATGGCGCCGCTCTTCTCGGCGCTGATCGCGATCGTCGCGTTCGGCGAGCCACTGCGCTGGCCGCTCGCCCTCGGCACGCTGCTCGTGGTCTCGGGAGGAGTCGCGCTGGCGTGGGAAGGCGAGCGCCCAGCCGACTACCGCGCCTTCGGAGCCGTGCTCGCCGTGTCGGTCGCGATGATGTTCGGTCTCCGGGACAACGTGAGCCGGGCGGTCATCGAGGACGTCTCGACCGACGCGCTCGCCCAGGCGACCGGCGTCATGCTCGGAGCGACGATCGTCCTCGTCCCGAACCTGCTCCGCCAGACCTCGGCGCTTGCACGCTTCCGCACGGCATTTCCGGCGTTCATCGCCTCGGCGCTCGTGACGGCGCTCGCCCAGGCGACGCTGTTCGCGGCGCTCGACCGTGCTCGCGTCACTGTCACGGCACCATTGATGGGCACGGGCGTGCTCTGGACAGTGGTACTCGCCGCCATCTTCCTCGGGCGCAGCGAGCTGGTCGGCCGACGCCTGTACGTCGTCGCCCTGCTCGTCGTCGCCGGCGGCGCGCTCGTGGCCGCGACGCGCTAGGCGCCGTTGCTCGGGAGCAGCCCGATGCTGTGCTGCCCGGACGTCTCGTAGGGCGTGTTCCAGCAGTGCGGCGAGGCGATCACGCGGAGGGCCTGGCTGCGCGGCCGCGTCAGCGCTTGCTCGTCACTCGATGACGCTCCTGGCGATGGTGGGCGGCTCACGGCCGGCGAAGAGCCACCCAGCGGCCCCCGCGGCCAGCGGCACGCCGACGACCGCGACGGCGAGGTAGGAGAGCGGCACGTCGCTCAGGTGGCCGAGGTCGTCGTGGTACATGGCGAGGAGAACGACATAGGCGCCCGCGACGCCGAGGAGCGCCCAGGAGAGCGAGTGCCCCGGCGGTCGTGGCCGTCAGCGTGCGGCGAATACTCGAATCGGCCCCCGCCGCGGTCAGGGTGCGGAGGTCGCCGGCGCTCTCGCTGCGGATCAGCCCGACCGTCAGGGCGAGGATGGCGAGCGCGAGCACGGCGCCCGCGGCCGTTGCGATGCCCTTGGCCGTCGCCAGGGATCGACCCTCGCCTTGGACCTCGATCGTGAGACCGGCGTCCGCCGCGATGTCGCGGGCGTCAACGTCAGCACCTGGGTCGCGGAGATCGCCAAGGAAGCACGGGTGGCCCTGAAGACCGTCTACGCCGTCTTCGGCACCAAGGCAGAGGTGCTCCGCGCGCTCTGGAACCTGCGCATGCGCGGCGACGAGGAGCCGGTGCCGATGCCCGAGCGTCCCTGGTATCGCGAGATCGTCGACGAGCCCGAGCCGCGGCGCCGGCTCGCCCTCGTCGCGCACAACACCCGCATCGTGCGCGAGCGGACGGCGCACGTGACCGAGATCGTGCGCCAGGCCGCGCCCGCCGACGAGCAGATCGCAGCGCTCTGGGAACGCTTCCAGCGCGAGTTCTACGAGCTCGGCGTGACCGGAATCGTGGGAACCCTCGAACGCGACGGCGTCCTCGCCGCCGACCAGACGACAGCAGCCGACATCGGCTGGACGCTGACCCACCCCGACCTCTACCAGCTACTCGTCCACCAGCGAGGCTGGAGCCCCGAAGCCTACGAACACTGGCTCGCCGAGACCCTGTGCGCTCAGCTCATCAAAGACCGCGACGCACGCGCACATCGCCCGCAAGCACAAGCGCGGACCCGACGGGGAACCCGAACGTGAAGCGTCAGGCTGAGGTCGGGGCGATCCTGACCTGAGTCCTACCGTGCGGCGGGCTTGGCGCCCGGCCCGGGCTCGACGTCCAGCTCGCTCGCGTGGATCGTCGCGCCGCAGTGGGCGCAGCGGAGCTCGGCCTGGGTCAGGTGCCCGCAGGTGCGGTGGCGGCGGAGGACGGGCGGGCCGGCCTCACCTGCCGTTTCCGCTCCGCTTCAGGGCCCGCCAGACGTGCTCAGTAGTGGCTGTTGTTCCCGAGCGCGTCACCGCGGCCAAGCTTGCGGCCGGACGTGTCTCCGATGTCGAGGTACGGCCACATCACCAGCGTCTGGTCACGCTTCGAGGAGTTCGTGACGTGGTCGAACTGGATGGCGTGGCCGATCTCGTGCACTCCCACGGACTGGATGTCGTACGCGCCTGAGGCGCCGGTCGTCGACCACTTGAACTCCGTGTTGAACCGGATGTCCGCCTCGACCGGATTGCCCTGCTCGTCATACGCGATCACCGTGCACGCGAGCGCCCCGCTGCAGTCCTGATCGTTCTTCAGGCTGCCCCAATCGACCGTGCTGTAGCCGTCGTGCTTGGCTGCGCGAGACGTCTTGCCCTCGTAGTGCGCGGGCGGGTTCGCCTGATCCTTGATGCCGCACCAGTTGACGTTGTTCGTCCACTGGCTCTGCGCCTTCCGCACGGCCTCGACGACCGTCTCGCGGTTGATCCCCGGCGCCGTCGCGCCGATCCACCACTTTCGCGTCGTCCGCCAGTACGTCTTCCCGATCGACGCCTGGGATGAGCTGTCGCACTTGACATCCGACCCGGTCTCCGCCGGAGTCACGGCATACACGGCGTCGGTCGCACTCCGCAGCACCCCGGACGGCCGGAAGAACGCCACCGAGAGGACACGTTGATGCGAGTCGCTGTACAGGCGGGCGAATCGGCTCCCGTCCCTGCGGTGGAGCGTGCAGAGCGAGAGTCGCCCGGCCAGCCGACGACGGGCAGCGTGACCCGCGGAGGGGATCCTGAACGCCAGTTCGCCTCGGACCGGCGGCGGCAGGCGCAGGCCGCACGGCCGGGCGACAGCGGCGGCGCTCGGCGCTCGAAGCGCAACGGACGCGGCATCTTCCGCGGCGCTGCCGGCGCACGCTGCGGCGGCGACGACGATCGCGATCGGGTAGAGACGGCGCCCCGAGAACGGCATTCAGCCGGGCGTGCAGATGCGAGGCGGATAGGGCCCGCGGAAGGTCATACCCAAAACAATAGGCCGGACCCGTCCCAAGCGCCTTCACGTGCGTCCGTGGTTTCGACGGTCGCAGAGCGTAGTGACTTCGCAGAACTCCTCCGCCTGGCGGATCAGGCGGCCGGCGCCAGCGCCGATGCGTGGCCCGCTCGGTCGCGGGTTCGCGGCCAGAGGCTCGCCGTGACTGTCACGACCGCCCAGCCGATGACGGCCCATCCCCATGCATGGCCCTCGCTTCCCGCTGCTGATGGCGGTGCAAGGAGACAGGAGATTGCCCATCCGCCTGCCGCGATCGAGGCGCTGATCGCCGGTATCCGCCAACCCATGGGGCGAAGAGCGGACAGCAGCACGAGCAGCGGCACGAGCAGGGCGAGCGCGGTCATCACCGACCAGTGGTGCAGACCGTTCGACACGGCATCGGCAGGCGGAAGATCGTGTCGTTGCGCCGAGGCCATCCGCCCGGCGTAGCCGAGGGAAGGAACGGCGGCGACGGCCGCGAGCGCGAGCATGACGACGTCCAGGTGCGGCCCGCGAGCGAGGAATGTCGCTCGCGCCGGATGGAGAGCAACCAACACCGCACCCACGCCGGCGACTCCGGCAGCGAGGGCAACGTACCGCCATGCCTCTCCCGCAACGCCCGCCATGGCAAGCGCGAGGGCGACAACGAGCGTCTGCTGTATTCCCGCGATGCGTCTTTCCGGGCGGCGAAGCTGCGCCAGCAGACCCAGCGGAAGGATCACGCCGAAGACCAGGCCCCAGCCCGCGTCGAGCACCTGATTGCGCGCCTGGTCGATATACCCCGTATAGCCGTCGATCAGATCGATCAGGCCGAAGTTGATCGTCAGCGAGGCCAGCGCGACCACCAGCGCAACCGCCTTGAGCCAGGTCGTGCGCGTAGATCGCACCATACCGTCACCCTAAGGCTTGACCACCACGACGGTCGGGCCCCCACTCGGCGGACCGCCGACGCTCGTGTCGGATGTGTCTGGTTCAGCGAACGGCGATCTCGCTCGGCCGGCGCTCGAGCGGTCGCCGCTTCGACGCCTCGTGCCGATCCGAGCGGCTCCTATCGCTCGATGTGCTGCGTCTCCGCGATTTCGGGCGTGCTGCCCGTGAGGAACCCCTTCGCCAACTCGTACAGCACGACGGGCTGCGGCTTGGAAACCTCGAGAAACGACGCGGCATGGATGTCCACTCCGATGAGGACCAGACGCGGGTCGTCAGCCGTGCCGTGGCGCGAATCCCCATCCTCGCCGAACCACATCCTCCAGTCGGGCGCGTAGAGCTCTCGGATCTTGTCGCGATCTCGCGACAGCGATGCCAGCCCGGACACCGACACCCATTCGCGTGTCCGGTCCTTGTAGTAAGCCAGGTTGACGTGCGGATCGGCCTCGATGTCACGCAGCTTCCCGGTGCCCTCCGCCGCGACGAACCAGAGATCGGCCCCTGCCGCGCGCTTCTGAGTCGCCATCGCGCGCGACTCGAGGTGACCGTCCGCCCGCCTCGTCGTCATCATCGCTATCTCGAGTTCCTCGATGAGCTCATAGAACGCCTGCAACTCGGACTTCACGATGTTTGCTCTCCTCTCAGCACAGCCGGATGCATGTGATGCGTTACATGTCCCCGGTGCGGGTGCATCTCTAACCTCCGCGCCGAACCCGGGAGGCTGTTTCCTCAGCCTCTAGCTGTGCAGTGGTCGACGAACAGGCGTAGCCGAGTGGCGAAGCGATCGGGATCGACGAGGTGGACGAAGTGGCCGTCGCCGGCCCATTCCTCGAGCTGCACGTCCTGCGGCCATCGGAACCGCTCGCGCTCGCCGTCGGTGAGCGGCCGCCCGAAGACGCCGAGCCAGGGCACGTCGAGCCTGCGAATCTGTCCGTCGATGAACGCCTGGAGCTCGTCCGGGTCGGCGCGCAGCAGCGTCTCCCAGTAGCCGACGACGACGTCTTGCTTCACCTCGTGCGTTTCGAGCACGAGCGACCGCACGGGCTCCGGGATGCGTTCGACGCCAAGGCTGTCCTCGAACGTTCGCCACACCTCTGCAAAGCCGGGGCCGCGTAGTGCCGGCTCGAGCCGTTGGACGAGCTGCGCGAACGGCCGGATGTCTGGTCCGTTGTCGACGACGACGAGGCCGCGCGTCGGGAAGGCGGCCGCGTAGAAGGAGGCCAGCCCACCCGACATCGAGTGCCCGACCACGATCGGGGGGTCGGCTGCAAGCAAACCCAGAAGCTCGTGCACCTGAGCGGCGGTCTCGTCGAACGGCGCGGGCGAGCCGCCGCTCTCGCCGTGCGCGGGAAGGTCGATCGCGATGCTCCGTACGGAGCCATCGAAGCGCTCGATGATCGGCCGCCACGTGCGGCGGTCGAACGTCAACCCGTGCAGGAGCACAACCGGCGGCCCAGCACCTTCGTCGTCGTACGCAAGCCTCGTTGCCGAGTGTGTTGCTGCTGCCATGACTCCTCCGAGCGTCGCTCTGTTTTTTGTAACGCTGTAACGTAACGTTGTTGCGATATCCTGTCAACGATGGGAAGGCGGAAAGAGCACGACGAGAACACCGCGGCGGCCCTGCTCGACGCGGCCGAGCGCACGATCGCTGTGGGGGGCGTCGAAGCGCTCTCGGTCCGCGATGTGGCGGGCGACGCCGGCACGACCACGCGCGCCGTCTACAGCTTGTTCGGATCGAAAGAGGGCCTGCTCGTCGCGCTCGGCGTGCGCGCCTTCAACCTCCTCCAACGAGAGATCGACGCGCTGCCGGAGACAGATACGCCCCGGGACGACCTCGTCGAGGTCGCGCTCATCTTCCGGCGCTTCGCACTCGAGCATCCGGCCCTCTTCTCGATCGCGTTCCACCGGGCCGACCCGGCCATCTGGCCTCGCTTCCGCGTCGCGGCGACGGACGCGCTCGCCGTCCTCGACAGGCGATTCCAGCCCCTCGAGGCCGCAGATCTGCTCGGCGGCCGCAGCGTCTCCGAGGCGTCGGCGCAGTTCCGTGCCCTGGGCGAGGGCGTGGCGTGGACCGAGCTCCGCGGCAACCCACTCCCGCCCGACCCCGAGCGCTTCTGGCGAAACGCCTTCCACGCCCTCATCACCGGCTTCGCCGCCGCTCCCGGCCCCCGCGCCACACGAACCCGGCGAGCCGTCGGGCAGCCGTAGCCTTCGAGGGTGAGGTTGATGGCGTCCGCGTGGCGGCAGTCCGATGACGGAATCCCGCAGGTGCCCGCAAGCGCCGGCATCGACAGTGGCGCGAGAGCGAGCTCGCGCAGCAAGCCCCCCGGTTCCCCGTCCTACGTGCAGCCCGGGTGGTCCGCGACATCGAACTGACGTAGGCTGCCGCCTGGCTCGCCCATCGAGAAGGAGGCCGCAATGGCTCTCGCACGTGTCGTCTCGTTCGACGGGGTCAGCAGCGCCCGCGTCGCCGAGATGCAACGCGACATGCAAGACGACCAGCAGCCCGAAGGACTGAACGCGACCGAGATCGTCGTGCTCCACGATCCGGACGCCGAGAGGTCGCTCGTCATCGTCTTCTTCGACAACGAGGACGACTACCGGAAAGGCGACGAGATCCTCAACGCCATGCCGGCGGGCGACACGCCTGGACGCCGCTCCAGCGTCGCCAAGTACCAGGTCGCCCACCGGATGACGGCCTAGTTCGCAAAAATCCGAGCCTGACGGCCGAGGACGCCCATCGCGGGCCTCCTCCTTGCCGTCGCGCGCTCATCCGTCAGCCACCAGAGAGCGCGACCATCGAGCCATTACCCGATGCGAGCGCCTCGTTCCCTCGGGCGAGAGCATTCTCTTCGACAGTCGCCGCCAGGGAGCATGGTGGCACCGCGACCCCGAGAATGAGGGGACTGCGCTACGTTCCCGGCCGTGGAGGAGATCGTTCCGGGCATCTGGCACTGGGCCGCGCCGCATCCGCGGATCACGATCCGCGTGCATTCGTACTACCTAACTGCGGAGCGCACCGTGATAGACCCGATCACACCATCCGAAGGGCTCGACTGGTTCGCCGAGCATGGGCCTCCCGACCAGATCCTGCTCACGAACCGCCACCACTACCGCTCGAGCGGGGAGTTCGTGGAGCGCTTCGGCGCGTCCGTCCGCTGTGTCCGGCAGGGCCTGCACGAGTTCGAACACGGCGAGCCAGTGCAGCCCTTCGACTTCGGGGACGAACTTCCAGGCGGAATCGTCGCCCATCAGGTCGCGGCGATCTGTCCGGACGAGACCGCTCTCTATCTGCCCACATACCGCGCGCTCGCGGTCGCGGACGGCGCCGTGCGCATGGAGGAGGAGGGTCCGCTCGCCTTCGTCCCCGACTTCCTGATGGACGATCCCGAGCAGACGAGGCAGGGCCTGCGCGAGGCGTACCGACCGCTCGCCGAACTCGACTTCCACCACCTGCTACTCGCGCACGGCGAGCCGTTCGTCGGGAACGGACGCGAGGCGCTTCGCGCGTTCGCGGCATGAACCGAAACGCCGAGCCCTGAACGAGAACCCCAGGGCGCTCATGCGAGGCCGAGACCCCGCGATCACCGCAGCGTCGTCCGTCGCACCGCCGTCGGGTCACGCAGCGGAATCGGCGTCACGCCGAAGGTCGACGCGTCCGCGCTGACGGAACCTCTCGGGCGGCTCGGAGCCGATCGCAGGCGGGCCTTGCGCCAGCTCGTTCACGCAGACGTGGCAGTCGAGCCACCATCTCTCGCGCTCCTCGTCGATCTCGCCTTCGCCGACGACGAAGCACGTGTTCAGCCACCGGTATGCCTCGGCCTCGGTCGTCAACTCGACACGCGCGAGGATCGCGCGCCGCTCGCCTGGCCCCTCCTCCTGGACGCTCTGCCCGTGTACCGAGAGGAGCAACTCGCTGCCGTCGCTGGTCGTGATGACGCCGCGCAGATTCGGTGTCCACACGCCGTCCTGCCGGCGACGCGGGTGATTCGCCCACACGACGTTTCCCTCGATCTCGCCGCTGACGACACCGTCGCCCTGGCCGAACCCGAGCGCCTCCTCCTCGCCGTCACGAGAGCCGAACGGTCGATGCCAGCTTCCTGTGACGTAGCGCATCGACACCCTGCAGAGCGGCTCGAGTCGCACAGCCCTCCTCTCGCGAGATCGCCTATCTGCCGGGCTGAAGCTCGCTGACGCGCACGACACCCTCCGAGATTCCGCGCATCGCGACGTAGGGTTGGAGGAGCGGGTTGACGAACCGGTAGCGCGCCGTTCCGCCGCCGCCGGACCTCTGGAGGACGGCGCCGCGCGACTCGCTCGACAGCTCTTCGAGGTGGCGTGCGAAGGCGCTGGTCCTGGACGGCTTGTGGAGGATCTTGCTCAGAGGCTCCCGAACGTCGGACGAGACGAAGAACCCGAACTCGTCCTCCTCCGCGAGAGCGCACGCAAGCAGTACCTGCGGATAGAGAGTGCCGGGCCTGCCGCCGACGGCTTCGCGATAAGCCTCGACGATGCTCTGCTGCGCACGGTCGATCGCACGCGTCACCGCGGCGCCGACGTCACGGACGCCGATGTGGGCGCGTCGCTCCCCGAGGGCGGCCTGTGCCGCCAGCTGCGTGAGCAGATGCGTGTAGTGGGGCAGGCCCTGGGAAAGTGCGGTGATCCGGGTCACGGCTGAACGGGCGATAGTCATCCTGGCCGCGGTGATCCCGTTCGTCGCAATCTCGGCCAGCTCGGAGGCCGACATGCGCGGCATCTGTATCTGAACGAGCGCCCGCTCGACGGAGCGGTGCTCGCGGATCAGCTCGCCGACACTGTCCGCGACGCCGATCAGCACGAGCGTCGACGACACGACCCGGTCCGAGAGCGCCTTGATCGTGTCGGCGAAGAGCACCCGCCCGTCCGCGTCCTGGAAGCGGTCGAACTCGTCGAAGAAGATCGCGACGGGGCGCTGGCGACTGGCCTGCTTGAGGGCGCCCTGGACCGCGTGCGGCGTGACACCCGACGCCAGCAGCTTCGAGAGTGGCTCCGTCGTCTCGTCCAGGCGCTCGCCGAAGCCGATCGCCTGCCTCGTGGTCGTGAGCCCGATCTCGCCGAGCACTTTTCGCCACAGGCTCGAAAAGTCGTCGCTCGCGTCGCAGGTCGCCCAGGCGCTCAGGACGTTCGCGGCGCCGAGCAGCTCTGCAGCGACCAGTCCCAGCGACGTCTTCCCGACGCCGCGCTCGCCGTAGACGATCGCGTGTTGACCCGGCTGGGAGACGATCGAGAAGAGCTCGGCGATCTGCTCGCCGCGCCCGGCGAAGAGGTCTCGCCGATCGATCGGCGCAGCGGGGCGGAAGGCCTCGGCCACCAGCCGCATCCGATCCAGGAAGTCGGTCTCGTCCATTCCGCGCGCTTCGTGACGAGCCTAACCCCAAAGGCTCGCGTGCGCGTCCACCGCGGTGTGGACGGCCTCCGTCGCCCAGGCCCCGATCAGCGCCTCGAACGGCTCGAGTGCGGGATCTCGTTCCGTCATGTCCCCTGACGATCGCACAGCACGGAGCTCATCGGTCGGATCCGGATCGGTGGGCGGGTCAGTGCTCGCGTGCGAGACGCCACGCGGCGCGCAGCCCGAGCCCGGGACCGCCGTGCAGGAGCCCGTGCGCGTAGACGCGCCCCGCGAAGCGGACGAGCGCGTAGATCGCGACGAGGACGAGAAGCACCGCGAGCGCGTGCTGCCAGAGCGGCACGCCGACGAGCGCGCTCCTGGCGGGGAGCACGAGCGGCGCGGTCAGAGGGAAGACGGTGAGAAGGATCGCGAGCGGCCCGTCCGGATTCTCCGCGAGGACGACGTAGCCGGCGAAGTACATGGCGATGAGCGCGTACGTGACGGGCTGCCCGGCCGTGTCCGCGTTCTGCTGGCTCGAGGCGAGCGCGCCGGCGACGGCGTAGGCGACGGCGTAGAGCGCGAACCCGAGCACGAACCAGGGGATGACGAGTGCCATGTCGCCCCCGAGCGCTGCGGGGGCGTCGAAGACGCCCGCCATGAGCAGCCCGGCGGCGAGGCCGGCGACAAGCGCGAGCTGCGCGAACCCGAGCGACCCGATTCCGATCACCTTCCCGGCGAGCAGGTCGCGCGGTCGCACCGCCGACAGGACCACCTCGACGACGCGGTTGCTCTTCTCCTCGACGACGCCGCTGATCACCCACTGGCCGTAGAACGCGAGCGACATGAACAGGAGGAGCGAGCCCGCGAAGGCGACGAGAACGGCCGCGTCGCCCGGCTCGTCGTCGGGCGGATGGAGCGTGGCCGTCGTCAGCTCCGGTGCCTGCGGCAGCTCGTTCCGAACGGCGCGGACCGCCGAGTCGGCCACTGCGGCCGCCTTCGCGTCCACGTTCTTCCGGAAGACGAGCCGGTCGGCCGACAGGAGCAGCAGCGCGTCGACCTCGGAGTCCTCGACGAGCTGACGCCCCGCCGCGGCCGAACCGACCGTGCGCAGCCGCACCTGCGCCTCGTCGAACGGCTCCGCCGCCCGTTGCAGGGCCTTCGCGAGGCCCATCGGCACAGGCGTGGTGACGGCGACACGGTACGTCTTCTGCGGATCGACGAGCGTCCCGAGCACGGCAGAGCCGGCGACGAGCGCGAGGATGAGGACGGTCGAGGCGAGGAAGGCCCTGCTGCGGAGACGCTCGCGGATCTCGCGCCAGGCGACGAGGGCGATCGCGCGTCTTCCGCTCATCGCGACACCAGCTCCAGGAAGAGCTCCGCGAGGGACGGCGGCCCATAGCTGAACTCGACAACCGGCGCCGTCCTCTCTGCGGCGGCGAGCACGAGCTGCGGATCGACGTCCCGGTCGACCAGCAGCCGCAGGTCGCCGTTCGTGCGCTCCACCAGGTCGACGCCCTGGATGTCCGGCAGCCAGTGCGGCGGCGCGCCGTCGAGCTGGAGCTCGATCCGCCGCCTCTCCGACGCCCGTCTCAGGGCGTCGAGATCTCCGTTTGCCACGATCCGGCCGTGATCGATGATCGCGACCTCCTCGCAGATGTCCTCCACGAGATCGAGCTGATGGCTGGAGAAGAGGACCGCGGCGCCGCGGGCCGCTTCCTCCCGAAGCACATCCGCGAGCGTGCGGACCGCGACGGGGTCGAGCCCGGCGAACGGCTCGTCGAGGACGAGCAGCTCCGGCGTGTGCACCAGCGCAGCCGCCAACTGGGCGCGCTGCTGGTTGCCGTGCGAGAGCTCCTCGACCTTCGCGTCGGCGCGCTCGGCGAAGCCGAGCCGCTCCATCCAGTCGAGCGCGGCGGCGCGTGCCGCGTCCGCGTCCAGCCCGTGCAGGCGGCCGAAGTACGCGAGCTGCTCGCCGACCCGCATGCGGGGATAGAGGCCGCGCTCCTCTGGCATGTAGCCGAACCGCAGCCGCTCCGTCGACCCGATCGTTCGCCCGTCCCATGCGAGGTCACCGGCGTCGAGCTCGACGAGCCCGAAGACCGCCCGCATCGCGGTCGTCTTCCCCGCGCCGTTCGGCCCCAGGAAGCCGAGCATGCGTCCGCGCTCGACGGTGAACGAGCAGCCTGCGAGCGCCTCGACGGGGCCGAACCGCTTGCGGATGGCGTCGAGCGTCAGCATCGCTAGGTCACATCGCGTCGCGCAACGAGCACCGCGCCGGCTGCGACGAACCCGGCGGCGTATACGAGCAGGAGCAGCGCGCCCAGTGCGGGCGCGAACAGGTAGTCGGCGAAGCCGGCCGTGACCGAGTCGCTCGCACCGACCGGGGTGAAGCGTCCGACGTCCGGAACGAGCGCGCGCAGGAGATTGTCGACGAAGAAGGCCCAGACGATGACGCCGATGACGGCGAAGACCTGGTTCGTCACCACCGCACCCAGGCCGACGCCGAGAGCGGCCCACAGTGCCGTCATCAGGAGCGTGCCGAACACGAGAAGGAGCACGTGGTTCGTGTCGAGTGCGAAATCGATGCCGCGGCCGGCGAGGATCGCGTAGCCGATGCCGAACGAGAGCCCGATGGCGACGAGCCCGAACGCGATCCCCATCAGGAGGCTCGCGATCACCTTGGCCGCGATCACACGATTGCGGTCCGGCGTGACGAGGAAGGTCGACCGGATCGTCCCGTGCCGGAACTCGCTCGTGATCGCCATCACGCCGATGAGCGACGCAAACAGCGCGCCCGAGGTGCCGGCGGAGAGCAGCGTGTGCTGATTGTCGTGGCCGCGTAGCTCGGCTGCGCTCAGGACGAAGCCGTTGATCAGAACCCCCAGCAGCGTGAGGGCGATCATCCCCGCAAGAAGCCCGAGATTCGTGCGGGTCGAACGCATCTTGCGAAGCTCGCTGAGCAACTGGTCGATCACGACGGCTCCTCCGCGGTGAGCTCGAGGAAGACGTCCTCGAGTGTCGACGACTCGGGCACGAGCTCGTGCAGCGGCACGCCCGCCCGGAAGGCGATCTCGCCGACGCTGGCGCTCGGCGCCCCGTCCACCAGCAGCTCGTTGCCGTCCAACAGGGTCGAGCGGATGCTCTCCGCCGCCAGTGCGTTCTGCAGACGTCCGACGCCCGGCGCGCGCACACGGACGCCGCCGGTGAGCCGGGCGGTCAGCTCCGCGAGCGACGAGAAGGTCACGAGCCTGCCCCTGTTGATGATCAGCACCCGGTCGACCGTCTGCGCGACCTCGGCGAGCACATGGCTCGAGACGAAGACCGTCTTCCCCTCGGCCGCGAAGCCGCGCAGGAAGTCCCGCAGCCAGCGCACGCCCTCGGGATCGAGTCCGTTGGCGGGCTCGTCGAGGATCAGGAGCTCGGGATCGCCGAGCAGCGCGCCGGCCAGGCCCAGCCGCTGGCGCATCCCGAGCGAGTAGCTTCCCACGCGCCGCCGCGCGGCACCGCTCAGCTCGACGAGCTCGAGAACCGCGTCGACCCGCTCCCTTGCCGCCCGCTCGCGACCGCGGAAGGCGCCGTCGCCGCCGGAGCCCGTCCGGCCGAGAGCGAGCGCGAGCGCGTACAGGTGGTCGCGACCCGAGCGCCCGGGGTGGAAGTCTGCGGCCTCCAGAACCGCGCCGACGCGATCGGCCGGCCGCTCGAGCTCCTCGTAGCGGCCGCCGAGCACGAGCGCGCGTCCGGCCGTCGGCTGCACGAGGTGCAGCAGCATCCGCAGCGTCGTCGTCTTTCCGGCGCCGTTCGGGCCGAGGAAGCCGGTCACCGTGCCGCGCTCGAGCGCGAAGCTGAGGTCGTCGACGGCCACGACGTCGCCGAAGCGCTTCGTGAGGCGCTCCGCCTGCACGACAGCGACGCCGTCGGCCCGAGCGACCGGCGGTCGCGTCTGCGACCGCTCGCGGGGCCGTGCGTGCGGTCATGTCCCTCCTCAGTACGCCTGACTGTCGAGGCGGCATCCTGTGGATCCATCCCGAGTCTCGCCGGCGACGGAGACCGGCGCATCGGGGACGACACCGATCGTCGATTGCGGTCAGGTCCGGATGAGCTCGCTCGTGACTCGGCCGAGCCGATCCGATCCCGCAAGGCGCCCCGCTTCGTCCGATTGCGCCACCGCGTCGTGCGTCCTAGGCTGCGCCGGTGCCCACTGTCCTCGCCCTGTGCGCGGCGTTCCTGTTCGCGCTCGCCGCGGCGCTGCAACAGAAGGGCGCGCTCGAGCTGCCCGAGATCTCGCTGCGCCACCCCGCCTCGCTCGCGAGGCTCGCCGGGCAGACGATGTGGCTCCTCGGTACGGCTGCGCTGCTCACGGGCTATGTCCTCCAGGCCGCCGCGCTCGACCGGGGACGGCTGGCGATCATCCAGCCGCTGCTCGTCATGACGGTCGTCTTCGCGCTGCCGCTCGGCTACGTGCTGACGAAGCAGCATGTCGGGCGGCGCGAGCTGATCGGAGCCGCGGTCATCGTGGCCGGGCTCGCGCTCTTCGCGATCTTCGGTGACCCGGCCGGAGGCAACGAGAACGCGCCGGGTTACGAATGGGCGGTCGCGATCGGAGCACTCGCCGTGGTGTGTGCTGCCCTGCTCTTCGTCAGCGGGCGGGGAGGGCTGTCTACGAAGGCTGCCGTCTACGGGACCGTGGCCGGGATCCTGTTCGGGCTCTCGGCGGCGCTGACGAAGCCGACGGTCGACTTCCTCCACGAAGGGATCGAGGAGCTGCTGACGCACTGGGAGCCGTACGCGCTGGCGATCGCCGGCGTGCTCGGGTTCGTCCTCCAGCAGGTGTCGCTCGGAACCGGGCGGCTGGCGCCCTCCGTGGCGACGGTGTCGGTCGCCAACCCCGTCGTCGGCATCCTCCTCGGCGTGGTGCTCTTCGACGAGCGACTCGGCCGGCCCGCCTGGCACGTCGTGCTCGCCCTCACCGGCCTCGGGCTGGCACTCGTCGGCGCGGTCGTCATCTCCCTGAGCCGCGAGACGGGCAGCGCACCCGACCGCCCCACCGAGCCGATCCCCGACGCGGCCGCCGCGTAGCACCGAGGGCGTCAGGGGCCTGCCGCCGGCGGCAGCAGCATCGACGCCCGGAGCGACTCGAGCGGCGTGGCCGGAACCTTGATGAGGCCGCGCGTCGGGCGGTCGAGGTCGAACGTGACCAGGAGGAGCAGCGTCACGAGGCCGGCAGCCACGATCGCGGCGAGCAGTCCGCGTCCGAGGACGGCGAGATACAGCGCCAGCAACCCGACGACGACCGCCGCCCCGATCACCTCGAGGCCGAGCACCGCGCCGGGTACGCGGTTGTTCAGCGCCGAGACGCGCACAGTCTCCTGGTCGATCATCTCGTTGAGCGTCTCCACGTAGAGGCGGGGTGCGCTCGCGGTCGGCGCCGCCGAGATCGCCTCGCCGGCGAGCCGCCACAGACGCCGCTGGAGGACGGATTGCGCCGCTATCGTCCGCTTCATCGACGCGCTGTTCGGGACCTCGTGCGACATCCGGATGGACAGATCCGTGTAGCGGCGCAACAGGTCGAGCGACCTGGAGCGCGCAGGCTCGGCGATGAGCTGCGCGCGGAGATACGTCGTGCCGATCGCGTTCGCCTCGGCAACGACCGCTGACCGCCGCGCCTCGTACCGGCCGACGGCGAGACTCAGGCCGAACGCCAGGATCAACCCGACCAGACCGAGGAGTGCGGCCTGGAGGACGCCGATCGGCTCGCGGAGGACGTCGGTGTGCCGCCGTAGGTAGCGGCCGACGGCGGCGCCGAGGACGCATGCGCCGCCGACGACCGCAAAGACGAGCAGCGCGACCGCCCAGCTCGGCAGCGAGAAGAACACGGCGCGACCCTACGCGACCCCGGACGATGCCGCGCTCCTCGAGCAGCGACGACGCATAGCCCCTTGGCGATCGGTCATACTTGCCCCTTGTCCGCGCAGATCATCTCCGCCCGAGCATGACCGCCGTGTCGCAGCGTCCGCGCGTCCTCGTCCTCGGCGGGGGCTTCGGAGGGCTCGGCGCAGCGCTCGAGCTCGGGGACTCGGACGTGGACGTCGTCCTCGTCGACCGGCACGACTACCACACGTTCCAGCCGCTCCTCTACCAGCTGGCGACCGGCCTGCTCGAGCCGAGTGCCGTCGGTCACTCCCTGCGCGACCTCGTCCACGACCAGGACAACGTGACGGTCCACAAGACGTCGGCCACGGCCGTCGACCTGACGGAGCGCACCGTGACGCTGGCCGAGATGGCGCCGCTGACCTACGACTACCTCGTGCTCGCGCTCGGCGCGGAGGTGACGTTCTTCGGGACCGAGGGCGCACCCGAGCACGCGTTCCCCATGTACACGCTGAGTGACGCGATGCGCCTCAAGGACCACGTGCTCGGGCGGTGGGAGGCTGCCGACAAGGATCCGAGCCTGCTGGACGACGGCGTCCTCGACGTCGTCGTCGTCGGTGGGGGGCCGACCGGCGTCGAGAGCGCCGGCGCGATCGCCGAGCTCTACCGCGGCGACCTCGCAAAGGACTACCCGGGCATCCCGCAGGAGAAGGCCCGCGTCGTCCTCGTCGAGGCGGGGCCCGAGATCTTCGCCATGTTCAAGCCGAACCTCCGCGCCTATGCCCGTGAGGCTCTGGAGAAACGCGGTGTCGAGGTCGTCACCGGGGAAGCCGTCGCCTCCGTCTCCCCCACTCGCGTCACGCTGAAGTCCGGCGAGGAGATCCCGGCGCACACCCTCGTCTGGGGCGCTGGGCTGCAGGGGAACAGGCTCGTCCAGTCGCTCGGGCTCGAGCTCGAGCGGGGCAACCGGATCGGCGTCGGAGCCGACCTGACGCTTCCCGGCCACCCCGACGTCTACGCCGTGGGCGACATCGCCGCGATCACGGACCCGAAGACCGAGCACGTCCTGCCACAGCTGGGCTCGGTCGCCCTCCAGTCCGGCGAGCAGGCCGGCAAGGCGATCGCGCGGCGCGTGCGCGACAAGGAGCCGAAGCCCTTCAGGTACCGCGACAAGGGAACCATGGCGACGATCGGGCGAGGTGCCGCGGTCGTCCAGATGATGGGCGGACGGACGATGAAGGGTTTCAAGGCTCAGGTCGCGTGGGGCACCGTTCATCTCGCGCTCCTGCCGACCAACGAGGACCGGGCGAAAGCGATCGTCGACTGGGCCGGCGCGGGCCTGACGCACCAGCGGAGCGGGCGGATCACGGTCGGCGCCGACGAGTCTCGAGACGCGGGTCGATGAGCGACGGCGCGACGGCGTGCTCGGACGAGGCGTCCCGATCCATCCCGACACAGAGGAGAACGAGATGACGACCAGCGAGACCGTGCCGGCCCCGACGGCCGCGGCGGAGCGCGAGCCCAGCAGGCGACGACCCGCGGACGTCTTCGTCGTGTTCGGGATCACCGGCGATCTCGCCAAGGTGATGACGTTCCGCTCCCTGTACCGGCTCGAGCAGCGGGGGCTGCTCGACTGCCCGATCGTCGGCGTGGCCGTCGACGACTGGTCGCTCGACCGGCTCGTGCAGCGGGCACGCGACTCGATCGTCGGCACCGGCGAGCAGCTCGACGAGGCGGTGTTCGAGCGCTTTGCGGAGCGACTCGCGTACGTCCAGGGCGACTTCGGAGACCCCGCCGCCTACGAGCGGGTGGCCGATGCGATCTCGGGCGCCGAGACGCCAGTCTTCTATCTCGAGATCCCGCCGTTCCTCTTCGGCAGGGTCGTGCAGGGCCTCGCCGAGGCGGGCCTGGCGAAGGACGCGCGGATCGTCGTCGAGAAGCCCTTCGGCCACGACCTCGAGTCCGCCCGTGAGCTCGCAGACCAGCTCCACCAATATGTCGACGAGTCGCAGCTCTACCGCATCGACCACTACCTCGGGAAGATGGGCATCGAGGAGATCCTCTTCCTGCGGTTCGCCAACAGGATCTTCGAGCCCGTCTGGAACCGGGACCACATCGAGTGCGTCCAGATCACGATGGCCGAGGACTTCGGCGTCGAGGATCGTGGGCACTTCTACGATCCGGTCGGCGCGCTGCGCGACGTCGTCGTCAACCACCTGATGCAGCTCGTCTCCGCGACGGCGATGGAGCCACCGTCCCGGGGTGACCCGGCGACGATCAAGGACTCGCAGGTCGCCCTCTTCCGGGCCGTGATCGAGGCCGACCCGGCCCACTACGTCCGTGGACAGTACGACGGCTATCTCGGGATCGACGGGGTCGCCGCGGACTCGACGACGGAGACGTACGGAGCCCTGCGGCTTCAGATCGAGAACTGGCGCTGGGCGGGGGTGCCGTTCTTCATCCGCACGGGGAAGCGCCTGCCGGTGACGCAGACGGAGGTTCGCGTGGTCTTCAAGCACCCGCCGCGCATCGGGTTCGGCCTCGCCAATCCGGAACCGAACCAGCTCGTCGTCAAGCTCGACCCGTCCACCGGGATCAGGGCGATCGTCGCCGCGCGCCGCGCCGACGCAGCGGCCGCCGCGCGCATCGACCTCGACATGGAGTTCGCGGACCAGGGCGGCGAGGGAGCGACGCCGTACGAGGTGCTCCTCCACGCCGCGATGGTCGGCGACGCCACCCGCTTCACCAGGCAGGACGGCGTCGAGGAGACCTGGCGGGTCATGCAGCCGCTACTCGACGCACCGCCGCCGGTGCACGCGTACGCGCCGGGCTCCTGGGGGCCGGCGGCAGCGGAAGAGCTGGTGGCAGGCTTCGGCCGCTGGCACGGGCCGTGGATCGCGTCATGAGCGACGTCCGCGCACGTACCGACGGGAGCCCGCAGAGCGCGGCAGCGCCGTCGCCGTTCCCGCCGATCGCTGACTACGCGTTCCTCTCCAACTGCCACACCGGCGCGCTCGTCGCCGCGGACGGGGCGGTCGACTGGCTGTGCTTCCCGGCGTTCGACTCGCCGAGCGTCTTCGGCAGCCTGCTCGACCGCCAGGCGGGGTTCATGCGCCTCGGGCCCTACGGGATCAACCATCCCTCGGCGCGCAGCTACGAGCCCGGCACGAACGTTCTCGTCACGACGTGGAAGACGCCGATGGGCTGGATCGAGGTGAGGGACGCGCTGACGATCAGCCCGTACGCGGGGGCAGACGCAGTGACGCCGCACACACGGCCGCCCGCGGACGACGACGGCGACCACATGCTCGTACGCACCGTCGAGTGCATCGAGGGCGAGGTCGAGATCGAGCTCGTGTGCGAGCCCGCGTTCGACTACGGGCGGACGCCCGCCGAATGGAAGCTCGTCGAAGACGACCTGCACGCGGCCGACGCGAGCGGCGCCGGGCAGACGTTCCGGCTGTGCTCGTCGCTTCCGCTCGGGGTCGAGGAGAACCGGGTCCGCGGCCGTCACATGCTCCGCGAAGGGGAGCGCGCGTACTGCTGCCTGACCTGGGCCGAAGGGCTCACCGGCCCGCGCACGGTCGAGGAGGCGGACGAGCGCATGGCCGCGACGACCAGCTTCTGGCGGTCGTGGCTCGGTCGGGCGCGGATCCCGGATCACCGCTGGCGCGACCCGGTCCAGCGCTCGGCGCTGACGATCAAGGGCCTCACGTACATGCCGACGGGCGCGACCGTCGCCGCGCTCACGACCTCGCTTCCCGAGACGCCCGGGGGCGAGCGCAACTGGGACTACCGCTACACGTGGATGCGCGACACGACCTTCACGCTCCAGGCGCTGCACTGGCTCAACCTCGACTGGGAGGCCGACGAGTTCATGCAGTTCGTCGCCGACCTCGATGCGAACGAGGACGGCGCGCTGCAGATCATGTACGGGATCGACGGCCGCCGCGACCTGACCGAGTCGACGCTCGACCATCTGACCGGCTACGCGGGCGCGCGCCCCGTGCGGATCGGCAACGGCGCCTACGACCAGCGCCAGAACGACGTCTTCGGTGCCGTCCTCGACTCGATCCTGCTGCACACGCGGAAGAGCGAGCGGCTGCCACGCCGCCTCTGGCCGATCGTCGAGACGCAGGCCGAGTGCGCCACGAAGGTCTGGCGCGAGCCGGACCAGGGGATCTGGGAGGCGCGCGGAGCGCCGCAGCACTACGTCTCCTCGAAGCTGATGTGCTGGGTCGCGCTCGACCGCGCGGCCGAGCTCGCCGTGATCCGCGGCGACCGGGAGAAGGCGGACGCGTGGAGGGCGATTGCCGAGGAGATCCGCGCGGACATCCTCGAGCACGGTGTCACGGCCGAGGGCGTGCTCCGCCAGCACTACGACACCGACGCGCTCGACGCCTCGGTGCTCCTGGCCGCGATCTTCGACTTCCTGCCCGGCGACGACGAGCGCCTGCACGCCACGGTCGAGGCAATCGCCGGCCGGCTGACGGAGAACGGCTTCGTCCTCCGCTACCACACCGACGAGACCGACGACGGCCTCTCGGGCAAGGAGGGCACGTTCCTCATCTGCTCCTTCTGGCTCGTCTCCGCGCTGGCGATCGTCGGCGAGCTGCAACAGGCACGCGACCTGATGGAGCGGCTGCTCCGGGTCGCCTCACCGCTCGGGCTCTACGCCGAGGAGTTCGACGCCGACACCGGACGCCATCTCGGCAACTTCCCGCAGGCGTTCTCGCACCTCGCGCTGCTGGAGGCCGCCGCCCGGATCATCGTCCCGGAGATGCTCCAGCACTACTGACGGAGAGCGAGGCTCCGCCAAAGTCGAAGGAGGACGAGATGGAGACCTACGACGTCATCATCGTCGGCAGCGGTGCCGGCGGCGGCACTCTCGCACGGCACCTCGCGCCGTCGGGCAAGCGCATCCTGCTGCTCGAGCGAGGCGACTGGCTCCCGCGGGAGCCGCAGAACTGGTCGGACCAGGACGTGTTCGTGGACAACCGCTACGTCTCGCCGGACACGTGGTACGACGCGAGCGGCAAGCCCTTCCAGCCCGGTGTCCACTACTTCGTCGGTGGAGCGACGAAGCTCTACGGCGCCGCCCTGTACCGGCTTCGCAAGGAGGACTTCGGCGAGCTGCAGCATCACGACGGCATATCGCCCGCCTGGCCGATCACGTACGAGGACATCGAGCCGTACTACACGATGGCCGAGCAACATTACGAGGTCCACGGCGCTCGCGGCGAGGACCCGACCGAGCCGCCCGCCAGCGCGCCCTATCCGTTCCCGGCCGTCTCGCACGAGCCCCGCATCCAGCAGCTCGCGGATGACCTCGCAGCCGCGGGCTATCAACCGTTCCACGCGCCGTGCGGCATCCGGCTGAACGAGTCCAACCCTCCGTTCAGCACGTGCATTCGCTGTGCCACGTGTGACGGCTTCCCGTGCCTCGTGCACGCGAAGTCCGACGCCGAGGTGCTCGGCGTTCGGCCAGCCCTCGAGCACCCGAACGTGACGCTTCGGACGAACGCGAAAGTCCTCAGGCTCGAGACGAACGGGGAAGGCACCGCCGTCAGCGAGGTGGTCGTCGAGCGCGACGGCGCCGAGGAGCGGTTCGCGGGCGACGTCGTCGTTGTCGCATGCGGTGCGGCCAACACGGCCAAGCTGCTGTTGCAGTCGGCGAGCGACAAGCACCCGAATGGTCTCGCCAACGGCTCGGATCAGGTCGGCCGCAACTACATGTTCCACGACTCGACGGCGGTCCTCGCTCTCTCGCGCGAGGAAAACCCGACGACCTTCCAAAAGACGCTCGCGCTCAACGACTTCTACTTCGGCTCGGAGGACTTCGAGTACCCGCTCGGCAACGTCCAGATGGTCGGCAAGTCGACGGCGCCGATGTTCCGCGGCGAGCGACCGCGCGACACGAAGCTGGCTCCGGAGTGGACGCTCGAGCGGATGGCGCGCCACGCGATCGACTTCTGGCTCTCGACCGAGGACCTGCCACGGCCGACAACCGGGTCACCGTCGAGCCGGACGGCAACATCAAGCTGACCTACGCGGAGACGAACCTGGAGGCCAAGAAGCAGCTCTACGCGAAGGTGAAGTCGATGCTCGGGCAGTTGGACATGAACCCGGGCCACCTGATCCACCGCTTTGCGTACATGAAGAACGACATCCCGATCGCCGGCTGCGCGCACCAGGCCGGCACCTGCCGTTTCGGCAACGACCCGGCCACCTCGGTGCTCGACGTCCACTGCAAGGCGCACGAGCTCGACAACCTGTACGTCGTCGACACGAGCGTCTTCCCGTCGATCGGAGCCGTGAACCCGGCCCTGACGGCGATGGCGAACTCCCTCCGGGTCGGCGACCACCTCCTGGAGCGACTCCGGTAGCCCCGGGCGCGGCCGCTCGGATGAACGCACCCTCGGGCGAGCAGGTCGAGATCGCCCACGACGGACAGCGCGCCGTCGTCGTCGAGGTCGGAGGCGGGCTTCGCACCTACTCGGTGGCCGGCCACGACGTCCTCGACGGCTACCGCGAGGACGAGCTCTGCACATCGGGTCGCGGGCAGGTGCTGATCCCCTGGCCGAACCGGCTCGAGGACGGAAGCTACGAGTTCGACGGGCGAGCGCACCAGACTCCGATCGACGATCCGGACGAGAACGACGCGATCCACGGCCTCGTTCGGTGGGCGACGTGGACGGTCGGCCGTCGACTCCCCCATGCCGTCGTGATGGAGCACCTGCTGCATCCTCGGCCCGGCTACCCGTTCTCCGTCGCGCTGACCATCGAGTACGCCCTCTCGGCCGAGGGGCTGTCGGTCACGACGACGGCGACGAACGTCGGGCCGGACGCGTGCCCCTACGGCTGCGGTGCGCATCCGTATCTTCGGCTCGGCGCCGCGGGAATCGACTCCCTGCTCCTCGAGGCTCCCGGTCGGACGGTGCTGTCGTCGGACGAGCGGGGGCTGCCGACCGGCAGCTCGCCGGTCGCGGGGACGGAGTACGACTTCCGGCGGCGTCGGCCGATCGGCCGAACGATGCTCGACAGCTGCTTCACCGACCTCGAGCGGGACGAGGATGGTCGAGCCCGCGTCGACCTCGGCGACCCTGCGAGCGGCAATGCGCTCACGCTCTGGGTCGACGATCGCTACGGGTACCTGATGCTGTTCACGGGCGACCCGCTTCCGGACGTCGACCGGCGAAGCCTCGCGGTGGAGCCGATGACGTGCCCGCCGAATGCGTTCCGCAGCGGAGAGGCGCTGATCCGCCTCGAGCCCGGGGACTCGTTCACGAGCTCGTGGGGCATCGCGCCGCGCGGCTTCGTGAACGTGTCGTGACCCCGCCCGACGTCGGCTCGCTCGTCCTCGTCCTCGCCGCGTCGACCGTCGCGGCGATCGTCTCGCGGCTGCATCGCAGGATCCTGCTGCCCACGGTGGTCGTGGAGATCCTCCTCGGGATCCTGATGGGCCCCGAGGCGCTCGACATCGCGAACACCGATCCGTACATCGAGTTCCTGGCCACCATCGGGCTCGTCTTCCTCTTCTTCTTCGCGGGCCTGGAGGTGATCGAGAAGCGCGTGCCGCGCCGCGCGCTCGCGCTCGGCACGGCCGGCTGGGCCGTCTCGATCACGATCGGCCTCGTGGCGGGCGCGATCCTCCACGAGGGGGGAGTCGACGCGGAAGGATGGCTGCTCGGTGTCGCCTTCGCGACAACCGCGCTCGGGACGATCGTTCCGATCCTCTCCGACGCGGGCCTCCTGCGCACTCCACTCGGCACGGCGACCCTCGGCGCGGGCGTCGCCGGGGAGTTCTGGCCGATCGTCGTCATCTCGGTCTTCCTGACCGGCGTGTACGGGTCGTTCGTCGAGGTGCTCCTGCTCCTCGCGTTCGGCGGTCTCGTCGCGCTGGCCGGCGCGGCGGCGGTTCGCGCCCGTCCGCCGCATGTCGTCCGTGTTCTGCAGGAGACGATTCACACGACGGGGCAGGCAGCGGTTCGGCTGGCGATCCTCGTCCTGGCGGCGCTCGTCCTCCTCGCCAGGGACGTCGGCTTCGACTTCGTCCTCGGCGCCTTTGCGGCCGGGCTCGTGGTCGGGCTCGTCCTCGACACGTCCGACGGCGAGGTCGTGCGCATGCGGCTTGAGGGCATCGGCTTCGGCTTTCTCATCCCGATCTACTTCGTCGCCACCGGGATCGACTTCGACGTCGACAGCCTCCTGGCGCCACACGGGCTCGCGCTCGCCGCGCTCTTCCTGACGCTGCTGCTGGTCGTCCGCGGCTCCGCATCGCTCTTGTGGCGAGGCGAGCTCGGGCCGTCCCGCACGCTCGTCCTCGCGCTCTTCGCGGCGACCGGCCTACCGCTGATCGTCGCGATCGTCGACATCGGCACCGACCGCGGAGCGATCGATCCCGAGATCGGCGCGTCGCTCGTCGGGGCGGGCATGATCTCTGTTCTCGTGTTCCCGCTCCTGGCGACGAGCCTCGCGGGCCGGCGGCGGGAAGACGCAGTCCCGGTGCTGTCCGCAGACGACGTCACCGAATACTGACCACGAGTTGCCGCGATGGGCTCGGTTGCCCGCCCGGTGTGACAGACTCCCCCGGGTCGTGGCTTGATTCCACGCATCGCCCGCGGCACCCCCGAGCCGCCGGAGGGAGGGAGCACTGACTACCGTCGTCCTCGCCGGTCATGTGACACCGCTCGCGAACACCGCGCTCGAGCTCGCCCGGTGGCAGTTCGCGGTCACGACGCTGTTCCACTTCGTCTTCGTGCCTCTGACCCTCGGCCTTGCGCCGCTGCTCGCGGTGATGCAGACGCTCTGGTACCGGACACGCGACGAGCGCTGGCAACGACTCACGCGGTTCTTCGGAACCCTCTTCGTCATCAACTTCGCGATCGGCGTCGCGACGGGTCTCGTCATGGAGTTCCAGTTCGGGATGAACTGGTCCGCGTTCTCCGCCTACGTCGGGGACGTCTTCGGGCCGCCGCTCGCGATCGAGGGCATCGGCGCCTTCATGCTCGAGGCGACCTTCATCGGCCTGTGGCTGTTCGGCTGGGAGCGCCTCTCCCCGAGGATCCACCTCGCGACGATCTACCTCGTCTGGATCGGGACCTGGCTCTCGGCCTACTTCATCCTCACCGCGAACTCGTGGATGCAGCATCCCGTCGGCTACCAGATCAACGACCAGACGGGCCGCGCCGAGGCCAACGACATCGTCCAGATCCTCTTCCAGGGCTTCGTCCTGTTCGCCTGGGCGCACGCGATCGTGGCCGGGCTCGTGACGGCGAGCTTCTTCGTGCTCGGCGTGTCCTGCTGGCACCTGCTTCGAGGCCGCAACGTCGAGCTCTTCCGCCGCGCGGCCAAGCTCGCGATCGTCGTCGCGCTGCCCGTGTCGTTCATCCAGCTCGGGATCGGAAGCGAGTTCGGGGTCGCCGTGACCGACGCGCAGCCGATGAAGATCGCCGCCACCGAGGCGCTCTGGAACACGGAGCAGCCGGCCGGGTTCTCCCTCTTCCAGATCGGCGGCTTCACCGAGGACGACCAGACGCCGTCGTTCGACATAGAGGTCCCGGGCCTCCTGTCGTTCCTCGCCACCAACTCGTTCAAGGGCGAGGTGGTCGGGATCAACGAGCTCCAGAGCCAGTACGAGCAGGAGTTCGGGCCGGGCAACTACGTCCCGGACGTGCGGCTCGTCTACTGGAGCATGCGCGTGATGGCGTATCTCGGCACTCTCCTCCTCGTCCTGGCGCTCTGGGGGCTTTGGCTCGTCCGCCACACGAAGCTCGACCGCGCGACGTGGTTCCAGCGCGCGTCCCTCGTGGCGATCGCATTCCCGTTTCTGTCCAACTTCGCGGGCTGGATCCTCACCGAGGCGGGGCGCCAGCCGTGGGTGGTCTACGGGCTGCTGCGAACGGAGGACGCCGTGTCGGGCACGGTGAGCGCCTGGACCGTCGGCCTCAGCCTGGGCGTGTTCGTCTCCCTCTACACCGTCCTCGGGGTCGTCGACTTCTACCTCATGCGCCGCTATGCCCGTGTCGATCCCGGCGGGCCGCCCGCGGGCGGGGAGGAGACGGCGGCCGAGCCGGCGCCGGTGTACTGAGATGACGCTCGAGATCCTGTGGTTCTGCCTGCTCGCCTTCTTCTGGACGGGCTACTTCGTGCTCGAGGGATTCGACTTCGGCGTCGGCATGCTGCTCCCGATCCTCGGCAGGAACGAGAGCGAGCGGACGACGATGCTCGAGTCGATCGGCCCGCTCTGGGACGGCAACGAGGTCTGGCTCGTGATCGCCGGCGGCGCGACGTTCGCGGCCTTCCCCGTCTGGTACGCGACGATGTTCTCCGGCTTCTACCTGGTGCTGCTCTCCATCCTCGCCCTGCTGATCGTGCGGGTGCTGTCGTTCGAGTGGCGCGGCAAGGCCGAGTCGGCGCGCTGGAAGTCCGTCTGGGCGTGGCTGAACACGATCGCGTCGTTCGGGGGGCCGTTCCTCTGGGGCATTGCGCTCGCGAGCCTGCTCCACGGCGTGCCGATTGCCTCCGACCAGACGTTCGCCGGCGACCTCGGCGACCTCTTCAGCCTCTACTCCGTCGTTGCCGGAATCGCCCTGTGCCTGCTCTTCGCGCTCCACGGGGCCGTCTTTCTCGCGCTCCGCACGCTCGGCGATCTCCGCGCGCGCGCGACGCGGACAGCGTCGCGCATCGCCCCAGCCGCCGCTGTCGTCGGCGCGGGCTTCCTCGTCTGGACACTCGTCGTCGCGACCGACGTCAACGACAAGGATCTCTTCCCCGGGGTCGTTCCGGCCGCGATCGCCGCGGTGGGGGCAGTCGCCGCCGTCTTCCTCACCCGCGCCGGAAACGAGGTGTGGGCGTTCGTCGCGACGGCGACGACCATCGCGGGGGCGGTCGTCACGCTGTTCGTGAGCCTCTACCCGCGCGTGCTCGTCTCCGATCCGAACTTCGGGAACAGCCTCACGGTGGAGAATGCGTCGTCGGCTCACTACTCACTGGTCGTCATGACGGTGGTCGCCGTCGTGCTCCTGCCGGTCGTCCTCCTCTACGAGGCGTGGACGTACCACGTCTTCCGCGCGCGGCTCGGCGGCGAGGAGGCAGGCACCCCGATCGACCTGGTCGCGCGCAAGACCGACGGCTGATCGACCCTCCGAGCGGCGGCGCCTGAGGCCGCTCACGCCCGGACGCGGCGAGTGAGCGCGGCCAGCTCCCGGTTGAAGCGCTCGTGATCCTCGAGGTGCGGCGCATGGCCGACACCGTCGTACCAGGACGCCTCGGCTGTCGGGCACGTGGCGAGCAGGTGCTCGGCCATCGCCGGCAGCACGACAGAGTCCGCCCGGCCTTGCGTGACGAGCAGCGGCACTTCGAGCGCGCGCAGCACGTCGTCGCAGTCGATCTCGCGGGCCGCGAGGTTGGCCCGGATCGCTGCCGGTACGACGATGTTCCAGCAGACCGCCGCCTCGACCTCGTCCTCCGACACCGGCGCGACGAGGCACGTCCGCACGAAGGAGCGCATCGCGCGCATGCTGGTCGGCAGGTCGTCGCTCGTCGCGTCGACGAAGTGGTCGAGGAAGCCGGGGCCGATGAACCTGCCGAAGGCCGCCTCGCCGAGCTTGGTGACGCCCTCCACGAACTCGATCGCGGCGACTCGCTCCTGGCCGTGCGAGCGCAGGTAGTCGCAGATGACGAAGGCGCCGTATGACCAGCCGACCAGCACCGGCCGGACGAGGCCGAGCTCGTCGATTACCGCCGCGAGGTCGTCGGCCCAGAGCCCGGCGTCCGTGTAGTGCTCGGGCCCGAGCGGCGCCTCGGACATGCCGTGGCCGCGCAGGTCGAAGGCCACGAGCCGGAACTCCCGCGCGAGCGGGCTCTCGTACTGCTTCGCCCAGCAGAGGTGGTTCTGCGACCAGCCGTGCACGAACACGATCGGCGGCCCGTCCTCTGTCCCCCACTCGCGCACGTGCAGCCCGAGACCTCCCCCGCCTCGCACCGTATGTGCCTTCATCCGCGCCGACGTCTGCCGGTCCGATGCAACAGCTGTCATCTCGTGCCTCCTCGTGTCTCGGTCGCGACCGATGTTGGCCGGGAGCAGGCGGGAGCACATCGGGCGGAGGTCCTTATCTTCCGCTCCCGGCCTCCCTATCTCGGGCCGGCGAGCTGCGCGATACTGGCCGGAAGGTGGGTCGCGCGAGCGAGGTGTTCGTGGGACGGGTACGTGAGCTCGAGGAGCTCGAGCGCGCGCTCGACGCGACGCGCGCCGGGAGCGGCGCGACCGTTCTCGTCATCGGGGAGGCCGGCATCGGCAAGACCCGGCTCGCTTCCGAGCTCGCGAGCCATGCCCGCGATGCCGGGTTCGTCGTCCTCGTCGGGCGATCGATCGATCTCGTCGGCACGGAGCTTCCGTATCAACCGTTCGTCGAGGCGCTGCGCCCGCTCGCCGAGCGCCGGCCGGTCAACACGTCCGGCTCGCAGCTGCAGGTGTTCGAGGAGACGCTGGCGCTGCTCACGGAGCGTGGCGTCGCGGCACCCGTGCTGTTGGTGCTCGAGGATCTGCACTGGGCCGACACGTCCACGCTCGATCTCGTCGTCTTCCTTGCGCACAACCTCCATGACCGCCCGGTCCTGCTGCTCGCGACCTACCGCGCAGACGAGCCCTCGTCGGTCGCGCGCATGCGGAGGCTCGAGGACGGAGTCCGCCGCTCGGGCTCTGCGCGCGTGCTCGAGCTCCGAGCGCTCGAGCACGGCGACCTGACGGCACTACTGGCGGCTCACGGCGACGCTTCCCTGCCAGCGGCCCTGGCAGACACGATCGTGACCCGGTCGGAGGGTAATCCCTTCTTTGCGGAGGAGCTCCTCTCGGCGGCGGGCGAGGAGGGCGGAGAGCTCCCGCGTGGCCTGCGCGATCTGCTCCTGCAGCGCTTCGCCCGCGTCGACGAGTCGACCCAGGATGTGTTGCGCCTGGCCGCCGCAGCCGGGCGTGACGTCGGGTACCCGCTGCTCCGGGACACGGCGGGCTTGTCGGAGCGCGACCTGCGCGAGTCACTGCGCCGGGCGGTGGAGCACGGCGTGCTCGTCGCCGAGCCGTCGACGAGCAGCTTCCGCTTCCGCCACGCGCTGCTCGCGGAGGCCATCTACGCGACGATCCTGCCGGGCGAGCGCGACGAGCTTCATGCGCGGCTTGCCGAGGCACTCGCACGCAGTGGAACGGCGGGTGCGGCGGAGCTCGCACCGCACTGGGCAGCAGCGGGTCGCAGCTCGGAGGCGCTCGCCGCCTCGGTCGATGCGGCCCGCGAGGCGGAGGCCGTCTTCGGCCTCGCCGAGGCGCTCGCGCACCTCGAGCGGGCGCTCGCGCTCTGGGACGCGGTTCCGGATGCGGCCGAGCTCGCCAGGCTCGACCTCGCCGAGCTCTGCACCCGGACGGCCGAGCTCGCCAGCCAAATCGGTGCCGCCGCACGCGCGGTCGAGCTCGGCCGGCGAGCGATCGAGGCTCGTCGGCGAGGGCGATCCGCACCGTGCGGCCCTCCTCCATGTGCGCCTCGGCGAGTACCTCGAGCAGACCGGCAGCGAAGACGCCTGCCTCGCCGAGTGTCGAGCGTGCGGTCGAGCTTGTGCCGGCGGAGCCACCCTCGTCGGAGCGCGCGTACGCGCTGGCGTCACTCGCCGGGGCGTTGATGGTGGCCTGGCGCCATGCGGAGTCGTTGCCGATCTCCGAACAGGCGCTCGCGCTCGCTCGGCACGTCGGCGCAGGCGAGGCGGAGGTCCGAGCGCTCACCGTGCGTGGCTCCGACCTCGCCTACCTCGGCCGCGGCGACGAGGGCGTCGCCGATCTTCGTCAGGCCGTGCAGCTCGCCGAGGAGATCGGCGATCGCATGGGCCTGGAGCGGGCATGGGTCCATCTCACCGACGTGCTGACGATGCTGGGACGGCTCCGAGAGTCGGCGCGGCTGGGGCAGGAGGGGCTCGAGGTGATGCGCCGGTACGGGATCGACAGCCCTCTGCTCGTAGCGAACAGGATCGAGGCGCTGGTCGCGATCGGCGACTGGGACGAGGCCGACAGGCTCAGCGCCGCCGCGCTCCGCGGCATCACCTCGAGCTTCCCGTACTGGCTGCTCACCATCCGCGCCGGCGTCGAGATAGGCCGTGGCGAGCTTCGACGCCGCGCGAGCACACCTCGAGGACGCACGCTCCACGTTGCGCGAGGACCACGTCCTCGGCCTCTACGACAGCTACCTCGCAGAGCTCGCCCTCTGGGAGCGGCGCTGGACCGACGCCGACGCGGCAATCGACGAGGCACTGCCGCTGGCAGGCCCGCGCGACGCTGCCCAGATGCGCGTTCAGCTGTGCGCCAAGGGGCTACGCGCTCACGCCGAGCTCGCGGCGCTCGCGCGCGCCCGTCGCGATGCCGAGGCGCTCCGAACGTGGCCGACGGCGGCGGACGACCTCGTCGACATCGCCCGGCGCGCTGCAGCGGAGGCGTCGGCTGTGACGCCCAACGCGGGGGGCTGGCTCGCGCTGGCCGAGGCCGAGCACGAGCGCGCCCGGGGCACCGCTCGACCCGAGTCGTGGTCGGAGGCCGCCGCGTGCTGGGAGCGGCTCGAGCGCCCTCCGCTCGCGGCGTACTGCCGCTGGCGCGAGGCCGAGGCGCTCGTCGCCGCGGGAGCGTCGCGGGTCGAGGCGAGCATCCCCCTCAGTGAGGCGTACGCCGTCGCGGACCGGATCGGAGCGAAGCCGCTGGCCCGGGAGCTCGAGCTCCTGGCGCAGCGCGCGCGCCTCGATCTGGCGCCGCCGGATGCGGAGTCGGACGAGGAGCAGGGCGTCGCGGAAGCTCTCGGCCTGACGCCGCGCGAGGCCGAAGTCCTGGGCCTCGTCGCCCGCGGCTACACGGACCGCGAGATCGCGGAGGCGCTCGTCATCAGCGTCAAGACCGCCAGCGTCCACGTCTCCCACATCCTCGGGAAGCTCGGTGTGCCGAACAGGCGCGAGGCGGCCGCGGTCGCCCACCGGCTCGCGCCGCCGCCCGTCGACGCATGACCGACGGACGGTCGAGACCTTGGTCTACCGTCAGCAAGAAGACCGCGAGCAAGGGGAGGCGATGACCACACTTCGGAACCGGCCGAACACGGCGCTCCTCGTCGTCGACGTGCAGAACGGACCAATGCAGGGCGCTCACGAACGCGACGCCGTCGTGGGGAACATCCGCAGCCTCGTCGAGAAGGCGCGAGGCGAGCGTGTCCCCGTCGTCTGGGTGCAGCACTCCGACGACGGGCTCGAGAAGGGAAGCGACGAGTGGCGGATCGTCCCGGAGCTGGTCCCGAACGACGCGGAGCCGCTCGTCGAGAAGAGCTACGGCGACTCGTTCGAGGACACCACACTCGAGACGGTGCTGTCGGGCCTCGCCGTCGGGCGACTCGTCGTCGTCGGCGCCCAGACGGACGAGTGCATCCGTTCGACGCTGCACGGCGCATTCGTGAGGGGCTACGACGCGACCCTCGTCGCCGATGCCCACACGACGGAGGATCAGACGGCGTGGGGTGCGCCGCCGCCGGCCCAGGTCGTCGCGCACACGAACCTCTACTGGACGTATCACCGCGCACCGGGGCGGACGGCCGTGACGGTCGAGGCGAAGGACGTCGACTTCGGCGCCACCTGAGGCCCGAAGGCCGGGTCAGGCCAGGCGTCCGAGCACCGCGCCGAACAACGCGTGACGCCAGGTGGCCTGGGCGAACGCGCGGGGGCTCGTGAGCAGCTGCGGGACGCCCGGCTCGCCGCGCGCCGGGTGGTAGCGATCGACGAGGTAGCAGAGCGGGTAGAGCGCCAGGTGCTCGGCGAGCGCCATGCCCACGGCCAGCCTCCGCGGGCGGATCGACGATCGGCGACGAACCGCGTGGTAGGCGAGCCCGAAGAACGCGCCGTTGGAGACGTGCGCCGCAAGGCCGGCCGCCCGCCAGCCACGTCCGCGCACGAGCGCCTTGCCGAGCACCGCCACGTCCGAGTAGTCGCAACGGAGAGCTCGCTGGTCGAGCGGCTCCTGCACGGCCCAGATGAGGGCCGCGACGGCGCCGGCCACCGCTGCGCGCGGCTGCCCGCCGGAACGAACCGCCGGTTTGCTCACTCCCGGGCCGAACCCACGAGCTCCTCGAACGCAGGCTCGTTCCGGATCGCGTCCAGATCCGAGTCGCCCTTCGCGTAGTCGCGGAACCGCTCCGACATCTCGATCGACCGCCGGAGATGCTCGAGCGCGTCGTCGGTCCGGCCGGTGAGGCTCTCGAGGCAGGCGAGGTTGTAGTTCAGGAGTGCGTACTGCGGGCTCGCATCCACGACCTCGCGCAGGCGCTCGACCACGACCTCGTTCTCGCCCGCCTCGTACTGCGGCCGAATCGGCGCCCAGAGCTCCCAGCCGACGGGCTCGTACGCCTTCCCGGGCACCCCGCCGATCGCGACGATCGTCGTCCCGGGCTCCTCGGCGAACGCGGTTCGCTTCACCCCCGGTGGGGCGAACACGAAGGTGCCGACGGGAGCGTCGACACGCTCGCCGTCGAGCTCGAAGACGGCCCGCCCGGCCTGGACGAGGTAGAGCTCCTCGCTCTGGTCGGCGACGTCGGCCTCGTCGTGCTCGTTGAGGATCCGGTCGCCCGCGTCCCGGCCCGTCCATGCGGTCATGCCGAAGGACGTGATGCCGAAGTGGTGCCGGACCGGTCGATACGGGCAGCGCCCATCGTTCAGCTCTTCGATGTCGTCGAGGTGCGCGACCTGGTAGCTCATGGAATCTCCTTCGCGTCGTCGTCGTTTGCGCCCCGTCGAGTCTACGGACGCTCGACCGCGCTGAGCCCGAGCCAGGCGGCGAGATCTTCGAGCTCGGCCTGCACGGCCTTCCCGATCGCGCGTGTAAAGCGAACGTCCTCGTGGATCGCGTGCACGCGAAGCACCGATGCCTCGTGATCGGCCTTCGCGTCGACCTTCCCCACCAGCAGATCGTGATGAAGGATCGGCAGTGCGAAGTAGCCCCACCGACGCTTCGCGGCCGGCTTGTACATCTCGAGGGCGTACTCGAAGTCGAACAGCTCCTCGGCCCGCCGCCGGTCGTAGACAAGCCGGTCGAACGGCGAGAGAAGCGCGGTCCGCCCCTCGAAGTCCGCGCCGAGTGCAACGGGGTCGACGCGCCACTCACCCTTGACGCCCTCGACCACGGCCGGCTCGCCGGCATCGCCGACGTCGACCGGCTCGATCGGCATCTTCGTCGTCTTCCGTCGCGCGATGCCGAGCGAAGCGAGCCGGCGCTCGCTGCGGATCCGGAGCGCATCCTCGACCGGCGGCACGGCGACGCCCGCCGGGTAGACGCGCTCCGCGACGTCCCACAGCCGCTCGCGGCCGGCGCGGCCGGCGATCGCGACCTCGCCGCGCATCATCAGGAGCTCCAGCATCTGGGTGACGTTGCGGTCGTGCGTCCATCCGGACGAGGCCCAGGGCACGACGGCGGTGTCGGGCACGTCGCGCGAGGTCAGCGGCCCCGAGCTCGAGAGGAGGTCGAGGACGTCGCGCCGGAACGCGTCGTTGGCGCCGAGCCAGGCGCGCGTGCGCTCGTAGGGCGGCCAGTCCGCCGCGCCCGCGAGGACGAGCCCGACGTCGCCGATCGGCCGCACGAGCGCGTTGTGCTCGAACAGCGTGCGGTCCTCCTCCAGCGCCCGCCGGAGGTCGTAGGGCCGGTACGCCGAGCCGAGGCGGCTCCAGGCGACGAGGTCGGCGCTGGGCGCGATCGCCGCCGTAGGGTCGATCTGCAGCAGGGTCAGGCGGTGGACGACCCTGAGCAGGTCGGTCGGCCGCGGCGCGTCGAGCAGCTGCGACCGCACAGCGATCTGCCGCGCCTGCGCCTTCGTCAGCCGGTGCACGCGGAGCAGGCTAACCGCCGGGTCGCCGCGTCACCCGATCGGAGCAGTTCGGCATCAGCGGGGCCGCGTACCATGTCGGCCGGGCCTGATGCAGAACCATGACCGTCCGCGTCCCTCCTCTGGCCGCCTGTGATCGGGCGGCTCCACCCCGCCAGACGGCATACGAGGTGGGTGCTCGTCGGCTCTCTCGTGGGGGCGGTTGCGTTGCTACTGGCCGGCCGTGCGGGGGCCGGCGGATACACGGACGCGTCGTACCTGACGCCGAGGGGCACGGTCGGCCAGCCGTACTCCCACAGGGTCGAGTGGAAGCCGGGGAACGGCTGCCCGCCCTACTCGTACGCGGTCGTCAGTGGTGACTTCCCACCGGGCCTGTCGCTGTCGACGGACGGCTACCTGACCGGCGTCCCCACGCGAGCGGGCCGATACGAGTTCTACATTCGGCAAACCGACCTGTGCGGGCCGGAGGGTGAGGGCAACTCACCGTTCGTGATCGCGATCGATCCGGTCGGACCACCCCCGCCCCCACCGCCACCACCACCCCCACCGCTCGTGATGAACGGAGGGGCTCTGCCGATGGCAGAGGCGACGATCCCGTACGCCGTCACGCTCTCGGCGACCGGCGGGTCCGGCTCGAGGACGTGGTCGCTCACGGGTGGTCAGTTGCCGAGGGGGCTGACGTTGACCAACGACGGTCGACTGTCGGGCACACCCGAAGCCGGCGGTGCCTACGGCTTCAGGGCGACGGTGACTGTCGGCGCCAGCTCCGCCTCGGCGGACTTCAGCCTGACGGTCGTCCCCGGCCTGGCGATGGCGGCGGGTGGGACGCCACCGACGCTCGAGGTGAGACGACCGTTCGAGGCCAAGCTCGCCGACCTCGTCCCGGTGACCGGCGGAACGCCGCCCTACCGGTACGCCCCGGTGGGCGGGTTCCCGTTCGGGATCGGGCTCGACGCCGGCACTGGGATGTTGCTCGGCTCGCCCCGGCGCGCCGGCGCCGTGACGCTGGCGATCCGAGTGCTGGACGCCAACGGGGCCGCTCTCGACACCTCGCTGTCACTCGAGGTCCTCGAGCGGCTCCGCCTCGCGGTCGGGAAACTGCCGACTCCGCGGGTCGGGAGGAGGTATCGGGCGGCTCTGCAGGCCACAGGCGGCACCGGCGTCGTCTGGCGGATCTCGAGCGGGACGCTTCCCGCCGGACTGACGCTGAACGCTGCGACGGGGACGATCACCGGCACGCCGCGGCGCGCGGGCGTGGTCCGGTTCGGAGTCTCTGCGCGCGACGCGCTGGGCGCAGGCGTCTCGACTCGCATCAAGCTGACGGTGTTCCGGTGATCTCGAACCGATCGCTCCCGACGGCGACGGTGATCCCGGTGCTCGTGTACCCGGACGTGCGCGCGGCCGTCGCATGGCTCACGGAGGCGTTCGGGTTCGCGGAGCGCGTCCGGATCGGCGAAGATCACCGCTCGCAGATGCGCGTCGGCGACGACGGCGCGGTGATCATCGCGGACGTCAGGGGCGAGCGGCAGCCCCCGCAGGCCGGCGTGGAGACCCATCTGCTGAAGGTGCGGGTCGCTGACGTCGACGCTGTCCTCGAGCGCGCCCGATCGCACGGCGCGCGCGTGCTGGAGGAGCCGACGGAGTACGAGTACGGCGAGCGTGAGTGCACGGTGGAGGACCTCGCGGGTCATCGCTGGCAGTTCACGCAGACGATCCGCGACGTCGCGCCCGAGGAGTGGGGCGGCGTCACCGTCGAGCCCTAGCGGCCGGGACGGCGCGGAGTCGACCTCGGTGCCCGGCCGTCAGCCGGGGTTCACCACCACCGGCTGGTCGACGACGACGTCCCCGGGGTGGCCGTGGTGCGCGATGCACGCGTCGAGTGCCGCCTGGAGCGCGGGCAGGTCGGCCTCCGCCTGCGTGATGAGTGCGTTGGTCGCGTTGATCTCGGCGACGATCGCGGCCTTCTGCTGCGGTGTCGCGTGCTGGAGCTCTCCCTGAAGGAGCCCCCTCCGCGTCTGGAGCCCCTGGATCTCGTCCTGCTTCGCCTTCAGCGTGGCGCGGGGCGTGGCGCACAGGTCGACCGGATCGGTGGGGATCGCGCCGATCGAGAGGCTGCCCGAGAGGACGTACCGGTTCGTCGAGTCGTCGCTTCGGACCTCGGGGAAGTCGAAGAAACTCGCCTGGATCTCGTCGTCCGAGAACGCCCTGTACGTGAACCCGACCTGGTCGTCCTGGTTGCGGAAGATGTCCCAGATCGACTGGTTGCTGCCGATCGCGTCCTCGACCTTCGCAAGCACGGCCGCCCTGATCGCGTCGATCTCGGCGTCGGTTACCGGGCCGAAGTCGCCCGCGACGAGCCGCTTGTGGACCAGCTCGTTCAGCTGCGTCTCGATCTCCTTGGCGTAGGCGATGCGCCCGAGCACGATCGAGCTCTGGGGCGTCTCGTCCTCCTCCATCAGCACGGCGATGCAGCCGACCATGGTGTGGTCCGCGTCGAGGTCCATGTCGAAGCTCGCCGAGGCGAGAAACGGCGGGATCGTGAGGACGTCTCCCGCCTCCACGCCGTCTGGGAACTCGCTGCGGAAGGCGTCGTAGGCCGGCGTGATCGTCGCCATTGGCCCGGTCTGGGCCGGCAGCGACTGCGCGCCGAGCGCGAAGTAGGTCGTCCAGAGATACGGCTCGGAGCTCCCGCTCCCGTCCGACTCCGCGATGCACCGAAGCTCGGTCAGCCCCAAGGTCACCCGTTGCAGCGCCATGTCCGCTCCTTCGCTCGTTTGTCCGGCGGCAGGAAGGTCGTACAACCTCGCGGGCGCGGGGTCAATCACCCGAACCGGCGAGGGTCGGACGTCGGGTCCATGACTCGGCACATGCGCGCCGAGTCGAGCCGTGGCGCCGGCCAGCCTCAGTCGGTCGTGAGCTCGGGCGCCGTGCGATCTGCCTCGAAGCGGTAGCCCATCCGCGCCTCCGTGACGAAGTAGCGTGGGCGCGCAGGATCGGGCTCGAGCTTGCGACGGATCTGGGCGAGATACACCCGGAGGTAGTTCGTCTCCTTCTCGTACTGCGGGCCCCAGACCTCCTGCAGGAGCTGCCGCTGCGTCACGAGCCTGCCGGCGTTCCGGACGAGCACCTCGACGACGTGCCACTCGGTCGGCGTGAGGCGGATCTCGCCCACGCCGTCCGTGACGCGCTTCGCCGCGAGGTCGACGGTGAAGTCCGGCGTCTCCACGACGGCCTCCTCCTCGGCCGGCGCCGCCCGCCGCAGGGCCGCGCGCAGGCGCGCGAGGAGCTCGTCCATCCCGAACGGCTTCGTGACGTAGTCGTCGGCACCGGCGTCGAGGGCGGCCACCTTGTCGCGCTCGGCCTCGCGCACCGACAGGACGATGATCGGCACCGTGCTCCATCCCCGCAGGCCGCGGATCACCTCGACTCCGTCGATCCCGGGAAGCCCAAGATCGAGGATGACGAGGTCCGGATGCTTCTTCGCGGCGAGCGCGAGCGCCAGCTCACCCGTCGGCGCCAGGTCGACGTCGTACCCGCGCGCTCTGAGGTTGGTCGCGAGCGCGCGCAGGATCTGCGGCTCGTCGTCGACGGCGAGGATGCGCGTCACGCCGCCGCCCGGAGCCGCGCGATGATCGTGAGCCCGCCGCCGGGCGTGTCGTCGGCCTCGATCTCGCCGCCCATCGCCTCGAGGAAGCCCTTGGCGACGGCGAGGCCGAGGCCCACACCCTCGCTCTGCCCCGAGTCGCCGAGCCGCTGGAAGGGCTTGAAGAGCCGCTCCCGCTCGGCGATGGGCACGCCTGGCCCACGGTCGATCACCCTGATGTCGACGGCCCCGTCGACGACCCCGGCGGTGACGCGCGGCGGACTCGCCGCGGGCGAGAAGCGGACAGCGTTCGAGATCACGTTCGCGAGCGCCCGTTCGAGGAGCCCGCGGTCGGCGAGCACGTCCGGCAGCGAATCGGGGACGTCGAGACGCACAGATCCGCCCGGCACGCCGAGGCTGTGGAGGGCCGCGGGCAGCACCTCGTCGAGGCCGACAGGCGCCGCGTCGATCTCGAGGGCGCCGGTCTGAAGCCTGCTCATGTCGAGGAGATTGCCGACGAGCGCGTTGAGCCGGTCTGTCTCCTCGTCGATCGTCGCGAGGAACTCGTCCTGTGCTTCGACCGGCCAGTCGACGTCCCGCTGACGCAGGCTCGTGACGGAGGCCTTGATCGCGGCGAGCGGGGTCCGAAGGTCGTGGGAGACGGCCGAGAGGAGGGCGGCGCGCAGCTCGTTGGCGGCCGAGAGGGCGCCGGCCGTCTGGGCCTCGGCCTCGAGTTCCCCGAGCTCGACCGAGGCGGCGAGCTCCCGAGCGAAGGCGTCGAGCACGCGCTGGTCCTCGCTGCGAAGCGGCGGGCCGGCGAGGACGAGGACGTGCTCCGGGTCGAGGTCGAGCGTGAGGCTCGCGGCCGCCGGGCTCTCCGGCACGCGGTCGCCGGTCGCCGCCTCGATGCGCCAGCCGCCCTCGTGGCGGTGGAGTACCGCGGCGCCCTCGAGCCCGAGCACGCGCCGCAGCGTCTCGAGCAAGGGGGCCGCCGCCGCCGATCCCGCGAGCCGCGCCAGCACCTCGGCCTCTGCCCGCGCACGCCGCCCCTCGACGGCGCGGCGCGAGGCCAGCGAGACGAAACCGCTGACGACCGCCGCCACCGTCAGGAAGACGGCGAGCGAGAGGATGTGCTCACCGGAGCGGATCTCGAGGGTGTGGAGCGGCGGGACGAAGTACCAGTTGACGAGCAGGAAGCCGAGGACCGCGGCCGCGAGGGCCGGCCAGAGCCCGCCGAGCGCGGAGACGAGGACGACGAGCAGGAGGTAGAGGAGCATCACGGTCGGGAGGCCGAAGTCCTCGCGGACCTCGGAGAGCATCCACGTCAGGAGCGGCAGGCCGGCTGCGGCCAGTGCGAACCCGAGCAGCACGCGTCTCCGCGGCAGCGTCGCCGGGCGGCGCGTGCGCGGCACGAGGAACGCGTCCTCGGAGCGACCGCCGGGATGGCTGATCACATGGACGTCGATGCCGACGCCCGACTCGCGGATCACTCTGCCGATCACGGAGCCGCGCGTGAGCCGCTGCCACCGCGAGCGGCGGCTCGCCCCCATCACGATCTGCGTCACGTTGAGCGAACGGGCGGCCTCGAGCAGCACCTCGCCGACGTCCGCACCCACGACCTCGTGATACATGCCGCCGAGCTCCTCCACGAGCGTGCGCTGGCGCTCGAGCAGCTCCGCCGAGGGGGCGGCCAGCCCATCCTGGGGGATCACGTGGACCGCGACCAGGTCGCCTTTCGTCCGCTGCGCGACGCGCGCTGCGCGCCGGACCAGGCGCTCGCCGTCGGTCGAGCCGGTCAGCGCCACGAGGATCCGCTCGCGCGTCTCCCAGGGCTCGGTGATGCCGTGCCGCTCGCGGTACTCGGCGAGCGCCTCGTCCACGCGGTCGGCGAGCCAGGCCAGGGCGAGCTCGCGAAGGGCGGAGAGGTTCCCGGGCCGGAAGTAGTTGGCGAGCGCCGTGTCGATCCGCTCGGACGGGTAGACGTCGCCGCGGGCGAGGCGATTGCGGAGCGCGACCGGCGTGAGGTCGACGAGCTGCAGCTCGTCAGCCCGGCGCACGACGGCGTCGGGGATCGTCTCTCGCTGGGTGACGCCGGTGATCTGCTCCACAACGTCGTTCAGGGATTCGAGGTGCTGGATGTTGAGCGTCGAGATCACGGTGATGCCCGCCGCGAGCACGTCGTCGACGTCCTGCCAGCGCTTCTCGTTCCTCGAGCCGGGCACGTTCGTATGCGCGAGCTCGTCGACGAGCACCACCTGCGGCTTGCGGGCGAGCACGCCCGCCACGTTCAGCTCCTCGAAGCTCGACCCGCGGTAGTCGACGCGTCGCCGGGGGACGACCTCGAGCCCTTCGATCTGCTCCGCGGTCTTGCGGCGCCCGTGCGTCTCGACGAGCCCGACGACGACGTCCTCGCCGTACTCGGCCCTGCGGTGCCCCTCGTTGAGCATCGCGAACGTCTTGCCGACGCCCGCTGCAGCGCCGAGGTAGATCCGAAGCGTCCCTCGCGCCATGCCGGAAGCGTGCCCTCAGGAACGCGGGCCGTCGAGGGCGAGGTTCAGCTCGAGCACGTTCACGACGGGCTCGCCGAGGAAGCCGAGCGAGCGTCCGCTCGTGTGTCGAGAGATGAGAGACTGCACCTCGGCAACGGGAAGGCCGCGCGCGCGCGCGACCCGGGCGGCCTGCAGGCGCGCGTTCGCAACCGAGATGTCCGGGTCGAGCCCCGAGGCTGAGGCGGTGACGGCGTCGACGGGTACGACCTGCCCGGGCGCCAGCCCGTTCTCGCGCCGGTACTCGCGGACGCGCTGTCGGACCGCCCGCAGGAGCGCCGGGTTCGTCGGCCCGAGATTCGATGCCGAGCTCGCCATCGCGTCGTAGCCGTCGCCAGCCGCCGAGGGCCGTGGGTAGAAGTACCGGTTGCCGGCGAACGCCTGGCCGATCAGCCGGGAGCCCACGATCTGGCCGCGGCGCTCGACGAGCGATCCGTCCGCGCGGTGTGGAAAGACGACCTGCGCGACGCCGGTGACCACGAGCGGGTACGCGAAGCCGGTGACCAGGGTGAAGGCAAGGAACGCGACGACGGCCGGTGCGAGCTGGCGGCGGAGCGCGTTCATCAGACGATCCCGAGACCGGTCACGGCGAGGTCGATCAGCTTGATCCCGACGAAGGGCGCGACGATCCCTCCGAGCCCGTAGATCAGCAGGTTGCGGCGCAGCAGCGCCGCGGCGGAGACGGCCCGGAAACGAACGCCGCGCAGGGCGAGCGGGATCAGCGCGACGATCACGAGCGCGTTGAACACGACCGCTGAGAGGATTGCGCTCTGTGGGGTGCCGAGGTGCATCACGTTCAGCCGGTCGAGCGCGGGGAACGCCCCGGCAAACATCGCAGGGATAATGGCGAAGTACTTGGCAACGTCGTTGGCGACCGAGAAGGTCGTCAGCGACCCGCGCGTGATCAAGAGCTGCTTGCCGATCTCGACGATGTCCAGCAGCTTCGTCGGGCTCGAGTCGAGGTCGACCATGTTCCCCGCCTCCTTGGCCGCCTGCGTGCCCGTGTTCATGGCGACGCCGACGTCGGCCTGAGCAAGCGCGGGCGCGTCGTTCGTCCCGTCGCCGGTCATCGCGACGAGCGCCCCCTCCGCCTGCTCGCGGCGGATCAGGGCCAGCTTGTCCTCCGGCGTCGCCTCTGCCAGGAAGTCGTCGACACCGGCCTCGTCGGCGATCGCCCTCGCCGTCAGGGGGTTGTCGCCGGTGATCATCACCGTCCGGATGCCCATCCTGCGCAGCTCCGCGAAGCGCTCGCGGATCCCCTCCTTCACGACGTCCTCGAGCTGGACGACGCCAAGGGCGCGGCCGTTCTCGGCGACGACGAGCGGCGTGCCGCCGTTCCGCGCGATCCCTCCGACGAGATCGTCGAGCACCGGGGGCACGCGGCCGCCCGACTCCTCGATCCAACGCCGCACCGCGTCGCCGGCGCCCTTGCGGATCGAGCGGCCGTCGAGCTCGACGCCGCTCATCCGCGTCTGCGCCGTGAACGGGACAAGCCGCGCGCCGGCGAGCTCGCGCTCGCGCAGGCCGTAGCGCTCCTTCGCAAGCACGACGATCGAGCGGCCCTCGGGCGTCTCGTCGGCGAAGCTCGAGAGCTGCGCAGCGTCGGCCAGCTCGCGCTCCTCGACGCCGGGAAGCGCCAGCAGCGCGGTCGCCTGGCGGCTGCCGAGCGTGATCGTGCCCGTCTTGTCGAGCAGCAGGGTGGAGCAGTCGCCCGCCGCCTCGACCGCGCGTCCCGAGAGCGCGAGCACGTTCCGCCGGACGAGCCGGTCCATGCCCGCGATCCCGATCGCCGACAGGAGCGCGCCGATCGTCGTCGGGATCAGGCAGACGAGCAGCGCGACGAGCACGATCACGGGCTGCTCGGCCCCCGAGTAGACGGCGAAGGGCTGCAGCGTGAGAACGGAGATCAGGAAGACGATCGTCAGCCCCGAGAGCAGGATGTCGAGCGCGACCTCGTTCGGCGTCTTCTGTCGGCTCGCCCCCTCGACCAGCGCGATCATCCGGTCGAGGAAGCTCTCGCCCGGCTTCGACATCACCCGGACGACGATCTCGTCGGAGAGCACGCGCGTGCCCCCGGTCACGGCGGAGCGGTCGCCGCCTGACTCGCGGATCACGGGTGCCGACTCGCCGGTGATCGCCGACTCGTCGACGCTCGCGATGCCCTCGATCACGTCTCCGTCGGCCGGGATCACCTCGCCGGCGGAGACGACGACCTCGTCCCCCGCCGCGAGGGCGGAGCTCGGCACGTCCTCGGCGGAGCCGTCCGAGCGGCGCCGGTGCGCGACCGTCTCCCCCCGCGTCGCACGCATCGTCGCCGCCTGCGCCTTGCCGCGGCCCTCGGCCATCGCCTCCGCGAAGTTCGCGAAGAGCACCGTGAACCAGAGCCACGCGGCGATCAGCCCGGCGAAGACCGACGGGTCGCGCGCGAAGAGGACGGTCACGAGCGCGCTGCCGAGTTCGACGACGAACATGACCGGGTTCCGCGCCATCCGGCGCGGATCGAGCTTGCGCAGGCTGTCGAGCGCCGCCTCGCGCACGATCAGCGGGTCGAGCAGAGACGCCGGCGCGTTCACGACCCCACGTGCTCCAGCACCGGGCCGAGCGAGAGGACCGGGACGTAGGTGAGCCCGACGACGACGAGCACCATGCCGACGAGCAGGCCGGCGAAGAGCGGCGTACCGGTCGGGAGCGTGCCGGCGGTGACCGGGACGTGCTGCTTCCGCGCGAACGAGCCTGCGAGCGCGAGCACGGGCACGATCAACAGGAACCGCCCGCCGAGCATGCACAGCCCGAGCGTCGTGTTGAACCAGCCCGTGTTGCCGGACAGGCCGCCGAACGCCGACCCGTTGTTGTTCGACGCCGAGGTGAACGCGTAGACGACCTCCGAGAGCCCGTGCGGGCCCGGGTTCAGGATCGAGGACGTCGCCGAGTCGAGTACGACCGACAGCCCGGCGAACGAGAGGATCAGCGCCGGCACCGCCAGGAGGTAGAGGACGACGAGCTTCATCTCGGCCGCCTGCACCTTCTTGCCCAGGTACTCGGGCGTCCGTCCGACCATCAGGCCGGCGATGAACACGGCGAGCAGCGCGAAGACGAGCATCCCGTAGAGGCCGGAGCCGACGCCGCCCGGGCTGACCTCGCCGAGCATCATGTTCGCGAGCGGCACGGCGCCGCCGAGCGGCGTAAAGCTGTCGTGGGCCGCGTCCACCGCCCCGGTCGACGTCCCCGTGGTCGAGGCGGCGAAGAGACCCGACGCGGGCGCGCCGAAGCGAACCTCCTTCCCCTCCATGTTCGTGCCGCCGACGCCGAGCGCCGCCACGTGCGGGTTCCCGTCCACCTCCGCCCATGTGGCGAGCCCGGCGGCGCCGACCCAGAGGACGAGCATCGCCGCGAAGAGCGCCCAGCCCTGCCGCCGATCGCCCACCAGGCGGCCGAAGGCGAACGTGAGCGCGAACGGGACCGCGAGCAGCGCCCACATCTCGAGCATGTTCGTGATCGCGCCCGGGTTCTCGAACGGATGGGCCGAGTTGGCGTTCATCGGGCCGCCGCCATTCGTCCCGAGCTCCTTGATCGCCTCCTGGCTCGCGACCGGACCGCGGTAGATCGACTGCACGGCGCCGGCGACGGTGTGCGCCTCGGCCGGGCCGCCGAGCGTCTGCACCACGCCGAGCCCCGCAAGGACGACGGCGAACACGAGCGCGAGGGGCAGGAGGATCCGTGTCGTCGAGCGCGTCAGGTCGACCCAGAAGTTCCCGATCGTCTCCGAGCGCCGCCGCGCGATCCCGCGGATGAACGCGATCGCAACGGCGATGCCGACGGCGGCGGACGCGAAGTTCTGCACCGTCAGGCCGGCCATCTGCGTGAGATGGCTCATCGTCGACTCGCCGGCGTAGTTCTGCCAGTTCGTGTTCGTCACGAAGCTGACCGCCGTGTCGAACGCGAGCGCGGGCGGCACGCCCGATGCGCCGGTCGGGTTCAGCGGCAGGACGCCCTGGAGGCGCTGGAGGAGGAAGAGCCCGAGGACCGAGACGGCGCTGAACGCGATCACCGAGAGCGCGTAGACAGGCCACGGCTGCTCGCGCTCTGGGTCGACGCCGGCGACGCGGTATACCGCGCGCTCGACCGGCAGGAAGACGCGGTCGCCGGGGGCGGCGGCGCCGGAGAAGACGCGCGCGATGTACGCGCCGAGCACCGGGGTGGTCGCGAAGACGAGCGCGACGAGGACGGCGAACTGTAGCCACGCCTGCCAGCTCATCGGTGCCTCGGGCGGGCCAACAGCTCACGGGCGAGCCAGGCGAGCAACCCGAGGCCGAGCGCGATGCCCACGAGCATGATCACGAGGCTCGCCGCCTCGACGACGAGGTTCATCCGAGCCTCTCGGCTGCGAGCAGCGCGTAAACGAGATATCCGAGCACCGCGACCGCGAGCACGAGGCCGACGACGTTCTCGAGGCTCATCGCTCGTGCTCGACGCCGCGGCCGACGATGCGCTCGCAGCCCGCGACGAGCAGTGCCGCGGCCGCGAAGAACGCGGCGGCGAGCGCGAGGAAGAGAAGATCGCTCACGCTCCCTGTCGTAGCGCGCGCCACGTGCTGCGGGGCGGGCCCTGACGCAACCCCTACGCCCGGCCTCGCAGTCTTGACGCCGCCTTGACGGGCGGCATCGGCTCGAGGCGTACGGCTACGGTGCGCGTGGGTCGTCGACCGGGACAGGAGGCGCGTGATGGAGTACGTGAACCTCGGCCACACCGGGCTGCGCGTCTCGCGCGTGTGCCTCGGGATGATGAGCTTCGGCGCGCACGAGAGCAGGCCCTGGGCGCTTTCGGAGGCCGACGCGGAGCCGATCGTCAGGCGTGCCGTGGAGGGCGGCATCACGTTCTTCGACACCGCCGACGTCTACAACGGCGGCCAGAGCGAGGTCGTGACGGGGCGGATCCTCCCGAAGCTCCTCACCCGCGAGGAACTGGTCATCGCCACCAAGGTGTGCATGCGGACGATGCCGGGAGAGAACGGCCGAGGCCTGTCGCGCAAGCACGTCATGGCCTCGATCGACGCCTCGCTCGGGCGCCTCGGGCTGGACTACGTCGACCTGTACCAGATCCACCGCTGGGATCCGACGACGCCCATCGAGGAAACGATGGACGCGCTCCACGACGTCGTGAAGGCGGGCAAGGCGCGGTACATCGGGGCGAGCAGCATGTTCGCCTGGCAGTTCGCGAAGGCGCAGGCGACGGCCGAGCGACAGGCCGGGACGCGGTTCGTCTCCATGCAGAACCACGTGAACCTCGTCTACCGCGAGGAGGAGCGGGAGATGATCCCGCTCTGCATCGATCAGGGCGTGGCGGTGCTCCCGTGGAGCCCGCTCGCGCGCGGCCTGCTCGCCGGCAACCGGACGCGCGCGGGAGAGCGCCTCACGACGCGCGCGGGGACCGACCCGTTCGGAGACTCCCTCTACACACCCGAGGTCGACTTCGACGTCGTCGACCGGGTCACCGAGGTCGCCTCGGAGCGGGGCGTCCCCAGTGCCCAGGTCGCGCTCGCGTGGCTGCTCGCCCGCCCGGGCGTGACCGCGCCGATCGTCGGCGCGACGAAGATCTCGCATGTCGAGGACGCGCTCGCAGCGGAGGAGCTCAGGCTCTCGGGCGACGAGGCCGCCCGCCTCGAGGAGCCGTACGTGCCGCATGCGATCTCCGGGCACGAGTAGCCGGGCGCCGGGCGCGTCCCGTTCGAAAACCGATGCGCTCGCGGCCGCGTAGGCACGGCTGGAGTCTGCTCGCGGTCACGTTCCGCGTTGAACCGGCTCGATCACCGGTGGAACTGGCCGATGGCACCCGTCGACGACACCCGCGAACGCCCGCCCGGAGTCGACGGCGCGCGCAGGCGTCGCGTGCGCCGGCGCGCGGTCTTCGCCGGATCGCTCGTGGTCGCCGTGCTGCCGCTCGCCGGCCTCGCCTCGCTTCTCCTACGCTCCCGTCTCGACCCGCACATCGAGAACTACCGCCTCCACTTCGTCGTCTTCGGCATCGTGGGCGGGACGGCGTTCCTCCTCGGCTACGCAGCCGGCGAGGCGGCGAACCGCCGCGGGGACGCCCGCGTCCTGCTGCTCTCCCTCGCGTTCATGGCGACCGGAGGCTTCCTGGGGCTCCACGCGCTCGGGACGCCCGGGATCCTGTTCGTGGGGGAGCGCAGCGGCTTCCAGGTCGCGATCCCGGTCGGGCTCCTGGTATCCGCGGTGTTCGCGACGGCGTCGGCGTTCGTCGACCTCCGTCCCGACCTCGCGCCGTGGCTGATCCGCCGGCGAACGCTCCTCAGGGGCGGCTTGCTCCTCGCGATGGGAGCCTGGTTCGTGTGGGCGGCCGCCCGCCTGCCGCCGCTCCGCGGGTCGGGCAGCGAGGCCGCGACCGACGGCGTCGTGATGACGATCGCCGCGGTCGGCACGGCGATGTACGCCGTCAGCGCCGTCCGCTACTGGAACATCTACCGCCATCGCTGGAATCTTCTGCCGGCCGCCGTGATCGCCTGCTTCGTCCTGCTTTCCGAGGCGATGGTCGGCGTCGCCGTCACCGGTGAGCGAAAGTGGCATGCCAGCTGGTGGGAGTGGCACGGCCTGATCGTCTCCGCCTACCTCGTGATCGGCTTCGCCGTGCGCCGCGAATGGCGCGACGAGCGCTTCCGGCACCTCTACCTGCCGACGACGCGCGAGCGGCACCAGGAGATCAGCGTGCTCTTCGGCGACCTCGTCGGGTTCACGAGGTTCGCCGAGCGCGCGGCCGCGGTCGAGGTGGCCGCCGTCCTGAACGCGTACTGGAGCATCACGGCACCGCTCGTCACGCGGCGTTTCGGCGGCGAGGTCGAGAAGTTCATCGGCGACGGCATGGTCGCCGTCTTCAACACACACGGCGACCAGCCCGACCACGCAGTCCGTGCCTCGCGCGCGGCTCTCGCGCTGCAGCGGGAGCTCGCGCGCCTCGCCCGGAAGCATCCGGACTGGCCCCGCATGCGCGTCGGCGTCAACAGCGGCGAGGCGATGCTGCGCGAGGTCGGCGGCGACGGACACGTTGCCTACCCCCTGGTGGGCGACACGATCAACACCGGCGCACGCCTCGAGAGCCTCGCGCCGGCGGGCGGGGTGCTGATCGGAACGAGGACCTACGTGCAGCTGCCGGCCGGCACGGTCGTGGAGCCGCGAGTGGGTCTCCGGGTCAAGGGCAAGGACGACCTGGTCAACGCCTACGTGCTGCTCGCAGTGCCCTGACGGGTCCGCGAAAACCCGGATGGCCGGCGGACGGAGCGCCGGTAGACAGCGGTCATGACCGAGACCATCTTCGAGCCCTTCCGCATCCACTCGGTCGAGCCGCTACGGATGACGACCCCGGAGCATCGACGCCGGGCGATCGAGGAGGTGGGCTTCAACCTCTTCGGCCTCCACGCCGACGACGTCCTGATCGACCTGCTCACGGACTCGGGCACGGGGGCGATGTCCCGCGACCAGTGGGCAGCGATCCAGCACGGTGACGAGAGCTATGCAGGCTCGCCGTCCTGGTACACGTTCCTCGACGCGGTACGCGAGCTCTTCCCGTTCGAGCACGTGATCCCCACGCACCAGGGCAGGGCCGCGGAGAAGATCCTGTTTGCGGCGATCGGCGGCCCGGGGAAGGTCGTCCCGAACAACACGCACTTCGACACGACGCGCGCGAACGTCGAGTACACCGGGGCGGAGGCGGTCGACCTCGTGGTCGCCGAGGGTCTCGACCCGGCGAGCGAGCATCCGTTCAAGGGGAACATGGACATCGACGCGCTCGAGGCACTGCTCGTCGAGCGCGGTGCCGAGCACGTCCCGGCGGTCTTCGTCACGATCACGAACAACTCGGGCGGCGGCCAGCCCGTGTCGCTCGAGAACCTCCGCGCGGTGCGGGCGACGTGTGACCGCCACGGGGTGCCCTTCTTCCTCGACGCGTGCCGCTTCGCCGAGAACGCGTGGTTCATCCGCGAGCGCGAGCCAGGCCAGGGCGACCGCACCGTCGCCGACATCGTGCGCGAGACGGCGTCGCTCGCAGACGGCATGACGATCAGCGCGAAGAAGGACCCGCTCGCGAACATCGGCGGCTGGCTGGCGACGAACGACGCCGAGCTCGCGGAGCGCTGCCGCAACCTGCTGATCCTCACGGAAGGGTTCCCGACCTACGGCGGCCTCGCCGGCCGCGATCTCGAGGCGATCGCACAGGGGCTGCGCGAGGCGGTCGACCACGACTACCTCCGGTACCGCATCCGCTCGACGGCCTACCTCGGCGCCGGGGTCGCTCGCGCGGGAGTTCCCATCGTGCATCCCGTCGGCGGGCACGCCGTGTACCTCGACGCACGGGCGCTGCTCCCGCACATCCCGCCGCTCGAGTACCCGGGCCAGGCGCTCGCCGTCGCGCTCTACGAGACGGGGGGCGTCCGCGGTTGCGAGATCGGCACGGTCATGTTCGGCCTGCACCCTGACGGGACCGAGAGGCCGGCGGCGCTCGACCTCGTCCGCCTCGCGATCCCGCGGCGGACATACACGCAGAGTCACGTCGACTACGTGATCGAGGTCTGCGCAGCCGTCGCCGCGCGGGCGCGCGAGCTGACGGGATTCCGCATCGTCCGGCAGCCCGCGCAGCTCAGGCACTTCACGGCGCGGTTCGAGCGCCTGGAGCGGTCAGTTCACGTCTCGTCGCCCCACGTGACGAGCACCGCGTAGAGGACGAGGAACAAGATCGCAACGACCGTCAGCGCGAGGAACGGCGCGAACGCCATCCAGTAGAACCACCTCAGGATCCCTATCGAGGCCGCGATCACCGCGACCCAGCGGCCGAAGTCGCGTCCGTCGAGCAGGCTCTTGCCCCCGACGACGAAGAGGGCCGCCATCGCGATGTCGACCAGCCCCCAGAGCCACTTCTGGCCGCCGAGGACGCCATTGGAGACGTCCGTGAGCCAGGCCGCATCGGTCCAGAGGTTGATCGCCCAGATCGTCGAGAGCCCCGCCGCGATGAACATGATCACCGCTGCGTACGTGAGCCAGCCGCTGCGCCTGAGATCCATGCCGGTCCTTTCGTCGTCGACCGCGCCGCGCCCGCGTCGGCGCCCGCCGACCCCGAGGATGACCACACGGCCGGACGGCTCACCGCGGGACCGCGGGCTCAGCCGTCGGAGCGTGACGACGAGAGCGCAGCCCGGAGGCGCTCGCGGCTCGCGGCCGGCCAGAGGGTCTTGGAGTCGTAGTACGCCTCGAAGGCAGGCACGTCCTCCGGCAGGGTCACCCAGGGGAGCTTCGACCGGGTGTAGATGTGCACGTCGGGCGCGACGCTCGACGGGTCGTCGAGCGTGCCGCCCCGCACGAAGTGCACCTCTGGCGCGGGTGTAGGTGCTGAAGACCGCGACCCGGCAGTCGGGGCAACGGAAGATCCGCTGCGCACTCCCGTCGTCGCGGGGCACGTCGACCGGCTCCGGCTCCCCGGACAGCGCCTCGACCCGGTTGGCCTCGATCAGGACGTTGATCACGAACGCGCTGCCGGTCTGCCGCTGGCAGTTGAGGCAGTGGCAGCAGTGGACGAAGAGTGGCTCCGATGCAAGGCGGTACCGGACCGCAGCGCAGGCACAGCCTCCCTCACGCCGTGGATCCATGGTCGACCTCCCTGACGCGTTATCCACGGATTGTGTCGTCCGACAGATAGCGATGGACGAGCGCGGTCGCCATCGCGCCCTCGCCCACGGCCGACGCCACCCGTTTGATCGAGCCGTGGCGGATGTCGCCCGCCACGAAGAGGCCGGGCTGGCTCGACTCGAGGAACAGGGGCTCGCGGTCGAGCGGCCAGCGCCCGTTCTCGTTCCTCGCGAGGTCGGGCCCGGCGACGAGGAAGCCGTGCTCGTCCCGCTCGAGCCATCCGGCGACGCCGGACGTCATGGGTTGCGCCCCGATGAACACGAAGAGCGCATCCACCGCGAGCTCGGTCTCCTCGTGGCTGTCCTCGCCGCGAAGGAGGACAGACTCGAGCCGGCCCTCGCCGCGCGCCTCCACGATCTCCGAGCGTGATCGAACGACGACGTCCGGGTGCGCCTCGATGCGCTCGACGAGGTACCGCGACATGCCCTCGTCGAGCGACGCGCTCCGACACACGATCGTGACGCTTCGAGCCAGGGCGGCCAGGTGGAGCGCCGCCTGACCGGCGGAGTTCGCACCGCCGACCACGACGACGTCGAGACCGCGGCAGAGCTCGGCCTCGCGCGGCGAGGAACCGTAGTGCACGCCGGCGCCGATCAGGCGATCGACGCCGGGCGCCTCGAGACGCCGGTAGTGCGCGCCGTTCGCGGCGACGCCGGCGCGGGCGAGGATCGTGGTGCCGCTCGTCAGCTCCAACGCGAGCGTCCGGTCGTCGCCCGGCCCGGCCGTGACTAGCTCGACGCCTACGAGCACCTCGGCCCCGAGCCGGCGCGCCTGCGCGTACGTGCTCTCCGCGAGCTCCGCGCCGCTGATCCCGTCGGGGAATCCGGGGTAGTTCTCGATCCGCACGCTCGTCCCGGCCTGTCCGCCGGGCACGAGCGCCTCGACGACGAGCGTGCGGAGGCCTTCCGAGGCCGCGTACAGCGCGGCTGTGAGCCCGGCCGGCCCGGCGCCCAGGATCGCGACGTCGTAGAGCTCGCGCTCCGGCCGGGTGGGGAGGCCGACCCGCGTCGCGAGCTCGGTCGTGAACCGCGCCGTCTCGAGGTACGCGCGCTGGTCCTCTGCCGACACCTCGGTCGCCGCGCCGTGTCCCGTCGCCCGGACGAAGCGCGTCCGCATGAAGCGCGCCGGCCCCTCGAGGATCGTGCAGTCCGCGAAGAGGACGCAGGGAAGGCGCCGCCCGTCGAGGGCCCCGTCGCCGCCAAAAGGCGTGCGAGTGGGTCGTCGTCCAGGTCGACCCACTGGAACGGCACGCCGTTGCGGGCCAGGAACCGGCGGGTCTCGGCCGCGCCCGGCGTCGCGGCACGGCCGAGCAGGTAGGTCGGGCCGCCGTCCGGCGCGCGGACGGGCGCGTTTGTCACGTCCCGGCGGGTGCCGGCTGGACGTCGAAGCTGAGCATCATCCCGCTCTCGTGGTGCTCGGCGATGTGGCAATGGGCCATCCAGCGGCCCGGGTTGGTCACGTCGAGCAGGATGTCGACCGTCTGCCCCGTCCGCACGAGCACCGTGTCCTTCCAGACGAGGTTGGGCTCCGGTTCCCCGTCACGGGACAGCACGACGAAGCGGCCGGCGCCGTGGACGTGGAACGGATGGTGCATCGGGTGGTCCGAGTCCATCTCGTTGACCAACCGGAGCTTGACCCGGTCGCCGACCGTGAACGTCCAGTCGATCGCGTGGTTGATCGCGCCCGTGTCGCGGTCGACGAGCTGCCAGCGCATGTTCGCCGGGGTCGTCAGCCGGTTGAGCTCGACCATGTCGTCCTCCCACTCGATCCCGCCGGCGTCGTGGCCGTGATCGCCGTGGCCGTGGTCGTGCTCTTCCCCGTGGTGGTCGTGGCCGTGCTCGTCGTGCTCGTGGTGCTCGCCGTGCTCGTGGGCACCGGCGACGAGCGAGTCTGCGACGAGCTTCATGCCGCACTTGGGGCAGCGGCCGGGTGTCTCGCTGACCACCTCGGGATGCATCGGGCACACGTAGGCGGAGGCACCCTCCGGCGCCTCCATGTCCATCTCCGCCACGAATGCGAGCGTCTTGTCGGGCGGCGCGTCGACGAACGGCGCCAGGCGCTCCCGTTCCGCGACCCACTCGGCGTTCTCCCGGAGCTCGCCGAACTGCTCCCCGAGCGAGGGTGAGGCGGGCTCCCCGCCTACCTCGAACGTCGCGAGGGAGTAGGTGCGGTCCGGCGTTCGATGCTCGAGCGTGAGCCGCCCGGTGCCTTCGAAGTAGGCGTCGAGCACGACCCGCTCGGACGGCGCGAGCACGACCGACTCGACGAGCTCCTCCCGCTCGACACGCCCGCTGTCACCGCCGACGAGCTTCAGCCGCGCGCCGGGCAGCGCGACGTCGAACACGCGGGTGTTCGCCGTGTTCGTCAGGTACAGCCGAACGACCTCACCCTGGCCGGCCGTGAAGACCGGGTCGGTCTCACCGCCGACGAGCAGCGTGTTCCCGAAGCGTCCCATCGCCGCGAACGTCGTCTCGCTCCGGCTGAACGGCGCGATCTTCCCGTCCTCGATCAGGACGTCGTCGAGCGTGAGCACCAGCTCGCGGTGCGCAGCCGGCCAGTAGCCGTCGTCGGCGGGGACAACGAGGATGTTCCCGTACTGACCGAGCTCCTGGCCGTAGTCCTCCCGGATGTGCGGGTGGTACCAGTAGACGCCCGGGTCGGGGAAGTCGAGCCGATAGGAGTAGGAGCCGCCGACCGGGATCGGCGCCTGGGTCTCGTGGGTGCCGTCGTAGCGGTTCTCGAGGCGGAGGCCGTGCCAGTGGACGGTGCCCTCGAGATCGCCCTCGTTGAGGACGCGCACCTCGAGCTCGGACCCCTCCCTGACGCGGAGCACGGGCCCGGGGATCGAGCCGTTGTAGGCGAGCATGCGGACAGTCGCGTCGCGGAGCCGCTTCGCGACGGGAGCGATCCGGAGCTCGAACACGTCCCCGTCCCCGAGCTCGACGACCTCCGCGGCCGCGGCTTCCGGCAGGTCCTTCGTCTCGGTCGGGAAGGTGTCGGCGTGCGCGTCGTGGTGGGCGTGGTCGTGCTCCATCCCTATGCCCCTTCCCTCGAGCCGACCGCCTGCGAGGCGCGGTGGGCAGTGTTCATGTCGGAGGGTACGCCCGTTCCGCCGTCCAGTTGCGCCGCGATGCGGTCCGCGACGAACGACGCGTCGTCTCCCACGAATCCGATCAGCGCCGAGCCGCGGGTGTGCTGCCACGAGAGCCCGAGGAAGTACAGGCCCGGGACGTCGGTGACGCCGCGACGGTGGCGAAGGCGTCCGTCGTCGCCGAAGACCGGCAGCTCGACCCATGCGTGGTCGGGCCGGTAGCCGGTCGCCCAGATCACGGCGTCGACCTCGCGCTCGGTGCCGTCGGCGAATCCGACCGTGCGCCCCTCGGCGCTCACCACGCGCGGCCTCACCGGGACTCCGTAGCGCCGCTCGAGCTCGCGCAGGCTCGAGCCGATCAGGGTGTCGCGATCGCGTGCGCGGCGGCCGAGCCGCGTGTCGGCCGTCTTTGCCAGGATGCCGGTCTTCGTCAGCCACCAGAAGAGATCGCGGCCGAGGAATCGCTGCGGGAGCGGTGTCTGCTTCGTTCCCACCGCCAGCTCGACGTCGTGGGTCGCGGCGAGCTCCTTCGCCAGCTGGAAGCCGGTGTTGCCGCCGCCCACGACCAGCACGCGCCCCGGTGGCACCTCGGCAGGCCGCTGGTAGCCGACGCTGTGCACCTGGAACACCTCGGCCCCGAGCCCTGCCGCGACAGCGGGGATGAACGGCGCCTGGAACGGGCCCGTGGCGACGACGACCGCGTCGGCCTCGATCGAGCCTCCGTCGACGCCGACGAGGAAGCGTCCGTCGTCCGACGCCCGAACCGATCGCACCGGGCTGTCCACGCGAACCGGCAGCTCGAACGTCGAGGCGTAGCGCTCGAGATACGCGACGACCTCGTCGCGGGTCGGGTAGCCGTCCGGCTCGCCGGGGAACGGCAGCCCGGGGAGGCCGGAGTAGCGCCTCGGCGTGAAGAGGACGAGCGAGTCCCAGCGCTCCCGCCACGCGGCACCGACAGCCGGCGCAGCGTCGACGATCACGGACCGCCGGCCGGCTCGGGCGAGCTCGCGGCCGATCGCGAGGCCGGCCTGCCCCGCCCCTACAACGACGACCTCGTAACGTTCGCCCGGGGCCGGCTCCTCGTGGCCTGCGCGATCGTCCGCGTGCTCTGCGACATTCACCAGATGGCCCTCCTCCTCGGAATCACTCCATCTTCTCGGACGGACGAGCGTAGCAACTAGCTGAACGATCAGCTAGTTGTATGAGCGATGGCGACCAGGGACGGCACGCGCACGCAGGAGGCGATCCTCGCAGCGGCGGAGGTGCTGTTCGCGCGGCAGGGGTTCGACGCGACGAGCATGCAGCAGATCGCCGAGTCGGCAGGCGTCGCGCGCGCCACCCCCTCGTACTTCTTCCGCAGCAAAGCCGCGCTCTACGACGCCGTGCTCGCACGTGCCGTCTCGCGCGCGCAGGTCGCGATCCTGCGGGCCTACGAGGCGCAGGACGGCTCGGGCGCGCCCGGGGACGCCGTCGACGCGTACGTGGACGCCCTCCTGTCGTTCTTCGCAGACGACCAGGTCTTCGTCTGCCTGATCCAGCGAGAGTCGCTCGGGGACGGGAGCCGGGTGTCGGAGTTCTTCGGTCGCTTCGTCGACGACGCGGTCGGGGCGCTCTCACCGGCTGCGGCCGAGGCCGGCGTCTCGCCGCAGCGCCTCGTGCTCGACCTCGTCTCCCTCTGCTGGTACCCCTTCGCGCACGAGCACACGCTCGTCCCGGCCCTCGGGCTGGACCCGCGCGCTCCCTCGTTCGCCGCCGAGCAGCGGATGCATCTCGGAGACCTGGTGCGCGCGCTCGCGGCCCGGCGAAGCGGCGCGGCGGAACCTCCCCGCCACGACCGGACGACATAGGCTGTCGCGATGGAGGGAGCCGGCGAGACCGCGCTGCGCGCCACGTCCGTCGACGGGCGGATCTTCGTCGTCGACGTGCCGGTGGCGCGGCTCGGGCTGCGTGTCGGCGGGTACGTCGTCGTCGACGACGGGCGCTCGGGTGAGCGCCTGGGCTACGTCACCGACATCACTCTCGCCGACGGCGACCGGCGCACGGCCGTCGTGGACGGGAGGATGCTCGAGGGCCACGGTGAGCCGTTCGGCGGCGCGGCGGTCCGCGTCGCGACGCCGGCGGAGGTCGCGCACTGGCTGGAGAGCGCGCGCCCGGCCCGGGCGAGCCTCGACGTCGGCACGCTCACGTTCGCGGACGGCGTCCCGCTCGGGCTGGACGCGGGGGCCTTCGACCGGCACACGTTCCTCTGCGGCCAGTCGGGCTCCGGAAAGACCTACGCGCTCGGCACGATCCTCGAGCGGTTGCTCGTCGAGACGACGCTGCGCATCGTCGTGCTCGACCCGAACTCCGATTTCGTGCGGCTCGGCGAGCTGCGCGACGGCGTCGACGGCGTCGTCGGGTCGCGCTACGAGGCCGCAGCCGGCGATGTCGACGTTCGCCGTGCCGGAGCGACCGGAGACGGCCGGCTCCATGTCCGCTTCCGCGACTTCGACGCGGCGGAACGGGCAGCGGTGCTCCGGCTCGACCCGATCGGCGACCGCGAGGAGTACGGGGCGCTCGTCGACGCGGTCGAGCGCGCGGACGAGACCCTCGCCGGCACGGCGCAAGAGTCCGTCGAGCAGCTTCTGGAGCAGCCCGGTCCGCTCCATGCGCTCGGCATTCGCGCCCGGAACCTCGGGGTCGACCGGTGGCAGGTCTGGTCGGGCAACGACGCCGGCGCGCTCGAGGATCTCGTGCAGCCCGGCGGGCCACGGTGTGTCGTGGCTGATCTCGGCTCGCTCGGGACGCGCGGGGAGCAGGCGGTCGCAGCCGAGTCGTTGCTCGCGGCGCTGTGGCGCCGCCGGGCCGTGCGGGAGCCGATCCTGGTCGTCGTCGACGAGGCGCACAACGTCTGCCCTTCCCGTCCCGAGGACCCGCTGACCGCGCTTGCGACGGAGCACGCGATGCGCATCGCCGGCGAGGGACGCAAGTTCGGGATCGTGCTCCTCGTCGCCACTCAGCGCCCGCAGAAGGTGCACGAGAACGTGGTCTCGCAGTGCGACAACCTCGTCCTGATGCGGATGAACTCACGCTCCGACCTCGCGGTGCTGTCGGAGGTCTTCTCGTTCGTACCGCACTCGCTGCTCGCGCTCGCGACGGAGTTCCGCCAGGGCGAGGCGGTCGTCGCAGGCAAGCTGGTCCCGAGCCCGGCGCTCGGCCGCTTCGGGCCGCGCTGGTCGGTCGAGGGGGGCGCCGACGTGCCGGCCGACTGGGCCGCCCACCGCGGCTAGCGGGCGACCCCGTCGACCATCCGCGAGTTCTCCGGGCTATACGGGGGCTGCTCCCGGCACCACTGTCGGTGCGACCGCGCTCTCCGAGGGTCTCGATCGCCCGAAAACCGCGATCGACAGGATCACGAAGCCGATCCCGGTGAGAAGCAGTGCGACGCCGACGACGATGCTGAAGACCGAGAGCATCTCGGACATGAATCCCATGTTCAGCGCGGTCGTCAGGGCCGTCTCCGTGACCCAGATGTCGCGTGCCCCGTTCGAGACGGGCTGGCCGTTTGCGTCCTTTGCCGCCGCAGCCTCGTCGTTGGTGCCCTTCGGGTCCGTCGGATTCTCGGCCGATTGGTAGCGGCCCATCTCGGCATAGGTCAGCCCACCCGTGCTGGCGAGCGTGTGCTCACGCATCACGTTCGCGAAGGCGAGTGCCTGACTTCCGGTCTCGACCTGCTGCCCGGCCCACTTCTCCGCGTGCTCGGCGACCGCTGGGTCGCTGGCCGGGCCGAAGACGATCCCTTCCTCCTTCAGGTGGTCTCGGGTGAACGACATTCCCCAGATCCCGAGAACGATGACGGCGATACCGAACGCGATCAGCACGCCTCCCGAGACATATCCGCCGATCCGCAGGAGCTTTCCTGCTCGCATCGTGGCCTCCTCCTTGCCGAGTGATGTGACGGCGCCGTGAACCCTCGCCGTACGGCGAGGCAGCCCGATTCTTACGCACAGGCGCCGGCGGGTCCCCGGCGACCGGAGGCGAGGAGGTCGCGACTCACGTTCCGGCCGGGGCCAGGGAGGGAGCACCGTGGCCGGAGCGGCGGTCGAGCATCTTTCCGAGCTCGGCGATCGCGACGAACACGATCGGCCCGAGCAGGCAGATGCCCCATTGCGAGCTCGTGAGGGACACCGTGTCGAAGATGCGCTGCAGCGGCCCGAGCTCGGTGACGAGGAACGTGAGCACGAGCGTCGCTCCGATCAGCTGCACGAAGCGCCGGTTCGAGACCGTGTAGCGCGTGAAGATGCTCCCGGCCGGCTCGCGAGCCTCCAACGCGGCGACGATGTGCATCAGCGACAGCGTCGTCAGCCCCATGGTCGTGGCGACCGCCAAGTCGTACTCCTCCTCGCCCCAGGCGACGACGGCCAGGGCAAGGGCGGACATGACCACGCTCGCGACGCCAAGGCGGATCGCGAGCGCCCGGTTGACGATCGCCGCCGCTGCATCCCTCGGCGCGCGCTGCATCAGCCCGGGCGCGGCAGCGTCGAACCCGAGCCCGATCGCGAGGAGCACGTCGATCGCGAAGTTGATCCAGAGGATCTGCAGCGGGGTGAGCGGCGCGCCGTCGGCGACGGAGAACACGCCGGCGAGGACGAAGAGGAGGATGAATCCGCCCAGCATCACGAGCTGGACGCGCACGTACTTCATCAGGTTGTCGTAGATCCCGCGGCCGCCTTCAACCGCCGCGACGATGGTCGCGAAGTTGTCGTCCGTGAGGATCATGTCGGCCGCTTCCTTCGTCACCTCGGTGCCCGTGATCCCCATCGCGACACCGATATCCGCGCGCTTCAACGCCGGAGCGTCGTTGACGCCGTCGCCGGTCATCGCGACGACGTTTCCCTTGCGCTTCAGCATCTCGACGAGGCGCACCTTGTCCTGCGGAGCCACGCGTGCGACGACGCCGATCCCGTCGACCTGGGCGTCGAGCTCGTCGTCGCCGAGCGCGGCGAACTCGGTGCCCGGGAGCGCGCGGCCCTCGATCCCGAGCTCCATGGCGATGGCAGACGCCGTCGTGGCGTGGTCGCCGGTGATCATGCGCACGGTGATGCCGGCCTCCTTGCAGCGCGCGATCGCGTCTTTCGCCTCCTTGCGGGGAGGGTCGACGATGCCGACGAGCGCGAGGAGGGTCAGCCCCTCGACCTCCGCGAGCAGCTCGCCTTGCGGGTCGAAGGCGGCCGGGTCGATGTCGCGCGCCGCCACTGCCAGGACCCGTAGGCCCTCGCCGGCGAGCCGGTCGTTCTCCTCGATTACGCGTTCGCGGACACCGTCGGCCGGCACCGTCGAGCCGTCTGCGTCGCGAACATGCGAGGAGCGCGCGAGAAGGACGTCCGGCGCGCCCTTGACGAAGCAGCGCACGACGCTGCGGCCACCGTCTTCCATCTCGTGGAACGTGGCCATGAGCTTGTAGTCGGAGTCGAACGGCACCTCGCCGACCCTCGGGAGGACACGCCTCGTCTCGTCGACGTCGAGCCCTCCTTTCGCGGCCAGGACGACGAGCGCGGCCTCGGTCGGGTCGCCGACTATCGCTCCATCGCGCACGGCAGCGTCGTTCGCGAGCGCCATCGGGAGCAGGAACGGCTCGAGCGACACGGCCTGCTCTCCGGCGACCCGCAGGATCCTGCCTTCGGTGGAGTAGCCCTCCCCCTCGATCGAGTACCTGCGCCCGGAGACGACGAGCTCCCGCGCGGTCATCTGGTTGAGCGTCAGCGTCCCCGTCTTGTCCGAGCAGATCGCCGACGTCGAGCCGAGCGTCTCGACCGAGCGCAACCGCTTGACGATCGCGCCCTTCGTCGCGAGCGCCTGGGTTCCGAGCGAGAGCATGGTCGTGACCACCGCCGGCAGGCCAGTCGGGATCGCGGCGATGGCGAGGCTGATCCCGATCAGGAAGAGCTCGTCGAAGTCGTCGCCGTGGACAAGGCCGAGGGCGACGACGAGCGCCAGGGCGGCTCCGGCCATGATGGTGATCAGCACGGTCAGCTGGTCGAGCTGGCGCGTGAGCGGGGTCTTCTCCTGCTGGACCTGGGCCAGCATCCCCGAGATCTGCCCGACCTCGGTCGCCATGCCCGTCGCGGTGACCACCATCTCGCCCCGGCCGCGGGTCACGGTCGAGTTCATGTAGGCCATGTCGATGCGGTCGCCCAGCGCGACGTCGTCTCCGGCCACCGGGTCGACCGACTTGAGCACGGGCGTGCTCTCCCCCGTCAGCGCCGATTCCTCGATCTCCAGCGTCGCCGCCACGAGCAGGCGACCGTCGGCCGGAACCTTGTCGCCCGCCTCGAAGGAGACGACGTCCCCCGGCACGAGCTCCTCCGCGGGGAGGTCGATCAGCTCGCCGCCCCTGCGGACGTGCGCCCGGATGAGCAGCATCTTCTGCAGGGCGGCGACGCTCTCGGCGGCCTTGCCCTCCTGATTCAGGCCGAGGACCGCGTTGAGCACGGTCAGCCCGATGATCACGATCCCGGTGGAGAACTCCTGGAGCGCGGCAATGCTCACGATCGCGGCGCCGAGGAGGACGAGCTGCATCAGGTCGCGGTACTGCCGCAGGAACGCCCGCCAGCCGGGCTCCTTCTCCGCCTCCTCGAGCTTGTTCGGGCCGACCTCCGCGCGCCGCCGCCCGACCTCGTCGACGTCGAGACCGGTGGAGCGCTCGACACCGAGCTGCGCGCAGGCCTCGCCGGCCGCGAGGGTATGCCAGATCGTCGTGTCCCGGTGGGCACGTGGCTCGGCGGCTGTCTCCATGACGGCGATTCTCCTGTAGTCGCGACACGAATGCGAACGGGGGCCGGCTGGCCGGCGCATACCGCCTCTTCCGCTGGCCACCTCCCGGTCAGGGCTCTTCGGCCACGTGCCCCGGCGTGATCGGTGGTGTGCGCCGGCGGGTGGGGGAGTGTTACCGGGGGATCACCACGCCCGAACGTCGAAGTGCCGACCGCTCCTCGAAGATCCTCGTCCGCGTGCCGCCAATAGGATCCTCGTCGTGACGACCGCGCCGACAGCGTCCTCCGTAGCCGCCCGCGGCGCGGGAATCGTGCTGATGACGCTGGCTGTGGGGCAGTTCGTGATGGCGCTCGACACGACGGTGATGAACACCGCGATAGCGACCGTTGCGGACGACGTCGGGACGACGGTGACGGGTATCCAGACGGCGATCACCCTGTACACGCTGGTGATGGCCTGCCTGATGATCACCGGAGGCAAGGTCGGCCAGATCATCGGCCGCAAGCGCGCGTTCGCGATCGGCTGCGTGATCTACGCGTGCGGGTCGTTGACGACCTCGCTGGCGCCGAACCTGACGGTGCTGATCATCGGCTGGTCGTTCCTCGAGGGCTTCGGCGCGGTGCTGATCATGCCGGCGATCGTCGCTCTGGTCGCCACCAACTTCGACCGCTCGGAGCGGCCGCGCGCGTACGGCCTCGTTGCCGCGGCCGGCGCGATCGCGTGCGCGCTCGGTCCGGTGATCGGCGGCGCGTTCACGACCTACGCCTCGTGGCGGTGGGTGTTCGCCGGCGAGGTGCTGATCGTGCTCGTGATCCTCGCTCTGGCGAGGCGGATGAACGACACGCCGGCGGAGAAGGACGTACGGCTCGACCTGATGGGGACGGCGCTGTCGGCGCTCGGGCTCGGCCTGATCGTGCTCGGCATCCTGAAGTCGGGCTCGTGGGGGTTCGTGAAGCCGAAACCCGACGCTCCCGAGTGGCTCGGACTCTCGCCGGTGATCTGGATGATTCTCGCGGGCGGTGTGGTGCTCGGCCTGTTCCTCGCCTGGGAGAACCGGCGGATCAGGCGCGGTGCGGGCGCGCTGATCGACCCGGCGATGCTGCGCAACCTGCAGCTGCGCAACGGGGTCACCTCGTTCCTGTTCCTGTTCCTGATCCAGGCCGGGATCTTCTTCGTCGTGCCGCTGTTCCTGTCGGTCGCGCTCGGGCTGTCGGCGGTCGCGACCGGTGTGCGGCTGCTGCCGCTCTCCCTGATGCTGCTGCTGTTCGCCGTCGGCGTGCCGAAACTGCGACCGAACGCCAACCCCCAGCGAGTGATCCGCATCGGGTTCATGGCGCTGTTCGCCGGCCTGGTGCTGCTGGTCGCGCTGCTCGACTACGGCGCAGGGCCCGAGATCGTGAGCTGGCCGCTGCTGCTCTGCGGCGCCGGGATCGGCGCGATCGCTTCGCAGCTCGGCAGCGTCACCGTCTCCGCCGTGCCCGACGAGCAGTCGGGCGAGGTCGGCGGCCTCCAGAACACCGGCACCCAGCTCGGCGCGTCGATCGGGACCGCGCTCGCCGGCGCCGTCCTCGTTTCCGCCCTCACCGCGTCGTTCCTCGCCGGCATCGAGAACGACCCACGCGTGCCCGACCGTGTCGCATCGCAGGCACAGACGCAGCTCGCCGCCGGAATCCCGTTCATGTCGGACAGCGACCTCGAAGCCGCGCTTTCGGACGCAAACGTGCCGCGCCGGACGGTCGACGAGATCGTGCAACAGAACGAGGAGAGCCGGATCGACGGCCTGCGCGTCGCGGTGTCGCTGCTCGCGCTGCTCTCGCTCGTCGCCCTGCTGTTCACCCGAGGCATCCCGGCGGTCCAACCCGGCGCTCGATCCGAGCCCAGCTCACCGCCGACGTAGCCGACTCGCTGCGGCGCCCCCGCGAAGGGTGCGTGCACGGCGCTCGGCACCGACGAGCCATCGGTAGAGCTCCACTCCGCAGAGGACGCCCAGCGCCACCGCGGCGATCGACCCGATGACCGCCAGGATGTCGCCGCTCGCCGCGGTCTCGGGGCTCGCGAGGATCGTCGTCAGACCGATGAGCCCGAGCGAGCCCGGCACGAGGAGCCAAAAGCCGGGCAGGAACACGGCGTAGACCGGCATCGTCGAGGGGAGCCGCGCGAGCAGGTAGGCGACCAGCGTCATGACGACGGCGCCCGCGAAGCCGCTCACCCAGCCGCCGAACAGCGCGTTGCCCAGCACCTGCCCGGTCCATGCCGCGTACAGGACGACGAGTAGCGAGACGAACGCACCCGGAGGAGCCGAGTGCGCGATCGTGACGCCGAACGCGAAGACGAGCACGCCGAGCCACGGCGCCCACCAGCCGAGGACGGCATCCGAGCTCGAGAACACCTGCTCGGACGGCACGCCGACGGCTCCGATCCCCGCCACGATGCCGAAGGCCAGGAGGCCGAGCTGCGCGCTGCCCCAGACGAGCCGGCTCGAGCCCGCGATCATCTGGCCCTCGGTCAGCTCGAGGAAGGCGGTCGTCAGCGGGACGCCCGGGATGAACACGACGAGCGCGGCGATCATCGCCCGGAGCCCGGGGTCGGTCACGTCCTGCTCGACGAGAAGCCCGGTCAGCGCTGCCACGCAGAACGCCGCCAGGAAGGGCATCAGCGTCTCGATCGTCCGGCGACCCCGCCCCAGTCGCCGCAGCACGCCGACGAGCGCCCCGAGCGCTCCGGCGGCCACGACGTCCCGCGGGGCCGGATGGAGGACGAGCGCGATCCCGATCGTGAGCGTCGCGTATCCGAGCAGGTTCGCGATGGTCCCGAAGCGATCACCCATCGTGCGGATCTCCTCGAGCCGCACGATGCCGTCGGCCGGAGCGATCGCTCCGCGCTCGGCGTCCTCGGCGAGCACGTGCACGGCCGCGATCTGGTCGAGCCGAGGCGTCGCGGAAAGCCTCGTCGTGGGCTCGATCGTCGCGGCGCGACCCGGCGCCAGCGTGAGGAAGAGAGAGGTCGGCAGGACGCTGAAGCGGGCGTCCGGCAGACCGTAGGAACGCGCGATGTCGGCCAGACGGCGCTCGACCGCGTCGACGGTCTCTCCGATCGCGCTCAGCGCGGCGCCGAGACTCGCGAGGAACACCTGGAGCTCGTGCTCGGACGCCTCATCCTGCGCCGGCCCGGAGCCTGCCGGCCGACCGGCCCCGGCCGGGGCCACCGCGTCGGGGACGGCCGGCGGGTCGGTCACGACGTCAGGCGGCGCGCGGCGTGAACGGCCGGAGGTCGTCCTGGCCGGGCTGGACGATCCCGACGTGTGACTCGGGCACCTCGTTCCAGACCCCGGGGAGGTCTCCGAGCGGCTCGGAGACGACGACCCGGGTCTCGTCGGACAGCCACGCAAGCTCGCTGTCCGGGTAGAGCGCCTTCAGCTCGTCCATGCGCGTGCTGAAGAAGAGAGACCGCGAGTCGCCCTCGCTCGAGTACCGGAACGCCCAGATGCTCGTTCCGTCGCTCGTGCCGACCGTCATCTGGATCGGGTGTTCGACGCCGTGCTCGTGCCCCACCGCCTCGATGAAGCCCACGGCCCGCTCGACAGCGTCCACCGGGTCTCTCTCGAGCCCGAGGGTCAGCGCGAGGTAGAAAAACGTCTCCGAGTCGGTCGTGCCCTCGATCGAGGGATACAACGAGTCGTCGACGGCGAGCACGAGCTCGCGTTTGAGCCGCGGGAACTCGCGGATCAGGCCGTTGTGCATCCAGAGCCAACGGCCGTAGCGGAAGGGATGCGTGTTGGTCTCCTGGATCGCCGTCCCGGTCGACGCGCGGATGTGCGCGAGGAACAGCGGCGACGAGACGCCGGCGGCGAGCTCGCGGAGGTTGCGGTCGTTCCAGGCGGGGTGCGTGCTGCGATAGAGCCGCGGCGTCCCTCCCGTGTCGTACCAGCCGACGCCGAAGCCGTCTCCATTCGTCGTGGTGGCGCCGAGCCTCGAGTGCAGGCTCTGGTCGATGAGCGAGCGGTCGCGCTTCACGAGAACCTCCTCGAGGAGGATCGGCGTCCCCGAATATGCGAGCCAGCGACACATGGCTCCTACCTTTCCGCCCTCGCGGGCTCTCTCGCAGCTGGTTGCGACAGCGGACGAGCACTGCGTCGCGCACGCGTGGGCTGCCGCCCGCCGCGCGGGACGGCCATCGTGGCGGGCCGCTCAGTCGACGCCGGCCGCACCGTGTTCCGGAGGCGCAGTCGTGCCGCGGTCGCGCATCCACTTCCAGATCGTGTCGAGCACGACGGAGAGGACGGCGATGGCGACGATCGCGGTGAAGGTCTCTGGTGCGTTCCGCAGCGTGTCCACGGCGAAGAAGACGAGCACGACGGCCGTTGCCGCAAGCGCCACGAGCACGATCGGGGCGCTCGCACCGATCTCGGCCCGAAGGCGCAGCGCCGCCAGACCGATGAGGAGGAAGATCATCAGCGAGCAGGCGCTTCCGACGGACGCGATTGCCGAGAGGTCGACGGTGTTGGCGACGACGAGCACCAGTCCGGCAGTGATCAGGATCCCGGCGTGCGGGCCGAGCCGGGAGCCGCGGCCGAAGAAGGTCGGAAACTGCCCTGCTCCGGCAAGCATCGCGGTCAGGCCACCAGACGCGTACAGCGTCGCGTTCACCGACGAGGCGGTCGCGAGCAGCGCGGCGATCGCCATCATTGTGAACCCGGCCTCGCCGAGCGCGGGTCGCGCCGCCTCGGCGATCGCCGTCTCGCCGTAGCCGATCGCCTCGTCGACGGTGAGCGTTCCGAAGACGCCGAGCGAGATGAAGATGTAGAGGAAGGTCGTCACGCCGAGTGCCGCGTACATCGCCAGCGGCAGCTCCCGCGTGGGATTGCGCAGGTCGCCGGCTGCGAACGTGATCACGCTGAATCCGAGGTAGGCGAAGAAGGTGAGTGCCACGCTGGCGACGATGTCGGTGAACGCCGGATAGCCGCTGAACGCGAGCAGGTCGAAGTCGATGTCGACGAGGGTCACCGCGATGAAGACCGCGAAGACGGCGAGGAGCGCGATGACGATCAGCGATTGTGCCTTGTCGACGACCCGCGACCCGATGATGCTCAGGAACGCCATCGCCACGACGATCGCGGAGGTGAAGACGTTGTCCCATGCGCCGCCGGCGTCGTCACCCACGAAGAGCGACGTGGCGTAGCTCCCGAAGGCGACGGCGACCATCGAGCAGACGATCACGATCGCGGCGAAGTAGCCGAGCCACGCCGAAATGCCGACCAGGCGCCCGTTCCCGAAGCCCTGCATCAGGTAGGCGAAGAGCCCGCCGGAGGACGGATAGCGGACGCCGAGCTTGACCACCGTGTAGCCGAGCAGCGCGGCGACGATCCCTGCCAGCAGGAACGACAACCAGACGGCGGAGCCGGCGACGACCGCTGCCTCTCCGAGCAACGCGAAGATGCCGGCCCCGACCATCGCCCCGATGCCGAGGAATGCGGCGCCGCGGACGCTCATCCTGCTACGGACCCGTCGTCGTCGGCACCGGCGGCGCGGGCGTCTGGTCGCCGAAGAAGAGCCAGACGATGGCGATGCCGGCCAGCGCGGTCACGACCCAGCAGATCTGCAGCGGCACCTGGAACGAGTGGTCGACGACGCGCTTGCCGAGATTGGTCGTCCCGGTCGTGTCGGCCTCGGCGGCCGCGATCTGCGTGCCGTTCGCCGGCAGGAACAGCACGCCGACGACCGCGGTCCACATCGCGATCATGTAGCCCGCGCCGATACCCAGAGCGAGCCCGAGTGGGACCATCGTGCGCGTCGCCGCCGACTGGCTCGTCGTCAGCCCGCCGACGAGGAAGATGGCCACCGCGATCATGAACGGCCAGTTCTCCGCGAGACCGCCGAGGGCCTGGACGATCGCGTCCTCGTTGTTGGCGATGAACGTGTCCGCCATCCAGGCGATCCCGAAGAGGGCGATCATCGCGATCATGCCGGAGCGGAAGATCGGCGTCGTCGGGACGTCCGTGGCCTTGACGTGCGCGAAGACGAGGATCAGCGCCGCCGCGGTGAGCATGATCATCTGGATCAGCGGCGTCACCGACATCGGCTCCACGCCGCCGCCCTCGGCCGCCACCGTCGGGCGGATGCCCTCGACGAAGCCGAAGAGGCAAATCGCGAAGACGCCGGCCAGGAAGATGGCGACGCTCCGCTTCGCGAACGGCTGGAGCACGATCTCGGCGGGGGGCGCCGGAGGCAGCGCCTCGCCCGAGGCGAGGCGACGCTGGTACTCAGGGTCGGCGTCGAGCTCGGTGCCGTAGCGGCTCATGACGACCGACATCGCGAAAATGCCGATGAGGCTCGCCGGCACGGTGATGAGCAGCACGTCGATCAGGTCGTAGTTGTAGACCTCGACGAGCGGCAGCATCGTCGCCATCGCGGCAGCGACCGGGCTCGAGGTGATGCCGAGCGCGTTCGCCACCGTCGACCCGGCGAGTGCGCGCTCGGGCCGGATCTTGTTCGCGTACGCGACCTCGTTGATCACCGGGATGATCGAGAAGAAGGTGTTGCTGGTGCCGGTCAGGATCGTGAGGAGATACGAGACGTACGGCGCGACGAAGTTGAGTGCCTTCGGTCGGGCACGCAGCGCCTTGCTTGCGACCTGAACCATGTAGTCGACGCCGCCGGCAGCCTGCATCGCCGCCGCCGCCGAGACGACGGCGATGATGATCAGGATCGCGCTGATCGGCGGCTCCCCGGGGTCGAGGCCGAACACGAAGACGAGGACGAGCGTGCCGACGCCTCCCCAGAGACCGAGGCCGATCCCGCCCGAGCGGACGCCGAGGGCGATGAAGCCGATGACGACGAGGCCCTGAACCGCGACGAGGATCCAGTCCATCGTGCTCATGAGGTCGTCTCCTCGCGCAGTTGCTGACACGTGCTGGAGCCGCGCAGAGCGGCTGCAAGCTCCGGATCGGTGCGGCCGACGTCTGCGACCGCCTTCACGCCGCTCGTGACCGCGCCGGTGATCGCCCGGGCGGCGTCAGTGAGCTGGGCGACCGCGTCGGCGAGGGTGTCGGCCTCGTTGTCCAGCGAGTCCTGCGCGTCCTCGAGGTCGTTCCGTGTCGTGTCCGACCAGCCGGAGACGGCATTCGCGGATTGCTCGCCCTGCGGCGTGTCGGGAACGCCCGCGTTGTCGATCGCGGTGACCAGAGTGTCGGTCGCGAGGATGGTTCGCTCGAGCCCGTCGCGGATCAACCCGGTTCGCCCCTGAGGCGTCTCCGACTGCGGCTCCTCGGTGCCCATGGAGCCACTCGCGTCGGGATTGCGGATCGAGTCGACGATCGACTCGATCTGCCCGCGCCAGACCGTGACCGCGCCGCACACGCTGTCGGCCCACTCGCCGGCGGAAACCGTGTCGCCCTCGTTGTCGTCGCGGCCGACGATCGCCGTGACACCGAGCACGACGACGAGGCCGGCGACGATCACCGCGATCCAGAGCCAGGGTCCGCGCATGTCATCCCTCCCTTCCGGGCGTCGAGAGCTCGTCGAGGAACGCGACCAGCAAGCGCCAGAACCGCTCGACGGTGGGGATACTGACACGCTCGTCCGGCGAGTGCGGCGCCTCGATCTGGGGCCCGAACGAGATCATGTCGAGCCCGGGCACCTTGTCGCCGATCACGGCGCTCTCGAGTCCTGCGTGGACTGCCGTCACGATCGGCGCCTCGCCGAAGAGCCGCTCGTACGAGGAGCGGAGCGACGCCAGGGCGGGCGACTCCAGGTTCGGGCGCCAGCCGCCGTAGTTGAATTTCACCTCGAGCGCGCCGCCCGCGAGGCGGGCCGCGGCGTCGAGCCCCCCGATCACCTCGGGGAGCGCCGAGTCGTTCGACGAGCGCGACAGGCTGTGCAGTGTCAGGCGGTCGCCCTCGGTGATCGCCTCCCCGAGCGAGGTCGACGTCTCCACGAGGTCGTCGAAGTCCGGGCTCATCGCGAGTGGGCCGGTCGGAACGAGCGCCACGGCGTCGAGCAGCCTCGCGGTCGCGTCGTCCGTCCACGGGTCGGCGGCGGCGTCCGCGCGCTCGATGCCGACCGAGACCTCGGCGTCCGTCTTCGCGAACGCGTCCCGGATCGTCGCCGCTGCGGTCTCGGTCGCCTCCCGGAACGCACTCTCATCGTCGGGCGTGATCGAGCAGACCGCAGTTGCGTCGCGTGGGATGGCGTTGCGGCTCTTCCCGCCGTCGAGCGAGACGAGCCGGAACGGCACCGTCGTGAGCGCCTCCCGCAGCGCCCGACCGAGCACCTTGATCGCGTTCGACCGGCCGTACGCGATGTTCATCCCGGAGTGCCCGCCGAGGCCGCCGCTCACCGTCACGGCCAGAGAGACCGCGCCGGCCGCCGGCGCCTCGCGCGGAGCCTCGATCCGGATCCAGGTGTCGGTGCTGCCGGCGCAGCCCACGGTCAGCTTCCCGTCCTCCTCGCTGTCGAGGTTGACGAGGACCGAGCCGGTCACGAGCGCCGGGTCGAGGGCGTTCGCTCCCTCAAGGCCGACCTCTTCGGCCACGGTCATCAGGAGCTCGAGCGGGCCGTGCGGCAGGGACTCGTCCTCGACTAGCGCCATCATCGCCGCGATGGCGACACCGTCGTCGGCCCCGAGCGTCGTGCCGTCGGCCTTCAGCCAATCCCCGTCGCGGACGAGGGCGATACGTCCCTCAGCGGGGTCGTTGGGGCTCGACGGGTCGCGCTCGCAAACCATGTCGAGATGGCCCTGCAGCACGACGGTCGGCGCCGACTCGCGGCCCTGCGTCGCGGGCACGCGGACGACGAGGTTACGACCCGCGTCCTGCTGGAGCTCGAAGCCGCGCTCCGCCGCCCAGGAGCGCACGTGCTCGATCACCGGCTCCTCCTGGCGCGAGGGCCGGGCGATGCGAGTCAGCGTCTCGAAGTGAGCCCAGAACGCCTCCGGCTCGAGGCCCGTAAGCACCGATGCCTGGGCTGCCTCCACCCTGCTACGCCAGCGCCTTCTGCTTCAGCGCCTCGAACTCCCCCTGCGTGATCGCGCCGCTGTCGAGGAGCCGCTTCGCGCCGTCGATCTCCGCCGCTGCGCCGCCGGCGCTGCCCGTGGTCTGGCGCACGTACTCGTCGAACCGGTCTCGCTCGGCCCGCGACCGCTGCAGGTTCCGCTCGGTCATTCCGACGTTCTGCGTGATCAGGTAGACGAAGACGCCCAGGAACGGAAGCAGGATCGTGAAGAGGATCCACGCCGTCTTGCCGACGCCGGACAGGTCATGGCGGCGGAAGATGTCGGCAAAGACCGAGAAGAGGAGCCAGAACCAGAGGATCCAGAGGAACAGGATCGCCATGGTCCACATCAGGTCGAGGAACGGATAGTCGGCCGCGATCACGTCTCCTACCTCCGGTCGTCGTCCATCGGCGCGCCGAGCCTATCGACCCCCACGCGCCGCTGACGAGCGCGGTCGAAGTCGTTCACCCGGGTGAACCCGAACGCGGCGAGGTCAGAGCAGCGGCGAGGCCACCGCGAACGCCGTCGCGCGAGCCCGCTCCTTCAGACCCGTCAGCGCACGCCCCGGCGTCGACACGACCTCGGCCGGCGCCGCGAACCGCTCGTCGAACTGCGCGGCGACCTGCGCCGAGCGGATGCCGAGGTCGATCTCGAAGAACCGCCGGAGGCTCCAGGCCTCGAGGTTGCACGTCCCCGCGAGGAGTTCCTCCCCGTCGCGCACGAACGCCTTGGCGTGCAGCATCGTCGGGTACTCGAGGATGCGAACGCCCGCGTCGAGCAGCTTCGCGTGGTGGAACTGCTGCGCCGCGGCGCAGGCCCAGTTGTTCGCGTTCGCGGGGACGAACAGCCGGACACGCACGCCCCTCCGGGCCGCCTGCTCGATTCGCCGGATCATCCTGCGGTCGGTGACGTACGGGTTGACGACGTCGAGTGTCGTGCGGGCCTCGTCGAGCAGCCGTGCGATCGCGTCGGTGATCGGCCGATAGCTTCCGGGCGCGTTGTGCAGGACGACGGCCGGCACGGGGTCGGGGCCGGGATCGAGCGGCGGGAAGAGGACGTCGACCTCGGCGGCGGGGATCGTGCCCCCGAGCCAGCGATAGCCGGCGACGAAGACGAGCGCGAGCTGCGCGACCACGGGCCCTTCGACCCGGACGAAGAGGTCGTGGAAGCGACCGTCCTCGAAGTGGTCCTCGATCCCGGCGCCGCCGACCCAGCCGATCCGGCCGTCGATCACGGCGACCTTGCGATGGTCGATGTGTCCCAGCCCCCCGATGTTCCAGGCGGGGGCGCCATCGGATCCGAGGGTCCCGGCAGCCGACCGCACCTTTGTCGCCCGAACGACGCACACCTCGACGCCCGCTGCGGCGAGCCGCTCGTAGAAGGCTCGAGAGCCACCCTCGGGATCCGAGCCCTGACGGTCGACGACGAGCCGGACAGGCACGCCCTCTCCGGCCTTGGCGACCAGCGCGTCCGCGAACGCGTCTCCCACGACTCCCGGACGGAAGCCGAACTGGTTGATGTGGACGGACGACGTGGCGGCGGCAACGTCCGCGAGCATCGGGGGATAGAAGGCCTTCCCCTCGACGAGCACCTCGACCGACGAGGCGCTGCTCTCGGCGAACGAGAGCGCGAGGTCGCCCCGCCGGACCGGCGCCCCCGAGAGGCGGACGGCATGAGCCGGGATCCCGTCGTTCGTCACCGCGATCGGCACGTTCCCCTCGCCGTCTCCCTTTCAGGACGCCGACGGCTCGTCGATCGCGATCGCGCTGAGCAGCGTCAGCCCGAGATCGGAGACCCGGCGCAGGAGGCCCTGCAACTCCGCCTGGTCGCGGACGGGCCCGAAAAGCACGGTGTTGCCCTGCTCACGGGTGAGCGACATGCCCTCGAACGCCGATCCCACGCGGTCGCTCAGCTCTCCTTCCACGACGAGCCGGTACTCCCGACTGGGCATGCCCGAGACCGTTGCATCCCGCGGGCGGGCGCGCAGGCCGAACCCCGACAATCACCCGGATGATTCGACCTCCTCGAGCAGCCCGAGGGTTTCGGCACGGGCGAGGGCGTCCGGGCGCGAGTTGACGGAGAGCTTGCGATAGATCGCTCGCGTATGCGTGCGGACCGTGTTGGGCGAGAGGAACAACCGCCCGGCGATTTCCCGTCTCGAGAGATCGGTGGTCAGCAGCCGTAACACTGCGAGCTCGGCCTCGCTGGGCAGCTCGACGAGCAGGCCGCCGTCGGCACGATCGCGTGCCCGGGCGACCTCGGCCCCGACCTCGGCCGCGAGCGGGACGAGAAACGCGCCGTCCTCGAGCTCCTCGAGTGTGTCGTGCGCCTGCCGCAGCGTCGCGGTCGCGGCGGCGAGCCGCCCGCGCCCCACCCGCGCGCGCGCGAGCAGGAGCAGGAGCCAGACGTGATGCGGAGACGCCAGCTCGTCCCGGTAGAAGTGCTCCGCGGCCACGAGCTCTCGCTCCGCCTCGGCGAGGTGGCCCTCCGCCGCGAGCACGACGCCGAGTGCGACCGATGCGCCGGCGCCCAGCCAGCTCCGGCTGCTGCCGACGCCGGCGACGAGCGCCTTGGCCTGCTCGGCGTGGACGCGCGCCGAGGCGACGTTGCCCCGGTCGGCTGCCACGTGGGCGAGGGTCGCACGAGCGAAGGAATGCCCCGGCGCTCGTCTTCCCGAGTCCGGATGCTCGATGGCGCGCACGGCGGTCTCCCAGGCACCGTCGAGGTCGCCGGTGAGATAGCGGACTCGGGCCAGCGCGGCCAGCGCCGCGACGAGCACAGCGTCGGCGTCGGCATCGGCCTCGGCGAGCGCGACGGCGCGGTTGCCGTATGCGAGCGCGTCGTGTGCGGTGCCGTCGATTGCAGCTGCCCGCACCATCCCCACGACCGCCTCCACGTACGGTCCTCTCCGTTCCGGCCGCGCGCGGTCGGCCAGGTGGAGGAGGCGCCGTCGCTCGACCGTGCGTCCGCCCATCATGAGCGCGGCGGTTGCACCGGCGACGGCGAGCTCGGGGTACGCGAGGAGGTGGTCCTCGGGGAGCTCCTCGACCCAGCGGAGCACGGTCCTCGCGCTGCCGTTCCGGATCAGCGCGAGGTGATAGTCGACGACCAGCCGCGCGACGAGATCGAGGTCACCCGCAGCTGCCGCGTGGTCGACCGCCTCGACCGGCTCGCCGTGAGCCGCGAGCCAGCCCGCCGCACGCCGGTGGATCTCGGCCGCCGCCTCGGGGTCTTCGAGCGCAAGCTCGAAGGCGGCGAACTCCGCGAACAACGGGTGGACGCGGTACCACCCGCCTCTCTCGAGCCGGCTGATGAAGAGGTGCGAGCGCGTGAGCTCGGCGAGGAGCGCTGCGGAGTCGTCCCGCTCGAGCACCCCGTCGCACAGCGGCGGCGTGAACCGCCCGAGGGCCGACGTCCGGAGGATGAAGCCGCGCACGTCGTCGTCGAGCGCGCCCAAGACCTCCTGGCTCAGAAAGTCCGCGACGAAGCGTTGGTCACCGGTGAAGTCCCGCACGACCCTCGCCGGATCGTCGACGTCCCGGAGCCAGATCATCGCGAGCTCGACCGCCGCGGGCCAACCTTCGGTCCGCTCGCGAAGCAGCTCGAGCTCCTCCGCGTCCAGCTGGACGTTTCCCCGACGCCCGAGCAGCTCCGCCGTCTCCTCCGACGTGAACGCGAGCTCGCCGGCGCGAAGCTCGACGAGGGCGCCCGCCACGCGCAGCCGTGCGATACGGAGCGCCGGGTCGCTTCGCGTGATCAGGACGAGCCGCGCGTTCGCAGGAAGGTGCTCGGCCGCGTGATCGATCGACGCCAAGCAGTCGGGGTCGGTGACGTACTCGAGCTCGTCGAGGACGACGATCAGCTCACGCCCGAACGCGCGGATCCCGTCGACGAGCTCGTCGACCGCGTCCTCGACCGTCGCGCTGCCCGACGAGCGAAGCCGGTGCAGCGCGCCCCGGCCGAGCCCGTCGCGGACGCGGTCGACGGCAGTCGCCACGTACGTCCAGAGCCGCACGGCATCGTTGTCGCCAACGTCGAGGGTCACCCATGCAACGGGGGCACGCCCGCTCTCGCACCAGGCGCGGACGGCGGTCGTCTTGCCGTAGCCCGCCGGCGCCGCCACGAGTGCCACGGTCGTGCTCTCCCCGCCGTCCAGGGTCCTCAGAATCCGGGGGCGTCCGATCCGCCCCGCGGGGAGGAGAGGCGCCGCGAGCTTTGCCTCGGCCAGGAGATGCGGCCGGTCGTCCTGACCGTGTCGGAGCGAGCCGTCCATTCGAATGTGGATCTTCGCAGCAAGCGGCAGGCCACCTGCCCCGAACGGACCTACCGGGTGCGCGTCAGTAGCTGCTGCGCATGCGCTGCGCGGGCTTGGCCGCGTAGGCCGCGATGTCGAGGAACACGCCGAGCACGATCAGCGCGCCGTCCCAGAAGCCCTCGATCCCGACGACGGGCGACCAGGCGATGATGAACATCAGCGTCGTCCACGGAAGGAAGAGGAACCCGAGCAGGCCCCAGATCCAGTTGTCGATCGCCGCGTCGGGCTTGTCGCCGAAGATCCACCAGAAGAAGAGCGCGATCCGCGGCCCGATGCCCCACGCGAGAAGAAAGGCACAACACACGCGACGAGTCTCTGTCATGCGGGCGTCTCCTGTCAACCTGGGTCGGGCGTCGCCTTGACCCGCTCGTGCGAGGCGTTACAATCCCGGGCCATCCGGACGCGCCTCGGCCGCGCCGCTCGGCGATCATCGAAATCGCCGCGACGACTCGCCTCGACCGCCGCGCTCCCGTCCATCGAGGAGAGGAACGAAAGGGGGAGCATCGTGAGGCGAATCACCACCGCGGCAGGTCTGCTCGCGGCCTGCGCGCTCGCGCTGACGGGAACGGCCACGGCCGACGCGCCGACGGTCGAACAGTTTCCGGTCGGCTTCGTGCTGACATCGGACACCTGCCCGAACCTCCCGCAGGGCACGACGATCACCGGGACCGGGACCGAGAAGTCGATCACGTCCTCGCGGATCGACCGGAACGGCGTCACCACGTTGATGAACACGACGCACGCCTTCGGCACGGCCACCGACCAGGACGGCAACTCGTACGTGTTCAACTACTCGAACAGCTTCCGCGTCGCGATGGGCCCGAGCGATCCGGCCTTCACCGGAACGATGGTCGACAGCTTCTCGCTGGCGGGCCAGGGGCCGGCGAAGCTCAACAACGGCTTCGTTGCCGGCATCACGACGGACTTCGAGACGTTCTTCGCTTTCGAGGAGCAGAGCTCCCACGGCGACCCGATCGACTTCGCGACCGGGGCGTCTCTCTGCGACCCGCTCTAGGAGCAAGGGAGGCGGCCGGCGGTGACCGCGGCGCGACGGAAGCACGTCGCAGCGTGGGTCGCCGCCGGCGCGGTCGCCGCGGCGGGCTTCGCCCTCGCGCCGGCGCTCGCCACCGGCTCGTCTCCAGACCGCTCGCTCGACGCACAGCTCGCCGAGCGCCTGCGTGCCGCCGGGTTCACAGGTCGGATCCAGTCGACGCTGACCGACCGGCTCGGCCGGCCGCTCGACCCACGCCGTGCGGACACCGGCCGGCTCCTGTGGTTCGACACGGTCCTCGGCCTGAACGACGACAACGCATGCGCGGGCTGCCATTCGCCCACTGCGGGCTTCGGCGACACGCAGTCGATCGCCATCGGGATCGACTCGAACCGCGTGGTCGGTCCCGACCGGGCCGGGCCACGCAACCAGCGCCGCGCGCCGATGGTGCTGAACACGGGCTTCTACCCGAGCCTCATGCTGAACGACCGCTTCTCGTCGGTCTCGGGCGACCCGTTCGACCCGGGTCTGGGCTTTCTCTTCCCGCCGCCCGAGGGCACGTCGCTCTCCTACCTCCCGCACCTCCTCGACGCGCAGGCCTTCATCCCGCCGACGGAGCGGGCCGAGGCGGCCGGGTTCGCATTCCCGGGCGACAACGACGCAATCCGCGCGGAGGTCGTGCGCCGCCTGAACGACTCGCCCGCCTATCGGAAGCTCTTTGCGCGCTTCTCTACCACCGTTCGGGCGGGCGGCGAGATCACGTACGACCTCGTGGCGAGCGCGATCGCCGAGTTCGAGCTGTCGCTGACCTTCGCCGACGCGCCGATCGACCGGTTCGCGCGCGGCGAGCTGTCGGCGCTCGACGACATCGAGAAGCGCGGGGCGCTGCTCTTCTTCGGCGAGGCCGGGTGCGTCACCTGTCACCAGGTGTCGGGGCGCTCGAACGAGATGTTCAGCGACTTCCGCGAGCACGTGCTCGGCGTGCCGCAGCTCGTCCCCGCGAGCACGAACGTGCAGTTCGACGGCCCAGGCGCGAACGAGGACTTCGGGCGCGAGCAGTTCACCGGTGACCCGGCCGACCGCTACGCATTCCGGACCTCACCGCTGCGGAACGTCGGCCTGCAGCCGACGTTCATGCACGACGGAGCCTTCACGAGCCTGGAGGCCGCGATCCGCCACCACCTCGACGTCGTCACCTCGGCGCTCTCCTACGACCCGGTCGCGGAGGGGGTCGACGCGGACCTCGCGGGCCCGAGCGCCCTCGTTGCGGCGATCATCGCCCGGCTCGACCCGCTCGTCTCAAGCCCGCGCGCGCTCTCGCAGGCGAATCTCGACGCGCTCGTGGCGTTCGTCCGCGACGGCCTGCTCGATCCGAGGGCGAGCCCGGAGCGGCTGCGCCGCCTCGTTCCGGAGAGCCTGCCGAGCGGCCGCGCCCCCCTGGTGTTCCAGACGACTGCGCGCTAGGCCTCTTTGCCTGCACGCCTCTCCAGCTCATTTGGGTTTGATTTCCGTACCTAGGTACGGGTCTATAGTCGCGGCGTGAGAGTCGGCGAGGTTGCAGAGCGCGCGGGAGTGAACGTCGAGACCCTTCGCTACTACGAACGTCGGGGACTGTTGCCGACGCCCGACCGGACACCGAGCGGGCATCGCCGCTACGACGAGGAGACGGTGCGCTTCCTCGGCGCGATCAAGGAGGCGCAGGCGGTCGGCTTCACGCTGTCGGAGATCACCGAGTATCTGGGCGCGGCACGGCGCTCGCGTGCGCCCTCGGAGGCGCTGCGGGTGCGGATGGCTGCGAAGATCGACCAGATCGACGCTCGCATCGCGGCGCTGCGGCGCATGCGGGAGGAGCTCGCACGCGTCGTCGGCTGCGCCTGTACCTCGCTCGACCACTGCACCTGCGGCGCCGGGTACCTCTCCCGCGGCGGCCGCCCGCCGACGGCACGGCCCTCGCCGCTCCACGTCACCAACGGCGAGAGCGCCGGCAACACCCTCCGGCAGACGACGCTCGGCGGCGCCGTGCTGCCCTGGCAGGACGTGCTCCACGAGGGACCGGTGCCGGCCCTGCCACGGCGCGACCTGCTGCGGACACGCGCACGTTTCCTCGCCGACTGCGGGTGGGGACGCCCGCCCGCACTGCTGTCGTCACTCGAGCGGCGCGACCGGCAGCTGCTCGAGACGCTCCGCGAGGGCCTCCAGGTCGTGCTCTGGTTCGAGCACGACCTCTACGACCAGCTCCAACTCCTCGACGTGCTCACGCTCGTCCACACCGAGGAGGCTGCGCTCGAGCTGATCGTCATCGGCTCCTTCCCCGGCAAGCCGTCCTTCGCCGGTCTGGGCGAGTTGACGGCGGACGAGCTGGAGACGCTCTGGCCGTCACGCCGCCCGGCCGTACCGGAGGTGCTTCGGGCAGCCACGAGCGCCTGGGCCGCCGTCCAGGCGCCGGAGCCGACGGCACTGGCCGAGTGGGCGACCCGCGACACCGCGGAGCTGCCGTTTCTCGGCCCCGCGCTGCGACGGTTGCTCGAGGAACTGCCGGCGCAGGCAGACGGGCTCTCCGGGACGGAACGACGGGCCCTCCAGGCGGTCGCCGCCGGCGCGCACACACCTCCGGCCGCCTTCGTCGCGGCACAACGACTCGAGGAGGCGCCCTTCCTCGGCGACGCCTGGTTCTACCGGGCCCTCTCGACACTCGGGCAGGGAACGACCAGGCTCCTCGAAACCGGCGACGGCGCACCACTTCCCCTGCCTCCCCCGCTGAGCGACGGCCGGCAGTTCGCACGCCTCCAACTGCGACTGACGGCAACCGGAGAACACACACTCGACGGCGACGCCGACCGCGTCGAGCTCCTCGGCATCGACCGCTGGGTCGGCGGCACCCACGTCACGCCCGACAACACGTGGCGATGGGACACGACCGACCTGAAGCTTGTTCGACCGGCTCGGACCTGAGTGCAGCAGCAGCAACAGGGCCCGGCACCCGTCGCGGATCGTCGAGTCAGGGCTTCTGGGCTGTCACGAGCTCGGTGATAAGCGTCGCGTAGTCGAGCAGGTGCCGGTCGCCGAGGAACCGCTGCTCGACGCGGAGCCGGCCGTTCCGCCCGAGGCGAACGGCCTCCAGCGGGTCCTGCAGCAGTCGCCCGACGGCAGCGCCGAAGGCCTCGAGATCGTTCGGATCTTCGACCAGGAGTCCCGTCTCGCCGTCGACGACCTGGTCGACGATCCCGCCGACCGCGCTCGCGACGACGGGGCGGGTCTTCCACATCGCCTCCGCGACGGTCAGCCCGAAGCCCTCCGCAAGGCTCTTCTGCACGACGACCGCGGCGTGCCGCTGGAGGGCGTTCACCACCAGCGCGTTCTCGACCGGGTCGATCATCGGGATCGCGACCAGCTGGACACGTGTGCGATCGGCCGGCGACAGCCGTCGCCACGCGGCGAGCATCTCGTGCCACACCTCTGCTCCCTCGGGATCGTCGTCGACGCCGTCCGTCTCGGGGCCGGCGAGTACGAGCCGCGCCTCGCCGGGCGGGACGTGCGCGACGAACCCGTGCATCACGCCTGCCATGTCCTTCATCCGGTCCCAGCGCGAGACCTGGACGACGAGCGGTGTCCGCTCGTCCAGCGGACCGTCGTCGCGAACGACGGTGGCGCCGTGGCGGACGCGGGGGTCGCCCGGGGCGCCGTCGCCAGCGAGCAGCCCCGCGCCTCGCAGCAAGGCCGGCACCTCGGCGCCGCGGAGGTCCCGGTTCTTGGCCGAGAAAGGGTCGATCGACGGCGGAATCGCGCGGAGCCGCGCCCGCTCGATCCACGCCGGGGCGAAGGGCTCGCGCGAGAAGACGAAGGCGTGCGCCGGCTCGACGTACCGCCGCACGAAGGCCCAAGCCCGCTCCGTCCACTCGTTGCCGCTGTCATGACCGACGTGGCAGCGCCAGATCACGTGGGCGCCCATCGCGGCGAGGGGCCCGATGAGTCCGGCGGGCTGCGGGTCGTGGACGATGACGACGTCGCCGGAGCGAACGAAGGGACGGACGCGCTCGAGGTTTCGCTCGGTCACCCGCGCGTAGTGCGCATGCTCTTCCGCGCCGAGCCCGCCGCCGTCGCCCGGCCCGCCGTAGAGCCCGTTGTGGACCCGCTTCGTGACCGCGAAGAACTCGGGGTCGCCGTCGATCACGAGCCAGTCGGTCTCGAGGCCGGCGCCGAGCGTGTAGCCGACCAGGCTGGCGAGCATCTCCGCTACCCCGCCCCCCGTCGCGGTCGAGTTGACGTTGACGATGCGGCTCTCCCCGAGCACCTCACGCAGCCGCGCGGCGGCGACGAGGAGCTCGTCGACCCGTGCCTCGCCGAGCATCGGCCCGAGACGCCGAGGGTCGATGGGCGCGACCGCGACCGTCGTGTTCCCGTTCGGTGCCACCGGTCAAGTCTCGCGTATCGGCCGGCGGTGGGCGATGCGTCGGTTCTCGCCCGCGACCCGGAACTACCCGTCGTAGGATGGCCGCAACCGTCCGGGAGGACTGTGTGAGCTCGCTCGAGCTGGCGCGCTGGCAGTTCGGAATCACGACCGTCTACCACTTCCTCTTCGTTCCGGTGACGATCGGCCTGGCGTTGCCGTTCGTGCTCCTCTACCAGGCGTGGACGTACTGGGTCTTCCGGCACCGGGTCGGCGCGGATGACATCGGCGAGCTCCGGACGCCGCTCGATCTCCTCGACGCGCGCGGGCGGGACTCGAGCGGTGGCGAGCCGGCAGGAAGCGGCTAGCGCCGGACCGAGCCCGAGGAGCGTGGGCCGCAGGCTGGCCCGCTCGAGCCGGGCCGCGCGCGTCCACCTCGCAGTCGCGGTCGGGGTGGGTGCGCTCTCGACCGTCCTGGTCATCGCCCAGGCGGCCTTGTTCGCGCGCGTCATCTCGGGAGTCTTCGTCGGCGGAGAGGACCTCGCCGACGTCCGCAGCGAGCTTGCCGCGCTCGTCGCGGTCGCCGCCGGGCGGGGTCTGACGACCGCGGGGTTCGAGATCGCGGGCCGCGTGGGCGCCGCCCGTGTGATGGCGGGCCTGCGGGAGCAGCTCGTCCGCAAGCTCCTGCGCGAGCGGCCGGGTGGTCTCGCCGACGAGCAGAGCGGCGAGCTCGCCGCCGTCGCGGTGCAGGGGGTCGAAGCGCTCGAGCCGTACTTCGCGCGGTATCTGCCGCAGCTCGTGCTCGCCGCGCTGACGCCGCTGGCGATCCTCGCGTGGGTGCTCCCGCGAGACTGGCAGGCGGCGGCGATCCTCGCCGTGACGCTCCCGCTGATCCCGCTCTTCATGGTCCTGATCGGCGGGCTCGCCGAGCGCCGTACTCGCGCGCGCTGGCAGACGCTCGCGTTGCTGAGCGCCCGGTTCCTCGACACCGTCGGAGGGCTCGAGACGCTCCGGGCTTTCGGCCGCGCCGACGATCAGGAGGAGGCCATCGGGGCGAGCTCCGACGCATACCGCCGCACCACCCTCGAGACGCTCCGCATCGCGTTCCTGTCGGCTCTCGTGCTCGAGCTGCTCGCAATGCTCGGCACCGCGCTCGTCGCGGTCACCGTCGGGGTGCAGCTCGCGGCGGGCGACCTCGGGCTCGAGGCGGGCCTCACGGTCCTGCTCCTCGCACCCGAGCTCTACGCCCCCGTACGCCAACTGGGCGCGCAGTTCCACGCGAGCGCCGACGGGCTCGCCGCGGCCGGGCGCATCCTCGCGGTGCTCGACCTGCCGCCGAGCGCCGAGGTTCCCGCCCGCCCCGTGCGAGCGCCCGATCCGCGCCACGCGCCGGTCGCGTTCGAGGGCGTCGGTTTCGCGTACCCGGGCACCTCGGCGCCCACGCTCGCCGACGTCTGGCTAACAGTCGAGCCCGGCGAGACCGTCGCCCTGGTCGGGTCGAGCGGGTCCGGCAAGACAACCCTCCTCGGGCTGCTCCTGCGACTCGCCGACCCCGAGACAGGACGGATCGCGTGCGGTGGGGTCGACCTCCGGGCCGTCGACGCGCGCGCGTGGCGACAGACGATCGCCTGGGTGCCGCAACGCCCGACGATCGTCGCGGCGACCGTGGCCGACAACATCCGGCTGGCGGATCCCGTCGCTTCCAACCGGCGGGTGCGAGAGGCCGCGGCCGCCGCGGGGGTGCTCGAGCTCGCGGAGCGGCTTCCCGAGGGCCTCGAGACGCGGATCGGGGAGGGAGCCCGCCGGCTCTCCGCGGGCCAGGCGCGACGCGTCGCGCTGGCGCGTGCCTTCCTCCACGACGCCCCGCTGGTCCTCCTGGACGAGCCCACCGCGCACCTCGACGCCGCGTCTGCGACGCATGTGGAGGACGCGCTCGACCGCCTTCTCCGCGGACGCACGGCGCTCCTCGCGGTGCACCGGCCGGCCCTCGCGCGCCGCGCCGACCGCGTCGTCGAACTCCGGTCGGGTCGTCTCGTCGCTCCGGCTTCCCGCGCCGCGGCGGTGGCGGAATGACGGGTCGCCGCGCCCTCCGGAACGCCGTCGCCGCGACCCGCCCGCGCCGGCGGCTCGTCCTGCTCTCCGTCGTGCTCGGCGCGGGCGCCGTCCTCGCCGGCGTCGGCCTCCTCGCGACGGCCGGGTACCTGATCAGCCGAGCCGCCCAGCGACCCGAGATCCTCGCGCTCGGCGTGGCGATCGCGGCCGTGCGCTTCTTCGCGATCGCCCGGGCGCTGCTGCGCTACCTCGAGCGGCTCGTCTCGCACGACCTCGCGTTCCGCACGCTCGCCGACCTGCGACGCAGGTTCTTCCGCCTGCTCGTACCGCTCGTCCCCGGTGGCCTGCCCGGCGAATCCCGCGCGAGCCTGCTCAGCCGGTACGTCGCCGACGTCGACCGGCTGCAGGATCTCTACCTCCGCGCGCTCGCGCCGCCCCTGATCGCACTCGTGGCCTCGGTCGTCGCCATCGCCGTGGCCGTCGTGATGCTTCCCGCGGCCGCGGCCGTCCTCGCGGGAGCGCTCGTGCTCGCAGCGGTCGGGGTGCCGCTCCTCACCCGCTCCGTCGCGCGTTCGGCGGGGCGGCGGCAGGCGGCGGCCCGAGCGGCACTCGCGACGGACCTGGTCGAGATCGTGGGCGGCGCACCGGAGCTCGCGGTCGCGGGCCGGGAGGACGACTGGATCGGGCGCGCGACCGCCTCGGGTGCGGCGCTCGCCCGGATCCAGTCCCGGGATGCCGTCGCAGCAGGGCTCGCAGACGGCCTCGGCGTTCTCGTCGCGGTGAGCGCCGCCGTCGGCGTCGCCGCCGTCGCGATCCCCGCGGTGCGCTCGGGCGCCCTTCCGGGCGTGCTCCTCGCCGCGCTCGTCCTCCTCGCACTGGCGTCGTTCGAGGCGGTCACACCGCTCGGAGCGGCCGCACGCCAGCTCGACGCCTGCGCCGATGCGGCCCTCCGCCTCGAGGACACCATCGGCCGCCCGCCGCCGGTGCAGGATCCCGACGATCCCGTTGCGCTACCGCCGGTCGGCAATCTCGAGCTCCGGGGAATCCGGTTCCGCTACGGAGACGGCCCGTGGGTGCTCGAGGATGCCGATCTGTGCCTGCAGCCGGGGCGCGCGATCGTCTTGACGGGGCCGAGCGGTGCGGGCAAGACGACCCTGGCGGAGCTGCTCGTCCGCTTCGTCGACCCGTCCGCGGGCACGGTTGCACTCGGTGGCGTCGACCTGAAGACGGTGTCCCAGGCAGACGTCCGCGAGGCGATCCTCCTCGCGCCGCAGGACTGCTACCTCTTCGCCACGAGCGTCCGCGAGAACGTCGCGCTCGGGCGGCGAGGAGCCGACGACGAGGAGATCGAGGCGGTCCTGCGACGCGTCGGGCTGGGCGACTGGCTCGACACGCTCCCGGACGGCCTCACGGCCCGGGTCGGCGAGCGCGGCGCGCGCGTGTCGGGGGGCCAGCGCCAGCGGATCGCGACGGCGCGTGCGCTGCTCGCACGGCCGCGATTCCTCGTCGTCGACGAGCCCACCGCGCACCTCGACCCGGCGGGGGCGCGGTCGCTGCTCGCCGAGCTCGCGGCCACCGCCCGCGAGACGGGCGTCGGAGTGCTCGTCGTCACGCACGAGTCGGAGGGCCTCGAGCCGTTCGACGAGCACCTGTCCTTGCGGGACGGGGCGATCGTGCGGCTGCGCTGAGCATCCCTCCGCGGGTTCGACTTTCCGTACCTCGAAGACGGCGGTCTGCCGCCTGCGATCCACCGGCTGACCGCATGCCCGCGGGGGGGTCGGTCTGCGAGCCTCCGGGCCAGCTGATGGCAACCGATCACCCGAAAGGAGCAGCCATGACCTCCGTCACCGCATATCAGGGCACACGAGAGCTCGCCTTCCGGTCGAACGACGGCGTGGCCGTGGCGTTGCTCTGGCACACGGCCAACGACCTCCTGAGCGTCGTCGTCTCTGACAGCCGCACGGACGAGACGTTCGAGCTCGTGCTCGACCGCGACGACCGCGCCATGGACGTCTTCCATCACCCGTTCGCCTACGCGGCACACCGCGGCCTCGAGTTCGGGCTCGTCACCCGCGAGGAAGAGCTCGTCGCCGCCTGACGCGAGCGTTCCCGACTGCGTCGGTCGACCCGTCCCCCGTCGTCCGACGCAGTCGACCAGGGCGCCGCCCGGTTCTACGTGACTCGGGCCAGCTGCTCCCGGAGCACGAGCACCGCGGCCGCCGATCGAGCCGCCGCGGAGAGCTCGTCGGGGACGAAGCTGTCGTCCTGCTCGGCGACGAGCCATTCCACCTCGTCCGCGGCGCGAAGCGCGTCCGCGAACGGCACGGCGCCCTGTCCGACGCTGGTGAAGCTCGTGCGGTCGCCGCGGTCGGCGAAGTCCTTCACGTGGACGATCCGACAGCGAGGCCCGAGCTCCGCGAGCAGGGCGCCCGGGTCTCGCCCGGCGACCCATGCCCAGCCGAGGTCGAGCTCGAGCTCGAGCTCGACCGCGTCGGCGAGGAGGCGGTCGAGCAGCACCGAGCCGTCGTCCGCCGTGCCGAGCTCGGCGTCGTGCGTGTGGAACGCGAGCCCGAGCCCTGCGTCGCGGGCAGCGCGCGAGGCGCGGTCGAGACGCTCGACGTACGAGCGCGTCACGTCGGAGTCGAGGGACGGCGGCAGCCAGCCGACGACGAGGAGCTCGGAGCCGAGCGACTCCGCCGCGCCGTAGAGCGGCGCCGCGTCGGCTTCCAGCTCGTCGAGGCCGACGTGCATGCCGGCGACCTCGAGCCCGGCCGTGTCGAGCCACTCGCGCACGCGACCGGGCTCGTGCTCGAAGAGCCCCGCCAGCTCCACGCCGTCGAGGCCGAGGCGGCCGACGTGCTCGATCGTGCCCGCGAGGTCGCGCTCGGCCGCGGCGCGCACGCTGTACAGCTGGAGGGCGCAGTGCACGGCTCAGCCCACCGCGACCGGGTCGGTGAGCGCGGTCGGACGCTCGCACCGGCTGCCGACGTCCACGGCCGAGCCGGCGTCCGCGGCCTCGAGAATCGAGAGCAGCACATCGAGCACGTGGAAGGCGAGCGCGCCGCTCGCGCGGGCCGCGTCACCGCGACGGATGGCCTGGGCCATCTCGACGACGCCGAGGCCGCGCCGGTACGGCTCGTCCTCGAGACCTGTCGCCTCCCACTTCCCGTTCAGCTCGCGACCGCGGCGGCGGACGATGCCCTCGTAGCCGTTCGGGTCAGGCAGGAGCAGCGTCCCCTCCGTGCCCCAGAGCTCGACCGAGTGGACGTCGTCCCAGCAGTCGAAGCTCGTCACGAGCGTCGCGATCGCTCCGGACTCGTGCTCGAGCATCGCGGCGACGTGCGTCGGCACCTCGACCTCGAGCAGGTCGCCCACCCTGGGACCGCCCGTCACGGGCCGGACGTCGAAGGTCCTCCGCGCGCTCGCGCTCACCCTGACGACGGGGCCCAGGAGCTGACACGAGCGCCGTCAAGTAGTACGGGCCCATGTCGAGCAGTGGGCCGCCGCCGGCGCGGTAGAAGAACGCCGGGTCGGGATGCCAGCTCTCGGGGCCCGGGCCGAGCATCGTCGCCCGCGCGGCGACCGGAGTCCCGACCATGCCCGTGTCGACCAACTCGCGCGCCCGCTGCCACGACGGGCCGAGGAAGGTGTCGGGCGCGCAGCCGACGCGCAGGCCGCGGAGAGTGGCCTCGTCGAGCACGCGGCTCGCCTGGTCGCGGGACGCCGCGAGCGGCTTCTCGCCGTAGACGTGCTTTCCGGCCCCGAGGGCCGCGAGTGCGACCGTTGCGTGCTCGGCCGGCGGCGTCAGGTTGAGGACGAGCGCGATGCGCTCGTCGCCGAGGATCTCCGCGGTGGTGGAGGCCGTCGCTCCGGCCACGAGCGCGACGGCGCGCGCACGCTCGGGGTCGAGATCGGCGCAGCGGAGGATCCGCACCTCGTCGCCGCCCGCGAGGGTCTCGACGTACGTCTCGCTGATCTTGCCGCAGCCGATCAGCCCGATGCCGAGCGGGTCTGCGCTCATGTCGTGCCTCCTTTGCCGGGCAGCGCCACGAGGTGATCGGTGTCGACCTCGACGAGCGCCGGAGCGGGGTCGTCGCGCGGAGTCGCGGGAGGCAGCGCCAGGTCACCGTTCCGCTTGCGATCGCGCCAGCGCTCGTGGAGCTTGCGGCACGGAGGCGAGCAGCATCCTCGTGTACGCGTGGCGCGGGTCGCCGAACACCTTCTCGGTCGCGCCCATCTCGACAACGGCGCCGCGGTGCAGGATCAGCGTCCGATCGGAGATGTAGTTGCCGAGCGACAGGTCGTGGGTGATGAACAGGATTCCGAGGCCGCGTTCCCTGAGGTCGGCCAGCAGGTTGAGGACGTCGATCCTCGTCGACGCGTCGAGCATGCTGATGACCTCGTCCGCGACGAGGATCCGAATGTCGAGCAGCAGCGCCCGCGCGATGAGCAGCCGCTGGAGCTGGCCACCGGAAAGCTGGTGCGGGTAGCGGTTCAGGACCTCGTCCGGGCTCAGCCCGACCGAGGTGAGCGAGCCATGGAGCTTCTCGCGCCAATCCTCGTTCCCCACGCCGGGGAAGTAGGTGTCGCGGATCATCGCGAAGACGCGGTCGGCCTTGAACACGGGGTTGTACGAGCTGAACGGGTCCTGGAAGACGCCCTGCACCTCGCGGTAGTACGCCTTCGTCCCGGAGCGGCCGAGCTCCGCGATGTCGCCGTCGTCGAAGGTGATCGTCCCGGTCGTGACGCGGTCGAGCCGCAGGATCATCCGCCCGATCGTGCTCTTGCCGCTGCCGCTCTCGCCGATCAGCGAGACGATCTCACCCGGCCGCAGGTCGAAGCTCACGTCCCGAACGGCCTGCAGGCTCTTCCCGCCGAACGTCCCGACCCGGTAGACCTTGGAGACGGAGTCGAGCCTGAGCATCAGCTCACCGCCCAGCAGGCGACGCGATGGCCCGGCTCGATCTCGACGAACGGCGGCTGCTCGGCGCACTTCGCGAACGCGAGCGGGCACCGATCGCGGAACCTGCACCCGGGCGGCGGGTCGAGGAGGGACGGCGGTCGCCCGGGAATGCCCTCGAGGCGCCGGTCCTCGTAGCGCACGCCGACCTCGGGCAGCGACGACACCAGGAGCTGCGTGTAGGGATGCCTGGGCCGGGAGATGACGACGTCGGCCGCCGCCTTCTCCGCGAGTCGCCCGGCGTACATCACGAGGATCGTGTCCGCGGTCTGGTACAGGACGGCGAGGTCGTGCGTGATGAACACGACGCTCTTCACGAAGCTCCGCTCGCGGAACTCGACCAGCATCTCGGCGACGGCGCGCTGGCTCGAGACGTCGAGCGCCGAGGTGACCTCGTCCGCAATCAGGAGCGACGGGTTGAGGAGCGTCGAGAGCACCATCACCGCGCGCTGCTTCATCCCGCCCGAGAGCTCGATCGGGAACATCCCGAGCACGTCGGCGGAGAGCCCGACGAGCTCGAGGCGGCGCACGAGCTCCGGCCGCACCTCGTCGAAGTCGATGCCGCGCGACTCGAGCAGCTCCTCGGTGATCTTCCCCACCTTGCGCGTCGGGTTGAGGGCGCTCATCGCGTACTGCGGGACGATCGAAACCTGCTTGAAGCGGAACTCGTTCATCCCGCGGTCGTTCGCGACGGGAAGCACGCGGCCGTCGAGCGTGACGCTGCCGCCGATGTGCCGCATCCGCCCGTCGAGCCGGATGAGGCTCTTGCCGAGCGTCGACTTGCCACAGCCGGACTCCCCCGCGAGGCCCATGATCTCGCCGTCGGAGATGTCGAACGTGACGCCGTCGAGCGCCCTCACGTCGCCGCGGAGCGTGCGGTAGTAGACCGTCAGCTCGTCGACCCGGAGGCTCACGTCACAGCTCCCGGAGCCTCGGGTTGAAGACTTCATCGAGCCCGACGTTCATCACGTACAGGGCTCCGACGATCCCGATGATGCCGATCCCGGGCGGCAGGAACCACCACCACGAGCCGAGCACGAGCGCACTGGAGAGAAAGGCGTTGTTCATCATCAGCCCGAGCGAGACGGACTCGGACGGCCCGAGACCGAGGAAGTCCAGCGACGCGCCGATGAGGATCGCGCCGCCGAAGAGGAGGATGAGCATCATCAGCAGGTAGGAGCTCATGTTCGGCGCGATCTCCCGCGCGATCACCTGGCGCGTGCTGCGACCGCTGAGCCGCGCGATGTCGACGAAGTCCCTGGTCTTCAGCGTGAAGGTCTGTGCCCGGACCGCTCTCGCCGCCCAGGGCCAGGAGGTGAGGCCGATCAGCACCGCCTCGACCGCGTAGCTGTGGACGTTCATGTACGCGGAGACGATGATCAGGATCGCGAGCGTCGGGATCACCAGTACGACGTTCGTGAGCATGTTCAGGACGTCGTCGACCGCGCCGCCGCGGTAGCCCGCCGTGAAGCCGACGACAGCGCCGAGCATCCAGGCGATCCCGCCGCCGACCGCTCCGACCAGGAACGCTGCTCGCAGGCCGTTGACGAACTGCGAGAACACGTCCTGCCCGAACGACGTCGTGCCGAACCAGTAGTCCGACGAGGGCGGCTCGTCGGTCGGGCCGCTGAACTCGAGCGGCGCGTGGGGCGCGATCATCGGCCCGAAGACCGCCGCCGCGAGGAAGGCGAGCACGACGGCGAGACCGAGCACGAACTTCCAGTTCCGCAGCGCGAAGTAGACGAACTCGGACCGGTGCGCAGGAACGGGCGGCTCGCCGGACGCGAGAGGAGACTCCACGGCGATCGTAGGCCCTCCGATCGTCGCGACGCCGGCCTGCGGGACGGTCACGGCTCCGAGATCACGCTCGCGGGAGGCCGCCATCATCTGCCTCCCTGCATCCCGATCCGTGTGCGCGGATCGATGAAGACGTAGGCGATGTCGATCAGGAAGTTGGCGATGAGGACCCCAGTGATGACGAACAGGAAGATGCCCTGGATCAGGAAGTAGTCGCGGTTCTGGATCGCGCCGAGCGTGAGCGTCCCGAGGCCGGGGTACGAGAACACGATCTCGACGACGATCGCTCCCGCGACGACGGCGCCGAGCGCGAGCGCGAGCCCCGTGATCTGGGGCAGCAGGGCATTGCGGTAGGCGTACTTCCGCACGAGCTTCGTAGGGGCGCCGAGCGACACCAGGTAGTTGGAGTAGTCGGCCTCGAGCTCGTAGATGATCATGTTCCGCATACCGATCGCCCAACCGCCGAAGGCGACGAGGAACAGGGCGGCGAACGGCAGCAACCAGTGCTGTAGGAAGCTCCAGGCGAACTCGAGCGACCACGCCGGCGTGAGGTCGAAATCGTAGGCGCCCGAGACCGGGAACCAGCCGAGCGTGGTGGCGAACACCCAGGCGAGCACGACGCCGAGCCACATCTGCGGCGTCGCGGTCAGCACGTAGCCGACCGGGAGCACGGTGTTGTCGAGCGTCTTTCTCCGCGCGGCCATCGCGCCGACCTTGTTCCCGGCCCAGAAGCTCAGGAGGATCGCCGGCACGAGGAGCGCGAGCGTGTAGGGCAGCGCGCCGATGATGAGCTCCGAGACCGACGTCGGGAAGTTCTGGATGCTACGGCCGAGGTCGCCGTGCAGGAGCGCCGCCCAGAAGTTGAGGTACTGCTTCCAGATCGGCACGTCGAAGCCGAACGCCTGCGAGTAGTAGCCGGACAGCGCCTCCTCCGCCGACGGCTGTGCGTGCATCCGAGAGAGCAGCCCCTCGACCGGATCGCCGGGCATGAAGCGCGGGATCGCCCAGTCGATCGTCACGGCGACGAAAAATGTCAGGAGATACACCACGACCTTCCGCGCGAGGTAGCGCAGCACGTCAGACTCCTCTTGGCGCCGTCGAGAGATCCGGGGTGGTCCCCCTTCCGGTGTCGAGCCGGAAGGAGGACCGCCCGGTCATGTCATCCGTTCGGTACGCCTCGCCCTACTCCGCCTTCGCCGGGCGGAGGTGGGTGAGCATGTCGATGCTCGTCATCTGCCAGTAGTTCCGCCACGAGCTGGGCGTGAACTGGTTGGCCGTCGCGGAGGGCCAACCCGTCCAGTACTGGGTGTTGACCATCGACCACATGCCGTTGTACCAGAGCGGGATCGCCGGGAGGGTCTGCAGGAATCTCTTCTGCAGGCTCGTCAGGATCGTCTGGTACGCCTTCGAGTTGGTCGACGGCGTCCGGTTCAGCTTCTGCGTCAGGCTGAACGCGGTCTGGTCGGTGAACCGCTGGTAGTTCATCGTCACCTGGTTGTCCGCGATCGGCAGGTTGTAGATGTACTGGTAGTACGTCCACGGCGTGTTGCTCATCTGCCGGTCGTTGCCGAGCAGCAGGTCGTACCGCCCGTGCCCGCGATCGTCGGTCAGCGTCGCGTACTCGGGATAGCTCGGCGTGATCTTGATGCCGACCTGCTTCGCGCTATCCGCGATCACCTGGATCGCTGTCATCCAGTCGGACCAGCCGTTCGGGACGATGATGCTCAGGTCGATCTTCGACCCGTCCTTGTTCTCGACGTACCCGTCGCCGTTCGTGTCCTTGTAGCCGGCGGCGGCGAGCATCGACTTGGCCAGGGCCGGTCGGTACGAGAAGCCGTTCTGGGCGACGACCTTCTTGTCGATCCACTTGTTCCAGATCGGCAGGAGGCCCGTCGGGCTCGCCCTGTCGACGAGGCCCTGGTAGGCCTTGTCGATGATCTGGCCCATGTTGATCGAGTTCGCCAGCGCCTTGCGGAACTGGGCGTCGTCGAGCGGCTTCCTCGTCGTGTTCGGGAACAGCCAGGTCGTGTTCGCTCCGAGGTGGTAGGGCGCCTTCGAGGAGTACGTCTTGAACTTGCCCTTGATCGCGTTCTTCGGCGCGAAGTTGTTGAACAGGTCGATGTTCCCGGCCAGCAGGTTCGACAGAGCGGCGGCGTTCGTGCCGTTCTTGATGTCGACGACGTACTGCGGGCCGACCTTCAGGCCGAGCGAGGACGTCGCCCACCAGCCCGGGTTCTTCTTCCACACCACCGCGTTCGACGAGGCGCCGACCCCCGACTGGTAGAGGTACGGGCCGGTCCCGACGATCTTCCCCTGCTCGAGGTTGCCGGTCGTGAGATCGGTGCTCGAGTAGCTCTTGAAGATGTGCTGCGGGACAATCGCGACGTTGAAGCGGTAGAAGTCGAACTCCTGGTACGCCGGCGCTCCGGCGAACGTGAAGACGACGTTGTTCCTCGTTGCCCTGATGCTCTTCAGGCCCGTGTCCGCGAACAGCGGGTGTTGGGGATGCGTCTCGCTCTTCAGGAGATTGAAGCTGTAGGCGACGTCAGCGGCCGTCATCGGCTGCCCGTCGCTCCACTTGACGCCCTTGCGGATCGTCATCGTATAGGCGCTCTTCGACGTCCACTTGCCGCCCGTCGCGAGCCAGGGGATGAACCTGTCCTTGAGCGGGTCGTAGCGGAAGGGCGTCTCGTACGCGAAGCCGACGAGTCCCGTGATGTAGTCCCAGTTCTTCGCGGGGTTCAGGTCGTTGTTGGGCGACCACTGGTTCCCGCTCATGTAGAAGGTCTGCGCTCGCGGAAGCGCAAGCGCCTGGTCCTGTGCGGCGCCGGCACCTCCGGCGCCCAGGGACGCGGCCACGACGCTCGCGAGCGCGAGCACCAATGCGAGGCCGATCCCTGTTCTCGTCTTGCGGAGTCCGGTCATGACCGGTTCCTTCCTCTCGTGTTCGAGCTGTCGGGAATGCGAGCGTCCCACCCCTGCGTGGGACGTCGGGCACGGGCAGTTGTCAGTGCTGCGCATCCCTCCTTTCGCTCGCGGCGACCGCCGCGACGCCTCCCGGCGCTGACCGGATCGTCGGGGTGATCGAGCGGCGGGCCACCGCCACGCCGTACGGGCCGATCGTGAGCGTTCCGGCGGGGACCAGGGTGTCCCCGCCCGCCACGACCGGCTCGGCCTGCACGGTGTCGCTCGACGAGTTGACGAAGATGACCGTCTCGGCCCCACGCCCCTGCAGCCGCCCCACGAGCACACGCGGGTCGTCGACGCGCACCGGGCGCGCGACCCCGGCGAGCTCGCCGAGCGCGGCGTAGAGCCTCCAGGTGTCCTCCGGGTTCGATCGCGGGGTCCGGGCGGCCATGTGCTCGACCGGATAGGTGGAGAAGACCGTGTGGCCCGCACCGACGGCGTGCCGGAGCAGGGCGGGCCGGCCGTGGCCGTCGACCGCGACCACTCGGGCTCCGGCCGGCTCGACCGGGAGATACGAGCGCGCGCTGGGCTCGCCGGCGACCCGGAAACGGAGCCGCGACCCGGCCTCGAGGCCGCCGATTCCCTCGACCAGCTCGAAGACGACCTCCTCGTCCTCGATCGGGTCGACGAGGCCGTACCGCAGCCGGTGCCGGATGCCGAAGATCTCCTCCAGCCACGTGAGCCACGGCCCTCGCTGGTACGGCGTCGAACCGGCGAAATACGACGCGTAGACGGTCGCGCCCGCCGTCGCGAGGGCCTGCAGGCGGCGAAGCCCCGGGCCGGTCAGGAGCTTCGCGCTCGGCACGAGGCAGAGGCGCGCGGCGTCGGGCAGGCCGTCCCGCTCGCGGAGAACGCGGATCGGGAGGTCCGCCTCCCGCGCGGCGACGTAGGCCTGCAGGAGGTCGGCGCCGAGGTCGCTGCGGTAGGCGTCGTCCGTGAACGGCAGGACGCGCTCGAAGTGCTCGGGAACCACCAGGGCGGCCTCGCCGGCGACGCGCTCCCAGCCGCTCCGAGACAGCTCGCGCACGAACGACGCGAACCCGGCTATCTCCTGCAGCTGCTGCTTCGGCCGGCCGACCCGGTCGGTGAGCCCGAAGTGCATCTCGAAGACGTGGTGCCGGTACGGGTCCTCCTCCCAGAGATCGTCGAAGTCGCAGTTGTTCCAGGCGATCCACCCGCGGGCGCCCGCGAGCAGCGACGTGTGCAGGACCTGCCGGTAGTAGTCGGCCGCGTGGTCGTCGGCCGCGAAGTCCGAGCTGACGCCGAATTCCTCGAGCACAACCGGCTTGCCGAAGCCGCCGGCCAGCTCGCAGGCGAACGCGGGCGCGAGCGACTGGCGCACCGGATCGTCGAGCATCGGGTAGGAGTGCGGGCCGAAGAAGTCGACGAGCGGCGCCAGCGCGCGCAGCGAGTACCCGTTGTCGCGGCCGGTGACCTCGACGCCCCAGGCGCCGTCGCCGACCGAGATGGGCTGCATCGCGCCCGCTGATCTGATCGCCTCCACGAGGGCGCGCACCCAGGCGACCACGTCGTCGCTGGACGCCGGGCCGCCGTAGAGCGGCATCTCGTTCGAGAGCAACCAGCCCACGACCGCCTCGTGACCGCCGAAGCGCCGGGCGATCTCGTGGGCGAGCCACGCCTGCTGCGACACGAGCCAGGCGTCCCGGTACAGATCGCGTCCCTGCCGCCACGCCGGGTCCCAGTTCTCGCCGGACATGTGGCCGACGACGATCGTCGGGATCGTCCCGAGCCCCGCCTCGACATGCGCGTCGAGGAAGTCGGTGAACCGGGCAAGCACGTCCTCGTCGAGCCGTTCGACCTCCGGCACGAAGTCCGGCCAGAAGCAGAACGAGCGGGTCACGGTGCACCCGTGGTCGGCCAGAACGGCGAGTTCCTCCCGGACGACGACCGCGTTGTAGCGGCTCCACATGCGCGGTCCGCCCACACGCGACCAGAAGTTCGCGCCGATCCAGACGGCTCCGTGCTCGGGTTTCACGCTCGTCCGTGCCCTCCTGCAGCATCGCGATGGGACGCGCGGAGTTCATCACTTATCCGGTTAAGTGTCAAGCGTAGTAATCCGCACAAGTGCGTCGCTGTACGCGGACGAGGAGCCGGAGGGGCGCCCGCCGTCAGGCGCGGGCGCGAACCGGGCCGGTGCTGTTCCGGGGCGTGAGTTCGCCACGGGGCGTCTCGACGTCACCCGTGGCCTCGCCCTCGATCACGTCCAGGAGATGGCGCGTCGCGGCGACTCCGTAGGCCTGGATGTCTCGCGTGACCGCGGTCAGCGGCGGATGCACGACCTGGCTGATGAGCGAGTCGTCCCAGCTCACGATCGACACGTCGTCGGGCACGGAGAGCCCCATGTGGCGCGCGACGCCGAGCCCGGTGACCGCGAGGAGGTCGCTGTCGAAGATGATCGCGGTCGGGCGCGCTGGAGACGAGAGCAGCTTCTGCGTGACGCGCGCTCCGCGTTCGGGGCTGTAGTCCGTGCTCGCAATCTCGCCGACGAGGCCGAGTTCCTCGACGACCGCCCGAAACGTCCGCGTGCGCTCCCGCGTGTGCACGAAGTCCTCTACCCCGGCGACCTGCGCGATGCGCTCGTGACCCAGCGCGGCCAGGTAGCGCACGGCTTCGACGACGGCAGATGCCTCGTCGTGCCAGGTCGCGGGCAGCTTCCCGCCCGCGACGGGGCCGCCGACGACGACGGCGGGCAGGCCGAGTGAGGCGAGCGCTCCGACCCGGGGGTCGTCGACCCGGAGGTCGACCATCAGCACGCCGTCGACGCGGTGCTCGCCCCACCAGCGCCGGTACACGGCGATCTCGTCCTGCACGCTCTCGACGAGCTGGATCGTCAGCGCGACCGACTGCGCGGAGAGCTCGGACTCGACGCCCGCGATGAACTCCATGAAGAACGGCTCGAGCGCGAGCGTCTTCGCCGGCCGCGCGAGCAGCAGGCCGCACGCGTCGGCACGCGCTGCCGAGAGCGCACGAGCCGCGCGGTTCGGATACCACCCGAGCTCGTCGGCGATCGCGAGGATGCGGTCCCGCGTGTCGTCCGAGACGCCCGGCCGGCCGTTGAGCGCGTACGAGACGGCGCCCTTCGAGACTCCCGCGAGCCGGGCGATGTCGCTGATCGTCGCCCTGCGGGCCGTGTTTGCGCGCTCGGCCATCGGGCGCTGTCACGTCCTCTCGTCGTTGGTTGACCGGTTAAGCATCGTAGCGCGACGCGCGACGCGCGCAACTCTCGCGGCGGCAGGTCCGGGCGGCGCCTGTATCGGGGCGAGGCCGCGGAAACCTGCTCGAGCGGGCCTCGGCCGATCGATCGGCTCGATGACTGCTAGAAACGGCGCTGTGTCGGAGCAGACGAGCACACCCGAGACCGCGACGGCCGACCCGAGGAACGAGCTCGAGCGGCTGCGCATCCTGGTCCACGCCGGGATCGCGCTCACCTCCGAGCTCTCGCTCGACTCGCTGCTCCAGCGCCTCGCGGAGACGGCCGCCGAGCTCACCGAAGCGCGCTACGCGGCGCTCGGCGTCATCGATCGCGCGGGCCAGAGCCTCGAGCGGTTCTTCACCACCGGCATCGACGAGGAGACCCATTCCGCGATCGGAGACCTGCCACGGGGACGCGGCATCCTCGGTGTGCTCATCCGCGAGGCGAAGCCGCTGCGCCTCCACTCCATCGCCGAGGATCCTCGCTCGGTCGGCTTCCCGCGGAACCACCCTCCGATGCGCAGCTTCCTCGGCGTCCCGATCGTCCTCCGGGGAGTCGCCTACGGCAACCTCTACCTGACGGAGAAAGCAGGTGGGGCCGACTTCACGGCCGCCGACGAGGAGCTGACCCAGCTGCTCGCCGCGCAGGCGGCGGTCGCAATCGAGAACGCCCGGCTGTACGAGTCCTCCACGAGGTGGCTCCGACAGCTCGAGACCCTCAACGAGATCGGGAACGCCCTCGCGTCCGAGGTCGAGCTCGAGCCGCTCCTCTCGCTCGTCGCAAAGCGGATGCAGGAGCTCGTCGAGGCACGGATCGTCCTGATCGCACTGCCGGACGGTGACGGCGGCCTCGCCGTCGCCGCGGCAGCGGGCGGCGACCACCTCGTCGGGATGCGGCTCGAGACCGGCTCGACGAAGATCGGCCGCGTCCTCGAGCGGGGCAGCATCGAGCGGGTCGACGCGGTCGTCGACGACCCGGAGGTCGACCAGCGCGTCGCACGCGAGCTGGGCATCACGTCGGCGATGTATCTCCCACTGACGGTGCGGGGCAAGCCGCTCGGGGTGGTGGCCGTGCACGACCGGCTGCGCGCCGACGCCCGCTTCGCCGAGGACGACATCCGCCTGGCCGAGTCGCTCGTCGCGCGCGCCGCCATCGCCGTCGACCTCTCGGAGCGGGTCAGCCGTGACGCGCTCCGACGGGTCGTCGACGCTGAGGAGCTCGAGCGCGCCCGGCTCGCGCGCGAGCTGCACGACGAGACCGGGCAGGCGCTCACTTCGATCCTTCTCGGGCTCAAGCACCTCGACGACGTGATCGAGACGGACGTCGCCCGCGACGCGACCGCGGCGTTGCGGGAGCTCGTCGTCACCACGCTGCAGGACGTCCGGCGCCTCGCGGTCGAGCTGCGACCGAGCGCGCTCGACGACTTCGGGCTCGTACCCGCGATCGAGCGCCTCGCGGGGACACTCGCCGAGCAGTCCGAGCTCGTCGTCGACCTCGAGGCGCGTCTCGGCGACCAGCGACTGCCGGCGGAGGCCGAGTCCGCGCTCTACCGCATCGTGCAGGAGGCGCTGACGAACGTGGTCAAGCACGCGTCCGCACGCCGTGTCAGCATCACGCTCGTGCGCAAGGAGGGATTCGCCGTCGTCGTCGTCGAGGACGACGGCCAGGGGTTCGAGCGAGAGGAGACCCGGGCGGGGTCGCTCGGGTTCGTCGGCATGCGCGAGCGCGTCGAGCTCGTCGGTGGGCGGCTCACGGTGGAGTCGGCACGCGACGCCGGGACGACCATCGTGGCCGAGGTTCCGGTGACGCGAACCCCGCCGGAGCACGGCGGATGAGCATCCGCGTCGTCCTCGTCGACGACCACGCCATCCTCCGCTCCGGCCTCCGCCGCGTGCTGGACGCCGAGCCCGACATCGAGGTGGTCGGCGAGGCCGAGTCCGCGGAGCGCGCGGTGTTCGAGGCGATCGCCAACAAGCCCGACGTCGTCGTGATGGACGTCGTGATGCCCGGCAAGTCCGGGATCGAGGGCATGCCCGCGGTGCTGCAGGCCGTCCCGGACGTCAAGGTGCTCGTCCTCTCGATGCAGGACGATCCTCGGTACGTGCGCGAGGCATTCGAGGTCGGCGCCTCGGGCTACGTGCTCAAGGAGGCGGCCGACACCGAGGTCGTGGGGGCGCTGCGGGCGGTCGCGGCGGGCGAGCGGTACGTCCACCCGGCGCTCGGCGCCCGGCTCGTCGCCGCGCAGGCCGAGGAGCGCAAGCGGGCGGAGGCCGATCCGCTCTCCGAGCGGGAGCGCGAGGTGCTCCGGCTGCTGGCGCTCGGCCACACGAACCAGGAGATCGCGAAGATGCTCTACATCTCGGTTCGCACCGCCGAGACGCACCGGGCGCACATCATGCAGAAGCTCCGGCTCTCGAGCCGCGCCGAGCTCGTCCGCTACGCGCTCGAGAACGGGCTGATCGAGGGCTGAGCGGGCCGGAGGCCGTCACCGGACGACGAGCACGTCGCACGGCGCCACGGCGCACGACCGCGTCGCTGACCGACCCGAGGACGACCCGCCGCAGCGACCGGCTGCGGCGCCCGAGGACGACGAGGTCGGCCTCGAGCTCGCGCGCCGCCTCGACGAGCTCGGCCGCCGGGTCGCCGACGGGCTGCAGGTACGTGGCGCTCACGTGGCGGCCCAGGAGCCGCTCACGCGCCTTCTCGAGCGGGCCCTCCGCGTACTGCTCGCCGTCCCGCGCGACGCTGACGACCGTGAGCGTCGACCCGTAGCCCACGAGGTCGGCGGCACGCTCGAGTGCCCGATCCGAGGGCTCCGAGTCGTCGACGCCGACGACGATCTTGCGGGGTTGGGCCGACATGTCAGCCCATGGTGGCCGCGCGACCGCCGTGCGTCCTCCGCGGAGAGTCCGATCGTCGGTCGCGGAGAAGTACTGAGGGCGGACGGCCGGTCTGCCGTTCGTAGGAAAGCCGGACCACGAAGAGGGCGGCCCGAAGGCCGCCCTCTCGCTCACTCCGGGAGGTCGGAGCGATCAGTGGCCGATGGCCACCTTCGTTGCGACCCCGGCCTGCGCGGCGGCCTCCTCGCGGAACCTCCCGCCGAGCACTGCAAGTGCCAGGATCAGCAAACCGATGCCGGTCAGGAGCAGTGCGACGCCGACCACGATCCCGAAGACCGAGAGCTGCTCAGCCATGTAGCTCATGTTGAGCGCGCTGGTCAGAGCCGTCTCCGTCACCCAGATGTCGCGGGCGTTGTTCGCGACCGGCTGGCCGTTCGAGTCCTTCGCGGCGGCTGCCGTGTCGCTCGTGCCCTTCGGGTCGGACGGGTTCGCGGACAGCTGGAAGCGGCCCATCTGCGAATACGTCAGTCCGCCCGTGGCCTCCAGCGTGTGCTCGCGCATCACCTTGGCGAACGCGCGGGCCTGGTCACCGTTCGTGACCTGCTGGCCGGCCCACTGCGGCGCGTGCTTCGCGACTGCGGGATCCGACGCGTCACCGAAGGTGATCTGCTCCTGCTTGATGCTGTCGCGGACGACGCTGCGCCCGTCGATGCCCATGTAGAGCGCGCCGATGCCGAAGGCGATCAAGACGATGCCTGCGGCAAGACCGGCCCACTCGAGAATCCTCCTGGTTGTCATCGCTCTTCCTCCCGATGGATCAGTTGTGATGGCCGTACCCTCGCGGCTGTGAGCCGGCGCGCCATCGGGGATAGGTCGCCTGCCGGTTGTGACGAAACCCGGCCGCGAGGTGTGGAGAACTACCGAGGCGGTGGCTACCAGGACTTGGCGCGGACGACCGTCTCCGGCAGGCGCACACGGATGCGGGCGTCGACCGCGACACAACGGTCGGGCAGCGCGAGCACCGGGTTGAGATCGAGCTCCGCGACCGCGGGAACCTCCTCACCCAGCCGCGCGAGGCGGTGCACCAGGTCGAGGAGCGCGGTGCGGTCGGCCGCGGGCGCACCCCTGAAGCCCGCCACGAGCCGGCCCGCCTTGCCGCCGTCGACGAGCTCTGCGGCATCGGCGTCAGTCAGCGGCGCGATCCGGAACGCCGCCTCGCCGATCAACTCGGCGAAGACGCCGCCTGGGCCGAAAGCGACGAGCGGGCCGAAGACGGGGTCCTGGACGACCCCGGCGAGGAGCTCCGCGCCGCCCTTCAGCATCGGCTGGACGATCACGGGCAGCCCGATTCGCGTGGCGGCGGCCGCGACGGCCTCCTCGTCCCCGAGATCGAGCGCGATGCCGCCTGTCTCCGTCTTGTGCGCGCCCGGGGCGGCGGTCTTGACGACGGCCGGGAAGCCGACCTCGCGTGCCGCCGCGACGGCCTCGTCGACGGTCGCCGCGACCTGCTCGGGGACGAGCGGCAGCCCGTAGGCGGCGAGCAGCTCCCGGGTCGCGGCCGGGTCGAGCCACACGTCCTCCTCGTGCTCCAGCGCGCGAGCGACGACGGCCTCCGCGGCCGCGCGGTCGATCCGGTCGAGCGACGGGACCGCCCCCTGGGGGCGTCGTAGCCATTCGGCGCGATCGGCGAGCCGGCCGAGCGCGCGGGCGGCCGACTCCGGGTACACGAACGAGGCCACGTGACTCGCCTCGCGGAGCGCGGCCGGAGTGCCCTCGGACGTCATGATCACGGCCAGCACGGGCTTGTCGGCCCCCGCGTCCCGCGTCGCGGCGACCACGGCCTCCGCGACCTCGTCGGCGGTGGCGCTCACGGCCGGCACGAACAGCACGACGACGGCGGACACGTGCGGGTCGGCGAGCACGTGGGGCAGCACCTCGGCGTACAGGGCCGCAGTCGCGCCGCCGAGCATGTCGACCGGGTTCGCGACGCTCGCCTCGGCCGGCAGTACGGCGCGGAGCGCCGACACGGTGTCGGCGCCGAGCGCGGGCAGGTCGAGGCCGGCCGCCTCGCAGGCGTCCGCACACAGGATCCCGAGCCCACCGGCGTTCGTCATGATCCCGACCGACCGGCCGGCGAGCCGGAAGCCGCTCGAGAGGAGCGTGGCGACGTCGACCAGCTCCTCGAGGGTGTCCGCGCGGATCACGCCCGCCTGGTGGAAGAGCGCGTCCGCCGCCGCGTCCGAGCCGGCGAGCGCCGCGGTATGGGAGCTGGCAGCCCGCTGGCCGCTCGACGACGTGCCGCTCTTGAGCGCCAGGATCGGCTTGCGGCGGGCGACGCGCCGCGCGATGCGGCCGAAGCGCCGCGGGTTCCCGAACGACTCGACGTACAGCAGGATCGCCTCGGTCGCGTCCTCGTCCTCCCACCACTCGAGCAGGTCGTTGGTCGAGACGTCGGCCTTGTTGCCGATCGAGACGAATGCCGACATGCCGAGGCCGCGCGTCACCGCGGCCTCGAGCAGCGCGAGCCCGAGGGCCCCGCTCTGCGACGAGAAGCCGATGTTGCCCGGAGGCGTCGACCGGGACGCGAACGTCGCGTTGAGGCTCGTGCCCGCGACCGAGATCCCCAGGCAGTTGGGCCCGATCAGGCGGGCGCCGTGCGCACGGACGAGCGCGAGGAGCCGCTCCTGGCGGTCGATCCCTTCGCTTCCCGTCTCCGCGAAGCCGGCCGAGATGACGACGAGGGCCCGCACTCCGTGTCGGAGCGCGTCCTCCGCGGCCTCGACGACGCCGGCCGCCGGGACGCAGACGACCGCGACGTCGACCGGGTCGGGGATCTCGGCGATCGAGCGGTAGCCGCGAACACCCGCCACCGAGGCGCCGTCGCGGTTGACCGGGTACGCAGCGCCGCTGAAATCGGCGTCGATGACGTTCCGGAAGAGCTCGCCGCCGATCGTGCCGCGGCGGCGCGACGCGCCGATCACGGCCACGCTGCGCGCCTCGAAGAACGGCCGCAGCGAGGCGGTGACGGCGACGTGGTCGCGCTCGGCGAGGCGCTCCTCGAACCGCTCGGTGCGGGCGATCGGGAACGTGACCTCGAGCTCACCGCCCTCCAGCTCGCGGGTCAGCTCGAAGCCGAGTGCCGAGAAGACGCCGAGCATCTTCCGGTTGTCCGGGAGAACTTCCGCGACGAAGCGTTCGATGCCGTGCCGGGCCGCCCGCTCGGCGAGCTGCTCGACCAGCCTCGTGCCGATTCCTCGCCGCTGATTGGCGTCGCTGACGGCGAAGGCCGCCTCCGCAGCGCTCGGGTCGCGCAGCCGCGCGTAGTTCGCGAGCGCGACGACACGCTCCGTGTCGCCCTCGACGAGCGAGCCGAGCAGCGCGCCACGCTCGGCCCAGTCCGAGTCGAGCACCTGCTCGACGACCTGCGGCCCGAGCGAGGGAAAGCCGTGGAAGCGCATGTAGAGGCTCTGCTCGGAGAGCGCGCGGAAGAAGTCGAGGATCGCGTCCGCGTCGGCGCGCACCGGCGGGCGGAGCCGGAGGGTGCTCCCGTCCCGGAGGATCACGTCGACGACGTCCATCGCCCGCGCATTCTCGCGATACGGCGTCGCTGCCGTCACGGGAGGAAGCGTACGGCCCCGCGGAGGGTGCGCATCCGTGCGCGCTCACAACGAGACCGCGGGAAGCTACGGAGGCCGCGGCACGATTCGTAGTTCCCCGCGAGGCTATCCGTCGACCCGCGGATGCCTCCCCCCTGCGACCGGTCCACGCTTGTGGCGGCTCATGGAAGGGGTTGCGATGAACGGCACGCGAACCACGACGGAAGTGATCGGCCTGAACGGAACGACGGTGCGAGATGCGATGCACGAGGGCGTCCTGTCCTGCCCGACCTCGACACCGCTCTCGACGGTGGCCGAGCTGATGGCCGGCAACGGGGTGCACTGCGTCGTCGTCACCGACGAGCGCGACGCCTCGGTCTGGGGCGTGGTCTCCGACCTCGACCTCGTCGCGGCCGCCGGCGTCCGCGATCTCGACGCCCAGTCCGCGGGCGGCTCGGCCGCGACGCCGGCGCTCGCCGTCGCCCCGAGCGAGACGCTGCAGCGGGCGGCGCAGATGATGACGGAGCACGCAGCCGCTCACCTGCTCGTGGTCGACGAGGAGTCCGGCAGGCCGGTCGGCGTGCTCTCGACGCTCGACATCGCACGCCTGCTCGCAGAGCGCTTCCGGACGTGAACCCACCGGCAGCGAGGCGAGCGCCGCGGCCGGCGAGCGGGCTGGGGCTCGTCCTCGCCGCCGCGCTCGCGCTCGTGCCGCTCGGCGCCGCGCAGCCGAGGGAGATCCCCCTACGGCCGTGCACGCTCACGGGGTCGGTCGAGGCGCGGTGCGGCACGTTCAGGGTCCCGGAGAACCGCGCGCTTGCCGGCGGCAGGACGATCGCCCTGCGCGTCGCCGTCGTCCCCGCCCGCGACGGCGGATCGCGACCCGACCCGATCGTCTACCTGGCCGGCGGGCCGGGAGGCTCGGCCGTCGCCGACGCGCGCGGCGTGCAGGAGCTCTTCTCGTCCGCCAACGAGAGCCGCGACATCGTGCTCGTCGACCAGCGCGGGACGGGTCGCTCGAACCCCCTCGACTGCCCGGTGCCCAAGGGGCCCGTCGGCACGAGTGCGCCCGCGATCCGCGCGTACGTCAAGGCGTGTCTCGCGCGATTCGACGTCGACGCGCGGCAGTACACGACGGCCCCTGCGATGGAGGACCTCGCCGAGGTGATCCGGGCGCTCGGGTACGACCAGATCGACGTCTACGGGGTCTCCTACGGAGCCACTGCGGCCCAGTACCTGCTCGCCCAGCACCCCGAGCTCGTCCGCACCGCGATCCTCGACGGGGGAACCCTGCTCGACGTCCCCATCTTCGAGCTGTGGGCGCCGAACGGCGAGCGGGCGCTCCGCTCGATCCTGTCCCGCTGCGCGCGGGCGCCGCGCTGCGCACGCGCGTTCCCGCGCGTCCGCAGCGAGACGTTCGAGATGATGGCGACGCTGCGCCGCAGCCCCGTCCGAGCGCTCGGCGTCGTGATACGCCCGGCCGAGGCCGCCGGCACGCTGCAGATGCTCACCCACTCGCCCGAGGGCGCCGCTCGCATCCCGTGGATCGCGCACCGGGCCGCGAGGGCGACTGGTCGCCGCTCGTCCTGTCGATGGACGAGCAGGGAACCGGCGGCGTCGAGACGCGGCGGATGATGTTCTGGTCGATCGTCTGCAACGAGCCCTGGGCGCGCTGGAGCCCGGCACGGACGCGGACCGCGAGCCGCGGGACCTACCTCGCCGAACGCACCGCGCTCGACGCGGGGCTCGCCTCGATCGTCTGCTCGGCCTGGCCGAAGCTGGCGCAGCCCGCCTGGTCGAGCGCACGCGTCCGATCGGACGTGCCGGTGCTGCTCGTCGTCGGCGGCAACGACCCGCAGGACCCGATCGCGAACGTCCGGAACGCGATCCGGGAGCTGCCGTCGAGCCGCACGGTCGTCGTGCCGCACGCCGGCCACGGCGCCCTCCAGCTCGGCTGCCTGCCGAGGCTCGCGCTGCAGTTCCTCGAGCGCGGCACGGCGACCGGCCTCGACACGCGCTGCGCCGCGCGGTACACCCCGCCGCCGTTCGTCGTCCGCTGACGACGGTCGGATTTCGGGACCGTGGAAGCCCGTACGCGGACTGCCATGCCCTACGGATGGCGGCGACCACTCTCGGATGACACGCTCGCCCGGAAGGAGGAAAACATGAGCACGCACTCGATCCCTCACGCGACCGCGCGGTCCGAGGCGACCCGCAGGACCGGGATCTCCCCCCACTGGACCTGGCTCGTGCGCGGCCTCGCGGTCGGCTTCGTCGTCCCCTACGTCCTGACCGATCTGCTCGAGCTGAACCGCGACCTCTTCTACGGCCTGTACGCGCTCGCGGTGGCGGGCCTCTTCGCCGCGTGGGCGCGCTCGACCGGCTACGACCTCGCAGCCGCCGTACGGCGGAGATGGCCCCTGGCCCTGGCGCTCGGAGCGTTGTGCGCGGGTCTGCTGGCCGTCATGGTCCTCCGCACGGAGGATGCGACCACACGGCCGGAGGGCATCGCGCTCGCGGCCGCCGTTCTATGGCGGGGAGTGCTGTACGGAGCGACGGACGGCCTGCTGCTCTCGGTCTTTCCGATCCTCGTCGTGTTCGCTGCCTTCGCGGGTAGCCGGCTGCGACAACGGCTCGCCGGCACGCTGGTCATCGGAGTCGTCGCACTGTTCGCCTCGCTCGCGATGACGGCCGTCTACCACGCCGGCTACAGCGACTTCCGCTCGACGAAGCTCACCAAGCCCGTCGCCGGCGACGTGGTCTGGAGCATTCCCACGCTCCTGACGCTGAACCCGATCGGGGCGCCCATCGCGCACGCCGGCATGCACGTGTCGGCCGTGCTCCACAGCTACGAGACGGAGACGTTCCTGCCGCCCCACAGCTGACCACGAGAGATGCTCGCCGCGGCGTGCGTTTGGCAATTCGCCGCCGCGGCGAGCATGCTGTGCGTCCCCCAGGAGGTGTGGACCGATGTCAGCCCCCAGCACGTACCCCGTGCACGTCGAAGGCACGCTCGACCCAGAGCTGAGCCGCTGGCTCTGGCTGGTCAAGTGGCTGCTCGCGATCCCGCACTACATCGTGCTGGTGTTCCTGTGGGCGGCGTTCTTCCTGCTGAGCGTCGTCGCGTTCTTCGCAATCCTCTTCACGGGCCGCTACCCCGAGGCGATCTTCGACTTCAACGTGGGAGTGCTCCGGTGGACGTGGCGCGTCGGCTTCTACACGTTCGGCGCACTCGGCACCGACCGCTACCCGCCCTTCACGCTCGACGACGTCCCCGACTACCCGGCGCGACTGGCGGTGGAGTACCCGGGCCCGCTCTCCCGGGGGCTCGTGCTCGTCAAGTGGTGGCTCCTCGCGATTCCCCAGTACCTGATCGTGAGCGTCATCGCCGGCGGCGGCGGCTGGCTCGCGTGGCGCGGCGAGCACTGGTCGTGGAGCTGGGGCGGCGGCCTCGTCGGGCTGCTCGTCCTCATCGCCGCCGTCGCACTGCTCTTCACCGGACGCTACCCGCGCGGCATCTTCGACCTCGTCGTCGGCCTCGACCGCTGGGCGTTCCGCGTGCTCGGCTATGCGGCGCTGATGACGGACGCCTACCCGCCGTTCCGGCTCGACCAGGGCGGCGCCGAGCCCGGCGCACCGGCGGTCGAGCCGCTTCCCGTCGCCGAGCCGGCGGCGGCCGTCGCCGAGCCGGGCACCGGAGCGCCGAGGCGGTGGAGCGGCGGCCGGGTCGCGCTCCTCGTCGTCGGCTCGGTGCTGGGGCTCGTCTCGCTGGGCGTCCTCGCCGCCGGCGCCGGCGCGCTCGCGATCGACTGGACGCAGCGCGAGGACGGGTTCGTGACGAGCCCCAGGCACGCGTACTCGACGCCGACGTACGCGCTCGTGTCGGAGACGGCCGACCTCGACGGGCCCGACTGGGCCTGGCGCGACCTCGTCGGCACCGTCCGGATCCAGGGCCGAAGCGACGACCCCGTGTTTCTCGGGATCGGCCCGGACGCCGACGTCGAGCGGTACCTCGCGGACGTCAGCCACGAGGTCGTCCACGACATCGGCCACAGCCGGGGTGACGACACCGACCAGCGGCCGGGCGGTGCGCCGCCGACGCCGCCGGGGCAGCAGACGTTCTGGGCTGCATCGGCGGAGGGAACCGGCAGGGTGAACCTCGACTGGGACCCCGAGAGCGGTCACTGGGCCGTGGTCGTGATGAACGCCGACGGCTCCCGCTTCGTCGACGCGACCCTGAGCATCGGCGCCGAGCTCGACGCGCTTCCGTGGGTCGGTGGCGCCCTGCTCGGTGCGGGAGTGCTGCTCGCGCTGCTCGCCGCCGGGCTGATCTACGCCTCGTTGCCCAAGTCGCGGGCGCCCTGAGCGAGCCCGGGGCGCCGTCGAGCCGGAGGGCCCGCCCCCCAACCCGGCGAGCCGTGCGGAAAAGCCGTAGCGCGGGTCGGCGCGCGACCGGATGCGGCGCGGCGACCGGTCGGCGATCGTCTCCGTGACGACACGAAGGAGGACACGATGCGAACCGACCTCAAGGCCCGGCCAGGCGACCGGCTCGTCATCCAGGCCCATCACATCGGCGAGCACGTGCGCGACGCAGAGATCCTCGAGACGCAGGGCCCCGAGGGCGGCCCTCCGTTCCGCGTCCGCTGGACGGACACGGGCGAGGAGACGCTCCACTTCCCAGGGAACGACGCGACCGTCGACCACCTGACCGCCGCCGCCCGCCGGAAGCGCTGAGCCGCGACCAGCGGCGCGGAATCGGCGCGAGCGCGAAGTTCCGGCCACGAAGGAGGATCCATGCGGAACGTGCTGATCATGGGCGCGGGAGGTCGGGACTTCCACGACTTCAACGTCGTCTTCCGTGACGATCCGGGCACAAGGGTCGTCGCCTTCACCGCCGCGCAGATCCCCGGAATCGAGGACCGCGTCTATCCCGCAACGCTCGCGGGGCCGCGGTATCCGGACGGGATCCCCGTGCGGCCCGAGGAGGAGCTGCCCGAGCTCGTCAGCCGCCACGGCGTCGACGAGGTGGTGTTCGCCTACTCCGACGTGTCGCACGAGGATGTGATGCACCGCGCGTCGATCGCGCTCGCGGCCGGCGCCGACTTCACGCTGCTCGGGCCTCGCTCGACGATGCTCCGCTCCTCCAGGCCCGTCGCCGCCGTGTGCGCCGTGCGCACGGGGAGCGGCAAGAGTCAGACGAGCCGCCGTGTCGGCCGCATCCTCCTCGACGCCGGCCTGGACGTCGCGCTCGTCCGGCATCCGATGCCGTACCACGATCTCGAGGCGATGCGCATGCAGCGATTCGCCACGCTCGCCGACATCGACGACTCGCACCCGACGATCGAGGAGCGCGAGGAGTACGAACGCCCCGTCGAGCTCGGCATGGTCATGTACGCCGGCGTCGACTACGGCGAGATCCTCGCGAGCGCCGAGCAGGACGCCGACGTGATCGTCTGGGACGGCGGGAACAACGACCTGCCGTTCTTCCGGCCCGACCTCCTGATCGTCGTCGTCGACCCACTGCGGCCGGGCCACGAGCTTCGCTACCACCCCGGCGAGGCAAACCTCCGCATGGCCGACGTCGTCGTCGTCAACAAGGTCGACAGCGCCGACGCGGGCTCGGTCGCGCGCGTCCTCGAGGACGTCGCCGCGCTCAACCCCCACGCGTCCGTGGTACGGGCCGCGTCCCCCGTGACGCTCGAGGCCGGCCCGCCCGTCCGCGGCCGGAAGGTGCTCGTCGTCGAGGACGGCCCCACGATCACGCACGGCGGCATGCCGTTCGGCGCGGGCACGGTGGCCGCGCAGCAGGCCGGAGCCGCGGCGCGGGTCGATCCGCGGCCGTATGCGGTGGGCTCCATCGCCGCGACGCTGCGGCAGTACCCCCACATCGGCCCGGTCCTCCCCGCGATGGGCTACTCGGACGAGCAGCTGCGCGAGCTCGAGGCGACCGTCGATGCCGTCGACTGCGACGTCGTCGTGGCCGGCACGCCGATCCGGCTCGACCGGCTGATCCGCTCGCGGCATCCGATCCGGCACGCCTCGTACGAGCTCGAGGAGCTCGCCGGCCCGACCCTCGCGGACGCGCTGGCGTCCGTGGTGGAGCAGGCCCGTGCCTCCCGCGCAGTGGTCACGCGATGAGCGGCGTTGCGGAGATCGCAGCACTTCCGCGCCATCTGCTGCGGCTGAGCGATCTCGACGCCGCCGGGCTCGAGTCTCTCCTCGACCTCGCAGCGCGGATGAAGGCCGAGCCGCACGGCTTCCTCGACTCGTTCCGCGGCGAGACGGTGGCCTGCTACTTCGAGAAGCCCTCGACGCGAACCCGTGTCTCGTTCGCGGCGGCGGCGCACCGGCTCGGCATGCTGCCGCTCGGGCTGTCTCCGGCCGAGCTCCAGCTGGGCCGCGGCGAGACGATCGCCGACACGGCCAGGACGCTCTCGGCCTACGCCGCCGCGATCGTCGTGCGCGCCTTCCGGCAGGGCGACGTCGACGAGATGGCCCGGCACGCGAGCGTTCCCGTTGTGAATGCCCTCACGGACGAGCACCATCCCTGCCAGGCGCTTGCCGACCTGCTGACGCTGCGGGAGCGGTTCGGCGTCCTCGACGGGCTGCGGCTCGCGTTCGTCGGCGACGGAGACGACAACGTCGTCCACTCGCTCGTCGAGGCCGCCGCCCTGACGGGGATCGAGCTGGCCGTCTGCGGCCCCGAAGAGCGCCGGCCGAACGAGGAGGTCGTCGAGCGCGCGCTCGCAGCGGGCGGTCTGGTGGAGTACACCTCCGATCTCGAGGCTGGCGTGGTCGGCGCCGACGCCGTCTACACCGACGTGTGGGTGTCGATGGGGGACGAGGCCGAGACGGAGCGGCGCCATGCGCTGCTCGCGGCGTACCGGGTGACTCCCCAGGTGGTCGCGCGCGCGAAGCCGGGCGCGATCTTCCTCCACTGCCTGCCGGCTCACCGCGGCGAGGAGGTCGTGGACGAGGTGATCGACGGCCCGCGCTCGGCCGTCTGGCAGCAGGCCGCGAACCGCGAGCCGACCGAGCAGGCGCTGCTGTACGCGCTCGTGGCCGAGAACCACGAGGGATGACGCCTCCGGGGAACGCCGCTCGGAGGCGCAGAGGAACGAGAAGGAGGACATCACGATGGCACGCACCACGTTCACGACCGAGGAGGCCCGCTCGATCGGCGCCGAGCTCGGGATCGACTGGGATGCCAGCCCGTTCGACGTCGAGCAGTTCCGGGCCGGGATGGACATCGAGCTGGAGCACGGCGCGCGCGACACCGGCACGAACGTGACCGACGACGACGCGCTCTCGACCGGCAAGATCGCCCTCGCGCACCTGCGCGAGCTGCCGGACTACTACACGCGCCTCGCGCGAATGGAGGCAGAGGCGGAGGCGGTCGCGAAACCGTAGTTCCCCGCAACGGTGCTGCACCCCTCACGGATGCCGCGCGGTGTCGGCGTTGGTTCGTTTCGGGTGCCAAGCGAAGGGAGGTGTCCATGGCACTCGTTCGCTGGAGCCCGTTCCAGGAACTCGACGCGGTTGACCGCCGCATGCGCCGGATGCTCGACCAGGTGGGGATCGTCCCGGCCTGGCCTGCGGCCGACGTGTACGAGTCGAACGGCGAGTACATCTACGAGCTCGAGGTTCCGGGCTACGACGAGCACGATCTCGCGGTCGAGGTGCGTGACCACGTGCTCACGGTTCGCGGCGAGAAGACCGAGGCGAAGGAGGAGAAGCCGAAGACCTTCTTCCTCAACGAGCGCCTCGCGAGGACGTTCGAGCGCCGATTCGAGCTGCCGACCGAGGCGATCACCGACAAGGTGGCCGCCGAGTTCAAGCAGGGCGTGCTCATCGTCCACGCGCCCAAGGCGGCGCAGGCGAAGCCTCGGACGATCGAGATCGCCGCGAAGTAGGGCGTCCCTGGGGGAACCCGCGGGAGCGCCCGCGGCGAGACGCTCGCACGAGGGCCGCGAACTGGGTTCGCGGCCCTCCTCTTCGGCGTGATGGGGCTCAGGTGCCGTGGACGACGACCGCGACGCCGCGGGCATGCGCGGCGCAATGCCGGCTCACCGACCCGAGGAGAAGGCTCTTGAAGCCGCCGCGGCCGCGGGAGCCGACGACGAGGAGGTCCTCCCCGGCGACGTCGACGAGCGCGCGGCCGGCGGGCGAGAAGACCGCCTCGCCCGTGACCTCGACTCCTTCGGGTGCGGCCGCCCGCACGCCGTCCACCACGCGCTCGGCGTCCCCGGCCAGTGCCTCCCGGTACTCGAGGGCGGCCTCGGCGCTCGCGAGGCCCGCGGCCGCGAGCGTCCATGGCTCCTCATAGGCGCACACGGCGTGGACAGGGACGGAGCGAAGTCTCGCCTCGGCGAAGGCCCACTGGACGGCCCTGCTCGCACCGGGAGAGCCGTCGACCCCCACGACCACCCGCGACCCGAGCGCCCGGTCGACGGTGTGCACCACGGCGACGGGGCACGGCGAGTGTTGGAGCACGCCCTGCGAGACGGATCCGAGCAGGGTGCCCGAGATGCTGCCGCGGCCGCGCGAGCCGACGACGAGCAGGTCGGCGCCCGCCGACCGCTCGACGAGCGCTCCCGCCGCGTCTCCCTGGTCGACCTCGAGCTCGACCTCGACCCCCGGCGCCTCGGAGGAAGCGTCCTCGACCAACTGCGCCAGCTCGGCCGCAGTCGCCTCGGCGAGCTCGTCGCGCACGACCTCGTAGGCCGGGATCATCCCCACCCCGCCGGTCGTGAGCGGGGGGATGCTCCAGGCTCGCACGGCCGTGACACGCGCGTCGCGCAGGCTCGCCTCGGAGAGCGCGAAGCGCAGCGCCTCGCCGCCGTGGTGGGAGCCGTCGGCCCCGACGACGACGAAGCCGCCCATCTACGAGCCCGGGATCACGCCGTCGCAGGAATCCGCGTCCTCGAACGACTGCTTCAGCTCGTCGTCCGTGTTCCGGAGGGCGCCGAGGTCGTCGATGGAGGACGAGAGCTGCGTCGAGATGTTCGTAACGGTTGCGCTGACCGTCGACGCGGCGGCGAGCAGTCCCTGGACGTCCGACACGTTCTCGACGGCGCCCTTGATCGTCTCGACGTCCGACTGCAGGCTCGACGCGAGCGAGTCGACCGTGGCACGTGCCTCCTCGCCGGACGTCGTGTCGGGGGCGCCGAGCCCCTTCACCGTGTCGATCAGGGTCTTCGTCGTCTCCTCCGCGTCGGAGGCAGCCTGCTGCAGGCCCTCGCGAGTCGGCTTCGCCTTGAGCGTGGACGCCGTCGCGGAGATCGAGTTGCGCCACGTGTTGACCGCGGTGCAGAGGTCGCCCGCCCACTGCGTCGACGCGGAAACCTCGCTGTCGTTCCCGCCGCACCCCGCCGCCGCCAGCGCCGCGGCGGCGACGAAGGCGACTCCGTATGCCCGTGCCCGTCGCACCACGCTCGCCTCCCGTCCCTGATCGAGCCTTCCGTGAAAGGACGACGATACGCGGTTACGGGCTACGCGCGCGCGCTCCCGCCGACCGGCTGGCCCTTGCGGTCGATCGGCCACGTCAGCTCCGAGCGCAGGCCGACGACGCCGGGGACGAGCGGGACGCGCTTCTCGAGCAGCTCCGCCTCGAGCTCGGTGTCGACCTGGCCGCGCAGGACGACCTCCCCGCGCTCCACCTCGACCTCGAGCCGGTTCGCGTCGATCCAGAGCATCCGGCCGGCGACGTTCTCGCGGATCTCGTCGGCGATCTCCTCGTCGCTGCGCGTGAAGAGCCGGACGAGGTCCGCACGCGTGACGATGCCGACGAGGGCGCCGTCCTCCACCACTGGCAGGCGATTCACCCCGAGGTCGACCATCGTGCGGGCCGCCTCGGCGACCGGCTCGCTTGCCTCGATCGTGACGGCCGGGGAGGTCATCGCCTCGCCGGCGGTGTGGGCGCGCAGCTTCGCGAGGTCCGGTGCGCTCGCCGTGTCGACGAGCCACGCGAACAGACCGCCGGAGACGTGCCGCGGGCCGCCCTGCTTCACGAGCAGGTCCGCCTCGCTCAGGACGCCCACGACCGCGCCGTCGGCGTCGGCGTCGCAGACGGGAACGCCCGAGATGCCCCGCTCGGAGAGCAGGACCGCGACGTCCTTGATCGGCGTGTCGGGGGATACCGAGACGACATCTCGCGTCATCACGGCCTCCACCTCGACTCCGTTCCGCTTCATCGTCACTCCTTCCATTCTCGTCTTCTCAGAAGCCGAGCCCGACGGAGAGGCGCTCGGGGTGTCGCTGGAAGCGCGTCACGTCGCGGAGCCCGACCATGCCGACGGGTCGCCCGTCCTCGACGACGGGCAGGTGGTGGACACCGTATTCCGTCATCAGGGCCTCGGCCGCGTCCAGGGTGGTGGACGGCTCGGCGGTGACCGGCATGGCGGTCATCCATTGGCCAACGGGTGCGCGCGACGGGTTCACGTCGCTCGCGACCGCGCGCAGCACGTCACGCGCGGTGAGGATCCCGACGAGCCGCTCGTCGTCGCCGACGACGAGCACGGAGCCGTCGTCGTGGCGCCTCATCGTGCGGACGACGTCGTCCAGCGCCGTCGCCGCCGTGACGAGCAGCGGATCGCGCCGCATCACGGTGACCACCGACCGTGGCCCGGCTCCCTCCGGCGACGGCGTGACGGAGACGTCCGGAGCGCTCGTCGCGAACCGCTCGAGGCGGCCGGCATCGAGCGGCAGTTCGACCGACAGGCCGCCGGAGGGCGGCGTGACGTCGGAGACAGGGGCCTCGCCGGTGAGAGAGGCGAGGAACGGCGCGAGGCGCCGGCCGACGATCTTCGTCGGCGGCCACCAGATCGGGGACGCGCTCGCCCACTCCGGCTCGTCGCCGGCAAGATCGCGGCGGAGGTACTGCGGCTCGTTGCCCGTCAGGAGCAGGCCGCGGAGGACCGGCCTGAACGGATGCGGCACGAGCGAGGCGCCCGCGAGCACCGCGATCGCCTCCGCGGCGGCCACGGCCTGCTGGGCGGCTATCCCGCCCTGCTTGATCGGGAAGCTCGTGATGTCGCCCGCCGCGAACACCACGTCGGCGCCGCGCACCCCGCAGTGCTCGTCGACGGAGACGAAGCCCTCGACCGTCTGGGGGATGCCGTCGATCTTCTGCCCGCGCAGCCGCGGGAGCGCGACGACCCGGTCGGCCGCGGTTGCGCCGCCCGAGAGGGAGAGCAGCTTGCCGTCGCTGAGCGCGACCGGTGAGACGCCGCCGACGAAGAGGACGCCCGCCTCGTCGAGCAGACCGCGGACGGCGTCGCTCGCCGAGTGGCCGAAGAGCTGGAGCGGCTCTGCCTCCGGTGTGACGAGGCTCACCTCGACGCCGTAGCTCCCCACCGCCGACAGGTGTGCGGCCGTCATGAGCGCGAGCTCGTAGGCAGGCAGCGCCCAGGTGGCGCCCCACGGCACCGCGAACGCGACGCGGCTCACGTCCCCGCGCTCGATCTCCTCGAGCAGCTCGCGCATGAGGGGCGTGTCGGCCGGGCCGCGGAAGGTCAGCGCGCCCGCCACCGCAGGCTCGGGCACGGCCCCGCAGGCGAGAAGCAGCGCGTCGTAGCGGAGGACGGCGTCACCTCCCGTCCTCGCCTCGCGGCGGTCGACGTCGACACCCGTGAGGGATCCGAGCGTGACGAAGGCCCCGATGCCGTCCGCCAGCTGCCCGAGGTCGAAGTGGCGCACCTCGCCGAGGTCGAAGGGCTCCGCGACTGCGACCGGGCGGTACCAGAAGCTCGGCTCGGGCGCGAGCAGCTCGACGCGGATCCGGCCCTCTCCGAGCTCGCGCAGCGTGAGAGCGGCTTCGAGCGCCGCGACCCCGCCGCCGGCGATGAGGACCGAGAAGGAGTTCCGTTCCACGACTCGATGGTGCGAGGCGGGAGAACGAGCGTCATCGGGGAAAGGGCGTGCTCTCGCCCGGGTTTCTACGGATCGGCCCGTCGGGCTGCGGGCGCAGTCCGGGGCGACGGGCCGGAGGGCGGCGCCCGATCGAGTCGACCCGGGCGCGCAGCGCGACGACTCGGAGCGGGCGGCGGCGTCAGCACTCCGCCGCCCTCTATCGCGGCCCGCGGCCTTTGGGGGCCGTCACCGGGCGAGATCTCCGAGCCTTAGGGGGGAGGCGCACGTCATGTCATATCCCGGCGCCGGTGCGGACGTCAGTCCACAGGCGCCGCTATGAAACCTCCGCAAACTGCGGCCGAAACGGGACCGCTTTCCACACGTCGCCCACAGGAGCCGGCGCCGCCTGGGGATGACTGCGCGAGCTCAGGTGGAGCGGATCGAGATCTCCGCAGGCAGCTCGCGTCGGACGTCGCGCGGCTCGAGCTCCTCACGCACCCGGGCATCGAAGTAGACGTAGCACGTCACGAGCGCGACGAAGGGCAGCGCGATCGCGTACACGATCCCCGCGACGAGATTCAGGAGGGCGAGGGACGAGTTCGAGACGAAGATCAGCAACGCACCGACGAGCGGCCCGGCAAGCAGCGCGATCAGGCTCCCGAGGCCGACGAGCGTTGCGACACGCAGCCAGCGTCGGCGTACGAGCCCGGCGCTCCGGTGGAGCGCCTCGAGCGCGCCACGATCCTCGAGCTCCACGACCGGGGCGAGCAGCGACCAGCGAACGATGAGCCAGATCGCGATCGGGAGCAGTACGACGCTCGTCGCCAGCAGGATCCCCGCCGCGACTGCAACCGCTATCGCGCCGAGCAACGGCCGGAGTCGTCCGAGCGCGAGCCGGTACGCAGCCACAGGCGAAACGTGACGTCCGGCGTCGAGCTCGACGAGCGCGCACGCCGTCGCCGCCTGCACGAGCCCGAGCCCGAGCAGCGTCAGCGTCGTCCCCACGACCACGGCGAGGTAGGCGAAGATGCCCGCCAGGTCGCCCGTGACGCTGCCGACGGCGTCCAGGCCGTTGACGAGCAGCCACTGGAACGCCGTGACGACGAGCACGATCGGGATCAGCAGGAGCCCGAGCCCGACGAACAGCCCCGGGCGGGCCGTGTACATCCGCGCCGACGCCGACAGCACCTGCCCCCACGAGCGGCGATGCGCGATCCGGAGCGGCGCGACCGGCGTCCAGGTCGCCCGGATGATGGCGAACGCAAAAAGCCCGAGCACCGCGGCGAGCACGAGCAGGGTCGCCGTCGGGTTCCGCAGGAGCCGGACGAGCGTCTCCGAGCCACGCTCCACGCCGGAGCAGAACAGGTCGGTCGCGCCGGTCCCGAGCAGGCCTCCCGTCGGGACGGCGTAGCTGCGGTCGCGCCATCCGTCGGCCCATTCGAGCGGCGCCGTCCACTGCGTCTTCAGGTTCGGCCCGGTCGGCCCGTTGAAGAACGCCTTCTGGAGCTCGCCCCAGCGTCCCTCGAAGGTGATCCAGGGATATGCAGCCGCGGCGGCCGCGGCGTCGCTCGGGATCGTCCGCACGCTCGGATGGAGCTCGCGATGCGGCCCGCGCGTGTCGTCGCAGCCCACGCCCGCGTCGGCCGAGCTACCCACGTACAGCGCCGCCGTGTACTTGTTCGCGTGCGACCCCGCGGCGGGGAACACGACGGGGTGCGTACCGTCGACGACCTCGAGCTTTTCGTCCCCCCAGGTCGCGCGCTCGGCGCCCTCGTGAGAGCTGTACCCGGCCTCGACGGGGCGGGGGGCGGCGAGCGCAGCCTCCGCGTCGTCCCCGTCGAAGACGAGCTGGATCATCTCCCAGTCGCCCTCGTGGGTGTTGTTGAAGTCGTTGAACGCGTAGAAGAACCAGTACTGGAGGGCGACCTTGCCGGGGAACGCGGGATCGGTGGCGACGTGGGCGTAGACGACGGGTGTCGCACCGGCCGTGATGCGGCGGGCCCACCGCTCGTAGTCACATCCCGCCTGGAGCGGGTTTCCCGGGAAGTCGAGGTGATACTCGTAGAGTCCCGCGAGGTCCTTCGCGGTGGGCGCGATCTTCACCAGGTCGGTGTCGTTCCAGGGGCCTCGGAGCGCCACGGTCCGCTCGCCGAACAGGTGATCGACGTCCATCGGCTCGTACGGCTCTCCCGGGCCGCATTCCTCGGGCTGTTCGACGAGACGGACGACCGGTGCATAGCGCTCGGCCAGCGCCTGCTCGTCGCGCAGGTCGGCGACCGCGGCCGCCGGGAGCGCCGCGGCCAGGGCGAGGGCGCCGAGGACGACGATCGCGCGGGCGCGCCTCACGTCGTGATCCTGTCACAGGCCGCGGCCGGGCTTGCCCTGCCGGCATGTAAGGCGGGCCTTACAGAATGGCTACCCTGGCTCGGTGGCAGTGACCGAACACCCGGGGGTCGCGACGTCGCGTCGGGCCTTCTGCGCTGTGGTGTCGAGCGCCCGCGGCGAGCCGCTCGCGGCGAGCGCGAGCCGGATCGACCACTGGCTGCTCGTCGAGTGCCGAGGGCCGTGGCGCCGCGACGTTCTGGGTGGAAGCCTGCTCTCCCCTGCCCTGAAGGCGCATCTCCGGGAGCAGCTCGCCGCGCTGCCGCATTCCCGCCTGCTGTTCGTGCGGCAGCCCGAACGGCGCTCGGAGAGCCTCCGTCGCGTCGTGGTCGGCCGCTCGCTTCCCGGCGACGAACGGTTCCTCGCTCTGGACGTCGAGCACCACGACGACCTCCGCGAGGTCGACCTGGTCGCCGCGCTCGAAGGTGACGGCGGTCCCGGCGTCCCGCTCGAGGAGCCGCTCTTCGTCGTCTGCACGCACGGCAAGCGCGACCGGTGCTGCGCCACGCAGGGCAGGCCGCTCTACGACGCCCTCCGCCGCGCGGCGCCCGGCGCCGAGGTCTGGCAATCCACCCACGTCGGCGGCGACCGCTTCGCCGGTAACGTCGTCGCGCTGCCTCACGGCCTCTACTTCGGGCGCGTCGGGCCCGAGGACGTCGACCTGCTGCTCGCGGCGCTCGCCTCGGGGATGGTCGACCTCGCCCGTTACCGCGGGCGCAGCGCCTACTCCTTCCCGGTGCAGGCCGCCGAGCAGGCGATCAGGGAGTCCGAGAGCCTCCTCGGCATCGACGACCTCGCCCTGGTGGGGTCGAAGCGCCTCGGCGACGACCGGTGGCGCGTCCGGTTCAGCGCTCCGGACGACGCGGTGCACGAGCTCGACATCGAGGCCGTTCCCGGCGAGGAGCCGGTCTACCTCACCTGCGACGCCGCGGAGCCCCGCCACGCGCGCCACCACCGCGTCACCGCCCACCGCATTCGTGGGCCGCGCTAGCCGCCTATCCGGCGGCGTCGACGACGCGCAGGAAGCCCTCGCGCACCAGGCGGCGTGCGAGGACGACACGCCCCGCGGCGTCCAGCTCGCCCGGTAGCTCGGCGGCGCGGAACGGCTCGTCGCTCTCGAAGCACGCGCGCAGCTCGTCGGCCGCATGCGGCGGGAAGCGGATCGCCTTGCCCTCGAACACGAGCACCACGCCGTCGGCGGGCTCGTCGAGGTCGGCGATCACGGTCTCTCGCCGCTCCAGAAGCGTGTCCACGCCGAGCGTCTCGAGCGCGCGAAGCTGGGTGAGGCCGTCCTCGCGGATGGGTCGACGCGTCTCGAGGAACCGGCGCCTGCGCCGCTCCTCGACCCGGTCGGGATCGAGCGCCTGCGCGACCGCGTCCGTCAGGCCCTCGCCGTCGCCGGTGTCGACGTCAGACCTGAACTCCGGCTCGCCCTCGAGCGCGGCGAGCCCGTCCCGCGCAGCGTCGACCCAGGTGTGCGCGGTGATCCCGATCGTCAGATGGAGCGAGTCGGTGTCGGACGTCTCCGCCTCGTGCAGCCAACCGCGCGGCAGGTACAGGGTGTCGCCGGCCCTGAGCACGAGCTCGTCCGTCGCCTCGCCGTGCTCGCCGAGCGACGTCGAGTAGCGCTGGTGCTTGAGCGGGAGCTCGAGCAGCGGGTCGTAGAGCCGCCAGCGCTTCTCGCCCGCGACCTGCAGCACGAGCACGTCGTGGGTGTCGTGATGGACCGTGAAGCCCTGCGAGCCGCGCGGCGTCGAGTAGGAGTTGACCTGCACGGGCCGCCCGAGCGCGCCCTCGAGCAGGCGGCAGAAGACCGCGAGCGGCTGCCAGTTGACGTGCAGCGCCTGGAGCACGATCGTCGCGCCCGCCTCCCACTCGGCGAGGACGCGCGTCACATCCGCCGTCCTCGTGAACGGCGGACGCCACGAGACGTCGCGCGTGTAGGAGCCGACGTCGATCTGGCTGCCCTCGCGAACGAGCCTGAACGCCGGGTACCTGATCGCCGACGAACAGACGAGGCGCTCGACGTCCGCCGCCGAGAGGAGGTCGTCGAACCGCCCCGGCTCGTCGCGCGGCACCACGAGCGGTAGCCGCTCCCAGTGCTCGGAGAGGAACGTCTCGGCGTCGACCGGCTCGAGGCAGCGCGTGAGCGCCGCCGCGGCCGCCTTACGCGGCGTCCGTGTCGTCCGCGTCGGCGTCGCCGGCATCCGCGTCCCCGGCGTCGGAGTCGTCGCCGTCGGTCGTGTCGGTGTCGTCGCCGTCGGTGTCGGCCTGCGGGTCGATCCGGTGGCCGGCCTCGTGGGTCTCGATCTCGTCGTCGTGCAGAGACGTCATGGCTTTCCTCCCTCGTCGCTGTCCGAGGGGCCCTACGCTAGCGCGTCGGCGCGTGGCGCCGCCAGCACGACCAGATCACCGGACGAGCGGCACCGACCAGCCCGAACAGGACGATCAGCGGCACCCCGAGGGTTCCAGTAGTCGCCGGTCGAGGTCGAGCACTGCCCGCGCGGCGCAGGGGGATCGAGCTCAGGCCGTCAATCGGTATGGACCGGTGATCCCGGTCCGAGCGGGATCCCGATCAGGTACCAGGCGACGAAGAAGAGGATCCACGCGACCGTGAGCACGGCGACGTAGGGCAGCATCAGCGCGACGACGCTGCCGATCCCGGCCTCCTTCTTGTAGCGCTGCACGAAGACGACGACGAGCGGGAAGTACGCCATCAGCGGCGTGACCACGTTCGCCGGGGAGTCGCCGACCCGGTAGGCGGCAAGCACGGTCTGCGGCGCGACGTCGAGGCGCATGAAGAGCGGGACGAAGATCGGCGCGAGCAAGGCCCACTTCGCGATCGCCTGCGGGATGATCAGGTCGACGACGATCGACACGATGATCAGGCCGATCAGCAGCCACACGGCCCCGATGTTCATCTCCTCGAGCACGTCGCCGAGCTTGACGGCGACCACCTGCGCGATGTTCGAGAAGTTGAAGTAGGCGATGAACTGCGCGATGAGGAGGAACAGGAAGAGCAGGCTCGCCAGCCCGGCCCACGACTTCTCGATCGTGGCGATCACGTCCTTGCTGCCGCCGATCGTGCCTGCGCCTCGCCCGTACAGGTAGCCGGCGACGTAGAAGAACAGCATGATGATCACGATCAGGCTGTCCATGAACGGCGAGTCGCCGATGATGTCGCCGTTCAGGGGGTTGCGCAGCGGCGCGTCCGGGAGCGCGGTCAAGAGCACGATCGCGATCAGCACCCCGAGGGCACCGAGCCCCGCCCAGCGCAGCCCGCGCGAGTCCGCCTCCGGCGAGACCGCGGGCGCGTCCTCGTCATCCATCGCCCAGCCCTCGCCGTGGTCGGCCGGGTCCCACTCCCCGAGGCGCTTCTCGACGACCCGCGTCGTGAGGAACGTCAGGAGCAGCGTGACGAAGATCGTCGATCCGATGCCGAAGTACAGGTTCGCGGCGAGGTCGATGTGCGCGTCGGCGTTCCCCGCGGGGATCGAGTCGTTGGTGATCTCGGTCAGCACGCCGTCGAGCGGCGTGATGAGGACGTTCACCCCGAAGCCGGCGGCGACCCCGGCGAAGGCTGCGGCGATCCCGGCCAGCGGGTTCCGGCCCACGCTCTTGAAGGCGGCGGCCCCAAGGGGTATCAGCACGAGGTACCCGGCGTCCGAGGCGACGCTCGAGAGGACGCCGAGCAAGACGATGATCAAGGTCAGCGTTCCTCTCGAAGAGACGCCGACGAGCTTGCGGATCAGCGAGGAGATGAGCCCGGCCGCCTCCGCCAGCCCGACCCGATCATGACCACGAGCATGATCGCCATCGCCGAGAAGTTCCGGAAGTTCGAGACGAACGACGTGAAGAGGTACCGGACGCCCTCGCCCGTGAGCAGCCCCTTGACGGTCGCGGTCTCGGTCACCAGGCGATAGCCCTCGGACGGGACGGGCTCGGTCGGGCCGACGTCGACCGGCTCGCTCGAGCCGCCGTAGTACGTCTCCTCGGTCGGCACCGCGGGCGGCTTGACGACCTCGTACGTCGCCTTGACGTCGAACCAGTAGAGGACCTGCGACAGCACGATCACGACCACGCAGAGCCCGGCGAACAGGATCGCCGGGTGCGGCATCTTGTTGCCGCCCCGCTCGATGGCGTCGAGGATCTTCTCGAGGAAGGATTGCCGTGCCGGTTCCGCGGCCGCCGGCGACTCGCTCACGACGGGCCTCCCTTCCATGTCTCCACGAATCGGGCGAAGAACTCCGCCTCCACGGCGACGGCCTTCTCGAACTCGTCGAGCAGCACCCGCTCGTTGGGGGCATGGATGTTCGCGTAGCCGTCGGTCGTGCCGAGCAGCAGGATCTCGGCCTCCGGTACGGCCTCGTGGAGCGCGTTGACGAGCGGGATCGAGCCGCCGGTCGCGACGAACGACGGTGCGGTGCCCCAGGCGGTCTCGAACGCGGCTCTCGCGGCGTCGTAGGCCGGCCCGGACGTGTCGGCGGAGAACCCGTTGCCGGTCGCGCCCGCGCGAACCTCCAGCTCGACGCCGAAGGGGCGCATCTCCCGAAGGTGGCGCATGACGGCCTCCTGCGCCTCGACGGCGTCCTGCTCGGGGTGGACGCGCACGTTGAGGCTTGCCCGCGTGCGCGGGGAGACCGCGTTCAGCGCGTTGTCGACCGACGGCACGTCGATGCCGGTGACGGTGATCGCCGGGCCCGACCACACCCTCGAGCCGAGGCCGCCGCTGCCGATCAGCGGCAGCCCGGGCAGCACCTCGGCGAGCTCGCGGAACTCGTCCTCGCTGTAGCCCGCTCCGGTCCACTCCTCGCGGCGAAGGCCCTCGACCGTGACGTCGCCGTGCTCGTCGTGGAGCGAGGCGAGTGCATGCAGGAGCACGATCAGCGCGTCGGGGGCGGCGCCGCCGTACTGGCCCGAGTGCTTCGGGCCGACGAGCGTCTCGACCTCGATCCTCGGCATCGCCGTGCCGCGCAGCGCGACGGTGAGCGTCGGCAGCCCCGGACGGACACTGCCCATGTCCGCAGGTCGAGGATCAGCTCGTGCGCCTCGAGCAGCGCGGGCCGCGTCACCTCCGGGTATTAGTCCGGCGCCGACACCGAGGGAATCGCCACCAGGCGGGCGAGGTCCTCCGTCAGCTGCGGCATCGACGATGCGACCCTCGCGGAGAGTGCGGTGGAATCGACCTCTGCGGCCATGCGGCTCCCGGGGGTTCGGAGACGGTGACCTGTCGCGCAATCCTGCGCAGCGCCCGACAGCGACGGATCGAATGTCGATCCTTCCCCTCGCCCGCGCCGATGTCAAACGACAGCGCGCTATCGGGGGAGCGGCCGGTCGGGCGGGTCCGGCGGGTCGCGGTGCACGAAGAGACCGACGACGGCACGCCGCACCTGCGTCACGATCGACTCCGGCGGCCCCGCCGCGGGCGGGGCAGACCAGGCGGCCGCGACCTCTGCCCCGAAAAGGACCGCGGAGGCGTAGAGGTACACCGAGTAGAGGAAGACGAGCACGACGGTGATCGACCCGTAGATCACCGACAGCTCCGCCACCCGGTCGTAGACGAAGGCCGACGCGGCCGAGATCGCGAGCAGAAGGACGCCGGTGACGATCCCCCCGGCGAGGGCATCTCCGAAGCGGAGGCGACGCGACGGCACGAACCGGTAGAGGAGCATCACGACGATCGTCGTCACGAGCAGCGGAACCCCGGCTCGCAGGAACTCGGCCAGCAGGCCGCCCTCGAAGCCGATCACGGTGGCGGCGCCGTCGACGAACCGCGTCACCACCTGGGCCACGACGGCGACCGCGATCATCGCGATCACGAGCGCCCCGGCTCCCGCCACGAGAAGCAGGTCGACGAGCTTTCCGCGTGCCGCGGGCCGGCGGCGGTCGACCCTGAGGGCCGCCTCCAGCCCCGTCCGGAGCGAGGCCATCATCCCCGTCGCGGCCCAGAAGAAGAGGAGCAGCGACAGGATCCCGAGGGCGCTCGTCGGGCTCGCGAGGCGGGTGATCGCCTCCTCCACCGTGTTCGAGCCCTCCTCGGTCACGGGCAGCCAGCCCACGATCTGGTCGATCACGTCCTGGCGCCGGGCGTCGTTCCGCAGCACGAGGCCGACGATCGAGACGAGGACGATCGTCAGCGGCGCGAGGGAGAAGAGCACGCGGTAGGCGATGCCGGCGGCATGCTGGCCGAGCCGGTCGGCGAAGTAGCCGTCGGCGGCGGCGGGCAGCGCCCGTACCGCGTTGCGGAGGATGTCGAGCGGCCACCGCGCCAGGCGCGAGAGCAAGGGCGCTTCCCCCGTCGTCCTCGCCTCGGCCATCGTCGCGGAGTCTAGGCCCGCCCGCTCAGGGGACGGCGCGTGCGGCCGGGGCGGACGCGAACAGGTCGAGGCCGAGCCGGCGCGACAGAAACCGGGCCGCGAGCTGTCCCCGGACGCTGTTGCCCGCGTCGTCGAGCGGCGGCGAGAACGTTCCGAGCGCTCCCTTCCCCGGCGACACCGTGACGATGCCGCCGCCGATGCCGCTCTTTCCCGGCAGGCCCACGTCGTAGAGCCAGTCTCCGGAGGTCTCGTAGAGGCCCGCGGTCGTCATCACCGCCAGCACGTAGCGGCATGTGTCCGCCGCGACGACCCGTTCACCGCTGATGGGGTTGACGCCGCCGTCCGCGAGGGTCGCGCCCATCACCGCGAGGTCACGCGCCGTCACCCGGAGACAGCTCTGTCTCGTGTAGAGGTCGACCGAATCTCGCGGATCGGAGCGGATCGCCCCATGGATCGCCAGGAGGCGGGCGAGCTCCCGGTTCCGGTGGTTCGTGCCCGAGGCCGAGGCGTACACCTCGGCATCGAGCTCGAGTGGACGGCCGGCGAAGCGCGAGAGCCCGGCCGACACGAACCGCCACTTCTCGTCGAGGGCCGCGCCCGGGGCGAGGCTCGCAGTCGCGATCGCGCCGGGATTCACCATCGGGTTCGTACGGCCGTCCTCGCTCCGCTCGACGGCCTCGACGGCGTTGAACGGGAGGCCGGTCGCATTCACGCCGACGCGCATCTGGATCTCGTCCGGCCCGAGGGCGTCGCACACGATCGCGAACGTGAACGGCTTGGCGACGCTCATGATCGTGAAGCCGACCTCGGCGTCACCCGCAGCGTGCACGCGCCCGTCGACCGCCGCCACGCAGACGCCGAACAGGCCCGGCGCGGCGCGGGTCAACGCGGGATAGACGTCCGAGACCTCGCCGGCGCCAACCGCGCTGTAGCGGCGGTATGCCTCGTCGACGAGCGAGCGGACGTCGTCGACCGGCGGCAGCAGCCCGGTCGAGACGTAGGGCAGTTCCTGCTGCTCGCGGCCCTCGCCTGTCGCCACCCGCTCACGCTACCGCGCCCGGTCGGCGCGGTGGACCGGCGGCGGCCGCGACAGGGAGGGCTCCGCCGCGCCGCCGCCAGTTCGGGCCGCTCCGGCTACGAGCGGCTGATCCCCATCGTGATGCGGCCGACGTAGCCGCCGCCGCTCTTCGCGAGCCTGAGCATCGAGCGGGCGCCGCCGTTCCGGAAGATCGAGTCGGTCGCGTTGCGCGTGTCTCGGTTCGGTCGCCCGCGGTACGGCGCACTCCGGTAGACGGCATCCGTGAGCTGCTCGGGGAAGAACAGCTGCCCGGTGTGCAGGACGTTCCCCCCGGCGGAGACCTGGACGTGGATGTGCACCGTCCGGCCGGAGTACCACCCAGGGTAGACGGTCGTGAACCGCGCGACGCCGTTGCGATCGGTTCGCTGGATGCCGCGCATGAACGTCCTGCCCTCGGTCCCCTCCTGCGCGAAGCCGGAGTATGTCCCGCCGGCGTCGCAGTGCCAGACGTCGACGGCCGCGCCTCTGATCGGCTTGCACGTCGACACGTCGACGACCGTGGTGGCGAGCTCGAGTCGGGCTCCAGGCCTCCCTTCGCGGATGTCGCGGCGCACCTTGTCGCCGTCGAGGATGAACGGCCCCGCCGTCATCTCGGGCGTGAGCACGCACGTGACGAGCCCCGACGCGACGGCGGCGGGCCCGCTCCCGGCCGCGATCGCAGCGTCGTCGTCGAGCGCGGACAGAACGCCGCCCGCGCCGAGCGCGGCGGCCGCGATGCCTCCGAGGCCGAGCAGCGAGTCGCGTCGGGTGAGCGTCGCCTCCTCACGCCGATCGTCGTCGTCGATCATGGTCGTTCCTCCTCCCGGGCCGGTCACGACGGCCTTGTCGCAAGCGTCACCGTCACCGTGCGGTGCGCGCCGTTACGCAGATAGTCCACGATCACGCGATCCCCGGGCTGCTTCGAGTCGATCGCCGTCTGGAGCCCCTGCGGCGCCGAAACCGCGTCGCCATCGACCGCGGTGACCACGTCGCCGACCTCCAGGCCGGCCGCCTCGGCCGGGCTACCGCCCCGCACCTCGGCCACCTCGACGCCCGCCGTATCCCCCGTGGGCTGGGTGACCGAGACGCCGAGGTAGGCGTGCTCGACGCTGCCGTCGGCGATCAGTTGCTTCACGATCGAGCCGACGGTGTTCGACGGGATCGCGAAGCCGACGCCCTCGTTGCCGCCCGAGTCGCTTGCGATCTGGGCGTTGACGCCGATCACCTTGCCTTCGAGGTCGAGCAGCGGGCCGCCCGAGTTGCCGTGGTTGATCGCGGCGTCCGTCTGGATCGACCCGTTGATCGTGAACCCGTTCGGCGCCTCCATCGAGCGGCCGAGCGCGCTCACGATGCCGGCGGTAACGCTGTTCTCGAGGCCGAAGGGGCTTCCGATTGCCACGACGGTGTCTCCGACGGCGACGTCCGACGAATCGGCGAGCGACAGCGGCACGAGCGCCGACGCCGGCGCATCAACCTTCAGGACAGCGAGGTCGGTGGAGGCATCCGTGGCGACGACGGTCGCGTCGTAGGTCTTGCCGTTGGAGAACGCGACCCGGACCGACCGGGCGCCGTCGACGACGTGCGCGTTCGTGACGATGTGACCGATCGTGTCGTAGACGAACCCGGAGCCCTGCGCTTCTGCCGTGCCGCTCTCGCCCATCGGCCCGGTGGCCGAGGTCGTGACGGTGACCTCCACGACAGACGCGCGTGCGCGCTCGGCCACCTTGCCGATCGTGAGCGTGCCGCCGCTGACCGCGGTCGTTCTGCTGGTCACCGTCGCCTCGCGTACGGCGGTCTGATCCGAATCCGAGAGGGCCGCGGACGTCGCGGCGCCGGTAGCCGCCGCAAGGGCGAGTGCAGCGCCGCCGACGGCGATTTTGGAGATGGTGCTCTTCATGGTGCGTGTCCTTTCCTCTGGTCTCCCATCCATGGCACCACGGCGCGCTGGGGCGGCTCTGTGAGCCGGCTGAGAGTCGGCTGTGGACGTCGTCGGGTCAGTCGCCGTCGGCCAGGGGCAGCGCGATCTCGAACGTCGCGCCCTCGCCCGGCTGCGAGCGGGCCGACACGCGCCCGCCGTGCGCCTCGGCCACCGCGGCGACGATCGAGAGCCCGAGGCCGACGCCGCCGCTCGCGCGGGCCCGCGAGGAGTCGGCACGGTAGAAGCGCTCGAAGACGTGCGCGAGATGCTCCTCGTCCAGCCCGGGCCCGGCGTCGGTGACAGCGATCTCGGCCGTGCCGTTCCGGCGACTCACCGAGACCGAAACCGGTGTGCCGGGCGGCGTGTGCGCGCGGACGTTCGCGAGCAGGTTGTCCACGATCTGCCGGAGCCGGTCGCGGTCGCCGATGACGACCGCGGGGTCGGCGTGGAGCTCGATCGGGCGCTCGGGCTCGACCGCGTGGGCTGTCTCGACGGCCTCGCTCACCACGTCGTCCAGTTGGACGCGGTCGTGCTCGAGCGGCCTGCCGTCGTCGAGGCGCGCCAGTAGGAGCAGGTCGTCGACGAGCAGGCTCATACGCTCGGACTCGCGACTGATGCCCTTCATCGAGCGCTCGAGGTCGTCGGGTCGCTGGGCCGCGCCCCGGTCGAAGAGCTCCGCGTAGGCGCGGACCGCGGCGAGCGGCGTCCGCAGCTCGTGCGAGGCGTCCGCGACGAACCTCCGCAGCTTGCGCTCGGATGCCTCGCGCGCGCGGAACGCCGACTCGATCTGGGCGAGCATCGCGTTGAGCGACAGCCCGAGGCGTCCGACCTCGGTCCGGTCCTCGGCGCGCTCGACCCTCTGTGAGAGGTCGCCGGCGGCAATCGCCGCCGCGGTCCCCTCGATCGCATCGAGGGGACGCAGACCGACCCGCACGAGCCAGAGGCCGAGCCCGGCGATCCCTGCGAGCACGAAAGCGGACACGACCAGCTCGATCAGGAGCAGCCGGTTGAGCGTCGAGTCGACGTCGGCGAGAGACGTCGAGACGACCAGCATCGCCCGCGCCCTGTCCTCAATGGAGGCCCGCACGCGGTAGCGACCGCCGTCCTGCCCGGGGACGGTGAGATAGCGCACCGCTTCGTCAGGACCGCCGCGCTCGGCGGGCGGGGGGATCGTGGCGGGCAGCTTCGGAGACGGCGCGCCCTCGCCGGGAATCACGATGGTCGGCAGGGTGGCGAGGACGGTCTTCCCGTCGGCCGAGCGCACCTCCACCGCCACGCCGGGCGGAGCGGCATGGCCGCCTCCGGGCCCGCGAAGCGACTGGGCGCTGTCCTCGAGCGAGTTGTCCGTGCGGTCGACGAGGAACGAGCTGAGCGCCCGGTAGGTCACGATGTCGGCCGCCACGAGCCCGACGGCCGCCACTGCGAGAACCGCCGCCAAGAGCCTTGCGCGGAGCGACAGCCGCTGGAGCATGCCGCTATCCGGCTTCCAGCATGTAGCCGGCCTGGCGCACCGTCTTGATGAGCGGCGGGCCGGCGGCGTCGAGCTTGCGGCGGAGGTAGCTGACGTAGGTCTCGACCACGTTCGACTTGCCGCCGAAGTCGTATCGCCACACGTTCTGCAGGATCTGGCCCTTCGAGAGGACGCGGCGGGGATTGAGCAGGAAGAAGCGGAGCAGGGCGAACTCGGTCGCGGTGAGCTGGAGCCGCGTCTCACCGCGGAAGACCTCGTGGCGCGCCTCGTCGAGGACGAGATCCTCGTAGCGCAGCACGTCGCCCGGGAGGTCTCCGGCTGTCCGCCGCAGGATCGCCTGCACGCGAGCCACGACCTCGGCGAGTGAGAACGGCTTTGTCACGTAGTCGTCCCCTCCGGCCCGGAGCGCTTCGACCTTGTGCTCGACGGCGTCCTTCGCGGTGAGGAACAGGATCGCGTTTCGCAGGCCGCGTTCGCGCAGCCGGCGGCCGACCTCGATCCCCTCGATGTCCGGGAGCATCCAGTCGAGGACGATGAGATCCGGGTCGAAACGGGCAACGGCGGCGAGCGCCTCACGGCCCGTCCCCGCCTCCTCCACCTCGAATCCCTCGTAGCGCAGGGCGGTGGCGACCGCGTCGACGATCGACCCCTCGTCGTCGACGACGAGGATCCTCGCGCCGTTGCCGTTGCTGCTCTCGCGGATTCCGCCCACGCCTGAACCCTGCCTGTCGAACCTGTGAGCTGCCTGAGAATCGGCGCTCGCCACCTGTGAGTCGCCTGAGAGCGTCGCAGGTGCGGAAGGACCCGCCCGGTGCGTCCGGGCGGGTCCTTCGGAGCCCGTGCTCTTTCGCGCTCAGCGGGTCTCGACGGTCACCACGCCGAACTGCTCGTTGACGTAGACCGTGACGGGGGTGCCGTCGGCCTTCGTCATGTGGGCCTCGTACTTCGCGTTGCCGTCGGCGTCGGTCTCGACGCGGACGACCGTGCCGCCCGGAACCTTGGCCTCGGCTGCCGACGTCACCTTGGCGGCCGTGTCGCCGGTGAGGACGGTCTCGTCGCTGCGCTGCCCGCCCCACGGCTGGCCCGCCCCGCCCGTCCCGGATCCACTGGGGTCGGAGCTCTGCGAGGGCTGGGTGGTGATGCCCGAAGACGATCCCGCCCCCGAGCCGCCGCTCGCCGCGCTCGCGACGCCGTAGCTCCCGGCGGCGAGCCCGACGGCGACCGCCCCGACGATCACGGCCTTCTGCAGTCCGCGGACGCTCCTGGTGGTGCTCATGCTGCTCCTTTCGTCGATTCGCCCTGACCGGGCCTCACTCGACGATCGCGGCCGGGCCTGGGAGGGCCCTGAGAGCTCTCGTAGACGTCCGTGTGACCGGACGGTGACGCGCGGTCGGCGGCCTCTCCGCTGCCCGAGGCCTACCATCGCCCCGTGGAGCACCCTGCCGCGGAGGCGCGCTGGATCGGCCATTCGACCGTGCTGATCTCGCTCGACGGCGTGCGGCTGCTCACCGACCCGCTGCTCCGGCTCTTCGCAGCGCACCTGCGGCGTCGGGCGCCGGTTCATCCCGACGCGCTGCGACCGGTCGACGCGGTCCTGCTCTCGCATGCCCACCACGACCACCTCGACGTCGGGTCGCTCTACCGCGTCGGGCAGCGGACCCCGATCGTGGTGCCACGCGGAATCGGGCGGATCCTCGGGCGACGGGGGTTCCGGGAGGTGACCGAGCTCGACGTCGGCGAGACGCTCGCGATCGGCCAGGTCGAGGTCGAGGCGACGTTCGCGGCCCACGACGGCGCGCGTCCCCCCTACCCCGCCCGGGCACCCGCGCTCGGCTACGTCGTGCGCGGCTCGCGACGCGTCTACTTCCCGGGCGACACCGCCCTCTTTCCGGAGATGGACGGGCTCGTGCCCGGTCTCGACCTCGCGCTGATCCCGATCTGGGGCTGGGGACCGACGCTCGGCCGCGGCGCGCACATGGACCCCGAGCAGGGCGCGCAGGCGCTCGGCCTGCTGCGACCGAGGCTCGCCGTCCCGATCCACTGGGGCACGTATGCCCCGGCGCACCTGGGGCTCCGGAAGCCGCCCGGATACCTCGCCGAGCCACAGGTGACGTTCGTCGAGGCGGCGGCCCGCGAGGCGCCGGGAGTCGACGTGCGCGTGCTCGCGCCGGGTGAGGCGCTCGAGCTCTAGACCGACGTGCCCGCCCCCAGCAGGCGCACCTTGGCGGCGGCGTACTCCTCCTCGGTGAGGAGGTCGTCCGACCGCAGGCGCGCGAGCCGCTCGAGCTCCTCGACCTGCGTCGCCTGCGCCGGCGCGGCGGGCCGGCGGAACGGGGCCGAGAGCTGCGGCCGTGCGGCGTCGGGCCCTTCGGCCTCGTACTCTGCGACGGCCTGGCGGCGGGCCACCTCGAAGCCGACGGCCGCGAGGACGACGAGGATCAAGCTCGTCAGGAACCGCTGCAGCGGCAAGGCCCAGACCACGAGCAGGAGCACGGCCGCGAACACGCCCCATGCGAGGCCCGGCCGGGCCAGCCAGGGGCCGAGCCACCGGCGCGCGGCGACGGCGCGCGCCCCATCCCCGGTGAGCCAGGTGCCGAGGGTGCCGATCACGCCGATGATGACGACGACCCAGGCGGCCTCCGCGAGGCCGTCCGAGAGGATGTCCCAGAAGGCGCTCACGGCCGGGCGCACGGAGTCCGAGTCCGTCAGGTTGTCGACGAGGTACGACCCCGCGACGCGCCGGATCACCAGCAGTGCGACGCCGGCGACGATCCAGCCGATCGCGATGGCTCGCACCTCCTTGCGGCGCCGGTCGGGCACCAGCCAGATCGCCGCGGCCCACAGGAGCAGCGCCGGGATCCAGATCCAGGTGGCGACGTCCTTCAGGAGCTGCGTGAGGCTCTGCGCGGTGTCGAGCTGGTCCGACTGGAGGAGGACGATGCGGCCCGCGTCCGGGGGAAGCTCCTGCGACGCGTTGTTGAGGAAGCCGAACCGATCGCCGAGGCGCACGACGAGCGGGTGGAGGTCGAGGACGACATCGCCACCCGTGGTCTGCAGCCTCGTGGTGTCGCCCTCCAGGACGCGGACGGTCTGCGACTGCGCCAGCGACGCGGCGTTCACGAAGAGGCTCTGGACCCGCGGGCGCTGCAGCAGCTCGGCCGCGCCGCGGTCGATGAGCTCGCGAGAGAGCCCCGCGATCGGCGCCGACAGCGCCTGGAGGTTCGGCGGCAGCTTCTGCTCGAGCTGCGCCGAGACGTCGACGTTCGTGTACAGCTGCTCCACCATCGTCTGGGCGAGCTGGTCCTGGATCGCCGGGTGCGCGATCAGCTCCTCGGAGGTCGAGCGGAACGTCTCCCGGTCGAGCGCCTCTCGCTTCACCCAGTTCGAAAGCAGGCTGACGGCGAGAAGGACGACGCCGAGGACGACGAGCACCCGCGCGACGATGATGCGCGTCCGGGAGGGCTTCGAAGAGGTTTCGGGTGCTGCGCTCACGTGGTCACCTCGGTGGTTGGGATCGTCTCGGTCGGCGAGCCTTGCAGCAGGTCGCGCCACGCCCGCAGCAACTCGTTGACCCGGGCGGCGCCGACGATCGGCTCGTCGGGAAGCGCAAGCCGGGAGGAGTGCAGGATGAACGGCTCGGTCTGCGGCCCGCCGAGCCCCCCGTGGAACGAGATCAGCTCCTCGAACGCGCAGCCCTCGTCGAGGTCGGGGTCGTAGAACGAGCCGACCATGATGTCCGCGACGTTGGAGAAGCCGTCGGTCCGCAGGAGGTGCGCCGGCGCATTGGGCGAGAACGACGCGAGCGGGTCGTCGCCCTCGACGTGGCCGTTCGCGAGGTAGCGGGTGCCCCTGGCACCCAGCACGACCGGTCCGTGCTCCGCGGAGCGGACGAGCAGCCAGCCGACGTGCGGGTGCGCGGCGAGCGCGGGGAGCAGCCGCGGATGGCGGACGTCGATCTCCTCGCGCGTCAACCGCCGCGGCTCGTCCATCAGGTAGACGAGCCCGAGGTTGCCGGAGGCGAGCACGACGACGTCCTCGCCCGAGACGTCGTTCTTCGCCCGTTTCTCCTTCTTCGGCCCGCGTCCCGTGGCCTCGCCGAACGCGTTGCCGACGGTGCGGTCGTTCTCGTCCCCGCTCGTCAGCGAGGTGACGTCGGCGGACTCGAGCGAGCGTCGCACGAGCTCGTCGAGCCCGTGCCCGTTCCGCTGCTTGAACGTCGCTCCCTGGGTCTGGCCGTGGTCCGAGAGCACGACGATCTCGTACGGCCGCGGCGCGTAGCGCGTCGCCCTCACGATCCGCCCGAACTGATGGTCGAGCTTGCGCAACGCCTCGAGGGTGTCGGCGCGCTCCAGGCCCGAGTGGTGGGCGACCTCGTCGTAGCTCGAGAAGGTCGCGTAGATCGCGGGCCGGCCCCCCATCATGTCGGTGAGCACCGCCTCGACGATCAGGTCGCGGACGACGACGCACATGCCCGCGCGCATGAACGGGTAGCTGCCGCCGCGGTGCCCGCGCGGGCGGACATCGCGGCGAATCGCGCGGAGCGCGGCCATCCATTCGAGGATCACCTCCCAACCGAACAGGACGAGCACCCGCGTGGCGTTGAAGCCGTTCGCGAAGAACGTCCGGTAGCCCGGGTTCGCCTTCTTCTCGGCCTCGATCCGGCTGACGGTGAGGATCGCGACGTCGGCCTGGCCCGAGAGGAGGTTGCCGCGGCTCGCGCCGCCGTTCAGCAGCAGGCCCTTGTCGGTCGCGTGCCGCCGCTCGAGCTCGGCGCAGTCGGCGGGCGCCGAGCAGGCCATCACCGTCGCGGTCTCCTTCTCGACCCAGCGGAACGCGGGGATGTCGACGTTCGAGCCGAGCAGGATCCCGGCCTGGCTCGCGCCGGTCTGCGACGAGAGATCGGTCTCCCAGCCGGTCAGCCGGTAGCCGTCCTCGGCGACCCACCGGGCCATGTGCGGCGCGTTGCCGTCGCGCATGGCGCGGCGCAGGATGGGAAGCGCGAGCCCGTCGATCTCGAGGAAGACGATCCCGGGCTCGTCGGTCCGTATCGGCTCGCCGCTTCGCCGCGCGATCCGGCGGACGACGCGGTACGAGTACTGCGTGTCGTCGTCGACGCCGAGGACGACCTGGAGCGCCAGGGTCACGGCCGACGCCACGAGGGCGACGAGCAGCGCCCACCAGAACCCGTCGACGCTCAGGTCCCCGTTGGTGAGGTCGTCGGCGGCGAGCAGCATCAGCGCGTCGAGCACGAGCACGAGCAGGAAGCCGAGAACGAGCGTCAGCGGCAGCCGGATCGCGGCGAGGAGCGGCGGGAGCACCGCGTTGAGCACGGCGATGACCGCTACCGCGGCGATCGCGCCGAGGAAGCCGTTGACGTGCGCCCCGGGAACGATCCCCGCGGCCACGAGCAGCGCGACCGCCGAGACGACCCACGTCAGAACAAGCTCGAACGGCTTGAAGCGCAGCGGCTCCTCGCGCCAGCCGGCCTCCGAGGCAGGCGTCGTCGGCGCATACTCGGTCATCGGCGCCTCGCCGTCGGCAGCCCCATGGGAAGAGCATGTTCCCGCGGCAGCGCGGATACGTCAATGCGCGCCGGGATCACCCGGGTGAACCGAGGCCCGGCAGCTGAGCGGGTGGCGTAGGCTCGCGCGGTGAACTGGGCCCTCGCGAGCGTCGCCGTCGCGCTGCTCGCCTACGCGGCCGTCTCGGGACGCATCGCCGGGACCTCGCTGACAGCTCCCATGGTATTCGCCGCGGCCGGCCTGCTCATGGGCACGGAGGTGCTCGGGTTAATCGACCTGAGCCCGCTGGGGGACGACGTGCAGACCCTGGCCGAGGCGACGCTCGCCGTCGTGCTCTTCTCGGACGCCTCGCGGATCGACCTTCGCGCCCTGCGGGGCGAGGCCGCCGTCCCCGCTCGCCTGCTCGGCGTCGGGCTGCCGCTGACCATCGTCGCCGGCTTCGTCGTGGCGCTGCCGCTCTTCGGCGGGCTCGGGTGGGCGGAGGCCCTCCTCCTCGCCGTGATCCTCGCACCGACCGACGCGGCCCTCGGCCAGGCGGTCGTCATGCTCCCCCGGCTGCCGTCCCGGGTGCGGCAGAGCCTCAACGTCGAGAGCGGCCTCAACGACGGGATCTGCGTCCCGCTCTTCCTCGTCGTGCTCGCCGTGGCGAGCGTCGAGTCCGACCGGCTCGGCGCCTCGTCGGCGGTCCGGGTGGTCGCCGAGCAGATCGGATACGGCGCGCTCGCCGGCGCGATCGCGGGCGCGGCCGGGGCCGCGGCGCTGCGGGTCGCCGGGCGCGCAGCGCACGCGGACAGCGACTGGCTCGAGATCGTGCCGCTCGCCGCGGCGGGGCTGGCCTGGGGGGTCGCCCATCCGATCGGGGGCTCCGGTTTCATCGCGGCGTTCGTCGGCGGCGTCGCCTTCCAGGCGTTCCGCCGCGACTCCGAGGGCGAGGTGGGGCACCTGATCGAGGAGGTCGGCGAGGCCCTCGGCGCCGTCACGTTCGTCGTCTTCGGCGCGGTCCTCCTCGGGCCCGCGCTCGGCGAGCTGTCCGTCGCGGTCGTCCTCTATGCGCTGCTCAGCCTGACGCTGATCCGGATGGCGCCCGTCGCGGCGGCCCTCGCGGGCAGCGGCATGCGCCGGCCGACCGTCGGCTTCATCGGCTGGTTCGGCCCCCGCGGGCTCGCGTCGATCGTCTTCGCGCTGATGCTCGAGGAGGACGGGGGCGTGACGCACGCGGAGACCGTCATGACGGCCGTGTTCGTCACCGTCGGCCTCTCCGTGCTGCTGCACGGCGTGAGCGCCGCCCCGCTCGCCGACCGCTACGCCGACTGGTTCGCGACACACGAGAGTGAGCGGACCGCCGAGACCAGGGCGGCTCCGGAGCTCCGCTGGCGACACCAGCTCGGCAGCCGCCGCGCCTGACGGGCTCCGTCAGGCGGTGCCGTCGGCCTCGGACGTCTCCTCTGCCCCTTCGAGCGCCTTCCCCCGGCTCGACTTCATCTCGCTCGCCTTGACCTTCGCGTCCGTGTAGGAGTCCTTCACGAGCTTCGAGCCGCCGCTCCAGCCGAAGACGATGCAGATCAGCACGACCGCGAAGGCGACGTTGAAGGCCGTCGTGATCAGTTGCTGGCCGATCGAGTAGGCGGTCGCCGTCGTCGAGTCCGTGTAGCTGTCGAGGGCGAACGTGTTGAAGGCCTGGTTGACGCCGACACCGCCGGGCGTGAAGGAGAGGATGTTCGCGAGCTGGTTCGAGCCGAGCACGCTCATCACCGAGCCGAACGTCACGGGGATCGAGTAGGCGGCCAGGAAGACGATGATCACGAGCACCTTCGCCGCGTAACCGCCGACCTGGGGGAGCAGCACGAGCCTCACGTAGGCCCGCAGGTCGCCGAGGATCGCGGCGCCCTTCTTCGCCCTCGCCCACATCTCCTTGACCCAGCGCCAGAACACCCGCAGCAGCAGCACGACGAGGAACAACCCCCCGCCGACGATGCCGAGCGTGAGCACCGGGTGATCGACGATCGCGTCGCGCTCGTCGCCGAACTGGAAGTCGAACGAGCCCGTGACCTGCGTGAAGAGGTACACGTAGATCAGCGTTCCGATCACCATGTAGAAGATCTTCTGGACGACGTAGCCGGCGAGGATCCCCGGGAACGTCGAGCCGCGGACGACCGCGACGTACATCACGAGAGTCACGAACGTCCCGATGTTCGCCGGCAGGAAATTGTTGAGCGCCACGCCCGCGGCATACGCCGCGAGCACCGGCATGAAGGTCACCCCGCCCGGATAGGCGTAACGCAGGATCCCGTACCACCCGAGGGCGGTGAGCACCGTCTGTAGGGCCTGGAAGAGGCAGCCCAGGAGGATGTAGAAGAACGAGATCTCGCTGACCGTGTCCCAGAGCTCCGTCAGCCAGCCCCAGACGTCGACGCCGAGCAGGTGCAGAACGGCGAGCAGCACGACGAGGCCGACCACCCAGGAGACGATCTTGAGGACGCGGCGCTGCCTGGAGGGGCGGACGACCGTGACCGCGGCATCGGACATCGGAAGCGGAGCCTAGTACCCCCGCCGGAACATGTCCGGCGGCGGCCGGACAGCCCACCCGGGTGAACCGACGCCGTGGCTCCCCGCGCCGACGTCGGCCGCCGCTTCACCCGGGTGAACGCGGGTCGACTAAGGCGGCAGTCGCGCCCCCGCGTGGGAGGATCGAGGTATGGCCGAAAGCGGCGCCCCCGACCGGCCCTCGACGACTGGCCGGAGCGACGCGGGCGCGTCGACGTCGCCCGAGCAGGCCGGCCTCGTCCTGATCGCGCTCATCCTCGTGGCCGCGGTCGCGAACCTGAACCTGTCGGTCGCGAACGTCGCGCTGCCGGACATCGGCGAGTCGTTCGACTCGTCCCAGACGATGCTGAACCTGATCGCGGTCGGCTATTCGCTCGGCCTCGCCGCGTCGGTGATCTGGCTCGGAGCGATCGGCGACCGGTACGGGCGCAAGCTGATGATCGTCCTCGGGATGTGCCTGTCCGTGCCGGCGTCCCTGCTCGCGGGGTTCGCGCCGTCGGACACCGTGCTGTTCGCGGCCCGCGTCCTCGGAGGGATCTCCGCCGGCCTCGCGTACCCGACGACGCTCGCGCTGATCACGGCGCTGTGGTCGGGCCCCGCCCGGACCAAGTCGATCGCGCTCTGGTCCGCGCTCGGGGGCGGCATCGCGGCGCTGGGGCCTCTCGTGTCGGGCGCGCTGCTCGAGCACTTCGACTGGGGATCGGTCTTCTTCGTGACCCTGCCCCTCGTCGCCGTGGCGCTGCTACTCGCGATCCGCTACGTCCCGGCCCACGTCAACGAGGCGACCGAGCCCGTGGACAACCTCGGCGGGATCCTGTCCGTCGTGCTCGTCGGGTCGCTGATCATCGCGATCAACTTCATGCCCGTGCCGAACGAGCTGACGCTCGCCGTCTCGCTGCTCGTCCTCGCCCTGGCCGCGACGATCGCGTTCGTCCTCCGGCAGCGGCGCGCGCAGAACCCGCTCTACGACCTCCGCGTCGCGTCGCGCACGACGTTCTGGGTCGCCGGGCTGGCGGGGATCATCGTCTTCGGCTCGCTCATGGGCGCGGCCTTCATCAACCAGCAGTACCTCCAGAACGTGCTCGGCTATTCCACGATCGAGGCCGGCGCGTCGATCCTCCCCGCCGTCCTCTTCATGGTGCTGGTGGCTCCACGCTCGGCGAAGCTCGTGGGGTCGCACGGCTCGCGCCTGACGCTCCTCGCGGGGCAGACGCTGATCCTCCTCTCGTTCGTGGGCATGTTGATGCTCTGGGAGGAGGACGTGCCGTACTGGAAGGTCGCTCTCCCCCTCTGTTTCCTCGGGGCGGGCGTCGGCCTCGCAGGAACCCCGTCCTCGAACTCGCTGACGGGGTCGGTGCCGGTGACCCGGGTTGGAATGGCGTCGGGGACGGCGGACCTGCAGCGCGATCTCGGGGGTGCCCTGATGACGTCGGTCTTCGGCGCGCTCCTCACGGCGGGCTATGCGTCGGCGATGGGAGCGGCGATCTCCGGGTCCGGGGAGAACGTCACCGACTCCACGCAGGCGCAGCTCCAGCTCTCGTTCGCGAGCGCCGACGACCTCGCCTCGAAGCATCCCGCCCAGGCGGACCAGATCGTCGCAGCCGCCAAGCAGTCGTTCCTGGACGGTGACCAGTGGGCGTACTCCGCGGCCATCGTCGCCGTGCTGGTCGGGATTGCGCTCGTCTTCTTCGTCTTCCCGCGGAAGGACGCGGAGGAGGCGCTGCGTGCCTCGTACCACGCCGACGACGTCGCGACCGGGCCGCGGAGCGAGGCGCCGGAAGCCCCGGCCTGACCGGCTCTCAGCCCTCCGACGGCGTCTCGTCCTGGAGGAGCGCGATGACCGCGTTCGCCCAGTCGCCGACGTCGTCGAGCGGCTCCTGGTCGCGGATCGTCGTGAAGCCCGCGATCAGCCCGTCCAGCTCCTGCCTCGTCGGGCGGCGTGGCTCGGCGGCTCCGGGGCCGGCGCCGAGGCCGGCCTCGGCGCGCCGGTCGGCGGCGAACCGGGTCAGCCAATCGTCCGCGCCGGCTGCCTGCACGAGCTCGTCCAGGAGCTCACTGACCCGCCTGTGCCCTTCGGGCGTCAGGGCGGCGACCGCCCGGGCGAGGTACTCGCTGTGATGGTCGGATGCCGGCATGGTTTCCTGGCGACCATCCTCACAGCGGCAGGCCCGGTCGTCCACTCTCGGGGACAGGATCGGTGGTCTGTCCGGAGGTTCGCCGCAACGACCGGCCTGATGCCGCGGAAAGGTGTCCGACAGCCGGTGGACAATGGCGCGCGTGAAGTTCGGCTGGTTCGACCGGTTCTCGAAGAACACCCATGCGCCGGAGGAGCCCGAGGGCCCGACCGTCGTGCAGATCGACGCCACGTCGCTCTCGCGCGTCTTCTCGGCGCCGATGTGGCTGCGCGACCTCGGCCTGCTCGCGTGGTTCCTCGTCGGGGTCGCGCTCCTGCTGGTCGGGCTCGTCTGGCTGATGGGGTTGACGTCGACGATCACCGTCCCCGTCGTCCTGGGTGCCATCCTGGCGACGGTTGCGGGCCCGGTCGTCTCCTGGCTCCAGCGGCGCGGCGTGCCGCGCGCCGCGGGAGCGGCCGTCGTCGTGCTGGGACTGATCGTCATCGCAGCGGTCATCGCCCTGATGGTCTTCGGCGGCATCTACGAGCAGTCGGACCAGATCAAGGCGGCCGCCTCGGAGGCGCTCGACAAGGTGCAGAAGTGGATGAACGACGCCGGGGCGGGCGGCACGTCCTCGACGGCCGACCAGGTGTCGCGCTCCACCGCGGAGACAGGGAAGGCTTTGCTCCAGGGCGTCGCGAACGGCGTCAAGGAGCTCACATCGCTCGTCTTCTTCCTCACCTTCACGACCTTCTCGACCTTCTTCCTCCTCAAGGACGGGCCGGGCGTCCGCGACTTCGTCGACCGCCACCTGGGCGTCCCGCGCGACGTCGCGACGATCATCACGGGCAACGTGACGCGCTCGCTGCGGCGCTACTTCCTCGGCGTCACGTACGTCGCCGCGTTCAACGCGATCGTTGTCGGACTGGCCGCGCTCATCCTGGACGTCCCCCTGGCGGGAACGATCGCGGTGGTCGTCTTCGTCACCGCTTACGTCCCCTTCATCGGGGCGTTCGTGTCGGGGGCGTTCGCCGTGATCCTCACGCTCTCGGCGCAGGGGACGACGAGCGCCCTGATCATGCTCGTCGTCGTGATCCTCGCGAACGGGCTGCTCCAGAACATCGTCCAGCCCATCGCGTTCGGGGCAACTCTCGACCTGAACCCGCTCGTCGTGCTCATCGTCACGATCGGCTTCGGCGCGATCTTCGGGATGATCGGGATGGTGCTCGCGGCGCCGCTCACGTCGGCCGCGCTCCACATCACGCGTGACCTCGCCGAGGCGAAGACGCGCGAGGCGGCTACCCGGGAGCGACCGCCGACGGAGCCGGTGCCGGCGGACGCCGTCTGAGCTCCTCGCAGCCCGACGGGCGATAGGCACGACGGCTCACCCGGGTGAGAGGCACGGCGTGGTCGACAGCAACCGCGGCGTTTTGAGAGAGTTGGGACCTCGACTCGGAGACAGGAGGTTCAGACTTGTTCATCGCCGCCGACTACCCATTTCTCGACGTCCTCTGGACGATGCTCATCTTCTTCGCGTGGATCATCTGGTTCTGGCTTCTGATCACGGTGTTCTCGGACCTGTTCCGCCGCCACGACACCTCGGGATTCGCAAAGGTGCTGTGGATCATCTTCGTCATCGTCCTGCCGTTCCTCGGCGTCTTCATCTACATGATCGTGGAGCACCAGGGGATGACCGAGCGGAGCATGAGGCAGGCACAGGATCAGCGGTCGCAGATGGACGACTACGTCCGCAGCGTCGCCGGGAGCGGCGGAGCCGCCGCGGAGATCGAGAAGGCGAAGGGCCTCCTCGACTCGGGGGCGATCACGCAGGCGGAGTTCGACGCCATCAAGGCGAAGGCGCTCGCGGCGTCATAGAAGGAGGTACAGATGGAAGAGATCGGCCCAGTCGACTTCGCGGTAATCGCGTTTCCCGGAAACCGATTCCGGGGCGAGATCGCCCCGGCCATCGGTGAGCTCATCGACGCGGGCACGATCCGCGTGATCGACATCGCCTTCGTCGGCAAGAACGCAGACGGGGACGCGGTGGCGATGGAGCTGACCGAACTCGACCCAGACGTCCAGGACGCCCTCGACAAGATCGGGGTCGAGGTCGGCGGTCTCTTCAATGAGGACGACCTGATGGACATCGCGGACGGCCTCGAGCCGAACAATTCGGCGGCGGTTCTCGTCTGGGAGAACGTCTGGGCGCGGAAGGTCACCCAGGCGATGCGCGACGCAGGCGGCGAGCTCGTCGCCTTCGAGCGGCTTCCGCACGAGGTCGTGCAGGCAGCCCGAGAGTGGGCCCTCGAAGAGGCGAAGGCCTAGGAGGGAGAGGACGATGTTCGGAAGACGAGGTCCCGGCCTGGTGCGCGCGGCGGCAACCACGGCGGTCGTCGCGGGGACGGCCGGCGCGGTTCGCCACCGCCAGGATCAGAAGTACGCGAGTCAGGACCAGGCGGCGTACGACCAACAGATGGCGGCGCAGCAGGCGGCCGTGCCGCCCCCCGCCGCCGCTCCGGCCGTGCCGGACTACGCCGCCGAGCTCGAGCAGCTCGCGCAGCTCAAGGCCCAGGGCATCCTCACCGAGGAGGAGTTCGAGGCCAAGAAGAAGCAGATCCTCGGCATCTGAGCCGGGGGTCGTAGGCCAATCGGGGGCGGGACGGCAGTCGCCGTCCTGCCCCTCATCGTCGCTCGCTCGCCCGGAGGAAGCCTCGTGATCGTCGCAGCCGACTATCCGTTCCTCGACCTGATGTGGACGATGATCGTCCTCGTCGCCTGGATCCTCTGGATCTGGATGGTGATCGCCGTGCTCACCGATCTCTTCCGACGACACGACGCGAGCGGCGGGAAGAAGGTCGCGTGGACGCTCGCGATCGTGTTGCTGCCGCTGCTCGGCGTGCTCGTCTACCTCTCGGTGAACGGAGACGGCATGGCGAACCGGAGCGCGCAGCGCGAGCGTGCGGCACAGGCCCGGCTGGACGACCATGTCCACTCGGTCGCCGGCACCGGCGCCGCGGAGATCGAGCGGGCGAAGGCGCTGCTCGACCAGGGCGTCATCACGCAGTCCGAGTTCGAGTCGATCAAGGCGAAGGCGCTCGTGTGACGGTCGATCGAAGCCGGGACGACCGGTCCGCCTCCTAGCATCCCTCCCCTTCGGACAACACAAGGGAGGCATGCATGTCCACGTTCGACCTCGAAGAGCGAGAGACGATCGCGGCCGCCGCGAGAAGCTGGTGGCTCTTCCTGCTGACGGGGATCCTCTGGTTCCTCGTCGCGATCATCATTCTGCGCTTCGACTACACCTCGGTCAGCGCGATCTCGATCCTGTTCGGGGTCGTCGCCATCTTCGCCGGGGTGAACGAGTTCTTCCTCCTCGCGGCGTCGGGCGGGTGGTGGAAGGTGCTCCACGGGCTGCTCGGTGTCCTGTTCATCGGCGTGGGCATCGTCGCGTTCATCCACCCGGGCGACACCTTCGCCGCGCTTGCGGCCGTGATGAGCTTCTTCCTGATCTTCAAAGGCTTCTTCGACATCGTGGTCTCCATCGCGACGAAGGACGAGATCCACGTGTGGTGGGTCCAGCTCATCGCGGGGATCGTCGAGGTGCTGATCGGGTTCTGGGCCGCCGGCTACTGGGGCCGGAGCGCCGTGCTCCTGATCGTCTGGGTCGGGGTGATCGCGCTGATGCGCGGCATCACGGAGATCATCTTCGCGTTCAAGCTCCGCTCGGCGCAGAAACTCGTCACCGCCTGAGGACGCGCGGGAGGTGTCGGGTCAGGACCGGCACCTCCCGCTCGGTACGATCATTCGAACGCGCTGACGGCGAACGCCGTAGCGAAGCCGACGGTCGTCAGGACGCCCGCGAGCTTGCCGCCGTGCGCGAAGGCCTCGGGCATCATCGTGTCCGCGAGCATCGTCAGGATCGCGCCGCCCGCAAAGGCGAGGACGAACGCGACGATGCTTGGCGAGGCGCCGTCGAAGAGCGTGTAGCCGGCGAGCGAGGCGAGGCCCGACACGGCGGTGACGCCCACCCAGAGCCAGATGATCCGCGCCCGGCGCCAGCCGGACTCGAGGAGACCCGACGTCGCCGCGACGGACTCGGGCAGGTTGGAGAGAAAGACGGCCACCAGCATCGCCACGCTCACTGCTCCGCCCGTGAGCACGGTCAGCCCGATCACCGCTGACTCGGGGATCCCGTCGAGGACGATCCCGAGCACGATCGCGAGCGGCGAGTCGTCGCCGTGGTCGCCATCGATCCGCTTGCGATCGGCGCCGCCCATGCGGTCGATCGCGTAGTCGCCAAGCGAGAAGACCGCGCAGCCGGCGAACAGGCCGAACGCGACGTCGCGCAGGAGGCCCGACTGGTCGAACGCCTCTTCTACGAGCTCGAACGACACGGCGCTCAACAGCACGCCCGCGCCGAACGCCATCACCAGCCCCAGCGCGAGGCGGCCAATGGACACCCGCGACGCGACAACGCCCCCGATCACGAGCGACGACGCCGCGACGAGTCCCCAGAGGAGCGACTCGAGCACTACGAGGGCGAGGCTGCGCCCGGCGCGTCGCCAGCCGGGGGCTCGATCCCTGCACGTGCCGCCGCCACCGTCGCCCGCCGCGCCTTCGTCACCTCCTGCACGACGATCTGGAGCGACGCCGTCACCGGCACCGCGACGAGTGCCCCGAGCACGCCGAGGAGCGCTCCGAAGAGCGTCACCCCGAGAATGACGAAGAACGCGGAGATGTTCACGGCCTTGCCGTAGATCGTCGGGCTGAGGATGTTGTTCTCGATCTGCTGGTAGACGAGGATCACCGCGAGCATGATCAGGGCGTCCGTCAGCCCCTCCTCGGCGAGGATGGTGGGAACGAGGACGAAGCCCGCAATCGTCGCGCCCAGGTTCGGGATGAGGTCGAGCAGGCCCGCGATGATCCCGAGCGCGAGGGCGTAGCTCGAGCCGAGCAGGGCAGCGGTGCCGCCTTGGACCGTGCCGGCGATCACGGCGATCGTGGCGGCTCCGATCGCCCAGCGCGACACCGTCTCGGTCACGCGCTCCCAGACGTCGAGCCAGCGCTCGGCCTCGCCGGGCATCAGCACGCTCCGGAGCGCGCCGCGCAGGCGGTCCATGTCGATGAGCAGGAAGAGCGTCAGGAAGATCAGGGTGAAGATGGTCAGGCCGACGGAGAAGGCCGAGCCGGCGAGCCCGAGCAGCGCGTCGATCGCATTCGGGATCGTGTCCGCGAGGTTGGCGCTGCCCTGCTGGACGTTCTCGGCCGCGCCCGAGTCACCGAGCCACGAGAGCTCGCCGGAGTCGCGGAGCTCGGCGACCAGGTCCGGCACTGCCTTGAGGAAGTCCCGCAGCGACGCCAGCAGCGGCACGAGCAGCACGAGGGCGAGCACGGTCGCGGCGACCGCGGTCCCGAGCACGAGGACCGTCGCGGAGAGACCGCGGCCCCAGCCGGTCTTGCGGACGAACCAGCGGAGAGGGATCTCGAACACGAGCGCCCCGAACACGCCGAGGAAGACGACGAGGAGCATGTCCTTGATCGAGACGATCGCAGCGGCGAGGGCGACGATTGCGGCGGCCGCGATCAGGATGCGCCACGGGACGACTTTGCGCCAGGCGTTCGGCTCCTGACGTAGCTCGGCGCTGCTCACAGCCGACCCGTTCGCTCGGGGAATGGCACGCGGCGAGCATAGAGATCGGCGCGGCCGGTACTGCTTGCTTGCGACCTCCCACGAGCGGACCGCCCGGTCAGGCGCGGGCCGTTCGTGCGGTCGACCCGCGCCTCGCTGGGAGAGCGACCGCGCCGCCGTCCTCGTCGGTGTCGAGGAGGCCGTTCGAGCTGCTTATGATCCGCACGGGGATCAGGCGGTTGCTCCTTCCCCCCTTGGGGGTGAGTGGCGCAGGATGCAGCGGAAGCCGAGGTGCGACATCGACGTGTCGATCGTCTGCGGCTGCCGCGCGGCCGGGCGATAGCGCAGGCAGTAGTTCGGCGCGCAGAGGTGCGAGCCGCCCTTGATCACCCGCCGCGGGATGTGCTCCCCGGGCTGGCCCGGGTTGTAGCTCGCGTCCCGCGACGTCACGCGAGGGTTGATCGGGACGCAGCACGGACTGACGACTTCGTCGGGATGGCGAGGGACGTACCAGTCGCACGTCCACTCCCAGACGTTCCCCGTGATGTCGAAGAGGCCGTAGCCGTTCGACGGGAAGCTCCCGGCCGGCGACGTCCTCTCGTACCCGTCGAGCTTCAGGTTCTGCCACGGGAACTCGCCCTGCCAGGTGTTCGCCATCGCCTTGCCGTCCGGGAAGTGCTCGTCGCCCCATGCGAAGGTGGCCCGGTCGAGCCCGCCACGCGCGGCGAACTCCCACTCCGCCTCGGTCGGCAGCTCCTTGCCGGCCCACGTCGCGTACGCCTCGGCGTCCTCGTACGCCACGTGGACGACGGGGTGGGTGTCCCGTCCGTTGACCGTCGTGCCCTTCCCGCCGGGGCGCTTCCAGTACGCGCCGGGAACATATGCCCACCAGTTGCGGTAGTCGTCGAGGTTGACAGGTCCCGCGGTGCCGTGGAAGACGAGCGAGCCGGGAACGAGCAGTTCGGGATCGGCGTCGAGGTACTGCTCGGGGTCGAGCGGCCGCTCGGCCACCGTGACGTACCGCGTCTCGCGGACGAAGCGCCGGAAGTCCGCGGCCGTGACCGGCTTCTCGTCCATCCAGAAGCCGTCGACCGACACGCGGTGAACGGGGCGCTCCTCGGGGTAGAAGGCCTCCGAGCCCATCGCGAACGTCCCGCCCGGAATCCAGCGCATGCCCGGGAGGGGCGGTGGCCCGGGCATTGCCACAGAATCGCTCGGTGCGTCGGTCGCGTTCCGTCCCACGCGCCTGCCTACTGCCTCGCCATCGCGATCCGGAAGCGCTCCTCAGGCGAGACGAGGTGGTCAGCGTCCTCAGCCGCCTCGTCGATGTCGAGCTGCACCCAGCGCACCGTCCCCGTGAAGGCGCTGTCCGTCGGTCCGTAGTCGTCGCTGACCGGCGTCGCGGTGTCGCTGCCGACGTCTGTCGTCTCGTCGGCGGAGAAGAGCATCGGGACCGTCCCGTCGACGCGACCCTGGCCGGCCTGCACGCCGTCCACGTAGAGCGTGACGGTCCCACCCTTGCCGAGACCGCCACCGTCGTAGGCGAACTCCATCCGCACCTGGTGCTCGCCCGCCGGGATCGGCTCGTCACCGTAGACCTTGAACTGCTGCAGCCCGAAGAGGTTGTAACAGTAGGCCGGCCGACCGTCCTTGACATAGAGCACGAAGCCGCCGAACGCGCCGCCCTGGCTGATGATCACGCCGTTCGCCCCTCCCTGCGGGACAGCGACCTCGGCCGTGATCGCGTGCGAGCGGTTCTTGAGCGCGACGATCGAGTTCTCGGACAAGCGTCCCATGCTGCCGTAGAGGAGCTGCGAGGTGCCGTCGACGAGCTGCGGCCGGCCCGCGAGATCGGGGTTGAAACGCTCGAAGCGGCGGTCGTCGAGCGGCAGCACGTTGTACTTCCGGGCCTCGCTCAGGAACAGCTCCTGGAGCTCGGCGAGCTTCTCGGGCTGCTCTGCCGCGCGGTCGTGCGCCTGCGTCCAGTCGTCCGGCCCGTAGAGCTCCCAGACGTCGTCGTCGAACGCCGGCATCTCGGTGGCCGCCCACGGGATGCTGTGGCGAGTCACCGCGGTCCACCCCTCCTGGTAGATGCCGCGGTTGCAGAACATCTCGAAGTACTGCGTCGTCCGCCGCTCGGCGGTGCCCGCGTCGTCGAACGAGTACAGCATCGAGACGCCCTCGAGCGGGCGCTGCGGGACGCCGTTCACGCTCCGCGGAGCGGGCAACCCGGCCGCCTCGAGAACCGTCGGCGCGACGTCGATCACGTGATGGAACTGCGAGCGAACCTCGCCGCGGGCCTGGATGCCGTTCGGCCAGTACACGACCGTGCCGTTCCGGGTCCCACCCCAGTGCGAGGCGATCTGCTTCGTCCACTGGTACGGCGTGTCCAGCGCATGCGCCCAGCCGACCGCGTAGTGGTTGTACGCCGCCGGCGTGCCGAAGTCGTCGATCTTCGAGACCATGAACTCCGTCGTCTCGAGGCCCGACGCCCCGTTCAGGACGACGAGCTCGTTGAAGCACCCGTTGGGCGTTCCCTCCGCCGAGGCGCCGTTGTCGCCGATGACGTAGTAGACGAGCGTGTCGTCGAGGAGCTCGAGCTCCGACAGTGCGTCGACCAGCCGTCCGACGTGGTGGTCGGTGTGCTCGAGGAAGCCTGCGTAGACCTCCATCTGGCGTGCGAGCACCGGCTTCAGGTCGTCGGGCATGTCGTCCCAGGCCGGGATCTCCGCCGGCCGCTCGGTGAGCTCCGCATCGGGAGGGATCACGCCGAGCTCCTTCTGCCGGGCGCACGTCCGCTCGCGCAGCGCGTCCCACCCGTCGTCGAACGCCCCCTTGTACTTGTCCGACCACTCCGTCGGCACGTGGTGCGGCGCGTGGGTGGCGCCCGGCGCGAAGTAGACGAAGAATGGCTTGTCCGGCATCAGCGCCTTCTGCTGCTTGATCCATTCGATCGCCTGGTCGGTCATGTCCTCGGTGAAGTGGTAGCCCTCCTCGGCCGTCTTGGGTTGCTCGACCGGGACCGTGTCGCGATAGATCGCGGGCGCGTACTGGTTCGTCTCACCACCGATGAAGCCGTAGAAGTGCTCGAAGCCGGAGCCGGTCGGCCAGGCGTTGAAGGGACCCATCGGGCTCGTCTCCCAGACCGGAACTTCGTGGCACTTGCCGAACTGGGCCGTTGCGTAGCCGTTGAGCTTGAGGGTCTCCGCCAGAGGCGCCGTCGTGTTCGGCCGGATCGAGTTGTAGCCGGGGGCCGAGGTCGCGATCTCCGTGATCCCGCCCATCCCCACCGAGTGGTGGTTCCGCCCCGTGAGGAGCGCCTGACGGGTCGGCGAGCAGAGCGCCGTGGTGTGGAAGCGGTTGTACTTGAGGCCGTTCGCGGCCAGGCGCTCCGCGGTCGGCGTCGTGCACGGGCCGCCGAAGGCGCTCGAAGCGCCGAACCCGACGTCGTCGAGCAGGACCACGAGGACGTTCGGCGCTCCTGGCGGAGGACGCAGCGGCACGATCGGCGCGAACGTCGCGTTCGGATCCTTCGCGTCCTCGTACACCGGCCCGTCGTAGGGCCTGTCGTGGATCGGCAGCACCTCACGCTCGGCGGCGGTCGCTCCTGGCATCAGCCTCGCTCCCTCCCGTTTCGGTTCCGACGCGGATCCGCGTCGGGGTCCCAGCGGCCGGATCGCCGCGGTGGGTGCCTATCATGACGAGGCTGGCTCCGATGCCGATCACGAGCCGGGCAACGACGGCGCCGGATCGCCCGTTCGCACGCCGGAGCTGCATCTGCCCCCTCCGTTGTCGTCCTTCGTCAAGACAGCGGGCGGGATCGAACCGCCGTGTCGCGCTCTGCCGGCGCGCCTCACCGCTCGGCCACGGTGTCGGCGTCACACTCCGCTCGATACGGAGGCGCTACTCGTCGGGCGCGAACGTGCCGCCCTTGATCTCCCCTGCGCGCTCGTAGGTAGCGACGGTGACCCCCGTGGTCGATGTCTGGAGATCCGTGAGTGCGAGGCCCGCGGGCATCGCGCCGTCGCCGAACAGCCGCTTCCCCTCGCCGACGACGACCGGGAACGTCCAGACCTTGAACGTGTCGACGAGGTCGTGCCGGAGGAGCGTCTGGATCAGCGCGCTGCTCCCGATCACGAGCAGGTACTCGCCGTCCTCGGCCTTGAGCCTCGCGACCGCCTCGGCGACGTCGCCCTCGAGGAGCGTCGAGTTCCGCCACTCGAGCGTCTCGAGCGTCCGCGAGGCGACGTACTTGGGAACCGCGTTGAGCTTCGCCGCCATCGGGTCGTCATCGCCGACCCGTGGCCAGTATCCGCCGAGGATCTCGTACGCCTTGCGCCCGAACAGGACGCCGCCGGCTCCGAGGTGGATCTCCAGGGCGAGCTCTCCCATCCGCTCGTCCCAGTAGCCGACCGACCATCCTCCCTGGTCGAACCCTCCGTCGTCGTCCTCGCCGGGTCCGCCCGGCGCCTGCATCACGCCGTCGAGCGTCACGAACGTCGTGACCACGAGCTTTCGCATCTCCGCCTCCAGTCGTGTGCTGACAGAGATCCTGACTGGCTCGCCGAGCGGAACTCATCGGCTCCTCGGCGAAGCCCAAGCCTCCGAGAGGATTCGAACCTCTCCTTCCGCAAGCGGCTCGACGCGGGCACCCCCCGCGCCCGCGTCGAGCACGCGCGACGGGCCGCAGGCGTGAATCCGGCGGGCGGCTCGTCGTTCTTACGCGGCATCCCGCGGAGGCTGCCGCTCGGGTCGTGTCGCCTCGAGGCGCGCCGTGCGACGTGCGTCCAGGACGATCACCTTCGCCGGGCGCTGCGGCCGCACCGGACGCGGACGCACGAGCCGGACGATGTGCGGGTGCAGATGCTGATGCATCTCCCTCTCCTTTCCTGTCTGGAGGACGCCCGTGGCGCCCTCCGCCAGGTCAGAGGGCGCCGCGGGCGACGTCGGAGGTCGGCTGCGGCGTCGCGGTGTCGAAGCCCACGACGTCGATCGTTCACGCGGTGAAGCCGAGCGGATGCCTTGCCTCGGCCTCCGGGCCTTCCGGGTTGCCGTAGAGCGATGCGAGCGTCCGTGCCGATCCGTTGCCGGTCAGGCCTCGGCGCTCGAGCCACGCATCGGCCTCCTCGGCCGGAAAGGCCGTGAACTCGACCCGAGCTACACACCGCCCCGGCCGCGAGACCGCGGGATCGAGGCTCCGGAGTGTCTCGTTCGTCGTGACGAGGACGACCACGCGGAGCCCCTGGCCGATGAGCCCGTCGACGACGTCGAGGAAGCGCGAGAGCCCCTGGCCGGCCCGGTACTTGGCGTCCAGCGCGAGGAGCTCGCCCGTGTCCTCGAGGATCAGCAGACGCCAACCCGACTCGTCGTGCTCGCCGTCGAGGAGCACCTTGAGCATGTACCTCGGGCTGTCGACGAACTCCTCGGGGTCGGTGATGTAGTGGAAGCTGCACCACGACCGCCACTCCCACGCGAACGCGCGGAGAGCGTGGGTCTTCCCGGTCCCGGGTGCACCGTGCCACAGCACGAGCTTCCCCGCGTGCTCGTCGTCGAAGCGACGACCGAGGAGCGACAGGAGCCTCTCCGAGACCGGGTCGGGTAGTTCCCGGCGATCTCCGGCCACGTCGGCACACCGATGGTGCGCGTCGTGCACCGCTTGCTCTCGCTGTCCCAGAAGCTGATCTGCACGTCCTGCGTCTCCTCCGGCGTCGAGACCGGATACCGCTCCTGCATCCACGCCTTTGCCGCCGCGAGCACGTCCACGGTGCGGCCCGCCGACCGCAGGTATGCGCGTCCGCGCTCCAACGAGACATGGGCGACGCACTCCTCGCCGACCGGTCCCCGGTGAGATCGAGGACGGCGGCGCGCTCCACGCTGTCGCGAATGCTGAACAGCGACCGCTCGAGCAGCCCTTCCAGCGTCATGCGCTCGCTCGCCCACGAGGTTGCGGCCACGTGCTCGAGGCCCCGCTGCAGCACGATCTGTGCGAACCGGCCTTGCGTGAGGTAGTCGAGGTCGACCTCCCACGCCATGGCGAGCTCGACGCTCGCCCCCCTGTCCTGCACTGCCCTGGACATGGTGTGTTCCTCTCGAGCGGCCCCTGACTGTGAATGGTGTCCCGCCGAGGCCGGGGCGGGGAGTGGAGGCGGCGGTAGTCGAACCCGCTCCTCCTCGGTGCAAGCGAGGTGTTCTTCCCGAAGAACCTCATCCCCTGGCGGTGCCGACGGGTGAGCACCACAGGACGTGGCCAGGAAGCTCCAGCGCGCTGAACTCGCCGTCGCTCGGCGTCCAAGAACGAGTAGCGCGGGTGGGATTCGAACCCACGGTCTCGAGCTCATGAGGCTCGCGGGGACAGCCGCTCCCCTACCGCGCAGCGTCTGGCCGGCTGGAGTGGTCGACGACCGTGTTGGACGATCCGGGACGATCGGCCCCTCCATCCACGCCCTGGACAGGAGCGTCGATGCAGCAGGCGGACCCACCCGAGGCGGCCGCTATCGCGTCCTATGTCTCGCTCGACTTGCAAGCCGAGCGATGTTGTCCAAGCCACTCGCCTACCCTTCGACCCTGGATCGTCGATCGCCGAGATGCGCTATCCGGATGACCGACGTCCTACGTGGAGGAGCTTTGGAGCCCGAGTCTCGCGCACGGGGCCAAAAATGGGCAGGCAAAAGCTCTGGCTAAATACCGGCGTCCATTTCTTCCTCCGTGCGGGAGGAGTCTTTCTCTCTCAGGCGGGGCCTCGCTTCGATCTTCTTCTTCTCAAGCTGAGCATCACCTCATCGTCGTATCGAGCGGGTCACCTCCTGAAACGACGAAGGCGACCCGTTGGGTCGCCCTCGACTGGCTTGGAATGCGGCTAGAAACCTAGCGTGCACGCCTCCCAGCGAGGGCAAGGACATGGTCGAGCTCGAACCTGGCACCGACGTTCTGCCAGGTCGACACCGTCGCGGCTGGCGCCGTTGCGGCCGAGTCCACCTGGGTGTTGATCATGGTCAGCATCTTTGCTCAGTCCCTTTCCGTCGATGGAGAATAGAGCATCCGAACGGATTGCGCAAGGTCTTCGCGCAAAAGATTCACATCGCATCGAGCAGGACTGCGTTCTAAATCCGCTCGAATATCCAGCACACTCGGAGGCCAGCGGGTGGCGGAGCGCAGAACGCTCCGCCACCGGCGGAAGCTCATCCTCGGGCAGGCGCCTCTGACGCGGGCTGTGCCTCCGCTGCAGGCCGAGTCTCGCCCTCGTGCGGCGGCTCGATCGTGATGTCCGGAAGCAGCCGGTCGAGCCAGCCGGGGATGTACCACGACTTCTCGCCCATGAGCGTGAGGAAGGCCGGCACGAGCGTCATCTTCACTACGAGGGCATCGGTGAGGATCGCGAATGCGAGCAGCAGGCCGAACTCCTTCGAGATGCGGTCCGGGGTGAGGATGAAGGCGGCAAAGACCGTCCCCATGATGATCGCTGCGGCGACGATGACCCGCCCGATCGCCGCGATGCCGTGCTCGACCGCCTCCCTGGTCTCGAGCCCGTGGACGTGCTCCTCGCGGATGCGGCTCGTGAGGAAGACCATGTAGTCCATCGAGAGCCCGAACAGGATTGCGAACGCGATCGGCGGGACGAACGTCTCGATCGGCCCCGTCCGGTCGAGCCCCGTCAGGTTCATCAGGTGGCCCTCCTGGATGACGAGCGTCAGCACGCCGAAGCCGATGAACGCGGAGAGGATCGTGGTGATCGCGGCGGTGAGCGAGATGACGATCGAGCGGAACGCCATCGCGAGCAGGATGAAGGTGACGCCGATGACGTAGAGCAGGAAGAGCGGTAGCCGCTGCATGATCCGGTCGGCGATGTCCTTGAAGGCCGCGTTCAGCCCGGCCACGTAGACGGCCGCGTTGCCGCCCTCCGTAGCCCTGGGGACGACGTCGTCGCGCAGACGGTCGACGAGCTGCCCGGTGGCCTCGTCCTGTGGCGCCGAGTCAGGGGTCACGAAGACGATCGCAACCGTCTTCTTGTCGTTGAACTGTGGCTCGGCGACCGAGGCGACCCCCTGCATGCCCTTCACGCCGTCGTACACGCGCCGCGGTGCACCCTGGTCGCCGTTGACGTCGACGACGATCGGGATCGGGCCGTTGAAGCCCGGCCCGAAGCCTTCGGCGAGGAGGTCGTACGCGCGCCGGGCGGTCTGGTTCGTCGGCTGCGTGCCCTGATCCGAGGCGCCGAGCCGGACGAGCGCGGACGTTCCCGCGAGCACGACGCCGACCACGAGGACGATCACGAACACCGGCTTGTGATGCGCGGTCACGAAACGCCCCCAGCGCGCGATCAGCGTCTTCTCGCGGGCAGCCTCCGAGTCGTCGATCGGGCGGAGGAACGGCACCTTGAGCCGGTCGACCTTGTGGCCGAGCTTCGCGAGCACCGCGATCAAGAGCGAGTTCGCGATCAGCACCGTCGTGAGCACGCCGAGGGCGGAGCCGATGCCGAGCTTCGTCACGAAGTCGAGGCCGAAGAACGCGAGCCCCGTCACCGAGATCGCGACGGTCAGGCCGGCGAACAGGACGGCGCGGCCGGCCGAGGAGCCCGCCTCGGCCGCGGCCTCACGGGGGGCCATGCCCTCGTGCAGGTACTGCCTGAAGCGCGTGACGATGAACAGCGAGTAGTCGATCCCGACGCCGATCCCGATCATCGAGACGAGGAGCGGCGTGATCGTGTTGATGTCGGTCAGCCCGGCCAGGATGAAGAGGAGGATGAAGGCCGTGCCGACGGCGACGATCGCGAGCCCGATCGGGATCGCGGCGGCGACGATCGTCCGGAAGACGATCAGCAGCACGATCAGCGCTGCGAGCAGGCCGAGGAGCTCCTGCGTGCCTTGCTCGATCGGCGGGAACTCGGCGTCGCCGTTGAACTCGACGATCACGCCGGCCGGCTCGACGACCTGGCGGACCGCGTCCTGCACGGCCACGACCTGGGAGCGGTCCTCCGTCTCGATCGTCTCCGAGAACTGGGCTTCGGAGTAGGCGATTCGACCGTTGTCGGAGAAGGTGTTCTTGCTGAACGGGTCACCGACGCTGTCGATTCCCGCCTTGCCGTTCTTCGGCGCGAACTCGGGCGACTTCAGCTTCGCGACGGCCTGCTCGATCGCAGCCTTGCGCTCGGGCGTGTCGAGCCGCTGACCCTCCGGCGCGGCGAAAACGAGATTGAGGACGGCACCCTGCTCGGACGTGAACTCGGACTCGATCAGGTCCGTCGCCTTCTGTGTGTCCGACCCAGGGATCTCGAACTCGTCCTTGAGGCCGCCGCCGACGGTGGCGACGAGGACGACGAGGGCGACGAGGATCCCGAGCCACGCGAGGGCCACGCGCCACGGGTGCGATGCGCAGGCCCACATCCAGCGCGCCAGCGCGCCCGTCGACATCCGCTCGTGCGCAGCGAGGCGCGCTTCTCCGTTCCCGTTCCCCGTTCCGCTGTGCTCGCTCATGAAGTCGCCCCTTCTCTCGGGTTCCCGTTCATCCCCGCATGCATTCCGCCGCGCAGCGGTTCCACACTACGGCGCTCGGACGTTCCAGAGGTTCGGTCTGCCACACCATGCGTAGACGCCCCAGCTGGGACTATCTCATCGGTGTGGCCACCCGCGGGCGGCGTCGGCCTACGCGCGCGTGCCTGCGGGCCTGCGGAAGAAGAAGTACAGCGTCGGCGCGGCGAGGGCCGCGAAGGCGAGCCAGGCGACGCTTTCGCCCTCCGGAAGCGCGCCCGCCTCGGCGAGCTCCTCGAGCCCACGGGCGAGGAGCCACGCGGCGAACACGAGTAGCAGCACGCTCGTCACCTGGAAGAACCGGCGCAGGTCGAGCCGGTGGATGCCCTTGTAGAGCAGGAATGCGAGGACGAGCGCCGTCGCAAGGCCGATCGTCGCCCCGATGCCGGCCGCGACGTCGCCCTCGCTGCCGAAGCTCGAGAAGAGCAGGAGCGCCGTCTCCAGGCCCTCCCGGGCGACGCCGACGAAGACGACCGCGGCGAGCGCGAACCCCGAGCTGGCGGCGAGCGCCTCTCCCACCTGCCGCTCGATCTCGCCCTTGAGCGAGCCGGCGCGGCGGCGCATCCAGAAGATCATCCAGGTGAGGAGTGCGGCGGCGACGATCATCGTCGCGCCTTCGAACACCGCCTCCGACGTCCCCTCGAGCTCCGCGCCGACGACGAGGAGCCCGATCGCGGTGGCCACCGTGAGCGCGACCGCCGCACCCGCGCCGATCCAGACGGGACGCACGTCGACCCGCTGGCCCGTGCGGTTCAGGAAGGCGAGGACGATGACCACGACGAGCGCGGCCTCGAAGCCCTCGCGCAGGGTGACGACCCCTGCGCCCACTGTGTCAGCGAACCCTCCGCACGAATGTAAGGCAGACCATACAGCAATCTCATCGGGCGGAGCGGCGACGCACCCCATACCCTGGCGGCGTGGGCGCCGGGTCTCTGACGGGCAGGGTCGCGGTCGTCACGGGCGCCAGTCGCGAGATCGGCGCCGCCATGGCCGCGACGCTCACCGCCTCCGGGGCCGCCGTCGTCGTGGCCCATCACCGCGAGCCCGAGCGGGCCGAGGAAGTCGTCAGTCGCATCCGCGAGCGTGGCGGCACCGCGATCGCGGTCGACGGCGATCTCTCCCGCGTCGCCGACAACGTGGAGCTCGTCGACCGGACCGTTCGCGAGCTCGGCCGGCTCGACGTCTTCGTCGCGAACGCCGGCCTGACGCGCTGGGCGCCGTTCCTCGAAGTCGACGAGACGACCTGGGACACCGTCCTCGACCTGAACCTCAAGGGCTCGTACTTCGGCGCGCAGGCTGCGGCCCGACAGATGGTCGCGCAGGGCGACGGGGGCCGGATCGTCTTCTCGTCGTCCGTGACCGGGAGCCGCGCGATCCCGAACCTCTCTGCCTACGCGATCACGAAGGCGGGCCTCCAGCACATGGCGACGGTGCTCGCCCTCGAGCTCGGCCCGCGGGGGATCACCGTCAACGCACTCGCGATCGGGGCGACCGTGAACGAGCGGAACCTCTCGGACGACCCCGACTACGCCGAGCGCTGGGGCGAGGTCCTACCGACGGGACGCGTCGGGCAGGCCGCGGACGTCGCCGCCGCGCTGTCGTACCTCGTCTCGCCGGAGGCGGCAATGGTGACGGGGCACACCTTGACCGTCGACGGCGGCTGGACGGGGATGGGCCGCACGCCCTAGGGCGACGGACGACGCGGTGCTCGCCCGGAGGCGCTGAGGTCAGCAGCCCCCGAGGCTCGGGTCGGGCCGGCCCTGGGGCCGGCGGGAGGGAGCGACCCGCGCGACCGCGGCCACGAGCAGCGCCCACGCGCGACCTGCGGAACGTGCGCGGCGCGGAGCGGCGGTCTCGCGCCCCGGAATCTCCCACGCGAGCGCGTGCCCGAAGAGATGGGTGCGGGCGGAGCTCATGACCTGCTCTTCGATCGTTGTCTGCGAACCGGACATGACGTTCCTCCTCTCGCGTGCGGGTGCATCGAAGCCATCGGAGGATGCCTCGTCGCCGGCGCCCGAGCATCGGTGCCGACCGGCCAGTGCGGGGTACGGCGCGCCGCACGCCGACCGAGCCTGCTCTACGACCCCGAGTAGGCTCGGGGGCGGTGCCGGTCACCGTCCTCCTGCTCGCCGTGCCTCTCGCGGGGCTCGTCCTGCTGCTGGTCGAGCCCGGCGCGGATCCCCACTGGCAGCACCGCCCGACGCATTTCTGGCTGATCCTCGGAACGGCCCTCGTCAACGTCGTGCTCGGCCTCGCCGCGAGCGAGGCCGCCCGTCGCCGAGGTGATGCGCGCGCAACGCTCGTCTCGCTCGCGTTCCTCTCGAGCGCGGGGTTCCTCGCCCTGCACGCGTTCGCGACCCCCGGCCAGCTCGTCCACGGCAAGAACACCGGGTTCGACCTTGCGACCCCCGTGGGGCTCCTGCTCGGGGCGGCCTTCGCAGCGACCTCGGCGGTCGAGCTCTCCCCGGGCGGGGCCGCCTGGGTGCTCCGGAACGGCCGGCTGCTGCGCGGTGGGTTGCTCGGGGTGATCGTCCTGTGGGCAGCCGTCTCGCTGGCGGAGCTCCCGCCGTTCGACCGGCCGGTCGCGCCTGAGGACCACCGCGCGGAGCTGATCGCGGTCGCGGTCGTCGGATGCACCCTCTACGGCTTCGCGACCGTCCGGTACCTCGGGCTCTACCGACGGCGCCGCGACGTGCTGCCCGCCGCGATCGCAGCGGCCTGGGTGCTCCTCGCCGAGGCACTCGTCGCGATCGCGCTCGCCCGCAGCTGGCACCTCTCGTGGTGGGAGTGGCACCTGATGATGACCGCGGCGTTCGTCCTCGTCCTCTGGGCGGCGTACACCGGCTATCGGCGGAGCGCCTCGGTCGCCGCCGCCTTCGGCGGCGTGTACCTCGACGCGACGCTCGAGCGGGTCGACGCGCGGACGGCCGACGGCCTTCGGGCGATCCTCTCGGCGCTGTCGTCCGGCCGGCCCGTCGCCCCCGTCCTCGAGGAGCTACGCGACCACGGCTTCACGGCGGACGAGACGGTGCTCCTCGAGTCGTCCGCGCGCGAGCTGCGCAGGGTCGACGACCTCTTCCGGCCGTACGTCTCTCCCGCCCTCGCCGAGAACCTCGAACGACAGCCCGAGCTCGCCGAGCTCGGCGGCACCGAACGCGAGGTGACGGTGCTCTTCGCCGACCTCGAGGGCTTCACGTCCTTCGCGGAGCGTCACCCGCCCACGGCGGCGATCGAGATGCTGAACGCCTACTGGGCGACCGGTGTGCCCGAGCTGCTGGCAGAGGGCGCGACGATCGAGCGATTCGCGGGTGACGCCGTGATGGCGGTGTTCAACGCGGTCGGCGGACAGCCCGACCATGCGGCGCGGGCGACGCGGGCCGCCGTCGCGCTGCTTCGCGTCTCGCGCAGGCTGGCGGACGAACACCCGACGTGGCCCCGTTTCCGCGTCGGGGTCGCGACCGGCAGGGCCGCGGTCGGCCACGTCGGCACCGCCGAGCAGCGGAGCTTCGCAGCGATCGGCGACACGACCAACCTCGCCGCACGCCTGCAATCGCTCGCGCAGCCCGGCCAGGCGGTCGTCGCGGCCTCCACCGCGCGCTTCGCCGGAGACGTCCGGCTCGAGTCGCTGGGGGCGGTCGAGGTCAAGGGCCGGAGCGAGGCGGTCGAGATCTTCGCGCTCGTCGCCGAGGCCTGAAGCCGGCGCCCGAGAATCCGCTGAAATCCGTACGACGTCGCGGGCTTTCACCCGACGTGCGCGCGGAACGGCGCCGCGATACTCGGGTCGGCCGTGCAAACGACGCTCGCCGCGGTGGACCTGTCCGAGGACGTCTTCGTCCAGGTCGCCGCGATCCTGATCGTCTCTGCCGTCGCCGGGATGCTGGCCGTCTGGCTGCGGCTGCCGGTCGTGATCGCGTACGTCGCGGTTGGGGTGGCGGTCGGGCCGAGCGTGGCCGGCCTCGTCGAGCCGGGCGGCGAGCTCGAGCTCCTCGCCCAGCTGGGCGTCGCGCTCCTGCTCTTCGTCGTCGGGCTGAAGCTCGACGTGCACGTGATCCGCACGCTCGGCCCCGTGGCGCTCGTCGTCGGCGGCGCGCAGGTCGCGCTGACGGCGGCCGGAGGCCTCCTCCTCTCGCTCGCGGTCGGCCTCGAGCTGACACACGCGCTCTACGTGGGGATCGGCGTCGCGCTGTCGAGCACGATCATCGTCGTCAAGCTCCTCACCGACCGCCGCGAGCTGGACGACCTCCACGGACGGCTCGCGCTCGGCGTGCTGATCGTCCAGGACCTGGTGGTCGTCGTCGTGATGATCGCCGTGACGGCGAGTGGCGAGTCCGACCGCTCGACCGGGCTCGCGCTGCTCGCAGTCCTCGTGAAGGGAACCGTGTTGCTGGCCGTTCTGGGGCTGCTGATGCGGTTCGCGCTGACGCCGTTCCTCCATCGGCTCGCACGGCTCCCCGACCTCCTCGTGCTGTTCGCGATCGCGTGGGCCGTCGCCGCTCGGGGCGGTCGGCGAGGAACTCGGGCTCGGGGTCGAGGTGGGCGCGTTCCTCGGTGGGGTCTCGATTGCGTCGACGCCGTACCGGGAGGCTGTCGGGGCGCGGCTCGTCACGATCCGCGACTTCCTGCTCCTGTTCTTCTTCATCGATCTCGGTTCTCGGATCGACCTCGGCCAGCTCGCGGGACAGCTGTGGATCGCCCTCCTGCTCTCCGCGTTCGTCCTCGTCGTGAAGCCGCTGATCGTGATGGGGCTGCTCGGCGCGCTCCGCTATCGCAAGCGCGTCTCGCTCGAGACCGGGCTCGCGCTCGCGCAGATCAGCGAGTTCTCGCTCATCCTCGGCGCGCTCGGGCTCCGCGTGGGCCATCTGGACGAGGACACGACGTCGCTGCTGACGGCCGTAGCCCTCGTGACGATCGCCGTGTCGGTCTATGTCTACCCCCATGCGGGCGCGATCGCCGAAGGGCTCGGGACGCGGCTCGACCTCTTCGAGCGTCGCGTCCCGCGGACGGAGCCGGACGAGGCGCCGATCGTCATCCCGGACGTCATCGTCCTCGGGCTCGGCCGCTACGGGGCGGGGGTCCTCGAGGGACTGCGGGAACGGGGCGCGAGCGTGCTCGGCGTCGATTTCGATCCGGTCGCGCTCGCCCGCTGGTCCGACGACGGCGTCGACGTCCTCTACGGCGACGCAGAGGATCCCGAGCTCCCCCACCTGCTGCCGCTGCCTCCGAACGGATGGATCGTGAGCACCGTGCGGCGCGTCGACGCGAATCTCGCCCTACTGCACGCGCTCGCGCACGAGGGATACGTGGGCCACGTCGCCGTGGCGGCGCACCGACCCGCCGACGTCGCTCGCCTCACGCGTGCGGGCGCCGACCACGTCCTGATGCCGTACGTTTCCGCGGCCCGCGACGTCGTCGACCTCGTCGCGAACGGGCGCTGAGCCTGTGGCTCAGGCGGGCTGCGCCTGGATCTTTGCGAGGAGCAGCTTGACGCGGCGCAGCAGGTCCGCCTCCTCGTGACCGAAGTCGTCGAGGTAGGAGCGCACCGCCGCGACGAGCAGCTTCAGCTCGTCGTCGTCGAGCTCGAGCGTCTTCATGACCCGAGCGTACTCCTCCGATCGGTGCGCCCCTCACCCCTGATCGGCCGAGACGAGCGCGAGCAGGCTCTCGTGCTCCTCGTGACACGCCGGGCATCCCTCGAGATGCGCGCGGAGGCCGGGCAGCACCGCGTCCGCGTCGGCGCCTTCGGCCTCCAGCTCGACGTAGCGGTCGAGCAGCTCGAAGCACGTCTCGCAGCTGACCTCGGGCCCGACCGGCCCGAGCACGCGGGCGATCACGCGGTTCCTGTCGTCGGAATCCGTCACGACACCTCCCTCCTCTGCTCGCCCACCGCGTAGCCCGCGTCCGCGAGGTGCCGGCGCAGGGCGCGGCGGGCGTCGTGCAACGTCTTGTAGAGCGCGCCCCGGGTCGTCTGCAACCGTTCCGCGAGCACGTCGACGGGCACGTCGTTGAGCGCGAGCGCGACGAGGACGGTCCGCTGGTGCGGGGTCAGCGCCGTCCTGATGCCGTCCCGGATCGCGCCGAGCAGCTCGCCCTGCTCGGCCTCGTCCTCGGGCGGGAGCCCGGCGCTCGCGAGGACGCCCCACGCCGCGTCCTCGACGGGAACCTCGCGCCCCTGCCAGGCGCGGCGCCTGACCTTCACCGAGGCCTGGTAGAGAGCGAACTTGTACGCCCAGGTGGTGAAGCGGCTCAGCCCCCGGTAGTCCTCGAGCCGCGCCAGCACGGCGAGCAGCGCGTCGTCCGCCGCCTCCTGCGCGATGTCGTCCAGGTCGCCGCGGAGATGTGGGTGCGATGCCCGCCGCCGACCCGTCTCGAAACGGGCGGCACGGAGGAGCAATGCATGGAGGCGGGCGACGGCCCGGTCGCGGGCAGCGCCCTCCGCGCGCAGGTCGCGGAGCCACGCGCGCGACTCGTCGTCGAGCGGCGCCGGCTGATCGTCGTCCACGAGCACGGGAGGACGGGAGGTGCTCTCCACACGCGACACGATAGGCGCCGACGTGCTCATGCGGCGGGCGGCGCATCGTCGAGCGGGGCGAGGATGCGCGCAGCCAGGGATGGCGGGCAGCCCCGCTCGACGAGCTCGATGAGGGCGTGGAGGTCGTAGCGTGCGTCCCGCGCGAGCCGGGCTGCCAGCTCGCGCGGGAACCCGGCGTCGACGAGCCGGTCACGGCGCCAGCCGGTGGGTGCGGACGCGCCTCGGCGGGCTCTCGCGGCCTGACGTTCATGGTCGATGTGCGGCATCCCGGCCTCCGTCTCTCCTGTGCCTCAGGCGAACCGCGCCGGGAACTGCGCGATGATCCCCGCGCTCAGCATGTCCGCCATGCCCAGCGCCTGCTTCACGATCGCGTCGTAGGCGCGCACGTCCGCGTTCCACTTGCCCTGCAGGCGGGCGACGACCTCCTGCGTGGTGAGCGCGAGGTGCGAGCGGAGCATGGTCTTCATCTCCCCGAGCTTCCAGGCGTCGGGGTTTGCAGCGCTGAGGAAGCCGGCGATCGAGTCGGCGTTCCGCTGCCACGCGGCCTGCTCGGTCGCCAGCTTCGCCTTGTCGCCCGCCTTCGCGGCGCCGATCAGGTCGGCGGCGACCAGGATGTGCGCGCGGAGGAGCCGCGTCAGCTCGTTGCCCGCCTTGCGGCCGTAGTACGGCTTGATCGCGTTCCCGATGTCGGACTGGTTGCGGAGCAGCCGCGCCACGGTCGCCTTCGTGTCGGGCGACCCGGTCGTGAGGCTGACGACGGCGAGCCTCGTCCATGCCACGTGGTCTTCCCACAGGCTTCGCATGCCCTCGCGGAGCGCGAGCTCCGAGCTCGTCACGGCGCCGTTCGCGGCGACGGCGGGGTCGCCGTGCGCCTGGGCGTCGTGCCCGCCGGACACCGCGAGCGCGGCGACGGCGGCGAGGGTCGCGATCAGCACCGTGAGGCCGAGCGGGATCGGCCTCTGTATGCGTGCTTGGGTCATCTCGTCGTTCCTTTCGGTTGGAGTCGTGTGAGCCGGCCGGCGCGACGGCCGGGCGCGACCAGTGAGAGAGCGGCGGCGAGCCCGACGAGTTCGATCACCTTCGTCGCCAGGCCGAGCCCGTCGGCCGGCTCTGCTTGCGGGTGGAGCACCGGAAGGCCCACGGTGACGCCGAGCGCGTACGCGACGATCAGCCCCGCGAGGAGCGCTCCAGCGGCACCGGCGGCGAGGCGGCTCGCCGGCCGAATGGTAAGGGCGACGCCGACGGCGGCGAGCAGCACCGCCGAGAGGAGGAAGCCCACGCCGGCGGCGGTCTCCTCGTGGAGATGCTCGGGCGCGAGGGCCGCGTGGATCCCGGCGCTGATCGCGCAGCACGCGATGAGGACGTCGCATTCGACGTTGGTTCTCGTCACCGGACGACCCTTCCGCCCGACGTGTCCTTCTCCAGGAAGCCCGAGGGCATGAGCCCCTCCAACGGTCGCTGTCGAACCGTTGGTATCGGGCAGCGGCGGAGTCTTACGTCCGCGGAAGGTCAGGCGATGCGATGCGCGCGGACGAAGGCGTCGATCGCGACCGCCTCACCGTCCTCGAGCGGGACGCTGCGCTCCACGGCCTCCGCTCGCTCGACGAGCAGATCGCCCAGCGCGGGAACGAGGTCCTCGGCCGTGTACAGAACGGACGCGTCCCTCGGCCCGCCGTGGCCGTCAGCGAGGTTCGTCGTGTCGTGCCCGAGCACGAGCAGCGTCCCGCCCGGCGCGACCGCCACCGCGGCCCTGCGCATCGTCTGGAGGAGCGCCTCGCGGGGCAGCTGGAGGTAGAGCACGGCCACGAGGTCGAACGCGCCCGGCTCGGGCTCGAGGTCGAGGACGTCGGCGACGACCCAGTTCACCTCGACGTCGCGGCTCGCGGCCAGCCGAGCCGCCTTTTCGAGCGCGACGTCGGAGAAGTCGACGCCTGTGACCCGCCAGCCGCGCTCCGCGAGCCAGACGGCGTTCCGCCCCTCTCCGCATGCGAGGTCGAGCGCACGGCCGGGCTCGAGGCCGTCCACCTCGGCCGCGAAGCGCCGGTTCGGCTCGGCCGTCCAGACGAGCTCCTTCTGGGCGTACCGCTCGTTCCAGTCCTCGCGGGCGAAGCCGGGACGGATGGAGGTCGCGGGGCGTCGCTGTTCGGTCACAGCGGCAACCTATGCGACGAGGGGGTTCGGCCGCCGGCACCGGCAGTGATCGTCTAGCGTCGGGTGCGATGGCCACCTGGCATGACGTCGAGCGGCTCGCGGCGGAGCTGCCAGAGACGTCGCTCGGGGAGGCCCACGAGGGCTCGCCGGCGGTGACGGTCGGCGACGTCCAGTTCGCGCGCCTGCGTTCCCCCGACGACGGGCGCGAGGTGCTGCAGTTCTGGGTGCCCGAGCGGGAACTCGTGGCCGCGTACGTGGAGGAGGATCCGCGCGCGTTCCGCGCAGCGCCGGGCTTCTCGAAGAAGGCCGTGATGGCGGAGCTCGCGCTGCTGGACCTCGAGGCCGTGCGCGCGATTCTCGCCGAGTCGTGGGCGGCGCGTGCCCCGGCGCGCGTCCTCCGCGCGAATCGGGACGACAGCTAGCCGAGTACCGCGGCGGCGGTCTCCGCCATCAGCGGGACGCTCGTCTCGAAGCCGGCTGCGCGGGCGTCCTCGGCGCCGAGCTCGCCCCGCGTGAAGCGTCCGTAAATCGCCTCGCAGAAGATCGAGGCCTTCCAGAGCGCGAGCGCCTCGAACCAGCCGAGCGGGCCGACATCGCGGCCGCTCCGGTCGACATAGCGCTCCACCAGCCCGGTCTTCGCGGGGAAGCCCTCGAGCGCCGTGACCGGGGAGACCCCGAGCGGGCTCGACCCGCCGCCGGGCTCGGTGTACGTCGCGAGGAGGTACCCGAGATCGGCTCTGGGGTCGCCGATCGCGCCCATCTCCCAGTCGAGCACGGCCTGCACGCGGTCGGGCCGCTCCCGCTCGACCATCAGGTTCCCGAGCCGGTAGTCGCCGTGCACCACGGTGTCGGGGAGCGGCTCGGGCAGCTTCTCCGCGAGCCGCCGGCCGACCTGCACCACCGCGGGGATCTCGCGCGTCGCGTTGATCTCCCAGAGCTGCGCGAAGCGGCGCACCTGGCGCTCGAGGTAGCTCCCGGAGCGGGCGAATGCGGCGAGTGCGGGATCGCCGACGTCGGCGGCGTGGATCTCGACGAGGGCGTCGACGAGCTCCTCGCCGAGGCGTCGGCGGGCCCCGGGCTCCTCCAACCCCGGCGGCAACTCGGTCGACACGACGTGGCCGTCGAGGAAGCCCATCACGTAGAACGGGACGCCGAGCACGGCGTCGTCTTCGCAGATCGCGACGATCGGGGGTAGCCGGATTCCGTGCGGCGCGAGCGCGAGCTGGAGCCGCGCCTCGCGCACCATGTCGTGCGCCGAGGGCGGGAGTGGCGGCCGCGGGGGCCTGCGGAGCACATAGCGCTCGTCACCGCGCTCGAGCAGGAAGGAGAAGTTCGAGCCGCCGCCGTCGCCGACGCGCGACGCCGTCACCGGCCCTGTCCCGAGCCCCTGCTCGTCGAGGAATGCCTCGAGCCGGTCGAGCACGAGCAGCGGCTGTCGCTCGGCGCCCCGGGCGTCAGCGGCGGTCGTGACGATGTCGACCCCGGTGGCCACGGGGCGATCGTGCCACGACCGCCCCGCGACCGTGGGGACTACGCCATCGACGCCCGCGCGGTGCAGGTCTCGCCCGTCGGGCTCGTCGCCCGCGCGACGAACCGGCCCGAGCCGCCGGCGACGAAGCGCGCGTCGAACGACCCGCTCGGTGCGCGCGTCACGCGGAGACGGCTGGCGACCTGCGTCCCGTTGCGGAACAGCACGACGCGCCAGTGGACGCCGTTCCGGTTCTGGTCGACCTCGAACTCGACCTCGGTGCCCGCGTCCTCGCGGCTCAGCTTCAGCTTCGAGGTGCTGGCCTTCGTGCAGGTTCCTGCGACGCGAACGTCGCCATCCTTCGCGAGCGCCGCCGGAGCGAGCGCCAGCATCGCCCCGACGATCCCCGCGACCACGATCCATGCCGTCTTCCTCATCACCGTCTCCCTTCGGATCTCGACTGGCTCGAACGCCTCCGAGGGTGCCGCGAAGCCGGTCCCGGCGACAATGGGACCTTGGTCGCAGACCAGGAGCCCACCCGATGAAGCATCCCGTCACGCAGTTCGCCCTCGCCGGGCTCGCCGTCCTTGCGGTGTTCGGCCTGGGCGCGCTGCTCGCGCTGCGGAGCCTCGGGCACACCGAGGCGCTCCGCGACGCCCGGCAGTTCGCCACGCTGGCCGGTCAGGGGATCGTGGAGCCGGCGATCGGGCCGGGCCTCGTCCGCGGCGACTCGGCCGCGATCGCTGCCGTCGACCGGATCGTGCAGGAACGCGTCCTGGGCGAGCGCGTCGTCCGCGTCAAGGTCTGGGCGCGCGACGGACGGGTCCTCTACTCGGACGAGCCTCGCCTGATCGGCTCCCGGTACCCGCTCGACGACGCGAAGCTCGACGTGCTCCGGACGGGCAGCACCCAGGCCGAGCTGAGCGACCTCGCGGGGCCCGAGAACCGGTTCGAGCAGGGGCAGGGCAGCCTGTACGAGGTGTATCTGCCGGTGCGCGCGCCCGACGGCACGCCGCTGCTCTTCGAGACGTACCAGCGCACGAGCGCCGTTGCGTCGACGGGCCGTCGCATCTGGATGCCGTTCGCCGCCCTCATGCTGGCTAGCCTCGTGCTCCTCTGGCTCGTCCAGGTGCCGCTCGCGTGGCGCCTCGACCGCAGGTTGCGGCGCACGCAGGAAGAGCGCGAAGCGCTCCTCGTGCACGCCGTCGAGGCGTCCGCCGACGAGCGACGGCGGATCGCCGCAGAGCTGCACGACGGCCCGGTCCAGGACCTCGCGGGGCTTTCGTACTCGCTGAGCGCCGCCGCGCAGACCGAGAGCTCGCCCGCCGCGCGGGAGGCGCTCGACCGGGCCGCCGCGGGGACGCGCGACTCGATGCGGCAGCTCCGGGCGCTGCTCGTCGAGATCCACCCGCCGAACCTCCGCGCGAGCGGGCTCGAGGCAGCTCTCGCGGATCTCCTCGCCCCGCTCGAGGCGCGCGGGATGGCCACCGAGCTGACGGTCGACCCCGGGCTCGATCTGGACGACGACACCGAGCGGCTCGTCTACAGGGCGGCGGCGGAGGCGGTCCGCAATGTCCAGCGCCACGCGCGGGCGGGGGGCGTCCGAGTCGCGGTGACGACGAACGGCAACCACGTGCTCCTCGAGGTGGGGGATGACGGCGCAGGCTTCGCGCCGGACGAGCGCGAGCGCCGCCGTGATGAGGGCCACGTGGGGCTGTCGCTCCTCGAGGAGCTCGCGGCGAGTGCGGGCGGGAGGCTCGATGTACGCTCGGCGCCGGGCGAGGGGACGACGTTCGCGTTGGAGCTGCCGCACACATGATCCGACTGCTGATCGCGGACGACCACGCCGTCGTCCGGACGGGGCTGGAGCAGCTCGCGGCGACGTTCGACGGCGTCGAGCTCGTCGGCTCGGCAGCCGACGGTCGGGACGCGCTCGAGCAGTGCGAGCGTGCGACCCCGGACGTCGTCCTGATGGACCTCGAGATGCCCGTCCTCGACGGGATCGAGGCGACGCGGCGCATCGCTGCGGCCCACCCCGAGGTCGCCGTGGTCGTGCTGACGTCCTTCTCCGACCGGGAGCAGATCCTCCAGGCGCTCGACGCCGGCGCCGTCGGCTACCTGCTCAAGGACGCGGAGCCGGCGGAGATCGAGAAGGCCGTCCAGGCTGCCGCCCGCGGCGAGGCGCCGCTCGATCCACGCGCGGGTCGCGCGCTCCTGCGCGCTCGGAGCACCGCGTCGCCCCTCGAGGGGCTGTCGGAGCGGGAGCGCGAGGTGCTGGCCCTTGTCGCGCGCGGCCTCCCGAACAAGCTCATCGCGCGGGAGCTCGCGATCAGCGAGAAGACCGTCAAGGCGCACCTCACTCAGGTCTTCCGCGCGATCGGCGTCACCGACCGGACGCAGGCGGCGCTCTGGGCGGAGCGGAACGGGCTCGGGTCGTAGGACCTACGTCCGATTGCGCCGCGGCAGTGCCGGCGCGCACCATGGCCTACATGACACGCAGCCGCCCCCGCTCTCAGCTCGCGCTGTGCCTGATCGCGCTGACCGCGCTCGTGCTGCCCCTGACGGCACGGGCGGACGACGGCGGCGACCGCGGCGGCGACCGGGCGGACGTCCGCGTCGAGCGCTCCTGCACGGTGCAGAGCACCGTACGGCTCCGTGTGCGTTCCGAGGACAAGGGCATGTTGCGGGTGGAGCTCGACGTTCGAACGCCGCGCCGCGGAACGAGGTGGGCCGTGTCGGTCGTGCACGAGCGGCGGCTCGCCTGGAGTGCGACGAGGCGCACGAGCACGAGCTCGGGCGCGCTCTCCGTCCGCTTCACGACCCCCGACTGGCCGGGGCACGACACCGTCGTCGCGCGGGCGGTCGGCCCGCGAGGCGAGGTCTGCCGCGCCGCCGCGACGGTCGACGCGGGCTGACTAGAGGCCGCGAGCCTTGCGGCTCGCCGCCTGCTGGCGCTTCGAGGCGGACAGCTCCAGCTTGCGCAGGCGGATGGATTCGGGCGTCACCTCGACGCACTCGTCCTCGCGGATGAACTCGAGCGCCTGCTCGAGCGAGAGCGGCCGCGGCGGGATGAGGCGGACGAGCTCGTCGGCAGTCGAGGAGCGGATGTTCGTCAGCTTCTTCTCCTTGGTGGCGTTGACGTCGAGATCCTCGGCCCGCGCGTTCTCGCCGACGATCATCCCTTCGTAGACCTCGACGCCCGGCCCGACGAACAGCGAGCCGCGCTCCTGCAGGTTGAGCAACGCGAAGGTCGTGGTCGGGCCGCGCCGGTCGGCGACGAGGCTTCCGCTCGGCCGCGTGCGGAGCTCGCCGTGCCAGGGCTCGTAGCGGTCGAAGACGTGGTGGAGGATCCCGGTGCCGCGCGTCTCGGTGAGGAACTCCGTGCGGAAGCCGATCAGCCCGCGCGCGGGCACGAGATACTCGAGGCGCACCCAGCCGGTGCCGTGGTTGACCATCTGCTCCATCCGCCCCTTGCGCAGCGCGAGCAGCTGCGTCAGCACCCCGACGTACTCATCGGGCGCGTCGATCGCGACCCTCTCGACCGGCTCGTGAACCTTGCCGTCGACCTCTCGCGTGACGACCTGGGGCTTGCCCACGGTCAGCTCGAAGCCCTCGCGGCGCATCAGCTCGACGAGTACCGCGAGCTGCAGCTCGCCGCGGCCCTGCACCTCCCAGGTGTCCGGCCGGTCGGTGGGGACGGTGCGCAGCGAGACGTTGCCGACGAGCTCCTGGTCGAGGCGTTGCTTCACCATCGGCGCGGTCAGCTTCGAGCCCTCCTCGCCCGCGAGCGGCCCGGTGTTGATCCCGAAGGTCATCGAGAGGCTCGGCTCGTCGACCTCGACGACCGGGAGCGGGCGGGGATCCTCGGGATCGGCGAGCGTCTCCCCGATCGTCACCTCCGCGAGGCCTGCGACCGCGCAGATCTCCCCCGGGCCGGCCTCCTCCGCCTCGACACGGTCGAGCGCGTCCGTCACGTAGAGCTCGGTGACCTTCGCGCGCTCCACGCTCCCATCCGAGCGGCACCACGCGACCTGCTGGCCGGCGCGGATCGTTCCGTTGTGCACGCGGCACACGGCGAGGCGGCCGACGTAGGGCGAGGCGTCAAGATTCGTGACGAGCGCCTGGAGCGGATGCCCGTCGTCGAACACCGGAGGCGGGATGGTGGCGAGCAGCGTGTCGAACAGCGGCCCGAGCGAGCCGTCCAGGCCGTCGGGCCCGGCCGAGAGCCCTGCGCGACCTGCGCGCGCGTTGCAGTAGACGATCGGGAACTCGATCTGGCTCTCGTCGGCGTCGAGGTCGAGAAAGAGCTCGTAGACCTCGTCCACGACCTCCGCGGCGCGCGCGTCCGGCCGGTCGACCTTGTTGACGACGAGCAGGACCGGCAGCCGCGCCTCGAGCGCCTTGCGGAGGACGAAGCGGGTCTGCGGCAGCGGCCCCTCGCTCGCGTCGACGAGCAGGAGGACGCCGTCGACCATCCGCAGTGCGCGTTCGACCTCGCCGCCGAAGTCCGCGTGCCCGGGCGTGTCGACGATGTTGATCTTGACGCCGCCGTACCGGACGGCGGTGTTCTTGGCGAGGATCGTGATCCCCTTCTCGCGCTCGAGGTCCATCGAGTCCATGACGCGCTCGGCGACGTCCTGGTTCTCGCGGAACGAGCCCGACTGCCACAGCATCGCGTCGACGAGCGTCGTCTTCCCGTGGTCGACGTGCGCCACAATCGCGACGTTGCGGATGTCGTCGCGCGATGGCACCGCGCGAGGGTAGCCGCAGGCCACCGAGGGCCGTTCGGCGGCGTCCCGCTCCGCGGAAAGCCGTTTCGAGCCACGGGAACGTTCAGTAATAACCCGAACGCAGGCTCACGACGTGCCCTGACGTCATCACGTGCCGGACCGCACACCATCCAGGACAATGTTCCTGGACGACCCGAAAAGGACCGGCCCCCCGCGAGGGGAGCGGGGAAAGGAGAGGCACGTGAGGATTTCTCGAGTGGCATATGTACTGGCGGGCGCCATCGTCGCGCTCGCGCTCACCGCGAGCACGGCACTCGGCTCGAGCGCGAAGGTCGTCGTGTTCGCGTCGAGCTATTCGGGCACTGCGACGGTGACCGTGAACGACAACGTGGCCAACATCACGGCGTCCGGCACGGGCAAGGGAACCGGGCTTGGCGCAGGGAAGATCACCGGCTCCGGCACAGGCGACAGCTCCGTGCAGCCGTGCGTCCCGTTCAGCGGCCCGGGAGTCATGACCGGAACCGGCAAGAACAAGCTCACCTTCAAGGTGGTCTCGGGCTCGACCGCATGCGGCGACGAGGCCGGACAGGTGTTCAGCGTCTCCGGCAAGGCGCTCGTCGTGAAGGGCACCGGGACGCTCGCAAAGGCGAAGGGGACCCTGAAGTTCACAGGCGTCTACGACCGTGGGGCCGGCACCTTCACCGTCAAGTTCAAGGGAAAGCTGACCCAGTGACCCCGCGTCGAGGGGCCACGGACAGGAGGCGTGTGATGAGGCGAGCGAGCGCCATCATCCTCGGGACGATCGCACTCGGCGTGATGGCGGTCGCAGGCGTGGCGGCCATCCCCGGCGAGACGCCGTTCCCGTCCCAGACGATCAAGACCGTGTTCGTCTCGAGCCGCACCGTGACGGCGCCCTCGAGCCCGCTCGGTCCCGGCGTGCTGACCAACTTCTATCCACGCGGCTCGACGGTGGTGTTCCAGGTCTTCGCCGGCGCGACCAAGACCGGCAAGATCCTCACGGCCGCCGACGTCAGGTACGCGTACGTCAAGCTCCCCGACGGCACGAAGATCAAGCTGTCCTACAAGGAGCCGGCGAACACGACCGACCCGGCCTGGTCGGGGACCTGGACGGTCCCGGCGAACTACGCGACGAACGTCGTCGACTTCGTCGTCCGGTTCCAGACGAAGGACAGGCTTTACGGCAACTTCGTCCAGATCCCCGTGTCCACCTCGCAGCTGACCGTGACGGCGGCCTAGGGGGCGATGACAGTGACGAACGCACACCTCTGGAGGAACTCGATGAGACGACCACTGCTGCTGCTCGGCTTCGTCGTCGCCCTGACTGCTCTCGTCGTGCCGGCGATCGCCCAGGGGGCCACGGGGCCCACCAAGCTCGACGCTTTCATCTACGTCGACACCGTGAACGGCACCCGCCCGGCGGGCGCAAAGCCGCGTCCGATCGGCTGCACGCAGTCGAACGTCTTCACGCGGGGCGAGCAGATGGTGTTCCGCGTCTGGGGCACCGACGCCGCGACCGGCGACGTCCTCTCCACCGAGAACGTCTCCGACGGGTACGTGACGTTCCCGGGGATGGCGAACCAGAAGCTCAACTGGGGAGCCCACGGCGCGACCACGAACCGCGTCTGGTTCTGGACGGCCGCCGTGAACCTCCCGGCCGACTATCCGCTCGGCGCCGGAACGGCCCGCGTGGTGTTCAAGACCGACGAGGGCAAGACCGGGACCTACGACTACCAGTTCACGATCGTGCCGGCCCTGAAGGCCGCCACGAAGGCCAAGGCCAAGCTCGCGAGCAAGGCCGCGAACCGCTGATACCGGCAGGAGAGTTGCCATGAGACCCACACGCTCGAGATCGTTCAGGAGGGTCGTCGCAGCGAGCGGCGCCCTGGTGCTGGCCGTCGCGCTCCAGTCCGTCGCGACGGCGGCGCCCACTCCGGTCACACCGCCCCAGATGCCGGGCGCCGCCCCGCTGTTCGGGCCGCTCGCGGACGCGGGCGTGGCGGCGGAGACGGTGTCCACGCTCAAGACGACCCCCGACGTCGCAGTTCCGGGCAAGCCGGTCACCATCACCGGTGCGGGACTGCCGAAGTCGAAGGACGTCAAGCTCGTCTGGATGACCGCGAACGTGCGGTGGATCATCGACCCGAAGGCAGACAGCGTCGACTACATCGGCCGCAAGGTCGACAAGATCGGCGTCGCGCTGGCGAACGCGCAGACCGATGCGTCGGGGGCGTTCAAGGCATCCTTCCGCGTCCCGAGGGACTTCGGCGGGTTGCACGACATCTTCGCCGTCGTCGACGGGAAGCAGATTGCCAAGGGCGGCTTCCTGCTCGAGCGGACGGTGAAGATCAGCCCGACGCGCGGGCCGGTCGGAACCCCGATCAAGGTCACCGTCGTCGGAATGGGATCGCCGACCTACGAGAGCGTGGGCTCCGTCCTCTACGACAACAAGTTCGCGGGTGCAATCTCCGCGAACACCACACGGGGCATCTCCGTGTTCACGATCCGCGCGTCCGGCGGCGTCGGCACGCACTGGATCGAGGTCGCCGGCTCGAGCCACACGGTGCCGTACCTGAACATGCAGCAGTCGCCGGTGCCGTGGACGGACGGGCATCGGCTGCAGTTCCGGGTGACGGCCGACAAGGGCGCGCCCAAACCGTTCGTCGAGCAGCCGAAGGCCGTGACGGCGACCATCGCCGAGCGGACGACGCTCCAGAACGCGAACCTCGCGGGAGCGGCGGCGAGCGCACAGCTCAGCTCGACCAGCGGGCCGATCCTGTCGAAGACGACGATCAGCGCCGCGGGGCTCACCGCCGGACAGCCCTACGTCGTGCAGTGGGCGAGCGTCGTCGGCAACCGCGTCAACTGCACCGGTCAGTGCTGGAACTTCGTCAACCAGGTCGTCGGCAACGGCACCGCCGGCGCGGATGGAACGGCGAAGGCCGACATCAAGGTCCCCGATGGCCTCGGCGGCTGGCACGCCGTGCAGGTCGTCCAGGGCGGCCAGGTCAAGGCGCAGACGAGCTACTTCGTGAAGCGGACGTTCGTCTCGATCCCGAAGACCGTGAAGGCCGGTCAACCGTTCATCGTCGAGCTCAAGGGCGTCGGCTGGACGCAGCTCGACAACACCGTCGCCGTGACGTACGACAACGCCTACATCGGCTATGCGTGCGGCTTCAACTCCAACGGGTACGTGCGGATCCAGCTCTTCGCCACGGGCAACAAGGGCACGCACCTGATCGACCTCTACCCGTTGCTCTACACGCAGCAGCCGGCGTACCCCTACCCGCAGCTCGGCATGGTGCCGTTGCTCGGGTTCGCGATGGACGCGCCGGGCCTCGGCGCGGGCTACGACCTGCCCGCGTTCCGGCTCGCCATCAAGGTCGTCTAGAAACGGACGAGCGGGGCCGGGCGCTCGCCGCCCGGCCCCCTCGCCGTGTCATGGACGCGCGCGCGCCGCGAGGCGCGCGGGGAGCCACCAGCTCCACCTCCCGAAGATCGCGACGAGCCCGGGCACGACGGCGAGCCGGACGACGGTCGCGTCGACGAGGACGCCGACCGCGAGCACGATCCCGAGCTGCTGCAGCCCCGGCACGTCGCCGAGCACGAACCCGGAGAAGACGGCGACCATGATCGCCGCGGCGGCCGTCACGACCCGTCCCGTCCGCTCGAGGCCCGCGGCGACGGCGTCGTCGTAGCTCGCACCGGCGTCGATCGCCTCCCGCATGGGCATCACGAGGAACACCTCGTAGTCCATCGAGAGGCCGAAGAGGAGCGCGAACGCGAAGACGGGGATCCAGCCCTCGACGGCCGGCGACTCGGCGACACCGAGGAGGCCCGCGCCGATCCCCCACTGGACGACGGCCACGGCCACGCCGCAGGCGGCGCCGACGGAGAGCAGGTTGAGAACCACGGCCTTGACGGGAAGGACGACGGAGCGAAACGCGCGAGCGAGCACGACGGCCGTCAGCGCGAGGACGGCCCCGACCAGGAACGGGAACCAGGCGTACAGCCGGTCGAGGAAGTCGACCCCCTGCGCCGGCACGCCGCCGGTGGCGACGACGGCGCTCTCCGGGAAGCGGGCGCGCGGAACCAGCTCGTCCCGCAGGCGGTGCACGAACGCCAACGCCGCCGGGTGGCCGAACTCGTGCCGGCCGGCCACCAGCACGCGCGTGTACCGCCCGTCTCCCGCGACGTAGGGCGGCCGCACGCCGTTCGCCACGACCATCGCCTCCGGGTCGCGCGCGATGCCGGCCGTCAGCCGCGCGACGGCGACGCGGGCCGGCCCGCGCAAGCCCCCTCCCGGCCGTCCGGTGTCGACCACGACCTCGGCAGGCGTGACCGCGCCCGCGCCGACGCCGTCCGCGAGGGCCTCGGCGCCCCGGACAGCCTCGGATCGAGGAAGCGCGAGGATGGAGCCCGGGGTCGTCCGCAGGGCGAGCAAGGGCGAGGCCAGGACGAGCAGCAGGCCCAGCCCTGCGCCGACCGCGAGCCAACGCCTCCGAAGCACGAGCGCGGCGAGAGCAGCCCAGACGCCCGTTCCCGGAACGTGCCGCGGCCGGCGGTCGTAGAGCCCGGGCATGAGGGTGCGTGAGGCGAGCAGCGACAGCAACACCGGTTGGAGGGTCACAAGGGCGGCGGCCGAGACGAGCGGAACGAGCGCTCCCCCGAGGCCCAGCGAGCGCACGAACGGCACGGGGACGAGGACGAGGACGCCGAGCCCGACTGCGACGGCGACCGCGGAGTACGCAACGGCTCGTCCCGTCGTGGCCATCGTGCGGACGACCACGTCGTCGTGCTTTCCGCCCCGCTCGAGCTCGGTGCGGAAGCGGTCGACGCAGAGCAGCGCGTAGTCGATCGCGAGCGCCAGCCCGATCAGGACGACGAGGTTCTCGACGTAGGACGCCATGCGCAGCGCGTGCGCCAGCGGGTAGATGACCGCAAGCGTCCCGCCGATCGTGCAGGCCGCGAAGACGAACGGGATCAGCAGCGCGGTGGAGACACCGAGCACGAGCGCCAGAACGAGGAGCGCGACCGGTAGGGCGACGAGCTCCGCCCGGCGCAGGTCGTCGTGAACGGCGGGGTCGAGGTCGTGCTGGATCGCGGGGGCGCCCGTGACGAGCGCCGGCGGCCCACCCGCGGCGGCGAGCGCACGCCTCACTTCGGGGGTGTAACCCTTCGCGTCCTCGAGCGCGAGCCGTGTGACGACATCGCCGTAGAGCACCCCGCCGCCCCGGCGCACGTCCGACGCGGCACCGTCGGGGACGACGCGGGCCGCGGCGCGAAGGCGTCGGCGGAGGTCGTTCTGCGCGGGCTCGCTGCGGGGCGACCGCGTCGGAACGACGACCGTGAACGTCCCGTCGGGACGCTCACCGTAGTGCGCCTCCAGGCGCAGGCGCGCCCGATCCGACTCGCTGCCCGGCACTGCAAGCGAGTTCGAGAGCAGCGGGCCCAGGTGGGCGGCCGCGACGATCCCGGCGATCGCGACGGCCAGCCATGCGGCGAGCACGAGGAACCGGCGGCGGAGCACCCTCCGGGTCCAGCGCTCGAGCACGCGGCAAGGGTACTCCCGCCCGCGGTGGCCGCTGTCAGGATGGGCGACGCGACGCGGCCAGGAACTCCGCGAGCGCGCGCAGGTTGCGCGAGCCGAGATCGGCGTAGCCCGGCATCAGCGGGTTGGCGTGCTGCGACGGCGATCTGAGATACGCGACGGTCGCGCCAGTCGTCCTCTTCGTCGGCCCGCCGTTCGTCAGCGCCGGCCCGCCGAAGCGCGCGCGGCCCGCGTCGAGGTAACGGTGGCAGCTGAGGCAGCCCTCACGGCCGAAGACGGCCGCCCCTCGGGCGGCGCTGCCGCTCAGGCGCTTCCGCGTGACCCAGCTGGCAATCGCTCTTGGTGCCGCCTTCGTCTCTGGCGGCGGGACCGGTGCGGGGCGCAGCGGCGACAGCGCCTCGACCACAATCGAGACCGGACGACCGACGACGAAGGCGACGAGGTCCGCGAGCTCCGCGGGCGACAGGTCGCGCGTGTAGGCGGTCATCCCCGTCCCGCCGTACGCGATCCGCCGGGCTGCGAGCTCCTCGACCGACACGCGCAGCTGCGCGGCGTGAGGGCCGAGCCAGCGGTCGAGGTCGGGGCCGGACTTGCCGGTCGAGCCGGCGGCGTCGAGCGCGTGGCACGACCAGCACTGCCGCGCCTGGAACACGGCGGCGCCGCGCGCGGGGACGCCCGCCTCCGCCGACGCGCTCCCGGCCGGCCGGGAGCCGGCGAGAATGGCGAGCGGAACGGCGCCGAGGGCGACGGCGATCGCGAGTCCGCGGCGACGAGCCATGCGCCGACCGTATCGCAGGCGAGACCGCGTGCCTACGCCGGGCCGGGAGGCATCTCGCCCACGGGCCACGGCTTCCCCCCGAGGCCCCAGTTCTTCGGGTCGTGGCCCTCGACAATCACCCAGGTGTGGTCGCGGAGGCCCTCGTGGGTCGCCTCGCAGAGTGCGTCGGTGAGGCCGGCGATGAGCTTCGCGCTCGTCTCCTCGTTCATGCGGAAGTCGAAGAGCTCGACACGGATGAGCGGCACGGCACGCCTCCTTCCTCGTTGGGGTGCGCCCGACCATATGCTCATCCCGTGGGCCGCGTGACCCGTTGGGACGATGTCGCCGAAGAAGGGTCGGAGGGCACCGAGTGCCGGGCTCTCCTACCACCGGAGGACGGCTCCGAGCTCGCGCTCGACGCGCTGCGGCTCGCGGCCAGGGCCTCGCTCGACCTGACCGACAGGCTGCGCGACACCGTGCTGTTGGTCAGCGCGGGCTCCGGCGCGCTCGACGACGCTGCGATCGGGGACAACGCGGCGGGATTCCTGCCCGCAGGACGGGCCGGGTCTCTGTCCACCGGCCCGGACGGGCTCGCGTGCGTCCGGGCGACGCTCGGCGGCGCCACCGACCTGCACGCCCCGATGGGCTCGGCGGAGCGGGTCGTCGCGCTCGACCACGTCGAGCCCGGGAGGGCCACCGGCGCCAGGTCGTTCCAGGTCCTGTTCGGGCCACACAACGGCTCGACCCGGGCGACGGCGTTCGTCGGCTACATCCCGCCCGGCCGCGCGCCGTGGCACTACCACCTCTACGACGAGATCGTCTGGGTGCTCCGCGGCGAGGGCCGGCTGCACCTGGGCGACGCCGTCGAGCCGTTGGCGCCCGGCGCCGCGTTCCGGCTCCACCCGCGCGAGGTGCACATCGTCGAGAACACCGACCCGGTCGCCGAGCTCGCCGTGCTCGGGATCTTCACGCCCGCCGGCAGCCCGTCGGCCGCCTACCTCACGCCCGACGTCGCCGAGACGTATGCAATCGAGCGGTAGCGCGATGAGCTCGCCGGCCATCCTGGCGGTCGACCGTGATCCTGCCGACCTTGCGGCGATCGAGCGCGAGCTGCTCGATCGGTACGCGCGCCACTACCGCATCGTGTGCGTGTCGTCACCCGCCGAGGCGCGCCGGTTCCTCGCGGAGCGCCGGGCCACCGGGGAGCCCCTGGCGCTCGTGCTCGCGAGCCAGGAGCTCGACGGCGCTTCGGGCGGCGAGCTGCTCGGCGAGGTGCGGCAGCTGCATCCGCACGCGAAGCGCGCGCTGCTCGTCGGGTGGGGCGAGTGGGGCTTCCGCGCAACGGGCGACGCGATTCTCGAGGCCATCGAGCACGGGAAGATCGACCACTACGTCGTCAGGCCGGTGGCACCGCCGGACGAGCTGTTCCACCACGCAATCTCGACGTTCCTGCTCGAGTGGGCGGAGGAGCGGCGCACCGCTCCGTACGCGATCCACGTCGTGGGAGATTCGTGGTCGGGCCGCGCCGCGGAGCTGCGGACCGTGCTCGAGCAATGCGCGTTCCCGCACGCCTTCTGCCTGGCCGACTCGGAGCAGGGCCGGAAGCTTCTCGGCGATTCGCCCGCGGACGCGGAGCTGCCGGTCGTGATCCTCCCGGACGGCACCAGGCTCGTGAACCCGACCGACGTCGAGCTGACACGGGCTACGGGCTCGGCGGTCGAGCCGGAGGACGAGGAGGTCGACCTCCTCATCGTCGGCGCCGGCCCCGCGGGCCTGTCGGCAGCCGTGTACGGCGCGTCCGAGGGGTTCCGCACGCTCGTCGTCGACACGCACGGGATCGGGGGACAGGCGAGGTCGAGCTCCCTGATCCGCAACTACCTCGGGTTCCCGCGCGGCGTGAGTGGCGGCCTCCTCGCCCGGCAGGCCTACGAGCAGGCGTGGGTCTTCGGAGCGCGGTTCGTCTTCCTGCAGCACGTGACGGGGCTTCGACGGGAGGGAGACCGGCTCGTCGCGACGTTCTCCGAGGGTGCGACCGTCACCGCGCGCGTCGTCGTCCTCGCCACGGGCGTCACGTATCGGCGCCTCGGCATCCCGACGCTCGAGGCGCTCGCGGGCGCCGGCGTCTTCTACGGGGGCGCAGGGTCCGACGCCCAGCGCATGGCCGGCCAGGAGGTCTACGTCCTCGGGGGCGCGAACGCCGCCGGGCAGGCGGCGCTCCACCTCGCCCGGTACGCGCGGCGCCTGACGCTCGTCGCGCGCGCGCCGTCGTTGGAAGCGGGCATGTCGCACTACCTCGTTCGCCAGCTCGCATCCGTGCCGAACGTCGACGTCCGGGTCGGGACAGAGATCGTCGGGGGCGGCGGGGACGGCTGGCTGACGCACCTCGTGCTGCGCGACAGGGCGAGCGGAGCCGAGGAGACGGTCGACGCCGACGGGCTCTACCCCTCCATCGGAGCCCGTCCGCACACGGATTGGCTGCCGCGGGGGATTGCCCGGGACGACCGTGGCTTCGTGCTCACGGGTGGGGACATCCCCCGAAACGGCGCCTGGCCGCTGGAGCGGGACCCCTTCCCGCTCGAGACGACCATGCCGGGCGTCCTCGCGATCGGCGATGCGCGGCACGGGTCGGTGAAGCGGGTTGCGTCCGCGGTGGGGGCCGGCTCGATCGCGATCCGCGTCGTGCACCGTCTCCTCGACGCCGGCACTACGGCGTCGGACGAGATGGCCGAGGCGCGTACCGCCTAGACGGGCCCCGGAACTACCTACCCGGCCCGATCCGCGGTGAAGAGATGCGGCGTCGGCCCGTCCGGCTGCCGCCGGCGCTCTGAGAAGAGGACCATCTCGTCGATCCGCTCGCGGGCCGCCGCCCCGTCCGGATGGTCGAGCTCGAGCAGGTTGCCCGCGGGATCGCGGATGTAGAGCTGCGCTTCGCCGCCGGGCAGCTCGGCGATCGCGTAGCCGAAGCTCGTTCGATCGAGGATCCCGAGCTCCCGCGCGCGCTCGTACAGCGCCACGACGTCCTCGACCTCCAGGGCGAAATGGGCATGCGCCGGCGGCTCGTCGGGCCTCTCGAACACGTGCACCTGCAGCGAGCCCGCGCGCAGCCACTGCACGGGGAAACCGAAATCGGGCGTCGGCAGTGGCTCCAGGCCGAGCACGTCGACGTAGAAGCGGACCGACTCCTCCAGGTCGTGCGCGACGACGCTGACGTGGTTGAGCCCGCAGGCTCTGCTCACGCCTGGAGCCCGCGCTCGATGAATCGGGCGGCGTGCGCCGCCGTGAGCGGCTCGCCGGTGGACTCCTCGAGCAGGCGGTCCCACCGCAGCGACTGGCCCCGCCGGAAGATCCGCTCGGAGAGGAGCGCGCCGGCCTCGCGCCGGCCGACGAGGCCGCCTGCCACCCGATCGATCGTGTCCCGCACCTGCGACGCGACGAGGTTCCCGTAGAGGTACGTGTGGTAGTAGACGGGCGCGCAGGCGACGTGGATCTTCGCGGCCCAGTCGGGGGCGTCGCGGCCCTCGGGTGGCGTGAGCAGCTGGTAACGCGAGACGAGACTCCACCAGGTGGACGCGAGGTCGGCCTCGGGATCGGCGTAGAACGCGCGCTCGAAGTTCGTCATCACGAGCACCCAGCGCGCGAAGACGAGGAGCTCCGCCGCCTGGGCCGCCCGCAGCCGCCCGTCCAGGTCTGCCGCCTCCGTCGCGCCGAGCCCGGCCACGCCCTCGAGCCAGTCCGCCTCCTGCGCGAGTCGGCCCATCAGGATCGCGATCCCCTCCGTCATGGTGAGATGCGTGTCGCGCAGGAGCCAGGGGAGCGCCGGGTCGAAACCGATGTCGTAGGCGCCGTGGCCGAGCTCGTGGAGCATCGTGTCCGCCCAGTAGCGGTCGTGCTCCACGTTGGCGAGCACGCGGACGTCACCCTCGCGGTCGACGTCGATGCAGAACGCGTGCTGGCACTTCCCCTCGCGGGGGAAGAGGTCGCTGCGATCGAGGATCGGCCCGGTGTCGACGCCGATCCCGTCGTACGTCGCTCGAGCGAGCGCCACGACGTCCTTTCCTGCGAAGACGCTCTGGAGGTCGACGCCGCCCGCGGCCGGGACCTCCTGGAAGAACGGGTCCTCGTAGTGCCAGGGACGCAGCTCGGCGACGGCGCAGCCGAACCGCTCCGCGAGGCGGGCATCCGTCGCGGCCTTCCACGAGGCGAACGCGTCGGCCGTGAGCCGGTCACACTCGTCGAGCGTCTCGAAGAGCTTCGCCTCGTCCATCTCCGACGTGGCGACGGCGAGTGCGAACCAGTCTCGGTACCCGAGCGAGCGGGCGGCCTCGTTGCGGAGCCGGGCGAGCTCCCGCACGTCGTCGGCGACCGCCGCGCCGACGGTCTTCGACGCGTCCCAGGCCTCGCGCCGCTCGTCGACGTCGTCGCTAACGCGGAGGATCCGCTTGATCTCGTTGTCGTCGACCGAGCGGCCCTGAACCTCGCCACGGTGCTGTGCGAATCGCGCCTCGACCGACGCCTCGAGCTCGACGATCCGGTGCCGGATCGACTCCGGCACCTGGTGCGGGACGAGACTCGCGTGGAGCAGGTCGAGCTGGCGGCGCTCCGGGCCGTCAGCCCCGTTCGCCCGCGCCTGCTCGACCTCGCGGAAGAGCTCGCCGTCGGCCAGCGCGTCAGAGAGCGCGAGCTCGGCCGCGACGCGCTGTCGCTCGTGCTCCTCGGTCGCCTCGACGTTCGCGTTCCACCACGAGAGCGATGCGTCCCTGTGCAGCGGTCGCAGCTGGTCGACTGCGCGGGTGACGACGGACCCGGGATCGCTCACGCCGCGAGGGTACCGAGTAACGACCCGCGGCGTCTAGGATCGCTCGTCAATGGGCTCCGACGCGCACCGGGCGGCCGCCGCCGACCTCGGGCCGATCGCGGTCGGCGTGATCACGGTGAGCGACTCCCGCGGCCCCGACGACGACACCAACGGCAAGTGGCTCCACGAGCAGATCGTGGCGGCCGGCGCCGTCGTCTCGGGCTACCGCGTCGTCCCCGACGAGCCGGACGAGGTCCGTGCCGCGGTGGACGAGCTCGTCGCCGACGCGCGGGTCGTCGTCGTCAACGGCGGCACCGGGGTCTCGCGCCGCGACACCACGTACGACACGCTCGCCGGGATGCTCGAGAAGACGCTTCCCGGGTTCGGCGAGCTCTTCCGGATGCTTAGCTGGGAGCAGGTGGGCGCGGCCGCGATGCTCTCACGCGCCACCGCGGGCACCTACCGCGGCGCCGTGGTCGTCTCTCTCCCCGGCTCCCCCAAGGCCGTGGCGCTCGCGTGGGAGAAACTGATCGAGCCGGAGCTCGCCCACCTCGCCTGGGAGGTCGGCCGCTAGCCGGTAGATTGGGCCGGTGGCGACGATCGCGGGCGCTCGCACGCTGCCGTACGACTGGTACGCCGACCCGGCGGTGCTGCGCGTCGAGCAGGAGCGGATCTTCGCGCGCAGCTGGCAGTACGCCGCGCGCCTCGACCAGCTCGCCGAGCCCGGCCAGCTGACCACGGCCTTGGCCGGCACGCTCCCCATCGTCCTCGCGCGTGCCCACGACGGCGAGCTGCGCGGGTTCGTCAACGTCTGCCGGCACCGAGGCCATCCGCTCTGCGACGGCGACGCCCGGCGCGAGACGATCCAGTGCCCCTACCACGCCTGGACGTACGGGCTGGACGGCGCGCTGCGCAGCGCGCCGCGCTCCGACCGCGAGCCGGGCTTCGACCTGTCGGCGCTCGGCCTCGTGCCCGTATCCGTCGACACCTGGGGCCCATTCGTCTTCGTCAACCCGGACCGCGACGCGGCTCCGCTCGCCGACCACCTCGGCGACCTCCCGGCCCGCCTGGCCGACGGCGGCCTCGACATCGACACACTCCGATTCCACCAGCGCGACGTGGCGGACGACTACGCCTGCAACTGGAAGGTGTGCGTCGAGAACTTCCTCGAGTGCTACCACTGCTCCGTCGCCCACCCGAGCCTTGCGAAGACGATCGACGTGTCGCCCGACGCATACGGGCTCGAGGCGCACGGCCGGGTGGCAAGCCAGGTCGGGCCTCCGAAACGCGGCGACGCGTTCGAGGCGACGCGGGAGCTCGAGCGGGGACAGTTTCACCTCCTCTTCCCCGGCACAGTCGTCAACGTGATGCCCGGCAAGCCGAACCTGTCGATCGGCCCGATCGTGCCGCGCGGCGCCGACCGCACGGCGCGGTTCCTCGACTACTTCGTCGGTCCGGACGTCGACGACGAGTGGCTCGCCGGCTACCTCGAACTCGACGCGCAGGTCGGACGCGAGGACCGCGCCCTCGTCGAGGCCGTCCAGCGAGGGATCGCAAGCGCCGGCCTCGAGGCGGGTACGCTGCTCGCGGAGTCCGAGCAGCTGATCGCCTGGTTCCAGTCGCTCGTGGTCGACGCCCTCGGCGCCGGCGACTGAGCCGGTCTCCCGCGCCTACGATCTGTCCATGACGACCGCAGTCGAGCCGGCACCGTCGCGCCTCCTCAACCGTGAGCTCTCGTGGATCGACTTCAGCGGCCGGATCCTCGAGCTGGCCGAGGACGACGCGCTGCCGGTGCTCGAGCGCGCCCGGTTCGCGGCGATCTTCTCGCAAGGCCTCGACGAGTTCTTCATGGTCCGGGTCGCCGGGCTGCTCGAGCTCGACGCGTCGGACGTGCCCGTCCGGTCGGCCGACGGCATCGCCACGTCTCAGGCGCTCGTCCAGATCCGGCAGCGCGTCGGCGAGCTCACCGTACGCCAGGGCCGACTCTGGAAGCGTGAGCTCCGGCCCGCGCTCGCGAGCGCCGGGATCGAGATCGCCTCGATCGACGAGTGCTCGGAGCGCGAGCAGGAGAAGCTGCAGCGCTACTTCGAGAGCGAGATCTACCCGATCCTGACGCCGTTGGCAGTCGGCCCCGGGCAGTCGTTCCCGTACGTGTCGGGTCTCTCGCTCTCGCTCGGGGTGATCGCCTCGGACCCGGAAACGGGCGAGGAGCGGTTCGCACGCGTGAAAGTGCCGGAGGTGCTCGACCGGTTCGTCCCGGTCGGGAAGCGGCTCGTGCCGCTCGAGGCTCTCATCTCACACTTCCTGCCGATGCTCTTCCCGGGTATGGAGATCCAGGAGCGCGCGACGTTCCGCGTCACGCGCGACGCCGACTTCGAGGTGTCGGACGACGCCGACGACCTCCTGGAGGCGGTCGAGTCGGAACTACGCCGGCGGCGCTTCGGCGACGTCGTCCGCCTCGAGCTCTCGGCGTCCGCCTCGCGGAGCATGCGGGAACGGCTCGTGGAGGGTCTCGACGTCCGCCCGGGACAGGTCTACGAGGTCGAGGGGCTCCTCGACCAGTCCGAGCTCTGGCAGCTCGTCGCTCTCGACCGGCCGGAGCTCAAGGACGAAGCATGGGTTCCCGTCGTCCCGCCTCGTTGGGCACGGGTCACGGGGGCGAACGACGTGTTCGAGGAGATCCGCCGCGGCGACCTGCTCGTGCACCAGCCGTACGACTCGTTCCGCGCGAGCTTCGAGGCGCTCGCGCAGGCGGCGGCGCGCGACCCTGACGTGATCGCGATCAAGACCGCCGTCTACCGGACGAGCGACGAGTCGTCGCTGATCGGCTCGCTCATGGAGTGCGCGGAGGAGGGGAAGCAGTCCGTGTGCCTCGTCGAGCTCAAGGCGCGCTTCGACGAGCGGCGAAACATCGAGTGGTCCCGCGCGATGGAAGAAGCGGGCGTCCACGTCGTTCACGGCTTCCCCGACCTCAAGATCCACGCAAAGATGACGCTCGTCGTCCGCCGCGAGGAGGGCGGCCTGCGACGGTACGTCCACGTCGGCACAGGAAACTACAACGCCTCCACGGCGCGGATCTACGAGGACGTCGGCCTCTTCACCGCCGACGAGGAGATCTCGGCGGACGTCGCCGACCTCTTCAACTACGTCACAGGCTTCGGGAGGCCGCAGCGCTTCAGGAAGCTGCTCGTGGCGCCGTTCACGCTGCGCTCGCGCCTCGTCGACGAGATCCGCCGCGTCGCCGCCGCGGCGGCAGAGGGCCAGACCACGAGGATCAGGCTCAAGGTCAACGCCCTCGTCGACCCCACGATCATCGAGGAGCTCTACGCCGCCTCGGCGGCCGGTGTCCCGATCGAGATCATGGCACGGTCGATCTGCATGCTCCGTCCGGGCGTGAAGAGACTTTCCGAGACGATCCGGGTGCGGTCGATCGTCGGCCGCTTCCTCGAGCACAGCCGGATCATCTGGTTCGAGGCCGGCGACGACCCGAGCGTCTACATCGGCAGCGCCGACCTCATGCCACGCAACCTCGACCGCCGGATCGAGGTGCTGACGCCCGTCGAAAACGCGCGCGCGCGCGCCGAGATCGGCGCGATTCTCGACAGTGTGTTTGCCGATACGGAGAACACCTGGGAGCTCGGGCCGGACGGCACGTGGGAGCGTCTCGAGCGCAAGGGCAAGAAGCGGCATGCGCACCAGGACGCGATGATGCGGCGTGCCCAGAGCCGCGCCCGCCGCGCGCGCTCGTAGACGCGTCCGACTACGCCGCCGCGGAGGCCTCCGCCCCCGCCAGAGCCAATACCGCCCCCTCCCTCACGCCGCCGCGCGCGAGGCCGAGCGGGCTGTCGAGCACACGGGCCGCCTCCGCCAGGAGCAGTGCGCCGCCGAGCACCGACGCCGCCCGAACCGGATGGATGCCCACGTCCCGGGCCACCTTCGCCGATGGGCGCCGCGCGAGGACGCGGATCGCCACCTCGACGTCGTCCGCGTCGAACTGCCGGCCGACGAGCTTCGCCACGGCCCTCGCGCTGCCGCCGGTCGCGAGCGCGCGATCGGGGCGCCGGGGGGAGAGCGCCCCCATCGCGCCGCACACGGCGTCCCTCGCGCGTCGGAGCTCGCGCCTGGTCGGGGGATCGGTGTGCAGGTACTGGCGCGTGAGCCTGATCGAGCCCAGGTCGATCGAGCGCACCCAGGAGGCTCCGTGCCGGGGATCCCCGAGGACGATCTCGGTCGAGCCGCCGCCGACGTCGACCACCGCGGTCACGCCTGCCACGGCCGCTCCGGCCTTCGCGACCGCGCCGTCGTAGGAAAGACGCCCCTCCTCGCGGGCGGAAAGAATGCGCACCGGCAGCCGGGTCGCCTCGGCGAGGGCCGACACGAGCAGCCCCGGCGCGCTGTCCTGCCGGCCGGGCGCCGTGACGATCGTCTGCGCGCGCTCGGCCCCGAGCGCCCGTGCCAGCTTCGCGTACCCCCGGCACGCACGCGCGAGCGTCCGCACCGTGCTGCGCGAGAGCGTTCCCGTGCGTGTGATCTCCTCCCCCAGCCCGAGCCGCTCGCGTTTCTCCTCGACCACGGCGACGCGACCGTCGGGCGAGACGTCCGCCACGAGGACACGCGCGGTGTTCGATCCGACGTCGACGACCGCAACGCGCATCCCGGGAATCGTGGCCCGCGCGCCGGACGGGCCCTGGTGGCCGCGACGGCTACGACGGGCGGACGAGCGGCTTGTACGCGATCCGGTGCGGCTCGAGGGCCTCGGGGCCGCGCGTCTCGCGCACCCAGTCGGCGTACTCGGCGTGCGAGCCCTCGAACCACGTCACCTGGGAGTCGCCCTCGAAGGCGAGCATGTGCGTCGCGACCCGGTCGAGGAACCAGCGGTCGTGCGAGATCACGACGGCGCAGCCGGCGAAGTCCAGGAGCGCCTCCTCGAGGGCGCGCAAGGTGTCGACGTCGAGGTCGTTCGTCGGCTCGTCGAGGAGCAGCAGGTTGCCGCCCGAGCGCAGGAGCTTCGCGAGGTGGACGCGATTCCGCTCGCCTCCGGAGAGATCCTTCACGAGCTTCTGCTGGTCGCCGCCGCGGAAGTTGAACCACGAGACGTACTGGCGCGAGTTCACCTCCCGCCTGCCGAGCTCGATCACGTCCTGGTTTCCCGAGATCTCCTTCCAGACCGTGTTCGTCCCCTCGAGCGCGCCCCGCGACTGGTCGACGTACGCGAGCTCGACGGTGTCACCGACCTCGAGCGTGCCGTCGTCCGGCTGTTCCTCTCCGGCGATCATGCGGAAGAGGGTCGTCTTGCCCGCGCCGTTCGGGCCGATCACCCCGACGATGCCTCCGGGCGGCAGGTCGAAGCTCAGGTCCTCGACGAGCAGGCGGTCGCCGAACCCCTTCTGCAGCTGCTCGGCCCGGACGACGACGTCGCCGAGCCGCGGCCCTGCGGGAATGTGGATCTCGACGGTGCCGATCCGGTCGGCCTGGTCCTCCGCGAGCAGCTTCTCGTAGGCGGCGAGGCGCGCCTTCGACTTCGCGTGCCGCGCGGTCGGGCTCATGCGCACCCACTCGAGCTCGCGCTGGAGCGTGCGGCGGCGCGCGGCGTTCTGCTTCTCCTCGACGCCGAGCCGGGCCTCCTTCTGCTCGAGCCACGAGGAGTAGTTGCCCTGGAACGGGATGCCCTTGCCGCGGTCGAGCTCGAGGATCCAGCCCGCGACGTTGTCCAGGAAGTAGCGGTCGTGCGTCACCGCCATGACCGTCCCCTTGTAGCTCTCGAGGTGGCGCTCGAGCCAGGCGACCGACTCGGCATCCAAATGGTTGGTGGGCTCGTCGAGGAGCAGCAGGTCGGGCGAGGAGAGCAGGAGCCGGCACAGCGCGACGCGGCGCCGCTCGCCGCCCGAGAGGGTCGTGACGTCGCGGTCGCCGTCGGGAAGGCGGAGCGCGTCCATCGCGCGGTCGAGGTGCTGGTCGAGGCTCCACGCGTCGGCCCGGTCGATTCGATCCTGCACCTCGGCCTGCTCGGCGAGGAGCGCCTCGAAGTCGGCGTCGGGCTCGGCAAACGCCGCGGAGACGGCGTTGAAGCGGTCGAGCAGGTCACGCAGCTCTCGCACGCCGTCTTCGACGTTCCCGCGGGCGTCCTTCGCGGGGTCGAGCTCCGGCTCCTGCGGTAGGAAGCCGACGCTCGCCTTGGGGTCGAGTTCGGCGACGCCGGAGGAAGGCTCCTCGAGGCCGGCCATGATTCGCAGGAGCGTCGACTTGCCTGCCCCGTTCGGCCCGAGGACACCGATCTTCGCCCCGTGCAGGAACGACAGGGAGATGTTCGACAGCACCTGCCGCTCGGGGCCGTAGAACTTGTCTGCCCGGTACATCGTGTAGACGACCTCGCTGCTCATAGCCGTCCAGGCTAGCCGCGCCCGCACCGCGGGCGTCCCGCACATTGGAGTGAGGCGGGCCCCGGCTACAGGAGGCTCGCGCAGCCGGCCGGCACCGCTGTGTCCGAACGGCGGTGCCGCCAGTCTCGGGCATGCGGCAGGCTTGTCTGGTGGTCTGACGGCGTGATCCGTTGGATCGAAAGCATGGCTCGCGCGGACGCCGGGAACGCGCAACACTAGGTCGGTGCAGCGGGAGACTTGCTACGCCCGCAGCGGTGACGTGGCGATCGCCTACCGCGTCTTTGGTGACGGCCCCTTCGATGTCGTTTATCACCCCGGCGTTATCTCGCACGTCGAGCTGATGACCGAGATGCGGACGTATCAGGGTCGCATCGTCGATGCCCTCTCGAGGTTCTCCAGGGTCATCGCGTTTGACCAGCGTGGCGTGGGGATGTCGGATCGGATGAGCGGTACTCCTGGGCTGGAGACCCGGATGGACGACATCCGAGCCGTCATGGACGCGGTGGGCTCGTCGCGCACGGCGATCCTCAGCGCCAGCATCGGCGTCCCGACGACCCTGCTCTTCGCGGCGACCTACCCGGAGCGGACGAGCGCGCTTGTCCTTGCCCGCGGCTTCGCCCGAAACCTATGGGCTCCTGACTACCCGTGGGGCTGGACCCCAGAGCAGCAGCACGCGGTGGTGGAGGCGTATCAGCTCCTCTACTTCGGCTCGCACCGCGATGCCGCCGAGCGGCTCGGCGGGCCTAACTTGCTGTACAGCGACGACGACCTCGAGTATTTCCGCCGGGCGGCAGCCAGCCCCGGCACGATCGCGACGCTCGCGACGAATGACCGCGAGGTCGACGCTCGGCACGTCCTGGAGGCGGTCCGAGTGCCGACTCTGATCGTGCACCCCGCCAGGGATCCGACGTTTCCCATCGGTGGCGCCCGGTATATGGCGGAGCGAATCCCCGGGGCGCAGCTCGTCGAGGCGCCGGGCAACGCTCCCTTTACCGAACGTCTGCTCGATGAGGCAGAGCGATTCCTGCTCGGTGTGTGGGAGGCAGGCGGCTTGGAGGAGCTGGAGCCAGACCGGGTGCTTGCGACCATCCTGTTCACGGACATCGTCGGCTCGACCGAGCGCGCGGCCTCGCTCGGCGACCGGGCCTGGCACGAGCTGCTCGACCGCCACCACGGACTGGTTCGCCGTCAGCTCCTGCGGTTTCGCGGCAAGGAGGTCAACACTGAAGGCGACGGCTTCTTCGCCAGCTTCGACGGCCCTGCACGTGCAATCCGCTGCGCGTGTGCGATCGTCGAGTCGATGCCGGAACTCGGGCTCCAGATCCGCGCCGGCCTGCACACGGGCGAATGCGACCTTGTCGATGGAAAGGTCGCAGGGATCGCCGTGCACATTGGAGCGCGGGTTGCCGCGCACGCGCAGCCCTATGAGGTGCTCGTCTCCAGCACCGTCAAGGACCTCGTCGCCGGCTCGCAGCTCCTGTTTGAGGATCGTGGCAGCCACGAGCTCAAAGGTGTTCCGGGCGAGTGGCGCCTCTTTGCTGCCAGCCGGGTCTCGGCTGGGATGCCTTAGGATCGCACGATGCTGCGCAAAGACGGCAAGATCGAGCTCCTGAAGCAGGTCCCGCTGTTTTCGCATTGCAGCAAGAAGCAGCTCGCGGAGATCGCCACCATCGCGACGCTGATCGATCTGCCCGCGGGCACGACCTTGATTCGCGAAGGAGCGGTGGGACGCGACTTCATGCTGATCGTCCAAGGCGCGGTGGAGATAAGGCGCAAGGGCCGCAAGATCAACGAGCTCGGGGCCGGTGAGTTCATCGGGGAAATGGCACTGATCTCAGGAGCGCCACGAAACGCCACGGTCACGACCTCTCAGGACTCGACGTTGCTCGCCGTCACCGACCGTGAGTTCTGGGACCTGCTCAAGCGGGCCCCCGATCTGCAGATGAGCGTGATCAGAGCGATGGGCGAGCGACTGCAGTCCCTCGACGTCTGAGCGGCGTCGGGCCTCCGGCCAAGCCGCTTATCCCGGCCGCCAATACCACCCCGATGCGGCGGACGCGGCGCAGACGCGCTCAGGCGACATTCCTGAACGCTGTCCATGCGCGCCTTCCATCCCGGGAACCCGTGCCGGGGCCGGGATCACCCTGGCCACTTGTCGAGAGCTGCCGCTCCCTGCCGCTGGTCTACGCGCGCGTTGCGCCGGTTCGTACCCACGTCTCCGCCCACCACGTGGCGTGTGGCACGCCGCTGCCGATCACGAGGCGGAGCATCTCGTCGACGTCATAGTTGGCTCGGCGGAGATCGACCGACAGTCGGCCGTTCTCGATTTCGACGAGTGCGTACTCGGCCCAGGGCGAGATGGGCTGTAGCTCGCCGAACGGCACACCTCGAAACGGCAAGCCGACGCTGCCGGGATTGACGACGAGGCGTCCCTCGATCATCCGTGCCAGCTGGACGTGAGTGTGGCCTGCCAGCATGAGCTGATGCTCGAATCCGTCGAGCATGCCGAGTAGCTCGTCATGTGGCGTGGTCGCCAGGATCATCTCGTCATAGGACGCAGGCGAACCGTGGAAACAGAGGGTCGGAAATCCGTCGAGGTCTAGCTCGACCTGCGGCACGAACGTCCGCACAAAGGCGCGATCCTCGGCGGAGACCTTCCCAGCCCACCACTCACCCTGCTCGACGAAGCGCCTCATCGGATCATCCCGTGCCCGCGGAAAGCCTTCGAGCATCCACGCGTCCCAGTTGCCCATCACGACTGGGCAACCCAGCGCCCGGACACGACCCAACGTCTCCGTCGGCTGTGGCCCGAGCACGACATCGCCCAGGCAAACGACTTCCTCCACGCGCTCGTCTCGGAGATCTGCGAGCACCGCCTCGAGCGCCAGAGAGTTACCGTGGATATCCGCGAGCACCGCCAGCCGCACGAGTGCAACCAGCCTACGCCCAACGGGCGCGCCCACGGGGGACATTCCTGCACGCTCGGGCATCACGCGATCCTCTCTCCAGAGCCGCGCGACTGGACGCCACGCCTCGCCCGGAAGATGATCGCCTCGGTGCGAGACGACCTTCCGACCGGCACGGTCACATTCCTCTTCACCGACGTCGAGGGCTCGACGAGGCTCCTCCACAAGCTCGGCGCCGAAGCGTACGCCGAAGCGCTCGCCGAGCACCGCCGCATCATCAGGGAGGCGTGCGCGGCACAGGGCGGGGTCGAGGTCGACACTCAGGGAGATGCCTTCTTCGTCGCCTTCCCCACGGCGCCCGGTGCTCTCGCTGCAGCAGCAGCACTCACCGATTCGCTGGCGCCCGGGCCGATCCACGTCCGCGTGGGTCTCCACACCGGGGCGCCGCTCGTCACCGACGAGGGCTACGTCGGAGACGACGTCCACCGCGCTGCTCGGATCGCGGCGGTCGGCCACGGCGGGCAGGTGCTGGTCGCGGCGTCGACGGCCGCGCTCGTCGGGTCGGACGGGCTCGTCGACCTCGGCCAGCATCGCTTCAAGGATCTCCCGGCCCCGGAGCGCGTCTACCAGTGCGGTGACGCCGCCTTCCCGCCGCTGAAGAGCCTCTACCGCTCGAACCTCCCGCTCGCCGCGAACCCTCTCGTCGGCCGCAAGAAGGAGCTGGCTGACGTCCTGCAAGCGATCCTCGACGGAGGCAGTGCAGTGACGATCACGGGGCCGGGAGGCGTCGGCAAGACGCGCTTCGCGCTCGCGGTGGCCGGGGAGGCGGCACACGCCTTCCCCGACGGCGTGTGGTTCGTTCCGCTGGCATCGCTCCGCGATCCGAGGCTCGTCCTCCCCACGGTTGCGGACGCGATCGGCGCCGACGGAGACGTCGCTCGGCACATCGGCGACGGCGCATGCCTCCTCTTCCTCGACAACTTCGAGCAGATCGTGGAGGCGGCGCCGGTTCTCGCGACACTCGCGGGCGAGTGCCCGCGCCTGCGGCTTCTCGTGACGAGCCGCGAGGCGTTGCGGATCGCCGTCGAGCGCGAGTACCCCCTGCCTCCGCTTCCGGAGTCGCCGTCCGTGGAGCTCCTCCGCCAGCGCGCGAGCGCGGTTGCTCCGGACATCGAAGTCGCGTATCCCACGGCCGTGGAGATCTGCGATCGCCTCGACCGCCTGCCGCTTGCGATCGAGCTCGCGGCCGCCCGCTGCAAGGCGCTGTCCCCCGAGCAGATCCTCGAGCGGCTCTCGGAGAAACTCGACCTGCTGCGCGGCGGCCGCGATGCCGACGAGCGCCACGCCACGCTACGTACGACGATCGCCTGGAGCTACGACCTCCTGGACGCCGACGAACAGCGGTTGTTCGCCCGGCTCGCAGTCTTCCGCAGCGGCTGCACTCTCGAGGCGGCCGAAGCGGTCTGTGACTCGAACCTCGACACGCTTGCGTCGCTCGTCGACAAGAACCTGGTCCGCCGCCGCTCCGATGCGAACGGGGAGGAGCGCTACTGGATGCTCGAGACGATCCGCGAGTTCGCGCGGGAACACCTTGCAGCCTCCGATGAGGAAGATGCGCTGCGGCGACATCAGGCCGACTGGTTGATCGCGCTCGCCGATCGTGCGGGCACACGCGCGACAGTCGGAGTCCCCGGCGAGTGGGACCTCGACCTCGTCGCGCCGGAGATCGACAACGTCCGCGCCGTGCTCGATTGGGCGGTCGAGCACGATCCCGAGCGTGGCCTCGCTCTGGCCGCGTCGCTCGAGGGATTCTGGCTCGTTCGCGAGCAGGCCGAGGGCGCATCACGTCTCGAGCCATTGCTCGCACGAGCCCCGGACGCGGAGCCGGAGCTTCGCGCCCACGCGCTCCGGGCCCTCGGCGGCGCGTATCAACTCTCCGGCGACTCCGAACGCGCCGCGCCGTACTACCAGCGGAGCCTCGACCTCTTCATCGCGAGCGGAGACGAGGTTCAGACGGCGAACCTCCGCTACCGCGTCGCCGGAAACATGGTGGACGTGGGCGAAACGGCCGCCGCCTGGCCGCTGCTCGAGGAGATACTCCGTACGTTCCGTCAGCTCGACCTGCCTCGCGGGGAGGCTCAGGTGCTCGGGTACCTGGCGGAGAAGCCGCGCGCAGAGGGCGATCTCGCGCGCGCCATCGAGCTGATGCTCGAGAGCGCCGCCATCGCGCACGAGATTGGCTGGGCCTGGTGGGAGAGCGGACAGCTCCGCGGCGCCGCGGAGCTCGAGCGCACGTTGGGAAAGCTCGATGCCGCCGAAGGTCACGCGCTTCGCTCACTCGAGCTCTCCTTGGCCCTCGGAAACCGTCGAGGCGCCCTCATCACTGCCGCCGAGCTCGCGGTCATCGCCGCGAAACGCGGTGACGCCGAGCGGGCCGGCCGTCTCTGGGGAGCTATCGAGTGCGAACAGACCTCCAGGCCCGTCCGACAGTGGGAGAACCGGCGCGAGGAGTTCGAAGCCTTGGTCGTTGGCGCGGACGGACCGAAGTTCGCGTCGGCGCGCGCGGAAGGCCGCCTGTTGTCGATCGCCGAGGCGGCCGACGCCGAGAGTGCACCAGCCGTTAGCGGTTCAACCCGCTGAAGGGACATTTCCGCACACTGGGGCCGTCCAGGCTCTACGCCTCCGGGCGTGCCCTCGACCTGGGCGGCGTGGGCAGACGTAGAGGAGCGTGCGCCGCTGCAGGGGGCCATCTCCGCTCGACCTCGCTCGACCCGCGATGGCTTACCAGCGGTAGCCGGACAGTTATGGTCGGGATAGTGACGACGCGAAAGAGCGACGGATCGGGCGTGGTCGCCCCGCTGGATATGAGGACGCTGCTCGCTTCCGTGGAAGCGGCTCCGCCGATCGATGCGGCAGAAGTCGTCGCCGCCGCCTTGACGGATGCTCTCGGGGCGCGCGACGTCAGCTTCCTGATCGCCGACTACAGTGGCCGGTCACTGATCCGGCTTAGTCACGTCCGCCGCATGAACGCTGACGATGATGGAAGCCGCGAACGCGGACAGGCGGTCGCGCTGGCCGGCACACCGCATGGTCGTGCGCTCGCGGAGCAGGACGTCCAGATCGTGAAGGACTCTCATGGATTCCGGGTCTTCGCTCCCGTGACGAGTCGAGGCGAGGCGGTCGGCGTGCTGGAGCTCGGATTTGATGCCGAGCCTGATCAGCCGGCGCTCGCAGTCGTGTCGGCTGGGGCCCACGCCCTTGCCTACTTCGTGATCGCCAACCGCCGCTTCACTGACCTGTTCGACTGGGGCCAACGTTCAGTGCCGCTTTCGTTGGAGGCAGAGCTCCAGCATCGACTCCTGCCCGCCTCGTACACCTGCGAGGGCGGCCAATTCACGCTGGCCGGATGGCTGGAGCCAGCAGGCGATATCGGCGGAGACACGTTCGATTTCAGTGTCGAGCGAGATACCTTGCATCTCTCCATGACTGATGCGATGGGCCACACGCTGAACGCGGCCGTGCTCGCAACAGTGTTCGTGGGCGCGTTGCGAAACGCTCGCCGCCGCGGCGTCAATCTCGCGGAACAGACGCAGCTTGCCAATGAGGCGCTATACGAGTTCGCCGCTGATGGCGACTTTGTGACCGGGCAGGTCGTACGGGTCGACCATGCCTCCGGTGTCGCACGAATCGTGAACGCCGGACATCCCTCGCCGATCCTGATCCGGGAAGGCCGCGCCGAGACCGTTGCGTTGGCCCCTGGACTCCCGTTCGGCGTCGCACTCGATTACAACTATCGCGTCCAAGAGCTCCAGCTGGAAGTCGGAGACCGGCTCGTCTTCCTGACTGACGGAATCCTCGAGCGCAACGCGGCCAAGGTGAACGCGATGGAGATCGTCACGGAGACGCGACACCTTCATCCACGCGAAGCAGTCCAGGCGCTGACACAGGCCGTGGTCAAAGCCTGCGGTGGGGAGCTCCGCGATGACGCAACAGTGCTGTGTGTGGACTGGCACGGCGGCCCAACGGGAGAACGGGACGCAAGCTCGGGTGCGGATCAGCAGCAGTAAGCCCGAGGCCCGCGCCGCCCCGCTCTGGTGACATTCGCGAACTCTGGCGCAGCCGAGCGCGCGTGTCTCCTGGCCGATCAACTCGCTTCTGGGCTGGGGGTGAACAGCTTCCAGTGTCCCTCGGAGACGACTTCGACGTTGCCGTCGACCACTCGTATCGCGGTCTGGTCGTCGATCGCGTACGCCGGCACCGATAGCCCGGCGGCCCAGCTCTCGATGTTGGCGAGGGACGTGTCCGGCATGTCTTCGCGCTCCAGGTGCGGAAACACCGAGAAGTCGACTAGCCCCAGCGCTTCGTGGCTGCCGGTGAGCGGCTCGCTGTCGTCGTAGGTCTCGCCTCCGAAGTCGGGAGTCGCCACCATCGCGCCGCCGCTCGTACCCACATACACGGCCTCGGGCCGCAGCGACGGCAAGAGGTCGGCGAGCCCGGATTGCCGCATCCAGTAGCACAGATACAACGGGCTCCCTCCCCAGACCAGCAGCGCATCGACTTCCTCGACAGCCGCGACCCAATGCTCCTTCTTGATGCTGGGGAGCGCGGTGAGCTCCAGCACTCCCAACGACTTCCAGCCCAAAGCGCACATGGGGCCTCCCACTGTCCCGGTCAAGAACCCATAGACGTGTGAGGGTCCGCCGGGGAAAGGCTGTACTCCGGTGGGAATGCAGAGCGCGCTGGACTCGGCGATCGGTTTGCCCAGCAGGTCGACCAGCGCGTCGTGGATGGTCGTGTTGGTGATGCCGCTGGACGTGAGAAGGATTTTCATGCTGCTCCCGAGTCGGTTACGGATCCGTACGCCGTAGAGACTGGCAGACCATCGAACGCTCATCGGTCGCGGCCGGATCCAGCCAAGGCATTCCGGAACGCCGGGGCTCTGGCGTCATTCCGGAACACTGGCCCAGGCGACCCGCTGCTCCCCCGGATGTCAAGACGAGGACGGCAGGCGGCTTCGTGCGGTCGCCGCTGTTGTGTAACGCCTAGCATCGTTGCATGAGCGCCTTGCGTGAGCCGGTGCCGTTCGAGGAGTACAAGGGGGGCGTTTACCTGCACGGTACGAAGGCGGACCTCGCGGTGGGCGATCTGCTGGTCTCGGGACGCGAATCGAACTTCGAGGCCGGCCGGGTGATGAACTACGTCTACTTCAGCGCGACTCTCGACGCCGCGGTCTGGGGCGCTGAGCTCGCCAGCGGTGAGGGCCCCGGGCGCATCTACATCGTCGAGCCAACCGGGGAGTTCGAGGACGACCCGAACTTGACCGACAAGAAGTTCCCGGGGAATCCAACGCGGTCCTTCCGTAGCCGCGAGCCGGTGCGCGTTGTTGGCGAGCTTGTCGACTGGGTGGGTCATTCGCCCGAGAAGCTCGAGGCCATGCGAGCCGCACTCGATGCATTGCAGCGGAACGAAACGGCGCAGATCGAGGACTAGAGTCGCCGCGTGGTCGACTGTCAGGCCTCGGGTGACATTCGTGAACGCTGGCGCATTGCAGCGTCACGTCAGCCGACTCGCAGGCGCGACGGCGAGGTTGCCGGACCGGACGCCGCCACCTTAGTGGTCTCGGCGGCTTCCCTTGCGAGCGTTGCGATCGGAGCGCTCGATGCGTTCCAGCGCATCTTGAACTGCCCCACGTACCCGGTCGTCGGGATGGTCGCGTAACGGCTCGAGGCGTCGACGTGCTTCGTCGTTACCGCAGGCGCGCCGAAGCGAGTAGATCGCGTGGCGACTAACGTCGGGATCATCGATCAGCTCAAGGATGAGCGAACGAGCTTGCTCGTTCTTGACGCGCCAAAGCGCAAAGACCAGCATCTGACGGTCGGTTCCGGTACGGCTATCGGCGGCAAGCTCGACCACGGCGTCATGCTCGGCGGGCGTCATCGTTCTCGGGATCGCGTCGCCTAGCTGCCAGGAGGGCTTCGCTCGATAGTCGTCAATCAGAGCCCGTGCCGACGCACTGCCCTTGCCGGCTTGGCGAATTCGACTGGCAAGCGTGTCTCTTACAGGCGGTGACTCGACCCGCGGAAGCCACTCGAGCAGTACAGGCAGCGCGCGGCGCGCGTCGAACTGCTCCGGCTCGAAACCGGGAATCCCTGGACAGGATCTGTTCACGAAGCGTCCGAGATCAGTCGGGTCGACGCCAACCTCGCGCAACGCGTCGCTGACGGCCCGCCACTCCTCAGCCTCGGTCACATGCTGCAGGATAAGACGCCGCGGTCCGATGCTCGGTTGAGCTCGTGTGCCCGTCAGGGGGACAGGCGCACTGGATCTTACGGGCGTAACCTCAGGCGTCATTCGTGAACGCTGATGCAGGCGAGATCTACGGTGCTCCAGCCAGAGTGCCAGCGGCGGGCAAGAGCGGCGGCGGCAGGCCCGAAGACCGGTAGGCTCGCGCCGTGCCCGAGGCTCCGCTCGGAGACGTCGGTTCTGGTCTTGCTCCTGCCGGCGACGGTTGGTTCGTCGTGAACGTGCGGGAGGCCGAGTGGTGGACATCGGAGAATGGCGCGAGACAGCCGTCCGGGTCGAAGTGCAACTTCGAGAGCCAGAAGTTCGAGTTTAAGCAGTTCGGCATCAGACTCCACGTCCTACAGCCGGGCGAGCCGAACAGCCTCTACCACTCCGAGTCGCAGCAGGAGGCGTTTCTCATGCTGTCCGGGGAGTGCAGGCTGCTCGTCGAGGGTGCGGAGCGGCTCCTCCGGCCGTGGGACTTCTTCCACAGTCCCGCTGGCACCGAGCACATCATCGTCGGCGCCGGCGAGGGGCCGTGCGTGATCCTGATGGCCGGTGCGCGATCAGAGGACTGGCAGGTGCGCTATCCGGTATCCGAGCTCGCGGCGCGCTACGGCGCGAGCGCCGAGGAGGAGACGTCCGACCTGAAGCAGGCGTACGCACGGTTCCAGCCGTTGCAGCGGGGGCGGCCCTCCTACTGGGACCACCTCCCCTGGGCCTAGCTGAACGTTCATAGTGGCTCGCTCGGGGACATTCCCGAACGCTGGCTCAGGTCTCAGTCCTAGGGCGTGAGCAGTTTCCAGTGCCCCTCGGAGACGACCTCGACGGTACCGTCGACCACTTTGAAGGCGGTCTCGTCGTCGATCGCGTACGCGGGGCTTGACAAGCCGGCCGCCCATTCTTCTGCGGTGGCCATCGTGTTCCACGGCAGGTCAGGGTTGTCGAGGTGCGGGAAGATCGAGAAGTCGACGATCCCTAGGGTGCGGTCGTCTGTCGCGGACGGCCACGTCACGAAGTCGTCACCGATCCGGGGGGTCATCACCATGCTTCCGGCGCTCACCCCAACCCAGACCGTCTCGGGCAGCGACGGCAGAAGGTCTGCCAAGCCGGACGCCAGCATCCAGTGGCACAAGAACGCGGCATCGCCGCCCTCGACGAGCAGGACGTCAGTCTCTCGGACCAGCGGGACCCAGCGCTCCGCGTCGAGGCTCGGCAGGGCGGTGAGCTCCAGCACTCCCACGGACTTCCAGCCCAGTCCGACCGTGGGAGTGCCAGGCTCCTGCCCGCTGATGCACCGCCACGCCTGGCGAGGACCCGCCATGGGATGCCCGTACAACGCCGTGGGAATGCAGAGGGCGTCGCACTCGGCAATCGGCTTGCCCAGCAGTTCGACCAGTGCGTCGTGGATGCTCGCGTTCTTGATGCCAGCGGACGTAAGAAGAAGCTTCAAGCTGCCTCCCGAATTCGTTGGTGTAGGCGAGAACGTCCTGGGCGCTTACGGATCCGTACGCGGTAGAGACGCGGTACCGAGCAAAAACTCATCGGTTCCGGCCAGATCCAGCGTCAGTTCTTCAGGAAACATTCCGGAACACTGGCGCGCACGACTCGTCCAGGTCAGGGCTATTCCTGATTGAACCGGTGGCGCGTCTGGCCGAAGGTGCCCTTGGCGAACGCGAGGACCTTGGTCGGCTTCACCGAGAACACGAGGATCGCGTCGGCGTTTGCCTCGTGCCGGAAGCCGCCCTCGTGCACCTCGAATGCCAGCGGCCGTCCCACTTCGTCTCCCACGCCTCTGCGAGCCGTTTGAGGACGCTCTCCTCGATCACTTGGACGGCCTCGCCCTCGACCACGACGTCGAGTCCTCGCTCCCATTCGTTGCAACCGGTCATCAGGATCACGTTCTGGTTGGTTCTCAGGTTCACGGCCTTCTGCTCGCCGAAGCCGGTCGCGAAATAGATCGCGTCATCGAGCCAGACAGCGACGAGTGGCGTCGCATGCGGCCGACCGTCCGCTCGGACGGTCGCGATCCAGAACAACTCGGCGTCTTCGAGCGTCCGGCGAGTCTGATCCCAGTCGGCCGCGGTTGCGGCCGGGTCGCTGAAGCGCGCGTCGAGCTCAGTTGCTGGCTGCCTCATCGAGGGCTCCTGTCGATCCGGGGTGTCATCGGACCCGCGCTTACGGATCCGTACGCAGTAGAGACCGGTAGCGCACCGAAAGTTCATCGGCGCTTTGCGATCCGAGACAATGACCGCTTGGCGCTCCAACGGATGGACAACGTGGGCATCGTGGTGGAGTCGCTTGATGCCGCGATCTCGTTTTTCGCCGAGCTCGGCCTCGAACTCGAGGGGCGGGCGATGATCGAAGGAGACTGGTCAGGGCGCGTCACTGGACTGCGCGACCAGCGCGTCGAGATCGCCATGATGCGTATGCCGGACGGCCACGGCAGGATCGAACTCTCGCGCTTTCTCACGCCGCCTGCAGTCGCCGATCACCGGAACGCGCCGGTAAACGCCCTCGGCTACCTCCGCGTCATGTTCGCGGTGGACGACCTCGACGATACGCTGGCCCGGCTCCGCGAGCACGGCGCGCAACTCGTCGACGAAGTGGTTCAGTACAAAGACGTGTTTCGGCTCTGCTACGTCCGAGGCCCCGAGGGCATTCTCATCGGGCTGGCCGAGCAAATCGGCTGACGTCCCAAACGCGCTCGGGCGTCATTCGCGAACGCTGGCGCACGCGATCTTCCTCCCGTTCGTTGGGCACGTCGAGTCCTGAGGGCATAAGTTCTCTGTGCCCGGTGCGCAGACGCGCAGCGAGCTGACCCCGGAGGAGGCGCAATGCCCACTGTGATTGGCTACCACGACGTCAAGGACAAAGACCACTGGCTCGCCTCGCCTAAGCGTGAGGAGTTCTTCGGGCCTCTCGGCGTGACGGACATCCGGACGTTCGTCGATCCACAAAACCCCACGAGAGTCGGCTTGCTGATGGACGTCCCGGATATGGACGCCGTCATGGCTGCGATGGAGACGGAGGCGGCCGCCGAGGCGATGGCGCACGACGGGGTCGTCCCGGAGACGCTCGTGATCCTCGTCGAGGCCTGACCGACCCGCGCCTGCTCGGCAGCGCGGGAAGTCGGCGTCGTTCGGAAGACATCGCACGCCGTCACCCCGAATGTGACTGGAGGACCCGATGGATCATGCGGCCGCGATGAAGCGCCTGTACGACCTGATCAACGCTGGAGATATCGACGGGTTTGGCGAGCTCCTCGCGGAGGACTTCGTCGAGCACGAGGAAATGCGGGGGCTCGAGCCGAGCAAGGAAGGGGTCAAGCAGCTCTTCCACATGTACAGGGCGGCGTTTCCCGATCTGCGCATGGAGGTGCAGGACGTCCTCGTGAGCGGTGACAAGGCGGTCGCGCGCGTTCGAGCGACCGGAACGCACGAAGGCGAGTTCCTGGGCATGGCCGCCACCGGCAAGAGCGTCGACGTCCAGCTGATCGACATCACCCGGTTCGGTGACGATGGCCTTGCCCACGAGCACTGGGGCGTCTTCGACGCACTGGCGATGATGCAGCAGCTCGGCGCCATCCCGCAAAGTCCCCCTTGATAGATGCTGGGTTGTCTGAGTAGTAACTAGCCGACGCTGACAGCCAACTGTTGATAGGTCGAGAACAGCTCCTCGAACCTGGCGCCTGCATCGCAGCGTTCACGCCCGGCCAGGTAGGCAGCAAGATCCTCGACATGGATCTGCACCCCGGCCCCGTAGCCGGCGAGCTGGTCGACCGGCATGCCCCGTTCCTCCCAGACCAGAACGGTCTGGTCGCCGTCGGCGGCCAGCGTGGCCTCGATGACGTCCTCGTCTGGCTGGTCCAGGGCCATGGTCACCAGCAGCCGCGACGGGGGCTCGCACGCCTCCACGCGTCCGGTGCCTTCCGATCCGCTGGCGAAGAAGCGGAAGCTGTACTCACCGCCGAGGCGGAGGTCGCCTTCTACCTCACCGATCCAGCGGGCGAGACGGCGGGGATCGGTGAGCGCCGACCAGAGGTCGTCGATACCGGTGTCGAAGCGATCCTCGATTCGCACGATGCCCTTGCCGTCCGCTGATCGCAGGCTGCCCAAGATGCGGTCGCCTGCAGCGTTGCTCATCATCTGATGCTCCTTCGTCCGCGTGGTGGGAGTGGTGCTTACCTCAGAGACTCAGCAGGAAACACATGAATCGTGGGTCCGCGTGGTTGTCCAGCGACATTCCCGGACGCTGGCCCAGTGGCGTGTCTGGGCGCCGCAGCCGGTGTCGGCGTTGTAGACCCCACGGATGGACGAGCATCGAAAGCGCCCATCTCCTGTGGCAGGGCTTCCGGTCCTAGGGGCTGAACAGCTTCCAGTGCCCCTCAGAAATGACTTCGACCGTACCGTCGCTCACTTTGATGGCCGTCTGATCGTCAATCGCATACGCCGGATTTGGGATCCGGCCGCCAATCGTTCTGCCTCGGCCATGGAATTGCCCGGCATGTCCTCGTGAGCCAGGTGCGGACAGATCGAAAGTCGACGATTCCCAGCGTGGATTGTTCGCGAATGACGCCTGAAGAAGTCTACGCCCAGGGCAGACGAGCCCAGTTCGGCGGTCGCTCTCGCCGGAACTGCTCGATCGTCGCGTACGCCTGTCTCCAGTCGGAGGTCTCCTCCGCCACGCTCGCGCCGTAGCGCGCCGCGAGCTCCGACACCGGGTAGTGCACTCCCGGGCCCGAGCGCGAACCGACCATCAGGATCACACAGGGCCCCTCGCCCGTGCCCACGAAGGCGTGCTCTGTCCACGGGGAAGAGTGGAAGAAGTCCCAGGGCCGCAGGCGTCGCTCCTCGTCTTCGACGAGCAGCGCGCACTCCCCTGCAAGGACGAGGAACGCCTCCTGGTTCGACTCGGCGTGGTAGAGGCCGGTCTGTCCCGGCTCCAGGACGGTGATGTTGATCCCGAACTGGGGGAACTCGACCGGCGGATCGCCGTACTCGCTCTCGAAGGCGCACCTCGCGCCCCTCCGCTCCGAGAACCACCACTCGGCGTCGCGCACGTTGACGACGAACCAGCCCTGGGTCACGGGCGTGAGCCCCGATCCGAAGTCCTCGAGCTGTGCTCCGTCCACGGACGCGATTCTCGCAGCTCGGGGGGCATCCGATGTCGACGAGTGCCCCCGCCGATTAGCGGTCGATCCGGTGTTGGCCAGGGGTCGCTCGCCCAACCGATGAGTTTCCCCTGCCTGGCCGTCTACGCCAGCGAGACAGGTGTAATGAAGAGGAGGGGATCATGCGGTTTCTTCTCACGTCCGCCGGCATCAAGAACGCGAGCATCCGCGACACGCTCGTCGACCTGCTGGGCAAACCGATCGCCGAGTCCAGCGCTCTCTGCATTCCCACCGCGGCGTAGGGGCACCCTTTGACTCCTGGTGTGGCATGGCGGTTCATCAGCGGACGAGAAGACCGCGCCCCGATGTGCGAGCTGGGTTGGAAGTCCTTCGGCGTGCTGGAGCTGACCGCACTGCCCACCATCGATGAAGAACGTTGGGTCCCTTTGGCCCAGGAGACTGACGTCCTGCTGGTGGGGGGCGGCGACGCCGTGTATCTGTGCCATTGGATGCGGCAGTCGGGGCTGGCGGACCTCTTGCCGTCGCCGCGCGAGACGGTCTGGGTGGGACTGAGCGCCGGGAGCATGGTGCTGACCCCTTGCATCGGGGAGGACTTCGTCGGCTGGAAGCCGCCCACAGGCGCGCAGGCGATCCCTCTCACTTGGGACCCATTCGTCTAGGCTCGTCGGCGTGGATGAGGAGGTCGTGCCGGTTCTCTACGTCGAGGATGCCGGTCGCGCTGTCACGTGGTACGAGCGCCTCGGGTTCCGTAAGGAGTGGGAGCACCAATTCGAGGCAGGCTTCCCATGGTTTGTGTCGTTAGCGCGCGGCAAGGTCGGCTCTACTTGTCGGAACACGAGGGCGATGCCCGTCCGAACACGCTCATCCACCTGTACGTCAGGGACATCGACGCGGTGTCGCAGGAGTTTGGACCGGTCGATGAGGAGGGTCTTGCCGGGCGGGAGTGCGATTTCGAAGATCCGGACGGCAACCGGTTGCGTGTAGCGACTCGGCGCTCCTGACGCTCTGATCAAGGGAGATTCCCGAACGCTGGCCCAGGTTGCGATCCTCGTTCGCTTCGTATTCCAGCTCAGGCTCGATTCGGCCAGACGGACTCTGCTGCGCCCGATGAGATCCGCGCCTCGGCGCGGTCATAGCGGGAAAGACCATCACGATCGATGGGACGAACCCATGAAGCTGACGACCAGGACGCAAGTCACCGTCGATGGAGTGATGCAGGGAAACGGCGGAGCGAGAGGAGCTGCACCATGACCAAGGTGGTCGCAATCATGTCGATGTCTCTCGACGGGTACGTCGCCGACGCGAACGACGGGGTCGCCGAAGTCTTCGACTGGTACTTCTCGGGCGACGTCGAGATCCCCATGCCGAGCGCGAGATCGGACATGACGTTCCACGTCTCGGCGCCGAGCGCCGACCACATGAGGGGCTTGATGGCTGAGGTCGGCGCCATGCTCACCGGTCGGCGCACGTTCGAGCGCGCCGACGGCTGGGACGGCCAGCACCCGTGGGAGGTGCCCGCTTTCGTCGCCACCCACCACGTGCCCGACGGCTGGCCACGGCCAGGCTCGACAGTCCAGTTCGTCACCGACGGCATCGAAAGCGCGGTTGCTCGAGCGAAATCGGCTGCCGGCCCGAAGTCCGTGGGAGTGCACGGCGCCCAAACCATCCAGCAGTGCCTGGAAGCCGTGCTGCTCGACGAGATCCACATCGACCTGGCTGCGGTGTTGCTAGGCGCAGGAGTGCGGCTGTTCGACCACCTCGCGCACACACCGGTCGTGCTCGGGAATCCGACAGTCGTCACCGGGGTGGGGGTCACGCATCTCCGCTATCCGGTGCACGCGTCGTAGACCGAGTGGGTGAGCCAGTCGCGCCACTGTCAGCCCGAGCGAGATCGATGTTCTCCACACGATCGAGCACGTCGTACGGCGAGGGTGCAGAGCATCGGCCGGACGACGGTCACGACCGACGCGGGCGACGTTCCAGGCGGCCCGCGGGAGGTCTAGGTCGACTGCACGGCCGCAGGCGTTCGGCCCACGGTTGCGCGACCGCCGTTCGAGCCGGGCCGGATCACGATCCTCGCCCGATGTGTCTCGGCAGTCGGGCTCAGTCGGGCAGGTCGAACGGCGGCACGCGAACATCCACGCCGAGGTGCGCCGGCGAAAGGGCGTCGACGCTCGCGGGCATCGGGGGGCGCGCGGCGTTTCAGTAGCATCGTGCCGTGCGCGAGTTGCGTCCGGGCCTATGGCACTGGGCGGCACCGCATCCAGAGTGGGAGCCGACCGAGCCGTGGAGCGAGAACGTGTCGTCCTACGCGATCGACGACGGTGAGCGACTGCTGCTCTTCGATCCGCTGGCGGTGCCGAGCGAGCTCGTGGACCTGGCGGGGGACCGCGAGACGGCGATCGTGCTGACCGCGCCGTGGCATGAGCGTGACGCGCAGGGCCTGGTCGAGCAGCTGGGTGTGCCGGTCTATACGCCGCTGCCCGACACCGCGCAGGACCTCATGGACATGTACGGCGTCACCCCCGAGCAGGCCGGTGACGGCAGTCCCGACATCGTCTGGCTGCTCCGTGAGAAGAAGGGCGAGGTACGCCCGTACTCGCCCGGTGACCGGCTGCCGTTCGGTGCCGACGTGTTAGCCGGGCACAAGAAGAACGACACCGTGCTCTGGGTCGGGAGACAGCGCGCGGTGATCTCCAGTGACACGCTCGGCGACTTCGGCCGGGGCCTCGAGATCAACGAGAGGTGGCTCCGCCCCGGTGGGACGCGCGAGCAGATCGCCGCAGGGTTGCGCCCGCTCCTCGATCTCCCCGTCGAGCACGTCCTCGCAACCCACGGCGGGCCGACCGACCGGGCAGCCCTCGAGCGCGCGTTGTCCGCCTCCTAGACGCTCGAGAGCGTGCTGCCGATGGACATGACGGGAGCACCCGCTGATCCCGGTGAACCCGAGCGCGGTCGCGCCGTGCCGCGCCTCCGCTGTGAACGGGTGCTTCTGCGGGAGTGGGTGCCGGCCGATCTGGCGCCGTTCGCGGCCCTGAACGCAGACCCGCGCGTCATGGAGCACTATCCGTCGACGCTCGCGCGGGCGGAGTCGGACGCCTTCGTGCGGGGGCGCATCCTCCCGCAGTTCGCCGAGCGCGGCTTCGGGTTGTGGGCCGTCGAGGTGCCCGATGTCGCGCCGTTCGTCGGGTATGTCGGTCTCTTGACCCATTCGTTCGATGCCGAGTTCACGCCGTGCGTCGAGATCGGCTGGCGCCTCGCTTTCCCGTACTGGGGCAACGGCTACGCCACCGAGGCGGCGCGGGAGGCGATCGACTTCGGTTTCGTCCATGCGGGTCTCGAGGAGATCGTGTCCTTCACCGTCCCCGCGAACCAGCGCTCGATCGCCGTGATGCAGCGCCTCGGAATGACCTACGCCGGCGAGTTCGACCACCCCCAGTTGCCTCCCGGCCACCGACTCCGACGACACGTTCTCTATAGCCTCGCCCGACGCTGACGTCTTGCTCGGCGATATTCGGAACCGCGACGGTCAGGTCACGTTCCGCTGATCATCGATCAGTGGCACAACGCGTTCACGGAACATTTCCAGCTGGGCGCGCTCGTCGGCGAGCGGCCACAGAAAGACGCGTTGCGCGCCAGCACGCTCGTACGCCACCAGCTTCGCTGCAGATTCCTCCGCCGAACCGATGGGAAGGATCGAGCGGAGCCGTTCCACCGGGCGATTGAGCAACGGCGCCAGCACGTCGGCGAGCATCGCTTCGGCGCGAGCCCGGTCCTCGGTGACGTAACACCACATCGTTGCGATGCCGTTCGGGAACAGCGCCGTATCGCGCCCACGTGCTGCCAGCTCTGCCTGGACGTCCAGCCGCGCCTGGGCGAACAGCTCCGGGGTCGTGTTGTAGCCGGAGGCCAGCCAGCCGTCGGCGAGGCGCGCCACGCGTCTCAGCCCGGGTGCCGATCCCCAGCTCCCGATCCAGATCGGTGGACCGGGACGTTGAGCAGGCGTTGGCCGAAGCGTGAAGCCCGCGGTCGAGTAGAAGGTGCCCTCGAAGGCGATGTCGTCGCCTCGCCAGTACGCACGCAGGGTCTGCACCGCCTCGTCCAACCGCTTCCAGCGCTCCTCGAAGCTCACACCGACCAGCTCGTAGTCCCGGGCCGACGAGCCGGGACCAAGGCCGACCAGCAGTCGGCCGCCGGACAGCAGGTCGATCGCCGCGAGGATCTTCGCGGTCGCCGCCGGTCCACGGAGCACCGGCACGGCGACCGTCGTCGCGAGCGTCATCCGACCACTGTGCGCCAGCACGGCAGCCAGCGCCGTCGGCCCGTCGAGCCACGGGCGCGAGAACACGAGATGGTCGTTCGCGCAGACGTGCGTGTAACCGAGATCGTTCGCGGCTCTCGTGATCCCGATCAGGTCGTCGAGCGAGCGCTGCTCGCCGGTGAACGAGATCAGCGGAAGGTGCACACCGAACTCCATGCGCGCAACTCTGTCACGCGAGGGCATTCGTTACCCCGTCACCGCGCGGGGCGCACGAACGTCGTGACTTCGACAGCTCGGTGATCGAGCTACGGCAGCGAGGCTCGAACGTGCTCGGTCAGTCGGACACAGCGGGCTCGACGAGCGCGTGGAGGACGTCGAGGTCGCGCTCGTATGTGAGCAGCGATTCGGCCTCGGCGGACGAGACCCAGCGCGCCTCGTCGACCTCGTGGGCGAAGTCCAGGCTCCCGTCGACGACACGGAGCCGCCAGTACCGCACGCGCTTCGGACGGCCGCGCGAGTCCCCGTAGGCGGTCGACGGGAGCTCGTCCTCGAGCTCGCAGGCGAGCCCGGTCTCCTCCGCGACCTCGCGGAGCGCGCAGGCCTCGTCGCTCTCGCCGAGGTCGCACTTGCCTTTCGGGAAGGTCCAGTCGTCGTACGCAGGCCGGTGGACGACGAGCACCTGGATCCCGTCCGGGACGGTGCGCACGGGGACGCCGCCCGCGGCGCGGACGACGGTCACCGGAGCTGCTTCGCCGCGCTTCGCAGGGTGTCCCAGTGCCCAGGCCAGGCGGCGCGCGCCGCTGCCCTGCGCTGCCGCTCGGCCTCGACGAGCCGCGCGGGCGCACCGCGCTCGACGCCCTCGCCCGCCCACGCCCGGATCCGCGCCTCGGCGACGACGGCGTCCTGGTGCTCGCCGAGAACGTCCTGGAGCTCCTTGGCGGCCCGGACGAACGGGCGGCTCTGCTTCCCGAGCTCGTGCGCAGCGAGCTCTCCGGCGTAGCGGGCGCGCTTCACCCGGATCCGCCCCGCGTGCAGCTCCTCGTCGGGCGAGGAGTCGTCCAGCCGCTTGAACGCCTTCCGCGTCCGCTTCCACTCTGCTTTCCAGACGTCGCGAAGCGTGCGGCGAGACCCGCTCGGCTCCAGGTCGCCCACCTGCTCGAGGCGTCCGAGGAGCGCGAGGTAGCGATCGCTCGAGAGTGCCTCGACGACGACGCGACGCGCGTCGGCGCGCTCTGCCTCGAGCGCTCGCATCAGGCCCGCGAACGCCTCCTCGTCGCCGACGCCGGCCACGTCGTCAGCGATCCGCGCGATCAGGACGTCGAGGTCCCGGGCCGGACCGAGCGCGCCGCCGAGCCAGCGGAGCTCGTCCCGAAGCGGCTCCGACCACGACGGCTCGAGCAGCGGACGGCCCGCGCGGAGAAACGCGCGGAGGCGACGCGTCGCGACGCGGAGCTGGTGAAGGTCCTCCGGATCCGATCCGAGCCGGACACCGGGGTCGTGGAGGAGCAGCTCCCGCATCTGCTGGGCCATCGCCAGCCCGAGCGCGGCCACCGGCGGCGTTCCCGGGGGGATCCGCGCGGCATCGGCCGGGGCCGGCAGGTCGAGCGCCCGATAGAGCTTCGGCCGCAACTTCCCGGCCGTCGTCGCCCCGGCCCGGCGCAGCTCCTTCGCGAGCCGACGCAGTGTCTGCTCGTCGCCGCCGACGAGCTCGATCTCGAGCTCGCGGAAACGGCTCTTCACGTGCTGGCCGACGAGCACCGCGACGGAGTCGTCGACGATCTCCGCCCCGTCGATCCGGACGGTCTCGCGCCTCGTACGCAGCCGCGCGACGGGCGCGAGCTCACGCCCGCGGAGGAACGCGACGAGCAGGGCCGAGAGCTCGAGCGGAGGTCGCGCGGGCGGTCCTGCCTGCTCGAGCTCCGCGCGCGCCGTCCCGCGCGGCAGCTTCAGCTGCCAGACACCGGCACCGCGCTCGACACGGTGACGGAGCGTCACGCCGTGGCGTGCCAGCACGAGATCCGCGGTGTCGTGGTAGGTGGACGTGAACCGCCGCATCGGCTGTTCGTCTCCCCCCAGCTCGGGGAGCACGAACCCGTCGCCCGGAGTGAGCTTGAGCTCCCGCTCGATTGCCTCCTTCACACGTCGAAACGTATCCCGGACGGCCGCACCGGCGGAGGCGTGTTCGGATCTCCGGGGTTTCGGTTAACGTGCGCGCCCGTGCGCCTGTCGCTCACGCCGAGGACGAGCGAGTTCTTCGTGCTCTTCGCCAAGGCCGGCGAGAACGCGCTCGAGGTCGCGCGGCTCGTCGATCGCCGCTTCCGTGAGCACCCGAACTCGGGCATCACCCAGGAGGAGGTCAAAGCCGCCGAGACGGAGGGCGACGGGATCACGCGCGCTCTCATCCAGCTCCTCAACACCCAGTACCTGACCCCCTTCGACCGCGACGACATCTTCATGCTCGCGATCGAGATCGACGACGTGGTCGACGAGCTGGAGGAGGCCTCCGACCTACTCGGCCTCTACGGGATCGACCTGCCGACGAAGCACGCCGTGCAGCAGACCGGCCTGATCGTCGCCGCCGCGGAACAGCTCTCGATCGCCTGCGACAACCTGAAGAGCTTCGTGGGCGTCCAGGAGGCGCTCCTCGAGCTCAAGCGGCTCGAGGACGAAGGTGACCGCGTCCTCCGCGACGGCCTCGCCGCACTCTTCCGCGACGACCGGATCGACCCGCTGAGGGTGATCAGGTGGAAGGATGTCTATGACCGGCTCGAGCGTGCGCTCGACAGCTGCGAGACGGCGGCTAACACGATCGCCAACATCGTCGTGAAGAACGCGTAATCCCGTGGAGGCAACGCTCTGGGCCGTCGTGGCGATCGCGCTGTTCTTCGACTTCACGAACGGGTTCCACGACACCGCCAACTCGATCGCCACCAGCGTCTCGACCCGCGCGCTGAGCCCGCGGATTGCGGTCGCGAGCGCGTCGGTGCTCAACTTCGCCGGCGCGTTCGTCTCGATCAAGGTCGCGGCCACCATCGCGAAGGGGATCGTCGACCAGGATGCCATCACGCTGAACATCGTTCTCGCGGGCCTGGTCGGGGCGATCACGTGGAACCTCATTACCTGGTTCGTCGGCCTGCCGTCGAGCTCGAGCCACGCGCTGATCGGCGGGATGATCGGCTCGGCGATGGCCGCCGAGGGCAAGGACGTCGTCCAGTGGGGCGGGATCAAGGACAAGGTGCTCATTCCCTCGCTCGTCGCACCCTTCCTCGGGATCGCGATCGCCTTCGTGCTGATCGTGGTGATCACGCGCTTCATCGCCCGGCGATCGCCGACGCGGGTCAACCGCGGATTCCGCCGGGCGCAGCTCGTGTCCGGCGCGTTCGTGGCTTTCACCCACGGAACGAACGACGCCCAGAAGACGATGGGGATCATCGCCCTCGCTCTCGTCGCCTCCGGCCACCTGAGCCCGGATTTCGAGCGCCCGCCGACCTGGGTGATCGCCTGCTCGGCGCTCGCGATGGGCGCGGGCACCTACGCGGGCGGCTGGCGCATCATCAAGACGCTCGGTCAGCGCATCGCGAAGATCGACCCGCCGCAGGGGTTCGCGGCGCAGACGGCGTGCGCCTCGATCCTCTGGGGGACGGCGCACCTCGGCTTCCCGGTCTCGACGACCCACACGATCTCGGGCTCCGTGCTCGGCGCGGGCGCCGTCCGCGGCTTCCACGCGGTGCGGTGGGGCGTCGCGGGGAACATCCTCGTCGCGTGGATCCTGACCATCCCCGCGGCGGCGCTCGTCGGCGCCGTGATGGAGGTCGTCACGCGAATGCCGAAAGGCGACGTGGTCGTGTTCGTCCTCGCAATCGCGATCGCGGCGTCCGCCTTCCTCGCACGGCGGTGGGAACGGCGCCGCCTCGCTCCCCCGTCGACCGAGGCGACGGCCGTCCCCGCCTGACGCCGCCTCAGCTTCCGCCGAGGCGCCGCTGCTTGCGGCCCGCGAACATCTTCGCGAGCACGTTCATCACGAGCACGAACAGGATCAGGACGAGCGCCGCCGCCCAGGCGCGTGCCTGGTCGGCTGGGTCCGCCGACTCCGAGAAGGCGAAGATCGCCACCGGGAGCGTCGGCAGCGCGTGGAAGACGTCGGTAGAGATCGCGTTGGCGGCGATCGAGGACGTGAACAACAGCGGGGCGGTCTCGCCGGCGACGCGCGCGACGGCAATGACGACGCCCGTGAGGATCCCACTGATCGCCGACGGCAGGACGATGCTCCACGTCGTCCGCCACTTCGTCACACCGAGGGCAAGGCTCGCCTCGCGCAGGCTGCGCGGGATCACCTCGAGCACCTCCTGCGTCGCGCGGGCGACCATCGGGAGCATCAGGATCGCGAGCGCGAGGGCGCCGAAGAGGGCGCTCTGGCCGTGGCCGACGACGAGGATCCCGAAGATGAAGATGCCGACCACGATCGCCGGGACGCCGTTCAGCACGTCGAGCACGACGCGGAGGAACGTCGACACGCGAGGGGAGGCGTACTCCGCCATGTAGATCGCCACGAGCACGGCGACGGGCACCGCGATCACGACGCAGATCCCGACGATGATCGCGCTCCCGATGAGCGCGTCGGCAATGCCGCCCTCCTGCCCGAAGAGCGGCCTCGGCTCGGTGAAGAAGTGCAGGTTGAGCTGGCTCAAGCCCTTGAAGACGACCGTGCCGAGCACGAGCGCGAGGATTGACACCGCGAAGCCCGCCGAGCCGACGGCGAGAACTGGCCATCGTCTTCTGCGTGAGACGGCGGCGCCGCAGCCCGTTCGACGCGGAGGTGATGTCGTACGGGTCGACCGGCGGCACGACGCTGCTCATGCAGCCCTCCGGGCCCGGTCGAAGCGCATGACGATGAACTGCGCCGCGACGTTCGTCACGAGCGAGATCACCATCAGGATCGCCGCGAGGTAGAGGATCGAGCCAGCCTGGAGCTGCGACGTCGCCCCCTGGTACTGCGACGCGATCCGGCTCGCGAGGGTGTCTCCGGTCGCGAACCACGAGACGTTGATCGAGTTGCCGCCGCCGATCACCTGCGTCACGGCGATCGCCTCGCCGAAGGCCCGGCCGAGACCGAGCAGAACTGCGGCGGCTATCCCCGGCGCGGCGTACGCGAACGTGACGCCCCGGATCGCCTCCCAGCGGGTAGAGCCGAGCGCGAGTGCGCCGTCGGTCAGGTCCCGGGGCACGCGCGAGAAGAGCTCGCGACAGATCGCGGACGTGATCGGGACGATCATGATCGTCAGCACGAGCGCCGCTGGGAGGATTCCCGCCTGGGACGGGTCGCCCGAGAAGAACGGGATGAAGCCGAGCCAGCGGCCGAGGAACGGCTCGAGGTGCTCCGCGATCCACGGGCCGAAGACGAGGATGCCCCAGAGCCCGAGCACGACGCTCGGGATCGCGGCGAGCAGCTCGACGAGCGTTGCGATCGGGCTCGCGAGCCTGCGCGGCGCGAGCTCGGTGAGGAACAACGCGATCCCGATCGAGAGCGGGGTCGCGAGCACGAGCGCGATCAGCGACGTCACGACGGTGCCGTAGACGAACGTCAGCGCCCCGAACGTCTCCGTAACCGGGTCCCAGGCCTCCGTCCAGACGAACGAGAGCCCGAAGTGCTGGATCGACGGCCAGGCGAGGTCGAAGACCTTGTACGCGATCCACGCGAGGAGGACAACGGAGGCGAGCGACGCCACCAAGGCGACGCCCTGGAACAGCGTGTCGCCGAGCCGCAGCCCGCGGCGCTCGAGCCCGGTCTCGGGGAGACCGGTGCCCGGCGCCGCGGCGTCGTCGATCGTCGACATGTTCCGGCCCGTGCGGTTCTAGACGGCCTGGATCTTCTTGATCTCGCGGAAGGCGAACGCCTGCACCGGGACGGGCAGCGGCTGGAAGAGGAGCGGCGGCCCGAACTTCTGCCCCTGCGTCACCGCCCAGTAGACGAACTTCCGCAGGTCGGCGGCCTTCGCCGCGCTCGTCGGCACGATCACGTAGGTGAACGTGGCGATCGGGTAGGCGAGCTTGCCCGCGGTCTTCGGCGGGTCGACGATCTTCAGCTGGCCGAGGCTCGTCACCTTCTTCGGCAGCTGCGAGACGGCCTGCTGGATCCCGCGGAGGCCCGGCGTCGCGAACTTGCCGGCGCGGTTTCGGACCATCGCGAACGTGAACTTGTTGGCGAGCGAGTAGGCGACGTCGACGTAGGTCAGTGCACCCTCGGTCTTCGAGACCACTCCCGCGACGCCCGAGCTACCGCGCGCGCCCACGCCCGCGGGCCAGTTGACGCTCGTCGAGTTGCCGACCCGAGACTTGAAATCGCCCGACACGCTCGAGAGGTACTCGGTGAAGTTGTACGTCGTGCCGGAACCGTCGGAGCGGTAGACCGGCGTGATCTTCGTGCTCGGGAGCTGGAGCTTCGGGTTCAGCTTCTTGATGGCCGCATCGTTCCAGCTCGTGATCCGCCCCAGGTAGATGTTCGCGAGCGTCGGGCCGTCGAGTCGCAGCCGGCCGCCGATCCCGGGAAGGTTGTAGGGGATCGAGGTGGCCGAGAGGGCCCACGGGATCACGACGCAGCCCTTGCACGATGCGAGCTGGTCAGACGAGAGCGGCGCGTCCGAGGCGCCGAAGTCGACGGTGCGGGCGGTGACGCCGGCGATGCCCGCGCCCGAGCCCGTCGGCGAGTAGGTGATGTCGATTCCGTAGGCCTTGCCGACCTCGGGAATCCACTTCGAGATCAGCGGGTACGGGAACGTCGCCCCCGTCCCGACGAGCGTCCCCGTCGAGCGCGCGGGGGCCGCCTCGGCCCGTCCGCCGACGAGGGCGATCGCGGCGACGCTCGCGAGCGCGAGCGTCAGTGCGAGTGCCTTCTTCATGAGTCTCTCCCTCTCCGTGTGTGCTGTCGCTTGACGCCGGGAAGCGTCGCGTCGCACGTCGCGAACGTGGGGCGCGTCCCGGTTGAGATCCTGTGACGGTCTGGTGAACACGGCAGGGCCACGGGCCTCTAGTGGGACGCGTCCGAGAACTCGTGGAACTCCCCGGTGACGAGGTACTCGGTCTGCTCGCCGATGTCGACTGCGTTGTCGCCGATCCGCTCGATGCAGCGCGCGACGACGATCATCCGCATCCCCCACTCCTGCATCCCGGGCGCGGAGATCGCCAGCACCTTGTCGACGACAGCGCGGTTTGTCCGGTCGATCAGCTCGTCCAGGTCGACAAGGCCGCGCGCCTCCTCGACGTCGCGGGCCGCGAACGCGTCGAGCGCCTGCCGCACCATCTCCGACGCGCGGGCGCCCATCTCGACGAGCCCCTCGACGAGCTCCGAGTGCTGCTCGAGCGCGGCGGAGAGCTTCGTCAGCTTGGCGATGGTGACGCTCTGGTCGCCAATCCGCTCGAGATGGATCGAGCTGTGGAGCACCGCGAGCACGAGGCGGAGGTCGCTTGCCACCGGTGCCTGCTGGGCGAGGAGCTCGCCGATCGACCGTTCGATGCGGTGGTACCGCGCGTCGATCTCGTCGTCGAAGGCGATGACCTCGTCGCAGAGCTCGACGTCCTGCGTCTCGAGGGCGTTGATGGCCCCTCGGACCGCGCGGAGGACGACCTCGCCCTGCTCCTGGAGATCGGCCTCGAGGGAGTCGAGGCTCGCCTGGAACTCGGTGCGCGCCACGGCTAACCGAACCGGCCGGTGACGTAGTCCTCGGTGCGCCGGTCGGACGGGTTGGTGAAGATCTTCGTCGTCTGGTCGTACTCGACCAGCGTCCCGTGACGGCCGGAGCCGTCCTCCCGCACCTCGACGCTGAAGAACGCGGTCATGTCGGCGACGCGTGCGGCCTGCTGCATGTTGTGGGTGACGATCACGATCGTGTACTCGCGCTTCAGCTCGTGGATCAGGTCCTCGATGCGCGACGTGGAAATCGGGTCGAGCGCCGACGCCGGCTCGTCCATCAGGATCACGTCCGGCTCGACTGCGAGCGCGCGCGCGATGCAGAGTCGCTGCTGCTGGCCGCCGGAGAGGCCGAGCGCGTTGTCCTTGAGCCGATCCTTGACCTCGTCCCACAGCGCCGCCTGCCGAAGCGCTCGCTCGACGCGGCCGCCGAGGTCGGACTTGAGCCCGAGCACCCTGGGGCCGAAGGCGACGTTGTCGTAGATCGACTTCGGGAACGGGTTCGGCTTCTGGAACACCATCCCGATGCGCCGCCGGACCTCCACCGGGTCGACGTTCGGGCCGTACAGGTCGCGGCCGTGGTAGAGGACCTGGCCCTCGACACGTGCGGACGGGATGAGGTCGTTCATCCGGTTGAAGCACCGGATGAAGGTGCTCTTGCCGCATCCGGACGGCCCGATGAACGCCGTCACGGAGCTCTTCGCGATCTCCATCGTGACGCCCTGGAGAGCGAGTTTCCCGCTGTAGGAGACGTCGAGCCCGTCGACGCCGAACACGACCTCGCGGCCGCGCGGGTCGTCGGCCGACGCGGGCGCGGCGAGCTGCCCGATGCGTGCGCTGTCGATCTCGGGTGTCGCCACGGCCACTCCGGCGGGAGTGTCACGGCCTCCGTCGGGCCGGTGGGCTGCCGAATGGTGACCGTGTGGTGAAGAAGTGGTTGCCGGGCCATACCGCCCCGGCTCGGGCGTCAGCGTGCGGCGCCGACCGGGAAGATCGCGCGGATCTCGAGCCCGGCGCCGAGGCCGCCGAGCGCCTCGATCGTGCCGCCCGCCTGGGTCACCACGTGCTTCACGATCGCAAGGCCGAGGCCGGTGCCGCGGGAGGCGCGGGCCCGGTCGGCGCGGAAGAACCGCTCGAAGAGGCGCGTCAGCTGCGCCTCCTCGACCCCGACACCGTCGTCGGTTCCACGGAGCACGATCGAGTTGCCGTCGCGCTCGACGGCGAGCGTGAAGGTCGCGCCGGGCCCCGCGTAGCGGATCGCGTTCTCGGCGAGGTTCTGTGCGATCACGCGGATCATCCGCGGTCGGATCGCGAGCTCGATCGCCGTGTCGCCCTCGACGACGAGCGCCACCCCGGCGCGGCTCGCGCGCTCCTCGAGCTCGGCGGCCACGGTCTCGAGCTCGTGCCGCACGGGAACCGCGCCGAGAGAGACGACCCGCGTCCCCGACTCGAGCTCGCTGAGGAAGAGGACCTCGTCGATCAGCTCCCTGATCTGCTCGACCTCGGCGCGGGCCCTGTCCACGAGCTCGAGCACGTCCTCGCCGGGGAGCGTCGCGGTCTCCAGGAGCGAGAGGAGGCGGGCGAGCGGCGTGCGAAGCTCGTGCGAGACCGCAGCCGTGAAGCCGGCGCGAAGCTCCTCGTACGCGGCGAGGTCGCCTCCGCTCGTCAGATACACGAGGCGCTCGCGCCGGCCCGCCACCTCGTAGGGCACGATCAGCGGCACGATGCCGGCCTCGCCGGAGAGCAGGCCGTCGGGGAGCCTCTCTCCCTCCGCCAGCCCCGCGACGGACTGGCGCGCCCTCCGACTCGCAGCGACCACGCGGTCGTCGGCGTCGAGCACGACCACCGACTCGCGGCTCTCCTCGAGGAGCACCCGGCCCCGGGCGGCGTCGGCGTCCATGCTCACGGCGTTCTAACAGACGCCTGACGCGCGGCTTGCGCGGGCCACATCGGCGCTTCATCTCCACGGCGGTGAATTGGGTTGTCAAACCGATGAAAGGAGCAGCGATGAGGAGGATGCTGACCGTCTTCGTGGCGATCGGAGCGCTCGTCGTCGTCTCGGGCGCCCTCGCGACGATGGTCGACGGCACGCCAGGAGACGACCGCCTGCGCGGAACGATGCAGGCGGACGTGATCCGGGCCTTCGCGGGGAACGACGTCGTGAACGCGCGCGACGGGAACGACCTCGTTCGCGCCGGTACCGGCGACGACGTCGTGCACGGCGCGAATGGCAGCGACATCGTCTTTGGCGGCACCGGCGCGGACCGCATCCACACCGGGAACGAGGACGACGTCGCCTGGGCGGGCTCGGGCGACGACGAGGTCTACGGTGGTTACGGCCCGGACGAGCTGCACGGTGGCTCCGGGAACGACACCGTCCGCGGCGGCCCGGGCGACGACCGCCTCTGGGCGGGACCCGGAAGCGACGTCGTCCACGGCGGGGCGGGAGACGACGTGCTTCACGCGCTGGCGGCCGACGACGACCCCGACGTGCTCGACTGCGGGCCGGGCCGCGACATGGCCAAGGTGCGCGACTCCGAGCGCTCGGCGACCCGGTTCCACGGCTGCGAGACGATCGTCGTGGTGGTTACGCCGACGGCAGAGGACGCGGCGGCGGAGGCCGACCGCGACGCCGACGCGGAGTAAAGGGTCTCCTCGCCGGTCCGCGGCTCGAGCGCGAGGTGTCCGACCTCGGTCGGACACCTCGCGCCGTGCCGCGGGCGCCTGTGTCGGACTGAAGCCGGACACCGAAGCAAAGCAGCGGGGGAACCGGCGCGTTCACCACCCGGATACCATTCGTTCACCGGTCGTCGCCCCCGCAGACGACCGCGCGTCTCCAGGATGCGAGAGACCGCATGACGAGAGTCCTGATCATCGAGGATGACGACGTGATCGCGCAGGGGATGTCGCGTCATCTCCATGCTGCCGGCTTCGACCCCGTCGGTGTCGCGAACGGAGAGACCGGCCTCGCGCGGCTGCGGTACGAGCGGCCGGACGTCTGCGTCCTCGACCTCATGCTCCCGGGCGTCGACGGGTGGAAGGTCATCGAGCAGGCGCGTGGCGAAGGGATCGGCACGCCGATCGTCGTCGTCTCTGCCCGCGGCACCGAGCACGACCGCGTCCACGCCCTCGAGATCGGGGCCGACGACTACCTCGTCAAGCCCTTCTCGATGAAGGAGCTCGTGGCCCGGGTCGGCGCGGCCGCCCGGCGCGGCACCCGCGCGCAGGATCCCAGGCGCGGCGAGGAGATCGTGATCGAGGAGCTCCGCCTCGACCCGAAGAACGTCCAGGCATACGTCGACGAGAAGAGCGCGGACCTGACGCCGACCGAGTTCCGGCTCGTCTACGCCCTCGCCCTCGAGACGGGCCGCGTGCTCACACGCGACGAGCTGCTGCAGCGCGTGTGGGGCCGCCGCGCCTCGCACCGCGACCGCACCGTCGACGTCTTCGTCCGCAAGCTGCGCGAGAAGATCGACGCCCACGCCCCGCGTCACACGTTCCTGCAGACTCGGTACGGCGTCGGCTACAAGCTCGAAGCCGAGCCAAAGTAGGGCGGGGGAACCACATGGTCCCCCGCCGGCCCCCTCCTTCTGCTGACTGACCCGACGATGCGAGGTTGACCTCCCGGCCGGCGAAGCCGGCCTCCAACGGTCGTGCCGCCGCCGCCGCTAGACAGGACGGCCCCAAGAAGCGGCAGCCTTCAGGTATCGTTAGCTTCACGAATGATTAGTGAGGCTACTCTTTCTCCGCTCGAGATCGCCCAGGAGCTCCGGCCGACGATCCTTCGCCTCGCGCGCAACCTGCGACGAGACACCGGGGCCTTCGGCGTCACCGCACACCAGGCGACGCTCCTCGCGCAGGTCTGGTCGCGGCCCGGTCTCTCGCTCCGCGAGCTGGCCGAATCGGAGGGCATCTCCCCGCCGTCGCTCTCGGGTCACGTCGACCGCCTGGAGGCCGCCGGCCTCCTGCGACGCGTCCGCTCCACCCAAGACCGCCGCCGCGTCGGCCTCGAGCTCACGCCCGAGGGACGCTCGATCCTGAAGCGCGTGCGCGCCCGCCGGACGACCTGGCTGGCGGAGAGGCTCGATCGCCTGTCCGACGACGATCGCGAGCTGATCGAGCGCGCCTTGCCGGCACTGCACGCGCTCCTGGAGCCCGGCCCGTGAGGATGCTCTCGATCGCACTGCGGCGACGGACGTTCCGCTCGCTGCGCCACCACCGCAACTACAGGCTCTTCTTCACCGGCCAGATCGTCTCCGTCGCGGGAACGTGGATGCAGAACATCGCGCTTGCGTGGCTCGTGATCGAGCTCTCGGGCTCGCCTCTCGCCGTCGGCGCGCTCGCCTTCTGCCGGTTCGTTCCGTTCCTCGTCCTCGGGCTGGTCGCCGGCGTCGTCGTCGACCGGTTCGACACGCGGCGGCTCCTCGTCGCCACCCAGGGGGCGGCGATGCTCGTGTCGATCGCGCTCGCGGCGGTCACGCTCGCCGGCGTCGCCACACTCCCGGTGGTCTACGCGCTCGCGGCGCTCGGCGGGCTCGTGCTCGTCTTCGACGCCCCAGGCCGCCAGACGCTGACCTTCCAGATGGTGGGCCACGACGAACTCCAGAACGCCGTGGCGCTCAACTCCGGGCTCTTCAACGCCTCACGCGTGATCGGCCCCGCGATCGCCGGCCTCCTGATCGCCACCGTGGGCACAGGCGTCTGCTTCGTCGTCAACGCCGTGAGCTTTCTCTCCGTGCTCGTCGCGCTGCGCCTGATGCGCGAGGAGGAGCTGTATCACGTCGAGAAGCGCCCTGAGACGCGAGTCGTCGCCGGGATCCGAGAGGGGCTCGCGTGGGCCTGGCGAGCGCCGACCGCACGCGTCGTGCTCGTGGTCGTCACCGTGGTCAGCACTGTCGGGTTCAACTTCCACGTGCTCGTGCCACTGCTCGCATCGCAGTCCCTGGACGTCGGTGCGGGGATGTTCGGGGTCCTCTCGGCGGCCTTCGGGCTCGGTGCCCTTGTCGGCGCGCTCGCCACCGCGAGCCTGCGCGAGGCGAGCCCACGCGCGTTCGTCGGCGGCGCCGTCGGCTTCAGCCTGGCGATGCTGGGGCTCGCTCTCGTCCACGGCGTGACGATGGCGCTCGTGCTCCTGCTCGGCCTGGGCGTCTGCTTCTCGCTGTTCACCGCGAGTGCCAACGCACTCGTCCAGCTCAGCTCGCCGCCTCACCTCCGCGGCCGCGTGATGAGCCTGTACCTCTTCGCGTTCGCGGGACTCGCGCCCGTGGGGGGCCTGGTGGCCGGCTGGCTCGCCGAGCAGGGCGGAACGCCGCTCGCGTTCGGCGTCGCGGGCGTGGCCGGGCTCCTGGCGATCGCCTGGGCGGCCCATCAGCTGTTCGGAGAGCGGCTCGAGCCGGTGAGTGCGGAAGCCTAGAGAGCATGGTCCGCTGCGATACCGTGTCGGTGGCATCGCACGGACGTGACCCCGCCGCCGCCGCGGCATCCCGGACGTGCGATGCCGCTTCTGCGTAGAGGAGCCTAGGCGGTGTCGGCCGTGACGAGCTTGGCGAATACGACCAGGCGTTGGCGGTCCGAGTGCGGCGGGTGGCAGGCCGTGAGCACGAGCCTCTGCACAGTGGGGCGCATCCGGATCGGCCACACGTCGGTCGGGTCGACCACGCGCATGGCCGACACGCGGTAGACGAACCGGTGCGATCGCCGCGTCAGCACGATCCGCTGGCCCCGCTTCAGCTCGTGGATGCGCAGGAACGGTCGGGTGTGCGTGACCCGGTGCCCCGCGATCGCGACCGCCCGTCGGCCTCCGGGCAGCCCCGAGGTCGGGTAGTAACCGGGACCGCGGTCGAGCACGCGCGGCGACACGCCCGCGCGTACGAGCGCGCGGAGGCCGATCGCGGGGATGGAGATCGTGGCGAACGGCGCCCCCGCCGCCGGTGGGGCGGCGGGGGCGGTCAGCGCGAGCGCTGTCGCCGTGACCGCGGCTGCGATCACGGGGTGTACGCCAGCGTCGGCGGATTCGAAGCGACGGCGCCTGCAACCTTGACCGTCGGCTTTGTCGGCGTCGTCGTCGCCTTCTTGACCTTGACAGGAGCCGCAGGCTTCGTGGACGCCTTGGGTGGCGTGAACGGGGCTGTCGCGGTCGGGGGCTTCACCAACGGCGGCGGCGTCACGACCGGCGGCGGGGTCACCACTGCCGGGGGTGTCACGACCGGCGGCGTCTGCACGTTGCCGCACTTCCCGTCTGTCGTCACCGTGCCCCTGAACGACGTGTCGCCCCTGGTTACGGTCACTTCCGTGCTGCCTGCGAAGTTGCCAGGGATCGTGGCGGGCACGACGTCGTCGGCAGCCTGGCCGTCGAGGGTACCGCTCACACGGTAGAACCCGTCCGGCAGGATGCACGTCACCGATGCGTCGTCCTTGACCTCGTGCGGAGGCGGCGGGGGCTCCTCGCCCTTCACGTCGTCGTTCGTGACCGTGATGGTGAGGATGCCGCCCTTCTCCACCGTTCCGCCGTTGCTCTCGGAGTACGTGGTCGTGTAGCCCTGTGCGGCCATCTCCACGACCGTTGCGACGTACCCGGCCGGGACCGGGAACGAGTTCGATCCGTCGGACTCGAACGCGACCGGGCCACGCCCGTTGACCCTGAACGAGAAGTCGCTCGCGGTCTTGGTGCTGCCGTTGTCGTTCACGACGACCTTCTTGACGATCAGCGTGCCCTTCCCGTCCTCTTCCTTCTTCACGTCGTCGTTCGTGATCGTGACCGTCGCGGACTGACCAGCAACGACCGTTGCCGTTCCGCCGCCCGAGACCGTCCAGGCTGCGCCCGGATCGACCTCTGCCACGATGTAGTCGCCAGGAGGAACCACGAATCCGTTCGAGCCGTCTGACTCGAACGCGATGGGCCCTCTATCGTTGATCGTGAACGAGAAGTCGGACTTCGCGGCCTCTGCGCCGTCGTCGGTCACGAGGTTCTTCACCACGACCAACTCCCCCTTGGTGGGGGCAGGCGGCGTCGGGCAGTCACCCAACGACCCGCTGTCCGTGGGGCCAGTAGCGAACCTGACCGCCACGCTCTTACCCTGTGCGTCCGAGAACGAGAACGGGAAGCTACCCGCGAACCCTGTGCCCTCGAGCGCGTTCTGGCTCACTGAGATCGGGTTGTTGCCCGTCTGGAGGACCTCGTCCACGCTGGGCTTGCCGACGTATTTGCAGACGATGACCTTGGGGTCTGGCCCCTGAGGTTCACCGGTTGCCATTGCGGCGGGAATGCCGATCGCCACGACGGCCACAAGCGCCCCGAGCCCGAATACGGCTGGTAAGCGCTTCATTCTGACCCCCTCCTCTTGCTGCCGCCCCCGAATCACTCACTGCACGCGAAGACGGCCGCGTTTGACCATCACGCTCATGGTGGGGCGGGCGGGCTCGGTCGCATGCGTTGAATCCCCCGTCGCGGGTACGCGTAGCTACTGACTTCGCCGCGAACGGGGCAGGTGAAGGCACCGACTGGGGGACTCACCATCCGAGTACCGTCGACTCGCCGCCGACGAGGCGTGGATCGTTACGCTGCGTAACGATCTGAGCGAGCCCCGTCAACACTACGGCCTCACCCTGGGCATCCTCACGCTCGCCGCGGCGGCCTACGCGCTCCAGCAGACGATGGTCGTGCCCGCGCTGCCGGCGCTCCAGCGCGAGCTCGACGCGTCGACGACCTGGGTCACCTGGGTGCTCACGGGCTTCCTGCTGTCCGCGTCGGTGCTGACGCCGATCCTCGGGAAGCTCGGCGACCGGTTCGGGAAGGAGCGCCTACTCGTCGTGTCGCTCGCGACCTTCCTCGTGGGCTGCATCGGCTGTGCGGCCGCTCCCGACATCTGGACGCTGATCGCGTTCCGCATGGTCTCGGGCGCGGCAGGGGCGATCTTTCCACTGTCGTTCGGCATCATCCGCGACGAGTTCCCGCCCGAGCGAATGAAGGTCGGAATCGGGCTGCTCTCCGCGGTGTTCGGGATCGGCGGCGGGTTCGGGCTCGTCCTCTCGGGCGTGATCATCGACAACGCGAGTTGGCGCTGGCTCTTCGTCGTAGGCGCTGTGGGCGTGGCGATCGCGCTCGTGCTCGTACACCGTTTCGTGCCCGAGTCGCCCGTCCGGTCGACGTCGCGCATCGACGTGCCGGGGGCGTTCCTGATGTCTCTCGTCCTCGTGTCGCTGCTGCTCGGCCTGTCGCAGGGAGGCAGCTGGGGCTGGACGTCGCCCGCGGTGCTCGGGCTGTTCGCCCTCTCCGCAGTGGGCGCGGTCGTGTGGGTCGTGCTCGAGCTCCACGTGGACGAGCCGCTGATCGACATCCGCGTCCTCGCGGAGCGACCGGTGCTGCTGACCAACATCACAGCGCTGATCTCGGGCTTCGCGATGTTCGGCTCGTTCGTGCTCGTGCCCCGCTTCGTCGAGGCGCCCGGCGGAGTGCCGCCGGTGATCGCGGAGCGGCTCGGCTACGGGTTCGCCGCCACCGCGACGACGACCGGGCTCTACCTCCTGCCCGGATCGCTCCTCATGCTCTTCGCCGGCCCGGCCGCGGGGCTCCTCGGACGACGTGTCGGGTCGAAGTGGCCCCTCGCGCTCGGGATGGCGTTCGTCGCGATCTCGGCGACGGGGCTCGCCGTGTTCCACGACGAGCCCTGGCAGATCGTCGTGGCGATGTCGGGGCTGAGCGTCGGGGTCGGCTTCGCGTTCGCCGCCATGGCGGCGCTCATCACGGAGGCCGTGGAACCGACGGAGACGGGGATTGCAACCGGGATCAACACGGTGATGCGGACGGTCGGGGCGGTCGTCGGCGCCCAGGTCGGTGCCGCGATCCTCACGGCGACCACCCTCGAGGGGACGAACGTCCCGACCGAGGGCGCCTACGTGACCGCATTCGCGCTGGCGGCGGTCGCAGCTGGCTTCGCCACCGTGATCGCCGTGTTCGTCACGCCGCCGCGCCGCCGGCGCGCGCGCTCCGGCGTGGTCGTCGAGGCTGGGAGCGCGTGACGAGTTCCGACGCGAAGCTGGTCGCGGGCGCTGTGGAGGGTCTCGTGGCGACGTTGGTGCGTCAGCGGCGTGCGACGAGCGATCCCGAGCCGGGGGAGCTCTCGACCTTCCAGGCGGTCGCGCTCGCGACGGTTGTCGACCGGGGCACCATGCGGCTCGGGTCGCTCGCGGAGTCGCTTGGCACGACCGACGCGACGGCCTCGAGGACGGTCGATGTGCTCGAGGGCCACGGCCTCGCAGCGCGCAGGCCGGACCCCGGCGACGGACGCGGCGTGATCGTCGCAGCGACGCCGGAGGGCAAGTCGGACGTGCGCCGGCGCCGACGGCGGCTCGTGCGGCTCGCCGACCGGGCGCTCGGCGACCTGTCTCCCGACGAGGCTCACCGCGTGGCCGCTGCGCTCGCCGACCTCCAGGCCCTGCTCGACCGCAGCTGACGCCGGTCAGCCGATCTTCCAGGTGTCGGCGCCGTGGAGCAGTGCCGCGAGATCGCCTTCGCCCCGCTGCTCGACGACCGTCCGCACCTGGTCGTGAACGAGGTCCTCGTAGACCGGCCGGCTGACCGAGCGGAAGACGCCGAGCGGAACGCCGCCCGCGTTCTCCCACGTCAGGCGCGCGAGTGCGAACGCCAGCCCCGGGTCGTCGCGAAGCGGGTCATGCCGAAGGAGGCCCCCGGCGGACGCGTCGACGATCTCGAGCGTGCCGTCGGATCGCATCCGAACGCCCTTCTCGCCCCAGCGCACCTCCTCGCCTGCGCGAAGGTAGAGCCGGTTCTCCTTCTCCTCGCGGACGACGTCGAATGCGCCGTCGTTGTAGATGTTGCAGTTCTGGAGGATCTCGACGAACGCGGCGCCCCGGTGCTGGGCCGCGGCCCGGAGCACCTCCGCCGTCCCCTGCTTGTCCGTGTCGATCGCCCGGGCGACGAACGACGCCTCGGCGCCGATCGCGACCGACAGCGGGTTGAAGGGCTGGTCGACCGAGCCGAGCGGCGTGGACTTCGTGACCTTGCCGAGCTCCGACGTCGGCGAGTACTGGCCTTTCGTGAGCCCGTAGATCCGGTTGTTGAAGAGCAGGACCGTGATATCGACGTTCCGCCGCAGCGCGTGGATCAGGTGGTTCCCGCCGATCGAGAGGGCGTCGCCGTCGCCGGTGACGACCCACACCGAGAGGTCGGGCCGCGACGTGGCGAGGCCGGTCGCGATCGCCGGAGCACGTCCGTGGATCGAGTGCATGCCGAACGTCTGCACGTAGTACGGGAAGCGGGCAGCGCAACCGATCCCGGAGATGAACACGAGGTTCTCTCGCGGTACTCCGAGCTCCGGCAGGAACGACTGGACGCCTGCGAGGATCGCGTAGTCCCCGCAGCCCGGGCACCAGCGCACCTCCTGGTCGGACTTGAAGTCCTTCGCCGTCAGCTGCACGAGGCCGTTGCCGCCGGTCATCGCTCGTTCCCCCTCCGGTAGTTGCCGATCGCCCGAGCGAGCAGGAGCTGCCGTGCGCGCTCGTCCGGCGAGCGGACCAGGCCACGCGCCAGGCGCGTGGCGCTCGCTCCGGCGAGCACGGCCACCGTCCGGCCCTCGCGCGTCACGAGCACGCGTTCGTCCCTGGTCACGAGGGCGGTGTAGGCGCTCACGAGCCCACCATCGCGGCGATCGCCTCCTCGAGCTCGCGGGCGCCGAGCGGCCGCCCGCGCACTTGCGTGTACGAGACCACGTCGACGAGGAACTCCGCACGGAGCAGCATCGCAAGCTGCCCGAGGTTCATCTCCGGGACGAGCACCTTCGGGTAGCGGCGGAGGACGTCTCCCGTGTTTCGGGGGAGGGGGTTCAGGTGATGGAGATGCGTGTGCGCGACCTTGAGCCCCCGCTTCCGGACACGGCGGACGCCGGCGACGATCGGGCCGTACGTCGACCCCCAGCCGATGACGAGCAGCTCCGCGTCGCCGTCGGGATCGTCGACCTCGAGCTCGGGGATGTCCGCCGCGATGCCGGCGACCTTCTGTGCCCGGAGGCGAACCATCTGGTCGTGGTTGTCCGGGTCGTACGAGATCGCTCCCGTCACGTCCGCCTTCTCGAGCCCGCCGATGCGATGCTCGAGACCCTTGGTGCCCGGAATCGCCCACGGGCGCGCGAGCGTCACCGGGTCGCGGCGGTAGGGCTCGAAGGGGTCGCCGTTGGCCTCGGCGAAGCTCGTCGAGATGTCGGGAAGCTCGCTCACGTCGGGGATCAGCCACGGCTCGGAGCCGTTCGCGAGGTACGCGTCGGACAGCAGGTAGACGGGCGTGCGGTACTTGAGCGCGATGCGCGCGGCCTCGATCGCTGCGTCGAAGCACTGCGACGGCGTCGACGCCGCCACGACCGGCACGGGACTCTCGCCGTTCCGCCCGAAGAGCACCATCAGCAGGTCCGCCTGCTCGGGCTTCGTCGGCATTCCCGTCGACGGGCCGGCCCGCTGGATGTCGAGGATCACGAGCGGGAGCTCGAGCGCGATCGCGAGGCCCACCGTCTCCGCCTTGAGGACGACGCCCGGGCCGGCTGACGCGGTGACGCCGAGCGCGCCGCCGAACGCGGCCCCGACCGCAGCCCCGACGGCCGCGATCTCGTCCTCGGCCTGGAAGGTCACGACGCCGAACTCCTTCCGCCCGGCGAGCTCTTCGAGGATCGACGACGCGGGCGTGATCGGGTACGCGCCGAGGAACAGGGGGAGGCCCGAGAGCTTCGACGCGGCGATCAGACCGTGCGAGAGCGCGGTGTTGCCCGTGATCTGGCGGTACGTGCCCGGTGCGAGCGGCGCCGGTGCCACCTCGTACGACACGGCGAAGTCCTCTGACGTCTCGCCGTAGTTCCAGCCGGCGCGGAAGGCGCGCGTGTTCGCCTCGACGATCTCCGGCCGCTTCGCGAACTTCGAGGAGATGAAGCCGATCGTCCCCTCGGTCGGGCGGTGGTAGAGCCACGACATCAGCCCGAGCGCGAAGAAGTTCTTCGAGCGCTCCGCCTCGCGCGGCGTGACGCCCTCGATGCCCTTGAGGGCGCCGACCGTCATCGAGGTGAGAGCGACCTCGTGGACGTGGTAGTCGGCGAGCGAGCCGTCCTCGAGCGGGTTCTCCGCGTAGCCGGCCTTCTGCAGCGTCCGGTCGTTGAACGCGTCGGTGTTGACGATGATCGTCCCGCCCTTGGACACGTCGCGCAGGTTCGTCTTCAGCGCCGCAGGGTTCATGGCGACGAGGACGTCGGGCCTGTCGCCCGCGGTCAGGATGTCGTGGTCGGCGAAGTGGACCTGGAAGCCCGAGACGCCGGGGAGCGACCCCGCGGGCGCCCGGATCTCGGCCGGAAAGTCCGGGAAGGTCGCGAGGTCGTTGCCGAGCGCCGCCGTCTCGCTGGTGAAGCGGTCGCCCGTGAGCTGCATCCCGTCGCCCGAGTCACCCGCGAAGCGGATGATCACACCGTCGAGGGGCTCGACCTTCTTCGTACTCACCGCACGCAGGGTAGCGCGAGGGGTCGGGGGCGGCGGCCGTGCGGTGTCAGAGCGAGCGCCGGACGCGGCGGATGCCCCACGCCGCGCCGGAGGCGAAGAGGGCGTCCGGGTCGACCTCCCCCTCCCAGCCGAGGAAGTGCCGCTCGGGGTCGCCTGGCGTGCAGCCCTCGACCGCGATCCGGGCGTGTGCCGTCGCCGCGGCCTCGCCGGCCGCGAGCTCCTCACGCCGGCGCTCGGCCTCCTCGGCCGCAGGCCCTTCCGCGTAGCCCTTCGCCACGGCCCCAGTGTAGGGCGGCTACCCGAGGACCGCGCGACGGAACGCGTTGAAGCTCGGCTTGCGCTTGTCGTCGAACGTCGTCAGGCCCGACTGCCAGCCGCCGAGGCGCTCCTCGTCGCGAAGCAGGAACCACAGGAAGACGTCGATGCGGGGGTTGGCACGCACGATCGCGGCGGCCTGCGTCAGGTACTTCGCCTGCTTCGACAGTGTGACGCCGACGATCCTGTCGGGCGGGTTCGTCTGGTAGCCGTACTCGGTGACCCAGACGCGCACGCGGCGTCCGTAGAGGCGGTCGAGCTCCTTGATCAGCACGTCGATGTTGCCGAGCGTGACTGCGGTCGGAGGCTGGCCCTTCGGCCCCGGCGACGGCTTCGTGGACGGGGTCTCGACGGGCGAGAGGTAGTAGGGATGGTGTGCATACGCGTCGAAGCCCTTCGCGCCGCCCGCCTTCATCGCACGCAGGAACGGCAGCGGTGCGACGGAGGGACGGCTCGAGTTCGGGTTGTTGTTGCCACGTGGTCCGGTCGCACCGCAGGCGACCTTCGAGCTCCGCTGCGCGGACTTGACTCCCTGGACGACCGCGTTGCAGATCTTCGCGTAGTCGCGTCCCGACTGGATCGCCCAGATCTTGCCGGCACGCCGGTACTGCGGCTTGAGGAACACCGGGTTGTTCGGCTCGTTCCAGGCCATCCACAGGCTGACGCGCGGCAGCGTGATGCCGTCGGCGTTCACGAAGGTGCCGCTGTAGCGCTTCTGCGCGGCGGCGGCGAACAGGCGCAGGTCACGCGCGTTCGTGGGCGCGACGTTCCAGCCCTTCGCCGCGTTCGCCCACGGGGGCGTGCCGATGATCGAGAAGATCGGCTGGATGTTGTTGACGATCGAGAACCTGACCGTGCGGTCGTAGGTGTCCCAGTTGTAGGCCGGATCCGTCGGGTCCGCCGGGCGCTTCGGCTTGCGTGTCGCGACGCTGATCCCCGGCCCCGACCACCAGAGGTTGACCCGGAGCAGCTGCGTCCCCGTCTTGGCGAGCTGCGGAAAGACGAGATCGGGCTCGCCGTAGAGGACGACCCCGTCGTCGAAGATGCCGATCTTGAGCGACGTCGACGCCGACGCGCTGGGCGCGAGGACGACTGCGACGGCGACGAGGAGCGCGGCGAGCGCCGCAGCCGCCCTAGGCACGTGCCGGGTCCCTCCCGAGCGACGCCAGCGTACGGCGAAGGCCTTCGTCGAGCGCGATCTCGGGCTCCCAGCCGAGGAGCTGCCGCGCGCGCGTGATGTCGGGCTGCCGCACCTGCGGGTCGTCGACCGGCAGGGCCTCGAACACGATCTGGCTCGTCGAGCCGGTGGCCGCGAGCACGGCCTCGGCCAGCTGGAGGATGGTGTACTCGCCGGGGTTGCCGATGTTGACCGGCAGGTGCTCTCCCGATTCGGCGAGCAGGATCAAGCCCCGGATCAGGTCGTCGACGAAGCAGAAGCTCCGCGTCTGCGAGCCTTCGCCGTAGACGGTGAGCGGCTTCTCGGCGAGCGCTTGGCTCACGAAGTTCGGGATCGCGCGACCATCGTTCGGCCTCATCCTCGGGCCGTAGGTGTTGAAGATCCGGACGATCGACGTGTCGACGCCCTGCTGGCGGTGATAGGCCATCGTCAGCGCCTCCGCATAGCGCTTCGCCTCGTCGTACACGCCGCGCGGGCCGATCGGATTGACGTTCCCCCAGTAGGTCTCCTGCTGCGGATGGAGCTCGGGGTCCCCGTAGACCTCGCTCGTCGACGCGAGCAGGAACCGCGCCCGCTTCCACTTCGCGAGGCCGAGCGCGTGGTGCGTGCCGTACGACCCGGTCTTGAGCGAATGCAGGGGCAACCGCAGATAGTCGATCGGGCTCGCGAGCGCCGCCAGGTGGTAGACGAAGTCGAGCGGCTCGTCGATCCGCATGGGCTCGCTGACGTCGTGGTGCAGGAACGTGAACTCGTCTCCGCGCAGATGCGTGATGTTCGCGAGCGAGCCCGTCTCGAGGTTGTCGAGACAGATGACGCGGTGCCCTTTCCCGAGGAGCGCCTCGCAGAGGTGAGAGCCGAGAAAGCCGGCGCCACCGGTGACGAGCGAGGTCGGCATCGCGCGCGATGCTACCCGGCGTCGGAGACGCACGGAAACGTGCTTACGAAGTCCTCACGCGCGGCGCGCGGGCGGCGGCGGGCGTCGACCGGGGGATAGCGCCTTGACACTTGTGTTGCTAGCGTCCGCCGCGTGGTCACGCCGTCCCCGCACAGGGGTCGCCGACGGCGCACCTGGCCCCTCGCCGCCGTCGCGTCCCTGCTCACCGTGGCGCTCGCCGCGCTCGCGGCGTTCCCCGCCGCGATGGTCGGCGCAGGCGCACGAAGCACCGATGCCTCGGTGAAGATCTGCCACGCCCTGGAGGACGGGGGGTACGAAGAGGCAGCGGCGAGCCAGGCTGAGTTCCTCGGCCCCGAAGCGACGGATCACGGGAAGCACGCTGGGGACATCGTCCCGTCGTTCACCGTCCAGGAGCCGAATGCGGACGACCTCTCGAGCTTCGAGGGCCGGAACTGGGACGCCTCGGGCGAGGCGATCTGGGGGAACGGGTGCAAGGTGCCCGAGCTTCCGGCACCGCCCCCCGTAGCGGACGTCCCACTGCCTCCGCCCCTTGCGGAGGACGTGACGATCTGCCACGCGACGAGCTCGGAGAGCAACCCTTACGTCGCGGAGTCACCGAACATCGGCAACAACGGCGATCTCAAAGGCGGCCACCTGAACCACGCGGGGCCGGTCTACCCCGCGGCTGATTGGGGCGACATCATCCCGCCGTACGCCTACGAGGACGAGAAGGGGCAGATACAGGTCTTCCCCGGGTACAACTGGGGCCCGGAGGGACAGGCGATCCACCAGACCGGCTGCAACGTGCCGTCGCCTCCGGACCCTCCGGGGCCAAAGCCAGTCACGCCGACACTCCAGTGCGTCGACGCCGTGGGCGGCGGCACCTTCGTCGCTCACCTCGGCTACGTGAACCCGAACGCGACGACGGTGGAACCGCCTGGAGGGCTCAACAAGTTCTCTCCCGGCGATCCCAACCGTGGCCAACCCAAGGCGTTCGCTCCGGGCTCCGTCGCGGACGCCTTCCAGGTCACGTGGGACGGGAGCGAGCTCACATGGTCGCTCATGCGGACCGATCTCTCATTCAGTCGCACCTCGCCGCGCTGCGCCGGCGGCTCGATCACCGTGTTCAAGCGGCTGACGCCGGAGGCCGACCCCGGCCTCTTCGACCTGAAGATCGACGGTCAGATTCGCGGTGACGGCGCAGGTGTCACGCACGGTGGCACGACGGGCGAGGTCTCCGTCAGCGTCGGCAGTCACACCGTGAGCGAGTCCGCCGTCTCTGGCACGAGTCTCGACGACTACACCATCCGAATCGACTGCACGTCGGGCAACGGGTCGGGGCCGCCCGTGGCCTCGTCCAACGGTCCGTCGGTCGACGTGGTAGTCGCCCAGGACGAGCGCGTGGTCTGCGTGATCACGAATCAGGCAGAGAAGGGCGTCAGCCCGGTCCTCGACTGCGTCCTGTTCAAGGACGGGAGCCCGGATGTCGCGTATTGGGGCTACGTGAACACGAGCGGTACCGAGGTCACGATCCAGGCCGGCAGCGAGCGGAACCGCTTCGTCCCGGGCAGAGATCTCGGCCAGCGCAGCGTGTTCGAGGAGGGCAGCTTCACGGGCGTCGTTCAGACGCCGTTCGAGGCGGGGAGCACCCCTCTCGTGTGGCAGCTGGCCGGGAGGAGGGCCGCTGCTTCCGAGGACTCACGGGCATGCAACCCGACCGTCGAACTCCGGAAGGTGACGATCCCCGCGGACGACCCAGGTGTCTTCCAGCTCCGGATCAACGGCGCGATCGTCAAGACGGGCGGCAACGGAGCGACGAGCGGCCCCCTGCGAACCGGCATCGGCGAGGGCACCGCGACGGAGACGGCGGGCCCGGGAACGAACCTGGCGGACTACGATTCGAAGGTCGAGTGCACCCGGAACGGCGCGGTCGAGGTCTCGGTTCCCGGGACGAAGGTCGACGGGGCGGTCAGGGCGGGCGACACGGTCGTCTGCACGTTCACGAACACCCGGAAGGAAACGCCGACACCGCCCACACCCCCGACACCGCCGACACCGCCCACACCCCCGACACCCCCGACACCGCCAACACCCCCGACACCTCCGACACCGCTCCCACCCGTGCCGCCGACTCCGCCCGGCCCCGCGCCGCTCCTCGACCTCGTCGTCACGAAGACCGCATCGCCGGCGAGCGTGGTGCTCGGCGGACGGATCACGTGGACGATGACGGTGACGAACCGCTCCGCAGTCGCGGCCGCGGACGTGAACGGCGTCAAGGTCGACGACCCGCGCTCGTACCGCACCCGCCTGATCTCCCTGACCCCGTCGCAGGGCACGTGCAGGCCGTACACCTGCAACCTCGGGCGGCTGGCTCCGGGCGCCTCGGCGACGGTGGTCGCCGTGACGGAGGCGACGCAGGTCGGCGTGGTCGCGAACGTCGTCCGGGTCGCCTCGGAAGAAGTCGAGTCCAACTACCGCAACAACGTCGCGGCGGCGCTCGCACGTGTGATCGGACCGCTGGCGCCGCCGGTCGCGCTCCGCGTCTGTCGGACCCTGACGGCCGAACCGCGCGCCCTCCAGGGTGGACGAACGTCGGTGGTACGCGTCACGGCCCGCAACCGGGTGGGGAAACTCCTGTCCGGGGTCTCCGTTCGCGCGCTCGGCGCAGGCGTCGCTCGGCGGGCGCTCACCGACGCCAACGGTATCGCGCGTTTCTCGGTCACGCCGCGGCAACTCGGCATCGTCCAGTTCGTCGGCGGAGAGCGTCGCGTAGCAAGGCGGCGCGCCCAGTGTCGAACGCTTCTCGGCGTCCTGAGCGGACAGGCGACCGTCGTCACTGGCTAGCTACCGCACGATGTCGATCGGCGTCCCGAGCGGCGCGAGGCGGCGAAGCCGCGCCGCGACGTCGTTCGCGACCCGGATGCAGCCGTGGGAGACGGCCTGGCCGAGCAACTCCGGCCGATTCGTGCCGTGGATTCCGACGACGTCACTCGGCCAGTCCGTGACGCGTGCGTAGGCGCTCGTCTCGAGGGCGAAGACGCCGTAGAACGGATCCGTCGGAACGAAGGCGGACTCCACGTAGAAGCTCCGTCCGAGCGGCGTCTTCGCGCCCGGCGCGCCGACCGCGACCACGCTGCGCAATAGCAGTGTGGCGTCGCGGACACGGCGCACCTCGAGACGGCGGGCGCCAAGCCGCACGACGATTCGGTTCACCACCGGTCGTACCTCGACCGCGCCGGCCGGGACCCAGCCCTGCGCCCCGTTGGGTGGCCCGGGCAGGCTGAGCCGGTACCACCATTCGCCGTCGGCCCCGCGGCGCCGAGCCACGGCGAGCACGATCTGGAACTGCTGGTCGGGCCGGAAGCGGCGCAGCGTCCGGACGATCGGGGCCGCCGGGCGCGGCTCGATGCGAACGTTGGTCGTCGCGACGAGCTCGCCCGCCGCGGGAAAGCGGTGCGGCGGCGGCGGCGCGGCGCGCACTGGGGAGCCGGCTGCAACCACCCAGACGGCGACGAGCATCACCACGATCGGGGCACGTCCGGCACCACGCTTCATGCCCCGGACGATAGGGCGCGCAGCACGGGCGCGCGACGCGTGCGTCGCTCACTGCCGGGTGCTCTACACGGCGATGACGATCTTTCCGCTGGCGTGCCCTTCCCCGAGATGGGCGAGCGCCTCGCGTGCCTCGCTCAGCGGATAGATCCTCTCGACGACCGGCCGCACCTTCCCGGCCTCGATCAGCTCGCGCATGTGCGAGAGGTGCTCCGTCGTAATCTTGGCGACGAAGAACGACGTCTTCTGACTGCGGAAGCGCGACTTCAGGATCGTTCCGGCGATGTGGGGAAGCGGGCCGAGCCCGCGGTAGGACATCTTCCCTCCGACGAGGATGAACCTGGCGTCCGGCGTCAGGGCTCCCCTGCAGGCGAGGAACGAGCGGCTTCCCGCGACGTCCACCAGCAGGTCGTGGCGGATCCCGAGCTCCGTGAAGTCGTCTTTCGTGTAGTCGACGACGCGGTCGGCGCCCAGCGCCCGGGCCTGCTCCATGTTCGTCGTGCTGCAGACGGCTGTCACGTCGCCTCCGAAGGTCTTCGCGAGCTGGACTGCGAACGTACCGACGCCTCCCGACGCGCCGTTGATCAGGACCTTCTCGCCGGGCTCGAGACGCCCGTGGTCGCGCAGCGCCTGGAGCGCCGTGAGCCCCGCGATCGGCACGGTCGCCGCCTCGTCGAACGAGATGTTCGACGGCTTATGCGCGACACGGGTCGCACGAGCGACCGCGTACTCGGCCCACGCGCCGGAGCCCGAGCCGAAGACCTCGTCACCGGGCCCGACGTCGAGAACGTCCCGGCCGACGGCCTCGACCACTCCGGCGAGATCGGCTCCCACCCTCCAGTCCTTGGGCTTGCGGAGCCCCGCCCCGACCCGGGCGAAGTACGGCCCCGTGACCCCGTACCACTCGACCGGATTGACCGACGACGCGTGCACGCGGACGAGCACCTGGTCATCGTCGGGAACGGGCACATCGACTTCGCGCAGATCGAGGACACCGGGCTCCGGGCGGCCGTACTGCTCGTGGACGATCGCCTGCATCGGCCTCTGCTCGCGATCGCGCTCCGTCGTCAGGTCCTCTTCGATCGCCGCGGCCGTCATCTTCCGCTCCTTCCACGTACGCTGTATGCTTATGATGTAAGTATGGACGTACGGCGTAAGCCTGTCAAGCGATGATGAGCGAACCCGCACAAAGAGCGCCGCTCACGAGGGACCGTGTAGTGCGCGCCGCCATCGCCCTCGCCGACGACAGCGGGATCGAGGCGCTCAGCATGCGGAGGCTCGCGAAGGACCTCGGGGTCGAAGCCATGTCGCTCTACAACCACGTGCGGAACAAGGGCGATCTCGTCGACGCCATGGTGGATCTCGTCGTGCGCGAGATCGAGCTCCCGTCCGAGCCGGACTGGGAGACGGCGATCCGGCGCTGCGCCGTCTCGGCGTACGACACGTTCCTGCGCCACCCGTGGGCGTGCCGCCTCGTCATGTCGCCGGGAAGCCTGCGCATCGAGGAGAACCCGCGGCTTCGCTACATGGAGTGGCTGCTCGGCCGGCTCGGCGAAGCCGGCTTCTCACCCGAGCTCACCTACCGTGGATACCACGCGCTCGACAGCCACATCCTCGGCTTCACGATGTGGCACCTGGGCCATTCGGCCGCCGGAGACGACATCACCGGCGGCCGTGACCCCGAAGACTTCATCGCCGAGCTCATCCCTCGGCTCCGGGCCGGCGGCTACCCGATGCTGGCGGAGCACGCCGAGCAGCACGTGTCGGCTCCATGGAGGGAGACCCTGCGCGAGTTCGAGTTCGGCCTCGACCTGATCCTCGACGGGCTGAAGAAGGCTCTCTAGCGACCTCTTTGTCAGCCGGCCTCCCGTGCCTCCTCGGTCCCGGACCGAATCACGACCACACGGTGGCGCGGATTGGCGCGGCTCACGAACGCAGCGGTTCGGCTGGGCGCATGGACACGTCGCCGTCACGATCGACGGAGACGACCTGGCGTGGGAACGAATTCGGCTTGCGGAGAAGATGGCGGAGCGAGCGACGCCGGTCGGGCGCGCCGATGATCGCGTGCGTGTCGGTGCGAGTCTCGACGCGATAGCCCTCGCGGACGCGCTCGTCCAGGAACGCCGTCAGCGCACCCCTGCGGAGCGCTTCCCGATCGCGTCCTCGACCCATGGTGCCCTCGGGTGACTGCGACGACCTCACAATGCCGCTAACCCGGGCGGGCGCCGCGCGCCGGCAACGCCAGAGGCGACACGGCTCGTCACCGAGCGGTTCGACTCGACGCGTGTCGAGGGTGAGCCTCGGTCTCAGCGCGCATCGCGCCCCTGCTTCGTGTCCCGGTGGCCCCGGTGCACGTTGACCACGCGCCAGTTCGTCCAGCCGAGCTGGACGAACAAGCCGTCCAGGCTACGTCCCTGCTGGAACGATGGCTGCGCGGCGAGCCAGAGCGAGCCGAAGACCATCATGCCGGCCAGCCACCAGAGGGCCGCGATCTCCACGCCGGAGCCTGCGATCACCATCCATGCGACGACGTACCCACTCCAGAGCACGAGCGCCCCGGTCATCTTGCGCCAATGGACAAGGCCGGTCATCTGCGTCACCGCTTCCTGAACAGGCAGTCGAGCTGCCAGTCGATAGCTCGAACGGACTCACCGCTCCGCTCGGGCCAGGGGAACAGCTGAAGAGGAGTGCCAAGCCTCGGCGGCTACGACGCTCGACCGGACGCCCGCCAACTGTACCGGAAACTTGTGCGATGTGTCACGTTCCTCCGGTCGAACCACTCAGGCGGGAGCAGCCGCCCGTCTTGGCGCGTCGACGACGTGCCCCGTGCCCGGGTCGAAGAAGTGCAGCCTCGTGACGTCGACCGCAAGCTCGAGCTCCGACCCGGGCGTTGTCGCCCGCTTTGCACCGACGACCGCGGTGAAGACGGCCCGCTGGTCGTTCGCGAACAGCTTCCCCTCGTCGTCGGCTGCGATATCCGCAGCCGCCCGCACCGCCTCGGCACTCACGCGGGGGGCGTCGATCGCGAAGATCAGGTGGTTCTCGGCGCCGAGATCCTCGACGACGTCGATCTTGACGCGCATGCGCGGCAGTTGTGGCGCCGCATCGGCATGCTCGAAGTCAGTCGGGCGGATGCCGAGGATCACGCTGCGATCCGCGCCGACCAGCGAGGAGCCCTCGGGCAACGTCACGTCGAACCCGGCGAATCGCACGACATCGCCGACGACATCCGCCTCCACCAGGTTCATCGAGGGCGAGCCGATGAACGCCGCCACGAAGAGGTTGGCCGGGGAGTGGAAGAGCACATGCGGCGTGTCGAGCTGCTGGAGCACGCCGTCGCGGAGGACCGCGACCCGCTGCCCCAAGGTCATCGCCTCGACCTGGTCGTGCGTGACGTAGACGGTCGTGACCCCGAGGCGCTCGTGGAGCTTCGCGAGCTCGGCCCGCATCGAGACGCGCAGCTTCGCGTCGAGGTTCGACAGCGGCTCGTCCATCAGGAACGCCTTGGGGTTCCGCACGATCGCCCGCCCCATCGCGACGCGCTGGCGCTGCCCTCCTGAGAGCGCAGCGGGCTTACGGTCGAGAAGCTCGCTGAGGCCGAGCACCGACGCGACCTCGTCCACGCGGAGCCGCCACTCGACCTTCGGCATCTTCCGGAGCTTGAGCCCGTAGGCGAGGTTGTCCCGCACCGTCATGTGCGGGTAGAGCGCATAGTTCTGGAAGACCATCGCGATATCGCGCTCCTGGGGCGGCCGGTCGGTGACGTCCAGGTCGCCGATGTAGATGTCTCCCATCGAGACGTCCTCGAGTCCGGCGATCATGCGCAGCAGCGTCGACTTGCCGCAGCCGGAGGGGCCGACGAGGACCACGAACTCGCCGAGCCGGATGTCGAGGCTGACGCGGTCGACGGCCTTGACGCCGTTGGGGTAGATCTTGGTGACCGCGTCGAGACGGATGCCGCTCACGATGCGCTCCGTCCGGCCGAGACGACCGGGACGTCGAGAGCTCGCCGGGACGCGCGCAGCGGGACCGGAAGCGCCTCGCCGTGCGCCAGGGTCAGCTCGTCGCAGAGGGCGTCGATCTCGTCGAGCGTGAGCGTCGCCGCGGTGTTCGGGTCGAGCATCGCTGCCTGACGAACGAGCTCGGGTCGCCCCTCGAGCACGGCGCGCACGGTGAGCTCGACGGGGTTCTCGAAGGTCCGGTTGAGAGCGGCGAGCTCGGGCGGGTAGTCGAGGATCGGCACGGGATGGAGGCCGCTGGCATCGACGAGGCACGGCACCTCGACGCAGCAGTCGTCGGGGAGCCCCCGCAGGAGCCCCGTGTTGCGCACGTTCCCGTAGACGACCGACGGCGTCCCTGTCTCCATCGAGTGGATGATCGACGCCGCGTACTCGTTCGACCTCGCGAGCGGCATGGCTTCCCCGCGCTCGAGCATCCCCTTGACGCGCTCGTACTCGAGGAGGTTCTCCTCGCTGCGGTGGATGTACTCCGCGACCGGGATGCGGTGCCGCTCGATCTCGTCGTCGTGCGACATGAACCACGGCACGTACTCGGCGGCATGCTCGCTCGACTCGGTGGGGAAGTAGCCGAGCCGCCGGTAGAGCTGGACGCGCACGCGGCGCTGAAGCTCGGGATCCGACTCGATGCGGGCGTCGAGCAGCGGATAGAGGTCCTCGCCGTCGCGCTCGAAGCGCAGGATGAACGCCTGGTGGTTGAGGCCCGCCGCGAGAAACGTGACCTCGTCGACGGGGACGCCGACCACCGCCGCGAGGTCCTCGGTCGTGAACTGGACGGAATGGCAGAGACCGACGACGTTCTTTGTCGCCGTGCCGCCGTAGACGAGCCAGCACAGCATCGCCATCGGGTTCGTGTAGTTGAGCAGCCAGGCGCGTGGGCAGAGCTCCGCCATCTCGCAGCCGAGAGCGAGCATGTGGTCGGCAGTGCGGAGCGCGCGGAAGATCCCGCCGACCCCGAGCGTGTCCGCGATCGTCTGGCGTACGCCGTGGTGGGCCGGGATCTCGAAGTCGAGCAGCGTCGCCGCGTGGCCGCCGACCTGGACCATGTTGATCACGTAGTCCGCCCCGTCGAGCGCCGCTCGTCGCTCCACGTGGACGGAGATCGCCGGCGAGGCCTCGCGCTCGCGCGCGACGTGGCGGGCCATCGCCTCGGCCGTCGCGAGCCTGTCGGGGTCGATGTCGTGGAGCGCGATCTCGACGCCCCGCAGCTCGGGGAAGGACAGGATGTCGCCGAGGAGGTTCTTCGTGAAGACGACGCTGCCGGCACCGATGAACGCAACCCGCGCCACGCTACTCCTTCGTCGACCCCAGCGTGAGGCCGCTGATGAACTGCCGCTGCAGTAGCGCGAACACCATGATGGTCGGCAGCGCGACGAGCACCGACGCGGCGGCGATCAGGTTGTTGTCGGTGAAGTACAGGCCCGAGAGGTTGGCGAGCGACGTCGTGATCGGGCGCTTGTCGCCCGAGCTCATCAGCACGATCGCCCAGAAGAAGTCGTTGTAGATCCAAGTGAACTCGAGCACCGCGAGCGCCGCGAACGCCGGCTTGCAGAGCGGCAGGATGATCCCGAAGTACTGACGGGTGACGCCGGCGCCGTCGACGCGAGCCGCCTCGCTCAGCGACTTCGGCAGGGTCTTCATGTAGTTCGAGAGCACGAACGTGCAAAAGCCGGTCTGGAAGGCGACGTTGATCGCGATCAGCCCGATGAACGAGTCGTAGGCGAGCCCGCTCCCGGACAGCCACGTCGGGAGATGGATCCGCAGGTACATCTCGTAGACGGGGGTGATGATCACCTGCTGCGGTAGCAGGTTCGCGGCCATGAAGAAGATCAGGAGCGGGACGTTGAACCAGAAGCTGAACCGCGAGACGACGAACGCCACCGCCGAGGCGAACAGCAGGATCAGCACGATCGCAGGGATCGTGATCAGCATCGAGTTCCAGAAGTGCAGGGGCATGTCGCCCTGGTCCCACGCGTTCCGGTAGTTCGTAAGGCTCAGGGTGTGCGGCCACGAGACGTAGCCGTGCTCCGCGGTGTCCGAGTAGGGGCGGAACGAGGTGAACACCGCCCAGGCGACAGGGGCGAGCCAGACGAGGGCCGTGACGATGAGGAAGGCGTGAAGAATGACCCGCGAGATCCTCAGCGGGCGCTTCCGGACGGGGCGGGTGTCTCCGGTGACGGCGACGCTCGTCACGCCTGCTCGGTCTCCCGGAAGCTGTTCCACACGAAGACGATGATCGGGACGATCGAGATCACGATCAGGATCACCGCGATCGCCGACCCGTACCCGATCCGGCTCGCCTCGCCGATGATGTTGTTCGTCACGAGAATCGACAGCAACTCGAGCCCATTCCGCCCCTTGTTGACGATGTAGACGATGTCGAACGCACGGAGCGCCTCGATCACCGTGACGACGACGATCACGATGTTGATCGGCCACAACGACGGGAAGACGACGGTTCGGAAGGCGTGCCACTCACCGGCGCCGTCGATCGCTGCCGCCTCACGCAGCGCCGGATCCATCGCCTTCAGCCCGGCGAGGTAGAGGATCATGATGTACCCGGCGTGCCGCCAGCCGACGAGCACGAGCACGGCCCACAAGTTGAGGCTCGGGTCGCCCAGCCAGTCGGTGTCGGTGCCGAGCAGGCCGTTGACCAGGCCCTGCGTCGGCGAGTAGATCAGCTGGACGATGAAGCCGATGATCGCGAACGACAGCACCACGGGCAGGAAGAAGATGCTCTGGTAGATGCGCGAGCCGCGAAGCTCCTTGTCGAGCTGGTAGGCGAGGAAGAGGCCGAACGGCGTCGCGACGAACGTGAGGAAGGCCAGCCAGATGAGGTTGTGCCTGACCGCCGGCCAGAACCCCGGGTTGATCGTCGCGATCTGGTTGTAGTTTTCGGTGCCGATCCAGTGCGCTGTCGTGATCCCGCCGATCCCGTCCCAGTTCGTGAACGAGAGCAGGATCGAGGCGATGGTCGGGAACCAGATCAGCCCGCCGACGAGGACGAGCGGGATCCCGACCATGAGCGCCAGCGCGAGCTTGTCACGGGACGAGAGCCGGACGGCGCGCCCCCTACGCTGCGCGCCGTCCGCTGCCAGCCTCGGGGCGGCCTCGGTCGCCATCGCGTCGACCCCAGACTACGCCTCAGGACCCGAAGATCGCCACCTTCTGCTTCTGGATGCTCTTGACCAGGCCGTTGACGTCCTCCGGATGGTTGAGGAACTGCTGCAGGGCCGGGATCATCACCGTCGAGGCGAAGTCGGGCCGGGTGTCGCGGTCGAGGTACTGCGCGATGTGCTTCGTCTTGCCGATCAGCAGCGCTGACTTCTTCTGGAGTGCCGTGTACCGCGACTTGTTGGTGTTCCTGTTCGCCCCCACGTCGTTCGGGTCGGAGGCGAGGTAGATGTTCTCGGCCGTCGCGGTCCCGAGGTACGAGAGCAGGGCCTTCGCCTCCTTCGAGTTGCTCCCCTTCCGGGCCATGCAGAACCCGTCGATGGGGGCATCGATCGAGTCCTGACCCCACTTCGGGTTGATCATGGGATAGGCGAAGAAGTCGATGTCCTTCTGGACGGCACCCGTGAACTGCTGGCCCACGAAGGTGCCGAGCATGTACATGCCGGCCTCCTTGTTGGCGAGCTGCTGCGCACCCTCCTGCCAGGTGAGCCCGAGCGCGCCGTCGGATGTGTACGGCAGGATCTCGCGCCAGGTGTTGAACACCCGCTTCACCTGCGGCCCGTCCCAGCGGGCCTTCCCCGCCATCAGGCGGACGTGGAAGTCGTAGCCGTTCAGCCGCATGTTGATGATGTCGAAGGTGCCCATCGCGGGCCAGCCGTCCTTGTCGCTGAAGGCGATCGGCGTGAGCCCGTCGGCCTGCATCTTCTTCGCGAGCGCGACGAACTGATCCCAGGTCTTCGGGACCGTGTAGCCGTGCTGCCTCCACACGCTCTTTCGGTAGTGCACCGCCCAGGGGTAGGCGTAGATCGGGACGAAGTAGTAGTGCCCGTCCGCGCCCTTCGACGCGTTCTGGTACGCCGACGCGAACTGCGACTTGAGCGGCGCCCAGACGTCGTCGATCGGCGACAGCAGGCCCTTGGACGCGAAGAACTGCATCCGGTAGCCGGCAAACCACGTGAACAGGTCCTGCGGCTGGCCCTGGAGATAGGTGTTGATCTGCTCCTGGAACGTGTTGTGGTCGACGGTGTTGACCTTGACGCTGATCCCCGTCTTCTTCGTGAACGCCTTGAAGACGTTCGCGTAGGCCTTCTTCGGCACGGGATCCGACCCGTTCGATCCGAACGACACCGTGCCCGCCGCGAGCGCGCTGCGCACGGCCGGGGAGAGACTGCGTGCAGCCGCGCCGCCGGAGCTGAGGCCGTAGAGCGCCGCCGCCCCGGCCAGGCCGCCGGCGAAGAGCCCGCGGCGGCTCAAGGTCGGGTTCCCGACCTCCCCTCGATCGGGCGCAGGAGGCGATGGATCCGACATGAGACCCTCCTTGCTCGGATACTCGATCAGATTCGAACACGACCGAACCCGATCGATCAATGATGCGAACGCCACTCACCCTCTCACGATCGCTGGCAAGGTGTCAAGGTCTGGCGTATCCTTCCTCGATCCGGCTTGACTCGGAATGCGCGAACGTGTTGGGTATTGGTGGGATCGGAATCCGCGCCCACAGGAGGCCACGACTCGATGCTGGCCGGTCAACGTCAGAAGCGCATCCTCGACGAGATCAGCGCCCAGGGGGCGGTGCGGGTCAAGCAGCTCACGGAGCTGCTCGCGGTGTCGGAGATGACCGTGCGTCGCGACCTCGACGCGCTGGCGGAATCGGGGCTCCTCCAGAAGGTGCACGGGGGCGCGACCGCGCGGGGGCACCTCAGCGCCCACGAGCCAGGCTTCGAGACCAAGTCGCACCAGCAGCTCGCGGAGAAGGAGGCGATCGCCCGTGCCGCCCGCCGGCTCGTCGGCCCCGGCCAGGCGGTCGCGCTCACCGCGGGCACGACGACCTGGCGGCTCGCCCACCAGATCGCCGACGTCCCCAGCCTGACGGTGGTCACCAACTCGATCCCGGTGGCGAACGTCCTCCACAGGGAAGGCCGGGCCGATCTCACGGTCATCCTCACGGGCGGCGTGCGCACCCCCTCCGACGCCCTCGTCGGACCGATGGCGGTGACGACGATTCGCTCGATGCATCTCGACACCCTGTTCCTCGGCGTCCACGGAATGGCGGAGGACCCGGGTTTCACCTCGCCGAACCTGCTCGAGGCCGAGACCGACCGCGCGTTCATCGCCTCTGCGGAGCGCGTGGTCGTGGTCGCCGATCACACGAAGTGGGGAGTGCGCGGGCTGAGCCGCCTCGCCCGGCTCGACGAGGCGGACGTCGTCGTCACCGACAGCGGCCTTTCGACCGAAGCGCACGACACGCTCGACGGTCACGTCGAGCGTGTCGTCCTTGCGCCGGCTCGTCGCGCGGGTCGGGGTCGCGGCGAGCGCGCCGTAGGCCCACCGCCGTGAGCTCACCGCCCGACACGCCGACCCGGGTAGCAGACTCCACCGGCACGCACGCCGAACTCCGCCAGGACGCCCACACGGGCGCCAACGTGTTCGTCGTCAGCTCCCGCCAGGAACGACCGAACCTGCCCGAGACGACCTGCCCGTTCTGCCCGGGTGGTCTCGAGGCGCCCGAGCGGTACGACGTCCGATGGTTTCCGAACCGCTGGCCGGCCATGCCCGGCGCTCGCTGCGAGGTCATTCTCTACACGCCGGAGCACGAAGCGACCTTCTGGTCGCTCGGCGTGCACGGCGCGCGCAAGGTCGTCGACTTGTGGGCCGACCGCAGCGCGGCGCTCGGGTCGCGCGACGACCTTGCGTACGTCCTCGTCTTCGAAAACCGCGGTGCGGAAGTCGGCGCGACCATCTCCCACCCACACGGCCAGATCTATGCCTTCGACAGGATCCCGAACCAGCCGTTGCTGGAGCTGGAGCGCGGCGAGCGCTTCTCGGCCGTGGGGGAGCGCCTCGTCGCGACCGCGTCAGGATGGCAGGCCTGGGTTCCCGAGGCACCGATCTTCCCGTACGCGTTGACCCTCGCCCCGCAGGTCCCGGTCCCCGACCTGCCGACGCTCGACGACGCCGGACGCGACGGGCTGGCGACGCTCCTCGTCGACGTGCTCGAGCGATTCGACGGGCTGTTCGGCGAGCCGATCCCCTACATGCTCTGGATCCACCAGCGGCCGTTCGACGGCGGTGCGTGGCCGCAGGCGCGGCTGCACGTCGAGATCGTCTCGCCGTGGCGCGCGGGGAACGTGCCGCGCTACGTCGCCGCCGGCGAGCTCGGCTCCGGCGTCTTCTTCAACCCGGTCTCTCCGGAGCAGGCGGCACAGGCGCTGCGCGATGCCCTCTGACGGAAACGTCCGCAGGAGGGCTGACCGGGACGCGCTCAGAGCACTTCTCTTCCCAGGCGGAAGCCCCAGCTGGGAGCGCCCCGAGCTGACGAGCCTCGGCACGCTGCCGCCGACGGCAACCCTTCCTCCCTTCCCGACTCCCGAGCTCGCCGCGACGCTCGACCGGACGCGCTCGCGGTGGCTTCGGTCCCTCGACGGCCGCTGGCAGTTCCGCCTGGTGGATCATCCCGAACGGGCACCCGCGGCGGCCGCGCGCGTAGGCGGCTGGCGGACGGTCGCGGTGCCGAGCCTCTGGACGATGCTCGGCGACGAGTCTCCGCAGTACACCAATGTCGTCATGCCGTTCGAAACCCCGCCCCCGCGCGTGCCCGAGCACAATCCGACGGGGCTCTATCGCCGCACGTTTACCCTGCCGCGCGGATGGGGCGGCCGGCGGGTCGTGCTGCACTTCGGCGGCGTCGAAGGGGTGCTCCACGTGGTCGTCAACGGACGGCCGGCCGGTCTTGCCAAGGACGGGCGGACACCCGCCGAGCTCGACGTGACCGCCCTCGTCGACCAGACGGGGCCCAACGAGATCCTGGCCGCGGTCGTGCGCTGGTCCGATGCGAGCTTCGTCGAGGATCAAGACCAGTGGTGGCACGCGGGCATCTCCCGCGAGGTCATCCTCTACACGACCGGAGCGACCCACATCAGCGACGTGTTCGCCCGGGGTGAGCTCGCGGACGGCTACCGGGATGGGACTCTCGCGGTCGATGCGAGCGTCGAAGGCCCCGAATCGGCATCGGCGGCGCTCGTGGCGCGGCTTCTCGATCCCAGGGGCAGGACGGTCCTTGCCGCCCCGCTCGAGCGCGGCGCGCTGGGGCACATACTCCGGCTGCCGGTTCGCATGCCTCGTCGCTGGTCAGCGGAGGATCCCGCCCTCTACACGCTCGTCGTCAGCCTCAGAAGCCCTGGGAACAGCGAGAGCGTCGCGTGCCGCGTCGGCTTCCGCCGCGTCGAGACGCGCGACGGGCGCCTGCTCGTGAACGGGAGGGCGGTCAGGATCCACGGAGTCAACAGACACGATCACGACGATGTGCGGGGACGGGCGGTCACGCGCGAGCTGATGGAGAGGGACGCACTGCTGATCAAGCAGTCGAACCTCAATGCGGTCCGCTGCTCCCACTACCCCAACGACCCGTACTGGCTCGACCTCTGCGACCGGCTGGGCCTCTACGTCGTCGACGAGGCGAACATCGAGGCACACGCTTACTACGACGAGCTCTGCCGCGACCCTCGCTACCTCGCCGCCTTCGTCACACGTGTTCGCAACATGGTCGAGCGCGACAAGAACCACCCCAGCGTGATCCTCTGGTCCCTCGGCAACGAGTCCGGCTACGGCCCCAACCACGACGCCGCGGCAGGATGGGCCCGCGCACGCGACCCGTCCCGTCCCCTCCACTACGAGGGCGCGATCGCGCGCGACTGGTCGGGCGGCCGCCGCGCGACCGACGTCGTCTGCCCGATGTACGCCTCGGTCGACGCGATCGAGACCTGGGCGCAGACGACGACCGACGCGCGTCCCTTGATCCTCTGCGAGTACTCCCACGCCATGGGCAACTGGGGTGGGCTCTCAGACTACGCGGCTGCGTTCGAACGGCACGAACGCCTCCAGGGGGGCTTCGTCTGGGAGTGGGTCGACCACGGGATCCGGGCCCGTGACGAGCGAGGCCGTCCCTACTGGAAGTACGGCGGGGACTTCGGCGAGACGCCGCACGACGCCAACTTCTGCGCCGACGGCCTCGTGTGGCCCGACCGGACGCCCCACCCCGGGCTGTACGAGCTGAAGTTCGTGTCTCGGCCGGTCTCGGTCGAGGCCCGGGGGGGCGGCCGGTTCCGGATCCACAACCGGCGGGACTTCGCCGACCTCGGCGACCTGAGAGGGGCGTGGGAGCTGACGGTCGACGGTGCGGTCGAGCGTCGCGGCAGGCTTCCGGCGCTCGACGTGCCCGCAGGCGGGTCGCGCGACGTCCGCCTCGACCTCGGGCCCGCCGGCCGCGGCGAGCGGTTCGTCACCTTCCGCTTCTCCCTGCGGCGCGCGACCGCGTGGGCGCCGGCCGGTCACGAGGTGGCGTGGGAGCAGCTGGCGCTGCCGTCGCGGCGGCCTCCACGCGCTAGGCCCGTCTCTCGCGCGGCGCCCGTCGAGACGGACAGGGCGATCGCTCTCGAGAGCCAAGGCACGCGCGCTGTCGTGGACACGGCGACGGGCAGGCTCGCCGTGCTCTCGGGTGCGGGCGGCCGGAACGTCGTCCAGACGGGCCCCGTGCTGCAGCTGTGGCGTGCGGCGACCGACAACGACGGACTCCGACTGCTGCCCGATCGCAGTCGAGGGGTACTGGGGCGTTGGCTCGACCTGGGGCTCGACCGCCTCGAGCACCGCCTCGAGTCGATCCGGACGGCGCCCGGCACCGTCGATGTCGTGCATAGGGCGTCGGGCCGCGGTCGGTGGGACGACGCCGTCCACCGGCAGCGCTTCCGCATGCTCCGGCCGGGTGCGCTGCTCGTCGAGAACGATGTCCGTCTCGGCGCCGACCTCCGCGATCTGCCGCGAATCGGGGTCGCATTTCTGCTCCTGCCGGGGCTCGACCGGCTCGAGTGGTTCGGCCGCGGCCCGTGGGAGGACTACCCCGATCGTCTCGCCTCGACGGTAGTCGGCACCTTCCGGAGCACCGTCGCCGGCGAGTACGTGCCGTACATCCTCCCCCAGGAACACGGGCGGCACAGCGACGTCAGGCGTCTCTCGGTCACGGGCGAGCACGGCGTGGGACTGGACGTCGAGGGGATGCCGGTGTTCGCCTTCACAGCGAGCCACTTCACCGCGCCGGATCTCTACAAAGCGCGACACACGTGCGATCTGGAGCCCCGGAAGGCGACCGTCCTCAGCCTCGACCATGCGCAGCGAGGGCTCGGCACGTCCGCGTGCGGACCCGATACCCACCCGCGGCACCGGCTGAATGGCCGCCGCTACCGCTTCTCGTACGTCCTCGCACCTCACCAAGCGCGCCGGAGCCGCTAGCCGGGTCGGCTGACGCTCGCGCCGGGCGAGGCGCGGACGGTCAGCGTGTCGCCGCCGGTTCCCGTGTGTTCCCGGTACCGGGCCGCGATCGCCCTTCCTACTTCCTCCAGGTGCTGAGTGTGCGCGAGAACGAGCACGGCCCCGCCGAACCCGCCGCCGAGCAGGCGGGCGCCGAGAGCGCCCGCGTCGATCGCGAGCTCGACGAGCAGGTCGAGCTCCGGGATCGAGACCTCGTAGTCGTCGCGGAGGCTGACGTGACTCTCGCGGAGGAGCACGCCCGCAGCGGCGAGGTCTCCGGCCTCGAAGGCCGTCGCGAACAGGCGCACGCGCTCGTTCTCGGTGACGACGTGCCGTAGCCGGCGCTTCGCGACGTCGTCGAGCCCGTCGAGCGCACCGGTATCGACCTCGGTGGAGCGAGCGGCGCCCGCGAGCCGCAGCGCCACCTCCAGCTCGCTTCGCCGCTCCGCGTAGGCGGTGTTCTCGAGACTCCGCGGGACACCGGAGTCGACGATCAGGAGCCCGGCGTCGGAGGGGACGTGGATCAGCCGGTATTCGAGCGAATGGCAGTCGAGCAGGATCGCGTGCCCCTTGGTGCCGAGCAGGCACGCAGCCTGGTCGAGGATGCCGCACGGGACGCCGACGGCCCGCAGCTCTGCCCGTTGGCAGAGGAGGGCGAGCTCGAGCGGCTCGAGCTCGACGTCGGCGACCGCGCAGAGGGCGAGCGCGAGCGCCACCTCGAGAGCGGCGGACGACGAGAGACCCGCTCTCGGCGGGAGATCGGACGCGATCGTGCCCGTCAGCCCGATTCCGGGCCGGCCGGCGTCGGCCAGCTCGGCGGCCACCGCCTGCGCGTATCGCGCCCATCCCCGGCCCAGAGGGCCGCTCCCGTCGGCAGCAACGGTCTCCGCTCTCCCGTAGCCCTCCGACTCGAGCGTGATCGCGCGCTCGACGCGAGCGGCTGCGAGACGGATCCCGTACTGGATCGCGATCGGTAGGACGAGCCCGCCGCTGTAGTCGGTGTGCTCGCCGATGAGGTTGACCCTCCCCGGCGCCCAGACGCGGAACGACGCCTCATCCACCTCCGGCTCGGTCTCGGGCACTGACCGAAGAATCTAGCGTGGCCCGGGTCTCGTCAGCGAGGCGGTTCGCGCGGCGTATGCTCGGTTCGATGACCATTCCGAGGATCCCGTTCGGTCGTACGGGCCACACCAGCTCGCGGATCGTGTTCGGCGCGGTGGCGCTCAGCGGAGCGACATCCTCGGAGTCGAACGCCGTCCTCGAGCTGCTGCTCGAGCACGGTGTCAACCACATCGACACGGCCGCGAGCTACGGTGACTCGGAGGATCAGCTTCGACGATGGCTGGCCGAGCATCGCGAGGCGTTCTTCCTCGCGACCAAGACCGGCGACCGGTCGCGAGCGGCAGCGCGCGAGTCCATCCACCGCTCGCTCGAGCGGATGGGTGTCGCGTCCGTCGACCTGATCCAGCTGCACAACCTCGTACATCCAGGGGAGTGGGAGGAGGCGCTCGGTTCCGGCGGCGCGCTCGAGGCCGCGCTCGAGGCCCGCGACGAGGGGCTCGTCCGCTTCGTCGGCGTCACGGGCCATGGCCTGACCGTGGCCCACCAGCATCGCCGCGCGCTCGACGTCTTCCCGTTCGACGCCGTGCTCGCGCCGTGCAACCCCGTAGCGCTCCGCGATCCGGTGTACGGACCGGATTTCGAGGAGCTCGCTCGGGTCTGCGCGGAGCGAAACGTCGCGCTGCAGACCATCAAAGCGATCACGCGTGGGCCGTGGGGTGCAGCCCAGCCGACGGCGGCGACCTGGTACGAGCCGCTCACTGATCAGGACGAGATCGACGTCGCCGTCGCGTTCGTCCTCGGTCGGGAAGACGCCTTTCTGAACACTGTCGGAGACCGAGAGCTCCTGCCGCGTCTTCTCGACGCCGCCGAGCGCTACGCCCGCCCACCAGAGGACGACGCCGTCGAAACGCTCGTCGAGCGAGCCCGCATGACGCCGCTCTTCGTCTCCTAGCCACGGCGCACGCGGCTCACTCGGCCGAGCGCGGCACACCGCTGCCCGCCGACCGATGAGAATCCAGCGGCTGTTTCGTCGTAGTGGTGCACAGGCCGTGCGAACCAACACCGAGGAGGTCCGATGCCAGCGTCCGTAACCGTCATCGTGGGCACCCGCAAGGGCTGCTTCCTGCTGGAGTCAGACGGCGACCGGCGCGACTGGGAGGTGCGAGGCCCGTTCTGCGACGGCTGGCCCATCTACCACGCGATCCACGACGCCGCGACCGGCACGCTCTTCGCCGCTTGCGCGAGCGAGTGGCACGGCGCCGGTGTCTGGCGGAGTTCCGACCTCGGCGAGAACTGGGAGCTCTCGAGCGAGGGCCTCTCGTACGGCGAGGACGGCGACCTCAAGCTGTCGAAGGTCTCCGGGCTGACCGCCGCGCACGGGCGCCTCCTCGCAGGCGCCGAGTCGGCGGGCGTGTTCGAGAGCCGCGACGGCGGCACGACCTGGTCGCTCAAGACCACGCTCGACGGGCAGCCGGGCCGCGAAGAGTGGAACATCCCGACGAACCAGCCGCCGGGCCACCTCGGCCTTCCCGCGATCCTCCCGCACCCCGACGAGGCCTCGCGCTTCTGGGCGATCGTCCAGGGCTTCGGGATCTTCGAGACCACCGACGACGGCGCGTCGTGGACGCCTCGCAACAAGGGCCTCCGCGCCGACTGGCCGCTCGAGAACCCGGAGGTCGGCTACTGCGTCCACAAGCTCGTGATGTCCCCCGTCGACACCGACCGCCTCTACCAGCAGAACCACGTCGGCATGCACCGCAGCGACGATGCGGGTCAGTCGTGGGTCGAGATAACCGAGGGCCTGCCGACCGAGTTCGGCTTTGCGGCGGCCGCGCACCCGCACGACCGCGACACGTTCTATGTGATTCCGCTCGACCCGGGGCACGGGCGCTGCATGCCGGACGGCAAGGCGGCCGTGTGGCGCACGCAGGACGCCGGATCGACGTGGCAGCGGCTCGACCGCGGCCTCCCGCAGGAGGACGCCCACCTAGGCGTGCTCCGCGAGGGCATGGCCATCGATGCGCTCGACGTCCCCGGCGTCTACTTCGGCACGAGCACCGGCCAGGTGTTCGCGAGCGCCGACGAGGGCGAGACCTGGACGGAGATCGCGAGTTACCTGCCGGCGATCGCGTCCGTCGAGGTGGCGGTGGCCGCGTAGATGGTCGACGTCCGCCTGCCTCCCACGCTCCCGTCGCTCTACGCCGACCTCCCGCGACGGCTCGAGGTCGACGCGGCGACCGTGAACGACGTGATCGACCGGCTCGACGAGCGCTGGCCCGGCCTCCGCGACCGGCTCTGCGAGCCCGGGCCGGCGCTCCGCACGCACATCAACATCTACGTCGACCGCGAGCGGGCCGGGCTCGACACCGCCCTCGAGCCCGGCTCGCGGGTCGAAGTGATCGCCGCGATCAGCGGCGGCTAGGAGGGCGAAACAGCCGCGATGTCCCCAGGGCAGCGGCGGCACCCTGGGACGGGAACCGTTTCGCCACGCCCTCCTGGACCGCGTGATCGTGTCAGTTGCGGTCACGCACCGCGCGCGCCGAGTCCTCCGCCCATTCGATGCGCGTCCGGGTGATGCGCAGCCCGTAGTCGAGCGCGAGCCAGTAGGTCTCGTCCTTCGCGTCGGCGATCACCGTGGACGCCGCGATGCCCTCGAGCTCGGCGAGGAGGCGCCGCTGGTGCTCCGCCTCACGGTCGAGGTACGCGGCCGCCTCGTCGGGTTCGAGCAGCCAGAGGAAGAAGACACGCAGGAGCGCCTCGTCACGGCCGTTGCGCCCGGGGGAGGTCTCACGGAGCCAGCGCTCGACCTCCTGCCTGCCCGTCGCGGTGAGCGAGTACTCCTTCGCTCCGCGCGCTCCCTCGCCGGTCTGCTCGATCAGACCCGTCGCTCGCAGCCGCGCGAGCTCGGGGTAGATCTGGCTGTGGAGCGCCGGCCAGGCGTAGGCGAGCGACCCCTCGAAGTGCTTGAGGAGCTGCCAGCCGGTGTGCGGCCGGTCGGCGAGCAGGCCGAGAAGCGCAAAGCGCAGGCTCATATGTCAATCTTGACATGTCATTGTTGACTGGTCATCATCGCAGGCGATGCGGACCGCACTGGCGCTCGTCCTCGCCCTCGCTGCGATCGCCGCGCCGGCGGCGGTCGCGAGAGGCGAGCGATCGAGCCACGACTGCGTCCGCGGCAACGAGCTGTGGTTCCGTACGGCAGATCGCGTGCAGCTCGTGGCGCATCGGTTCGGCGGCCTCCGTCCCGGGTCGCGGCCGGTCGTCGTGCTCGCCCACCAGTCGAACGGCAGCCTGTGCGAGTGGCTGCCGACGGCGCGCTGGCTCGCCGGCCGCGGCGTCTGGGTGTTCGCCTTCGACTTCCGCGGTCACGGGTCCTCGAAGGGACGCGTCCAGTACGGGCGCCTCGCGACGGACTATGCCGCGGCGGTCGAGACCGTGCGATCCCTCGGCGCGCGGAACGTGGTGCTCGCGGGCGCGTCGCTCGGTGGGATCGCCGCGGTCATCGCGGGCGCCTCGGTCACTCCACCCGTCGCCGGGGTCGCCGCGCTCTCTGCGCCTGCCGTGATCGCGGGCCGCGTCGACGCGCGGCGGTTCGCTCCTCGCCTGGTGGTCCCCGTCCTCTACGTCGCCTCCCGCGAGGACCAGTACCCGCCGTACGACTTCGCCGCCGACGCCCAGCGGCTCTACGACGCGACCGGAGGGACTACGAAGCGGCTCGAGCTGGTCGCCGGCTCGGCCCACGGAGTCGCGCTGCCCGCCGGGTCACCCGCGATCCGCGCCCTCCTCGAGCAGTTCGTGCGCGACCCCGCCGCCACGGCCGGCGGCTGATCGCCCAACGCCTCAACCGAACCGCGGACACGACGTGCAGCCTCCACCATCCTCCCGGGCCGCCCTTCCGGGATGATGGCACCGCGTCGCCCCCTTTTGCCGTCGCTGTGACGCCACCGCGAGGATCGGGGGATATCGGGCCTCCGATCCGGTCCGCACGATCTTGCTTCGCAGGAGACGGAGCGCTTCACTACCCCGCCTCTGACGGAAATCCTCCGGCCGAAACGGCCCGCGAGGTCCTATCGATCGTCATCCGTGGTCCGCCGGTTCAAGGACCGCGAACAACTGTGACCTTCTCGCCGAGAGGCCACTCCTTGACGAAGTCCTCACGCCCTGCAACTCGCAGCGAAACGCGCACGGTCGTTTTGGTTCGATCGATTGGCTCCACCACCTTCGCCTCGACCTCACCGCCCTGCTCGGGAAGGTCGATCAACACGACATCACCCATCTCGAGCCTCTGCACGACGTAATCCATCGCCATCAGACGAGTGTATTTGGGGAATCGAAACGAAGAGTGATGCCGCTCGGTGGACCAGCCCGGGCGATGTCGACCCCGACCGGCGCTCCACGCTGCACTCCCGTCCGCGCCCAAACGCGTGACGCCGTAGCGGCTGCCGATAGCTGGGTCGTACTCGCCGACGCGTCACGCGCGTCGCGTCCGCGATTCGTTGCGTCTCCTAGGTCTTCGGCTTCTTCTCGAGGTGCAGCCAGTGGCGGATCTTGGCGATCAGATTGCTCATGGGACCCTTTCGTGATTTGCGCTTACGCGGCCTGGGCGGTTGGGTTGGCGCGGTGTCGTTCCACGATTGCGCCACCCTCCGATTCCCAGTCCTGGACTGCGTCGTTCTGAAGCCGAACGCCCCCTGTGTTGGTCTGCCCGGGAGTCTTCATCGACGTCTTGTTCGTCGCCGGCGGTCGCGGTGAGTGGGGTCGTGGGCTGACGCGAAGGTCGAAGGGGCCGTGTCTGCGTGACCGCACGATGCGTCCCGTTTGGTACAGCGGTTGCAGGATCAACTGCAACAGGCCGACACCGGCGAGCCACCACAGGGCGACGATCACCGGGCCCGAGCCGGTGACCACCATCCATACCGCCAGATAACCGCTCCACAGTACGAGCACCCATGTCGTCGCGCGCCAATGCAGGAACGTCGTCATTGCGCACATCACCTCTGCGCCAATCGCCGGGTCGAGGAGCCGAACCGAGTCGCATCCGTCGATCTCGACGGTTGGACGTGCCGAGCCGGAGAGGATCCGGGGAAGGGTCCCCTACGGCCCACGGTGCCGGGTGCCGCAGACGACGGACGGCGTTCTGGTGCGGATCCTCGTCGCCTCATCCATCGGTCCGGGCCCTTGAATCCCTCGAGCGTCCGCAGCTGGATGGTCGCATACATCGTGTGCTCCTCACCCTTCGTTCAGGACCAGATCTCAAACGAGCTCCCTGCTGCGCTCGGCCAAAGGGAACAGCTGAAGAGGAGTGCTAGGGCCTCGGCGGCTACAGCGCTCGACCAGACGCCGACCAAAGCATACCCGAAACTTGTGCGATCTGCCACATTCCCGGAGGTTCAGTGCGCGCCCCTCACCACGGGGATAGGATCTTCTATCAAAAGGCTGAGATTTTATGCTACAGTATGTTCAATGTACGGTGATCCAAGGAGACGATCGTCATGACCACCCTTGTCCGCTTCCGGGAACCGCTACGAAACTTCCCCATGAACGCCGAATTCGAGCGGCTGATCAATACCGTCTTGGAGTCGCCCACCCGCTCCGCCCAGGCATGGGCACCTCCGCTCGACGTCTGGGAGACGGAGGGCGATCTGGTGTACGCCTTCGACATGCCCGGCATACCGGAGGACAAGATCACCGTGGAGATCGAAGACAACACCCTCACGGTCAGCGGCTCGCGCGAGCGCGCCGAGAACGTGGAGGATGAGCTTTTCTTCCGCGCCGAGCGTCGCTTCGGTGAGTTCACGCGATCGGTCGCTCTACCGCAGGGCAGTGGCGAGGGCGATGCCCAGGCGCACTACGCCAACGGGGCACTCGAAGTCCACGTCAAGAAGCCGGAACAGTCCAAGCCCCGCCGCGTCCCGGTGATGACGACCGTCGAGGCGGCTCTACCGTCTAGCACGAACTGACCCCGAGTTCTCCCGACTTCTGCGCGGGAGACCGAGAGCTACGCGGACGCCACCTTTGCTCATGCGGGTGGCGTTCGCCGCAGTTCCTAAGAGCGCGACGAGATCCCGCCAAGCCGCGGGATCGGTCGGGCCGCAGCGACCGCCTCCGCAACACCGACTTCGGTCAATCGTTCCCGCGAAAGCCCGGCTTCGCTGATTGGCTGGGCTATCCCACATGTCACGCGAGAACTGCCCGATCGGCATCTGGATGAGGGTGCTCCACAATCCCACCGATGCTTGTCGACAACAACGAGATCGAGGTCAGTTGTGACGTCCTGTGGTTCACGAAAACGAACGGCATCATGGACGACACCCAACAACGACTCTTCGATCGGCTCCAGACGATCCGTACCGGCGACTACGGCGGAACGGCGTCGACCACAGTCGACACCAACGAGATCGCGGCAATCGTCCGCGCCCTAAGACTCAGCGATGCCGAGGTGGGTCTCGACGAAGACGAACACGCACTCCTCACCAAGCTGACGTCGTAACGCCCGGCAGATCGTTCCGGCGGCGTACTGCTCGGCACAACGAAGTACTGGCCCTGCACGTCGAATCCTGTTCGCCTGGGCTCCTACGTCTCGCGCGCCTAGGCGCGTCGGGAGATTGCGGGCTTTCGGCCGGGGTTCTGGCTGCAGGGCCAGATAAGACACCCTAGCTCATCTGGAGCGCGGACAAGATTAAGGCCTCCCCCCGGTTCACAGTCCGGGCCGCGGCCCGGTGGTTGAATCCGGGTCTAGTGGATGCGTTGGCTTGGGTGTGTGAGCAGGGCGTGGTGTTGCAGTCTGCTCGCGGGCCGGTGCCGAATCTTGCAGAGCAAATCGCCGGCGAGCCGATCCGCGGAAGCTGGTGGGGCCACGCATCCGGCCATGAGATCTTCGCCGTTCTCAACCGCCTTCGCGAGTCCGGGGATGTCGTTGCAACTCGCCTGATCGAGGGCAGAGTCACGCTAATCCACCGACGGATCTGGCCGGCGCTTGTCCGTGTTGCCGACCGCTTCCCCGCTGAGCGGCTTGCAGCGGTTGACGAGCAGCACACTGCCTACCGGGGCCCATCGGACCGTCGAGGTCGCGTTCCCGGCGTGGGTCCCGCCCGAGGACATTGCCGCAGCCACGCTTCTCAGCGTCGACGAAGCGCTCGCGCAGCTTCCCGTCTGCCTACGCTGACGACGACGCATACCGGCATAGGCGAGCGTGCTCTCCCGCGCCAGCCGTGACCGCCCGCTTGTTTGCACCGCGTTTGCAGAAACCCCCTCAGAGCCGCTGAACCCGCATAGCGAAGGGCCTCAGCGCAGCTCCTTGTTCGCCTCCTGGTCGAACCACATGGCGAAGAGCGTGAACTGCGTCCCGGAGACGAGAAGAAGCGAGACGAGGACGATCGTCGCGGTCGTGATCTCGTTGCCCCCGAAGATGCGCGACGCGGCGACCACGACGCCGAGGAGGAAGCCGACGACGCTCATCAGGATCCCGAGCACGTAGAAGAAGACGAGCGGGTGGAAGTCGCGGATCACGTACTTCTCCTTCATCCGCCACCAGAAGCCCTTGAACAGGAGCCACGCGATCCTCGGCGCGACGCGGCGGATGCGAATACCCGAACGCTCGCCGACACCGTAGACCGGCCGAGACGGCACGTCGCGGACGCGCGCGTTCTGGACGTTCAGGTGCACGAGCATGTCGTTGGGGAACCCGTAGCCGCGGTAGAGCCGCTGGAGGTCGAGCCGTCGGAGCGCGTCCAGAGAGAGTGCGGTGTAGCCGGCCTGCGAGTCGGCGACGTGCCAGTACCCGGAGGCGATCTTCGTGAGCAGCGAGAGCGACGGCGTTGCCGAGGTAGCGCGAGCGCGGGATCAGCTGCCACGCCTCGCCGGTGACGAGCCGGTTCGCCTTCGCGTAGTCGACCTCGCCGCGCGCGACCGGGCCGACGAGCGCCGCGAGCTCGTCGGGATCCATCTGGTTGTCGCCGGCCATCACGCACGTGACGTCGACGCCGAGCTCGCGGCAGCGTGCGTACCCGGTGGCGATCGCCGCACCGACGCCCTGGTTCTCGGCGTGCTCGATCACCTCGACGCGCGGGTCGCCGGCGGCACGTGCCTGCTCAGCAGTGGCGTCGGTGGAATGGTCGTCGACCACGACGATCAGGTCGACGAACGCGGGGATGCCGCGGATCGTGCCCGCGACGAGCAGCTCCTCCTGGAAGGCCGGGACGACGACCGCGACGCGCTTGCCCTCGACCACCGCCGCCTCGCTACGCGGCGGCCGCGCTCCTGCGCCGCATCCACGGGTCGGCGACGATCGCCGCGAGCGCACCGAGGATCAGCCCCGCGAGGGCACCGACGACGGCGGCGTTCCGCCGGCTCGTCGCCGACGTCCGGACCCCGACCCCGGGCTGCACCACCCGGCTGAGCTCGACGTTCTCGGCGAGCGAGTGGAGCTGGCGGGCGCTGTTCAGGTCCTGGAGCACGGTGCCGCGGCGCTGCTCCGCCGCGTTGACCGTGGCGTTCGAGTTCGTCGACACGAGCAGCTTCTCGGCGAGCGAGAGGGTCTTGCTATCCGAGGCCAGCCGCTGCTGGTCGTTCGCGGCGGCGATGCGGGACGCGATCTCCTCGAGCTGCTGCTCGTCGTTCGAAATCTGCTCCTCGAGCAGATTCATCTTTCGGGTGATGTAGGGGACGACCTGAGTTACGACGGTGTTCGCGAACGAGTTGGCGGCTTTCTCGGCCTTGACCTTCGTCGGGCCGCGAACCTCGATCTGGACGAGCGGCGTAAAGTTGCGTGCGACCTGTCCCGGCTGGACGACGGCCGTCGACGTGACGTTCCCGCGCAACTGCCCGGGTCGCATCCCCGCATTGGTTGCGGCCGTCTTGATCGCGGCCTCGCTGCGGACGATCTCGCTGACCGTCTTCGGGTTCGTCTGAAGGCTCTGCAGCTGCCCGCCACCGGCGGGCGTGAACGGCTGGCCGAGGTAGACGAGCGCCTCCGCGCGGTAGACGTCACCGCTCCCGACCGAGACGAGGACGCCGAGGATCGCCCCGAGGATCAGTCCTCCGACCGGAAGCCACCAGCGGGCGGTGATCCGCTCCCAGGCCGACCTGAGGTCGACCTCGCGCTCGGCGTTCGGGTCCACGCCGCCCTCTCTCCGCCGATCGTCGCTCAAGGAGCCGCGACCCTAGCAGCGACCCAGTTCCACTGTGCGGCGAGACCGTCGGCGAGCGAGGTGGTCGGCGCCCAGCCGAGCTCGCGCTCGGCCTTCGAGACGTCGGCGCGCGTGCGCCGGACGTCGCCGGCCGCTTCCCCGTGCCGTTCGACGGCCAGCTCGCGGCCCGCGATCTGCTCCGCGAGCGCGATCGCGTCGGCCATCGTCGCTTCCTCTCCGCCGCCGATGTTGTAGACCTCGCCCACCGCGCCGCGCTCGAGCGCCGCGATCGTGCCCGCGACCGCGTCGGCGACATACGTGAAGCTCCGCGAGATCGAGCCGTCGCCGAAGAGCCTGAAGGTGCCGCCTTCCGCCAGCGCCTCCAGCATCGGCGTGAACGCCATGTCGGGGCGCTGGCGCGGCCCGTAGACGGTGAAGAAGCGGACGCCGACCGCGTCGAGGCCCGTCGTGCGCCCGTGCGCGTAGGCGAGGTGCTCGACGCAGAGCTTCGTCACGCCGTAGGGCGCGATCGGGCGCGGCTCGGCATCCTCGCGCGTCGGGTAGCTCTCCGCGTCGCCATAGATCGAGGACGACGACGCGTAGACGACCCGCACGCCGCGCCGGGCCGCGGCCTCGAACAGCCGGCCGCTCGCGTGGACGTTCCGCGTGACGTAGTGCTCGAAGCCCGGCCCGAAGCTCGCACGCACACCGGGCTGCCCGGCGAGATGGAAGACGCCGTCGACGCCGGCCAGCAGCTCGTCGAGGTCCGTGTCGAGGATGTCGCGCTCGACGACGTCCAGGCCCTGGGCGTTCTCCCGCTTGCGTCGCGGGTCGTAGTAGTCCGTGAACGAGTCGAGCCCGACCACGTCGTCGCCCCGCTCGACGAGCGCCTCGGCGAGATGGGAGCCGATGAACCCCGCGGCCCCGGTCACGAGGTAGCGCACGTCAGACCTGGCCCGGCTCCGCCGCGATCGGCTCCGGGAGCTCCTCGGCGTACGGCACGAGCTCGCCGTCGGGCCCCTCGACGAGGCAGAGGTCGGAGAAGAACCGCGTCATCACGACGCCCGCCCGGAACTCGCCGAGCCGCGGCTCTGGGCGCTCCCCCCGGGCGAGGGCGAGCGAGAGCTCTGGGTAGCGGCTGCCTGCGGCGAGCGGGAGCGGGAACGCGCCGCCGAAGCGCGGGTTGACGTCGGTCACCGGCAGCGCGCCGTCGGGCTCGCGGAAGCACTGGACGTTCGCCGGGCCCACGATCCCGATGGTCTCGGCGACCCGCGCGCCGTGCTCGATCAGCTCGCGGTCCCGGAGCGACTCGCCCTTGATCGACTCCCCGCCCTTCGACTGGATCATCGAGCGCGGGATCGCGTTGAGACAGCGGCCCTCGGTGTCGCAGAACACGTCGATCGAGAACTCCTCGCCGAGGCAGCGCTCCTGCACCATCGAGGCGACGGGCGTGTGGCGGAGGTGGAAGACGAGCTGCTCGGGATCGTCGGCGCGGTAGATGTGGCGGGAGCCGAAGCCCTCGCGGATCTTCACGAGGAGCGGGAAGCGGGCGTCGTCGGGCACGTCGCCCGGGAGCCAGGTGCGCGGGCTCGGGATCCCGTTCGCCTCGAAGAAGGCGTGCGCGAGGTACTTGTCGCCCATCGTCCGGCAGACCTCGGGGCTCGGCGCGAGGACGAGCGCGGGCGCGAGCTCGTCGCGGGCGCGCGAGACGATCTCCTGGTCGAGATCGGTGAGCGGGACGACCAGTTGGATGTCGTGCTCGGCCACCAAAGCGGCGAGCGCGGCAACGTAGCCCAGGGTCGTCGACCCGGGGGACGAGCGCCCTGCGGTCGGCGTGGTAGAGCGCCGGCGCGAGCGGGTCGAGGTCGGCGGCCACGGTCGTCGCGCCGGCCCGCCCGAAGGCGCTGACGATGTCGACGCGCTGCCCTGCGCACGTGAAGAGGACCGCCGTCATCTCGACGTGGGAGCGTAGCGGCGTCAGAGGACCAGGAACGGGAGCTGGACGACGACCAGGACGGCGAGCGCGACAACGGTCGCCGTGGCCCAGCCCGGGCGCCGGGGACGGAGTACGTCGACGACGAACGCCGCGCCGACCATCGCCGCGGGGAGCGTCATCAGCAGGTACGTCCCCTTGATCGTGTCCCCGTCCGTGGACGGGTAGCGCACCGCGAAGACGACGTACGCGACGGCGACGGCAACCGCGGAGAGCGGGAGGATCGCCAGGGCGGCCGACCGCCGCGCGCTCGCGAGGAGGCCCAGTGCGAGCAACCCCGCGAGCGCGAGCAGCGTCGGGATCATGCCGACGAGCATCTGGCGGGCCCGCTCCGACACGACGGCGGACGGGAGCAGCTCGGCCGGCGCCGGCGGGGGCGGGCTGTCCCACGTCAGCGCCCAGTCGCCCCACCAGTCGGCGTACAGGTGCGGGACGAGCTCGTTTCGCGCGAGCGGCGTGACGGGGTGCTCGAGCGCGCGGAGCGTATGGAGGCCGACGTAGAAGCTCGCCGGCCGGCGGTGGAGCAGCGAGCCCGCCGGCGGCGGGCGGTTGAACGCGAGCGCGCTCCCGTGCACGACCTGCTGGTTGACGAGCCACGGCGCGAGGAGCAGAAGCGCGACGGCCGAGAGCATCGCGACCGGAGCCCAGCGTCGCCGGGCCAGTGCGTCGAGAGCGGCGACCGCGACTACCGCGACGAGGACGGGCAGCGCCCAGGCCCGCGTCAGGCAGGCGAGCCCCAGGAGCGCGCCGGAGACCGCCGCGCCGGCGAGCGTCCAGCGCGTGCGGAGCGCGCGGACCGCCAGGAGCACGCCACCCGCCGCCAGCGCGACCGCCAGGGTCTCGGGGTGGTACATCGCCGAGGCACGCACGAGTGTGGGTGACGCGGCGGTCAGGACGAGCGCGACGAGGTGGAGCGCCCGGCGCTCGGGCCACAGGGTCCGGGCGAGGAGGAAGACGAGCGCGCAGACCGCGAGGCCTGCCGCTGCGGCGAGGAGCTGGCCCGGGCGCTGGGCGTGCCCCCAGCCGATCGCCGTCGTCACACGGCCGAGCGCGCCCGCGAGGGCGAACCAGAGGGGCGGCGTGTGCCAGACGCCCGACTCCGCCTCGGACGGGAGCCGGTATTCGGTGGAGACGATCTCCGCGTACCGCTCGTTCGCGAACGCGTCGTAGCCGCGCAGCCAGTCGTAGTGCCACGCGTTCCAGGCGAGCAGCAACGTCTCCGCCGCGAGCAACACCGCGGCGACGCCCCAGTAGCGGCGCGCCGTCAGCTCAGTACGCGCAGTCATAGGTCACCTGCCGCTGGGTAGGAGACGGCTCGCGGAGCCAGAGCGCGACGTACCGTCCGTGCACGTCGAGGCGCGGCCCCGGCTCGCCGGCGGCCGCGTAGCCCGCGCGGAGCCGCTCGACCTCGGCCTCGCTGGTGGCCACGCTGAGCGTCACGAGCCCGCCCTCGACGGTCGTCCGCAGCGTCCCGCCGCGCGCCGAAGACGCGACCGGGTCGCCGGTCGTCGATTCGACGACGAGGCCCTTCTCGCGCTCGAGGCAGCGCTTCGTGAGTGCGAGCTCGTCGGGGTCGTTGTGCGTCAGCGACCAGGCGGCTCCGACGGAGAACTGCGCGGCGACGAGGACGAGCGCCCCGACGAGCCCGAGCCCCGCCGCGCGCCGCTCGGTCACTCGCGGGCGCTCCAGCCTCCGGTTGAGCCCTTGTAGGTCCCGCCGAGCAGCGCGAGCGGGGTCCGGAGGAGGATCTTCAGGTCGACGAGGGGCGAGCGGTGCTCGACGTACCACACGTCGAGCTCGATCCGCTCGTCCCACGGCAGCGTCGCGCGACCGTGGATCTGCGCCCAGCCGGTGAGCCCCGGACGCACCTCGAGCCGTCGCCGCTGGCGCTCCGTGTAGCGGTCGACCTGGTAGCGCAGCGTCGGCCGCGGGCCGACGACGGACATGTCGCCGCGGACGACGTTCCAGAGCTGGGGCAGCTCGTCGATCGACGTGCGCCGCAGGAAGCGCCCCACGCGCGTGATGCGGGCGTCGCCGCGATCGACCGCGTAGCCGGCCCCGCGTCGCTCCGCGTCGACGACCATCGAGCGCAGCTTGAAGAGCTCGAAGTCCACTCCGTCCTTCCCGACGCGGCCCTGGCGGAACAGCACGGGGCCGCGGTCCTCGAACTTCACCGCGAGCGCGGCGGCCGCCAGGACAGGGCTCGCGAGCACGAGACCGAGCCCCGCGAGCGCAACGTCGGCCGCTCGGTTCACCGCGACCGGGGCGCGGCCCCCGCCGCGCCCCTTTCCCTGTCGGCCGATGGCGATCCGAGGAACGGCGCCGCGTCGATCTCGATCCGCTCGCCGCGCGTGTACCAATCCCGTTTCCACGTGGTGCCCTTCGCGGCGACCTTCGCCGCACCCGGAGAGAGCTCCGGGCGCCGGATCGTGCGGACTGCCCGCCCCAGCCAGCCCCGGCGGAAGGCGCGAGTCTCGTCGAGGTTGCGACGGTTGCCGACATCGTCGACCCGCTCGAGGCTCGAGCGGCGAACGAAGCAGGTGTGAACGCAGCGCAGGGGATCGGTCTCCCAGGTCGTGCTCGCAGCGAGATCCCCCCAAGGGCTCAGGCCGAAGCCCGGCCGAAACACCGGTGACCCGCCGTGGAGTCGCTCGGCGCACCCGGTCCAGGCGTCGACGGCGGCAAAGTTGAAGAGCTTCGTGACGGGGCGGGACGGGGGTGCCAGCCACCCACGAGCCACCGCGTTCCGCTCGTCCAGCTCGTCGCAGTTCAGGACGTGCGCCTTGACCATGAAGAGATCCTCGTGCGCCCCCGCTTCGAGATCGGCGCGGAGCCGCTCGAGCGCCACGGAATCGAAGAGTTCGTCGCCGTCGACCCCGAGCACCCACGTCCGCGTCCCCGCATACTGCTCGAGCACCCGGTGCGACGTCGACGCGTGCCGCGCGCGGCGGACGTCGAGGTGGTCGAGCTCGCGGGCGAGCCTCTTCAGGATCGCGGGCGTGCGATCCCTCGACAGATGATCGACTGCGTGGATCCGGTCGCAGAATTCCGCCACGTTCCGGATCGCCCGCTCCACGAACACGTCCTCGTCGTGGACCAGGACGGAGCCGACGACGCGGACCGGCGTCATCGCACCGCCGCGCTCATCGTCACCGGGTGCCCTCGGCCGCGTCCCAGGTGGCGGGAACGCCGCGGCGGACGTAGTTCCAGAGCGCCTGCACCGTCGCCCAGGTGACGTAGACGTAGTAACGGGCGATCGGGACGCGCGCGGCGAACGCCGCGGCGAGCCCGAGCTGGGCGAGGAGCACCAGCGCATACGGCCAGCCCGCCGGCGCGAGGACGGCGCTCGTCGCGAGCAGCGCGACGTGGAGGAGACCGCTCCCGTAGCGGAGCACTCGATGCGAGAGCATCGAGACGACGTAGCCGGGAGGAAGCCGCCGGAGCATCGAGCCGCGCAGCGTGATCTCCCAGCAGTGCTCGAACATCCGCACCTTGCGTGCGTACTCGGTCTCGTTCGTCGGCGTCGGCCGCTCGAACGCGAGCGCTGCCGGCTCGTAGACCGCGCGACGACCGGCCTGCACCATCCGGTAGGGCAATGCCAGATCGTGGCCCCACCGCGGGTCGACCTCCACGTAGTCGGCTCGCTTCACGGCATAGATCGAGCCGTTGCCCCCCGTGACGGAGCCGAGTCGCGATTCCTGCTCGCGTAGCCAGAGCTCGTAGCGCCAGTACAGGCCCTCGCGGTTCGACCCGGCGGCATCCTCGAGGCGGAGACGGCCGCAGACGTACCCCACGTCCGGGTCGGCGAGGTCGGACACGAGTCGGCGAAGGGCATCGGGCGCCCAGGTCGCGTTGGCGTCGGAGAACGCGACCACGTCCGTCGCGCTGTCGCGGACGGCACGGTCCTGTGCTGCGACCTTCCCGCACCGGGGACAGTGGATCAGGCGGACGCGGGGCTCGCGGTCGGCGACGGCCTGGACCAGCTCGTTCGTCCGATCGGTCGAGGCGTCCGAGGCGACGACGATCTCGAGTCTGTTCCCCGGGTAGTCCAGCGCGAGGAGATTCTCGAGCCGTCGCTCGATCACGGGCTCCTCGTTGTGCGCCGCGACGATGACGCTCACGGAGGGCTCGTGCAAGGAGTCCTTTGCGATGCGCCGCACGCGCACGCGCGCGAGCGCGCCCGCGGCGAGCGGATAGCCCACGTGCGTCCATGCGAGCCCGCCCGCGGAGGCCCAGAACAGAGTCTTGACGAGCATCCCGGCGAACGCTACCCCGCTATCCGGACTCGAGCCGCGGCGCCGCTACGCTCCGCCCGTGACGCTCGTCACTTCGCGGCCGCGAGTCGAGCTCAGCGTGATCGTCTCGACGTATGCGTGGCCGGCTGCGCTCGACGTCGTGCTCCGAGCCCTCGCGGAGGACGTCGACGATCGCGTGGAGGTCATCGTCGCCGAAGACGGAGCCGGCCCGGAGACCGCCGACCTCGTGCGGCGCCGAGGCGACATCCTCGGGCCCGCACTGGATCACGTCGTTCATCCGGACGACGGCTATCGGCGGGCGCGGATCCTCGACCTGGCGGCACTACGCGCGCGGGGGGACCTGCTCGTCTTCCTCGACGGGGACTGCATTCCGCGCCGTGGCCTCGTGCGGGCGATTCGCCGAGCCGCGCTCCCCGGGTGGTTCCTGGCGGGGAAGCGGCTGCATCTGAGCCGCGCCCTGTCCAAGCGGGTCCTCGACGGACGTGCCGAGGTCTGGCGCTGGTCGGCGGCGCGGTGGCTCGTAACCGCCCCCGGTGAGGTGCTCCACGCGCCTCGCCAGGCGAACTCGGTGGGGCTCATCGTTCCGATCCGCGACCGCAGGCGACCGTGGCGGGCCGGCAGCGCCGAGTTCACGCCTCCGTACGACGCCTACGGCTGCTTCCTGGTCGTCGGGCGCGCCGATTTCGGCCGCGTCAACGGGTTCGACGCTCGGTACGAGGGCTGGGGACACGAGGACGTCGACCTCGCCGTTCGTCTCCGCCACGCCGGGCTCCGCTGCGGTTGGCCCGGTGCACACGCGACGCTGCTTCACCTGTGGCATCCCGAGCGAACGCACGAGGCGAGCACCAACGCCGGACTACTCGCGGAGACGAGGGACAGCGGTCGCATCGAGGCAGTCGAGGGGATGCGCGAGCTGGCCGCGATGCGCGACCTCGCACCGGAGCCCGACGGTCGTTAGCGAGGGGCCGCTAGTCTCGGCGCGCGATGGGCGGGGACACGAACGGGCGGCCGATCCGGGTCCTGCGCGTCATCGCCCGGCTCAACGTCGGCGGTCCTGCGCTCCACGTGACGTACCTCGCCCGCGGCCTCGCAGAGCGTGGGTACGAGACGACGCTCGTCGCCGGCGACGTCGGGCGCGGCGAGGCGTCGATGGCCTTCGTCGACGGAACGCGCGGGCGTCGACGTCGTGCGGCTCCGCGGCCTGACACGGGAGCTCTCTCCGTTCCGCGACGCGGTCGCCGCGTGGCGGCTCGCGCGGATCATCCGGAAGGTGCGGCCCGACGTCGTCCACACCCACACCGCGAAGGCCGGCGCGGTCGGGCGCGCCGCGGCGCTGCTCGCAGGGCCGCGCCAACCGGTCGTCGTCCACACGTTCCACGGGCACGTCCTGCGCGGCTACTTCGGCCGCGCGGGCACCCTCGTCTTCCGCGCGATCGAGACGATGCTCGCCCGCGCGACCGACCGCCTGATCGCGGTCAGCCCCGAGGTCCGCGACGAGCTCGTATCGCGCTCGGGGTCGCGCCGTCGGAGCGCTTCTCGGTGATCCGCCTCGGCATCGAGCTCGAGCCGCGAGTCGCCTTCGACGGCGACCTCCGCGGAGGTGCGCCGCCGACACGGAATCGGCGCGGACACGTTCGTCGTCGGCTGGTTCGGCCGGATGACCGCCGTGAAGCGCACCGACGACCTCCTGACGACGCTTGCGGCACTTCGCGAGCGCGGGGTCGGCGGCGCTGCTCATCCTCGTCGGCGACGGCGACGACCGCGAGCGCCTCGAGCAGCGGGCGCACGACCTCGGCCTCGCCCGCTCGTGCCTCTTCCTCGGCTACCAGGAGGACGTGGCGCCCTGGTACGCCGTCTGCGACGCGATCGTGCTGACGTCGGCGAGCGAGGGCACGCCCGTGACGATCATCGAGGCGCTCGCGGCCGGCCGGGCGGTCGTCGCGACGAGCGTCGGCGGCGTCCCCGACGTGGTCGACGAGGGCGAGTCGGGGTTCCTCGTGCCACCCGGCGACACGGACGCGCTGGCCGAGCGCCTCGAGCTTCTGGCCCGCGACCCGGGGCTGCGCGCAGAGATGGGACGCACGGGGCGCGAGCGCGTGCTCCGCCGCTACGCCGTCGAGCGCCTCGTCGACGACGTCGACGCCCTCTACCGCGACCTGCTCGACACGAGTCGCCGACGACCCGGCGGTAGCGCCCGAAGGCCACCTCGCGGTCGGCTTCCCGCTCCACCCAGGCGCGCCCGCGCTCCCCCATTCCCTCGAGCGAGAGCCGTCCCTCGACCACGTCCCGGATCACTCCGGCGACCAGCTCGGGCCGACCGGGCGGGACGCACGACCCCGCAGCCGGCGTCCTCGACGAGCCGGACGGTCTCGCTGTCCGGCGTCCGCGGAGACGAGCACCGGGCGGCCGACCGAGAGGATCCCGTAGAGCCGGCTCGGGAACGACGTAGCCCGAGAGGCCCCTGGCGAGCCCCACGTAGTGGATGTCGGCGGCCGCGAGGGACAGCGAGAGCCGGCCGCGCGGCTGGTAGCCGAGGAAGCGCACGATGCCGGTCACCTCGAGGCGGTCCGCGAGGCGCGTCAGCTCGCCGTGGCGGGCGCCGAAGCCGATCACCATCACCTGCAGCCGCTCGAGGTCGCGGAGGAAGGTCACCGCGCGCACGAGCGTGTCGAGGTCCTGAGCGTGACCGACGTTGCCCGAGTGCATGACGACGAACGCGTCGTCGACTCCCTGCTCGTGCGACCAGGCGTTCCGGCGCGGCTGCGGCGCGAGCTCCGACGTGTCGACCCAGTTCGGGATCACCTCGATCCGCGCCGCGTCGGCGCCCTTCTGCACGAGCCGGAGCTTCATCGTCTCGCCGATCGCCACCACGCGGTCGGCGCGGCGGAGGTAGAGCGCGACGAGCCTCCGCAGCGCTCCCACGACGAGCGGATGCTCGAGCCGCTTGAGCCGCTCGGCGATCTCCGGGAAGACGTCCTGGCTGATCACGAGCAGCGGCGCGCCGAACCGGCGCGCGACGAGCAGCCCGATGTCGCCGACGACCGGTGGGTCGGTCATGCAGAGGACGAGATCCGGCCGCTCTCCGCGGAGCGCCGTCAGCACCGTGTCGCCGAGGTAGCTCGCGTAGTTCGCCGCCCGGAGGTGGAGCTGCGAGCGCTCGTACGCCGTCGAGCGCACGCGGACGATCCGCACGCCGTTGCGCTCCTCCTCGGTCGGGCAGGTCGATGCCCGTGCAGGTGGCCCGTGACGACCGTCACGTCGTAGTCGCGCGGCGAGCGCCTCGCAGAGCTGGGAGAGCAGCTGCGCCGTCGCCTCGACGCCGGGCCAGTAGTACTGGTTGAGAACGAGGATCCTCGGCCGCGAGGTCGGTCATCCGGCGCGCACGCTAACGGACGCCGCGCGTAGGGTCCGCGCCGATGGAGAGCCGGCTGCGGATCCTCGCTCGCGATCCCCGCGTACTGGCCGGCACACGCGTTCGGCGGCCCGGTCGTGGTCGCGCGGGAGCTCGTCTCGCGGCTCGTCGCGCGCGGGCACGACGTCGACGTCCTGACGACGACGCTCCGCGACGTCGGCGAGCGGCCCGGGCGACGGACGCGGGTCGAGACGGTCGACGGCGCGCGCGTGACGTACCTCGCGACGCCCCTGCGGTACCGCTGGATGGGCATCACGCCGACGCTGCCGCTCGCGCTCCGGCGGCTCGCGCGACCCGACGTCGTGCACGTCGTGGGCTTTCGCGACCCCGTCACGACGGGCGTCGCCGCGTGGTGCCGGGTGCGCCGGGTCCCGTACGTCTTCGAGCCGGTCGGCATGTTCAGGCCGCGCCTGCGCAAGGTCCGTCTCAAGCGGGCGTTCGACGCGACGCTCGCGCGCGGCGTCGCATCGGGCGCGCGGCTCGTGATCGTCTCCTCGCCGCGAGAGCGCGACGACGTTGTGGCATGCGGCGTCGACCCGTCGCGCGTCCGCCTCCGCGGCAACGCCTTCCCGGAGCCTCCTCCGCCCGGCCCGACGGCGACCCGCTCGACGGGCGTCGTGCCCGGCGAGCGCCCCGGTCGTCCTCTACGTCGGCCGGATCGCCGCGGAGAAGGGCGTCGAGCACCTCCTCGAGGCGGCGCGGCGGCTCCCCGACGTCCACGTCGTGCTCGCCGGGCCGGACGACCGTCACGGGACGATGGCGTCGGTGCGAGAGCGCGCTGGCGGACCCGCGTCACCGCGGGCCGGATCCACGTGCTTCCGCCGACGGCCGGGCCGCCGTTCGACCTCTACCGGCGCGCCGACGTCTTCGTCCTCGCCTCGGGCGGCGAGAACTTCGGGCTCGTCGCGGCCGAGGCCGCGGCCGTGGGAACCCCCGTGATCGTCTCCGACCGTACGGGGTCGCGTCGTCGTTCGGCGACGGCGAGGCGCTCGTCGTCCCGTACGAGCAGGAGGCGACCGTCGAGGCGATCGGCCGCGTCCTCGGCGACGACGCGTTGCGGCGACGCCTCTCGGACGGCGCCCTCCGCGCGGCGGCCCGCTCGACCTGGGATGCAGTCGTCGACGAGCAGCTCGCGATCTACGCGGAGGCGCTCGAGGCCTGACGTCCCGCGACGCGACGCGCGACCCGGATCAGGTTCTCGATGCTCGGCTCGTAGCCCCAGCCCTGCATCAGCTCGCGCGAGGCCTCGCCCGCCGCCCGTCGACGCTCCGAATCGGCGGCGAGCGCACGGATCGCAGCACCTGCCACCACGGGGTCGTCGGAGGGCACGAGCGCGCCGTTCACCCCGTCCTCGACGAGGTCGAAGGCGGCTCCGACCCGGTCGGACACGACGAGCGGGAGGCCGCAGGCCGCGGCCTCGTTGACCACGACGCCCCACGGCTCGTGCCGCGACAGGAGCGCGAAGACGTCGGCCAGCACGAACCGCTCGACGATTCGCTCCCACGGGACGTCCGGCAGCACGATCAGCCGGACACCGAGCCCGGCCGCGAGGGACTGGAGCGGCTCCCGCTCCGTCCCGGAGCCGGCGAGCACCAGTACGACGCGGGGATCGCCCGCATGCGCAACCGCCCGCACGAGCGTGTCGAGCCCCTTCTCCCGCGCCAGCCGCGCGACCGAGAGCACGGCAACGTCGTCGGAGCCGATGCCCGCCTCCGCGCGCAGCGCCTCACGCCGCGGGAGCAGCCGGTCGACCGCCGCGCCGAACTCCGCCACGTCGATCGTGTCCGCGAACAGCGAGATCCGGCTCGGGCTCGACACCACGCGCCAGCATCGACTCGCGGGCGAGCCTGCCGACCACGAGCACCTCGGCCGCGCCCCGCAGGATCGGCGGGACGACCGCGCCCTTCACCGCGCGCCGCCAACCGGGGCGTGCGTCGCGCTCGTTCGACTCGACGAGGAGAACGTACGGCACGCCGCGCGCGCGGCACCACGCCGCGGCGGCCTGCGAGGCGAACGTGCTCCAGCCCGAGACCACCACGACCTCGGGCTCCGACTCGGCGAGCGCGCGGAAGATGCCGAGGGAAACCGGGTACTCATGGCGGAGAGCCCGGTAGAGGCCCGGCACGCGTCGTCCCTCGAGGAAGACGGCCCGGTGCCGGGGCTCGATCGTCCACGTCCGGCGCTGCACGGTGCCCCCCGCGTAGAGCACCGTCAGGTCGAGCTCCGGGCGCGTCGCGACGCGGTCGAGCATCACGGTGCGGAACGGGGTCGGCTCGGGGATGACGAGGGTCAGGCGGACGGGCTCGTCGCGCTGCGCGCGGAGCCAGCTCGCGGCGGCGGCGCGCTCGCCGGCGTGCCGCGTTTCGACGCACCAGCCGCACCGCACCGTGTGCCGCCACGGCCGGATCGAGCCGCGAGCGCGGTCCGGGCGAGGAGCGGCGCGCTCGGCGGCCGGCGACCTGCGCCCGGAGCGAGCGCCCAGGCCGCCGCGCGCCGTGCCTCGTCGCCTCCGTGGCGTTGCTCGAACGCGTCGACGAGCTCCGCGCAAGGCCTCGGCCGCCTGCGGCGGCAGATCCCGGCTCGAGGGGCAGGCCCGCCCCGGCGCACCAGGCGAGCTCGGCGCGGTCGGGCCCCGAGCCCAGGGACGAGCGCCTCGATCTGGCGGAGCGCGACCTGCCGCTGACACTCGCGCTGCAGCTCGGACCGCCGTCGGGACGCCTGCGCCTCGTGCTTGCGGTAGAGAACCAGCGCGTCCGATACGTTGTCTCCTTCGGCAACGTCGAGGAGACGCGCCCAGAGGTCGTAGTCCTCGCTCTCGCCGAACGTCGTGTCGTAGCGCAGCCCGTGCCGATCGAGCAGGCCGCGGTCGACGATCACCGTCGAGTGGAAGAACGGCGACGAGAAGAGCGCAGCCCAGCGGACGGCGCGCGGCCCGACGGGCATGCGGTGCACCGTGCCCAGCCGCCCGTCGGCGGCGAGGTCGATCATCCCGGTTCCCACGACCGCCGCGCGAGGCCTGGAGCGGATGCGCTCCAGGATCCGCTGGAGCCATGCGGGCAGCGCGACGTCGTCAGCGTCCATGCGGGCGACGTACGCCCCCGCGCGGCGTCGAGGCCGACGTTCAGCGCTCCAGCGAGACCGAGCGGCTCGGCGTTCCGCACGCACGCCGCAGACGCTCGTCCTCGAGGGCGGCGAGCACTCTCGCCGGGTGCGGTCGGCCGAGCCGTCGTCGACGACGACGAGCTCGAGGTCGCGCTCGCTCTGGCCGAGCACGCTTCGGACCGCCTCCTCGATCGTCCGCTCGGCGTCGCGGGCAGCGAGGACGACGGACACGAGGGGCGGGGCCACGGCGGGGCTGAGGGTAGCCTGCGCCGGTGGCGCGAGACCTCCGCTTCGACCTCGTCGTCGCGACGGTCGATCGCACCGACGACCTCGCAGCGCTGCTCGCCTCGCTCGCGGCGCAGACGCACGCGGCTTCCGGCTCGTCGTCGTCGATCAGAACGACGACGACCGCATCGCGCCGCTGCTCGCGGCGTATCACGTGCTCGACGCGCTGCACCTGCGCTCGCCGCGCGGGCTCTCACGCGCCCGCAACGTCGCACTGCCGCATCTCACGGCGGACCTTGTCGCCTTCCCGGACGACGACTGCCTCTATCCGCCCGACCTGCTCGAGCGGGTCGCGCGGCGCTTCGCGGCCGACCCAGGTCTCGGAGGGCTGAGCGGACGACCCGCCGCGGCCGACGGGACGGCCGTGGGGCGCTGGCCGGCGAACGCTCGTCCCATCACGCCGGACACCGTCTGGCACCGCGCCAACTCCCACACGATCTTCCTACGGCGCGAGGTCGTCGAGCGAGTCGGCGCCTTCGACGAGGCGCTCGGGCTCGGCAGTGGGACGCCCTGGTCGTCGGGCGAGGAGATCGACTACGTCGTCCGCGCCCTCCGCGCCGGCGCCCGGGTCGAGTACGACCCGGCGCTGGTCGTGACGCATCCGGTCAAGGCGGTCAGCGCGGACGAGCTCGTCGCGCTCGGCCGTCGCGACGGCGGCAGCGTCGGCTACGTGCTCGCACGGAACCGCTACCCGGCCCGCATCGTCGCGCGGATGCTCGTGCGCCCGGCCGTCGGGGCGCTCCTCTCGCTCGCTCTGCTCGACACGACCCGCGCGCGGTTCCACGCCGCCACGCTCTCGGGTCGCCTCGCAGGGTTTCGCGCCGGTCTGCGGCGCTCCCGTAGAGATGGCGGTCTACGCCACGAGCGACGCCGCCGCTCCGCGCGGGCCCTCGCGACGAGGGCGAAGAGCTCCGCGTGCCGGTCGAGCCAGCCGGCCAGCGCGAAGCGCTCGACGGCGCGTCGCCGGGCACCGGCCGCGAGCCGCTCACGGTGCGCGAGGACGGATGACACCGCGGCAGCGAGCTCCTCGGCGGCCGGAGGCTCGTCGCGGTCGTAGCCGTCCGGGTGCGGCACGCCGACGCCCGCCTCGTCGCCCACCAGCTCGACGGTGCCGCCGCTCGCCGCGTAGGCGACCGGCACGCCGCACGCCATCGCCTCGATCACCATGGTCGGGCACGGGTCGTTGACCTTCGTGTGGAGCAGGACATGCGCGCGCCGGAAGATCGTCGGGGCCTCCGCCTGCGCGTACCGGCCAGTGAAGTCGACCGCCGATCCGAGCCCGAGCCGGCGGAGTGTCGCCTCCGGATCGGAGACGAGCCGCCCACCGACGAGCAGCCGCGCGTCCGGATGGGCGTCCAGCACGTGACGGAACGTCTCGAGCGCGAGCTCCAGGCGGTACTCCTGCGTCTGGTCGCCGCCGAGGAGCACCACTGGGCCGTCGCCGGGCGGCGGACCGGGCGTGAACGCGTCGACGTCGACCGCGTTCGGGAGGATCTCCCAGGACCCCTGCGGTTCGCCGAGGAAGTCGTCCGACGAGCGCTTGCTGAACGCGCTCTGGTAGACGACATGATCTGCCGCGTGGACCACGCGCCGCAGCGGCTCGTTGAGCTCGCCGGTCCGCTCGCCGGCCCAGCCCGGGTAGGCGACGCCGTCCTGGTTGACGACGATCTTCGCGCCTCTGCGCTTCGCGAGCCACAGGAGCGGCCGCAGGTCGCGGGGCAGGTACGTCGTCCCGAGATAGAGGAGCGAGAAGTCGGTCGGGGTGTTGGGCCAGCGCGCCGCCAGCTTCTGCAGCTTGGCCGTCCCGCCGGCGACCGGCTCGCCCGGCAGGGGGATGCGGTCCCAGCCGTAGAAGACGCGGAGACCGGGCCCGGCCCGGCCGCCGACGAGCAGCCGTGCCCAGCGCGACGCCGCGCGACCGTACCGGGCAGCGCGCTCCCTATCCATCTCCACGCTCCGCGAACCCCTCGAGCAGCGCCTCCCAGCGACGTGCGAGGCGCTCGTGGGCGTTCTCGGCAGCTGTCTCCCGCCCGGCGATCGTGAGCGAGGCGACGAACGTCGCGTCGTCGTGGACTCGCGCGAGGCCCGCGGCGAGCCCTGCGGCGTCGTCGACGTCGACGAGGATCCCGTTGCGGCCGTCCTCGACGAGGTCCGGCGCCTGGCCCACACGGGTCGCGACGAGCGGAATCCCCGTCGCCATGGACTCGAGCACGCTCTTCGGGCCACCCTCCTGCCGCGACGCCACGAGATACGCGTCGAGCGCGTGGTACGCGGTAGTCAGCCCGTCGCGATCCGGGAGCATCCGGTGAACGTGCGGAATACCCCTCGCCTCGAGCTCGCGTCGAACGTACCCCCGGGCAGGACCCGTGAGCAGGACGACGAGGTCACCGATCTCGCGCCGCGCGAGGTCGAGCGCCGCGACGAGCACGTCCGGGCCCTTGATCGTCTTCGGCTCGAGCCCCTCGCCGAACCCGACCCCGTCCTTCTGGAACGACCCGACGACGAACGCCGCCGGGGGGAGGCCCAGCGCTGCGCGCGCGGCGCGTCGCGCCTCCGGGCCGACGAGCGAGAAGCGCTCGAGCTCGATGCCGATCGGGATGCGGTGGACGCGAGAGGAACCAACGCCCGCCGAGACGACGATCTCCTCCATCTCGCGGTGCGTCACCTGCACGCGGGCGAACCGTCCGGGGTCGCGGCGGAGCGCCTCGTACGCCCCGTCGAACTCGGGGAAGCCCGGCGTCCCGGGACGGCCGTGGAAGTACGCGAGCCCGAGCCGGTGGGACGAGCCCGTCCAGAGCGGGTCGAGCGCCGCGAAGTGGCTCGTGTGGAAGACCGCCTGGCGCCTGGCGCCGCGCGCCCAGTCGGCGGGCCCGAGCCGGTATCCGGCGCGGCGAGCCACGCCCGACACGTAGGCGGCCTCGTCGTCGAGTGCCCAGCCGAGCGCGTCGCCCATCACGAACAGGCGCGACCAGTCGGGCCATCCGCGTGTGCGGAGACGGATCGTCCCTGCGCGCGCCACGTTCGCCGGCGCCCGGAGCACGCGGCTCGTCATCCCCGCAGCACCTCGAGATAGCGGTCTGCCACGTCCGTCAGCGCGGGAACCGCGATCGCGGCACGGCATGCGTCGATATCGCCGGCCAGCCGCTCGAGCGCAGCGGCGACGTCGTCCGGCCCCTCGAAGCCGACGCCCGCGTCGCCGACGAGCTCCGGATGGCCGCCGCTGGAGCGGTAGAGCGCGGGGAGCCCGCAGGCGAGCGCTTCGAGCAGCGCGTTCGAGCAAGGGTCGTCGAGGCTCGCGGCGACGTACGCGTCCTCGCCTCGAAGGAGCGCTGCGAGCTCCTCCGAGCCCAATGGAGCGACGGACGTCCAACCCTTCAATCCCTGCGGCGCACGGCCGACGAACGTCAGCTCGAACCGGCCGGGGTCGACAGTCGCAGCGAGCGCGCCGAGCGCGTCGACTCCCTTGCGCGGGTTGTCCGACCAGCTCACGGCGACGACCCGCAGCGGCCGGCCGTCGAGCGGCACGCGTTCGCTCGCCGGGTAGAAGAGCGCCGGGTCCGGGGCGTTCGGGATGACAACGGGATCCGCGAGCCCGATCCCGAGCCTGCGGTGCGCATCGAGGCTGAACCGGGACTGCACCACGGTCGCGTGCGCGAGCTCGGCGTTCATCGCGGCGATTCGCCGGTCGGTGCCGTCGTCGAAGCCCCGGTAGACGCCGATCGGCCCGTCGACCCGGTGCACCATCCGCACGTCGTCGCGCGTGAACCGGCGCAGGCGCCCGAGGTCGAAGTTGAACGAGTTGAAGAGGCAGGACGGGGTACGGCCGGAGACGCGGTTCCGCTCGACCTCCAGCCCGCGACGCGCGAGCTCGCCCGTCAGCGCTCGCAGGAACTGGTGGCCGCCGCCCGACGGAGACGGGACGTCCTCGTGGAAGATCGCGACGTCGGCCCGCGCGGAGCGCGAGGCGCGCAGGTCGCGCTCCGTCGCGACCCGGGAGCCGGCCCGCCGTACCGCCGCCCAGGCGTGCACGTAGGCGGCGCGGGGCTTCGTGCGGAGGCTCATCCGACCCGGAACCGTAGACGGCTCACGGCCGCGCGAGCGCCTCGCCGCAGATCGCGAGGAGCCGCTCGGCGTAGCGCTCGACGCTCGCGGTCGTCGCCAAGGATTCCCTCGCCGTCGCCCCGACAGCCTCGCCGAAGCCACGGTCGGACAGCACGCGGGTGACCGCAGCCGCCAGCGCGATGGGGTCGCCCGGCGGCACGAGCAGCACGTTCTCGCCGTCCCGGAGCCCGTCCGGGTCCCAGAGGCCGCGCGTGCGGGTGAGGACGACGGGCCGAGCGCAGGCCGACGCCTGAAGCGTCACGCTCTGGCCCGACGGCTGCGGCACGTCCTTGACGGGAACGACGACCACGGACGCCGAGCGGAACGCCTCGCGGACGTCGGCGTCGCTGAGGAGGCTGCGGTGCCAGTCGGCGGGCTCCCAGCGGACGTTCGCCGGCAGGGTCGCCGGCGGTGGGTGCCGGGTCAGGATCCGGACCTCGGCGTCGATCGAGGGCGCCGCCCGGAGCAGCGTCTCCCAGTCGCGATGACCGTCGTTCCCGATCGCGAGGACGCTCCCGACCGGCGAGCCGCCCGGTGACCAGAACGACGTGTCGACGCCGAACGGGTTGACGTGCACCCGCCCTGCGAGCCGCGGGTCGAGCGCCAGCAGGCCAGGCGCCTCGCCCGGCCCGTAGAGCATCGCGTGCATCGCCCGCAGCAGCGGCAGGGTCGTCAGGCGTCGCGCGCGGCCCCAGGGGCGGTTCAGCAGGCCGGCCACGATCCCGACGAGGGGCGGGCGCAGCCGCCCCACGCGCCGCCATGCGGCGAGGGCGACCGCGGTCGCGGTCGTCGTTCCGACCACCACATCGGCCTCGCGAAGCTCGGGCAGCAGGGAGCGGGTGCCACGGAGCACGGCCGCGGAGAGATGCGGCGGGAGACGCGCGAGCCCTGCCTGACGGTCGACGAGACGGTGGGCAACGCGCCCGACGGCGGCGTCGGGGTCGACCTCGTACTGGCGGACCTCGTGACCGGCCCGCTCGAGCTCGACCGACCCGAACAGGAACTCGGTCGGACCGTCCCCCGCGCGCGCCGCGTCGAGGCGAGCGAGCCGGCCGGGAAAGTGGACGAATGCGATCCTCACGACGCGCCGAGGCTACCGCCGCAGGCCCTCCGACCCTCGACTACCCTCCAGCCGATGCACCGCCAGCGCACGAAGCTCGCGAGCCGGGTCAACCGTGTCGCCTCGTCCCTCGAACGGCGCGGGATCGTCGCGACGTACGAGGCGCACGATCGAATCCTCGGCAACCGGCGCGCACGCCGTCGCTACTCATCGCACGTTCCCTCGCTCGACGAGCTCCAACGGAGCCTGGTCGAAGCGCTCGATCGAGACGGCTACGTCTCGCTACCGTTCGCCGACCTCGTGGGCGAGGACGTCTGGCAGGCGGTCGACGCCCAGGGCGCGGCCTTCGTCGCGGAGACCGAGCGTGCGATGGCGGAGGGTGGACGAGGCAAGGTGCGCCTCGGTAAGGAGTTCGTGCAGCGTGCCTACAGCTTCGAGGGCGCGACGCACGGGCCCGACAACCCCTGGTTTGCCGCATGCACCTCGCGGCGGCTGCTCGACATCGCGAACGCGTACCTGCGCCTGTGGTCGAAACTGTCCTACGTCGACTTCTGGTACACGGCCCAGCAGCCGGCGACGGACGAGCGGGTGGCCTCTCAGAACTGGCACGTCGATTTCGACGACAAGCACCTGCTGAAGGCCTTCGTGTACCTGACGGACGTCGGGCCCGACCACGGCCCGTTCGAGTACGTGCCGTCGAGCCAACCGGGCGGGCGCCACCATTCGGTTCGTCCCTGGAAGCCGATGGCGGTCGGCCGTGTGCCGGACGAAGAGGTGCAGGAGAGCGTCCCGGCGGAGGAGATCGTGAGGTTCACGGGTTCGAAGGGCACGCTGATCCTGTGCAACACGAGCGGCCTACACCGCGGCGGCTTCGCCACGGCCGGTCCCCGGGCACTCGCGACCGCCACGTACTGCTCGCCCGCGTCGCTGAAGGCGCTCTCGAACCGCAACTACGAGACGACGCTCGAGACGGCCGACGAGGTCGTCCGCTACGCGGTCTCGTAGGCGCGCGCCTCGACGAACTCCGTCGTCCAGTCGAGGAGCGGCAGCACACCGCCGCGTAGCTGGCCCGTATAGAAGCCCTTGGCCGAGTCGCCGAGCCCCGGGTCGTGGACGTGGAACCTCACGAGGGACGGGATGTTGACGTGGTTGACGAGCTTGGGACCACCGTGCGAGGCAATGCCGACGTCGACGCCGATGACACCCTCGTTCAGGAGGTTGGCCGGAATCCAGGCGGTGCACGTGTACGTGCCGGGCTCGGGGGCCGAACGCCAGCGCGCGTCGGTGTCGAGGGCGTTGAACACGACCTCGCCCCGGTCGTTGCCGAGCTTGAGCTTGGGGAACACCGGGCTGGTCTCGCCGAGGACGACGAAGCGCAGCTCGACGCCGACCGGCTCGCGGATGTCGGTCGTATGCACCGTCTCGCCGTTCGTATCGACGACGCGCGCGGAGAGGAGGCGGACGAGCTCGGTGCCCGGCGCGCCGTCGAGGTCGAAGACCACCTCCGCACCGGTTCCCGTCGCCTCCTGGAGGTAGCGCGAGACGACGTCCTCTGCGTCTCCCTCCGCCACCAGCTCGCCGCTGTGCAGCCAGTACGCGCGGTTGCACAAGCGCGTGATCGCCTGCATGTCGTGCGATACGAAGATCACCGTTCGTCCGGAGCTCGAGATGTCCTCGATCCGGCCCATGCACCGCTGCTGGAACTCGTAGTCCCCCACGGCCAGCACCTCGTCGATGATCAGGACCTCGGGATCGAGGTGAGCCGCGACGGCGAACGCCAAGCGGACGTACATCCCGCTCGAGTACCGCTTCACGGGCGTGTCGATGAACTTCCCGATCCCGCTGAACTCGACGATCTCGTCGAACTTCGTACTGATCTCGCGGCGCTTCATCCCGAGGATCGCGCCGTTCAGGTACGTGTTCTCGCGGCCGGTCAGCTCGGGATGGAATCCCGTGCCGACCTCGAGGATGCTTCCCACGCGGCCACGGATCCACGCCGTTCCGTCTGTCGGCGGCGTGATCCTGGTGAGCACCTTGAGGAGCGTCGACTTCCCTGAGCCGTTCTTACCGATGAAGCCGACGACCTCGCCCTCCTCGATCTCGAACGAGACATCCTTGAGCGCCCACAGCTCCTCGAGGGAGTGGTCGATGCGCTCGAGTCGGAGCGCCCGCCGGGTCGCGTGCGAGAGCGTGTCGCGCAGTGTCTCGTACCCAGCTTTGTATTCCCCGATCCGGTAGAGCTTCGAGATCCCCTCGGCGACGACCGTGCTCATATCGTGTCCGCGAAGCGCGGCTCCGCCCGCCGGTAGAACCACAGGCCGGAGAAAAAGAAGATGACGGTCATGATGACGCCCAGGACGAGCATGGTCGCCGTGGGCGGGGTTGTCCCCGCGATCGCCCAACGGAAGCCCGTGATGGCGCCCACCGCAGGGTTCAGCGACGCGATGGCGATGTACTTCTCGGGCAGTGCGGCAGCGGCGTAGATGACGCCGGAGGCGAACATCCAGAGCTGAACGAGATACGGCACGGCGTAGGGGACGTCCCGGTAGCGAACGTTGATCACCGCGAGGAACGACCCGAGCCCGATGGCCGTCATCGCAAGCATCAGCAGGAAGAACGGCACGTAGACGATCGTCGGCTGGATCGAAATGTCGAACCAGACCGTGATGCCGAGACCCACCACGAAGGAAAACACGAAGTCGACGAGGGGCACGAGGACGCATGCGAGCGGGAGGATCAGGAGCGGAAAGTGAACCTTCTGAACGAGTGCGCGGTTTCCCAGCACGCAGCCCGCGGTGAGGGTGAACACCGCCGCCATGAAGGTCCACGGGACGAGGTTCAGCATCGCGAACACCGGATACGGAAGCCCCTGCGACGGGAGCTGCGCGAACTTCCCGAAGATCAGCGTGAACACCACCATGGTCAGGAGCGGCTGTAGCACCGCCCACGCGATCCCGATCAGCGACTGCTTGTAGCGGACCTTGACGTCGCGCCAGGCGAGAATCATCGCGAGGTCGCGGAAGCGCCAGAGCTCCCGGAAGTCGGGCAGCCCGCTCTTTCGCGCGGGGCGGATCAGTGTGAGGGGACTGGTGCTGGCCTCCGACATGGCTCCGGGGCGCGGACTCGACAAGGGTCGCGCTCGGCGGGATGGTACCGGGGGCGTCCGCCGTCCCCTCTGCGAGCGGCACGGCGGAAACCGCCGCACGCCGTACGATGGATCGCCATGGCTCCTCCCTCGGCCGACCCGAGCGCGGCTCTCGACGTCGAGACGGAGTCACGCGCCAGGCTCGTCGCCTTCTACCTGCCCCAGTTCCACCCGATCCCCGAGAACGATCTCTGGTGGGGCGAGGGGTTCACGGAGTGGACGAACGTCGTACCGGCGCGGCCCCAGTTCAAGGGGCACTACCAGCCGCAGCTCCCGACGGAGCTTGGGCTCTACGACCTCCGAGACCCCGAGGTGCTCGACCGCCAGGCCGAGCTCGCGCGGGACTACGGCATCAACGGCTTCTGCTTCCACCACTACTGGTTCAACGGGCGACGCGTGCTCGAGCGCCCGGTCGAGCAGATGCTCGCTCGATCGCGACCGACGCTGCCGTTCTGCATCTCCTGGGCGAACGAGAACTGGACCCGCCGCTGGGACGGGTGGCTCGAGCACGAGGTCCTCCTACGCCAGGAGTACGAGGGCGACTGGGCCGAGCGGTTCATCCGCGACGCCCTCCCAATTCTGGCCGACGGCCGGTACATGCGCGTCGGCGGCGCGGCGCTCCTGCTCGTGTACCGGGTTGATCTGCTTCCCGACGCCCCGCGGGTCGCGGAGTTGTGGCGGACGATCGCGCAGGGAGAAGCCCTCGAGCTGCACCTTGCCGCCGTGCAGAGCTTCAACATCGTGGATCCGCGCCCGTTCGGATTCGACGCGGCCGTCGAGTTCCCGCCCCACCCCTTCGAGCGTAGGCCCGCCGAGGCCCGGGTGAAGCGGCTGCGACGGCGGTTCCGAGGGAAACTCGAGGATTACGAGTCGCTGATAGAGGAGGCGCTGCGCAAGCCGGTCCCCGACTACCAGTGGTACCGGGGCCTCGTTCCTGGATGGGACAACACGGCGCGGCGCGGGCGCGACGCGTACATCGCGGTCGGCAACTCACCCGGCGCGTATCGGCGATGGCTCGGCGAGCTGGTCCGCCAGGCGCTCGACCGCGCCGGCGCGACCGAGCCGCTGGTGTTCGTCAACGCGTGGAACGAGTGGGCGGAAGGCACCCACCTGGAGCCCGACGACCGCTACGGGCGCGCGTGGCTCGAGGCCAGCCGCGACGGGCTCGCCGACGGCGCGCGGGCGGTCCCAGCCGCGTCGGAGCCCTCTGTCGGCCTGGTCAGGTGAGGGGCGAACTCAACAGAAGCTGCCCCACGGGCAGAACCTGAAGTCCGCGGGAACGTCCAGGCTGAACGGCTGTGACCGGTCGCTCCGGTCTGCGAGTCGCGTCCGCAGCGGGCCGTTGCCGCGCGCGCTCGAGACGCGACCCTGGAAGATCCCGTAACGGTCGACCTTCGGCGCAACGAGCCGCGTCCAGCGTCGGCCTTGCGCCTGCTCGACGACGACCGCCTTGTTCGCACCGGGCGGCGTGCGGCCCCAGTAGCGAATGCCGCCACCCTTCTGGCGGAACGCGACGAACGGAAACCGGAAGGCTCGAAGCGCCGGCTTCGGCTTGTCACTCGCGACACCGTTTGCACCGCGGAAGTAGAGGCCTGACTGGAACATCTCCTGCGGGAAGGGCTCGTCGCGAAGCAGGAACCAGGTCACGAGGCTGACGCCGCTTTGCCACATCCGATACAGAGCCTCGGATGTCCAGCGGGCATGGAGCGCGAGGGGCAGGCCCCTGGGGTCGGGCGGATTCGAGTCGTAGCTGAACTCGGTCACCCAGAACGCCACCTTTTTGGACGTCCGGACGTGCCCGGCTGCCGCTGCAGCGTCGAGGAGCCGCCGCATCGTTGGCAGGTCACCGATCGACACGTCATCCGGATTGAACGCGTGGTGCGTCGGCCCACCGTAGGTGTACGCGTGGTGCGCCCAGACGTCGAACTCGGTCTTGTCGTCACACGTCGGCTCCGGCTTCGCGCCATTCGACATGCAGAGCAGGTCGCGCATGAACTCGAGCGGATGGATGCGGTCCTGGTCGCCCACCGGACCGCCGGACGGGTCGTTTATGTCGCCACCGAACGGCGCGAGCCCTCCCGCGATCACGACGTTGTCGCGGTGAACGGCGTGCACAGTTCGCGCCATGGCGTTGACCATGTCGCGATACCAGCCGGGCGAAACGATCCTTCCATCGTCATGTTGCGGCATCAACTGGATGCTGAGGTTCGGCTCGTTCCACACCTGCCAGTACCTCACCCGCGGCAGACCTCTATAGGTCCCGCTGTACCTTCGAGCAAGTGCCGTCGCAAAGTCCGCAAGCGCAGACGGGCTCGGTCGGACAGGTCCATCATTGGGCCGTTGCTTCTCCCCGTCCTGCGCCCACGCGGGCGCCCCTTGGACGTATACGAGCGGGCTCAAGCCTTTCGCGCTGACCGCCCGAACTTCCTGATCGACCGTGCTCCATTGGTATCGCGGGTCCCCGGGATCCTTCGCGCTGAAGCCTGCCGGACGTGTTTCCCCGCCGGGCGCGACGAGCGGCCAGGGAAGAAGGATTCGGACGAAACTCGCACCCGCACGGCGCACTCGGTCAAGCGCTATCGACTTGTCCGGCCCTCCGAACGACGGCGGATCGAGAAAGCCGGTCATGAGCGGCCCCGTCACGACGGAGGTGGCCGATGCGTGTCGATCTCCACCGGCGATCGTCGCGGCTCCAAAGGCGACCGCGGCGAGCGCCGCGGCGCCAGCAACGGCGCTAACGAGGATTGCGGTGGAGAGACGTTTCAACGGTCGGGCATCGTAGCTGGCACGTCGAAGCCATGACTCCCGCTCGCGCCGCGCTGGATTCCGGAAGGTGGACGACCCTTTGCTGGACCCCGTCATGGTCTCGTACGGTTCGCGGCCCCTCCTGGCTGGGCCTTACTCGCTCCGTCGACATTCGCCACGGCGTGCCGCGCGCTTTCTGGGGTTGTAGACAACGAGTCACGGGACGGGACCGTCGAGATGGCGAGGTCGGAGTTCCCGAGGTCGCGCTTTTCGAATCGAGACGTAACCTCGACTTCGCTGCAGCGAACACCTCGCATTCTGGGTGGAAGAGCGCCGTACGTTCTCTCTTGCCCTCAACCCTGACACTCGGGTACACGCGGTGCGCTGGACCATGATCGACCTGATGGAATCCGACCTCAATGCCGGCTGTCGACTCGCACGCGAGGACGGGCACATTGACCAGGCGGCTCGACGTTCGTTTCCGACGCCGGCCGGCGCGTTCCGGGTGGGACTCTGTGCCCGCGTGCTCTAGTAGGCACCTCTGCCGCGGACGACAGCCGAGAAGGTCATCCCGATGATCCGCAGATCGCGTCGGAGTGAGAGGTTCTCGCTGTAGTCACGCTCGACCGCAAGGCGCTCTGCAAACGTCAGCTGCCCGCGCCCATAGACTTGCATCGGTCCCGTGATTCCCGGCCGGAGGGCCAGGCGAAAACGGTGCTCAGGCGCATAGCGGGCGACCAGGTCGATTTGCTCGGGGCGCGGACCGACGAGGCTCATCTGTCCGCGAAGCACGTTCCACAGCTGAGGGAGCTCGTCGATGCTCCAGCGGCGGAGCACCCGCCCGACACGGGTGACACGCGGATCCCCTCGGAGCTTGAACATGGGTTCCCTGAGCTCGGCGAAGGAGATGACATCGTGGAGGAGTTCCTCGGCGTCCTCCACCATCGAGCGGAACTTCACCATCGTGAATGGACGTCCGTCGAGTCCGGCCCGGACCTGCGAGAAGAGGACGGGCCCGCGACTGTCGAGCTTGATCGCGACGGCAATCAGCGCGAAGAGCGGCACGAGCACCACGAGGCAGATCGCGCTCGCCACGATGTCGAAGCCACGCTTGAGGAAGAGCGTAGAGCGAGAGAGATCGCTTCGCTGATACGCCAGAATCGGCAGGTCCGCGACGTGGTTCAACGCGACCGAGGCGCCGAAGATGACGCGAACGGGCAGAACGACGCTCAGCTGTAATCCGTGCGCGCGCGAGACCTCGAGCACGTCACGGGCCTCGGCGTCGTCCACGCTTGCCGGGGCGTAGACGATGCGCTCGATCCTCCGCAGCCACGGCCCGTCGTCCGCGTCGAGTGTGGGCCGGGTCTCCACGATCGTCATGTGCAGGTCGGGAAAGAGCTCGAGCTTTCGGCGCACCACGTCGGTGCTTTCCGCCGGGCCGATGACGGCGATTGGCTCGGGTGGCGTGACACGCCGCCAGAGGAGCCGCATGACAGCGCGGAACACGAGCGCCGAAACGATGGCTGTGGCTCCGGCGAGCGCGGCAGCGGAAGTGTCGGGCCGGCCGGCCGGAGTGATCTCGAGGAACAGCGAGAGAAGCAATGTCCCGACGAGCGCCCAGAGCACCAGGACCGGTATCTCGTCGATCGTGAGGTGACGTAACGAACGCTCGTCGCGGTCGTACAGACCGAACAGCTTGGCGATGACAACCCACACCGGAATCCAGACGAGCGCCCAGGCGAGCTGTTCCGACCGTCCGTTGCCCACCGCCGTCAGAGCAATGCAGGCGAGAAGCGCGGCCAGGACGTCGGCGAGGGCGAGCATCCGGCGAAGAAGCGCATAGCGCCAGCCACGTGATGCGCGCCGCGGCCAGACACTCGCCGCCCGAACGGCAGCCGGAACGTCGGCCGTGGACGAGGGGAGTGGTGGCGTCGCCGTCCCGGCAGCTGGCGAGGACGGATCTCTCATGGGGGCCGAACACTAACTGACGGCCACGACGATCGCGGACACGTCGGGAACCGACATCGTCGCGCGGCGGGCGGGACGAGCGACGGCTCCGAGACGTCAGTCAGATCCTCGGTCAGCCGCCCGCGGCGCCGTCGAGGAGCCCCTCGAAGAGCGGTGAGCGGGGGTTGAGCTCGATCGCCCGGCGCAGGCTGGCCTCTGCCGCGGCGGGTTGCCCGAGCTTCGTCTCCAGCCGCGCCAGGACGAGCCAGAGCCGCCAGTTCCGGTGGTCTCGGTCGATCGCCTTGTCGATCCACGCCCTCGCCCGGCCCAGCGATCCAGCCCGTTCGCTCACGAGCGCGAGCTGGAGGTACGGCGTCGCCGCCCACGGCTGGATGTTGCGGGCCGCCTCGGCGGCGTCCGCGGCCTCGTGGAGATCGAGCCGGCGCATGGCGTTCTGGCTCTTCGTCACCTCGTGGTTCGCCAGAAACGGGATCGCCTGGGCCCACATCAACGCCCAGACGACCGCGAGCGCTGCGATCGCGACGCCGAAGCCCCGTCCTGGCGCCCGGCCACGGGTCGGCTCGGCGTCGGCGATATGCGGCTGCGACAGCGGCGCGGTTGCTGGGCCGCTCACCAGAGCGAGAGCTGTGGACCCGACCAGGCTCACCGCCGTGAGCTCCCACATCCACTCGAAGCCCATGCTGAACGCATAGGCCGTGAACACCGCCGTGAACGCCGCCGTCGTGACGCCCCTCTCCCCCGGAGTGCGCCACGATCGCCGCACGCCGACGAAGATGCCCGCAATCACCAACCCGAGGGTCAACGCGAAACCGAGGATCCCGAGCTCGCCGAGTACTTCGAGGTACAGCGAGTGCGCGTCCCGCACGAAGTACGAGAACGATGCGTGCTCGGCCCACCAGCTCTCGTAGGCGCCCGCGCCGTCGCCGAGCAGGCGGTTCTCGTTCCATTCGTCGAGGGCCGCTGACCAGAACTGCCACCGTCCGCTCCCGCTTCCGCTCAGGAGATGCGCCTTGACGAAGTCTCCTCCCGTCGATGCGCCCGGGAGCTCCTTGAACTCCTCGAAGCGCCCCACCGGGTCGGCGGCGACGACGCCAACGGCGATTGCGACGAGGGCGATGCCGACGAGGATCCGCCCTGCAGGCGACGGCATCCGAATCCTTCCCGCCAACAGCCGCTCGGCGAAACCGTAGAGAACGCTCGTCGCCGCACACGCGAGCCCGATCAGGAGCGCGGCGCTCCGGCCTTGGCGCTCGACGAGATCGCTCCCGAGCGGTCCGTTCACCAACTCGTCCCGATCCAGCAGCACCGCGACGGCGACCGCGGCGCCCGCCACTGAGGCGCCAAGCGCGGCCGTCGCGGCCCAGCGTCGCTCCGTGAGAGCCAGCAGGACGACGCTTCCCACGAACGCGGTCGCGACGCCTCCACGCGACGACGTGAGATACACGGCGGACCCGATGAGCGGCATCGGTGCGAGCGCCAGGCTACGCACGACCGTGCTCCGGCCGACGATCGCGAGCCGCACGAGGAGAGGGACGCCCAGGGCTAGGAAGACCGCGAGCCCATTCCAGTAGCCGAGGGGGAAGCTCAGCCGCTTGACGGCTCCGGGGAGGAACGTGGGAATGTCTCCCTCGGGAAATGGGCCGGGGAACAGCCGGCTCGTCAGCGCCACCGCCGCGACCGCTGCGATCGCCACGGCGAGACCGTCCGCCCAGCGACCGAGCGTCCCGCGGCGCGAGCAGAGCGTCACGAGCGTGAACACGCCGAGATACAGCGAAACCCGACCGAACTCTTCGAACGTCGCCTCAGGACTGGGGGTCCAGAGAAGCGACGCGAACGTCCACAAGGCGAGCGAAGCGAACAGGCCACCGACGAGAAGCGACGACCTCGGCACGGGCTCTCTGGGAAGCAGGCCGAAGACGATCGCGACGACGACGCCCCACCAGATGACGATCGCGAGTGTGTTTCTGCTCGCGAGACCGTAGCTCCCGTTGTCGTAGGCGACCCACGCGGACGACGCCGCGACGACCCCCGCGAGGACGGCCCCCGGACCAGGTCTCGGGAGTCCGGGCCACGAGACACGCACGCCGGTACGCTATCGCGCGGTGTCGAACGCTCACCCGCAGAGCGCCTCGGGTCGGAGCGCCTGGGCCTGCCGGACCGTCTTCCTCCTAGTGGCCGTCGCCCACGTCGGGGTCTTCGGAGGCGCCGCACGCGCGGCGGGAGAGGCGCCGGCACCGTCCTCGTCGGCGGTCAGCCAGTACGCAGAGGTGATCCCGACCGGAGCGGGACCCACCGCCCCCGGTGTGCAAGCAGCCGAGCTCGCAACCCTCTCGCCGACAGCGAGAATCGCGCTCGAACGGACGCCGAAGGCAGTCGCCGCGGCCCTTGCCACGATCGCCACGTCGTCGGATTACGGGGCGCCGAACGAGACCGCTCCGCCGATATCGACTCCCGACGCCGGGACCACGGCCTCTCGGGAGACCTCGCTCGATCGCACCTTCCAGGCCGCCGCGACGGCCGCATCACCCGTCGGCGACGCGTACATGGTGGGCGTACTCCTCGCGCTTATGGTCGTGACGGCCGGCGGGGCGGGCCTCGCAATCCGGGCGCGCGGCACGTAGCTCGCGACACGCTCCGCTGCTGGGGCAACGCCCTGGGTCCGCCCGCTCGACTACCCGCGGAAGACTCGAAACGCACGCGGGGCGTATGCGCCTCTGCGCTCCAGCACGGCGACGCGGCGCTCGGCCTGCTCGAGATGCCGCTCGAGGACGATCTGCGAGTCATGGAGCATCGCGACCTGGATGTCCTCGACGAGGTCGGCGTCGTCGGCGAGAGACGGCGCCGAGACGGGAGGAAGCGCGCGGCCCTCCTCGAGTGCCCGGTGAGCGTCCCGCAGCCGGGTATCGAGCGCGAGTGAACCGTCCGCGAGCCCGCGCTGCCGCTGCGCGTCGTCGACGAGGAGAGAGCGGTGCACGGCGTCGGCCCCCTCGTCCCGCATCCTCGACACGGTCGCGCGCACGTGACGCGCGACGCGCGGGTCGTCGCGCTGGAGCTCGGCCTCGGCAGTGATGCGGTATTTCCGCTCCAGCTGGGCCGCCGTCCGGATCGGGAAGTGGAGTACCTCGAACGGGAACCACTCGCGGATGAGAAGCAGCCCCCGCCCTTCTGCGTCGTGGTTCCCCTTGCTCACGACGACGTCGGGCGAGCCGCGGTGGACGACCTTTAGCCCAGCGTGGTACGGGTCGGCGAAGTCGCCGGACGGACGCCGGCGCACGACCATGCGCTCCTGGAACGCGTCGTGCCCCTCGGGCCGCAGGACGAAGTGGCGCCACAGGCCGCGCACCGCGCCGTACCGCGGGGGGACCGCGGCGAGGATCTCCCGAATCGTCCCGCGCCTCGGCCACCAGAACTCGTCGGCGTCGCAGTTGATCACCCAGTCCGCGCCGTGCTCCGTCGCTGCCAGCCGGGCCATCCGCGTCACCCACGCCGCCTGCTCGAGGGTCTCCCCGTCCTCCCGCAGGAGACGGAGCATCCCGTCGCGTTCGTAGCCTCGGAGGATGTCGGTCGTGCCGTCGACGGAGCGATGGTCGGTCGCGAGGACGAGATCGACTCCGCGCTCGAGGTGGTAGCGGATGCACGACTCGACGATGTCCGCCTCGTCGCGAACGAGCAGGGTGAGGACGAGCTTCACGCGCCCCCGCGCGGGCGGCGCGCGCGGGCGGCGAGCCGCCGGAAACGGCGGTCGATGCGAGACGTCGTGAGCGCCTCGAGCGCCCCGATCCGCTGCTCGAGCTGGTCGAGCCGCCGCCGGACCCGGATCACGTCGGCCTCGCCGAGCACGGCGGCCTCGGCTGCGAAGGCTGCGTCGTCGACCGCCGACGTGTGCGCGAACGCCGGAGATCGCGCCTCGGCCGCGAGGACGTCGCGGAGTCGCGTGTCCCGCGCGAGGAGGCCCCGCTCGATCGCGTCGCGGGCCGCGTCGTCCCCGATCGCGATCTCGTCGAAGGTCTCGCCGCTCTCCCCACCGACCGCATCCCGGTAGCCGAGCGCGTGGTAGGCGGCGCCGGGCCCGGCGGTGACGGCCTCGGAGGAGTAGAACTTCTGGACCGCACTTCCCCACACTCGCCCCTTCCGCTCGAGCTGTGCGGCCGTGCGGATCGGGAAGTGCAGTACCTCCAGCGGGTACCACCCTCGGAGCATGATGAGGTCGGTGCCGTCGACGTAGTGGCTCCCCTCCACGACAGAGGCCGTCGGATGCCCGCGGTGGACGATCTTGCGGAACGGCCGCCACGGACTGCGGGGGTCGTTGATCGGGGCGTGGGCCGCCAGCCGGAGCGTCATGCGTTCCTGGAACGGCCCGCCGTCGTCGGGAACGGGGACGAAGTGACGGACGAACGACTGCACCATCCCGTAGCGGCGCGGGATCGAGTCGAGCACCTCCGGAAGGGTGCCGCCGCGCGGCCACCAGAACTCGTCGGCGTCGCTGTTCACCACCCAGTCGGCGCCGTGCTCGGTCGCCGCCAGGCGGGCCATGCGCGTGACCCACTCGCGCTGCCGGAACTCCCCGGCGGGCTCGCGCAGCAGACGGACGCGGCCCTCGCGCTCGTACCGCTCGAGGACCTCGCCCGTCCCGTCGGTCGAGCCGTTGTCCGTCGCGATCACGAGGTCGACGCCGGCCGCGAGGTGGAACGCCAGATGCTGCTCGATGATGTCGCGCTCGTCGCGGACGAGCAGAGTCATGACGACCCTCACGGCGCGGAACCGTCCTCGATCTTCCACGGCGGCCGGCGCCGCCACGGCCGCCACGTGCCGAGGGTCTGCTGCAACGGCCCCCAGTCACTCGTCCCGCGGGCCGCGAGCTCCTCGCGAAGGCGCGCCCGAAGCGCGGTCGTGTCGTAGCTCCCGTGCGACCGGCCCGAGGTGCACGACGGTCGTCGCGTCGACGATGCCGAGCCGGCAGCCCTCCGCCTGGAGGTCGATCCACTCGAGCTCGAGCCCCCAGCCCATCCCGCGCCAGACCGGCAGCGGAGTGACGCGCTCCACCCACTTCGGCGCGACTGCGACGAGCGGGCCGCTCTCGACGAAGGTCGTCAGCCGCACCATGGACACGCGCCGCCTTCCGCGTGATGCCGTGACTGACCTGCGACCCGGGAGCGTGGGCGGGCTGGGCAAGCCCGAGCCCTGCTCGGCGAGCCAGCGCGAGAAATCGGGTCACGTCTCCGCGGACGAACGCGAGGTCGTCGTCCGACAGCACAACCGGTCCCGTCGTTCCCCCGTGGCGCGAGAGCGCCTCCTGGAGCAAGGGAAGCTTCTCGCCGGGGCCTTCGCCGACCGTGTGCGCGTCGAGGGCCGGTACGCGCCGGTCGAGCGCCCACCACGCGGTCGTCCAGCCTGAGGCGAGGGCGGGCTCGAGCAGCCGCACGACGTGCTCGGCGTTCGCAGCGCGGTAGATCCCGATGATCGCCGGAGCGCTCAGGCGTCGATCCCGTCGAGCATCGCATCCACCACGCGCGTCGGCCGCCCGGCCGTCGATGCTCCCGACGACCATCGCCACGACGCGCCTGCGCTCCTCGCCCAGTTCGCCCGGGTCGGCGAGGCATCGCTCGACTCCGGCGACGACCTCGTCGAAGGACTCGGCGCGGTGAAAGGCCCGCGACTCCGCCACGTCGCGGTAGTGCTCGCCGATCACGCTCTTCGCCGCCCACGACTCCGCGGGCGGACCGTCGTCGCCCTCGTCGTAGAGGACGCAGACGACCGGCCGGTCGTTGACGAGCGCGTCGAGGAGGATCGTGCCCGCGTTCGTGACGACGCAGGCCGCGTGCTGCAGCAGCGTGGCGAGCGTCTCGAGGTCTGTGAAGCTCGGCTCCTGCACCGCCGCGCCCTCGACGCCCTCCGCGGCGGCGAACCGCTCCCGCCAGCGGGAGTCGCGCGGATGCGGGCGGAAGAGGAGCGAGAAACGCGCGTCCGCACCGCTCTCCCGCCACCAGGCGACGAGCCGGGCGAAGAACCGTTCCTCGTGCGGCGTGTTCGTCGGCGTGTTCCCCATCACCATCACGAGCGGCCGGGTGGGGTCGAGTCCATAGCCGCGGAGGATCGCCTCGAACGCCTCGCGCGGACGCGGCGCGTGGAAGACGTCGCTCTGGGGCCAGCCCGTCACCACGATGCGCTCGAACGGCACTCCGTGGTAGCCGACGAGATCCTCGCGCATGCGCTCGTTCTGGACCAGGTAGCGGTCGAGCCCTGGATAGATGACGCCCTTCCCGACCGTGTGATCCCAGCTCGCGACGTTCCCGACGAGCGTCAGGCCGAGGCGTCTCCCGGCGACGAGGAACGGCACGGCCGACTGCATCTGGAGGTTCGAGAGCACGATGACGGGTAGCTCTGCCTTCAATCTCCGCAGGAGCACAGAGGGCACGTAGCGCCTCGTCGAGAAGTGCCAGCGGTCCATCAATCCGTCGACCGTCGGGTGACGCGGCAGCGGGCCGACCCGTGACGAGTCGAGCAGCTCGTTCCGATGGGCCGGGCGCATCCGCTGAAGATGGAGCCGGTGGCGATAGTTGAGCCGGATCGCGAGCGGGAAGTAGCCGATCCGCCTGTCGAGCCAGCGATCGACGCGACGCGTCACGCGCTCTGCCTGGGACACGTCGTGCGGGGCGACATCACGCGCGCATAGCGGCGGCCGCACCCCCTCCGGAAGGCGGGCCTCCCACGACCTCGCGGCCTCCCCGTCGAAGAGAACGACGGGCTGAAGGCCCGTGCCCCGGCGCCGCGCGAGACCGTCGACGACGCCGCTCTCGACCAGAACGCGGGTCGACAGCGGGTCGGCGAGGACGAGCCACACGGGTCGGCGGCTCACGACGTCCACACCGCGGGGCGTCCCGCCTCGAGCCAGCGCAGCGCGCGGGCGTAACGCTCGCGATGATCGGGCGTGTCCCACTGGCGGCTGTACCAGACGTGCACGCACACGTCGTGTGACGACGGCTCCAGGCGCACAGCCGTCGCGGGGAAGGCCCCCTGCTCGTTCGCGAACCGGAAGTCCTCGTGCGGGTAGAGGTAGAGCAGCGGCATGTCGCTCTCGTAGAAAAGCCAGAAGAAGCAGTAGAACGACTCGTACTCGACCGCCTCCCGCCGGATATCGGGGTTCCACGGATACCGCGCGCGCTCGAACCACTCGGGGCGGAGGCGAAGCCTGCGCCATCTGCGCACGCGCCTCATGGCTCTCACCATCTGCTCTCGGTCGACCACGAGGAAGAACGGGTTCATCGCGAGCTCGTTGAAGTTGCGGGGGGAGTAGAAGTGGTCGGGGACACCGGCGACGGCGGAGCCGGTCTCCGCCATCCGTGACACGATCGACGCCAGCTCATCGCGGTTGCAGAGAAAGCAGTCCTCGTCCACGAGGCAGACCCATCGCTCTCGGGCGCGGCGGACGCTGCGGATCCAGCTGAACCATGCCTCTGGCCAACCCGTCCGGCCGTCCACGACCAGCCTGCGACTCGTCGGGAACTCCGCCGCGATCGCCGCCTGGCTCCGTGCGAGCCACGGGGTGAACAGCGTGTTCGTGACGAACACGATCTCGCTGTCGCGCAGCGGGCTCACGCAGGCGCACCGGCGTGCGACCGGGCGATCCGAGCGGCGAGCGACTCGCCGTCGAGGCCGTGGAACCGCAGGGCCTCGGCAGGGGTTCCGCACGCGGGCCAGCCCTCGACGCCGGCGACGTCGAGCACCGGCGGATCGGGAAGCCTCGCGAATGCCCGCCTGAGCGTGTCGCCGAGCGCGCCGACCGGCGCGTGGTCCTCGACGACGAGCACCTTGCGCACGCCGGTGAAGGTCTCGATGAGCCATCCGGGGTCCACGAAGTCGAGCCAAGGCATTGCGACGACGGCCGCCTCCGTTCCGTCAGCGGCGAGGAGCTCGGCGGCCGTGAGCGCCTCGTGCAGCATCACCGGCCCGTACGAGACGATGACCGCGTCGGCGCCCTCACGCAGGGTGGCTCCGACCCCCGGGACGGGGTGGTAGCCCGCGGGAAGCACGATCGTCCGCGGCGAGGGGCCGATCGCAAGCCGGATCGCCACGCTCTCCGGTCGCCTCGAGTACTGCCCATTCGACGAGCGCCCGCGTCTCCTCGCTGTTGCACGGATGGACAACGGAGACACCCGGGATCGCGGCCATCAGGCGACGCGTCGCGCAGGCTCTGGTGCGACTTGCCGGGCCCCGCCGGGATCAGACCGGCGTAGTGCATCGCATAGACGACCTTCGTCCGCTCGCTCGCCTGGTTGTAGATCTGCTCGTTCGCGCGCGAGGCGAGGAAGCTCGCGAACGAGTTGACGACCGGGATGAGCCCGTGCCGCGCCATCCCCGCCGCCATCGAGACCATGTCCTGCTCGGCGATGCCGTTCTCGACGAACCGGTCGGGCTCGGCGAGCTCGAACGCCCGGACGCGGCAGTCGGAGGCGAGATCGGCGTCGAGGACGACGAGCCGCGGCTCGCGCGCTGCCAGCTCGAGGAGCGCCTCGCCGTAGGCGGCGGCGACGTACTCGGCCGCCTCGCGGAGCGGTGCACGCGCGCGGGGAGCTCCGGCGCCGCTCTCGGGCTCGCCCTGCAGGCTCGTGCCCGCCGTCTCCGTCGAGCGGCGCGCACGGGCTCCGTGGCGACGGGCGTCGAGGCCCGCCTCCGCGGCGCGACGTCCGATCCGGTCGCGCGAGCTCGCTCGCGGCCGCGCTCGAAGATCTCGTCGTCCGGCGCGCCGGCATGCCAGCGGTACGTGCCGCCGCCGGCCGCGAGCGCCACGGGATGCTCCATGAACGACACGCCCTTCCCCTTCACGGTGCGCGCCAGCAGGACGCCGGGGGTCCCGTCGTCGTGCTCGGCGAGCTTCGCGAATGCGATGCGCAGCGTGGCGTGGTCGTGGCCGTCGCAGGTGACCACGCGGCAGCCGAACGCGCGGAGCTTCGCCTCGAGGCTCTCGATCGCGAGGATCTCCTCGGTCGGCCGATCGGACTGCAGCTCGTTCCGGTCGACGACGACGAGCAGCCTCCCGACGCGCTGATGCGACGCCGCCTGGAGCGCCTCCCAGTTCTGCCCCTCCTGGAGCTCGCCGTCACCCGTCATCACGACCACCTGGCCGCCGCGACCGAGGTGACGCTTCGACCAGGCGATCCCGCGCGCCTTCGAGATCCCCATCCCGAGCGACCCCGAGTTCGCCTCGATCCCGGGCACGCCGACGTCCGGGTGGCCGTCCAGGCCGTCGAGACGCCGAAGCCGGAGCAGCCGCTCCGTCGGGATGACGCCGAGCGCGTTCAGCGCCGCGTAGAGCCCGGGCACGTCGTGGCCCTTCGACGAGAAGAAGACGTCCCGGTCGGGCGAGTCGACGCCGACCTCTCGGACGTTCAGCCGCTCCCAGAGGAGGTGCGCGACGAGGTCGAGCGAGCTGAACGTCGAGCCCAGGTGTCCGGAGCCGGCCCGCTTCACCGCGGTGAGTGCGTTGAACCGGCACATGTCGGCGAGGAGCGCGAGCCTCAGATCGGCGTCGACGTCGGCATCGGCGACACGGGCGAACTCGCCCGGTGGGATCAGCTCGAGCCGCGGCACGGCGGTGATTCTAGGGACGCTTCGCCGGTGCCCTGCGCGGCGCGAGCAGCGCCACGAGCGCGGCGGCGATCCACAGCGGCACGAACGGGAGCTGGAACTCGCTCTGCGGCGCCTGCGACAAGGCGTGGACGAGCAGCACGAGCGCCCCGATGGCACCGAGCACGAGCATCGGAGCCGTGCCGCGCGGCCGTCGCACGGCGAACGCGACGAGCGCGACGGCGATCCAGAGGATCGGGCGTGGCCAGCGGTACGCGGCCGTGCCGCCCTTGCTCGCGAGGGTCGCGTTCGAGTCTCGGGTCGGCAGCTGCGCGTTCCAGTCTCGGATCGTGTCGACCAGCTCCGTGTAGCGCCGCCCTTCGCTCGCCGACCCGAGCGCCGCCGCGGGATCCGGGACGACGCAGCGCTCGAGATCGTCCGTCGGGCACCAGACGAACCCGTAGCGGATGGCCTGGACGAGTGGCGACACGGTGATCGGTGCCGGGAAGGGCTTGCCGTCGATGGTCAGTTCCGTCGGTTGGGCCGGGATCGGGACCGGCCGCACGCGCGGCTCCGGGGCATATTGCTGCGAGAGGAAGTCCCAGAACGTGCGGGCGACCCCCCGGACGTACCACCAGGGATCGGCGCGGATCGCCTCGATCGACGCGTCGAACAGCACGTCGTAGTCGCTGTCCCAGCCGAACACCTGGTCCGACAGCGCGATCATGCGAATCACCTCGAGGTTGCCGAGCCCTTTGAAGTAGGTCTCGACGTCGACGCCCCGGCTCGCGTACGGCGGCAGCGGCAGCACGTGGCGCTCGACGGCGTCGGCGAGCGTCCGGGAGGCGGGCCCGTTCGCCGGGTCGACCGCGCCGCCGACGCGGAAGAACGGCACCCAGGCCTTGCTCCCGCGGGCGACGGTGAAGTCGTCGTACCGGATCGCGTTGTGCGTCGCCCAGGCGCCGAGCGGGAAGCACCGCCGCCGCGAGCGCGACGGCGACTCCCGTCGCGATCGGCCGCGCCCCGCGGCGGGCGACGAGCGGGACGAGGACGCACGCGAGCACGCGCGACCTGGGAGGCGGGGCGACACAGCGTCAGGAGCGCGACGCCGCCGCCGACCGCGGCGAGCCACGACGTCGCGCCGGTGTTCCACGCACGCACGACCGCGCCGGCCCACCACGCAAGGACGAAGGCGAACACCGGGTCGCTCGACACGTCGTGGAAAAGGCCGGCGTATGTCGGCGTGACGAGGAGGACGAGTGCGGTAGCAAGCGCCGCCTGCCGTGAGATGGGCACGACCGCCCACACCCAGCCGAGTAGGGAGAGCGCGTAGAGGCAGCCGAACACCACCTCGGTGAACCGGCCGCCGCCGAGCCACATCGGGATCCCGGTGACGAGCGGCGCAACCGGGGTGCGGAACACCTGGAGTGCCGAGAACGGCGGGTCCCGGTCGGCGAGCTGCAGGAACGTCAGCCAGTAGTCCCACGAGTCCCGTCCCCGCTGCAGCGGCCAGGCGAGCGCCTGCAGCGCGTAGCTCGCGAGCGCGACCACGACGTACAGGGCCGCACCCCCGCGGGACACGAGCCGCTCGGTCGCGCGTGACCACACGACGCGGGACGTTAGCCTCCGCGCATGCGGACGCCTGCGACGAGGCGCAACCTCGCACTGCTCGCGGCCGCGGCCCTCGTCGTGCTCGCCGCGACGGCGTTCGCCATTTGGTCGCGGGCGGACGACGCCTCGTCGTGGGACGTCCCGCTCTACCAGTCGTTTGGCGACCGCATGGCGGACGGTGACGTGCCGTACCGCGACTTCCGCATCGAGTACCCGCCCGGCTCGCTGCCGGCGTTCCTGCTCCCCTCGCTCGTCGCCCCTGAGGAGGACCCCGTATACGTGCCCGAGCTGAACGACGCCGCTCGCGGGTACACGCGTGCGTTCGCGGCCCTGATGACGGCGCTCCTCGCTGCCACGGTCCTCCTGACTGCGGTCGCGCTCTCCGCGCTCCGGGCGACTGTCGGCCACGCCGCGGCGGCGCTCGGGCTCGTCGGGGCGACGCCGCTACTCCTCGGCGAGCTCGCGCTCACGCGGTTCGACGCGCTGCCCGTCGCGCTCACCGCGGCGACCGTCGCCGCGCTCGTCCACGGCCGCCCGCGACTCGCCGCCGTCGCGCTCGGCCTCGCGATCACGGCGAAGCTCTACCCGCTTCTCCTCGTGCCCCTCGTCGCGCTCTTCGTGGCCCGCCGCGCGGGCCGCCGCGAGGCGCTGGTGTCGGTCGGGATCACCGTCGCGACGGTGGGGATCGTCGTGCTGCCGTTCGTCGCGGTAGCCCCGGGCGAGGCGTGGTTCTCGATCCGCGCCCAGCTGGCGCGCGGCGTCCAGGTCGAGAGCCTCCCGGGCTCGATCGCGGTTGCCCTCGGCGTTGCCGCGGACAAGGTCGGGCTCGGGACGCTCGGAGTCGGCGTTGCCGAGGGCGGTACGGGCGACGTCCGCAGCGCGGACGTGACCGGTGCGCTCGGCCAGGTCGCCGGGGCCGCCGGAGGCCTGGCTGCGCTGGCGATCGTCGTCGCAGTATGGATCGCGGCCTGGCGCGGCCCGCGCGCCCCCGGTCGGCTCGTGCGCGATTGCGCGGCGGTCGTCGCCGCCCAGCTGGCGTTCGGCCGGGTGCTCTCACCGCAGTTCGTGCTCTGGCTCGTCCCGCTCGTGCCGCTCGTCGCGGGTCGGCGCGGAAGACTGGCCACAGCCCTGCTCGCTGCGGCGCTCGTGATGACGCACGCCTGGTTCCCGGGGCTCTACCGCGACTACGTCAACACCCGGGGCGCGCCCGAGACCGCCTATCTGCTCGGACGGAACGCGCTGCTGCTCGCGCTGCTCGTCGTGCTGGTAGTGCCGACCGCACGTGCTGTCCTGTCACCGAGCAGGCCGACGGCGGCGAAGAGGACGAACGCGGGGGCGACGGGGACGGCGTAGGCGGGCTCCGCCCACACCGTCATCACGGTCCCCAGCAGCATCGCGAAGGCGCCGAGCACCGGCGCGAGGGTCGCCCACCAGCTCCTCGGCCTCCGCAGCGCCACTCCGACGATTGCGGCGACCAGCCACAGCCAGAGCGGCGGATAGAGCTTCGACGAGCGGTCCATCTGAAGCCCGAGCCACGGGCTCCACCAGCGGTCGGGGAACGCGGCGTAGAGCCCCGCGACACGGCGGTCGGTGGCGATCCAACGCTCCCGCTTCGCGGCGTCGTCGAACACGACGTGGTGCTCGGTCGGCGACGTCCACACCTCGCGGATCGAGCTGTCCGGGGTCGAGATCTGGGCGCTCTGGTACTCCGACGGGATGGGCTCGCCCTCGGTGGGCTCGGGCAGCGTCCGCCCTTCGACGACAACCGTCGGACCCTGGGCCGGTGCCCCCTGCGCACCGGTGGCGGGGCCTGGCGGAACGGGAGCCTTCCGCCCGGCGAAGTAGGGCTTGGCGAGCTCCTTGCCGAAGTCGCGCAGCACCCCGCGTGCGAATGTCCCCGGGTGCTCCCGCACCGCCTCGCGCGCGACCCTGCCCAGGATCCGGTAGTCGGAGTCCCAGCCCCACACCCGGTCGGAGAGGCTGATCAGATCCTCGTGCTCGCGCGGGCTGCCGCGGGAGAAGAACGTCGCCAGGTCGATCCCGTAGGAGCGGTACGGCTCCTTCGTGAGGAGCTCCCGCTCGACGACCGCGGCGAGCTCACGGGAGGCGGGCCCGTTGTCGGGATCGACGATGTGGTCGATGACGAATGCGCGGAAGAACGGCAGGCTGGCCTGGCCTCCCCGCGCGACGGCGAGATCGTCGTACCGCCAGAGGTTCGTCGCCGCCCATGCACCGAGGAGCACGACGGCGACGCCCGCGAAGGCGATTGTCCGCGCGAGCCGAGCGCGCCACGAGCCAGCGACGAGGAGGCCGAGGACGGCCACGATCAGGAAGACCTGGTTCGCGGGTCGGGTCAGCGCGATGAGCGCGGTCGCGGCGCCCGCCGCGGCGAACCGCCACGCGGACGGAAAGAGCGCCGCCCGGACCACGGCGGCGGTCCATACGGCGAACCCCGCCGCGAACACGATCTCGCTCGCCAGCTCGTGGAAGACGATGCCGTAGCCCGGGTAGAGGACGAGGGCGACGCCGACCAGCAGCGCCGGTCCGCGGCCGAAGAGGAGCGCGGTCCGTGCGTAGAGCAGGATCGACCCCGCGAAGAGGGTCGCGCCGAAGACCTCGACGAGGAACGGGCTGCCGAGGTCGAGGATGCCGCCGACGACGAGCGGCACCACGGGCGTCCGGTTGAGCATCTCCCACGGGAAGACCGCGTCTGAATGCCAGAAGTCGGCGTAGACGGCGAGATACGACTCGAGGTCCCTCCCGGGCGCGGTCGGCCAGCCGAGGCTCTGGATCACGTAGACGACGAGCGACGCGGCGACGAGCGAGAGTGCGCCGTGGCGTGTGCCGGCGAGCTCCGTCGCCGCGTTCCACGTGCGCCTCGCCAGCCGCCTCACGCTCCGGTCCCTCCGACCACGCGCACGGGTCCGCGGATCCGCCAGAGCCGGAGGCGCTCGACCGTTCCCTCGGCCACCACGTCGCCGACGAAATCCAGCGTGCGCGGCGCGACGATCCACTCCGCGCGGAGCTCGCCGAAGTCGGTGACGATCACCCCGCCGCCCGCGACCCGCACGTGATCCGCGGCGAGGGTAGGGGCATAGCCGTCGCCGAGTGCGTATGCGGGGCCGATCGACCCGTTGAAGAACTCCGTGAGGCGCAGCGCGTCACGTGTCTCGACGGGCACCTTGCCGACGAGCGTCGCGACCTCGGCTCCCTCGGGGACCGCGCGATCGACCCATGAGGCGGTCGCTGCGTTCAGGGGGGCAAAGGTGATGTTCTCCGCCGCCTCGATGCGGGCGTCCCAGGCGAAGCCGGCGTCGAGCGCGAACACGGCGGCGACCGGAACGAGCACGATCCAGGCGGGGAGGCGCGTGCGGGTGAGCCCGAGGACGAGCGCGAGCGCGAGCAGGCCCGCGCCGATCAGCCACCAGCGCTCGGGCTCGGGGCGTCCGGCGTGGAGTGCGACCTCGGACGGGAGCGCGCTCGCGATCGCGTCGAACCGCCTGCCTCCGTCCGCGTTGAGCAGGTACGTCGGGAGTGTCGCGAGCGGGGCGAGCACGAGGAGCGCGCCCGCTGCGAGCCCGAGCGGCCCGAGCGCGAGGCGACGCTCCGCCCAGACGGCGGTCGCGACGATCCAGAGGGGCACGACGTAGAACAGGTACCGGTCGTGCAGGTAGCCGATGCCGAACTCGGTGCTGGAGAAGGCTCCGACGACGAGCAGCAGGACGAGCGTTGACGGCGAGGAACAGCGGGACGAACGCCGCGGACGGGCGGCTCCCGGCCCGCCCGCTCGCGCACGAGCGCGGCGAGCATCGTCGGCACGACGACGAGCGGGACGAGCGCGAGGTAGAGCCCGAGGCCGGCAAGCGCACGCCAGGTCCAGCGACCCACCTCGACGAGGTCGTACGAGCGCCACAGGTCGCGTAACCCGCGAGCGGGTTGCCGAGCGCCGCGCGGACGGCGAGCGCGAGCGCACCACCGCACGAGCACGACGAGCAGCGGCCAGAGGCGAACGACGTCCCGTCGGGTCGGCAGCCGGCAGCCGCGCGTCACGAGCATGCGACCGAGCAGGGCGAGCGACGAACGCGCCGCCGAGCGTGGCGAGCTGCAGCCGCACACCGGCGGCGAGGAGGAGCGCAGTGACCGCGAAGAGCTGCGCGGCGACGGTCGGGCGCTCGAGGCAGCGGGCGAACGCGAGCAACGCGAGCGTCGCAGGCGACGTAGGCGGCGCCCTCGGTCATCACGAAGCCCGTGTAGAGCGCGGACGGGACAGGACCGCGAGACCGGCGCACGCGACGCTCCAGTCCGCGCGGCAGCAGGCGTCGGGCGAGGAGGTAGGCGGGGATGGCGGCGAGCGCGAAGAGCGACGGCGTTCCACGAGCCGGGCCCAGCCGTACGCGGAGAGATCGTCGGGCGTCAGCAGGTGCACGGGGGCGAGCAGCGACGGGGTAGACCGGGCCCGAACCCGTAGCCGCCGTCGCGGACGCGAAGCCCGTCGCCGGCGGCGAGCGACCGCGATGCGTCCCAGTGGATCAGCTCGTCGCCGAAGACGGTCGGCACGTCGAGCTGCTGGCCGAGCGCGCCCCAGAGCGCGATCGCCGCGAGGACGATTCCTGCGAGCGTGAGCGCACGCCGCGAGCCGCGGGCTCACGCCGCGGCAGGGCCGCGCTGGGGCCGGACGACGTCCGCGACGTCGGCGCTGTCGCCCGAGCTCGTCGGTCTTCCGGCAGAGCAGCAGCACCTCGTCGGACTCCGGCCGGTAGTCCGTGAACACCGTGACGTCGCGCCAACCCGTCCAGGCGAGCTCGATCCGCAGCGCATCGAAGGTCGGCACCATCTTCGCCTTGCCCGTCCCGGGCTGCCAGCGGACGCGAACCGCCGAGTCGGGCCGCGGATCGGTCGTCGTCTCGAGCAGCATCTCGCCGCCGAGGCGCGTCACACGGTTGAGCATCCCGAGCAGCTCGAGGTGGAACGCGCTGTGGTAGAGAACGCCGAGGAAGAAGACGAGGTCGAACGGGCCGTGCTCGAGCAGCCCCTCCGCCCGGCGCAGGTCGCCGAACACCCACGCGTGAGGCGCCGTGAGCTCCGCCTCCCAGCGCTCGTGCAGGTGCCGGTCCTCCTCGAAGTCGGAGAAGGCGACGAACGACGGCGCGAGATGCTCGTCGATCCACCGCGTGTGGATCCCGTACTTCGGGCCGACCTCGAGCATCCTGACGGCCGCGCCCAGTCGCGGCCGGCGGCGACGTCGGCCAGCCCGTCGACGCGTCAGCGTCAGGTCGACGTCGTCGGCGGAGACGGTCGAGCCTCGCTTGTCGCGGATCGTCCGCGTCGTCGCGGGTCAGCGTCGTCTTCGCGTCGAGCTGCTCGCGGTAGTCGTACATCGGGACGTAGCTCGCGAGCTTCAGCTGCGAGGCGCTCCAGTCGACGGCGCGCTTCCCGGTGCGCCAGCCGAGCGCCCGCGCGGACGCCGGAATCCTCATCGACTCGACCTCGGCGACCCGTCACGACGGGCGAACGGTACTCGACGCGCTGCGTCGGGCAACACGGGTCGGTCGCGGCGGAAGGCGGTCTCAGAGACCGAGTTGAGTCAAGCGCGGGTCCAGTGCCGAGTCTCGTGCCGATGTGTCAATCGAGGCGTACGGGACGCAGTTCCCGCGATCCCGCGTGACGGCGCCTCGAGCGTCGCGCCGGCCTCGAGGCGACGTGCGCTACGTGCGCTCCGGGCGAGCTCCCGCAGCGGACCTGTGGAGGAACCGGAACAGAGTCGGCCGGCCTCGCCCCTTGACGAAATCGGTCTCTGACACCGTTCTGCCGCACCGAGGCGGTCGCCGGACGGATCGCCGATAATGCACCCCGTGGACGGTCCCGAGATCTCCGTCGTCATTCCGTGCCTGAACGAGGAGGACGCGGTCGGCGCCGTCGTCGACCAGGCGTGGGAGGGCATCCACGCGCTCGGGCCGCCCAGGCGAGGTGATCGTCGTCGACAACGCCTCGACCGACCGCTCGGCCGAGGTCGCGGCCGAGCACGGCGCGATCGTCGTTCGCGAGGAACGGCCCGGCTACGGCAGCGCGTACCTCGCCGGGCCTCGCCGTCGCGCGCGGCGACTTCATCGTGATGGGCGACGCCGACGAGACGTACCCGATGCGCGACCTCGCACCGTTCGTCGAGCGCCTCGCGGCCGGCGACGACCTCGTCATGGGCTCGCGCTTCGAGGGGACGATCCACGGCGAGGCGATGCCGTGGCTCAACCGGCACGTCGGCAACCCGATCCTCACCGGCCTCCTCAACGTCCTCTTCGGCGTGAAGATCTCCGACGCCCACTGCGGCATGCGCGCGGTGCGGCGCGACGCCCTCGAGACCCTCGACCTCCACTCGACCGGGATGGAGTTCGCCTCCGAGATGGTCTTCAAGGCCTTCCGGCGCAAGCTGCGGGTCAGCGAGATCCCGATCGACTACTACCCACGCGTCGGCGAGTCGAAGCTGAACCGCTTCGGCGACGCATGGCGCCACGTGCAAGTTCATGCTCCTCTACAGCCCGAGCTGGCTCTACTTCGTCCCGGGGCTGATCCTCCTGGTCCTCGGAGTCGTCGGCGCACTCGCGCTGGCGGCCGGCCCGGTCACGATCCTCGGCCGCACGTGGCAGATCCACTCGCTCTTCCTCTGCATGTTCGCGATCCTGCTCGGCACGCAGGTCGTGCAGCTCGGGGTCTTCGCCCGCGCGTTCGCAGCGGCGCACCTCGGCGAGACCGACGCGCTGGTCGAGCGCGCCGCGCAGGCGCATGCGGCCTCGAGCACGGCCTCGCCTTCGGTGGGATCCTCCTTCTCGCCGGCGTCGTCGACGCTGCTCGTGATCTTCGTCAGCTGGGCGATCGACGGCTTCGGCGCCCTGTCGCACGAGTACGCGACGGCCGTCGGGTTCACGCTCGTCGCGCTCGGCGACCCAGGTGATCCTCGGGTCGTTCTTCCTCGGCCTGCTGACGATGCGCACCACGGAGCCGTCACGCGCGACGATCGTGGAGCGCGTCCCGGTCGCGTGAGCGGCTACGTGCCGCTCAACGAGCGGCCGCGGGGGGCCACGCTCGGCTGCTGGCGATGGCGCTCGTCGACGGCCCGGGACGTGTGCTCGACGTCGGGTGCTCGTCCGGCTACCTCGCCCGGCCGCTCTCGGAGGCCGGCGCCACGATCGTCGGCGTCGAGCTCGATCCTGTAGCCGCCCAGGAGGCCCGCGCGGTCTGCGAGGAAGTCCTCGTCGGTGACGTCGAGACGATCGACCTCCCTTTCAGCGCCTTTTCGTTCGACGTCGTCGCTCTGCGGCGACGTCATCGAGCACCTCCGCGAGCCGGGCGCCGCTCTCGCGCGCCTGCGTCCCTTGCTCCGACCCGGCGGCCGTCTCGTCCTCACCACGCCGAACGTCGCGAACTGGGCTATTCGGCTCTCGCTCCTCGGCGGGAGGTGGCGCTACACGGATCGTGGGATCCTGGACCGCACGCACACCCATCTCTTCACGCGTAAGACCCTCGTCGAGACCGTGACCCTCGCCGGATATCGCGTGGTGGAGCTCGATCACACGGCTCCCGTGCCCTACATCGGCGCTCCGCGGATCGAGAGGGCGGCACACGCGGTGGCCTCGTTGCGGCCCTCGCTGCTCGCCTACCAGCTTCTCCTCGCGGCCACGCCGCGGTGATCTCGGTCGTCATCCCCGTCAAGGACGGCGGCACCGACCTCGAGCGCTGCCTGGCGGGCATCGCGATGCAACAGGTCGACGAGGAGGTCGAGGTCGTCGTCGTCGACTCCGGCTCGACGGACGGAAGCCCCGACCGGGCGCGCGCGGCCGGCGCCCGCGTGCACGAGATCCCGGCGGAGGACTTCGGCCACGGGCGCACACGCAACCTGGGCGTCGAGCTCTCCCGAGGCGACCTCGTCGTCTTCACCTCGCAGGACGCGGTTGCCCACGACGACCGGTGGTTGGCGCTCCTCGCGGCCGCGGCACGCTCGGGCCCCGACGTGGGCGGTGCATACGGCCGCCAGCTGCCGCACGAGGACGCCCGCCCGCCCGAGCGCTTCTTCCTCGACTTCCTCTACGGGCCGGACGTGCGCGTGCAGCGCCTCGGGCCAGACGAGGAGCTGACCTTCGAGTCGACCCTCTTCTCGAACGTCAACGCGGCGATCCCACGGTCCCTCCTCGAGCGGTTCCCGTTCCGGGACGACCTGACGATGAGCGAGGACCAGGAGTGGTCGCGCCGTGTCCTCCGCGGTGGCTACGCGCTCGTGTACGAGCCCCGCGCGGCGGTGCGCCACTCGCACGCGTACACGATCCGAACAGCCTTCCGCCGCTTCTTCGACTCCGGCGTGTCCGCGCAGCACTCCTACGTCGAGGGCGACGAGTCGCGCGCGGCCCTCCGCCGCGCGGGCGGGCGCTACGCGCGGGAGGAGCTCGCGTGGCTCTGGCGCAGCGGCCACAGGCGATGGATCCCGTACACCGCCGTCTACGAGCTCGGGAAGTTCACCGGCCTGCAGCTCGGGCTGCGGCACGAGCGGCTTCCACGCTCGGTCGTACGGCGCCTCGGAAGCTACGACACCGGATGAGCGGCGAGGACGTCCTCGCGGACGTCGCAGCCCCAGCCCGGTCCGGACGGCACGACGAGCTCGCCGTCGCGGATCTCCGGCACCGCCGTCGTCAGCTCCTCCCGCCAGGGTACGTCGTCCACGTCGATCTCGAGCAGACGCACGTTGGGGATCGCGGCGCACCACTGGGCGGCGATGAACGTCGCGAGGTGGCTGTAGTAGTTGTGCGGCGCGCAGGCGACCTCGTGGGTCTCGGCCAGCGCGGCGATCTTCAGCGACTGCGCGAACCCGTTCCAGATCACGTCGACGGAGGCGACGTCCATCGCGCCCGCCTCGAGGTACGGGCGGAAGCCCCGCAGCGTGTAGAGGTTCTCGCCCGAGCAGAGCGGGACCGGCGAGCGGCGACGAGCGTGGGCCAGCGCGGCCGCGTCGTACGAGTCCACCTCGAGCCACGCGAGGTCGTACGGCTCGAGCGCCCGGGCGACTCGGACGATCCCCTCGGTCGTCAGATTGAAGTTGAGGTCGACGATCGGCTGCGCTTTCCCGCCCGTTCCCTCGCGGAACGCCTCGAGCAGCCGGGTCAGCGACTCGAGCAGCTCGGGCGTCGGGTTCCGGTCGATGCCGCCGTCGCGGCCGAAGCCCGGCATCAGCACGCGCGGCTCGTCGCCGGGGACGACGATGTTCGTCTTGAAGGCGCGGTAGCCGCGCTCGACGACCTCCCGCCCGAGCGCGGTGACGGCCTCGTAGGAGTCGAGCTTGGGCGTCCCGGTCACCTCCCAGGCACGCGCCCTCGTCGTGCCGCAGTGCGACCAGTAGAGCGGGATCGTCTCCCGCGTCGGGCCGCCGAAGAGCTCGGCCACGGACACGCCGAGGGCCTTGCCCTTCAGGTCGAGGAGCGCGTTCTCGATCCCGCCGATCGCCTTCTGGACGATCGAGCCCGGGCTCTGGCGCGTCCGGCGATAGAGGTCCCAGTGGATCGCCTCCACTGCGCGCGGGTCACGGCCGACGACGAGCGGCGCCAGGTCGGACACGACGCCGGCCAGACCGGTGGGAGAGCCGTGCGAGTCGGTCACCTCCGACCAGCCGACGAGCCCGTCGTCCGTCGTCGCCTTGACGAAGAGCCACGGCCGCCAGCCGGCGTCGCAGGCGAGCGTCTCGAGCGAGGCCAGCTTCATGGCGCGGCAGGATACGGCTCGCGGGTGATGTCGACGAGCCGCGCGCGGCCCGTCGCGATCAGCTGCTCGGCGCGCGCGAAGTCGTCCTCGTCGTCGATGTTGAGCCCTTCGTAGCCCTCGCGTCAGGAACGGCGCAAGCATCCTCCCCTCGCGCGTGCCCGTCGCCTCGACGACGCGTGTCCACGCGATCTCGAGCGCGCTGTTCTGGACGTAGACGGGCGGGAGGGCCTGGTACTGGCCCGCGTGCCAGGCGACGTCGAGGTGTGACTGGTCGAGGAGCGGCCGCATCAGCCGGCCGACCTCGTCGAGCGACCCACATCTTCCCGGGATGCTGCTTGACGAGCTCCACGGCCCTGATCGAGTCGGCCTCCGGGCGTCGCCGAGCAGCTGCTCGAGCCCGCGGCGGATCACGTCCGGCCCACGAAACGGGTTCGTCGCGCGCACGATGGCGAACAGGTCGTAGCGTTCCTCGAGCTGAGGCAGCGTCCAGGCGATCCACTCGATGTCGGGTGACGTCGACGTCGCGTACTCGTCGGGTCGGAGAAACGGGACGTCGGCGCCGTACCAGCGCGCGACCTGGGCGATTCGCTCGCTGTCCGTCGAGACGACGATGCGGTCGAAGACGTCCGACTGTCGCGCGGTCTCGATCGCGTAGGCGAGCAGCGGGTGGCCCGCGAGCCGGCGAACGTTCTTGCCCGGGCACGCGCTCCGAGCCGGCGCGCGCGCCGATCAGCGCTATCGCGCTCGGGCTCACGTCCCGCGCTCCTTGCGATAGAGGACGGTGTCGCCACGCCGCATGACCTCGCGGAAGCCGCGGCGCTCCAGCGCCTGCTCGACCTCCGCCGAGGTCATCGGCCCCCAGGGCCGCATGTGCGTGTCGGAGATCGCGTACTCCAGCTCGCGGGTGAGCTCCTCCCGGTCGACGCCGTCCTTCACGCCCACGCGCACGGCGATCATCGGCTCGGGCAGCACGTAAGACGCGCTTCCGCTCCGCGACGTGCGCGAGCATCTGCATCGGCGCCGACACGCTCGCGCCGGCGGGGATCGCGTCGACGATCGCCTGCCGATCGGCGCGTCGTGGCCATTCCGCGTGAACCTGTCGCACGATCGCGACCGACCACTGGAGCGTGAGGATCGCCAGGACGACGCCCGCGGCTACGCTCCAGCCGAGCCACGTCGCGCGACCCGACGCGCCGACCCTTCCTGCTCCGACCGCGCCCGCCACGGCCACGGCGCCCGCGGCGACGATCCAGTAGTGGTAGTCGATCGTGTGCTGCAGGTCGTACGCCGAGAACACGTTGAGCGCCGCGGCCGGTACGGCGACGAGCAGCCAACGCGGCGCGAGCAGGCAAAGACCCCCTGTCGTCAAGATCGAGCAACAGCCCGATCCCGAGATCTTCGAGCGTGAGCGTCTCGCTGGATCGTCGTGAACGGGTGCACGACGCTGTAGCGGACAACGTCGACGAACGAATCGCCGCGCCCACCGGCGAAGCGCGGCCCGAACTCCTCCTCGGACGCCGTCCCGAAGGCCGGCAGGACGACGTACACGGCCAGCAAGGAGTACGCGCCGGCCGCCACGGCGAGCACGCCGCCGAGCCGACGCCTCCCCTCCCACGCGAGCACGCCCCCGAGCACGGCGTAGGTCAGGCCGATGTCTTCCTTCATCGCGCACGCCACGACCACCGACGCCACGAACAACCCCGTTCGCCGGCGTGCGAGCGCCAGGCAGCCCGCCGGCGAGCAGCACCGGGACGAGCGCCTCAGGGTGGAAGTCGAGGAGCGCGGGGTGCAGGACGACCGGCGACCCGCACCAGAGGAGCGCTGGCACGGCGGCGACCCACCCCGTGGCGCCGTGCTCCCGCGCCAGGAGGTAGAGCAGCGGCGCGGTCGCGGCCAGCGCGAGCGTCTGCACGACGAGGATCCCCGGAGCCGCCACTCCGACCGTCCCGAGCGGAGCCAGGAGAGCGATCCCCGGCTCGACGTGGTCGCCGAGCAGGGTGCGGAGGACGACGGTGTTGAACGGCTCGTGGAGGTGCCCGAGGAGCCAGACGTACTGAGTGAAGATCCCGTGGTCGAAGTCCGACGCGAACGCGTGGTATCGGAGGAGCGCGAGCGTCGCGACCGCCAGCGCGTACGCCGCCGCGACACCCACGACCACTCTTCGGACGAACCGCTCGGAGCTCCAACGAGCATCTGTGGCCACCGGGCCTGCCGCCGGGCCGTGCCGGACGCTTCGGACGTCGACCGCGCTCATGCGGCGAGCCAACCCTCGTGCGTGCTTCCGCGAGAAGAGCCTCGAGACTCGCGACGGGCACCTGCAGGCGGTTCGCCGCGCGGACGACCGAGCCGGTGATCGCGTCGAGCTCGGTCGGCCGACCGGCCGCGGCGTCGCGGGCCGTCGACGTCGTGAGGTCTGCGGGCATCGCCTCGATGATCGCCCATTGACCGGCCGCGATCGAGCGCGACCCCGTCAGCGGCCGCGACGGCGCACGTCTCGCCGACGGCCGCGCGAAGGCGGTCGCGCCACGCCGGATCGGCGCGCAGCGCGCCGACCGGCAGGCCGGAGGCGACCGTCGCCGCGGCGAGCGCGGCGAGCCGCGCCGCCTTCTCCCAGAGGACGTGCGCGCTCGTCGTCGCCGACGACGACCGTCGATGTCCGGGGACTCGCAGTGGGGCAGCGACGCCTCGAGCTCCGTGGGCTCGAGGTCGCGGCAGGACGCCGTGATCACGGCGTCCCCCTGTCGTGCGCTGGACGACGACGCCCGGCTCCGGCGAGATGGCCTCGACGCGCCCGATGCTCCCGGCCGCGACGCGATGACCGCGGTGTGGTGAATCACCTCGGACTCCTCGAGCAGCACGCGGAGGCGTCGACGTGCTCGAGCCCGTTCAGCAGCGGGAGGACACGGCGCCGGCGAGCGCCTCGGGCGCGAGCCGCGTCGAGCGGCGCCTTCGAGGTCGTAGGACTTCACTGCCACGAGGAGCAGCGACACGGGTCGGTCGAGGCGCTCGACGGCGTCGGGATGCGACGACGGTCGTCGTCGTCCCCGTGCACGAGCGTCAAGCCCTTCGCGCGGATCGGCGGCGACGGTGCGCTCCGTGCCGACGCAGATCGCTCCGGTCCGGGCGGCGACCAGGCCGCCGATGCCGCCGAGGCCGAGCACGGCGACGGGCCCCGGCACCTAGCGCCCTCGAACGCTGCTCGCGAGGCGTCACGCCAGCTCGGAGTCGACGACGAGGTTGACGTACTGGGTCTCCGAGTAGACGTCGAGCGCCTCGACGCCCCGCCTCCTTCCAGCCCGTCCCGGACTGCTTGACGCCGCCGAAGCCCATGTGCGGCTCGCTCCCGTGCGTTCCGGCGTTCACGACCACGACGCCGGCCGCGACCTGCTCCGCGAAGCGCAGCGCGCGATGGACGCTGGCGGTGTGGATCGCAGCGGTGAGCCCGTACGGCGAGTCGTTCGACGAGCGCGACCGCCTCCTCGAAGCCGGAGACGCGGAAGAGCGCCGCAACGGGCCCGAAGAGCTCGTCGCAGGCGAGCGGCGCATCGGCCGAGACGCCCTCGACGACGGTCGGCGCGACGTGCCAGCCGCGCTCGCCGACGCGCGAGCCGCCCGCGAGCACCGTCGCGCCCGCAGCCGAGGCGGTCTCCACCGCGCCGAGAATCCGCTCCATGCTCTGCTCGCTGATCACGGGCCCGACGGCGTCCAGCCGGCTCATCGCCGCGAGCAGCCGCTCACGGAAGCTTGTCGTAGACCGCGTCGAAGACGACGATCCGGCTCGCCGCGGCGCAGCGCTGGCCGGCGTTCGAGAAAGCCGAAGCGAGCGTCCACTCGACCGCGCGGTCGAGGTCGGCGTCGTCGCAGACGACGAGCGCGTTCTTGCCGCCCAGCTCCATCACCGTCTTCGCCAGGCGGCGGCCAGCGGCCTCGGCGATCAGGCGCCCGGTCGCAGCCGAGCCGGTGAAGCTGACGAGGTCGACGCTCGAGTCCTCGACCAGCGGCATCCCCGCCTCTGGGCCGAGGCCCTGGATCACGTTGAGGACACCGGGCGGCAGGCCCGCCTCGAGGCAGAGCCGACCGAGCCACCAGGCCGAGACGGGCGCGTGCTCCGACGGCTTGAGCACCGAGCCGTTCCCGCAGAAGATCGACGGGAAGGCCTTCCACGCGACGTTCGGCAGCGGCGTGTTGAAGGAGATCAGGAGCGCCGCGACGCCGACCGGACGGCGCAGCGTGAGCACCGTGCGGTGCGGCATCGAGGCCGTCGTCGTGCGCCCGTACGAGCGTCGTCCCTCGCCCGCGACGAAGAAGCCCATCTCGACGGCCGCGTCGGTCTCGCCCAGCGCGAGCGCGAGCGGCTTCCCCGTCTCGGCGGCGACGAGCTCGCTCGCCTCCTCGCGTCGTTCGCGCAGGAGCTCCGCGATCGCACGGACGACGTTCCCGCGCTCGACCGGCGTACGCGCCGCCCACTCGCGCTGCGCCGCTCGCGCCGCGGCGACCGCGGCCGCGGCATCCTCGGCGCCGGACCGCGCGACGCGGCAGAGGTGCAGGCCGTCGGCGGGCCGCGCCTTGTCGAGCCAGGACCCGCTCGCGGGCGGCCGCTCCTCGCCGGCGACGAGGTTCGGCACCTCCGCCGGGATCACCAGGCCGACCAGCCGCCGTCGACGACGAGGTTCGCGCCGGTGACGTACGACGACGCGTCCGAGGCGAGGAAGACGACTGCGCCGACGGCCTCGGAGACGTCCATCAGGCGCCCGAGCGGCGAGCGCGCCGCGAAGGCCTCGACGAACGGCGCGGGCTGCCCGTTCTCGATGCCGTGCGGCGTCAGCGTGTTGACCCGGACGCCGCTGCGCCCCCAGTAGGTCGCGAGGTAGCGCGTGAGGTTGACGAGCGCCGACTTCGAGACGGAGTACGCGACCGGCTTGAAGAACGTCTCGCCCGCGTCCCGCCGGAATTCGTACAGGCCCTGGTCGGGCGAGAGCAGCCCGTAGACCGAGCCGACGTTGACGATCGATCCGCGACCCTTCCGCGCCATCGCACCGCCGATCACCTGGCACGGCACGACGACGCCGAGGATGTTGACGTGCACGACGCGCTCGAGCGCGTCGACCGGGACATCCTCGAAGGGGCCGACCTCGGCCGCCGGCGCGTCGGGCGGCGAGTCGATCGCGGCCGCGTTGACGAGCAGGTCCGGAACGCCCCAGTCGACGTCGACGAGCGCGAGTGCCGCCTCGACCTGCGCGCGGTCGGTCACGTCGCACTCGTGGACGCGGATCGTCCCGTCGTCGAGGGCCGTGCGCAGACCCGGGACGCCCGGACGAGGGTCAGTCGCGAGGTCGAAGATCGCCACGTGCATGTCGCGCTCGACGAGCGCGGTCGCGAGCCCGGCGCCGAGCTGTCCCATCCCGCCCGTCACGACGGCGACGCGACCGGAGAGGTCGAACAGGGGGTCGATCATGGCGCCCGATCGTAGCCCCGCGCGAGCGCCCACGAGCGCCGACCCGTGCGGCATGATGCCGCGCACATGAGCAAGACCGCGGCGGGGTCGACCACTCTCGAACGCGCGCCCGCGGTCGCGCCCCCCGCTGTCCTCGAGGCGCCCCGGTTGCCGGAGCCGGCCGGCCGTCTCCGCGGGGTCGTCACACGGCGCATGGCCGTCGGCCTCCTCGCCATCGCAACGCTCGGAGCTCTCGCGACGCTCGGCCTCGTAGGGGCCGTGCGACGCACCAGACCTCGAGCGCCCGCGTAGCCTCACGGGCGCGATGGGCGGAGCTCTCCTCCTCGCAGCAGCGCTCGGTCTCCTCGGCTGCTTGGGGTGGTGGCTCGCGACCGCAATCAGTCTCGCCTCGCCGTGGCTCCGCCTGCTCGCCGCGTACCTCCTCGGCTGGACCGGTCTCGTCGGCGCGGCGGCCGTCCTGTCCTTGCCTGGTTGGCTCGACCGATGGTCGCTCGCGGCGGCGATCGGCGTGCTCGCGGCCGGGGCCTTCGTCCTTCGGCACCGTCGGCCGCGTCCGCCGCCAGCGTCGGCCGCGGACGACGCACGCGAGGCGCTCGCCGACTCCGTGGTGGCGCTCCTCGCAGTCGCGGTCGTCGTTGCGGGCGTCTACCTCGGTCTGCTCGCCGTCCTGACCACGCCGAACGACTGGGACGGCCTGACCTACCACGAGACCCGGGCGCTCCTCTGGGACCAGCAGGGCCGCGTGGCCTACGTCCCCTCGGGGAACGATCCGCGCCTCAACGGCAACCCGCCCGCCTCCGAGCTCGGGCTCTACCTCACGATGCTCCTCCCCCGCTCCGAGCGGTTCGCCGCGCTGCCGCAGTACCTCGCGCTCTGGGCAAGTGTCCTCGCCGTCGTCCTCGCCGCCCGCCGCATCGGCCTCACGCGCTGCGGGGCGGCGTACGCGGGACTCGTCTTCGCGACCCTGCCGGTCGTCCTGCTCCACGGTGCGGCGGTGCTGAACGACCTCCTCGTCGCGTCCTTCCTGCTCGCCGCGGTCGTGTTCCTCGCCGGCAGGACGCGGACGGAGCTCGCGCTCGGCGCGCTTGCGCTCGGGCTGGCGCTCTCGACGAAGCTGAACACCGTTCTCGCCCTGCCGGTGCTCTTCGCGGCCGTGCTTGCCGCGGTCCCCCGGAGCCGCCGGAAGGCGTCCGCCGTCGCATCCGGGGTGGGCGTGCTTCTCGGCTCGCCGTGGTACCTCCTCAACGCGATCGAGACGGGCTCGCTCGACGGCGACCTCGGCGCATCGACCGGACAGAGCGCCGATCACTCCTTCGGCACGATCGTGGGGTCCCTCCGCGCGCTCTCCTTCGACGTCGTAGACACGTCGGGCTTCTGGAAATCCGAGCTGTACCTCGCCGTCGTCGTCGGCGCGGCGCTCGCCGCCGTGGGCGTGCTCAGGCTCGCGCGGGGCGGCGGCCGGGCGCTCGTGCTCGCCGGACTTGTCGTGGGGCTGACGCCGGTGCTGCTCCGGGTTGTCGCGCGTCCGCTCCGCTACCTGTGGGAGCACGCCTGGTTCAAGCTCGGACGCGAGGACATCGCGCTCGACCACGGCGACGCCTGGAAGGTGCTGAGCATCCCGGACACGTCGCTGTCCTGGTACGGGGCGGCCGGCGCCGTAATCGTCCTCGGGGGCGTCGTCGCGGCTGCATTCCGCGTCCGCCGCGGCCGGCTACGTCGCGCGGGGCTCGTCTTCGCGGTGGCGCCACTCGTTCTGATCGTGACGTTCGCACTGACGATCGTCTACGACCCGTGGCGCGGGCGCCTCGCGATGTTCGCCGTGGGCCTTGCATGCGCCGCCTGGGGCTGGACGATCAGGATCCGCTGGCTGGCGATCGGCACCGCGGTCCTGTGCATCACGACGACGGGCCTCTCGCTGGTGCACTCCTACACCAAGCCGTCCGGGCTCGGCATCCTCCACGAGTCGCTCTCGCGTTCCGTGTGGCACCGAGACCGCATCGACACGCTCACCGTGATCCGCAACTACGACGGGACGCCCGCGCTGCTCCGCGAGGTCGAGGCGCGCGTCCCGTCCGACGCGGTGCTCGCGGTCGCGACCCCGATCGACACGTTCCTCGCCCCCCTCGCAGGCCCACACCTGTCGCGCACGCTCCGCCTCGTCCGCGACGGCCGCCGCGTGCCCCCGGAGGCGACGTGGCTGGTGACGAAGGACCCGGCCGTCGGGAACGGGTGTCCCGGCGCCTGGGAGCCGGTCTTCTTGGACGAAGACAACCACTGGCGCCTGCTCCGCAGAATTGAGGCCGACGCCTGCCGCGAGGCTACCCGCATCTAGTCGATCACGGCGCTTGCGCATCACCCAGGAGCGTGGGGGCCCCGTTCGGTCGAATCCCGATCCGGGCCTGCTTCCGGTGCGTACCCGCTTACGGCACCGCTCGGTGGACGCCGTCAGCCGCTTCTTGCGCCGGGAGCGACGGGAACCGACGCAGCGGCCCCGACGTCCTCGGCGAGCACTGCCTCGTCCTCCGCGAGGGCGCGAAGAAGCGGCCGGCCGACGAGCACGTCGAGCCGGTAGGGCGGAAGACCGCCGTCGGCGGGTGACTTCGCAACGAGGTCGCCCTCGGCGAGCACGTGACCGACCGGGAGCGGGCGTGCCGCGACAAGCTGCTTGCCCATCTTCTCGAGCGGCTTCTCCTCGCTCGGGAGCCGCCGCTTGACCCCGTCTCCGATGGCGATCGGGACGCGGCGCAGGTCACGTACGAGCTTCCGCATGCCCTCGGGCATGAGCGAGAACGCGTGGTCCGTCCCTTTCGCCGCGTGACTCGAAGTGAAGTGCTTCTCGATCACGCGCGCGCCGAGCATGTAGGCGACCGGGGCCATCGCGATCCCGTCCTGGTGGTCCGAGAGCCCGATCACGAGCTCGGGATACCGCTCGCGGAGCGTGGTGATCACGCCGAGATTGAGTTCGTCGACCGCGGCGGGGTAGGCGGCCGTGCACTGGAGCAGGCACAGCTGCGGATTGATCGCCGTCACGGCCTCCACCGCCCGGTCGACGTCCTCGAGCGTGGCGCCGCCGGTCGAGACGATCAGCGGCTTGCCGAACGCTGCGATATGGCGCAGCAGCTGCGTGTTCATGAGGTCGCCCGAGGCGATCTTGTACGCGGGCACGTCGAGCTCTTCGAGGAGGTCGGCGCTCGTCTCGTCGAACGCCGTCGCGAAAAAGACGAGCTCCAGCTCGCGGGCACAGGCCCGCAGTTCGGCATATGCGGCACGGTCGAGCTCGAGCGCCTCGCGATGCTCGCCGTACGTCGGGCCGAAACTGTTCTCGTTCTCGTACGGGCTCTCGAAGAGCTCCCGCGTGAAGAGCCGCCGGTTGTCCCGCTTCTGGAGCTTCACCGCGTCGACGCCAGCCTGCTTGGCGAGGACGAACAGCTCCTGCGCCTTCTCGACGCTCCCCTGGTGGTTGTGGCCGATCTCGGCGATCACGAAGCAGTCGGTGTCGTCCGCTATCCGGCGGCCGCCGATCGAGAGCTGGCGCATCGGGCGATCGTACCCGGCCCGTCTTCCGGCCTTGCTGCGCCGACCGATATCCTGCGGCGGCCTTGAGCGCGCCCGCCGCTCTCGTCCTCGGCCTCGGGCTGCTCGGAGTCGGCGCAGCGTTCGGCGCTGCCTGCCTTCGCCCGGCCGGAACGGCGGACTTCCTGCTGACGGCCTACGTCGTGGGCTGGGCCGAGCTCGTCGCCGTCGTCTTCGCTCTCTCGCCGTTCGAGCTGGTCACTCGGACCTGGCTCCTGATCGCGCTCGCGCTGATCGCCGTCGCGGCAGCCATTGCTTGGCGCGCGCGCGGACGGCCTGCGATGCCGTCCGTCGCTGTCGCGGCACGAGACACGCACACTGCACTACGCGCTGATCCTGCTCTGCAGGTGCTCGGAGTACTCGTAGCCGCGGGCACCGCATACACCGTGGCGCTCGCCTTCGCCACGCCCTCGCTCGACTTCGATTCCCTGCTCTACCACCTGCCCCGCGCCGCGTTCTGGCGCCAGGAGCACGCTGTCGGATACGTCGCCGGTGCGAGTGACCCGCGGCTCGACGGGAACCCGCCGGGCGCCGAGATCGGCATCCTGGCCACGATCCTGCTCTGGGGCGGCGACCGGTTCGTTGCGCTTCCACAACTCCTCGCCCTCGGCGCGTGCTGCGTCGCGACGTTCGGGATCGCTCTCCGGACGGGGCTTTCGCGCGGCGCCGCGGTCTTCGGCGCGCTCCTCGTCGCCACGTTGCCCGTCGTCGCGGTGCAGGCGATGACCGCATACAACGACCTGGTCGTCGCCGCATTCCTTGCGATCGCTGCCCATGCCGCCCTCGGTCGAACGCGGGCCGATCTCGTGCTGCTCGCCCTCGCGCTCGGGCTCGCCCTCACGGCGAAGCCCACGGCGATCCTCGCTCTGCCGCTGCTCGTCCTCGTCGCCGCGGTCGGCTCGCCGCGGCGCCGCTGGGGCGCGCTTCTCGCCGCGGGGGCGTGCGGGCTCGCGCTTGGGGCTCCCTGGTACGTGCTCAACCTCGCCGAAACGGGGAGGCTCGACGGCGGGCTCGCGGAGGCTGCCGATCAGCGGCAGCCGCTCGCGCTTCTGGAGGTGGCGACGACCGCCAGGCGGCACCTCTACTCGCTGCTCGACTTCTCGGGGACACGCTCGGTCGATCTCACGGCGCTCTACGGCGTCGCCGCGGTCATCGTGCTCACTGCCGGGCTCGCCGTCGCCGCGAAGCGCCGGGACCGTCGCGGCGTGGTCGTCGCACTGTGCGCCGCGGGGGTGGTGCTCCTCCCTCGGGCGCTGGTCGAGGTGGCGAACGCCGGGATGCACGTGTGGGTCAAGGGATGGATCGTGCTCGGACGGCGCGACATTGCCGACGCTGACGCATCGTGGGAGCCGCAACGCGGCTCCGACGCCGGCCTCTCCTGGTACGGGCCCCTCGGCGCCATCCTCGTGACGGCCTCGCTCGTCCTCGCGGTGATCGGCCGGCGTCGAAGGGCGCTGGGCTGGACCCCGGTCGCGCTCGCGGCGGCCCCGTTCGCCTTCATCGCCGTCTTCGCCGTGGCGGTGACGTCCGATCCGTGGCGCGGGCGGCTGCTGGCGTTCTCGATCCTGCTCTCGGCGGCCACGTGGGGACTCGTCCTCACGCACCGCTGGCTCACCTGGGGGGTCGTCGCGATCGCCTTCGTGACGCTTCCGCTCGCCTTGCTCGACACCTACGGCCGCCCCGTCGGCCTCGCGTGGCTGGATCAGGACCGCTCGGTCTGGAGCTCGTCGAGGCAATCCCTGCTGGCGTGGCGGCAGTCGGGATCGGGGGCCGTTGCCGCCGGCGAGCTGCTCGACCGGAAAGCCCGTGACGAGACCGTCGCGATCGCGCCGCCGCCCGGCGAGCTCGTCTATCCCCTGCTCGACCCTTCGGGACACCGCAGGACGGTGCTCGTTCCGGTCGACGGCGGTCGCGTGCCGGCCGACGCCGACTGGCTCGTCGTCGGGACCGGGTCGCACGTCGAGCGCTGCGGCACCTGGGATCGAGTCTCCCGGCCCGGCGGCTGGATCGTGGAGCGGCGGATCGCGTCCCGGGGGCAGTGCGAGGGGGTCGAGGGGCCGCGGTGATCGCGCTCGGGGCGGGCTGCGTGCTCGTCGGGATCACATCCGTCTGCTTCGCGGCGCTGATGCGCGTCCGCGGGGCCGTCTCGTTCGCCCTCGCCCTCGCGGTCCTGTCGTTCGCAGAGGTCGTCGCGGTCTCGCACGTCCTGTCTTTCGTCGACGCCTACGAGCGCAGCTGGTTCCTCATTGCCGTCGGCGCCGTCGCGGCGTCGGCAATCGTCGTCGTCGCCTTCGTCAGGCCGCCGTCTCCCGACCTTCCCCGGGCCTCCGTGGCCCGTCACCTGGCGGGCGACCCGGTGATCGCCGTGCTCAGCGCCGTCGTGGCTGCCGAGCTCGTCTATCTCCTCGCGCTCGCCCTCTTCACGCCGCCGACCGAGTACGACGCACTGACCTACCACCTCACCCGGGCGATCCTGTGGATCCAGCAGGGCTCCGTCGGGGGGATCCCCGGGGTCGCCGACACCCGCATCAACGATCTCCCGCCCGATGCAGAGATCGCGCAAGGAGCAACCATGCTGCTGTCTGGCTCGATCCGCTTCGTCGGTCTCGTGCAGCTGGCGTCGCTCTTGGTCGCGGTCGTCGCGATCTACGGCAGCGGCTGCCGGATCGGACTCGAGCGACGGCAGGCGGCATTCGGGGCGCTGGTGTTCCCGACGCTGACGGTTGTGGCGTTGCAGGCGCCCACTGCGCTCAACGACCTCGTCGTCGCCGCGCTGGCCGTGACGGCGGCATTCTTCGCGCTCGGTCGCTTGCCGGCCGAGGCGATCCTGGGAGGTGTCACCGTCGCGCTCCTCGTCGGGACGAAGGCCACCGGCCTCCTCGTCGTGCCGGTTCTCCTCGTGCTCTGCCTGGTCATGTATCGAGGTGCCGGGCTCATCGTCGTGCTGGGCATCGGTGCTGCGGCTGTCGCCGTGGGCTCGGCGTGGTACGTCCTCGAGGATTCCCCCGGCGGGGAGTCGCACGGCGCCGTGGAGGGGCCGGTGGCGATCGCCGCGCGCGCGACGCGATACATGGTCGAGACCCTCGAGCTGCCCGCCACCGGCAAGGACGTCTACGTCTACGCGGTCGTCGCCGCCGCTCTCGCCGCCGGAGGCCTCGCGCTCCGCCTCCGAACGGCCACGGTGCTGGGAGCGACGCTCCTGGCCCTCCTCCCGCTGGCCGTCCCGACGCTCGAACGGGCTATGCACGCGGTCTACTGGCACGGCTGGACGTTCTTCGGCTATGCGAAAGCAACGTCCTACGGCACGATCCGTGGCGCGTCCTCCGCCTCGAACCTCGAATCCTGGTACGGGCCCGTCGGGCTTGCGCTCACACTCGCATCGCTCGTGCTCGTCACGCGGGCGGTGCATCGAGAGACGCTGCCCTGGGCGGCGGTCGTCCTCGCCGTCGCCCCCATCGTGGCGCTCGTCGGCACGGCGGTCATCGTCGGCTACCACGCATTCGACGGGCGCTACGTGATGGGCGGCGTTGCGCTCGGCGCCACGACCTGGGGCGTCGTCCGCCTGTCACCCGCCGCGAGCGCGGCGGCGGCGGCGGTCGCAGCTGCGACCGCGTTTCTCGCGCTCGTCACGTTCGCCGAGCGGCCCGCCGGTATCCGGCTTCTGGAGCCCGCCGCGCACCCGTCGATCTGGACGTTGCCGCGCGCCTGGTCGCAGAGCATCCAGCCCGAGGTCTCGGTCGTGATCGAGTATCTCGACTCGCACGCCCGGCCAGGCTCGACGATCGCGCTCACCCGCGACAGGGCGGTCTATCCGTTCGCGTACGTCGGCTGGCCGTCCGTCGACCACCGCATCGCCTATGCGGACACCCTGACCGAGGCGACGGCACAAAGTGCTGCCTGGGCAGTGTTGCCCGCTCACGCTGCCTGTGCCCCGGGGTGGCGCCTCGCGCTCCCTTCAACGACCTGGGTGGTCTACCGTCACGTTCCCGGTGACCGCTGCCGATAGGGATAGCCTGCGCCGATGCCCAGCTCGCTAACGATCCTGATGCCCGTCTACAACGAGCGCTCGACGGTCGAGCGCGCGATCGACGACGCGCTCACCGCTGAGCTGCCCGTGGAGTCACGTCAGCTCGTCCTGATCGACGACGGGTCGACGGACGGGACGGGTGAGGTTCTGTCCGGCACGACCTGGCCCGACAACGTCACGCTTGTGCTCCACGAGAAGAACCGCGGCAAAGGGGCCGCGCTCCGGACCGGCCTCCAGCAGGCGACCGGCGACTTCTCCGCGATCCTCGACGCCGACCTCGAGTACCGCGCCTCGGACCTCGCGCCGCTGCTCCAGCCGTTGCTCGACGGCAACGCACGCGTCGTGTTCGGGACGCGATCCTGGTCCAGCCACTCCGCGTTCAGCTTCTGGTACGTGATGGGCAACAAGGGCGTCACGTTCGCGACGAACCTGATCTACAACTGCTGGATCTCGGATGTCATGACCTGTCACAAGGCAATGTCAACCGAGCTGTTCCAGTCGCTCCGCCTGCGTGAGCGCGGCTTCGCCATCGAGCCGGAGATCGCGGCCCGCGTCCTCCGCGCAGGCGAGCGCATCTACGAGGTGCCGATCTCGTACTCGGCGCGCTCCCGCGAAGAGGGCAAGAAGCTGACCGCTCTCGACGGGCTCCGGGTACTCAGGACGCTTCTGCGCTGTCGCGCGGACTGAGCGCCCCGGCGAGCGCGTCCCGAAGGCCCGCCGCGCTCGCCTCACGGCTCAGCGTCGCCCGCGCACGCTCACGTCCAGCCGCGCCGAGGGCGAAGCGCCGGTTGCGGTCCTCGAGGAGACCCTCGATCGCAGCGCGAAGCGCGGCGACGTCACGCGGCGACACAAAGACACCGGTGACCCCATCCTCCACGGCGTCCACGAGACCGCCCACGACGGTCGCCACGACCGGACGCCCGTAGGCCATCGCCTCGCGCGCCACCACGCCGTACCCCTCGCGGCGCGACGGCACCACGACGACCGCCGCGCGCTCGTAGTACGGGCCGAGCTCGTGCGGAGGGACGAAGCCGACCGCCTGCGGGAAGAGCGATCGCAATGGGCCGTCGCCGACGACGACCAGTGGAAGCCCATCGGCTGCTTCGGCGAGCTCGCGCACGCCCTTCTCCTCGGAGAGGCGGCCGACGTAGAGCAGGTGCGGCGGGTCCTCCGGCGCGCCGACCGACTCGGGGATAGCAACGCCGCTCGGGATCACGCGGACGTCGCGGGCGCCGAGCGCGCGGGCATCGTCGGCAAGCGCGTTGGACGCGCAGACGACGACGTTCGCCCGCCGCACGAGCCACCGCGCGAGCGGCCGCACCCGCCTCGCGAGTGCGACGTCCGAGCCCCAGAGCTGAAGCACGATCGGCTTCCCCGTGGCCAGCGCTGGCAGGGTGGAGGGCAGCCAGTGGGCGTGGACGACGTCGGCGTCGCGACCCGCCCGGCGGGCCGCCCTCGCGAACGAGAGGAGGAAGAGCGGCACGAGCAGCAGCTTCCAGGGCGCCCGGCGCAGGTTGTTCACGATGCCGTCGCCGTAGGCGATCCCGTAGTGGCGAAAGCTCGCAGGCGATACGACCCGCACCTCGACGCTCGCCGCGCGCATTGCCTCGACGGCGTCGCGCACGAAGTTCCCCGCCACGTCGTCCGCGTCGCGCGGGTACGACGTCGTGAGGACGCAGACCTTCACTCGCGCTCGGCCAGGTGGTGCGCGACCGCAGCTGGTGCGGCGATCGCGAGCAGCGCGAGCACGTAGAAGTAGTAGAAGGACATCGTCAGGTAGAAGACGTTCGAGACCATCGTGGAGACGAGCGCCGCCGCCAGCCCCCACCCCAGCGGGCGGATGCGCGCCGCGAGCGGGTCTCCGGCTGCCGCGAGGGCACGTCCCATGCGACGCGTGAGCCCCGCACGGCGGAAGAGGTAGACGAGGAATGCGGCGAAGACGAGAGTTCCGACCAGCCCGTACTCGACGAACGACGCGACGTAGAAGGAGTGCGGCCCGAAGTTCGTCTTCCCCGTCTGGAACTCGTAGTAGACCGAGAACGTGTTGAGGCCGAGGCCGAAGAGGGGGTTCTGCGAGAGGACGTCGGGGATGAACGAGTAGACGACGAAGTGCGTGTCGGCGCCCCGGCCCTCCGTCGAGAGGCGTGAGCTGAGCACCTCCTCGAAGAACGCCGCTCGTCGGGCGACGACGACGAAGAGGCCGGCGAGGAGGAGCCCGAGCGGGACGAGGAACATCGGGCGGAGCAGGAGGCGCCGGTACGGCACGGCGAGCACGAGGAACCCGCAGGCGAGGCCGAGCAGGCCGCTCCGCGAGAGCGTGGCGAGGTCGACGACCGTGAGGAAGGCGAGAAGTAGGGCCATCGGCGTTCGCAGGCGATGACCCCGCTCGAGGCGGAGATAGAGGGGGAGGAGGAGCACGATCGCCGCCGCCACCTCGATCCCGAGGTGGTTCGGATCGCCCGTGAGGGCGTTCACGCGGTAGACGAACGAGCCTTCGATCGCGCCGAAGATGTTGATCTTGCTGGCTCCGCCCGTAATCGGCTGCAGCCACGCCTCATCGAGGTTGCCGCCCGTCGTCTCCGCCACGGCGAGCTGAGCGAGGCCGTAGGCGCCATTCGCTGCGATCCCGCCGACGAACGCCGCCAGCGTGAGCCAGTAGAAGCGAAGCCCCCGCCGCGCGATCAACGCCACGCCGGCGATCAGGAACAGGAAGTGGAGCAGGAACTTGACCATTCCCTTCGTCCACTGCGCGAGCGACTCCGCCGTCTCGAGGTTGAACCACCCGATCAGGTAGACGAGGAGAAAGGCGGCGAAGAAGGCCATCGTCACCATGGCCGCCCGCGGCATCGTCCCGTCGAAGCGCTCGAGGCGGTGAACGAGGAAGGCGACGAGGAAGACTGCCGTCACGACGTCGGAAAACGAGAGCGTCCCGGCGACCTCCCACTGGAGCTTGGCGAACGTGACCGTGAAGACGGTCGCGAAGAACAGCGCCTCGACGTACGGCGCGCGATCCGCGGCCACGCGCGGACGATCGACGGCGATCGCGGTCACGGACGGGAATCGTAGGGACTAGCCGGGTGGCTGGATCTCGAGCCACGCCTGAAGGCCGGCGCCGTGCGCCTCGGCGACAGAGCTGGCGCCCTGATCGTAGGAGGTGATCCCGTCGTAGATGACCTTCCACCGCCCGCATCCCTCCAGGCGCATCTCCGCGTCGACATAACCGACGGCCCGGACCCGCTCGAGCAGGCGCTCGGCCTCGGCGGGCGTGTCCCGACGCCCGAAGACGAGGTCGAGCAGCTCTGTCGACCCGGGCGGAGCCAGCTGGACGCAGTCGTCGCGCGAGGGGAAGCGCGCGCCGTCCGCGCCGACAAGGAGTGGATAGCCCACGAGCGGGACGACGACGATCGCCGCCGCCGCGAGACGGAGGCGAGTCGAGGTCAGGGCTCCTCGCCCCTTCGCCATACGGATGCGAGCAGGAGGGGAGTGGCGACGGCGGCCAGGAAGATGATCGACCCCGTGTAGCGCACGATCGGGTTCCCGGACTCGTCGGCGCTGATCGCGAGCTCGGGGAAGCCGACCGTCGACCAGACGCCGCCGCTGAACAGGAGGAGCGCGAGGAGCCCGACGTACACCGCCAGACGCCTGTCGCCCCAAACCGCGGCGGCGCCGAGTGCGATCGTCGCGACGACGGTCAGTACCGACCACCGCGCATTGGAGTAGAGCACGTCGAACGAGAGGCGAAGAGCGCCGCCCAGCCGGTCGGTGTCGAACGACGACGGAGCCCCCGACGAGATATCGTGCCGCGCCGCCCAGATGCGCCAGGGGAGCACCGCCAACCCCACGAAAAGAGAGGTGACAACGAGCCGTGGCCACTGCCGGCGATGCGCGACGACGAACCCCGCGGCGAGCACACCCGCCGCGAGCAGGATTCCCTCGCGCTTCGTGTTGACCGCACCGGCGAGCAACACCGCGGCCGCGGCGAGACGCCACCCGGCCGGGTCTCGGAGCCACAGCGCGACCAGCAGCGCGGCGACGACGACGAGGACGTCCAGCAAGACGTCTCCCTGCGGTGCAAGCAGTCGCTCGCCGAAGCGCGGGACGACGAGAACGAGCACGAGCGGCGGCCAAAGAAGCCACGGCGGGGCACGCCCATGGAGCAGTCCGGCAGCCGCGGCAACGGCGCCGACGACGAGGAACCAGAACTGCACGTGCAATGTGACGACGTCGGCCCCGCCCATTGCATGGAAGGCGGCTGCGTCGAGAATGGGCTGGAGTGGAGGGTACGACGCGTTCGGTGCGGTGGTGAAGACGTGCTCGTCGAGACCGTCGAAGAAGTAGATCGCCTTGCCCTTCGGCACCCAGAACGCCCAGGCGTCGTACTCCTGCAGGCTGTTCAGTCGGGCAGCGCGGAACAACGCCTCGAGGAAGAGGCCCGTGAGCGCGATGCCCGCTGCCGAGACGAGCAGCATCGGAGTCCCGCTGACTCGCGGGAGTCCACGCTGGAAGCGCGCTCCCCGACGCCTGCCGGCTATCACGCCGACAGCACCGAGAACGATCAGCGTCACCGCGATCTCGACCCCGCCGAACGGGACCCCCGCGACGAGAAGCGTCGTCCAGAGGACGCCGAACGCGGCGAGGCCGACCAGGTACCCGAGCCCGGCGAGTCGGAGCACGCCTCCCCACGTACGAAAGGAGCGGAGCGCCCAGAGGAGCGAGAGGCCGACGAGGGCGTACGCGACATTGAGCGCCGCGAGCCCGGCGAGGGCGCGTACCGTCACGGCGCTCGCCTCAGGATCGACAGCCCGTGCCCGGAGTCCTCCCAGACGATCTGCGCATCACGGTACGCGCTCCGATCGCACGCGAAGCACAGGATCCACGGTGCGTCGCCGCCGATCCGGCTCGGCAGGAGGAAGTACCGCATGTAGTTCTCGAGCGAGGCGGGGTCGGCGAGCACGCTCCAGTCCGTCCGATGCGCGCCGACCGCCACGGTGAACGTGTCGCGCGGGGGGATACGCCCCCGCGCTTCGATCGCGATCGCCTGCGCCGGAAGCACCGAGTTGCCGCCCCCGAGCTCCCGATCGAGGTTGTCGAGCCGGGCGTTCGCTCGGGCGGTGCGGTTCGCCTGCGCGAACGCCTGGGGGTAGAGCCACGCGAGCGCGACGAGCATGACGCCGACGCAGAAGAGGACGACGAGCCGACCGACGGCGCCTGGTGAGCTGAGAAATCGTTCGAGCGCGTCGTCGATCACGCGAGCGTAGCGCGTAGCACGGCCGCCATCTCCTCGACGCGGGTCCTCCGCGAGAGACGGTCGCGCCAGACGTCCGAGAGGTCGACGTCGGGGAGCCCGTCGTCGCGCCAGCGCCCGTGGAGCTCCTCGATCGTCGCGCGGATCGCGACGGGGTCGTCCGGAGGGGCGATCACGCCTGCTCCCGTCTCCCGGATCAGCTCCGCCGCGGCGCCGTCCGGAGGAACCGAGGCGAGGATCGGGCGTCCGACTGCGACGTACTCGAAGACCTTCCCGGAGAGGACGCCCTTCCCGCGGCCGCCGGCCTCCGGGATCAGCAGCAGGAGCGCCTCCGAGTCGCGCTGCAGCGCGAGCGACTCGGCGCGCGGCGCATAGGGGAGGATCTGGAGCCGGTCGCCCAGGCCGAGCGCTTCGGCCCAGTCCCGGTCCGATTCGCGAAAATCCCCCAGGAAGCGCGCCACGACGTCGAGTTCCGATTCCGCGAGCGCCTGGAGAAACGGCCGCGGGTCACGCCGCCCGAAGAAGCTCCCCGTGTGCGTGATGCGGAACCGGTCCGACGGATGCCGCTCGAGGCCGGCGACGTCGTCGAAGTCCGCGCCGTTCGGGATCGTCGTCACCGTCCCCTTCGGGTCAAGCGCGCGGGTCTCCTCGCTGATCGCCTCGGAGACGCACGTGATCGCGTCGGCCCGAGACGCGACCAGGCGTGCGACGCGCTCGTGGAGCGCGGCCTTCGCCTTCGTCGCCGTGGTGTCGGCGCGGCGGTGTGCGTGGGACACGAGCGAGTCGCGCAGGTCCGCGACCCAGCGGATGCCCGTCGCCCGTGCGATCGCAGCGGCGATCAGGTGCGTCGAGCCGGGCGGTGAGGTCGAGAGGACGACGTCGATCCCGTGCTCGCGCACGAGCCTGATCCCGGCCGGGATCGCGGTGATCGCCCACGTTGCGTTCTCGTCAGGGACGACCAGCCGCCGCAACTGGAGCCGTGCGTGCGTGACCGCCCGCTCGAGGCCCTGCGTCCCCGCCAGCACCTCGGACGGCTTCCCACCGCTCACGCCGACGTACCGGGCACGGTGCACCCATGCCTGCGTCGGCATCCGCAGCCCCTCGTCCCGGTGCAGCCAGCGCGGGTCGTCGGGTGCGAGTACGTGCGTCTCGATCCCCATGGCGGGGAGGTACTGGGCGAGCTTCAGCGGCCGCTGTACCCCTCCCCCGCCCGCGGGTGGGAAATAGAAGCTCACGATGAGCGCCTTCAACGAGATGACGCCAGCGGGCGCTCGGGAGGCGGATGGTCGAGTGCGTCGCCCGGCGGCGACCACGTACGCCGATGCCACAGCCAGAGACCCGCAGCGGCGGCGAAGAGCACGGCAGCGACGAGCAGCGAGAGGCGCGGACGCTGTTCCAGGCGGGGAGCCTGGAGCACGAACGCCGGGGCGAGGACGAGCAGAGCGAGCCGGCCCGACCGCAGCGCCGCGTTGAGCGCGATCGCGATCACCCCGAGCACGAGCAGCACCGCGAGCGCGCCCTCGTCCGTCTCGTGGGCCTCGTCGGCCGGGACCAGGTCCGGCGCGACGAGCACAATGAGCAGCCACGCGCCGAGCACGGCCACGAGCAGCAGCGCATCGGCGCGTACGGCGGCCCGCAGCGGAAGCCGCGCAAGCGCAAGCCCCAGCGCGACGGCGAGCAGCGCAGCGAACGGCAGCGCCGCGACCCAGGCCGGCTCGACGCCGAGGCGGGCCGTCACGGTCTCCACGACCGCTCCGTCGCCGAGCCTGTCGAACCAGGTATCGACGGAGTACTCGACCCCCGTGAGGGGACCCGTGATCGTCGCGAGCGCCATGACCCCCACGGACACGAGGCCGATGCCGGCGACCACGAGCGGTCGGGCGCGGAGGGCGAAGCCGAGTGGCAGGGCGAGGAACGGAAGCGCGGGGACGAGGAACCGCGGCCCCGGGCTCTGGCCACCGAACGGCAGGTAGTAGGCGGCGTTGTAGGCCAGGAAGAGTACCGGGACCCCGCCGCAGACGAGCGCCTCGAGCCGCCTCCCGGCCCGCCACACGAGCGGCAGCCCGACGAGCGCGGCGACCGCGAGCGGCATCACGACGAGCAGCCCCTTCTCGGAGACGAGCAGCGAAAGAGCCGCGCGCAGATCCGGGAGGCCGACGCCGTAGAAGCCCTCGTCGTTCGCGCCGACCGACGGGGCACCCGAGCCGGCGGGCGCCGTCAGCGCGTTGGTGTACGCGAGCTTCCAGGGCAAGCCGAACGCCCACCAGTTGTACGCCGCGAGCGGCACCAGGCCGATCGCGACCCCGGCGGCGTATGTCGCGGCACGAGTGAACGGTCGCGTGCCTGCAGCCGCATAGAGTCCGAGGACGACCGCGACGATCGCCAGCGGGAACTCGACCACGACCGCCAGCCCGGCCACGACGCCCGCGGCGAGGAGCCACCAGCGGCTGCGGGCGATCTCACGCTGGCAAAAAACGACGCCGAAGGCCGCGAACCCGAGCGCCGCCGCCAGTATGTGGTCGAAGTACAGCGTCGAGAACGGCAGGAGGAGCGTCCCCGCCGCAAGCAATGCCGACGACGGCAGTCCGTACCCGGGGACGACGCGTTCCACGACGATGTACATCGCTACGAGGAGCAGGAGCAGCGGCAGAACGGCGCCGACAAGCGTCAGCTGCCAGAGGCGGTCACGATATCCCTCTCGGGAGAGCTTGGCGTCCTGCAGCCCGGCTCCGCGCAGCGTGCCGTACCAGGGCAGGCTCCAGAGCGCGAGGCCCGGCGCCTTGGCCGCGTAGTAGCGGCCGTCGACATACGACGCGTCGATCGTCTCGCGGGGGTCGATCTCCGCCGTCCCCGTCGCGAGCGAGCGCACGAGCGCGAAGTGCGCCGCCTGGTTCGGACCGCTCGACTGGACGACGAAGGCGGCCGCGAGTGTGAGCGAGCCGAGCGCAAGCGCAGCGGTTGCCCGCGCCGACGGGGTGCGAAGCGAAGCCATGCGCCGCGCGGATCGTACTGCCGCCGGCGACGAGTAGGCTCGGTCTCGATGGGGATGCCCGAGCCTCCGCTTTCCCCCACCCGAGCACAGGGAGAGGAACGGCGCTCCGTCGTCGACGCCTTCCATGAGCTCTATTACGACGAGGCCGCCGCGACGTGGGCCCGCACGTTCTGGCGTGGGCACCCCGTGCTCAAGTGCCCGCTGGATCTCTGGATCTACCAGGAGATCCTCGTCGAGACGACTCCTGACCTGATCGTCGAGACCGGCACGTTCGGCGGGGGGAGTGCCTACTTCCTCGCGAGCGTCTGCGACCTCCTCGACCGGGGAGCAATCGTGACGATCGACATCGACCCGCAGCGAGGGCTTCCCGTCCACCCGCGGATCACCTACGTGACGGGCTCATCGGTCGCCGACGACGTCCTCGCCGCCGTGACCGAGCGGGCGGAGAGGGTCGAGCGGGTGATGGTGATCCTCGACTCCGACCACAGCCGCGACCATGTGCGTCGGGAGCTCGAGCTCTACGGCCCTCTCGTGACGCATGGCTGCTACCTCGTCGTGGAGGACACGAACGTCAACGGCCACCCCGTGCTCACCGATCATGGCCCCGGCCCGATGGAGGCGCTCCGCGACTTCCTCGCGACAACCAACGCCTTCGAGGTCGATCGGGCGCGAGAGAAGCTGCTCCTCACTTTCAATCCCTCCGGCTACCTGCGCCGGCGCTGAGCGTCACAACCGGTATAGCGCCCAGCGGCCATCGCGATAGGCGGCCGTGACGCCCGCAGCGGCGAGGCGCGGGAAGCGCTTGCGGTCGACGACGAGCCAGCCGGCACCGCAGGCCCGCGGGAATCGAGAGATCGCCGGTGCGGGCGAAGCGGCGGAACTCCCGCACGCGCTCGCGCGGGCGGTTGTCGACCGTGTCCGCGACGTGGCCCGGTGGGTTGACACAGACGCGGATCGGGGCGACCGCGCCGAGGCGGTAGCTCGCCTCGGGATCGGCGTAGACGACCGCTCCGACGGGCACGTTGCGCTGCACGGCCGCGATCAGGCCGTCGGACAGCGGATTCGGCTGCCGCGCCTCCGACGGGCTCCAGTGCGTCAGGCCGTGGACGTACGTCGGCAGCAGGACGAGCGCCGAGGCGAGCGCGGCGGTCTGCTCGAGCGGCGGGCGGCGGCGGAAGCCGAGCGCGAGCGCGGCGAGCGCCCCGACGACCGCGACCCACGTCGCCCACGCCGGCCCACCGTCCTCGAGCGTGTAGCCGAAGTCCCCGGGGTAGGCGAGCTGGAAGACGATCCCGGCGGCGAGCGCCAGGGGAACGACGGCGCGGCCCATGAGCCTCGCCAGCACGCCGATCCCGCCGGCGAGCGCGAAGGCGAGCGGGAGGAAGCCGGCGAGCCGCCGCGACTGCGAGAGCGAGACCGCGTCGGAGAACGGGGTGAAGATCCACGGGACGAGACAGACGGCGAACACCGCGAGCGATCCGCCGACGACGAACGCCGCCCACCTGCGCCGTGTGGCCAGCCCCGCGAGCGGGACGGCGAGCAGCGCCGCGACCGCGACGGCGCCTGTCCGGCTGAACAGCTCGGGCACGACGGAGAACCGGTCGGGATTCCCGCTCAGCTGCCCTGCGTACTGCTCGAAGCCGCGCCCGCGCTCGGCCGCGTCGGGGCCGACCGAGGCCGTGTCGCCGATCACGGGCAGGAGCCACGCGAAGAACAGCCCGGCCGGGACGACGAGCGCCGCGAGCACGAGGCCGCCTTCGCGCGCGTCCCGCCGCTCCCAGAGCCAGCGCACCGCGACGAACCCCGCGAACGGGATCCAGAGGAAGAGCGCGTATGTCGGATGGACGACCGCGAGCGCGAGCGAGGCAACGGCAGCCGAGGCGAGGAGCACCGGCGCCGGCCTCCGCACGGCCTCGAGCGCGAGCGCCAGCGCCGCGGGGACGAGCAGCTGCCGGGAGGCGGTCGCCGGAAGGGCGAGCGCGGTCAGCGCGCCGCCGTGCCCCGGGGCCATCGCGACGATCGCGACGCCCGCAGCAGCGGCGGCCGCCGCCGGCACGGCGCGCCGGAAGAGCGCCCAGCCCGCCTCGTAGGCCACGAGCACTGCGAGCGGCGCGAGGACGGTCGGGCCGTGGAGGACGACGTCGACGGGATCGGCACCCGACACCTTGGCGACGAGAGCGAGGACGCCGTGCCAGAGGGGAAACGCGTAGCCGGGATGGAGCCCGCCGTCCGGGAACTCGTTCGTGCTCCCGAGCGTGAGATGGCCGAACGCGAGGAGCTTCTGGACCCTGGCGAGGTGGAAGAAGCCGTCGCCGCCGACGTTCCCGGCAACGTGCCAGAGGAGGAGACCGAGCACCGCTCCCGCGGCGAAGACCGAGGCGCGGTGAGGAGCGTCGTACCGATCGAACACGGGGTCCCGCGGCCGTCCGCGGACGACACCCACGACGACAGCGGCTCCACCCGACGCCAGCAGGAGAACGAGTGTCAGCGTCAGCGACGCGTGCACCAAGAACGTGACGGCCAGCGCGGCAAAGACGAGCGCCAGCGACCAGGCCAGCGTCGCGGACGCGCCGCGGACGCCGAGCGTCCGGGCGACGAGCGCTCCCGGCGCGAGCACCACGACGAAGCCGAAGACGAGTTGCAGGAGGAGCACGACGCTCACACGCCCCCGGGTCGGATGAGGATCGTCATCGGGCGAGCAGCGCGTCGACGTCGCCCGAGCCGAGCCAGGCCGCGACCTCACGGTAGAGCATTGCCCGCTGACCGCTGTAGAGCCGGCCGCGGACGAGCAGCGACGCGCGAAGCAGCCGGCGGGCGCGCTCGGCCTCCCCGGGCCGCCCGTGCAGCGACAGGTACCGCAGGTGCCCGCGGACGTTCTCGCGGAACAGCCGTCCGCCGTGCGCCGCGCCGCTCACGTGGACGCAGCACGCCTCGGGGGTGAAGACGACCGACCAGCCGCGATCGGCCGCGCGCCGCATCCAGTCGACCTCCTCGCTGAAGAGGAAGAAGCGCTCGTCGAACGGCCCGACCTCCTCGTAGGCGCTTCGCCGCAGCAGGAAGCACGCGCCCATCACCCACTCGACGACGCGCTCGCTCTCGTGGTCGAAGCCGGCGCCGTAGAACGCATTGAAGGCGCGTGACCTTGGCGCGAGCTTGCGGAGGAAGAGGTACTCGGTCGCCAGCCGCCAGGCCGTCGGGAAGCCGCGCACCGAGCGCTGCAGGCTGCCGTCCGGGTCGAGAAGCTTCGGTCCGATCGCAGCGGCGCGCGGATGACGGTCGGCGGCCGCGACGAGCTTCGAGAGGGCGTCCGCGACCAGCCAGGCGTCGGCGTTGAGGACGAGCACGTGCTCGGACGCCGTCTCGGCGATCCCGCGGTTCCAGCCCGCGGCTAGCCCGTCGTTGGAGGACTCGATCACGTGTACATCCGGGAAACGGTCGCGCACCACGTCGACCGTCCCGTCCGAGGAGCCGTTGTCCACGACGACCGTCCGGATGCCCTCGACGCTCGCGAGGCACTGCTCGATCCACGGCAGGGCGTCGTAGGTGACGACGACGCAGGCGACGCGCGCGCGGTCGTCAGCCATGCTCGAGACGCGGCCGGGAGCCGCCGCGGAACCCCTCCCAGAGCAGGATCGCGGCCCCCGGCAGAGCCAGGGCGGTCGTGACGAGGAAGAAGAGGAAGCCCGACGCGAACGCCTGGTCGGCCGGGACGCCGACGCTGCCGAGGAAGCTGACGAAGAACGCCTCGCGCACCGCGATGCCGTTCAGCGTGAACGGCACGAGCAGGACGAGGAAGAAGAGCGGCCCCATCACGTAGTAGATCCGCGGCCCGAGCTCGATCCCGACCGCCTTCCCCGCCGCCCAGATCGACAGCACCCGAACGGCCTGGATCGCGGTCGTGAAGACGAAGACCGCGATCAGCAGGCGGACGTGACCGCGGAAGTGGTGGACGCCGTCGTAGAAGGCCCGCATCGGGCGGTCGACCCGCAGCCTGACGAGGAGCGGTCGCGTACGGACGAGCAGCGGGCGGGCGCTGCGCGCGAAGAAGACGAAGATGAGCAGCATCGTCCCGAGCACGAACGCTCCTTCGAGCCACAGGTAGGCGCTGACGTCGTACTCGCCGATCGCGAGCACGAACCCGATCGCGCCGAGCAGCACTGTCCCCGCCCCGCCGAGACCGCGCTCGAGGAGGATGATCGACGTGATGTCGGCCGTGCGGCCGGGATGGCGCCGGGCGGTCTCGTAGACCCGCATCGCGTCGCCGCCGATCGACGTCGGGAGCACCTGACTCGCGGCGTACGAGACGAAGTAGGCGCGCGTCAGCCAGGCGAAGGTGTCCTCCATCCGCTGGGCCCGCATCAGCCACTGCCAGCGGAGCGCCATCGGCAGCGCGGTGAGGGTCATGATCGCCACGGCGAGGAGGAACCACCACGGGTTCGCGTCGAGCAGCGTGTCGACGATGTCGTGGATGTCGACCTTCCAGACCAGGTACGCGAGGGCGAGCCCCGTGACGAGGAGCGTCAGTCCGATCCGGACGGAGCGCTTCACGCCGCGAAGCGCGCGTGGACGCGCCCGAGGGAGTCGATCGCGTCGGCGATGTCGTCGTCGGAGTGGGCCGGCGAGAGGGGCAGCGAGAGCACCTGCTCGCCGGCACGCTCGGCGACCGGCAGCGACGGCTGCGACGGGTAGCGCTCCCGGAACCACGTGAGCCGATGTACGGGGAGGAAGTGGATGCTCGTCGCGATCCGCTCCTCCCCCAGGGCGCGCTGGTAGTCGTCCCTCGTCGCTCCCGCCCGCCCGGGGTCGATCCGCACGACGTAGAGGTGGAGCGCGTGGGTGTCCCGCGGGTCGCGGGCGAGCGGCTCGATCCCGTCGAGGCCCGCGAGGCCGTCGTCGTAGAGCGCGAACTGACGCGCGCGGATCTCGGCATGCGCCTCGAGCTTCTCGAGCTGGACGAGCGCGATCGCCGCGAGCACGTCCGAGAGGTTTGCCTTGAAGCCCCAGGTGGTCTGGTCGTAGCGCGACCCGTCGCCACGTCGTGTGAGCCGCATGGCGCGGACCGCTTCTGCGACGTCGTCGCGGTTCGTCGCGACGAGCCCGCCCTCGCCCGCGGCGACGTTCTTCGTCGCGTACAGGGAGAAGCACGCCGCATCGGACAGACCGCCGAGCTTCCGGCCCCGGTAGCGGCTCTCGAGCGCGTGGGCGGCATCCTCGACGACCGGCAGGCCGAGCGCGTGGATCGGGTCGAGGTCGCACGGCTGGCCGGCGAGGTGCACCGGGAGGATCGCCCTGGTCAGCTCGGTGACGCATTGCGGCAGCAGCGCGGGGTCGAGGTTGAGGTCGTCCTCGCGAACGTCACAGAAGACTGGCGTCGCGCCCGTGTGCTCGATCACGTTCGCCGTCGCCGGCCACGTGATCGGCGACGTGATCACCTCGTCGCCCGGACCGACGCCGAGGGCAAGCAGCGCGAGGTGCATCGCCGCCGTGCCCGAGCTGACGGCGAGGACGTGCCTCGCCTCGAGGTACTCCGCGAACCGATCCTCGAGCAGGGCGGCGCGTGAGCCCGTCGTGAGCCAGCCGGAGCGGAGCGTCTCGGCGACGGCCTCCACCTCCTCCTCCCCGATCGCGGGCGGCTGGAAGCCGAGCCGGGTGCTACGACGGGTTCGCATCGACCCGGAAGCGTACGGCGTCGGCCGCACGGCGCCCGCGCTCCAGAGCCTCCTCGCGCGCGCGACCGGTCGCGAGCACCGCTCCTGCGCGGTCGGAGCCGCGCCGGAGCGGGCCGAAGACGTGGCCGGGCCGCCGGTAGACCCGGACCCATTCGACGCCGGGGGAGACCTCGGCCTCGCTCACGCCCTCGACGTCCACGAGCGCGCCGACGGGCGGGACGAGGAAGACGATCGCCGCGCCGTGCCCGTTGCGGACACGGCTGCGTGCCTGGTGCGGAGTCAGATCCGACGTCGACACGGCCTCTCCGACCGCGAACCGAACGGCCAGCCCATTGAGGTCGACGCCGGTCGCGACGTGGCAGAGCTCCGCGTCGTGCCCTCCGCCGAGGCGCGCGGCGACCTCCATCACGACCGGGCCGTCCGGGCCGATTCGAAGTTGGGTGTACGACGGGCCGTTCCGGATCCCGACCGCCTCCACCGCAGCCCTCGCAGCGGCGACGACGGGGCCTGGGTCGTGGACGGTCGGCCAGACGTGCGCCAGCGCGACGCCGAACGCCGGCGCCTCGGCGGTCAGACGGTCGGTAACGGTCAGCGCGACCAGCTCACCCTCGACCGAGACTGCGTTCACGGTCACCTCCGGCCCTTCGACGTGCTCCTCGACCAGCACCGCGCCGGTCCGCGACTCCCCGAGTGCCGTCCCCAGCGCAGCCTCTAGCTCGCCGCGCTGCCGCACGAGCGTCAGCCCGCGCTGACCCTGGCGGTCCGGGGCCTTCACGATGCACGGGAACCGCAGCTCCGGATCGCGCGGGTCGAGAGCTCGCGCATGCGGTACACCGGCTGCTGCGAACGCCTCGCGCTGGCGTGCCTTCGACGTCGCGAGCGTGCCCGTCCGCGCATCGATCGGATGCGTGAGCCCGATGCGCTCCGCGACGCGGGCCGCGATCCCGACGGGCCAGTCGGCCCCGGGCGAGACGATCCCGTCGACGTCCCGCGCGCGGGCCAGACGGTCGACCGCCTCCTCGTCCTCCGAGGAGATGACCGCGCGCTCGTCGGCGAAGGCGAAGCCGGGTGCCTGCGGGTCGCGGTCGACCGCGATCACCTCCAGGTCGTCCCGTCGGCGGGCCGCGTCGAGCAGCCCGAGCTGGGCAGGCCCTGCGCCTAGGACGAGGAGACGCCGACGCGCCCGAGGACGCCCCGCCACCAGGCCTCGTTCTCGCGGTACCAGGCGACCGTGCGCTCGAGGCCCTCCTCGAACCCGATCGACGCGCGCCAGCCCGTCAGCCGCTCGAGCTTGTCGGTCGAGCCGATGTGCCGGTCGACCTGACCAGGACGCTCGTCGACGTGCACGGTGTCGACGCCGGCGTCGCCGACCGCCTCGAGCACGAGACGGGCGATCTCGGTGACCGCGATGTCGACTCCCGTGGCGACGTTGACGACCTCACCCGCGACCCGCCCGAGCGGGGCGTCGATGAGCGCCTCGATCGCCGAGGCGGTGTCGTCGACGTGCAGCCAGTCGCGGCTCGCATGACCGTCGCCGTGGATTGTGAGCGGCTCGCCCGCGAGCGCCTGGGTGATGAACCGCGGCACGACCTTCTCCGGATGCTGGCGGGGCCCGTAGTTGTTGAACGGGCGGACGATCACGATCGGGAGGTCGTACGTGACGCGGTAGCTGTAGGCGAGCCGGTCGCCGCCCGCCTTCGTCGCCGCGTAGGGGCTCCGCGGGTTCAGCGGATGTTCCTCGTCCATCGGGTCGCGCTCGGCCGTGCCGTACACCTCGCTCGACGAGACGAGCAGGAACCGCTCGACCGGCGTCTCGCGGATCGCGTCGAGCAGGATCTGCGTCCCCTCGACGTTCGTCGTCACGAACTCCGACGCGCCCTCGCGGATCGACTTCTCGACGTGGGACTCGGCCGCGGCGTTGACGATCACGTCGACACCGCCGACGACCTCGCGCACGAGGCCCGCGTCACGGATGTCCCCGTGCACGAACTCGAGCCGCGGATGGCTCATCACGTCGGCGAGGTTCTCGAGGTTGCCGGCGTACGTCAGGGCGTCGAGCGAGATCACGTCGTGACCGGTGTGCTCGAGCAGGTGGCGGATGAGGTTCGACGGGATGAACCCGGCGCCGCCGGTGACGAGTACCCGCTTCGACACGGTCAGAGCTCGCGATCGACGAGGTAGAGGGGGCGGTGCTCCACGACCCGCTGGATTCTGCCGAGATGCTCGCCGACGAGCGCGAGGATGAAGCCCTGGACGCCCAGCACGGCGACGACCAGTGCGCCGAGGAGCAGAGGCCCGGGGAAGTTCGACTCGGTCACCCAGAACACGATTCCGTAGACGCCGAGCGCGAGCGACGCGAGCGAGCAGACCGCGCCGAGAACGACCCCGGCGGTCTGGATCGGCTGCGGCCAGAACCCCGCCAGCACATGCAGCGCGAGCCGCGTGAGGCGGAGCGGCGAGTAGCGTGACGAGCCCTGGCGCGGCGCGTGGCCCACGTCGACCTCGACGACCGACGCCCCGCCGGAGAGGACGAGGGCCTTCGTGAACTTCTGGCGGCCGATCGCGCCGAGCATCGGCTCGACGGCGCTCCGCTTGTACGCGTTGAACGCGCAGCCGAAGTCCGAGATCGCGACGCCCGTGAACCGCCGGAGCATCCCGTTGATGAGCCGCGACGGGAGCGTGCGGCCCCACGAGTCGTGACGTGCTGCGCGCCGGCCGCTCGCGACGTCATAGCCCGCCTCGACCGCCTCGACGAGCTTCGGCACGTCCTCGGGCGGGTTCTGGAGGTCGCCGTCCATCGTCACCACGACATCCCCGCGCGCCCGTGAGAGGCCCGCGTGCATCGCGGGGTGCTGGCCGACGTTCCGCTTCAGCCGCACGGCCCGCACACGGTCGTCGCCCGCGTGGATCCGCTCGAGGGCCGCGAACGTGCCGTCGGTCGACCCGTCGTCGACGTAGATCACCTCATAGCGCCGGCCGAGAGGCTCGAGGGACGCCGTCAGCCGCCGGTGCAGTTCCTCGAGGGTCGCGCCCTCCTGGAAGAGCGTGACGACGAGCGACAGCTCCGGCCCCGGGCCGGCGGCGACGTCGCCCTCGGGGGCGCTCAGGGTCTCCGGCCGGGCCATCGCCTTCGGCAGCGTACCCCGGTAGCCTGGCGCGGGTGGCGTGGCGGCGCGGACAGACGATCGTCCATCGCGAGATCTGGCGCGGGGTTCCGTGGCTGGCGTCGCCGGTGATCGTCGTCGAGGAGACGCCCGAGCTGCTCGTCACGTACCTCCCCGAGGAGGCGCCGCTCGCCTTCCCGCCGAGCGCGGACGGCCGTCCACATCCCTGGCACGGAAAGCGCGCCTGGGCGGGTCACGGCGTCCTGACTCTCCGCCGTCCGGGGGAGGCCTACTCGGTGTGGCATTTCTGGGACGGCCCCGAGCGTCGCTTCGCCGGCTGGTACCTGAATCTCGAGGAGCCCTTCCGGCGGACCTCGATCGGCTACGACACGCAGGACCTCGAGCTCGACGTGTGGATCCCGGTCGGCGAGCCATGGCGTTTCAAGGACGAGGAGAAGCTCGAGGAGCACGTCCGCGACGGCCGCTACACCGCCGCGCAAGCCGCCGCGACCAGGGTGCTCGGGCGGGAGATCGGCGCGATGCTCGACCAGGGCGAGCGCTGGTGGAACGCCGACTGGGCGGCGTTCGAGCCGGACCCCGCCTGGCGCGCGCCCGAGTTTCCGGACGGCTGGGAGACCGCGGAGATCCCGCCCGCGCCCGTGCCCGCCGCGTACGTCGCGCTCGCCTGACGGCGAGCGCGACGGTTGACCGCTCAGGTGGCCTCTGCGAGTGGCTCTGCGGCGCCAACCGGCTCCTCGCGGCGGCGCACGCGGCCGGGCATCGCGAACGCGGCGATCGCGCCGAGGGCGACGACGCCAGACCCGACGAGCACTGCGGTGGTCGTCCCGTCCGTGAATGCCTGCCCGGACTCGTAGCCGCCCACATGGGCGAAGACCGCTGCGAGGACGGCCACGCCGAACACGCCGCCGAGCTCCCGGATCGCGTTGTTGGCGCCCGACGCCTGCCCCTCCTCCGAGGCCCGCACCGCCGAGAGCACGACGTTCGCGACCGGCGCGAAGAAGAGGGCCATGCCGACGCCGGCGAGGACGAACGGCACGACGAGCTCGGAGTACGGCACCGTCGGCGTCGAGACGAGCCCGATCCACGCGAGCGCGGCGGCCTGCAGCGTGAGCCCGGTGCCGATGATCAGCCGCGGGCTGATCCGGTCGGACAGGGCCCCGGCGACCGGCGCGATGAACATCGGGGCGATCGTCCACGGCAGGATCCGCAACCCCGCGCCGAGCGGCGAGTAGCCCTGCACCGTCTGGAAGAACTGGGCGAGCAGGAAGATCGAGCCGAACATCCCGAAGAACATCAGGAACGACGCGCCGTTCGCGAGCGCGAACGCACGCGAGCGGAAGAACCGCATGGGCAGCATCGGGGCACTCGCCCGCAACTCCCACGCGACGAACGCCGCGACGAGGACGGCGCCGACGGCGAGCGAGCCGACGATCTCCGCGCTCGCCCAGCCCTGTGAGTTCCCGCGGACGAGGCCCCACACGATCCCGAACAGCCCCGCGCTCGCGAGCGCGACACCGGGAAGATCGAGCCGGCCGGCCGGGCCGCGGCTCTCCTCGAGCCGCCGCAGCGCGAGGGGCACGAGGACGAGGCCGATCGGCACGTTCAGCCAGAAGATCCACTGCCAGGCGATCCCCTCCACGACCGCCCCGCCCACGAGCGGCCCGAAGGCGATCGCGAGGCCGCCGACTCCGCCCCAGGCGCCGAACGCGAGGCCGCGCTTCTCCGGCGGCACCGCGGCGCTGAGCAGCGTGAGCGTGAGCGGCATCACGATCGCGCCGCCGAGCCCCTGCACCGCGCGCGCGACGTTCAGCGCCTCGACGCTCGGCGCGAGCGCCGCCGCGACCGAGCCGAGCGTGAACACGGTGAGCCCGAGCGCGAACAGGCGCCTGCGGCCGAAGCGGTCGCCGAGCGCGGCGCCGGTCAGCAGGAAGACGGCGAAGGTGAGCGTGTAGGCGTTCACCGTCCACTCGAGCTGCTCCAGCGACGCGCCGAGATCGGTGCGGATCACGGGCAGGGCGGTCGTGACGACGAGGTTGTCGAGCGAGACCATGAAGAGCGCGACCGAGGTGATCGCGAACGTCCAGAGAGTGGTGTGTCTGCGTGCGGTCATCGATCCTCCCGAAATGTGTTAGTCGTGATCAGTCACTCATATACCGGGACAAATGAAAGAGACTCACGAGGCCTCCCCACGGCCGGTGGTCGCAGACGGCTCCGGACCGATGCAGCCCTCGAGCAGCCGGCGCGCCCACGGCTCGCGACTGCCCCAGAGGTCCATCGCCGCCGCGACGTTGAGCAGCATCCCGTACGCGAACCATCTTGCGACCGCTGCCTCGTCCAGGCCCGAGACGGTCTCGACGAAGAGGTGGAGCTTGCCGTAGCCGCCGCGCATCGCGTCGCGGACGTCGAGGTCGTCGCAGGCTGCGTAGCCCTCCATCTGGGCCAAGAGCCGCGTCCGGTCGCTCATGAGCATCGCGACGTAGGCGTCGCGCATCGCGTCGAGCGCTTCCTGCCCCCGCAACTCGCCCGCAGCCTGTCGGAAGAGCTCCAGCGTGTCGGCCATGCAGCGGTCGATCGTCGCCAGGAAGAGCTTCTTCTTCGTGCCGAAGAGACGGAACAGGTACGGCTGCGAGATCCCGGCGGCCCCGGCGATCTCCTCTGTCGACGTGCCATGGAGGCCGCCACGCGCGAAGGCCTCGAGCGCCGAGGCGAGCACCGCCTCTCGACGCTCCTCCGCCGTCTGCCTGGTGGTCGACATCATTTATGAGTGATAACTCACATACAGGAGATTGTCAAGTCGGCCGGCTCCCCATGTGGTTGTCTTCTGCCCATGGAGATCTTCCGGCCGTCGACGCTCGACGAGGCGCTCCACCTGAAGGCGGCGCACCCGGAGGCGCGGTTCATCCAGGGCGGGACCGACGTGATGGTCGAGCTCAACTTCGGGCACTCTCGCCCGCCGGCCATGGTCGACCTGGGCGAGGTCGAGGAGCTCCGCGGCTGGTCGCAAGACGGCGAGGAGATCGTGCTCGGCGCCGGCCTCACCTACACCGAGGCGATGGCGGCTCCACTCGCGGCGCACGTGCCCGCGCTCGCGGAGGCGTCGCGCACGGTCGGGTCGCCGCAGATCCGCAACCGGGGGACGATCGGCGGCAACCTCGGAACGGCCTCGCCCGCCGGCGACGCGCTGCCGCCCCTACTCGCCGAGCGGGCGGTGGTCGAGCTCGCGAGCATCCGGGGCACGCGCGCGCTTCCGCTCGAGGAGTTCCTGCTCGGCGTGAAGCGCACGGCGCTCGCGCCGGACGAGCTCGTCACTGCCGTGCGCCTTCGGCCGAGCGGGGGCTCACAGACGTTCATGAAGATCGGCACGCGAAATGCGATGGTGATCGCGATCTGCTCGCTCGCCGTCGTGGTCGACACCGACGAGGGCGAGGTTCGAGCCGCGTTCGGCTCGGCCGCCGTCACCGTCCGTCGCGTGACAGCGCCGCTCGCGGACGCGGCGACGCTCCCCGAGCGGATCGCCGAGGCGGCGTCGCCGATCGACGACGTCCGCGCCACCGCCGCCTACCGACGCCACGCCCTCGGCGTACTCGCGTCCCGCGCGCTCGAGAGGTGCCTGGGCTCATGAGAATCTCGCTCACGGTCAACGGCGAGCAGCGCGAGGCCGACCTCTGGGGCGGCGAGAGCCTCCTCACCGTGCTGCGCGACACGCTCGACCTCCCGGGCTCGAAGAACGCCTGCGAGCAGGGCGAGTGCGGCTCCTGCTCGGTCCTGCTCGACGGCGAGCTCGTCTGCTCCTGCCTCGTTCTCGGCGCCCAGGCCGACGGACACGACGTCGTGACCGTCGAGGGGCTCGCATCGGGGGACGCGCTGCATCCGGTCCAGCGGGCATTCGTCGAGGCCGGCGCGGTCCAGTGCGGCTTCTGCACCCCGGGCCTCGTCGTGGCGGTCGCCGACCTTCTCGAGCGCTCCCCGCGTCCCTCCGACGACGAGATCCGCGAGGCGCTCTCGGGCAACCTCTGCCGCTGCACGGGCTACGCGAAGATCTTCGACGCGGTGCGGCTCGCCGCGGAGCGCGCGTGAGCGCCATCGGCACCCGCACTCGCATCACCGTCGGCCGCATCGGCGAGCGTGCGCCGCGCGACGACGCGGTGCCCAAGGTCACCGGCGAGTTCGAGTACGCGAGCGACCTCTCGGCGCCCGGGATGCTCTGGGGCGACACGCTCCGCAGCCCGCACGCACACGCGCGGATATTGGACGTCGACCTCTCCGCGGCGCTCCGGATTCCCGGCGTCCACGCCGTCCTGACACACGCCGACGTGCCGGGCACGAAGCTCTACGGCCTCGAGTTCGCCGACCAGCCGGTGCTCGCGATCGACCGGGTGCGGTACGTCGGCGAGCCCGTCGCGGTCGTCGCGGCCGAGCACCCCGAGCAGGCGAGGCAGGCGATCGAGGCGATCGCCGTCGAGTACGAGCCGCTCGACCCCGTGGTCGACATGGAGCGTGCGCTCGAGCAGGAGCACCTCCACCCAGACCGGCCGACGATGGGGCACGGCTACCGCGACGACCCGCGGCCGAACGTCGTGCGGCACATCGTGATCCGGCACGGCGACCCGGAGGCCGAGGGGGATGTGGTCGTCACCGGTCGGTACGAGCTGCCGATCCAGGACCAGGCCTTCCTCGGCCCGGAGTCCGGCCTCGCCGTCCCGGACGGCGAAGGAGGCGTGGACGTCTACGTCGCGACGCAGTGGCTCCACGTCGACCGCGACCAGGTCGCGCCGTGCCTCGGCCTGCGGCCCGAGCAGGTGCGGATCCACCTCTCCGGGGTCGGCGGCGCGTTCGGCGGGCGCGAGGACCTCTCGATGCAGATCCACGGCTCGCTGCTGGCGCTCCACACGTCGCGCCCCGTGAAGATGGTCTACGACCGCGCCGAGTCGTTCACGGGCCACGTGCACCGCCATCCGGCGCGGATCCGGTGCGAGCACCGGGCGACGCGCGAGGGTCAGCTCACCTGCGTCCGGATGCAGATCCTGCTCGACGGCGGCGCGTACGCGTCGAGCTCGACCGCCGTCGCCTCCAATGCGGCGTCGTTCGCGGTCGGCCCCTACCGCGTCGACAACGCGCTCGTCGAGTCGACGGCGGTCTACACGAACAACCCGCCGTCCGGCGCGATGCGCGGCTTCGGCGCGGTGCAGACGTGCTTCGCCGCCGAGTCCCAGATGGACTTGCTCGCCGCGGAGCTCGGGATCGACCCGGTCGAGCTCCGCTTGCTGAACGCGCTCGAGCCCGGCGACGTGCTGCCGACCGGGCAGGTGCTCACGGGCTCGCTACCGACCCAGGAGGTGATCCGTCGCGCCGCCGCCATCCCCGTCCCCGAGCAGGAGGCTCTGCCCCGGGACCCGCTCCGCCTCCCGGGCGGCGCCGGCAACACGACCCGGGGCGAGGGCGTCCGCCGCGGCGTCGGCTTCGCGCTCGGGTTCAAGAACATCTGCTACTCGGAGGGATTCGACGACTTCTGTACCGCGCGAGTGGTCGTGCGTGAGGACGGGAGCGCGGTGGTGCACTCCGCGGCGGCGGAGGTGGGCCAGGGGGTCGTCGGCGTCATCCTCCAGGTTGCGAGGACCGAGCTCGGCACCGACGACGTGGCTCTCGCCCCGCACACGACCGCTGCGGTCGGCTCGGCGGGCTCCGCATCGGCGTCGCGCATGACCTGGATGGCGGCAGGCGCCGTGCGGGACGCGTGCCGCGCCGCGCTGGAGGAGCGCGAGCGGCGGGGTGGCGGCGAGGTCGACGTCGAGCGTGTGTACCGCCATCCACGCACGGCGCCGCTCGATCCCGAGACGGGGCAGATCACCGGAGAGCGGGCGCACGTCGCACTCGCGGTGGCGGCCATGCGGGCAGTGGTCGAGGTGGACGTGGAGCTCGGGCTCTCACGGGTCGTCTGGATCGGCACGGCACAGGACGTCGGCAAGGCGATCAACCCGCTCGCCGTCGAGGGGCAGATCGAGGGCGGCACGGCGCAGGGCCTCGGCCTGGCGCTGATGGAGGAGATCGTCACGCGCGACGGGAAGATCCTCAACGCGAGCTTCACGGACTACCTGATCCCGACGGCACTGGACATGCCGCCGGTGGACATCGAGCTCGTCGAGGTGCCGGAGCCGGACTCACCGTACGGCGTGAAGGGCGTCGGCGAGCCGCCGACCGTCGTCTCGACCGCGGCCATCGTCTCCGCGCTCCGTGCCGCGACGGGCCGGCCGCTGACCCGGGTGCCCGTCAGGCCGGACGACATCTGCCTCTAGACGTGGGGGAACCCGTGGTTCCCTGCCGCGATCCAGACGTCGTTCGGGCCGTGTCGTCAGACCCGGGCGTAGCGCGCGAGCGCCGTCGCGACACGGTCGACCTCGTCCTCGGTCGTCGACGTCGCGAACGGCAGCGCGAGCGCCCGCCGGAACGCCGCGTCGGCGCCGGCGAACGAACCGCGGTCGCGGTAGGCCGACAGGTGGTGGACCGCGTACGTGCCGATCTGTGCCTCGATGCCCTCGGCGCGAAGCCCCTCGAGCGCCTCGTCGCGCCGGTCGAGACCGATGACGTAGGCCTGCCAGCCGTGCCGGTCGCCCTCGCCCGCGGAGGGCGTTGCGACGAGGTGCTCGAGCCGCTCGGTGTACCAGCCGGCGACCCGTTCACGGGCGTCGAGCAGGCTCTCGAGCCGTTCGAGCTGCGGGATCCCGAGCGCGCAGAGGACGTCGGAGAGCCGGTAGTTGAGCCCGGGAGCGGCGATATCCATCGGGCCGGCCGCGGCGATCCCGTGGTGGCGCAGGCGGCGGACGGCCTCGGCGAGCTCCGCCTCGTCGGTGGTCACCGCCCCGCCCTCGCCGGTCGTGACGATCTTGCGCGGGTGGAACGACAGGCAGGCGAGCAGTCCCAGGGCACCGCACGGGGTGCCGCGGTAGCGCGCACCGAGCGCGCCGGCGGCATCTTCGATCAGCACGACCTCCTGCGGGACGGCGGTCTGCAGCTCTTCCCACGCGACGGGACGGCCGAAGAGATGGACGGCCAGCACGGCGCGCGTCCGGGGCGTCACGGCCTCGGCGACGAGCTCCGGCCGCACGAGGAACGTCTCGGGGTCGACGTCGACGAGCACCGCGCGCGCGCCGCAGAGCTCGACGGCGTTGGCCGTGGCGGGGAACGTGTACGCGGGCACGATCACCTCGTCTCCCGCGCCGACCGAAGGGCGAGGAGCGCGAGATGGATCGCCGCCGTTCCGGAGGAGACCGCGACCGCCTCCGCAGTCCCGACCGCTCGCGCGAGCGCGGCCTCGAAGGCGGCGACCTGTGGCCCCATCGTCAGCTGTCCGCTCGCGAGCACGTCGGCGACGGCCGCGAGCTCCGCCTCGCCGACATCGGGCCGGGCGAGAGGGATCGGGCCGCTCACGCCGCCGCGCCGAGCCGCGCCCGATACCAGGCGATCGTCCGCTCGAGGCCCTCGTCGAGCTCGACACGCGCCTCGAAGCCGAGCAGCGACCGTGCCTTCTCGACGTTCGGGATCCGGAGCTCGACATCGGTGTACTCGAGCGGCACGAACCGGATCTCCCCCGGGCAGCCCGTGAGGCGCTTGATCCGGGTCGCGAGGTCGTAGATCGTCACCGCCGAGCGGGGGTTTCCGATGTTGAAGCTCTCCCCGACCGCGTTCGGATGCTCGAGCGCGAGGAGCAGGCCCTCGACCATGTCGTCGACGTAGCACCAGGCACGGATCTGCGAGCCGTCGCCGTGGATCTCGAGGTCGCGCCCAGCGAGCGCCGCTTCGATGAACGCGCGGATCGCGCCGCCGCCGATCTGGCCCGGCCCGAAGATGTTGAAGGGTCGAACCGAGACCGCGGGCACCCCGAGCTCGGAGTGGTAGGCGTGGGACATGTGCTCGCCCGCGAGCTTCGAGACCGCGTACGTCCAGCGGGCCTCGCCGACCGAGCCGATGGTCGTGACCTGCGCCTCCTGCACGTTGAATGCGTGTTGGCCGAACACCTCGCTGGTCGAGAACTCGACGAGGCGCTCGAGCGTGTCGCGGGTTGTGACAGCGGCCTCGAGCGCGTTGTAGGTGCCGATCACGTTGACGCGCATCGTGCGGACGGGGCTGGCGAGGACCGTGTCGACCCCTGCGATTCCCGCCGCATGGACGAAATGCGTGCACCCGTCGGCGAGCTCGATCAGCCGAGGCAGGTCGAGCACGTCGCCTTCGACGAAACGGAAGTTCGGGTGCCCCGAGAGGTCGGTGCCCGAGAGCGCGTCGCGGTGGAGATTGTCGACCGCGACGACCTCGTTCGCCTCGACGAGCTGCTCTGCGAGCGTGGTGCCGATGAACCCGGCGCCGCCCGTGATCAGCACCCGCTTCCCCGTCAGTGACACGCGGGGATCGTAGTTGGGCTCCTGTCCGGACGTGACGAGCTGTCTTCGTGGTCGTCGCGCCGGCGCCGAGGTGCCCGAACGGAGCATGTCCAGGTCTGCCGTGTTCTCGGGCCACCGACCTCCTCCCCACGGCTTCGAGCCTAACGTGGCAACAGTGACGCGTGAGTGACGGACCCGAGTCGAATCGGTGGCAATCGCCCCACAGGGTGCTCGACGCTCGCAGGGTCGACAGCCCGCTCCCCGCCGATGGCGCCCGTGGCGCCACGGCCGCGTCTAGCATCGCGCCGTGTCGAGCATCCTCTTCGTCGGCGCGGGGCGGCATCAGCGCCGTGCGATCGCCCAGGCGCGCGAGCGCGGGCTTCGCGTCGTCGCGGTCGACCGCAACCCGGACGCCCCGGGCCTGGCGCTCGCAGACGTCCCGGAGGTCGTCGACTTCGCCGACGTGGACGCCGTCGAGGAGGTGGCGCGACGGCACGCGGTCGACGGCGCGCTGACGATCTCGGCCGACCGCGCGGTCCCGGTGGTGGCCGCCGTGACGGAGCGGCTCGGCCTGCCGACGATCGGCACGGAGGTCGCGCACCGCATGACCCACAAGCTCGCGATGCGCCGCACCCTCGCGGAAGAGGGAATCCCGCAACCGGCGTTCGCGGCCGTCCGGAACCTTGCCGAGGGCCGCTCGGCGATCGAGACCGTCGGCCTCCCCGCGGTCCTGAAGCCGGTCGACTCGGGCGGCCAGCGCGGCGTCTTCCGGATCGAGACACCCGGCGACCTCGAGTCGCATCTCCATTCCGCGCTGGCCGAGTCACCCGGCCGGGAGGCGGTCCTCGAGCGGTTCGTCGAGGGGACGGAGATGAACGGGATCGTCGTCGTGCGCGGCGGCGAAGCGCGGCTCGTGACGCTGTCCGACCGGCTGCGGCCGCCCGGGATCGGGTTCGGCGTTGGCTGGATCCACGTCTTCCCGGCCTCGATCCACTCGGACCAGCTCGCGCTCGCCGAGCGGCTGGCGGAGCGGAGCGTGACGGCGCTCGGGCTCCTCGACGGGATCGCGTTCCCGCAGCTGATCGCGTCCTCCGACGGAAGCGTGTCCGTCGTCGAGGTCGCGGCACGGATCCCCGGAGGGCAGATGGCGGACCTCGTTCGTCACGCCGTCGGGGTCGACCTCGTCGAGCTGGCGCTTCGCTTCGCGCTCGACGAGGAGGTGCCCGACGACCTCGCACTGCCGCGGTTCTCCCAGCCGCTGGCGATCCGCTTCCTGACCGCCTCCCCCGGGCCGCTGCCCACGGGCCGCGTCACGCGCATCGGCACCCTCGAGCGGGTTCTCTCCGCCGACGGGGTCGTCCAGGCCGAGACGTACCTCGTCGAGGGCGAGACGATCCGCCCCGTCCGGCTCGACGGCGATCGTCGTGGCTACGTGATCGCGACCGCCGACACCTCGATCGAGGCACTCGAGCGCGCCGAGGCGGCCGCCCGGCTCCTCCGGGTCGAGGTCGAATGACCGATCCGCGCACCGCGCTCGTCGCGGCCGGCTACGACGCCGTGACCGACACGTGGGAGAGCTGGAAAGCCCAGATCCGCGACGATCCCCGCGACCGCTGGTGCGCGGAGCTCGTCCGGCTGCTCCGCCCCGGGTCGCGCGTGCTGGAGCTCGGCTGCGGCGGAGGGACGGAGGAGTCGCGGATGCTCGCCGAGCGCTTCGCACTCACAGGCGTCGACCTGTCCCGGGAGCAGCTCCGCCGTGCGCGCGAGCGCGTGCCCGGTGCCTGCTTCGTCCACGCGGATTTGACGGAGCTGGAGCGCGCCCGCTGGCTCGGCGGAGGCGGTCGTCGCCTTCTACGTCCTCAATCACGTGCCGCGAGAACTGCTCGTGCCGCTCTTCGAGCGCATCCGCGAGTGGCTTTCCTCCGGCGGCCTCTTCCTGGCGACGCTCGGGGCGACTGACCTCTTGGAATGGACGGGTGACTTCCTCGGCGCGCCGTCGTACTTCTCCGGCTTCCAGCCGGACGTGAACCGCCAGCTCCTCGCCGACGCCGGGCTCGAACTGCTCCGCGACGACGTCGTCAGGATCCGGGAGCCGGAGGGCGACGCGACGTTCCACTGGGTGCTTGCCCGGCGATGAGCTGCGCCTTCGACCTCGACCACTTCGCAGAGCTGGTCGACGCTGCGCGGGCCGGCGGCTACCGGTTTGCCCACTTCGACCGACCGCCGGACCCGGGGGACCTGCTGCTCCGCCACGACGTCGACCTCTCGCTCGACGCCGCGCTCCGGCTGGGGGAGCTGGAGTCGGGCCACGAAGCGACTGCCACGTACTTCCTGATGACGGAGTCGGTCTTCTACAACCTGGCGTCGCCCGAGGGCACCGACGCCATCGCGCGGCTGCGCGAGCTCGGCCACCGCATCGGCCTCCACGCCGTCTATCCGCACGCCGTGCTGGACGAGCGCTTCGATCCCGTCGTCGCGTGGCACAACCCCGACCCCGAGTACATGGCCGCGCCGGTCGACGGAGCCGTGAACGTCATGCAGCCAGGCTTCTTCGACCCTTCCACATACCGCTCCGACTCCAACCAGCGCTGGCGTTCCGGCTGTCCGCACGAGGAGCTTCGCGCGGGCTCTTTCCCATGGCTTCAGCTCCTGACGCACCCGGAGATCTGGGTCTATCCGGGAGAGACGATGGGACAGACGATGCGCGCGATGCTGGACGCCCAGCGCGAGCGGCGGCTCGGGCAGCTGGCCGAGGACAGGATCGACCTCTCGTGACGCTTCGGCCGGTCACGCTGCTCGTCTCCGCGTCCGGCGCCCCCGGCACAGCCGCCCTCCTGCGCGGGCTGCGCGAGAACGGCGAACGCGAGGTCCGACTCGTCGGCACCGACATGTCGGAACGCTCCGTCGGCCGGCACCTCTGCGACGCCTTCCACCGCGTCCCGGCCGGCTCGGACCCGGGCTTCGCCGACGCCGTCCTCGAGGTCGTCGAACACGAGGCCGTCGACGTCGTCCTTCCGCAGTCGTCGTTCGACCTGGAAGGGCTCGCCGCACACCGCGACCGCTTCCCCGTGCCGGTCCTCGTCTCGGGCCCCGACACGATCCACCGGTCGAACGACAAAGCTGAGAGCTACGCGCTCCTCCACCGGCTCGGCGTGCCGGCGCCGGAGTTCCGGCGCGTCAACGGGGGCGCGGCCGTGGACGCCGCCGCACGCGACCTCGGTTACCCCGACCGGCCCGTCTGCTTCAAGCCGGTCTTCTCGTCCGGGTCGCGCGGGTTCCGGGTGCTCGATCCCACGGTCGACCGTGCGCACCAGCTGCTCCACGAGCGGCCCGGCTCGGTGGCGATGCGTCTCGAGGAAGCGGTCGACCTCCTCCCCGACGAGGGCGGCCCGGACCTCCTCGTGATGGAGCTCGCTACCGGCGGGGAGCGCACGATCGACGGCATCGCGGACGGTCGCCGCGTGGTGCTCGGGCACGCGAAGACGCGCGAGGCAATGCGGGCGGGCCTGGCGATGTACTTCGTCACCCTCGACGATCCCGAGCTGATGGCGATCGCCGACCGGATCGTCGCCGGGCTTCGGATCGAGTGGTTCTTCAACATCCAGCTCGTCGGTGAGCAGGTGATCGAGGTGAACCCGCGGATCTCGACGATCGTCTACCAGGAGGACCTGAACCTCCCCTACCTCGGGGTCAAGCGCGCGCTCGGGGAGATCTCGGACGACGAGCTCGCGTCGCTGCGGGATCGGGTGCGCCCCGGCCGTACGGCGCTCCGCTACTTCGACCAGCTCGAGTGGGACCCGTGAGCCCGACCCGGGGCCGCCCGCTCCGTGTCGTGCACTGCCCCGTCAACACGGCCGGAGTGCCGTGGACGAACGTCCAGGCGCTCCGCAGCCGCGGCGTCGACGCGTCACTCGTCGTCTTCAACCGCTACACCCTGCACCCGGAGGCCGACCGGTCGCTCGAGCTTCACGGGGGGCTCGTGCGCCGACAGCTCGCCCAGTGGAAGGTGCTCGCGGAGCTCCTGCCGCGCACCGACCTCTTCCACTTCACCTTCGGGCTGACGCTCGTCCCCCAATCGCTCCAGTTCCCGATCCTACGCGCCTTCCGAAAGCGCTCCGTGATGCACTACCTCGGCTCGGACATCCGCGGCAAGACGCGCGAGGAGCTCGCGTACGGAACGAAGGCGAACGCCGAGATCGTGGGCAGCTACGACGCGATCCGGTGGGTGCCGGACGCCTCGGTGATCCCGCCGGGCATCGACCTCGCCTCGATCACGCCCGCCGCTCCGTCGGGCCGGCGCCGCCCTGTCATCGTCCACGCGCCGTCGTCGCGTCGCCGCAAGGGGACCGACCACGTCGTCGAGGCCTGCGCCGGGCTGGACGTGGAGCTCCGCATCGTCGAAGGGCTGCGTCACGACGAGGCGCTCGCCCGCTACCGCGACGCGGACATCGTCGTCGACCAGCTGAACGCCGGCTGGTACGGCCTGTTCGCGATCGAGTGCATGGCGCTCGGCAAGCCCGTCATCACGTTCCTGCACGACCGGGCCGTACGACGCACGGAGGAGGCGTACGGCATCGATGTCCCGGTCGTCAACGCAACGGCAGAGACGCTGCACGAGCGCCTCGCCGAGCTCGTCGACGCCGGACCTGAGGGTCGCGGCGACATCGGAGCGGCCTCGCGGGCGTACGTCGAGCGCGTCCACGACCTCGACCACGTCACCGACCGGCTGCTCGACGTCTACTCGGCCGTGCTCGAGACGGCCGGCGGACGAGCGGGTTGGACCGTTGCCGCGGGGGGTCGCAGCGAGCCGGCAGCGGACCTGCCTCCCGCGCTGCCGCTCGCCGACACGGAGTTCGACGGCCCGGTACCCACGGGCCCGGGACTTGCGGACGGGGATCGCGCCGCCATGCCCGGCCTGGGGCAGCAGCTCCGCCGGCTCGGGAGGCACTCGGCGATCTACGGCATCGGCGGCCTTGTCTCGCGGATCATCGCGGTGCTCCTGCTGCCGCTCTACACGCGCTACCTGACACCGTCCGACTACGGGCAGATCGAGACGCTGCTCGCCCTGACCACGGTGATGGGGCTCGTCCTGCGAGCCGGCATCACGAGCGCGTTCTTCCGCTTCTACTTCGACGTCGAGGACGACGACGGCCGCCTCCGCGTGCTGCGGACCTCGTTCTGGTTCACGATGGGCGGCGGGACGCTCGGGCTCGTGCTGCTGCTCCTGCTCGCGAGCCCCGTCGCGACGCTCCTGTTCGGCGACGCGGACGCGGCGAACCTCGTCCGCGCCGCCGGCGTCGCGCTCTGGGCGACCGTCAACTACGAGCAGATGACGTCTCTCTTCCGGGTCGAGGAGCGTTCGGTCGCGTTCGTCTGCGCGAGCCTCGCGAACGTCTTCCTCACGATCGCGATCACGCTGCTGCTCGTCGTCTCGCTCGAGAAGGGCGCGATCGGGGTGATCGTGGGGAACTTCAGCGGGACGCTCATCGTCTACCTGGCGCTCCTCGGCTACCGCCGCGAGCAACTCGGCCTGCAGTTCGACCGCGGGCTGTTGCGAGAGATGAACCGCTTCGGCATCCCGCTCGTGCCGACCGCCCTCTTCCTGTGGATCACGAACTTCAGCGACCGCTTCTTCCTCGTCAAGCTCGCCGACGTCGCCGAAGCCGGCCTCTACTCGGTCGGGGTCCGCGTCGCCTCGGCGATGGTGCTGCTCCTCACTGCGTTCCGCATGGCCTGGCCGGCCTTCGCGTACTCGATCAAGGACGAGCGCGAGGCACGCCACACGTACGCGTACGTCCTCACCTACCTCACGGTGGTCACCGCGTGGGTCGCGCTCGCTCTCACGCTCCTGTCTCCGTGGCTCGTCGACCTGCTCGCGGCGCCGCGGTTCGCCGATTCGGCGAGCGTGGTCGGCCCGCTCGCGTTCGCGACCGTCTCGTACGGCGCATACATCGTCATCGCGATCGGAGTCGGCCGGGCGCGACGGACGCAGTTCAACTGGGTCGTCACGGGAGCGGCGGCGGCGGTGAACGTCGCCCTCAACCTCGCGCTGATCCCGCCCTACGGGATGATCGGCGCCGCGCTGGCGACCGTCGCCGCGTACACGACGATGGCCGTGGGCATGGCCTGGTGGTCGCAGCGGATCTACCCCGTCCCGTACCAGTGGCGGCGCGTCGCGACGGCCGCGCTGGCGGCGGTCGCGCTCGCCGTCCTGGGCAAGGAGCTCGACGCCGGCCTGGCTGCGGTCGTTGTCCTTGTGCTCGTCTACCCGCTGGCGCTCGGACTGCTCGGCTTCACGAGCCCCGAGGAGCGGCGGCGGCTCGGCCGCCTCGTCGCGCGCCGGCGGCTTCCGGCCGGGTGACTACAAGAGCGTCTGCTCGAGCAGGAAGAGGTTGAGACCGATGATCAGGACGGCGATCGCCGACGCAAGCGCCGTCGTCGCGCGCGTGTTGACGAGGCCCCCCATCAGCGACCGGTCGCGGCAGAACCAGAGCAGCGGCACGAGCGCGAAGGGGATGCCGAACGAGAGCGCGACCTGGCTCAGCACGAGCGCGCGCGAGGCGTCGATCCCCACGGCGATGATCAGGAGCGCCGGCGCCATCGTGATCGCGCGCCGGAGGAAGAGCGGGATCCGGCGGCGGATGAACCCCTGCATCACGATCTGACCGGCGAGCGTCCCGACGCTCGACGAGGAGAGCCCCGACGCGAGCAGCGCGATCCCGAACAGGACGTCCGAGTGGCTGCCCAGGTGCGCCTCGAGCTGGTCCGCGACCTGGGCGAGGTCGTCGCCGACGTCGTTCAGGCCGTTCTCGTGGAACACGGCCGCCGCGATCACGAGCATGCTCATGTTCACGAATCCCGCGATCCCCATCGCGATCACGACGTCGATCAGCTCGAAGCGGAAGATCCGGCGCTTCTCCTCCTCCGTCGCCCCGATCACGCGGTGCTGTGTGAGCGCCGAATGGAGGTAGATCACGTGCGGCATCACGGTGGCGCCGAGGATGCCGACGGCGAGGAGGACGCTCTCTGACCCCTCGAAGCCGGGCACGAACCCGTGGACGACGTCAGAGCGGTTCGGGTCGGCGAGGAACACCTGCGCAGCGAACGCCACGACGATGACGCCGATGAACGCCGCGATCACGGCCTCGAGTCGTCGGAAGCCGCGGGCCTGCAGCGCGAGGATCGCGAACGCGGCGACGCTCGTGATCAACGCCGCCGGGAAGAGCGGGATCCCGAACAGGATGTTGAGGCCGATCGCCGCGCCGATGAACTCCGCGAGGTCGGTCGCCATCGCGATCGCCTCCGCCTGGAGCCAGAGCAGGACGCTCGTCCGGCGCGAGAACCGCTCGCGGCAGACCTCCGGGAGGTTCATCCCCGTGGCGATCCCGAGCTTCGCGCTCATCGACTGGATCACCATCCCCATCAGGTTGGCCGTGAGGATCACCCAGAGCAGCAGGTAGCCGAACTTCGCGCCGCCGGCCATGTTCGTCGCGAAGTTCCCGGGGTCGACGTAGGCCACGGACGCGACGAACGCGGGCCCGAGAAACGGCCAGAGGCCGCGCGCGCCGCGCGCGACGCCCCGCGAGCGACTCCTGCGCAGCCTCGAAGACGCGCGCCTCGCCCGGAAGGACGTCGTCCAGCGGGTGGACGGGGGCGGTGCGGTCGTGCAGCGGGCGTACGGCGGGCGCGTCGGCGCGCTCGGGGGCCTCGAGCGGATCCACCTCAGCCGACCAGGAGCCCGGTCGCCCACATCGCGGCGATTCCCGCGAGGTAGCCGCCGACCGCCCACCCGGAGCGCAGCCCGCCGGGCGCCGTCCGCGCGACGTAGCGACCGACCTCGACGACGACCTGGAGCGCCGCCCCCGCTGCGAGCGCGAAGAAGACCGGCGTCAGCACGTCGCTCGTGGCGTACCCACCGATCCAGGTCCCGAGGATCGCCGGCGCGCCCGCGATCAGCGCGAGCGCGGCCAGCTGAGCGATCGTCACCCGGGCGCGCGACGCGGGCGCGGCGATCCCGAGCCCCTCCGTGACGTTGTGCACCATGAAGCCGATCACGAGGAAGGCGCCGAGCTGGAGCTCGCCCGTCGCGAACGAGCTCCCGATCGCGAGGCCCTCCCCGAGGTTGTGCACGCCGATCCCGATCGCGACGAGGAGCGCGAGAGCGAGGCCGCTCGCGCCGACTCTGCCCTTCGTCAGGCGCACCGAGAGGAACGTCATGCCGAGCGCGCTCGCGGCGAGGCCGAGCAACACGAGGCCGGGGCCGCCGAACGACGGTGGGAGCGCCGCCTGGAGCTCGAGCGCCTCGAACAGAGCCTCGACTCCCAGGAACGTGAGCAGCCCGGCGGTGAGCGCCATGAAGGCGGCGAGCCAGGCGGCGCCGGCGCGACGCAGGCTCGGCAGCCAGAGGAGCCCGAGTGCGACCGGCACGACACCGACCAGCAGCCCGATGAAGCCGTAGCCGAGGAAGCCACGCGCGCCTGGTTGCGGCGTCAACACAGCCGCCGGCACATCGTGCACGGTCTGAATCCCGGTCGAGGTCGTGACACCGATCGAGAGCGGCTCGTCGGCGACCCAGTCGTAGGGCACGACGACCGTGCTCGAGCGCAGGCGGCCGAGTGTCGCCGGCCCGTCGAGCGTGAACGGGACGATCGCGTCGTCGACCGTGACCGAGGCGATCGTCACGTCGTCGCGCTGCGGGTTCCGCACGAGCACGCGGATCTCGCCGTGCCGAAACTCGACGCGTCGCACGTCCAGCTCGTCCGCCGGCGGCGGCGCGCCGCCCACGAGGTCGACCACGCGGTCACCCTGCGAGACGACGACCGCGACGGCGAGCCCGAGCAGGACGACGGGCACGAGCGCCCACAGGCGCCACCCGACATCGCCGGCCGCGGCCTGCACCTAGTCGTCCACCTGGAAGTAGCCCATCCACCCGAGCTCGGTGAACTCCGACTGGTGCGCGTGGAACATGAAGGTCCCTGTGTGCGCGAACCGGAGCTCCAGCACGCCCCGCTGCCCCTGGCACTGCATCACGGTGTCCGTGTACTCCCAGTGCTCGCCCGTGCCCGTCGACTGGTAGCGGAAGAAGTCGGCGTGGAGGTGGAACGAGTTGATCAGGTCGAACTCGGTCAGATTCGCGAGGTAGACCCGGACGAGCTCGCCCTTGCGGACCCGGATCGGGTAGCGGGCGTAGTAGAACGTCCGCCCGTTGACCGTGTAGAAGTTGTTCTCGCCGTCGCCGTCGGTGTCGTAGCCGTTCATCACCATGACGAGCTCCCGCGCGGGCTCGCGGGGCTCCTTCGGGTCGATGATGAACGCGCCGTAGAGGCCCTTGTGGATGTGCTTCTTGAGCGGGGTCGAGTGGCAGTGGTAGACGTGGAAGCCGGCCGGTCGAGCCGGGAACTCGTACGTCAGCTCCTCCCCCGGGCCGACGATCTCGAACACGCCGTCCATGTTCGTGGGATGGATCCCGTGGAAGTGGATCGTGTGCGGGTGCGCCCCGGCGTTGACGAACCGGACGCGCAGGAGGTCGTCCTCGGTTGCCCTGATGACCGGCCCCGGCACGGTGCCGTTGTACGTCCAGGCGGGGAAGAAGACGCCCGGTGCGATCTCCAGCTCCACGTCCTGCGCGACGAGCGTGTACTCGCGCGCGCGACCGGGCAGGTGCGGCCGCGGGGCCGGCGGGTAGAGCAGCGCGTCGAGGTCGTTCGGGCCGCCGACGGCGGGCGCGCCCTCGCCGATCATCGCCGCGTGGCCCACTGCGGCGCTGTCCGTGTGCGAGGCGGTCGCGCGGTGTGCCTCGTGGTCGTGACCTGCCGCCTCCGCCTTGCCGCCGATCGCGAGCCTCACACCGAGCGGCACCGCCGCGAGCGGGGCGGTTGCGCAGAGGAGCCGTCGCCGCGTGAGTTTAGACATGTCTAAACTCTATCGGTCGGCTTTAGGCCTGTCTAAACCCCGCACCGGGCAGGGGCCAACCCGAGGAATCGGAGTGTCCCGCGGCAGAGCCCGATCGCGGCGCGCTGCCGCACCGCGGGCCGCGCGAGCGCCCGGTCCTCGACCGGGTTCGTCATGAAGCCGAGCTCGACGAGGATCGCCGGCACGTCCGCCCAGTTGAAGCCCGTGAAGTCCGACCGCTCCTGGATCCCGCGGTCCGGGAACCCGAGCGCGCGCACGAGCTCCGCCTGCACGAGCTCGGCGGCACGGCGGCTCGGGCGGTAGACGTCGTCGGTCCACCCGGCGCGCAGCGCGGGCGTCAGGGTGTGCGTCCCGCGCGCTGCCGAGCTCGACGACCCGTCCGCGTGGACACGAAGGAAGAGCGCCGCTCCCGCCCGGTTCGCGATCCGCGCACGGGCGATGTTCCCCATGCTCGCTCCGGCGGTCTGCAACCGGGTGAGCACCACGCGGACGTCGGCGGCGCGCAGCAGCGCGCGAAGGCGGAGCGAGACGTCGAGCGTCAGGTCGGGCTCGGCGATTGCCGTGACGACCCCGTGTGTGCCGCCGCCGTCCTTGATCTTGCTCGTGGCCGAGCCGGGGCCGATCGGCTCCGTCTCGAGATTCGCGCGACGGTCGTGTCCTGGGTCGATCACGACGACGGGCGCAGCCGCCTGCGCGGTGCCGGCCAGCACGAGCACCGCGACGCAGACGAGGCCCGGCCCCCTGCGAGGGGCTCTCATCGCGGCGGAACCCGCATCCGCATCCAGGCATAGGTGAGGATCGCGCCCGGGACGAAGAAGACCGCGGACGCCGCGATCAGCACCTTCGCCTCGGTCGAGTCGAGGTCGACCGCGAGCCCGGCGACCATGCACAGGCCCCCGAGCGCGCAGAGCGAGGCGCCGATGATGCCCGTGCGCATCGAACGAGGAGGCTACGCGACGAGCCGGTAGACCTGGAACACCTCGGCGAACTCGCGGTTCACGTTTGTCCCATGGACGCGCGCCAGGTTCCAGATGTACTCCTCGTCGGCATACCGGCGGTGCTGCTGCGACGCATAGCGGCGGACGGCAGCAACCTTCCGCTCGACGTGCCGCCGCTCGAGCGCGAGGTAGGCCCCGTACGAGAAGTCGAAGTTGTTCCAGGGGATCTCGTAGCCGAGGATCGTCGTCCGCTTGAACGCGCGCAGGCCCTCCTGCGCGATCGTCTGGTGATCCTGGTGGACGTCGTGGTGGGACGGCTGGAAGACGGCGTCGGGCCGCCACTCCTCCCAGAGCTCGACGAGCAGCTCGAGGATGTCCTGCCGGCGCTCCGGGAACGTCCTGACGTCGAAGTCGTGCACGGTGAGGTGCGATTCCGGGATCCCGAGCTCGGCCGTCGCCTCGCGCACCTCGCGCGCCAGGGTGTCCGGGGCGAAGCCCGGCGGCAACGAGCGGGTCGCGATCGAGAAGGCGACGTAGCGCACCTCGCACCCCGCCTCGACGAGCCGGGCCATCGTGCCCCCGCACCCGAACTCCCCGTCGTCCGTGTGCGGCGCGAGGACGAGCGCGCGCTGGAGGCCGTCGAGCACGGCGCGAGTCTACGTCGACGCCGTGGGGGTGGGCTCCGGCACGGGAGGAGCGGCAGCTCCACCGTGGAGGTCGACGGGCGTGGCGATCCGGGCCGCGGCCTTCTTCGGCACCCGTGAGGTGAGCCCGACGAGGCCGAGCAGCGCCCAGGTCATCGGGTCCTCGAAGAAGGCCGCGTAGAAGAGGCTGTGGACCGCGATCGCGGCGAGTACGACCCCGGTCGCCAACGAGACGCGCGACGTGAACCCGCGGCCGAGGCCGGTGAGCGTGGCGAGGAACGCTGCGGCGAGCAGCCACGCGAGGAGCGCCAGGCCGACGATCCCGCCCTCGGCAGCGACCGTCACCGGCATCGTGTGCGAGGCGACTCGCTTCGGGTCCTTGCCGGGAATCCCGAGACGGCGCGCATACTCGTGCGAGAAGCCGCCCGCGCCCACACCGGCGACCGGATGGTCGAGCGTGATCCGGATTCCCTGCCCGACGAGGTTCGCGCGCCCCGAGGTGATCCGGTTGGCGCCCGAGCGCGACTTGCCGACGAGCTCGTGCCGCACCTGTGGCACGGCGAGCAGCACGACGGCCGTGACCCCCGCGAGCGCGACGAGAGCGAGCGTCGCCCTGCGCCCCCACGCGACGGCGACGGCGAGGACGATGCCCGCGCCCAGTGCGACGAAGCTCGACTGCGAGAACGAGATCAGGAGACCGAGCCAGGTCGCGGCGACCACGCCGTAGAGGCCGGCGATGCGCCAGCCGCGCACGCCGCCGAGGAGGATCCCGGCCAGCGAGGCGAGGATCGCCACGGTCAGGTAGCGGCCGTAGACGGACGGGTCCCAGAACACCGAGTTGACGCGGAAGAACGGCGCGTACGCGTTGAACACCTTGACGCTCGGGTTCCAGAACACGTCCCGCGTCAGCCACTGGTAGCCGCCGACGGCGGCGTACGCGAGCGCGGTCGCGACGAGGCCGCCCCAGAGCCACGTGAGCCAGCGGCCGCGCCACGGGAGCCGGGCGAATCCGATCGCGAGCAGCCCGAACGGCAGCAGGAACGCACCGAGCAGGATCGCGCCGCGGCGCACGTCGAGCGTCCACAGCATCGAAAGCCCCATCCACGCGACGAACGCGGCCACGGGCCAGGCCACGGGGCCGAGCTCGCGGCCGCGCTCGTCACCACGAAGGAGCGTCCACCCGAGGGACAGCGCGAGCCCTGCGACGACTGCGTAGAGCGGGAGGAGCAGATTGACGGTGTCATTTCCGATGTCGACGGGGAGCCGCAGCGGGATACAGACCAGCGTCGCGAACGCGAGGAAGTAGGGCCAGCGCCGGAGCAGCATGGCGACGACGACGGAGGCGACGAGCCCGCCGACTGCGGCGGCGGCGAGCCGCGAGCGGCTGAGGTCTGGCAGCAGATAGAGCGCGAGCACGCCGAGCCCGACCGCCCACGCCGCAAGCCCGGCGACCCGCCTGACACGGGTCGTGCCGAGGTACAACGCGGCGAGCCCGGCGCTGCCGACGACCGCAGCGGCCTGCGCGGCCACGCTCACGGGCCCGCCGCCCGGACGACGACCGTTGCCCGCTGCACGTGCCCGTTGGCGTCCACCCGGAGGACGTACCGTCCGCGCGCCTCCGGTGCCTTCAGCCGCAGCGTGCCGGGCCGCGCGGTTCCGGAGTGGCCGGCGAGCTGCCAGCGGAGCGTCCGTGCCTGCGAGATCGCGAGGATCGCGAAGTGCTCGCCGGGGGAGGTCACGACCCGGTCGCGACCGAGCGCCAGGAAGCGGATGCGGACGGTCCGCGACCCCGACCTCGGCCCGAGGTTGCCCGCGAGGTCCCGCGCGACGAGGCGCAGCGTGTGGGGGCCTTCGGGCAGCGGCTCGCCGCCGGCGGTGCCGAACCAGTCCATCGTCCCGGATGTCCGGGTGCCGAGCCTGCGAAGCGCCCGCACCCCGTCCACGTACAGCTCGACGACGGCTCGCTCGTCGACGCGGTAACGGATCTTCGCCCGGTCGAAGCGACCGTCGCCGTCCGGCGAGATGACGAGCGGCCGCGCGGTGAAGCTGACGACGCGTGGCGGCGTCGTGTCGACGCGGATCACGTTCGGCATCACGATAGTCCTGCGTTGCCGATCGAGGTGCACCCGCGGCCTGTAGGTCCCCTCCTCGACCACGCCTCCGGCGTCGTTCCGCCCGTCCCAGACGAACGTCGTGAAGCGCCGGCCCTGCGGACGGTCGCGCGCGAGCTCGCGGACGACGTTCCCGCCCGAGTCGACGATCTCGACGCTGACGCGATCCGGCTTGCGCAGCCGAAAGCGGATCTCCGCTGCCGCAGTCGGGCAGTCACACGTCGGCGAGAAGACCTTGGCGACGATCGGCCCCACGATCGGGCTTCGCGTGAGCTTGAGCTGCTCGGTGACGACGAACGCCGCCGACGTCGCGACGAGCAAGGCCCCGACGAGCAGCGCGGGAGCGAGCCGGGAGCTCATCGCCCCTCGGGCTCGGCCGCCGGGCCGCGCCGGGCACGCCCTGGGCGCGACACCTCGTGCTGAGCGCAGCTGCCGGCCACCTGAACGGCGATTGTAAGGACGGGTCGGCGACGCCCGGAGGGGTAGGCACACTGGGTGGTCGGCACCCGGAGCCGACCTCGCCTCATGCGCCGCCGACTCCTCCTCGTCCTCGCCGCCGCCCTCGCTCTGGGATTCGGCGTCGCGGTCGCCCTCGTCGCGACCCATTCGCTGCCGACGGGAACGCTCGAGACGGAGGTCACGGACGTGACGGTCGTCGCGCCCCCGCCCACCACCGCGCCGCAGCCGCCCGCGACCACAACGCCGCCTCCGCCGCCCGCGCCCGCCGTCGAGGTCGACAAGCGCTGTTGGCCGATGTTCGGCGGCGCCCCGGCACGCACACTGGCACGTCCCGGCGTCGACCTGGGCGTGCCGGGCAAGAAGCTCTGGGCGCGCGGTCTCAAGTCGTACGTCGAATATCCGCCGAGCTATTGCGACGGGATGCTCTACGTGAACACCTTCAAGGGTGACACGTGGGCGATCGAGGCAGCGACGGGAAAGGTGCTCTGGCGTAGGGTCAGCGACGCCCACAAGCCCTCGACTCCAGCGATCGCCGGCGACAACCTGATCGTCAGCGCGAAGGACGGCACCGTCACGGCGCTGAGCCGGAAGAGCGGCAAGGAGGTGTGGCAGCTACGGACGAACGCGATCGTCGAGTCCTCTCCGGCCGTGGTGGACGGGATCGCCTACTTCGGCACCACCGACGGACGGCTTTTCGCGGTCGACGCCGACACGGGGCACGTCCGCTGGGCCTACGACACGGGCGGCCGGATCAACTCGAGTCCGTCTCTCGCCCGGGGCCGCGTCTGCATCACGACCTACGCGGGCTCGATCTTCTGTCTCCGCCAGCGCAACGGCACGAAGCTCTGGAGCACCTACGTGAAGCGGGACGCCTTCCGCTACGAGAGCTTCTACGCGAGCGCATCGACGGACGGCGAGCGGCTCTACACGATCGCGCGATCGGGGAAGATCGTCGCGCTCGACGCCTCGAGTGGACACGTTCTGTGGACCGACAACGTGAACTCCCTCGGCTACTCGACGCCGTCCGTCGGTCGCGACCGGATCTTCGTGGGTGATTTCAACGGCGGGCTGCGCGCGTACCGCAAGACGGACGGGCGGCTCCTCTGGCGGACGCACGTCGGGGGGCGGATCCTGGGAGGCGCGGTCGTGGTCGGCGATCTCGTCTTCTTCTCGACACTCGAGACGGAGACCTACGCGGCGCGGGCCTCGGACGGGAAGATCGTCTGGCACTTCCCCATCGGGAAGTACTCGCCCGGGATCGCGACCGAGCGCGCGTACTACTTCACGCTGAACGGGATCCTCGTCGCCTTCCGCGGCAAGGACGGACCCGAGTAGAAGTCGCAGGAGCGGGCCTCACCCGACGACCGGGTGGCGGCGGCGCCAGAGCGGCGAGCGCTGCGTCACGGCACCGACCGCCCGCCACGCCGCCGTCTTCGCCCGGTAGGCGGCCAGGCGGCGGCCGTCGTGGCCGCGGGTCGTCACCGCGTACCCGAGCTCGTCGAGGAGGTCTCCGGCGATGGCCTCGAAGGCAGCGACGCCGGATGGGGACATCTCGGTGCGCCAGTCCCGCACGCCGACCCGAGGCGGCTCGTCGAGCCGTCGTTGGTGCTCCTTGCGGGCGGAGTCGGTTTGTCCGACGTACCCGAGCATCCCGTCGTCGTAGTCGAGCCCGACGAACGAGCAGATGCGCTGGAGCTCCGGCTCCGTGTCGGCGACGAGCGTCTCGTAGCGCACCTCGAGGTAGCGACCCGAGCCGACGCGCGCCCCGAGCGCGCGGGCCGCCCGCACCTCCGTGGCCCACTGACAGGCGAAGCCGGCGGGGTCGCGCGGATGGCCCCAGCCCTCGGTCATGATCCCGGACGGAACGGAGAGGAACGAGAGCCCGGCGTCGCGCCCGTCGCGGATCAGGTGCACGTACCGCGCAGCGGGGAAGAGCCCTTCGAGAAGCGACAGGTACTGCATGTAGAGCGGCGTCTTGTCTCCCCAGCGCTGCTTGCCGCGCTCCGCCGAGTACGTCTCGAACACGCTCGCGATCGCCTCGCCGGTCGTCATGCCCGGGCGGAGCCGCCGCGAAACGGCCTCCGGCGAGAGGCCCCACTCGACGAGGGTCGGCAGGCGGCGGAGGTCGTCGAGGAATCCGTCGTTGTCGACCGTGCCCCGATGCCGGCGGGCGAGCTGCGGGACGAAGTACGACTCGTCCGGCATCGCGAGGGCCGGATTCCTGTCGAGCATCACGCGAAGCAACGTCGTCCCCGAGCGGCGGACGCCCAGGACGATCACGGGCGGGCTCGGCGCGAGCACGCGGGCACTGTACGACCTGCTAATGCTTCCCGGAATGAAGCGACGCTCGTCGAGCCGATCCGTACCGTGACACGCAGGTGATCGACGAGCGCGCGCCACGGGTGAACCAGACGGTGGTGGGCCTCGTCGCCCTGCTCGCGGTCGTCACCGGCTGGTGGTGGCTGCTCGCGCTCCTGGCGCTGCAGCTCGCGCTCGGGCTGACGTTCGGCCGCCGCTGGTGCCTCGCGTGCGTCGCCTACTTCGAGCTGATCCAGCCCCGGCTCGGGGAAGGGCGCCTCGAGGATGCCCGCCCGCCGCGCTTCGCGAACGTGGTCGGCCTCGCAGTACTGGCCGCCGCGTCGCTCTCGTACGCGACCGGCTTCACGACCGTCGGCGCCGCGCTCGGCCTGCTGGTCGCGGCGCTTGCGCTCCTTGCCGCAACCACCGGCTTCTGCGCCGGCTGCACGGCATACAGGCTCGGCTATCGCCTCACCGGGAGGACGTTCGTGTCCTGCCCGCTGCCGCCCACGCTCCCCTGACGGTCAGGCGTCCGGCTGGGACGCCTGCGCGAGGCGGTCGGGAGAGCGCGCCAAGAGCCAGCGCCCGGTGACCACGACTGCGCCGAGCGCCGCGGCGACGATTCCCGCGATCACGATCACGTCCGCGCCCGGTGGATCCACAAGCTTCACACCGGCGAGCGTGAGCGTGGCGGCGAGCGCGATCCGTAGCGCCCGGTCGGGCAGCTTGACTGTGAAGCGCCCGCCGATCAGGACGCCGGGCACGGAGCCGATCAGGAGCCAGCCGGTCGCGCCGAGGTCGACGTGGCCCGCCAGCAACTGCCCCGCACCGGCGACGGTGAGCAGCACCGCGGCGTGGAAGATGTCGGTGCCGACGATCTTCGCGGCGGTGAGCGGAAACGCGATCAGCATCACGAGGCCGAACAGCGTGCCGCTGCCGACCGAGGTCAGGCCGACGACGAACCCGCCGACGACGCCCGTGACGACCGCGATCACGCGGTCTCGGTTGGTGAGGATGAACGGCTTGTCCTCCGGCGTCATGTGGAGGTACGCCTTGACGAGGAACGCGATCCCACAGACCACGAGCGCGACGCCGAGGATCGCCTTCGCTGTGTCCTCGTAACCCTCGCCGTACTTCTGCTTGAGCCACCACGAGAGCGCGACGCCGAGGAGCGAGAACGGCACGGAGCCGATCAGCATCCAGGCTGTGAGCCGTGCGTGGACGTGTCCCATGCGGCGGTGCTGGGCGGCGCCGAACGATTTGAAGATCGCGCCGTGGACGATGTCGGTGCCAATGGCAATGGACGGCTTGAAGCCGAAGAAGAGCACGAGGAGCGGGGTCATCAGCGAGCCGCCGCCCATGCCGGTGAACCCGACCAGGAGGCCGATCAGGAGCCCTGCGAGGGAGAGCTTCCAGTCCATCGACGGAGACCGAGCTGCGCTAGTCCGTCTCGGGGACGGACGCCAGGAGGACCTCCTTGAGCGTGTCGCCGCGCAACCCGAGCCGCAGCGTCTCGAGCGGGATCACCTCGTCGGGCGGGATGTTCCCGAGGTTCGCGTTCGGCCCGAAGTGCTTCACGAACCACGCCTGCGAGGACTTGGTCGGCGCCTCGAAGAGGACGTTCTCGATCGGCACGCCGTGCGCGATCTCGTCGAGCAGGCCCGTTCGCATGTCGCCGTCGGAGCGGAAGATCCCGGCGGTTCCGCCCTCGCGGCCCTCCGTGATCACCTTCCACGAACCGGCCGCGAGCTCCTCGTTGATCCACTCGACCCACTGGTAGGGCGCGAACACGACGTCGGAGTCCTTCGACCCGACCTCGGAGAGGACGGTGAAGTCGCGAGCGAAGTCGGCGATCAGCTCGAGCTTCTCGTCGCGCGGGATCTCGAGCGTTCCGTCGGAGATCTCCACGTGCGAGAAGCGGTGCTCGACGAGCCACGCCTTGAAGTCGTCCATCCGCCCGCGGCCGTAGACCGCCTCGAAGAGCGTCCCGCCGCACACCACCGGTGTCTCGAACGAGCGGTAGAGCGCAATCTTCTTCTCGAGGTTGTTCGTGACGTAGCTCGTGCCCCAACCGAACTTGACGATGTCGACGAACTGCCCCGCAGTGTCGAACAGCCCCTCGATGTCGCGCAGGTTCAGACCCTTGTCGATCACGTGCGTGAGGCCGACCTCGCGCGGCTTCCCGGGGCGTGCCGGGACGCCGAGGAAGCCGTCATTGAAATCGGGCATAGAGCTCCTCCAGCTTGATCTTCGCGCGGTCCTGAACCTCCCGGTAGAGCGAGCCGCCGTGCGCGTCGATGCCGACGATCAGCGGCCCGAAGTCCTTGACACGGAACTTCCAGAGGCACTCGGGCATCAGCTCCTCCCAGGCGACCTCCTCGATCTCCTCGATCTGGGTCGTCTCGAGCGCCGCGGCGCCGCCGACGATGGCGAAGTAGACCATCCCCAGGCGCTCCATCGGCTCGATCGCCTCGTCCGGGAAGCCGCCCTTGCCACAGATCGCGCGGACGCCGTACTGCTCGCCGAGTCCCTCTGTGAAGCGCACCATCCGCGCGCTGGTCGTGGTGCCGATGCAGATCTTCTCGTAGCGGCCCGGGCCGAGCTTGCGGACGTTCGGCGCCGTGTGCAAGAGGAACGCGCCGCTCAAGTCCATCGGCGGCTCGATGCCCTGGTCGAAGATCCGGATCTGGGTGCGGTCGCGGATCCCGATGATGTGCCCCTGCACGACCACCTCGTCGCCTGCACGAAGCTTGAGGATCTCGGCCGGGTCGGTGACGGGGAAGGTGACCTCGTGGGTGGCCATCAGACCGGCCCTTCGGTCGTCCGGAGCCCGCATCTTGCGCGCGCGCCCGCGCGCGTCCCCCCACCCTGGGTGGGGAAGCCTCCCGCCGCCCTCACTGCCGATTCTACGGTCGCTGCGGTCGCGGAACTGCGCCGATTGCGTGAAATCTCGTCCACAGGAGCCGTCCAGACGGTGGCGGCCATCGTCACGCCTCCCGGTCGAAGTCGACGGTGCCATCGGCGGCGACGTGCGCCGACGCACGCCGCGCCGCCCAGCACTGGTAGTTGACCGCGACCGGGTTCAAGGTCATATGCGTGTCCGCGTGCTCGATGTGGCACTGCAGCACGGTGACGTCGCCTCCGAGCCCCATTGGCCCGATCCCGGTCTCGTTCAACAGCCCGTAGAGCTCGTCCTCGAGCTGCGCGACGAGCGGGTCCGGGTTGCGCGTTCCGACCGGCCGCGCGATCGCCTCCTTCGCGAGATGCATCGCGTAGTCGGCGGAGCCGCCGATCCCGATCCCCACGATCCCCGGCGGGCACGGCTTCCCGCCCGCGCCGACGATCGACTCCAGCACGAACTTCTTGATCCCGTTCACGCCGTCTGCCGGAACGAGCATCTTCAGGAACGTCATGTTCTCCGACCCCGATCCCTTTGGCACGCACTTCACGTCGAGCCCGTCCCAGTCCGGCACGAAGTCCCAGTGCACGATCGGCACCCGGTAGCCGACGTTCGGCCCCGTGTTCTCGCGCGTCAGCGTGTGCACCGTGTTCGAGCGAAGCGGGTGCTCCACGGTCGCCCGCGCCGTTCCGGTCTTCAGCGAGTCGTAGATCCGCGCTGGATGCAGCGGGAAGTGCTCCCCCACCCGGCAGTAGTAGACGGCTATCCCGGTGTCCTGGCAGACGAGGTTCTTCTGCTCGTCGGCGATCTCCACATTCCGGTGAATCGTCTCGAGCACCCGGATCCCGGTCACCGAGGTCTCGCGTTCCAGCGCCGCCTTGAGTGCGTCGCGCAGGTCTTGCGGAATGTCCTTCAAGGCCCACACGTAGAGATGCGCGGCCGCGTCCTCCACGGCCTGGGCCAGGTCCGTCGTCGTGATCGTGCTCATGCCTTCGCTTTCGTCGCGGCGTTCGCCCCGGCCCTCCGGCCGAAGACGACGCACTCGAGGAGTGAGTTGCCCATCATGCGGTTTCGCCCATGCGTGCCGCCGGCGATCTCGCCGCAGGCGAAGATGCCCTCGAGGGTCGTCTCCGCACCGGCGTCGATCACGAGGCCGCCGTTCTGGTAGTGGAGCACGGGGAACGTGAGGATCGCCTCGGAGAGGGGGTCGATGCCGCCGCCGCGGTACCGGCGGAGCATGTACGGGAGTGAGATCTCGGCGTCCTCGGGCGCGATCCGCGTCGTGTCCAGCCAGACCGCCGGCCGGCCGTCCTCGGTCTCGACGCCGCGCCCTGCCTCGATCTCGTCGAAGATCGCCTGCGACACCTCGTCGCGGGGGCCGAGCGAGTCCGTGAACTCCTCGCGGTCGGCGTTCAGGAGCACGGCACCGTACGCGCGCGTCGTCTCGGGGATCGAGTACCCCTGCATCGTGACCGGCCACGCGCCTCCGTTCGGGTGGTACTGGAGTGCGTCGAGGTCGCGCGCCTTCGCGCCGGCGTCGAGCGCGATGCGGGTCGTCTCCCCCGTGGCGTTCGGATGGTTCGTCGAGAGCTCGCCGCGGGCCGTGGCCTCCGCAAAGCAGCGGCCGCCCGATGCGAGCACGACGGTCGCCGCCTCGACGTCGTCGGTGCTGTCCGGCGTCGAGAACGACGCCTTCCACCCCGCCGTCGCCGGCTCGAGTGACGTGAGCCGGTGGTGCGCAAGGACGACCCCTTCGCCGGCCTCGAAACCCTCGCGCAGAGCCTTGGTGATCGCGTGCCCGGTGCGATCGCCGACCTGGAGCAGCCGTCGTCGCGACGCTCCGCCGCAGCGCGCGAGGCGATAGCCGCCGTTCTGTCGTGTGAAGGCGCAGCCCAGCTCCTCGAGCCAGGCGATCGCCTCGGGCGCCTCGGAGGTCAGCACGTCGACGAGCTCGCGCTGGGCGGTCTCGTGGGACGAGCGCATGACATCCTCTGCATGGAGCTCCGGCGAGTCGTCGTCACCCAGAGCCGCCTGGATTCCGCCCTGAGCCTTCGAGGAGTTGTTCGCCTGCAGGGTGGTCTTCGTCGCCACCGCCACGCGTGCCCCTGCCCGCTCCGCCGACACGGCCGCCGAGAGGCCCGCGGCGCCGCTGCCGATCACGAGCACGTCGATGTCAGCGTCCCGCGCCACGGCGGCATCGTATCGAAATCGAGCGATCGCTAATGATGCGAATTAGCTCAACTTATCCAAAGACGGGAGGGTTAGACTCCTCTCATGCCGCAGCTGTCGGACGTGATTCGCCCAGACCCGATCGAAGTCGCCCCCGAGGACACGCTCGGCGAGGTCGCCGAGCGCATGAGCCACGCGAACGTCGGAGCGGTCGTTGTCAAGGACTACGGCCGCCTGATCGGCATCCTCACCGAACGCGACATGCTCAAGGCAATGGCCGCCCGCGTTCACACGAGCGAGGCGCGCGTGCGCCAATGGATGACCGAGGATCCGATCACCGCGTCGCTCGACACCGGCGTCGAGGACGCCGCACGCACGATGCTCGAGAACGGGTTCCGCCATCTCCCCGTGACCGACGAGACCGGCCGGGTGGTCGGCATCGCGAGCCTGCGTCGCGTCGTCGCGGCGAAACAGGCGGCAGCCGACCGGGTCTGACGCCGCTCAGCAGGCGGCAGCTGTGCCGCGCGTCAACGCACCGGCCGCCTGGTCGACCGTGACGTTCATCCGCGCGAGCCGCGTTCGCAGCCGGTCGTCCCTTCGGATTCCCGCCGCCAGCTCGCGCTGGGTCGAGCCGGGCGTTGCCTTCGCGAACACGCACTCTGCGGCATTCTTGCGGCCGGCGATCCAGCCCTCCGCATAGAGGTACCGGAGCGCCGCGCGACCGTACGGCGCCTTCGCCATCACCGACCGGGCCTGCGCGCCCGAGACGCCGTTCGCACGCGCGCTCTTGGACACGAGCGCCTGCGCCCGCGCGGCCGTCACGGGAAGCTGCCGCGCAAGCTGCGCGTCCGGGATCGTCGCGAGCGAGATCGCAAGGCTCGCGACGACGGCGGTGATGAGGGCGTACTCCGCCACGCCCGGATGATCGGCGACCCGCCGGACGCGGTCAACGCCACCGACGCCTGTGGAAAGACCGGTGCTGATTCGAGGCAATGGACATCTGGTGCTCGCTCGCTCCATTGACCACCCTGGCAACAGATCACCTCTCGACCAGAAGGAGGACACCATGTTCGAAGAGCTCAGCGAGGAGCTGCTCGATCTCTCGGCGAACGTCCGCGGCCACGGTGGCGCCGTCTACGCCGTCGTGGACGACAACACGTGCTCGTCGAGCGGCATCTGCAGCTCGGTCATTCTCTGTTGCACCTGCACCACGCTCTGCTGGTGAGCGTCGCGCCGCCCATCGGCGACGTGCCCGAGCGGCCGGCCCTCGCGCCGTGGTGCCGGCTCGTCCAGGACGGCGATCGCCTGCTCGCCGAGCACGGAGGAACGCTGATCACCTTGGAGGGACGGGCCGTCGGAGCCCTGCTCCCGCGGCTGCTTCCACTCCTCGACGGCACTCGCACGGTCGACGAGCTGGAAGCCGCTCTGGGACGCGCCGCGGCACCGGCCGTCGCACGGGCGCTCGACCTGCTTGCGGCGAATCGTCTCCTGGTCGACGGTGAGCACCGCCCGTCTGACGAGAGCACCATGATCGCGGCGGCGTCCTTCGCCGCCGCGATCACCCGGCGGACGACACAGGCGGACGCGCGGACGGCGCTCGAGGGTGCGCACGTCAGCATCCTCGGAGCGGGCCGCGCCGCCGACGAGATCCGGTGTCAGTTGCACCGCATGGGAATCGGCCGTGTCGACGTCGGCGCAATGGACGCCGAGCCCAGCGGCTCGTTCGTGCTCGCGGTGCCGGGCGCCGACGAGGTGCTGCTCCTCCCCGCGCTCAACGTGGCTGCTCTCGAGCGTCGCGTGCCGTGGATGCAGGTGCTTCCGTTCGACGGGCGCCTCGTGGTCGTCGGCCCCGTGTTCCTTCCCGGCCGGTCCGCCTGCAGGGAGTGCTACCTGCTGAGGCGAGCGGCGTGCTCGGGGTACGACGAAGACTTCGACGTGGTCGAGCGGATCGCGCTGCGGGCCGCGGAGCCCCCGCCGCTCACCGCGCTCGCCGCGTCGCTCGCCGCGCTGCTCGCGCTCCGCTGGCTGACTGCCGAGGACCCGGCGCTACCCGGTCGCCTCTACGCAGTCGAGGTCGGAGCCGTCCTGCGGCTCAGGCACGACCTGGTGCTGAGAGCGCCTCGTTGCCCCCGGTGCGGGACACCTGAGCGCTCCGTCCCGTCTCCGTGGTTCGAGGGAGCGGCGTGACCGTCGGGCTCCCGACAAGCCCTTTCACGCCGATCGAGGACGCGCTCGCCCGGCTCGACGATGCGGTCTCGCCGCTCGTCGGGATCGTCACGCACACGCTCTCGACGACCTCGACCACCGACGAGACATCGCTCCCGAACTGCGCGTGCGAGCTCGCGTCGGGACGTCGGACGCTCGGCGTGGCCACGGTCGAATACGGGAGCGGTGCACACCCGGACGTCTCTCGTGCGCGCGCGGCGGCGATCGGCGAGGCGGTCGAGCGGTACTCCGGGATGTTCGTCCCGCACGACGATTTGCGGGTCACGACCGCGCGCACTCTCGGCTCGGGCGCGGCCGACCCGTCGCGCTTCGCGCTCTTCCACGACGAGCAGCACGCTCAACCGCGATTCCCCTTCGTCCGCTTCACCCTGGACACGCCCACGGAGTTCGTCGAAGGGCTGTCCCTCTCGGACGGAGCGCCGACGTACCTGCCGGCGCAGCTGGTCTACCTGCGTCAACCGGGGCTCTGCCCACCGATCGCGTATTCGACGAGCAGCGGCCTCGCCTGCGCCCCGACGTTCGGCGAGGCCGTGCTCGCCGCGTTGCTCGAGCTGGTCGAGCGCGACGCCGTGATGCTCGCCTGGAAGTGCCGGCTCTCGCTCCCGCTGCTCGACTGGTCGGACGACGAGCCGCTGCGCGAGCTCGAGCGCCGGTTCTTCGAACCGACGGGCCTCCGCTTCGACCTCGTCGACGGAAGCCGCTTTCTGGACGTCCCGATTGCCATCGCGGTCGTCCATGGCCCGCCGGGCTCGCGCGCGGCGCTCGCAGTGGGCGCCGGAGCCGGTGCCTCCGTCGGCGACGCCTGGGTCAAGGCGCTGTCCGAGGGCTTCGGCGTCTACCGCTGGCTCGGGCGGGAAGCAGCCTCGACCCCCGAGCGTCCCGTGCCCGACCCACGCTCGATCGAGACGTTCGACGACCACATGCTCTTCTACTCGCGCCACGAGGAAGCCGCCCTCGCGAGCTTCCTGACGGAGTCGCGCGAACGCATCACCAACCGGCGTCGTCTCGACGCTCGCGGGCGACACGCCCGGCCAGCAGACCGAGGCGCTCGCGGCGAGGCTTCGCGACCGGGGTCTCACCGCCTACGCCGTCGACGTCACCTCGCCGGACGTCCGTGAGCTCGGGCTGAGCGTTGCACGGGTCGTCGCTCCGGAGCTGTGTGCCCTCGACGTCTCGTACCGGGCGCAGTTCCTCGGCGGACAGAGGCTGTACACGGCCGCCCACGAGGTCGGGCTTCTCGCCGCACCGCTCGAGCTCGAGCAGCTGAACCCGCTCCCGCATCCGTTTCCGTGAGCCGGCCCCTCGAGTCACGAGCGCGGCCACACCCCTCGGGCGGTGCGATCGACGCTGCCGAAGGAACCGACCGGATCCCGACCGTCAGGCTCGCGGCCGTCACGGGGGCGCAGAGCGTCGACGCGTTCGACCCGACGGAGGACTACCACGAAGCCTCGCGGATGTATTCCGGCGTGGTCGACCCGACGGTCGCCGGAGCCGCGCGGCTGGAGCGGAGCCTCGACGTCCGCGTCAGCGCGAGCCGCTCGGTCAAGCGTCACGCCCAGCTGCCCTCCGTGCCGCTCGGCGCCCGCGAGCTCGGCTCGGCGAGCTTCGCGGCGACGATCGACGCCCGCCGCTCGGTCCGGGTCTTCGGGACACGGCCCCTGCGACTTGTCGAGCTCGGCACGGTCCTGCAGGCGGGCTACGGAGTCACCGGACGGCTCGAACGGGCGCCACAGGAGCTGCGCTCGGCACCGTCCGGCGGGGCGCTCTATCCACTCGAGCTCTACGTCGTGGCCAGACGCGTCGACGGCGTCGCTCCCGGGCTCTACCACTTCGACCCGCTCCGGAACTGCCTCGAGCGCCTCCGTCCGGAGTGCCCCGACTCCGAGCTCGACGGGCTCTCGCCGTACGGCGAGCTGCTGCGGTCGAGCGCGTGCTTCGTTGCGATGACGGCGATGTTCTGGCGCTCGCGCTTCAAGTACGGCGCCCGGGCGTACAGGTTCACGCTGCTCGAGGCCGGCCACGTGGCGCAGAACATGCTGCTCGCCGTTGCGGCGCTCGGGCTTGCCGCGGTCCCGATCGGTGGCTTCTACGATCGCGAGGTCGACTCGTTGCTCGGCGTCGACGGTCTCTACGAGGCGTCGCTCTACCTCCTGCCGCTCGGTGCAGCGGAATGAGAGCGGTCGTCCGCCTGCTCGCGTGGTCAGGCGTGGCGCTCGGTGCCGGTGTGGTCGCGCCGCCGGTACCCGCGCTCGACCCGACCACGCGGCCGCTGGGTGAGGCGCTGGTTCTCGGCTGCCTCGCGGGCGCGGCCATCTTCGTCACTCTCGCTCGTCGAAGGATCTCCCCATCGGGGCTCCGCAACGTCCCGCCACGGAAAGTGCTCGCGCGAAGCGTCGTGCTCTGCGTCCAGTCGGCCAAGGAGGAGGCGCTCTGGCGAGGGCTCGGGCTCGGGCTCCTGCTCGCGAGCGTCGGGCGGCTGGGCGCCCTCGCCCTCAGCTCGGCCCTGTTCGCCGGGGCGCACGCGGCGCGACAGGGCAGGCGTGCGGTGGCGCACCTGGCAACGGGCAGCGTGTTCGGCGGCGCGTACCTCGTGACCGGCCGCCTCGGGTCGGCGATCGCGGCCCACGGCACCTACAACGTCCTCGTCGGGGTCGGCGCGCTCTCGCGCGAGGACATGTCCTTTTCGGGCACTGGTCGAGCCGCGCCGCAGTTCCTAGCATCGGAACCACGAACTCGGCCGCGTCCAAACGTGCGCTCACACGCCCAACCGCCGTCAGTCACGTCCGAAGCACGCCTCGAAGGCGTCGAGAAGTCGTTCGGTGCCGTCAGAGCGCTCGACGGGGTCGACCTCGAGCTGCGGGCGGGCGAGGTGCTGGCCCTGCTCGGCCGGAACGGCGCCGGGAAGTCGACGGCGGTGGCGATCATGCTCGGTCTGCGCCGCCCGGATGCCGGGCGAGTGCTCCTGGGCGGCCTGGACCCGAGGAAGCCCGAGGCGCGGCGACACGTGGGCGCAGTCCTGCAGGAGATCGGATTCCCCCAGACGCTCCGCGTCGACGAGCTCGTCGCGCTCGTCCGGGCGCATTTCCCGGACGCGCAGACGGCGGAGGAGACGCTAGGCCGCCTCGACCTCGGGCGGGTCGCCAGGCGGCAGGCGCTCGGGCTGTCCGGAGGTCAGCGACGGCGGCTCGCCGTGGCGCTCGCCCTCGCCGGCCGCCCGCGCGCACTGTTCCTGGACGAGCCCACGGCCGGGATGGATGCGAACGCACGCCGCGCACTGCTCCAGGATCTCGCCGGGTTCGCCGCACGCGGCGGCTCTGTGCTGCTGACGACCCAGCAGCTCGCCGAGGCCGAGGAGATCGCCTCACGGGTGGTGCTGCTCGTCGGCGGTCGCGTCGTGCTGGACGGCACCGTGGCGGAGATACGCGGTCGCGCCGGGCTCACGCGGGTCACGCTCCGCGCGCGTGAGCTTCCGCCGCTCGCCGGCGTCTCGACCGTGCACTCGCTTCACGATCGCCACGTCGTCTACGTCGGCGATGCCGACCGGTTCGTCATGGACCTGGTCGGCTCAGGTGTCGAGTTCAGGGATCTGGAGGTCGCTCCGGTCAGCCTGGAGGACGCATTCGTGACGCTGACGGAGGAAGCCGGCCGACGTGACCACGGTGGCCCGCAATGAGGCTGGCGCTGGCGCACGCGCGCGCGGAGACGATGACGATGGCGCGCTATCCCGCCTACGCGGTGCCGACGGTCGCGTTTCCCGGGATCCTCATGCTGCTGGTCGGCTCACGGTTCGAGCGAGGCGAGCCCGAGCGCATGCTGGCCGGGTTCGCGGCGATGGCGCTCCTCACCGTGACCTTCTTCCAGTTCGGCGTCGGGATCGCAACGGCGCGCATGACCCCCTGGGAGACCTACCTGCGGACGCTCCCGGTCGGCGCGACGACCCGCCTGGCGGGACGGGTGCTCTCGGCGCTCCTCTTTGCGGTGGCCACCGTCGGCGTGGTCGTCGTCGTCGGCATCGCGGTCTACGGCGCCCGCATGTCTCCGGCGCGCTTCGCCGCGTTTGGAGTCGTCCTTCTCGTCGGATGCATCCCCTTCGCGCTGCTGGGCGTCGCCTTCGGGTACTGGCTGCCGCCCCGCGCCGCGCTGCCGATCGCCAACATCGTCTTCCTTCCCCTGGCGATCGGCGGGGCGCTCTGGGCACGCCCCGAGGGTCTTCCTCACGGCGCGGACGTCGCCTCCCAGACGCTCCCCACGCGCAGCTGGATGGAGGTCCTCGATTCGGTCACCACCGGCGATCATCCGCTGCCGCTGCACCACGTCGCCGCCCTCGTCGGGTGGTCGGCGGTGTTCTTCGCGGCAGCATGGCTCGGCTACCGCCGCGACGAGGGGGAGCGGTTCACATGACGGTCACCAGATCGCGCGCAGGAGCACCGCGACCTGCGCCGGGCTCGCGGGGCGGGGGTTTGCCCGAGCGCCGGGACGGGCCACGACCGCGTCCGCCACGGCGTCGAGCTCCCCCTCGGGGACGCCGAAGTCCCGCAGGCGCTCGAAGCCGCCGAGCCGCGCGAGCTCCTCGACCCGGGCGACGGGGTCCTCGGCCCCGAGAGCCCGCCCGAACCGCCCGACCGCGTCAGGGACCGCCTCGGCGTTGAAGCGGAGCGCCGCGGGAAGGCAGATGGCGTTCATCGAGCCCTGCGGCAGCCCGTACCGGCCGCCGAGTGCCTGCGCCATGGCGTGCCCGAGGCAGAGACCCGACTCCGCGAGCGCGAGCGCAGCGCGGAAGGCGCCCTCGAGCAGCCGGGTACGGCCGTAGATCCCGTCGGGGCGAGCGGCGACGATCGGGAGCGCGTGCCCGATCGCGGTGGCACCGGTGTCGGCGTGGCGCTCGGCTGCCGGCGTGCACGCGGGGTGGTAGTACGCCTCGGCGCAGTGCGCGAGCGCATTCATCGTCGTGCCGACCGTCGCGTCGAGCGGGAGGCCGAGCGACAGCTCCGGGTCGTAGATCGCCGCGACGGGTCGCGAGCGCTCGTCCCCGCCGCCCGCCTTGTGGCCCGGCTCGAGCAGCATCCCGAACGTGGCTGTCCACTCCGCGCCGGCGTACGTCGTCGGGACCGCGACGATCCGGGGAAACGTCTCGACCGACTCGGCCAACTCGGTCACGACCGCCTTGCACGTGTCGACCGCGCTGCCTCCGCCGATGCCGACGAGACCGTCAGCCTCGGTCTCCCGGACGAGGGACGCCGCCTCGTGGACCGTCTCGACGGGAACGTGTGGGCGAACGCCGTCGTAGATACCCGCCACCGGAAGACCTCTCGCCGATGCTGCGCCACGGCGCGAGGCGACCACCAGCGGCCTCGTGATCCCGGCCTCCGCACACACGTCCGTCAGCTCGGAAAGCGAACCCGCCCCGAAACGGATGATCCGGGTGGGTCGTTCGTCCGTCACGCCTTCGGCTGCTTCGCGGGCACGAGGCCCAGCCCTCCGAGCGCGGCGATCCGCTCGCGCGCGAAGGTGGCGAACGCCTCCGTGACGCGCGACTGGGCGCGACCCGTCCCCCGGGCGATCGAGATCGCGCGCCGTCCGTCCATTCCCTCGATCCGCGCCTCGGCCAGCGCGCCCGCCGCAAGCTCCGACTCGACGGCCGCCCGCGAGATGAAGGTCACGCCGTAGCCCGCCAGCACGGCGCTCCGCACGGACTCCTGGAGGCCGAGCTCGAGCCGCAGGTCGAGATCCCGCAGGCGCAGGCCCAGGCGTCGCAGCTCGTCTTCTACGATCCTCCGCACCCCGGCACCCTCCTGCATGACGACGAGCGTCTCGGACGCGAGCTCGTGGACGGCGACCGTCCGACCCGCGAACCGATGCCCCGGCGGGCAGACGAGCACGACCTCGTCATAGGCGAACGGATCGAATCGCACCGCCCGGTGCCGCGGCGCGGCCCCCACGATGCCGAGCTCGAGCCGCCGGTCGGCGACGAGCTCGACGACGGTGCGCGTGTCGTGGACCTCGAGGGCGACCCGAACCCGCGGGTGCGCCCGCTGGAACTCGCAGAGGAGCTGCGGCACGACGACCGCGGCCGGGCCCGTCGAGGCGCCGATCGACAACGAGCCGGCGAGGTCGCCGACGCCTTCCGAGACGACGTCGTCGAGCACCTGCTGCTCGAGGGCGAGCAGGCGCTGTGCACCGCGGTAGAGCCGGACGCCCGCCTCGGTCGGCTCGACGCGGCGGCCCGACCGGTCGAGGAGCTGCGTCCCGAGGCGCTTCTCCAGCGCGCGGACCTGGAGCGAGACCGCGGGCTGGGTGACGCCGAGCTGATCGGCCGCCTGGGAGAACGACCGCCGCTCGACGACGGCGCAGAAGGCGGCCAGCTGGCGCGTGTCCATAAGCCGATCTTATAGAGATACTCTTGTCTCGTGACGATCTTCAATGGGGTGCCGTTTCTCGACGAGTGGCTCGACCGGGGCATCGGCGACCGCCTCGGACGCGGCGGAGAGGTGTTCTGATGCGCGTCTGGATCGACATGACGAACTCGCCTCACGTGGTCTTCTTCCGGCCGCTCGTCGCGCTGCTCGGCAAACGCGGCCACGGGGTGACGATCACGGCGCGCGACTTCGCACAGACGCTCGAGCTCCTCGATGACGCCGGACTCGAGTACGTGGTCGTCGGGCCTGCGCACGGAGGTGCATCCCGGACAGCCAAGGGAGCCGCGATGGCGAAGCGGCTGTGGGCGCTCCGGCGCTTCGCCCGCGGGCGGCGATTCGACCTCGCGCTCTCGCACGCATCGCACGAGCTGCCCCTCGTCGCGCGATCGCTCGGGGTGCGGTCGTCCTATGCGTTCGACTACGAGTTCGCGCTCACCCAGCACAACCTCGGCTGCCGCGCGGCGACCCGTGTCGTCGTCCCGGACGCGATCCCGCAGGAGCGGCTCGACCGGCTGGGCGCGCCGTCGCGCAAGGTGCGCAGGTACGCCGGGCTGAAGGAGGAGTACTACCTGAACGGGTTCGTGCCCGACCCGCAGGTGCTGGACGGCCTCGGGATCGACCGCTCGCGCATCCTCGCCGTCGTCCGGACACCGCCGGACGTGTCCCTCTATCACCGCCACGGGAACGCGCTCTTCGCGGACGTCCTGCGGAGGCTCGGCTCGGACGCCGGCGTGCACGCCGTCGTGCTGCCCCGGACACCGGCGCAGCGAGATGCCCTCCGGGCCGCGGGACTGCCCTCGCTCGTCGTCCCGGACCGGGCGGTGGACGCCCTCAGCCTCGTCGCACTCGCGGACCTCGTCGTCTCGGCCGGCGGGACGATGAACCGCGAGGCGGTCGCGCTCGGGACGCCGGTCTACACGACGTTCTCGGGCCGCCTCGGGGCGGTCGACGAGCGCCTCGTGCGCGAGGGGCGGCTCCGCGCGCTTGCGAGGGCCGACGACCTGCGCGTCGCGCGCAAGGCGGGCACGGCACCGGCTGCGACCCGGCCGCCGGACCTGCTGCTCGACCGTTTGCTCTCGGCGCTCGAGGGATAGCCCTCGGGGAACGGAGGGCGTATTGTCCTGCCGTCACCACAAGGGAGGGGAGACGCATGAGGAAAGTGCTCGTCTTCGGCGCGGCGGTCGTCATCGCCGCCGCCGTCACCACCGCCGGGCTCGCCGGCGACAACAACAGCGGGTTCAAGACGGCGAGACCGTCGATGCTCGCAGCGGTCGGGGCCGGCGTTCAGGTGCAACCGCTGCTCACGGTCGGCGACACGCTGTCGAGCGGCTACCGGTACGAGGCGATCCCGGACGGCATCTCGCTACGCACGCGCGGCCAGGGCCGCGTCGACCTGTACGTCAACCACGAGACGTCGAAGGTGCCGTTCCCGTACGTCACCGCCGCCCCAACCGCGGCCAACGGAGAGAACGACTTCGACAACGCGCAGGTCAGCAACCTGATCCTGAACCAGCACTCCGCGGGCGTGCTCAACGGCTCGTTCGCGATCGACAGCAGCTCGGGCTACCAGCGCTTCTGCTCGAACTATCTCGCGACGTCACGCGAGGGCTTCTCGCGGCCGATCCTCTTCACGAACGAGGAGACCCCCGACTACGTGTTCCGCCGCGAGAACTCGTGGCCGCCGCCCCTCAACAGCCCCGACCAGAGCGAAGGCGGCCTCGTCGTGGCGCTCGACACCCAGACGGGAAAGCACCACCCGATCCCGGGGATGGGCCGGCACAACCACGAGAACAGCATCCCGGTGCCCGGATTCGGCAAGCCGGTGCTGCTCTCGGGTGACGACACCTTCACCAGCGGGCCGCTCACCGGGGTGACGCTCCCCGCCGGCGTCAGCGTCCCCGCGCAGTCCCAGCTCTACTCGTACATCGCGCCGAGCACGGATGCACTCCTCGGCGACCAGGGCGACCTCTGGGCGTTCGTCTCCGACACGCCCGGCGTCCGGAACTACTACGACGTGACCCCCGGCTCGAACACGCAGATCACGGGGCACTTCATCCAGGTGCCGAAGGACATCGCGACGGGTCGCAACGCGAACGGGACGGAGATCAAGGCCGCCGACAAGGGCTTCCCGCTACCTCCCACGAACGGCTCGTGGCAGCGCGATCTTCGATCGGTCGCACCACTCGGCATCGACGGCCCGCAGTGGGTGCTCGAGTACTGGAGCGACATCAACAACGTGTTCCAGTTCGTGCGGATCGAGGACATCGCCTACGACAAGCGGGCCGGGATGGAGAACGTCGTCTACATCGTCGACTCGGGTCGCGGCCGTCGGCCGACCGACAGCCTGGATACACCGTTCCCGTCCACGAACGGCCGTGTCTGGCGCATGGTGCTCGACCCCAGCGATCCGACGAAGGTGACGTCGCTCAAGGTCTTCGTGGAGGGCGACGACCACCCCGTCCAGACCCTCGACGAGATCCACCAGCCCGACAACGTCGAGTCGACCCCGAACGGCATCCTCGTCACCGAGGATCCGGGCTCGAGCCAGCAGTTCCCGGCCGGCTCGACGCTGCCGAACGCGACGACGGGCCGCCTCTGGCGCGTCCCGTTCTCGGGACCTGCTGGATCCGGCACCCCGTCGGTCGTGGTGAAGATCGACCAGAGCGCCGACGGTGGGCCCACCGACGTCGACGGTCGCCCGAACGGCAACCTCGGCGCCTGGGAGACCACCGGGATCGTCGACGCGTCCGAGGCATTCGGCCCGGGCATGTTCCTGATCAACGTCCAGGCACACACCCTGTGGGTCGAGAAGGCCCCCGGCGACGACAACAACGGAGACGGCCAGCCCGACTTCACGTACAAGCGCGAAGGAGGGCAGCTGCTCCTGCTCGAGATCCCCGGCGCCTAGCGCTACGGAGCGGTGGGTCAGGCGTCACGCGCCTGGCCCACCGTCCAGGCGCGTGACGAAGCCGGGGCCGCCGGCAAACAGGCAGTGGTCGACGTTCATCACGCGGCCGCCGCCGTAGACCAGCGGCTCGCGCACCTCGCGCGGGTCTACGGCCCGCACCGACGCAATGGGCGTGTGGCCGTGCACGACGAGCTCGCCGCCAAAGGCGTCGAGCAGCGCGTCGACCGCGGCCGGCTCGGTGAGGCGCATCCGGTCCGAGACGATCGCGAGCAGCTCGTCGACGGCCTCCGCCGACCCGCGTGAGAGGACCGCAGCCGTCGCGGAGGAGAGCTCCTCGAGCGAGCTCCCGAGCTCCAGGTACGCGCTCGTATCGGCGTGGATCACCAGCCAGCGGCCGTCGCGTACGAGCGGCGGCAGGCGCGTCATCCACTCGACGTGCTCGGGCGTCAGCGCCCGCAGGTCCGACTCGACGCCCCCGTTGAAGAGCCAGAGCTCCCGGAACGTCTGTCCAGGGATGCTGGTCTCCTCGTCCGCGAAACGGTAGACCGCCACGAGCTGGGTTTCGTGGTTGCCGAGCAGGCAGCGGAGCGCGCCGTCGCTCTCGCGCTCGAGTCGCCGGACAAGCTCGATCGCCCCGATCCCGTCCGGGCCGCGGTCGACGAGGTCGCCGACCAACCACACTCGTGCGTCCGCGCCGGACCACCGCTCCGCGGCGTCGACGAGCCCCGCTCCGCGGAGCAGCTCGAGCAGCACGTCGCGATGGCCGTGGACGTCACCCACGACGAATACGGGCGAATCCGCGGCTACGGGACCTGTCCCGGCTCGACCGTCCCGGCACGCTCCCGGCGCGGCTCCCCGACGAGCCGGCGCAGCTCGCCCACGAGCTCGAGCGTGTCACCATCCTCGACCAGCCCCTCGAGCAGCGCAAGCTCCGTCTCGAGCCAGTCGGCGTCGACTGGCGGTCGCGTGATCAGGTCGATCTTTGGGTGCCGGCTCGGCGCCACCGTCTCGCCGTCGCCGACGAGCTCCTCGTGCAGCTTCTCCCCCGGCGCCGGTCCGATGAAGTCGATCACGATCTCGCGGCCGGGCTCCTTGCCCGAGAGGCGGATCATCTTCTCGGCGAGGTCGACGATCCGCACCGGCTCGCCCATGTCGAGCACGTAGACCTGCCCGCGGCCGCCGATGGCGCCCGCCTGCACGATCAGCTGCACGGCTTCCGGGATCGTCATGAAGAAGCGCGTCATCTCCGGGTGCGTCACCGTCACGGGCCCGCCGCGCGCGATCTGCCGGCGGAAGATCGGCACCACCGAGCCGGAGGAGCCGAGGACGTTGCCGAAGCGGACCGCGACGAATCGCGTCGTCACGTCGGCCCGGTGCCCCCAGGTCTCGACGATCCACTCGGCGAGCGCCTTCGACTGGCCCATGACGGTCTTCGGGTTGGCCGCCTTGTCCGTCGAGACGAGGACGAACCGCTTCGCGCCGAACTCGGCGGCGACGTCGGCGACCTCTCTCGTCCCGAGCGTGTTGTTGCGGACCGCCTCGATCGGGTTCGCCTCCATCATCGCCACGTGCTTGTACGCGGCCGCGTGGAACACGACCCCGGGCCGGTACTTGTCGAACACCTGGCGCAGCTTCACCGGGTCGCGGACGTCGCCGACGACAGCGGCTGCGGCGCGGAAGCCGCGCTCGCGCACGAGCTCCCGCTCGATCTCGAAGAGCGCCGGCTCGGCGTGGTCGAGCAGGACGAGCTTCGCAGGCCCGATCCGCGCGATCTGCCGGCAGAGCTCGGACCCGATCGAGCCGCCCGCCCCGGTGACGAGCACGACCTCGTCCTGGAGGTAGTCGGAGATCGAGGCGAGATCTACCTCGACCGGCTCGCGGCCGAGGACGTCCTCGACCTCCACCGGGCGCAGCTGGCGGGCGAGGTCGGCGTCCCCGGAGACGAGATCGGAGAGGCTCGGCAGCGTCTTGACCGGCACGTCGAGCGCACGCGCGGTCTCGAAGATGCGCGCCCGTAGGTCACCGGAGGCGGTGGGGATCGCGATCAGCACCTCGTCGGGCCGCCGGTCGCGGATCACGTGCTCGAGGTCGGCCGTCGTGCCGAGCACGCGGACGCCGTGGAGACGGAGGTTACGCTTGCGAGGGTCGTCGTCGAGCAGCCCGATCGCCGTGTATCCGAGCGCCGGGCTGCGTTGCATCTCCTTCACGACCAGCTGTCCCGCGTCGCCGGCGCCGACGATGACCGCCTCCCTGCCGCGGCTCACGATCCGGCCGGGCAGCGGGCGCTCGATGATCGTCCGCGCGAGCAGCCGCGATCCGGCGACGAACGCGGTGCAGAGCAGCAGGTCGATGAACCAGACGCCGCGTGGGACGGCCACGCGGTGGATGTCGAACAGCGTGAAGACGAGGAAGACCGCGATCGACCCGAGCACGACGCCCCTGAGGGCAGTCCACATGTCGCGCGTGGAGACGTAGCGCCACCAGCGGTTGTAGAAGCCGCAGAGAGCGAAGACGGGGAGCTTGATGCCGACGACGAGGATCACGATCGGCCACTCGAGGTAGCGGTCGTAGTAGACCGGCCGCACCTGGTCGAAGCGGAGGCTCCATGCGAGCCACCACGCGACAGCGACGAGCAGCGCGTCGACGCCGACCTGCCAGATCGAATGGCGGTTGATCGGGCTGCGCACGAGGCTCCTCGCTCTAGACGACGACGCCGACGGCGGATTTCACGGTAGCGACCACCGCTTCCTGCTCGTCGGGCCCGATCCCGCCCCACATCGGCAGGGCGAGGTTCTCGGCGGCGACGCGCTCGGTCTCGGGGAACGAGCCCGGCCTGTAGCCGAGGTACGCGAGCGCCGGCTGGAGATGGAGCGGCGTGACGTAGTACGAGGCCGAGGCGATCCCGGCGTCGCGCAGCGCCTCGGCGAAGCGGGCGCGCTCCGTCGAGCGGACGACGTACATGTGGTAGACGTGGCCCGGCTCGTCGACCGGCAGCTCGACGACATCGCCGAGGCCGAGCTCGGCGTAGCGCGCAGCCGCCTCGCGTCGCGCGGCGTTCCAGCCGGCGAGCTGCGGCAGGAAGACGCGGAGCGCTGCGGCCTGGATCGCGTCGAGCCGGGAGTTCGCCCCGATCAGCTCGAACGTCTGCTTGTCGCGCGAGCCGTGGAAGCGGAGCTTCCGGACCGTCTCCGCGACGCCGTCGTCCAGGCACGCGACGAGCCCGCCGTCACCCAGGGCGAAGAGGTTCTTCGTCGGGAAGAAGCTGAACGTCGAGCAGACGCCGGTGGTCGCGGTGCCCGGTGCGCCGAACGCCTGGGCCGCGTCCTCGAGCAGCGGCAGACCGAGCGCCGCGAGCTCGTCGAGCGCAGCAGGGCGCCCGAAGAGATGCACGGGAACGATCGCCTTCGTCCGATCGGTGACGACCGCCGCGACAGCCGCAGGGTCGAGGTTCAGCGTCACCGGGTCGATGTCGGCGAACACCGGTATCGCGCCGACGCGGGCGATCGCCTCGGCGGTCGCGTAGAACGTGAACGCGGGGCAGATCACCTCGTCGCCGCGCTCGATCCCCATTGCCTCGAGCGCGAGCACGAGCGCGTCGGTGCCGTTCGCGACGCCGATCGCGTGCGGGACGCCGAGGTACGCGGCCGCCTCGCGCTCGAACGCCTCCACCTCGGGGCCGAAGATGAACCGGCCCGACTCGAGGACCTCTGCGAAGCGGGCCTGAAGCTCCGGAATGAACGGCGCGTACTGCGCCTTGACGTCGACGAGCGGGATCACGACCGCACGAGTGTACCGGCCTCCTTCGCGGCGTATCCGCCGCAAACGAGGCTAAATCGGCTCGTCCGCGGGCTGCCGGCGGCGCTTCAGGAGGCGCCAGGCGACCGCCGCGACGGCCCCGACGACGAGCACCGCGACGACGTAGTCGACGAAGCGGAAGGCCTCGTGGAACTGCTCCCAGCTCGCACCGGCGGCCCAGCCCGCCCCGGCGAAGGCGAAGCACCAGAGTGCCGACCCGAGGAGCGTCAGCCAGACGTACGGTCGGAACCGGGCCCGGAACACGCCCGCCGGGACGGAGATGAACGACCGCATCACCGGCGTGATCCGGCCGAGGAACACCGCCCATTCCTCCCAGCGGTCGAACCAGCGCTCTGCCCGGTCGAGCTTCTCGGCGTTCACGTGCAGCCAGCGCCCGTGATGCTCCAGCCAGGGGCGGCCGAGGTAGTCGCCGAGCGCCCAGCCGCCGATCGAGCCGATCAGGTAGCCGATCGTGCCTGCGATCGCGACGGCGAGGTACGCCGGCAGGCCGCTCGAGAACTCGTAGCCGAAGAGCGTGATCGCCTGCCCGGCGAATGCGCCCGACGCGACCGCCCCGGCGTAGACCATGACGACCTCGCTCGCGGCAGGGAACACCGCGTCGACGAGCATCAGGAGAAACACGGCGTAGAGGCCGTAGTCGCCGATCGCGCTGGTGACCCAGTTCGTGAGATCGCTGACGATGCCGGCGACGGGCATCGCGGGATGCTAGCCGCCAGGTGTCCGACTTCAAGTCGGACACCCAGGCGGCTACGTCGCTGCGGACGCCTTGCGGATCACGATCGGCGCCGTCAGGACCGACCGGCCGAGACTGCTCGTCGCCGTGACCTCGACGGTGAAGCGGCCCTCGAGCCGGCGGCGGTTCGTACCGAGCCCGTCCCACGTGACGCGCTGGTCGCCCGCCTCGCGTGAGGCGGGCTCCGCAAGTGCCCCGCGGGCGGCCCGCCCGGCCGCGTCGCGCACGGTGACGGTGACGCGCGCCTGCCGCGAGAGCTTGAAGTCGATCCGGATCTCTCGGCCGCCGGGCGGCACCGCGCGGAGCTTCGGCACGCGGAGGAAGCCGAGCGTGTCGTCGACGACGAAGGTGCGCGTGATCGACGACGCTCGGCCGAGGTCGTCGACGGCCTCCACCTCGAACGTCCACGACCCGGCCGCGGCGGTGACACCCGTCGCCGTCGTGCCGGCCTCCGTGCTCGAGGGAAAGGCGACGGGGTACGTGCCGGCGGCCTGCTGCGCCTGTGTCGACACCGGGGTCGACCCGTCGGGCGCGCGGAGCGTGACGCTCACCGACGAGGGGCGCACCAGTCGGTACTGGAGGCCGGGGGACTCGTCCACCCCGTCGCCGTTCGGCGAGACGCGCGGGGGCGGCTCGGGCGCGAAGACGCCGTGATAGAGGAACATCAGCGCGGTCGAGATGCGCCGCTCCTTCCCGTCGGACGGGCGGTTGAGCAGCGTCCCGTCGAACGCCATCGTCGTCGAGCCGCCGCTGTCGAGCGCCATCCCCGTCACCGCGCCGAGCCGGACGAGCGCCTGCGCGAGCTCGAAGTTCGTGAGGCCGATGCTGTACCCGGGCTGCCGGCCGTCGACGGCCACCAGGACGATGCGGCCGTCGCGGAGCTGGCCGACCGCGCTACGCGGAGCGCGAGGGCCGAGCTGCTTGGTCGTGAACACCTCTCCCGCCCGGAAGATCGGAGCGCCGTTCCGCACGATCTGCGGGCCGCCGCCGATCGCACCGACCATGTCGGGCCACGACGGCCGCAGCCCGAGTGTTACCGTCATCGTTCCTCCCGCCGGGGCCTCGGCCCGGAGTGCCGGCGCCTGGACGCCTTGCGCGACCAGCACCGCGCCACCAGGTGGGATCGCCACCGGGGCGCCGTCGGCTCGGGCCTCGACGATGGGCGCGGCGAGGCCGACCTCGGGTGTCGCGGCGGGGAACGGGAAGAGGATCGCCGCAGCGCCGCCGGCGACGGCCGGCGTGCTCGGCCCGTACGCATCGGTGTAGAGCGCGGACCCATTGGCGGCCGGGACCGTGTTGAGCGCCCCGAGCGGCCGCGCGGTCACCGACGCGCGCCACGTCCCGGCGAACGCCACGCGGCGCACGTCGAGCACCCCGTCGCTGCGGATGCCGGCGCTCGACCGTCCGCCGTTCGGCGGGCTGACCAGTTGCGCGTCGCGCATGAGGACGCCAGACGGCTTGCCCGTCGCGAACGTGAAGTAGTCGCCGTTGACGCCGGCTGCGGTCGCGGTCGACCGCATACGCACCTGCATCGACGTGAGCGTCTCGCGCCCCACGACGGTGTCGTTGGAGAGAACCGGCTCGAGCGTCGTCAGCTCGCCGGGCCTCGGGCCGCGAAGGACGTTGATCGCGACCGGGCCGCGCGACGTGAACTGGACTCCGGGCTCGAACGTGACGCCGGGCCAGAGCTCCCGTGGCGCGCCCGCGCCGGCCGGAACGAGCAGCACGGCGGCGAGCGACGAGACGGCGAGGATGGAGAGGTGGCGGCGCATCGACCCCGGCCGAGCGTAGTGGAGCACCCGGGCGCCGCCTCCGAATCCTCACGGATTTCGTACACGCCGGCTTCCTGAGAGACTCGGCCCGTGCCGATCCGGGTCGCCGCTCTCTGCGGGCTCGCCGCGCCCCTCGCGTTCGTCGCCGGGGTCTTTCTCGGCGACCTTGCGCAACCCGACGCCTTCAGCCCCGCCGACGACGACATCAGCGACCTCGGAGCGCTCACCGCGTCGAGCCCGTGGCTCTACAACCAGGTGGCCGCGAACCTGAGCGGCCTCCTGGTCGTGTGCCTCGCGCTCGGCCTCTGGCGCGCGCTCGGACCGGGATGGCTCGCGCGCCTCGGCACGATCGGACTGGCCGTCGCGGGCACGGGGCTGCTGCTCGACGGCTTCCTCAGGCTCGACTGCCAGGGCATCGACGCAGGCTGCGACAACACCTCGTGGCACGCCTCTGCGCACAAGGTGGAGTCCGGCATCACCGCCGCGGCGATCCTCCTGACGCCGTTCGTGCTCGCGTTCGCATTCCGGCGGCGGCCGGACTGGCGCTCCGCGTGGGTGCCGACGCTCCTCGCCATGCCGGCCGTGATCGTCGCGAGCGGCGTCCTCGGCGCGGTCGGCACGGGGGCCGCCACACGCGCTGGCAGCGTCGTGTGGTTCCTGTGGGTCGGCTTCGTCGGGCTCCGGCTCCTACGAGCGGCGTCCGAGGAGGGTGGCGGTCAGGCGACCGTGACCTCGTCCTGGAGGAACCGCAGCTCGGGCACCTGAGCCAGCTCGCCGACGTCGCGCGCCATCTCGAGGAACGTGTAGAAGCCCGCGCGCTCGCGGGGGCCGAAGCTGTAGCGGAGCTTCTCGAAGTAGCGAGCGAGGAAACCCGGCGGGTAGCCATAGCGCTCGCTCGCCTCGTAGGCGAGGCGCTCCGGCTCCGATCGTGCGAGGCGGACCGACGCGACGAGCGCATCCTGCAGCTCGAGCAGCCCGTCGACGACCGGCTCCGGCGCGGCCCAGACCGCGAACACCATCGGGAGGCCCGTGCGCTCGAGCCAGAGGCGGCCCAGGTCGTAGTGCGGCGTCGGGTCCTCGAACGCGCTCTTCAGCGCCGCGTCACCGATGAGCAGCTTGGCGTCGGCCTCCGGGGCCGCCTCGAGGGGCAGCCGGTCGGCCTGCGGCAGGAGCACCTTCGTGAGCACGACCGACGTGGCGCTCTCCGGCGTCACCGCGACCGTCCGCACCCGCCCGAGCGGCACCTTCGTCACGAGCTGGATCGAGTCGACCGCACCCTCTGACGAGACGCAGAGCCGCGGCAGCAGTCGCAGGCGCGGCGCGTTCCGCGCGTACTCGATCGAGGAGATCGGCGCGATGTCGATCTCTCCCGCCAGCAGCATCCGGTTGAGCTCGGTCGGGACGCCGGTGACCTCCTCCACCTCGGCGGTCAGCCGGTGGAAGACCGGCGCCATGTTGACGTAGGAGATGCGGCCGAGGCGGATCACGACTCGACCCACCGGAAGAAGGTGACGAGGTTGCCGTCGAGGTCGAGCGTCGCGAACTCGCGCGTGCCGAAGTCGGTGTCGTCGACGCCCTTCCGCGAGACCGGGTGCAGCACGTCGGCGCTGCGGAGCTCCTCGTAGAGCTCGTCGACTCCCTCGGTCATGATCCGGCAGCTTGCGGTGCCCGCGATGAACGACTCGGCGCCCGTGCAGACCGGCTTGTCGGCGAAGTCGGCACGGTCGCGCCAGGTCTCGTCGCCCGACTCCCAGAGGTGCAGCACCGCCTCGTCGCGGCAGAGAACGGCGAAGCCGCCGTCGTGGTGGAGCACCTCGAACCCCAGCCGCTCCCGATAGAAGGCGACCGCGGCGGCCGCGTCGCGGACCGGCATGGCCGGGATCGTCTGCGTGAGCGTCGCCATCGATCGCCAGCGTAGCCCCCAACTCATCGCGCCGGCGCCGCGGTGGCACCCTCCGGCCGATACCGTGCACGTCGTGGGCAACATGACCGCGACCCGCACCGCGCTCGTCGAGTCGCTGATGGACCGCTACCCGCACGTCCCGCGGGAGGCGGTGCTCAAGGAGGACCTGCTCCGCACCGGGATCGCGTTCGACGACTCGGCCCTCTCGGACAATCTCGACGGCGAGGTCAAGCCGAAGTCGTACTTCATCTTCTCCTTCGACCAGAAGCCGCTCGCCGAGCTCGGCGAGGCGGCACGGCGCCGACCGCCGGAGGAGCTCGCGCTGACGGGCGGCCCGTACGGGCTCCGGCGCACGATCGTCTCCGTCCGCGTGAACCCCGGCTCGCCGTACCGCGTCGGCCGTGGTGAGGACGGGCTCGAGCTGACCCTCGAGGACCGGCCGATCGCCGACGTCGGCCTGCCTCCGATGCCCGAGTACTACCGCCACGCGCTCGCGAACGGCAAGACGGTGATGGAGACCGCGCCGACCATCCAGTGGGGCTATCTGATCTACCTCACCGTATTGCGGCTCTGCCAGTACTTCGGCGCCAAGGAGGAGTGCGGGTTCTGCGACATCAACCACAACTGGCGCCAGCACAAGCGCGAGGGCCGGCCGTACACCGGCGTCAAGCCGGTCGCCGACGTGCTCGAGGCGCTCGAGCTGATCGATCGTTACGACACCGACCGCACGAGCAAGGCGTACACGCTCACGGGCGGCTCGGTGACGAGCACCGTCGAAGGGCTCGCCGAGGCGGACTTCTACGGCCGCTACGCCCAGGCGATCGAGGAGCGCTTCCCGGGCCGCTGGCTCGGCAAGGTGGTCGCTCAGGCGCTCCCGCGCGCGGACGTGCAGCGCTACAAGGACTACGGGATCACGATCTACCACCCGAACTACGAGGTCTGGGACAAGCGGCTCTTCGAGCTGATCTCGCCCGGCAAGCAGCGCTACGTCGGGCGCGAGGAATGGCACCGGCGGATCCTCGACGCCGCGGAGGTGTTCGGCCCCCGCTTCGTGATCCCGAACTTCGTCGCGGGCGTCGAGCTGGCAAGGCCGTTCGGCTTCGAGACGATCGACGAGGCGATCGCGTCGACCACCGAGGGGCTCGACTTCTTCATGAGCCACGGGATCACCCCGCGCTTCACGACGTGGTGCCCGGAACCGACGACGCCGCTCGGGCGCGACAACCCCGACGGCGCGCCGCTCGAGTACCACATCAGGCTGCTCGAGGCCTATCGCGAGGCGCTGGCCCGCCACAGCCTGCGGCCGCCGCCCGGATACGGCGTCGCGGGTGCCGGCAACGCGGTCTTCTCCGTGAGCTCGTTCATGGACACGCTCGACCCGGACGAGGTCACCGTCGAGGAGGCGGTACCGGCGTGACTCGCTCGCCTTCGGCTCCCTCCCGTGGGGGAAACCATGTTTCCCCCACGAGCCCCCTTCTTCTGAGAGCGTGGGGAACCTCCCGGTTCCCCACACCCCTCCACACTCATGGCCCCACCGAGGTGGGGCCATGAGCCGCATCTCGGTCGAGGAGGCCGCCCGGCTCTGGCGCGAGGCGCCGGACGAGCAGCTGCGCGAGCTCGCGCAGGCGACCCGCGCGCGCTGGCACGAGCCGGATCACGCAACGTACATGGTGATGCGCATCATCAACTACACGAACGTCTGCGTCGCCCAGTGCGACTACTGCGCCTTCTATGTCCTCCCGAACCAGGAGGGCGGTTACGTCCTCGACCGGAGCGAGGTGTTCGCGAAGATCGACGAGCTGCTCGACCTCGGCGGCGACCTGGTCGGGTTCAACGGCGGCTTCAACCCGAAGCTGCCGCTCGACTACTACTGCGACCTCTTCGCCGCGGTGCGAGAACGCTACGGCGACCGGGTCGAGTTCTACGCGCTCACGGTCGCCGAGTTCCTCTACCTCGCCGACCGGGCCGGGCTCTCGCACGCCGAGGCCGCCGGCCGCCTGCGCGACGCCGGCGTGCACTGGGTGACGGGCGGCGGCAGCGAGATCCTCACCGAGGACTTCCGCAAACGGCACGCCAAGTTCAAGTACACCGTCGCCGAGTTCTTCGACGCGCAACGCGCGATCGTCGAGAGCGGCATGCGCACGACCGCGACGATGGTGATCGGCTTCGACGAGACGCTCGACGAGCGCCTCGAGCACCTGCAGCGGACACGCGACTTCCAGGACGGCTGCCTGCGCGACGGCTACGAGGGGCTGTTCTCGTTCCTCTGCTGGACGTACAAGCCGTACGGGACCGCCCTCGGCGGACGGGAGATCTCCGCCGACGAGTACCGGCGCCACATCGCGATCTCGCGGATCTTCCTCGACAACGTCCCGCACGTCCGCACGTCGGTGCTGACACAGAACGAGGACGCCTTCCGGGCTCTCGACTACGGGGCCGACGACTTCGACCTGCCGATCGAGGACGAGGTGACGCAGAAGGCCGGGGCGCGGATCGACCTCGACCTCGAGGCGCTCCTCGCAATCCCCCGCCGGCTCGGCTACCGCGTCGAGTATCGGCATGCGGAGCGCCCTGCCGCGCTCCGGGCGTCGTAGTCCGTCTCCGCTCAGCGGTTCCGGTCGACGACGGCATCCGCAAGTGCGGCGAGCTCCTCACGGCGGACGGCGCCGTCGAGCGAGGCGCGTGCCCGCCGCGCGTAGTCGAGCGCCGTCTCGCGCGAGCGCTCGAGCGCGCCGGTCGCGGCGACGCGCACGAGCGCGCCCTCGAGCGGCCCGCCGGCGAGCGCGCACCTGACGACGTCGTCCTCCTGAGCGGCGATGAGGAGCGGCAGCGTCGGCGTCCCGTCGCGAAGGTCGGTGCCCGGGATCTTCCCCGTCTCGACCGTCTCGCCGGAGCAGTCGAGCACGTCGTCGACTATCTGGAAGGCGATGCCGAGGAGGCGGCCGAACTCGGCGCTTCCCCCGCCGAGGACGCAGGCCGCCGCGAAGAGCGAGCCCGTCTTCAGCGCGCAGCGCTCGAGGTATGCGTCGATCGTCGTGTCGGGGTCGTTCCGCTGCAGCCGCTGGAGTGCCTCGCCGCGCGCGAGCGCGAGCGAGGCGACCGCAAGCGCGCCGACGTGCTCGTGGGAGCCCGCGGCCGCGAGCGCGGCGAACGCCGCGGCGAAGAGATGGTCGCCGGCCGCCTTCGCGGCGTCGGCGCCGTGCGCCGTCCAGGCGGACGCGCGGCCTCGGCGCAGGCGGGCGCCGTCCACGATGTCGTCGTGGACGAGCGTGGCCATGTGAACGAGCTCGACCGCCGCGCCCTCCACGACCGGAGGCTTCGCGCCGGGGGCGCACGAGAGGAACGTCAAGGTCGGCCGGAGGCGCTTCCCACCCGCGGCGAGCGCGTCGGAGCCCACCGAGGCGACGACGCCCGGGTGGGCCTCCACGACCTCCGCGAGGCGCGCCTCGACCGCGTCGAGGTACTCGGCGAGCCCATCCGTGGCGCGGACGGTCTGGAGGGCGCTCACGTCCGCACCCCGACGTGGAGCGCCACGATCGTGCCGCCGAGGAGCCGGAAGCGGACGCGTTCGAGCCCGTTGCGCTCGAGGAGCGCGACAAGCTGCTCCGCGTCCGGGAACCGGCGGACGCTCGCGGGGAGGTACGTGTACGCCTTGCCGCCGGGGAGCACCCTCCCGAGCAGCGGCACGACACGGTCGAACCAGAGCGAGAAGAAGGGGCGCAGGATCCCGCGCGGCTGAGTGATCTCGAGGATCGCGAGTCGGCCGCCGGGGCGGAGGACCCGCGCGAGCTCCCTGATGCCGGCTTCGAGGTCGGCGACGTTGCGGACGCCGAAGCCGACCGTCGCGGCGTCGAACGACGCGTCCGGGAACGGAAGGGCGAGCAGGTCGCCCTCCACCCAGGTCACGGTGTCGGACTTGCGGCGCGCCCGCTCGAGCATCGCCGGCGAGAAGTCGAGCCCGGTGACGATCCCGCCCTCTCGCTCGGCGGCGATCGCGAGGTCGCCGGTGCCGCAGCAGGCGTCGAGCACCCGGAAGCCGGGCTGGACGACCTCCTCGACGGCGAGCCGCCGCCACGAACGGTCGAGCCCGGCGGTCATCACGCGGTTCATGGCGTCGTAGACCGGTGCGATCCGGTCGAAGAGACGCCGCACCTCGCTCGACGCGAGGGTTCCGGACTCGTAGGTCATTCGCCCCACCTGCGGACGAGGGTGGTCGGGATCCCGAGCTGGTCGAGGCAGCGTGCGACGACGAAGTCGACGAGATCCTGGACGGACGCGGCACCGTGGTAGAAGCCCGGCGCGGCGAAGAGGATCACGGCGCCCGCCTCGTGGAGCGTCGCGAGGCCGCGGAGGTGGATCGACGAGAGCGGGGTCTCGCGCGGGACGAGCACGAGCTTGCGCCGCTCCTTGAGCGCGACCGAGGCCGCACGGTGGATCAGGTTCGACATGGCGCCGGAAGCGAGCGTGCCAACGGTCGCCATCGAGCACGGGCAAACGACGTAGGCGTCGACCTTTGCCGACCCGCTCGCGTACGGGCTCTTCCAGTCGTCGATCGCGTACACCGTGACGCTGTCGTCCGCACCGCCGACGAAGCGCCCCAGCACCTCGTCGCGGGCGAGCGAGGCGTCGCCGTAGAGCTCGGTCGCGAGCACCTCGATCCCGGCAGAGGAGGCGCACAGGCCGACCTCGGCCCCCGACGCGACGAGCCCGTCGAAGATGCCCTTCGCGTACGGCGCGCCCGACGCGCCCGTGACTCCGAGGAAGACGCGCACGGGAGGGAGCGTACGTGCTCGACGGTCTGGGACCGCGCGCGGTTGGCGCTACTTCGGGCCCTTGGAGGCGTCGAGGAACGTCGCGAGCTTCGTGAGGTTCTCGTCGCCCAGGTAGCCGTACGAGATCATCACGTTGTTCCCGTACTGCGCCGGGTTCGAGATGTACGACTTGAAGAACGGGATCCCCCTGCCGGAGGCGCCGACGTCGCTCAGATCCGGGGCGCCGAGGTTCCCGTTGCCCTCGCCGAGGTACGTGTGGCAGTTCAGGCAGCCCGACTCGGCGAACAGCCTCGCGCCCTGGACCGCGACCGGGTTGTCGGCGAAACCCTGCTCCTCGGCCCACTGCTCGGGCTCTCCTGCGGCGATCAGCTCCGACCCGAGGGCCTCCTTCGCGGTTGCGCCCTTCCAGGTGAGGACACCCATCGAGATGACGACGAGGATCGCGGCGACGACCGCCACCGGGCGCCGGGTGATCCGCCGCTCCGGCCGACGATCGTAGAACGGCAGCCCGATCAGGAGGATCAGCAGCACCGTGGGAATGCCGACCGTGCCGAGGACGACCGTCTCCGGCCACTTGAAGATCCGCAGGAGGTAGAAGAGGAAGTAGAAGAACCAGTCCGGGCGTGGGACGAAAGCGATCGTCCCCGGGTCGGCCTCGTCCGTGTACCAGGGGCCGAGGATCCCCGCGTCGGTGCCGTCCGCGGTGTAGTGCCAGATGATCGCCAGCCCGATGATCACCGCGACCACGACGAGCGACATGACCGAGTCGTGGAGGACGGCGTACGGGTAGAAGCTCTTCCCCTCCCGTTCGACGTCCTCCTTGTAGCGCTTGTGCTCGGCGCGGTTGCGTTCCTTCAGCGGGACCGCCATCGCTACGACTCACCGCCTTCGGCCGCGGGCTCGCGGATGAGGCCCTCGCGCGCGCCCGTCGCCTCCGCGCGCTCGCGGCCGGCCGCGGTCGACGACCACGGAGGCGAGGTGACACCGAGGCGCACTACGAGATAGAGATGCAGGCCGATCAGGGCCATGATGGCGCCCGGGACGAGGAGCATGTGCAATGCGTAGAACTTCGGCAACGTGTCGGGGTTGATGCTGAGTCCGCCCTGGAGGAACTGTGCGAGGAACGGCCCGGCGAACGGCGCCGTCGCGTTCAGGTTGATCCCCACGACGGTCGCCCAGTAGGCGGTGTTGTCCCACGGCAGGAGGTAGCCGGTGAAGCCCTCCAACATGCCGAGCACGAGAAGGAGCGCCCCGATCACCCAGTTCAGCTCGCGGGGGTACTTGTAGGCGCCGAACAGGAACGCGCGGGCCATGTGGAAGAACATCAGGATGATGAAGACGCTGGCGCCCCACTTGTGCATCCCGCGCACGAGCCACCCGAGCGTGACCTCTGTCGTGATGTTCTGGATCGAGGCGTACGCCGTGTCCGGGTCCGGCCGGTAGTACATCGCGAGGAACACGCCGGTGATCAGCTGGACGATGAAGGCCGTGAGCGACGCGGCGCCGAGCGTCTGCGCCCAGCTGATGTCGTGCGGCACCTTGCGGAACAGGAACCACTTCGTGTAGCCGACGAGCCCGGAGCGCTCCTCGACCCAGTCGAGGGGGTACAGCGCGACCGACTCGAGGCTCTGCCGGCGGGAGGACTTGGCCATCAGCGCCTCATCCCGTCGATCCGGGAGTCGGGATCGGATAGAGCCACTTCTCGACGCCGTCCACGTGCACGCCCGGGTAGGCCTTGTAGTACTTCGTGATCCGCGCCTTGGCGCCCGTGCCCTCGACGTTGCCGACGCTGAAGAGCCGGCCGAGGATCAGGTGACCGTCCTTGATCGAGAACTCGAAGCGGTCGAGCGAGCGGACCGGCGGGCCCGCGGAGCGGTTGCCCTCCGAGTCGTACAGGCCGCCGTGGCAGGGGCAGCCGAAGCTCGCCGCGAGGACGGGCCGGAGCTCGATCCCGTTGACCTCCTTCTTGGCCTGCTCGTCGACCGGCCCGTTCGGCTGCACGGGGCAGCCGAGGTGGACGCAGCGGCTGAAGATCGCCGTGAAGCTCGGGACGCCGGCGTCCGTCCTGCCGTTGTTGCGGATGAACGCGGTGCGCCTCGAGACCTCGCCGATGTCGGGATTCTCGAGATAGGTCGCGATCACGTACTGGTTCTCCGGGAAGTTCGTGATCGGCCCGAGGTCGACGTCATGCGTCTTCACTCCCTCCCCCATGAACGAGGGCAGGACGGCGAAGCCGAGCGGAGGAAGCGTCACGGCCGCGCCGATCAGGCCGCCCACCCCGATCGTCGCGAGCGAGAGGAAGGTCGCGCGGTCGACGTTCGTGCCGAGGTCGGCCTCGGTCGCCGCGGGGGCGACAGCCGTCGCCAGGGCGGAGTCGGTGGCGCTCGTCACCGGGTGTGCGACGAGCAGGTCGCGCACCCACAGGAAGCCGAACACGAGCGCGATGATCGCGCCGACGATCAGCGCCGGGACGCTGACGACGAGGCCGACGAGAACGCACGCGACGCCGATCGCGAAGCCGATGGGCCAGAGGCTCGGGGCGGGGAGATGTGTCTCGCGCTCGTCGTCGGTCACTCGGTGGCTCCGTGCGTCCCGTGCTCCGGTTCGTGATTCAACCGTCCCACCCTGCTCGGTGTCAACGGCGAACCGGCCGTCGCGCGCGCCACCCCGCCGCCACCGTCGGCCCATTCTGCACGGTCGCGCGGTCATCGCGCTCGGGCAACCCGAGCTCGCTCCAGCGGGCGTCGACCCGGGAGCGGACCTCCTGCGACATCACGATCTCCGGCGGCCATTCCCTCGCGCCCTCGTCCGGCCCCTTCGCGGTCGCGTCGAAGCCGATCTTGCCGCCGAAGCAGGGCAGGACCGACGAGTGGTCGAGCTGGTCGAGAGGGCCGTCCGCGAGCACGACATCCCGCTTGGGGTCGACGTTCGCACAGACGCGGAAGAAGACCTCCGCGTAGTCGTGCACGTCGACTCCCTCGTCGACGACGACGACCGCCTTGGAGAGAGAGAGCAGCCCGAGGCCCCAGACCGCATGCATCACCTTCCGCGCATGACCGGGGAACCGCTTGCGGATCGACACGATCACGCAGTTGTGGAACGCGCCTGCGGTCGGGAGGTCGTAGTCGACGATCTCCGGGACGCTCATCCGGATCGCGGGCAGGAAGATCCGCTCGGTCGCCTTCGCGAGCCACTCGTCCTCCGCGGGCGGCTTGCCGACGACGATCGACGGGTAGATCGCGTCGCGGCGCATCGTGATCGCCGAGATCCGGAAGAGCGGAAACTCCTCGGGCGGCGTGTAGTAGCCGGTGTGGTCGCCGAACGGCCCCTCCAGGCCGCTGTCGGCCGCGTCGACCCAGCCCTCGAGCACGATCTCGGCGTTCGCCGGCACCTCGAGGTCGACCGTCTTGCATTTCACGAGCTGCACGGCCGAGCCCTTGAGGAAGCCGGCGACCATCAGCTCACCCACGTGCTTCGGGAGCGGCGCGCTCGCCGAGTAGGCCGTGACGGGGTCGAGACCGAGCGCGACCGCGACCGGAATGCGGCCGTCCGGCGCCGCGAGCAGGTCGGCGCGGCCGTCCTTGTGCACCTGCCAGTGCATGAACGTCGAGCGCCGGTCGACCTTCTGCATCCGGTACATGCCGACGTTCCGGACGCCCGTCCTGCGGTCCTGCGTGATCACCGCCGGCAGCGTGATGAAGGGTGCCGGGTCGAGCGGCCAGCACCGCATGATCGGGAGCGCGTCGAGGTCGACGGCGTCGCCCTCGAGGACGATCTCCTGGCACGCGCCCTTCGACACGGACTTCGGGGCCGAGTCGGCGATCGACTTCAGGGTGCCGAGCTTTCTCACCTTGTCCATCAGCCCCTGCGGCGGCGTCAGCTCGAGCACCTCGTCGAGTCTCGCGGCGACATCGTCGAGGCGCTCGACCCCGAAGGCGAGGCACATCCGCCGCTCGGTGCCGAACTGGTTGATGAGGAGCGGCAGGCGCGAGCCCTTGACCTTCTCGAACAGGAGCGCGGGGCCGCCCGACTTCACGACCCGGTCGGTGATCTCGGTGATCTCGAGGTCGGCGTCGACCTCCGCGCTCACGCGGACGAGCTCGCCCTCGCGCTCGAGAAGCGCGATCCACTCGCGCAGGTCCGACGCGGGGCTCGCCATCCGTCTACAGCGGGCGGTTCAGCTTCGCGCGCCGGCGCCTCGCGCCGAGGTGGTGCGTCAGCTCGCCGAGGCCGATCGTCGCGAGAAACACGAGCCCGACGACGAGCATCGAGAGGACGACGTCCTTGCCCTCCTCGGCGGCGTCCGCCAGGAACCAGAGCGCGGCGAGCATCGGGGCGATGCTATACGAGGCGCGCGACGTGCGCGCCGAGCGCCTCGTCGACCGCCGCGTCGCCGGCCGTCTCGCGGGCGAGACGCTCGAGCGGGCCTGCGTCGCGCTCGACGCGGAGCGACGCGCGGGCAGCGTCGAGGCCCTCGCGCCCGAGGAGCGCTGCCGTGGCAGCCCAGGCGGCGCCGTCGCCGTCGAGGCCGTCCGCGCGCGCCTGGACGCAGAGCGAGAGCAGCGCCGCGACGTCCCCCACGGCGCGCGTCGAGCCGGTCTCCGCGATCCGGACGAGACCGTGGGCGAGCAGCGCGTCGCCCAGCAGGAGCGCGATGTCGTCGTCCGCCGGCGCGAACAGACGCGCGCGCCCGTAGTGGAGGAGGTAGCCCTCGTAGATCGTCTCGATCCCGAGCGCGAAGCGGGGCTCGGTGAGGAGCGGCGAGAACACGGGAACGGGCTCCCGCGACTCCGGCGGGCGGAGGGAGTCGGCCCAGAGTGAGCTCTCTCGAGCCGCGCCGTCGACGATCGGGTCGAACAGCTCGTCCGAGGCGACCGCGCTCACGGCCGACCGAACGCCTCGACCGCCGCGATCGTCCGGTCGACGTCCTCGTCCGAGTGCGCGGTCGACGGGAAGAGGCACTCGAACTGCGATGGCGGCAGGTAGACGCCGTCAGCGAGCAGGCTCCGGAACAACGCCCCGAAACGCTCCGTGTCGGACGCCGCCGCGTCGTCGTAGCTCCGGACGGGCCCGTCCACGCAGAAGAGCGTCAGCATCCCCCCGACCCGCTGGACCGTGCCGAAGGGCGCGAGGCCCGCCTCGAGCCGCGCTCCCAGGCGCTCGAGCTCGTCGTACACCCAATCGTCTCGTAGACGACGTAGGACCGACAGCCCGGCCGCGGTCGCGAGCGGGTTGCCCGAGAGCGTGCCCGCCTGGTACACGCTGCCGCTCGGCGCGAGCTGCTCCATCAGATCGGCGCGGCCGCCGAATGCCGCGGCGGGCAACCCGCCGCCGACGATCTTGCCGAGGATCGTCAGATCGGGCGTCACGCCGTAGAGCTCCTGGGCACCGCCACGGGCGACCCGAAAGCCGGTCATCACCTCGTCGAAGACGAGCAGCGCACCGGTCGCGTCGGCGAGCATGCGGAGCGCCTCGAGGAAGCCGGGTGCAGGCGGGACGCACCCCATGTTCCCTGCGACCGGCTCGACGAGGATCGCCGCGAGGCCCTCGCCGAAGCGCTCGCAGGCCGCGGCGACGCCGTCGACGTCGTTGAACGCGCAGACGATCGTGTCCGCGGTGACGCCGGTCGGGACACCAGGAGTGGACGGAATGCCGAGCGTCATCACGCCGGACCCGGCGCTCGCGAGGAGCGCGTCGACGTGGCCGTGGTAGCACGCCCGCGAACTTGATCACCCGGTCGCGGCGCGTCGTCGCCCGCGCCAGCCGGAGCGCGCTCATCGAGGCCTCGGTGCCGGAGTTGACGAGCCGTACCAGCTCGACGGACGGGACGGCGTCGACGATCTCGGCGGCGAGCTCGACCTCCGCCTCGGTGGGGGCGCCGAAGGTGGTGCCGCGGTCGGCGGCGACGCGGACGGCGTCCAGGGTCTCCGGGTCGGCGTGCCCGAAGATCAGAGGGCCCCACGACTGAACCCAGTCGAGGTACCGCGCTCCCGCGACGTCCTCGACGTACGCCCCCTCCCCGCGCACGAGGAACAGCGGCTCGTCGAGGCCGACGGCACGCATCGCCCGCACCGGCGAGTTGACCCCTCCGGGGATGAGGCTCGTCGCTCGCCGCCAGAGCTCCGTGCGGCTCGTCAGAGCCACGCAGCGAGGTCCCCGGCCCAGTACGTCACGATCGTCCCGGCCCCGGCCCGCTTGATCGCGGTGAGGGTCTCGAGCGCCGCCCGCGGCTCGTCGAGATGCCCCGCGTCGGCGGCGGCACGCACCATCGCGTACTCGCCAGAGACCTGGTAGGCCCACACGGGGCAGTCGAAGCGCTCGCGCACGGCCCGGATCACGTCGAGGTAGGGCAGCGAGGGCTTCACCATGAGCACGTCCGCGCCCTCGTCGAGGTCGAGCGCGCACTCGCGGAGCGCCTCCCGGACGTTCGCGGGATCCATCTGGTAGCCGCGCCGGTCACCGAACGCGGGTGCGGACTCCGCCACCTCACGGAAAGGCCCGTAGAAGGCGGACGCATACTTCGCCGCATAGGAGACGATCGGCGTCTCCGGGAGAACCGCGCGGATCGCGCCGACGCGTCCGTCCATCATGTCGCTCGGGCAGACGGCATCGGCGCCCGCCTCGATGTGGCTGACCGCAGTCCTGGCGAGGAGCTCGATCGTCTCGTCGTTCGCGACGGTCTCGCCGTCGAGGACGCCGCAGTGGCCGTGGGCGGTGTACTCGCAGAGGCAGACGTCCGTGAGCAGAGTCAGGCCCGGAACCTCCGCCCGCAGTGCCCGCAGGGCGCGCTGGACGATCCCGTCGGCATCCCACGCACCGGAGCCCTCGTCGTCCTTCTCCTCCGGGATGCCGAACAGGAGGACGGCGCGCACACCGACACGGGCGAGCGCCGAGGCCTCTCGGATGAGCTCGTCGACCGACCTTTGCGCGATGCCGTGCAGGCCCTCGACGGGCCGCACCACGCCCTCGCCCGGGCAGGCGAAGAGCGGCATCACGACGTCGTCGAGCGAGAGCGAGGTCTCGCGGACGAGGGCGCGCAGCGCGTCCGTGCGCCGCAGCCGTCGTAGGCGTGTCGCGGGGAACGTGCTCACCACGCAAGCCTAGAGGCTTGGGCTCTCGGGCTGCGCGGCGCTCAGGACGACCCGGACGCCGCCCGCGGCGGCTCGCCGGAGTCGGGCTCGCCGACGTCGACGTCGACGGCGACCGGCCGCGACGTGGACTCTGGCTCCTCCCACGACTCGAGATCGATCCGCTCGCCGAAGAACTCCCAGATCGCGCGGCCCGCGGCCATCGTCGGCAGCGCCACGAGGACGCCGGGAATGCCGTACAGCGCGCCTCCCGCGAGCAGCCCGAAGATCACGAGCAGCGGATGCAGACGGAGGGCGCTCGCCATCACGTTCGGCACGACGACGTGACCCTCGATCTGGTAGATGAACACGAAGAGCGCAGCGACCCACAGCACGCCGATCGGGTCGACGACGAGCGCGTAGACCGCCGGCGGGACGGCGGAGAGCCACGGCCCGATGTACGGGATCACCTCGATGAACGCCGTCCAGAGGCCGAACAGCAGCGCGTACCGCTCCGCGCCCTCGACCAGCCCTGTCGTGCCGAGGATCCACATGCCGACCCCGGCGCTCGTGCCGATCACGATCGAGAGGATCGCCTGGCCCTTCACGTAGCCCCAGAGAGCGCGCTCGATGCGCTGCGTCAGCGGGAGACCGCCGTGTGGCGGGAACCGGCGGTCGATCGACTCCTCGAGGCGCGGCATGTCGAGGAGCATGTAGATCGAGATGACGACGACGAGGACGACCGAGAAGACAAAGAGGATCACCGACTTGGCGGCGCCCTGCGCGAACGAGATCGCGTCCTGCGCGTACTTCGAGACGTCGCCCGCGCCGATCGAGTCCGTGAGGTCGTTGAGCTGCTGCTCGAGCTTGACTCCCTCGAGCCCGTGGTCGTTGAGCCACTGTTGCAGGCGGTCGACGTCGACTTCCGCTCCCGTCTTCCCGGTGACCGGGTTGTCCTCGGTGAGGTAGGCGTCGATCCGGTCGGCAGCAGAGCGTGTCTCCGAGACGACCACCGTGCCGAGCGCAACGAGGAGCGCCACGAACGCCGTCGCGAAGATCACCGAGACGACGGCGACCGCGACGCCGCGCGGCAGGCGGAGCCGGGTGAGGTCTCGGACGAGCGGGTTGAGCGTGAACGCGATCACCGCGGCCGTCAGGAACAGGAAGATGACGTGCCCGAGCGCCTCCGCGACGAAAAACCCGAGGAGGAGGAGCACGGGGAGGCCGACGAGCTGGATCCACCGCGGGATCCGAATCGTCGGTGGCTCGGTCACGCCGCGATCGTAGCCCCGTCCGGTACGGCCCACAGCACCGGAAACCCGCGGCGCTGTGCGCTACCGTGGCCCCGATGGCCTCGCCGCGCTCCCGGCAAGCCGCGCGTCTTCGTGACCGCAGACGGCGCGCCCAACGGCGCGCGCGGCGCCTCGTGGTGCTCTCCGCCCTCGGCGTGCTCGCCGTCGTCACGCTGCTCTTCACGGCGTTCGGCTCGAGCGGCTCGTCCAACGTGGCGGCGCCGATCGCGGTCGACACCGTCTCCTCGGTCGACGCCGCCGCCGTCCGGCCCAGGCCGCAGGTGCTCGCGTCGATCGGCAACCTGCGCGTCCAGCTCCCGGTCGCGGCCGGGGCGCTGACGGCGATCGGCTTCCACGGCTCGAACGACGGCTCGCTGTCGCTCCAGCCCGTCGGGCGCCAGGCGAACGAGGGCCTCCTCGCCCGTCTCTGGCGGCGGATCGCGGGGAGCGGGCGCTCCTCGCCGCGGTGGTACCAGCTCGAGGGCGGCCCGGCCGGCACGAACGTCCTCGACGTCGGGACGGCACCGGGCACGGACGTCTACGCGCCGGTGAAGGGGTCGGTGATCGCCGTCTCGGACCTCGTCGTCGGAGGGAAGCGCGTCGGCAGCCGCATCGACCTGCGCCCCTCGGAGGCGCCGTCCGTGATGGTGTCCGTGATGAACGTCCGTCCCGACCCCTCGATCGTGGTCGGGACGCCCGTGCTCGCGGCCACGTCGAAGCTCGGAACGGCCGTCGACATCGCCTCGGTGGAGGAGCAGGCCCTCGCCGCGCACGCGCCCGACGGCGGCAACAACATCTCGATCACGGTTTACCCCTCACCCGGATCGCTCCCCTAGAGGACGTCGGGCGTGCGGATCCTCTTCGTCGGCGACGTCGTCGGACGGCCGGGGCGAGATGCGGTCGAGGCACTGCTCCCCGGCCTGCGTGAGCGGCTGGACGTGGACGCCTGCATCGTCAACGGCGAGAACGTGGCGAACGGTGTCGGCATCACGCCGCGCCTCGCCGAGCGCCTGCTCGCCGCCGGCGCCGACGCGTTGACGCTCGGCAACCACGCGTGGCGCCGCGAGGAGATCGGGCCCTACCTGGCGTCGTCGGGGAAGATCGTCCGCCCCGCGAACTTCCAGACCGCCGCCCCCGGACGGGGGCTGACCGTCGTCGACGCGCGGGACGGCACCGGTGTGGCGGTCGTCAACCTGCTCGGCACGCTCTTCCTCGACCCCGCGCACAGCATGTGGGAGGTCGTCGACGACCTCGTCGAGGAAGCGCGTGCCGAGACACCGGTCGTCGTCGTCGACGTGCACGCGGAGGCGACGAGCGAGAAGGTCGCCCTCGCCGCCTGGCTCGACGGCCGCGTGACGGCCGTGCTCGGCACGCACACACACGTCCAGACCGCCGACGCCCGTGTCTTGCCCGGTGGCACGGCCGCGCTGACCGACGTCGGCATGACGGGGCCGCACGACTCCGTGATCGGCGTCGAGACCGGTCTTGCGATCAGGCGGATGCGAACCGGCATGCCCGTCCGGTTCGAGACGGCGTCGGCGGGAGTGCGCCTCGAGGGCGCGGTCGTCACGTGCGACCCGGAGACGGGGCGGGCGAGCGCGATCGAGCCGGTTCGCGTTCCCTGGCCGGCCACATGAGCGCCGCGAGCAGCGCCAGCAGCGTGATCCCGCGCGCGAGCACGGCCCACGACGACAGCGTGTCGAACTCCTTGACGAGCTCCCAGTAGCGGGCCGGGAACCAGAGTGCCGTGAGAGCGCACGCGAGCGCCGTGAGCCAGAGCGCCGCTCGGCTCCGCGCGCCGCCGACGAGTGGGACGAGCAGGACGAGCCAGACGAGGAACTGCGGCGAGAGCACCTTGCTGAGCGCGACGAAGGCGACCACAGCCGCGGCCGCGTGCCGGACGAGCCGCTCCACGGTCGCAGGACCGCGTGCGAAGGAAACCCACACGAGCGCCACGGCCGCCACCTGGGCGATTCCCTGCAGGACGGCGAGGACGTCGGCGGCCCCGCCGCGCAGGTTCTGCGAGCCGCTCCCGGAGGCCCACTCGAGGTCGATTCCGGCGGCGTGGTGCAGCGCGAGCAGCACACCCGCGCCGAGGCTCTCGATCTGGAGCGGCCGGCCGAGCTGGCGTCCGAGCGAGTCGAGGACGCCATCGGGGCCGAGGAGCAGGAAGGGCAGGTAGGCCAGGGCGGCCGGAGCGAGTGCGAGGGCGAGGACGGCCGCGAGCTCGCGCCGTCCCCCCTTCCGCCAGGCAATGACGCCGACGAGCGGGACGAGCACCGTTGGATAGAGCTTGACCGCAATCCCCAGACCCACCACGAGGGCGCCTGCGCGCAGTCGTCCCGTGATCAGCAGTACGAGGGCGCCGGCCACGAGCGCGGCGGGGACGAGGTCGAAGCGGGTCAGGATCACGCCTCCGAGGAACGCGGGCAGCACGGCCACGACGGCGAGCGTCGTCCGGCGGTCGTCACGCGCGCGGCCGAGGCGCCGAAGCCCGGCGGCGACCAGCAGGACGCCGATCGCGCCCGCGAGCGCCATCTCCACCGCGAAAACGACCCGGTAGGCGGAGAGCGAGTCCGTCACGAGCGCGGGAAGGACGAGTGCCGGCAGCGCTCCCGGCGGGTACTCGAACGCGAAGTCGCGGTAGGGAAAGAGCCCCCCGGCGATACGCTCCCCGTAGGCGTGGTACAGCGGGATGTCCGTGACCGCGTTCCCGGAGAGCTGCCAGGCCACCGTCGCGACGACGGCGGTCGCGACGAAGACGGCACTCGCGAGGAGCGCCTCGGTCGGAGGCACGCGGGGCACTACGGCTCCGCGGCCGGGCGTGTCCGCGGCAGGAAGAGCGCGAGCAGCACGAACGGAAGCACCCAGGGAAGGTAGAGATACGACCAGTGCGTCAGCGCGAGCTCGAACGCGAGCAGCAGCGCGGCGGTCAGCGCGGCGAGCTCGAGCGGATGCTTGTCCCGCGGCACGGCCGCCGCCACGCCGGCGAGGACGATGACGCCGACCTGCACGACGGTCTGCAGCGAGGCGAGGTCGGGGATCCCCGCGGCGTGGTACTGCCCCCAGTCCCAGATCGAGAACGGCGACTCGCGGTCGAGCTGGAACCCGAGCGTCCGGTTCCAGAACGTTCGCGCCGCACCGGTGATCGACGGGTCGAGGAGGAGGATCGAGAAGGCGAGCGCGCTCGCCACGACGAACGCCGCCGCGAAGCCCACGAGCTGCGACGGACGCAGGCGCGAGCGGTAGGTGAGCCAGAGCGGTGCGACGATCAGCGCGGCGAACTTCGTCCACGCCGCAAGCGCGCAGGCGGCGCCCCGGGCGACGGGCGACGAGGCGAGCCAGAAGCCCCACACGAGAATCGCCGGCATGATGGAGTCGTTCGTGTTCGACATCAGCGCGTAGGCGGTGAAGGGATACGCCGCCCAGCCGAACGCGAGCGTGGCGGCGAGCCGCGACCCGCCGTGGCGCCGCCCGACCAGCACAAGGCCGGCGAGCGCGAGCAGGTCGAACGCGATCGCGGCCGCGTGCGCCGCGGGGAGCCCGTCCCACTTGCCGCTCCACCCGAAGCCGAGGACGGCAGGCACGTAAGCGAGATACGCGACGGGGCCGTACGTGTCGCCGCGCGGATTGGCGGACTCGCAGCGGCCGTTCGACTGGATGCGCTCCCTGATCTCGCCGTCGGACCCGGCCGGCCCGCACGGCCTGCGGTCGTCCTCGACCGGCATCGCGCCGTACGGCGCCCGGCCGTCGAGGATCCGGTCGGCGCCGATCACGCCCGCGTAGCCAACGTCGATCACCGTCCGGTGGTTGTCGACGTTCAGCCCGACCCGGAACCCGACGAGGAAGAGCGTCGCCGCCGCGAGCGCCCAGACCGGCCAGCGGGAAAGACCTCCGCCGGGCCGCGAGCGCGGACGGAAGCCGATCCACGCGGTTCGCATGGTGAGGTAGAGGAGCGGCGGCGTCGCGAGCGCGGCGCTCTGGAGCACCTCGCCGCGGTTGAAGAACGCGAGCGAGACGCCGAACGACACCAGCACGAGCAGATCGAGTGTCCGCGTCGTCAGCGGGCGGCGGACGTCGACGAGGCCGAGCAGGAACAGCGCCGAGAAGCCGAGCCAGACCGGCCACGAGGTGAGGAGCTTCCCGCCGAATGCGCCGGGGCGACCGCGCGCCATCTTCCAGGCCACCTGCGGGCCGGTCCACGCCTCGGTCACAGCCCCGGTCGCGTCCGAGACGACGCCGGTCGCCACCTCGCCCGCCGCCCCCGACCAGACGTGCACCGTCCAGGTTCTGGTGGGACGATCGAACGTGGCGTCGGTCTGCGGCCGAGGTGGGTACCGGTCGAGCCAGTCGGCGACCTTCGGGTGGGCGAGGAACACGTCGACCACCCTGTCCTCCGAGAGACGGGGCGCGGCCGCGGACGGCGCGAACGGGGTCTCGACGAGCCTTCCCTCCGCGTCGTAGACGGGGCCGACCGCGGTGGGCGGGGCGGCGCTCGCGGCCTGCGCGAGCACGAGGCAGAGGCCGACCGCGAGGAGGGCCACCCCGGGGACGAGGGGCCGCCTCAAGGCATGCACGAGTCGCCGATCAGCGGCGGTGCCGGAACGACCACAGCTTGTTGCCGACGAAGTTGACCGGCGTGACGAGCATGATCGCGAGCGCCTGGGCAACGACCTCGCCGAGGCCGGCCTGGACGAGGGCGTGCAGCACGAGCAGGTTCGCCCCGAGCGCAATCGTCGAGACGACGAGGAAGCGCAGCCCCTGGAAGACGACGTGGCCGCGCTGGCCCCGGAACGTCCACAGGCGGTTCAACGCGTAGTTGTTCGTGACGGCGACGAGGAACGAGCCGATCGCAGCGGGCACGTAGTGGAGGCCGGCCCACTCGAGCAGGAGCGTGTAGACGACCAGGTTGACGACGTACCCGGACGCGCCGACGACGCAGAACTTGACGAGCTGCTCCCAGTTCGCGCGCCGCCTGAGCGCGGCGTCGACCCTCCTGCGCGGCAATTCGTGCGGCGTCGTCATCGTTCCCTCGTCCATCGTCGCCGCGCGAGCGTAGCGGTCGACCCGGCTCGCAGTCGCCGCTCAGCCCTCGACGAGGGGAACGAAGCGGCAAGGGAGCGAGGCCGTCTCGACCGGCCCGGTGGCGGTCCGCGCGATCCGCACCAGCTGCTGTCCGCGTCGCCCCCCGCGGGGCAGCACCATCCTCCCGCCCGGCGCGAGCTGCTCGAGGAGCGCCGGCGGCACATGGTCGGTCGCGGCCGCGACGGCGATCGCGTCGAAGGGCGCGCGATCGGGCACACCGAGGCTCCCGTCGCCGATCCGCACCTCGACGCGTCCGTGCCCCGTCTCGTCGAGCGCCCTGCGGGCGGGCGCGGCGAGGGCCGGGATCCGCTCGATCGAGACGACGCTCGCGACCAGTTCGTCGAGCACCGCGGCGGCGTAGCCCGAGCCCGTGCCGACGTCGAGCAGGTGCTCGGTGCCGTCGAGCATGAGGAGCTCGCACATCGTCGCGACGATGAAGGGCTGCGAGATCGTCTGGTCCTCGCCGATTGGGAGCGCTGCGTCCTCGTACGCGACGCCGGCGAGTTGCGGCGGGACGAAGGCCTCACGCGGAACGCGGGACATCGCGGCGAGCACGCGCTCGTCGGTGATCCCCCGGCGCCGGAGCTGGCGCTCCACCATGCGGGCGCGGCGGGGGTCGCGCGCCCCGGCCGCCGCGTCGCTCACGCCGCGCGCCGCAGCGTGTAGGGCGGCGCCTCGACGCCGAAGTGCGCGAGGATGGCCGGCGCGACGTCCACGATGCTCGCGGGCGCGGCCGACGCGAGACCGGCCGTCAGCATCGGCACGAGCGAATCCCCCGCGACGAGAGATCCGTGCGACCCGCCCCCGAGGTGGTGACCGCCGCCGAGGTCTTCGAACTCCCAGGTCTCCGCGGCGGAGACGACCACGTCGCCGGCATTGCGACAGCGGAGGGCCGCCGCGGCGCGCGCGATGGCGTCCGGGTGGTCGAGCACGGTGGGATCGCCGTCGAGCACCACCGTCCCGCCCAGCCGTAGCTCGGCGCCCTCACGGCGAGCGACCGTGACGCCGTCCTCCCGGAAGAGCACGACCTCGACCGACGGCTCGCCGTCGAGCCGCTCGGCCAGGGTTCTCGCGTCCGGGGCCTGCGGGCCGAGGCGGTACAGGTGCGCGGCGCGGTTCGACGCGGCGACGAGCGTCTCCGGCTCGTGCCGAAACCGGTCCTCGAGCCGGGCGACCTCGCGGACCACCGTCTGGCCGTGGTCCGACATCACGATCAGGGCATACCGCGCAAGGAACTCGTCCACACCGCCCGCGGCGCGTACGAGGTCGCCGATCGCCTCGTCGCACCGCGCGAGCACCGCCGTCGACGCGTCGGGGCCGAAGACGTGCGAGGCGTAGTCGTAGTCGGAGAGGTAGAGCAGCAGGAAGTCGAAGCCGTCTCGCGTCACGAGCCATCGCCCGACCGCCGCGGCGTAGGCGTCGATCGTGCCTGCGGCGCGGTTCCGGAACGAGAGGGGCGCGCCCGTGCGCTCGCTCTGAAAGAGGTTGTAGAAGAAGAACCGCTCCGGCCCGAGCACCGGGTCGAGGAACGGGACGGTGGGCCGATGGAGCGTCCTGCCGCGATAGGCCGTGAAGTTGACCGCGGCCGTTCGGACGCCGGCGTCGGCCAGCGCCTCGAACACCGTCACCGCGTCGCGGCCGAGGTGCTCGGCGTTCATCCCGACCAGCGTGTCCCGTAGCGCCCGGCCGAGGCCGGCCGCGCGGACGGCACCGAACGACGACCCGTACTCGACGAGGCGGCGCTCGCCGCGGTGCCACCAGATGAGGTGCGGGATCTCGTGGACGTCGGGGTGCGCACCCGTCGCGATCGAGGAGAGGCAGACCGGCGTGAGAGACGGGAACGTCGACGTCGCCCGCCCGAGCACCGCCCTCTCCGCGAGAGCAGTCAACGTCGGCGTCGAGGCGGTGCCGAGCGAGGCCTCGAGCATCGTCGGCGTGAGCCCGTCGATCACGACGAGGACGAGCTTCCGGGGGAGGCTCACTTGGCGAGCGTGCGGAGCCCGGCATGCCGCTCGGGCTCGCGCCGGGCCTGTCTCGCCGCGGCCGCCGGGACGAGCACGGCGAGCACGTAGCCGACGACAGGGATCAGCGCGAGGAGTGCAACGGCGATCGAGGCGCTCCCGACGAGGAAGGCCGTGCCGCCGGGGGTGGCGCCCCGTCTGAGCGCCCCGCGCGAGATCAACGATGCCGAGACGGCGCCGATCACGCCGCCGACGAGAGCGCCTGGCAGCCCGATCCAGCCCTTGACGAGGAGCCCGGCGAGTGCGCCGACTGCGAGGGCGCCGAGAACCGACGTGAGGAGCCCGTAACGCCACGCGGCGACGAGGCCCGCGAGCAGCAGGCCGGCCGCCACGCCCAGCCCGAGCGTGATGCCGATCTCGTACCAGTCGCCCACGCGCCGGATTGTACGGGGCGGCTGTCGCCGCCCCGTACTCCGCGGGGCCCGCCCCTTGTTCTACGTCGTGATGTCCGCGCGGATCTCGCCGCCCGGGAAGTCGCCGGCGCCGGTATTGACCCCATCGACGCCGTCGTTCGTGTGCAGGTTGACGTAGGCGTGCCCCGTGCTCATCGCCGTCAGGAGGTCGGCGAGCGGGTGCCCGGCGAGCGCGCCGACGAGGTTGCCGGCGGTGATGGTCCCTTCGGCAAGCACGCCGTCCGTCCGGCCGGAGCCGAACTGCCCGGGGATGGGCGTCGTCGACGGGTAGAGCCACACGACGATTCCCCCGTTGACGCCGGGCTCCGCCATGTGGATGTGCGCCATGAACACGTTGTCGATGTTCGAGGCGATCAGCTTGTACTCGAGCGAGCTTCCGTCCTTCGAGAGGTGGAAGATCGCCTGCGCCTGGCCCTGCGTGTCCCTGGGCGGGACCTCCTGCGAGCCGTTGGCGTGATCACTCCAGTTCCGGTTGAGCCCGGCGGCGGCGACGCCGACGGCGACGAGGCCGAGCACGAACATTCCGACGAGCAGCCTCCCTCGCATCGTTCTCCCCTTTGTGGTCGTGGGACGTCGATACGCCCGGTACTACGCGCGTGGGTCGCCACCGGATTGCAGCAGCCCGATCACGTCGACGCAGAAGGCGGCCGCCCGTGCGCCGTCGACGACACGGTGGTCGAAGCTCACCGAGACGTTGCCCATCTGCCGCACGGCGACGGCGCCGTCGCGCACGACCGGCCGCTCCGCGATCCGGTGGAGGCCGAGGATCGCGACCTCCGGATGGTTGACGAGGGGCGTCACGAAGAGACCGCCGAGCTTGCCCGCGCTCGTCACGGTGAACGTCGAGTCGCGCAGCTCCTCGGCCGAGAGTCTGCCGGCTCTGGCCCCGTCCGCGAGCCGCGTGACCTCCGCGGCGATCTCGTCGACCGAGCGGCCCTCGCAGCCGCGAACGACCGGGACGACCAGGCCGCCGTCCGTCTGCACCGCGATGCCGACATCGACGCGGTCGAGGAGCACGATCTCGTCGCCCTCGAGCCTGGCGTTGAGCTCCGGAAAGCGGCCGAGCGCGGACGCCGAGGCACGGATCGCGAGCGGCACGAGCCGTGCGAGGTCGACCCCGGTGAAATCGCATTCCTCGACGAACGTGACGGCCGGCACCTCGCGGTGCGTGCGGGTCACCTGCTCGACGATTGCCCGGCGGATGCCGCGGACCGGGATCCGCCGGCCTCCGGTCGCCCCGGCGGCGGCACGGACGTCGTCCTCTACGATCCGTCCGCCCGGGCCGCTCCCCGGCAGCCCGACCAGCTCGACGCCGAGCTCCTTCGCGAGCTGCCGCACGGCTGGCGTCGCCCTGACCGCGGCGGCCGGCTCGGCGGGGACGACGGCGACGATGCGCTCGGTGGCCGCCTCGCCGCGCCGCTCGTCGGGCGCGACCGCGTGCAGCAGCTGCTCGCCCTCCTCGCCGATGACGACGAGCACCGCCCCGACCGGGGCGACATCGCCCTCGGCGACGAGGATCTTGAGCACCGTCCCCGCGCGCGGGGACGGGATCTCGACCGTGGTCTTGTCCGTCTGGATCTCGACGAGCGGCTGATCCTCGTCGATGTTGTCGCCTTCCTCGACGAGCCAGCGCGCGATCTCCCCCTCGGTGAGGCCCTCCCCCAGATCGGGCAGCTTGAACTCGTAGGCCACGGCGAGGAGGGTAGTGCGGTTGGCGCTAGAAGGCGAGCACGCGGTGGACGGCGTCCGAGACCCGCTCGACCGAGGGCATGTACCAGTCCTCGAGCTGCCAGTACGGGTACGGGACGTCGTACCCCGTGACTCGCACCACGGGCCCGTGGAGGTCGAGGATCGCCCGCTCGGCGAGCAGCGCGGCCACCTCGGAGGCGAAGCCGCATGTCCGCGGCGCCTCCTGCACGACGACGCAACGCCCTGTTCGCCGAACGGAGGCGAGGACCGCGTCCTCGTCGAGCGGCTTCAGCGTGCGGAGGTCGAGCACCTCGACCGACGCCTCCGCAGCGAGCGCCTCGGCCGCTCGCTCGCAGACGCCGACCATCGCGCCCCAGGCGACGAGCGTGACGTCGGCGCCCTCCCGTGCCACCCGCGCCTTGCCGAGCTCGACGACGTGCTCGCCCTCGGGCACCGCCCCCCGGGCGGTGCGGTAGACGAGCTTGGGCTCCAAGACGACGACGGGGTCCTGGTCGCGGATCGCGGCCGCGAGCAGCCCCTTGGCGTCCGCGGGCGTCGCGGGGACCGCGACCTTCACGCCGGGTGTGTGGACGTAGTAGGTCTCGGGCGAGTCGTCGTGCAGCTCCGGCGCGCGGACGCCCCCGCCGTACGGCATCCGTACGACGAGCGGAAAGCTCATCTTGCCCCCGGTGCGCCAGCGGTAGCGGCCGACGTGGTTGATCAGCTGGTCGAGGCAGGGGTAGGAGAACGCGTCGTACTGCATCTCCACCACGGGGCGCCAGCCCGCCATGCAGAGGCCGACGGCGGCGCCGAGGATCCCCGCCTCGGAGAGCGGCGTGTCCACGCACCTGTTCTCGCCGAACCGGTCACGGAGGCCGCTCGTGGCCCGGAAGACGCCACCGAGGCGCCCCACGTCCTCCCCCATGACCATCACCGAGTCGTCGCGGGCGAGCTCGACGTGCAGCGCGTCGTTGACCGCCTCCACGAGCAGGAGCTCCCGGGTCGCCACCGCCGTTGCGCTCACGCGTGCACCCTCCGGAGCTCCGCGAGGTCACGCGCGAGCGAGGCCGGCGGATCGGCGTACGCATGCGAGAAGACGAGCTCCGGGTCGGGCGGTGCTTCGTCCTCGGCCGCCTGGATCGCCGCGCGCATCGTCGAGAGCGCCTCCTCCCGGACGTCATGGATGCGCTGCTCGTCGAGCAGGCCGAGCCGGGTGAGGTATGCCTCGTAGAGCGCGACGCAATCGCGCTCCCGCTCCGCGGCCACGCGGTCGGGGTCGATGTAGAGGCTCGGGTCGTCGGCGGTCGCGTGCGGGGCCGCGCGGTAGGTGACGGCCTCGACGAAGGTCGGCCCGTCGCCCGCGCGGGCGCGCGCGACCCCTTCGCGCACGGCCTCGTACACCGCGAGCACGTCGTGCCCGTCGACGCGGATCCCGGGCATGCCGTACCCGACCGCCTTGTCAGCCAGCCGCGCCGCCGCGGTCTGCGCGCTGAGCGGCGTCGAGATCGCCCACTGGTTGTTGTTGCAGACGAGGACGAGCGGCGCACGGACGACCGCGGCGATGTTCGCGCCCTCGTGGAACGCGCCCTCGGAGGTCGCGCCGTCACCGAAGAGGACCGCGGCTACCGCATCCGAGCCCTTGAGCGCGAGCCCCCACGCCATCCCCGCGGCGTGCGGCACCTGCGTCGCGATCGGAACGCAGATCGAGGCGACATTGACGTCCTCCGGGTTCCACCAGCCGGAGGGATGGCCGCGCCACCACTGGAGCACCGTCGCGGCCGGGAGCCCGCGGAGCAGCCCGATCGCGGAGTCCCGGTAGCTCGGGAAGATCCAGTCCCGCCGCTCGAGCGCGTGGACGAGCCCGGCCTGGATCGCCTCGTGTCCGCGGTAGATCGCATAGGTGCCGATCCGGCCCTGGCGGTGGTAGACGACCGAGCGCTCGTCGTAGGTGCGCAGCAGGACGAGGGAGCGGTGGAGCTCGAGCAGCCTGGCGTCGTCGAGGCCTTCGACGCGGCGATCGGGCTCGCGCCCGTCGCCGATCACCTGCAGGAGATCCTGTTCGACGACGTCCATCACCTGAAGTGAAACAGCGTTTCCCTTTTGGTGTCAAGCGCGGCTCCCCGTGGCCGCGACCATGCCGGTAGCCGGAAGGTCGTCCTGTCGCCCGAAGCCTGCGAGACTGGGCCGCGATGCCACGCGCGCCGAGCTTCGAGGCCGAGCCCGTCCGGGCGACGCGGACGTTCGAAGCTGCGATCGAGCACCTCACCGAGGCCATCGAGCGCGCCGGGCTGCGGACCGGCGACCGGCTCCCCAACGAGGGCGCGCTCGCGGAGCAGCTCGGCATCTCGAAGCCCACGCTCCGCCAGGCGCTGCGCGTGCTCGAGCTGTCGGGTCTCGTCGAGGTGCGCCGCGGAAAGTCGGGCGGCATCTTCGTGGTCACCGACCTCGTCCCGTCGGTCGCGATCTTCACCGCGGTGAAGTTCGAGGAGGAGGCCGCCGTCGACGTCCTCCACGCACGCCGAGTGCTCGAGCGCGCGGTCGTCCACGAGGCGATGCGGACGGCCACCCCGGGCGACCTCGTCGAGCTCGAGCGGACGGTCGAGCTCCTCGAGCGGCATCTCGGGGAGCGGCCGAGCGTGATGCGCGCCGACGCGATGTTCCACCGCGCGCTCGTCCGCAGCTGCCGCAACGAGACGATCCAGGCCGCGATGCGGGGAGTCGCACGCGGCCTCGCGCCGATCCGCGACGCGTACTCCGGGGGCGTCGCCTACGACCGCCGCACGCTCGACGTGCATCGCCGCCAGATCGAGGCGATGCGACGGCACGACGAAGACACGCTCGAGCAGGTGCTCGACGATCACTTCCGCATGCTGGAGACGCAGTTCGCGAAGGGCATCGGACGCCGCTGGTCGGACCTCTTCGGCCAGCGCGGCCGGCGTGCCGGCTAACCGGCGCGCCCGGGCACGAAGACGTCGACCGCGCGCGCCTCCGCGTCGAACACCGCGGTCTCGACGTCGCCGAGATCCTCCCCGTCGACCTGGAGGGGCATCGGCGCGTCGCACCGCACGACGACGCGCTCGACGTCGTGGAGGACGGTCAGGCCCCGCCGCCCGGACGTCCCGCGGCGCAGCTCGAAGAGCAGCCGCAGGAGCCCGGCAGGGCCGACCGAGGCCGGCGCCACGATGTCCAGGCCGAGGTCGAACGAGGCGCCGCTGGAGGCGCGAATCGGGATCCGCCCTGCGTACGTGTACGGATCGCAGTTGGCGACGAGCGCGAAGGCCGCGCGACCCGCGCCTTCGACCTCGAGCGCCGGCGGGAAGCGGCCGCGCCGTCCGACGACCAGGCCGGCCGCCGCCCGGACGAAAGCCGCATCGCCGGGGCGTCGGCCGTCCTCGCTGCGGCCGAGCTCGTCGATGCGCCGGACGAGCTCGGCGTCGAACCCGACGCCGGCGTTGAAGGCGAACCGGCGGCCGTTCACTCGACCGAGGCCGATCCGCCGGGTCGAGCCACGCGCCATGATCCGCGCGGCCGCGACCGGGTCGCGCCCGAGGCCCAGCGCGCGGGGAAGCACGCTGGTCCCGCCGCCGGGCAGGAATCCGAGCGGCACGCGGCCGGCGACACCGTTCAGGACTTCGTTGTACGTGCCGTCGCCCCCGAGGACGTAGATCGCGTCGACCGCGTCCTCCCGCTCTCGCGCATGCTCGGTCGCCTCACCCGAACCGGCGGTCCGCACGACCTCCGACCGGAGCGGTAGCGCCGCCACGACCCGGTCGACGACCTCGTTCGAGACCTTGCTCGCGCGGGGGTTGACGATCAGGAGCGCACCCACGCACGAACCCTACGCCGGGCGGGTCGCGTACCCCCGCACGCCGTCGAGCAGGATCGCGAAGAACCGGTCGGCGAGTGCGTCCGTGTCGACTCCGGGCCGGAGCCACGTGTACGCCCAGTTGGCGGCCGACAGCACGAGCAGGACGGCAGCCTCCACGTCGAGGTCCGAGCGGAGCGCGCCGCGCTCGGCGGCCTCCCGCAGCAGCTCGCGCCAGCGCTCCTCGTAGCGCCGCCGCTCGGTGCGGAACGCCGTCCGGTCGGGCTCGTCGAGGAACCGCCACTCCCGCGTGAACACGGTAGCGGCGTCGACCTGGGCCGCGACGACGGCGAGATGCCTGCGCAGGGCGAGCCGCACGCGCTCGAGCGGCTCCCAGTCGTCCGGCACGCCGTCGAGCGCGCCGTGGAACGAGGCGGCGCCGTCCCGTGTGATGAGCACGAGCAGGTCCTGCTTCGAGCCGGTCAGCGAGTAGAGCGACCCCTTCTGCACGCCCATCGCGTCGGCGAGGTCGGCCATCGACGTTCCGTGGTAGCCCCGCTCGGCGAACAGCCGCGCGGCGACCGCGACGAGCTCGTCGCGCCTGCTCGTGGCCATGTGGACGATGCTACCGATCGTTCGGTAGCATCGAGTCGTGGACGGCCGCACGGAGGATTTCCTCGCGCACGTCCAGTCCGGAGGGCTCGTCGAGACCGGGGACTGGATGCCGGACGAGTACCGCAGGCGCCTGACGAAGTTCGTCGAGATGCACGCCAACTCGGAGCTGATGGGCGTGCTCCCCGAGCGCGACTGGATCCTCCGCGCGCCGACGCTGCAGCGCAAGCTCGCGCTGACCGCGAAGATCCAGGACGAGGTCGGTCACGCGCAGCTCCTCTACCGCATCGTCGAGGATCTCGGCAAGCCGCGGGAGGCGTGCCTCGACGATCTGATCGAGGGCCGCTCGAAGTTCCACAACGTGTTCCACTACCCCACCCGCACCTGGGGCGACGTCGGCGTGATCGCGTGGCTCGTCGACGCGGCCGCGATCATCTCGCAGAAGGCGCTGCTCAAGTGCTCGTACGCGCCGTACGCGCGGATCATGCGGAAGATCTGCTGGGAGGAGTCGTTCCACATCCTCCACGGCCGCGACGTGATCCTCACGCTCGTCACCGGGACGGACGGGCAGCGCGAGCTCGTGCAGGAGGCGCTCGACCGCTGGTGGGAGCCCCTGATGATGTTCCACGGGAACCCGATCCCGGCCGACGAGGACCCGATGGTGCACTGGCGGATCAAGAGCCAGGCCAACGAGGAGGCGCGCCAGCAGTTCCTCGAGGGCTACGTGCCGCAGGTGTGGGAGCTCGGGCTGACGCTTCCCGACCCGAGGCTCCGGCGCGATGACGACGGCACGTGGGAGTACACGGAGCCCGATTGGGAGAAGCTCATGGCGGTCGTCTCCGGCCACGGCCCTGCGTCGGCCGAGCGGCTCGCCTTCCGCCGCCTGTCACGCGCCGACGTCGACTGGGTCTCGCGCGCGGTGCTCGCCGAGGCGGCGTGACCGCCCGCGTGTTCGAGGTCTTCCGGCGCGAGCGCGCCGGCTCCGTCATGCAGCACGCCGGGTCGGTCGTCGCACCCGACGAACGCTTCGCCGAGATCTACGCCCGGGAGCAGTACGGCCGCCGCGGCGAGTCGGACGCGCTCTGGCTCGTGCCGCGCGACGCCGTGAGCGAGATCGAGGAGTTCGTCGACGAGTTCGACCTCAAGTACCGCCGGGTAGACGGGTACTCGATCAAGGAGCGACTGAAGGAGGCACGTGAACGCGCGGGGACAGCAGCTCATGGCTGACCGCGTCGACTTTCTTCTCACGCTCGCCGACGACGAGCTGATCCTCGGCTGGCGGAACTCGGAGTGGACCGGGATCGCACCCTTTCTCGAGGAGGACGTCGCCTTCTCGTCGATCGCCCAGAACGAGATCGGCCACGCGCGGGCGCTGTACGAGCTCGCAGCGCGCGAGCTCGGCACGGACGCCGACGCCCTCGCCTTCGACCGGCCACCCGAGGAGTACCGGTCGGCGCCCCTCGTCGAGCTGCGCAGGCTCGAGTGGGCGCGCACGATCGCCCGCCACTGGCTCTACGAGACCGCCGACGCGATTCGCCTCGAAGCGCTGAAGAGCTCCGGCGACGCGGAGCTCGCCGGGATCGCGGCGAAGATCGACCGCGAGGAGGTCTACCACCGCATCCATGCGGAGATGTGGATCGACCGGCTCCTCGGCACCGACGAGGGGCGCGGACGCCTCGACGAGGCGCTCGACGAGCTGTGGCCGTACGCGCTCGGCGTCCTCGACGACGGGCTCCGTCCCGAGCTCGTGCGGCGGGTCGAGGAGAAGCTGGGCCGCACCATGCCCGTGGTCGAGCCCGTCCCGCGCGGCCGCCACGAACCCGAGCTCGCCGAGCTGCACGACGAGATGACGCTGGTGCGGCGGTCGGCTCCTGCGGGGGCGCGCTGGTGACGGACCGACGCAGCGGCAATGCAGGGTCGCGGCTGAAGTCACGCCCTGTGGTGACGTCCGATGCCGTGTGGGGCGCGCTCGCGGAGATCCCCGACCCGGAGATCCCCGTGATCTCGATCGTCGACCTCGGGGTCGTCGCCGGCGTCCGCGTCGACGGCGAGCGCGTGGAGGTCGACTTCACGCCGACGTTCATGGGCTGCCCGGCGCTCGACACCATGCGCCGCCAGATGGAGGACGCGGTTCGCGCCCTCGGCGCCGAGCCCGTCGTCCACGTCGTGCTCGACGACTCGTGGTCGACCGACCGGATCAGCCCCGAGGGACGCGAAAAGCTCCGTGACGCCGGCTTCGCGCCTCCCGCCCCACGGAGCGCCGGCACCCCGACGCTCGTGCAGCTGGAGCGCGGCCCGTTCCGCTGCCCATGGTGCGGCTCGACCGACACGCGACTCGAGAACGTCTTCGGCCCGACCCCGTGCCGCTCGCTCCGTTACTGCAGCTCCTGCCGCCAGCCGTTCGAGCAGTTCAAGACGATCTGATGACGACCGGGACCTTCCTCCACTCCGCGAACCAGCCGCCGCCGCTCGAGGGATACGACCTGTTCTCCGAGAACCGGCCGCTCGTCGAGGCGCTCCGGCGCGAAGGAGGCGGCGCGGAGGAGGAGCGGTGCGCCGCATTCGGGCGGCGCTGCGGCGACGAGCCCCTCGAGCTCGGGCGCCTCGCGAACGAGTACCCGCCGGTCCTGCGGACACGCGACCGCTTCGGCGAGCGGATCGACGAGGTCGAGTTCCACCCGTCCTGGCACGAGCTGCTCGGGCTCGGGGTTGAGCACGGGCTGCACTCGCTGCCCTGGCGCGAGCCGGGGAACGGCCACGTCGTGCGCGCCGCCCTCTTCATGACGCTCGCCTACGCCGAGGCCGGCGTCGGCTGTCCGCTCTCGATGACGTTCGCGGCGGTTCCGGCGCTCCGCACGTCCGCGCCCGATCTCGCGGCCGAATGGGAGACACGGCTCGCCTCCACCACCTACGACCCCGGCCCACGCTCCCACCTCGACAAGAGCGGGGCTCTCTGCGGGATGGCGATGACTGAGCGCCAGGGCGGGTCCGATGTCCGCGCCAACACGACCATCGCCGACCGCTCAGGCGACCTGTACCGGCTGAGCGGCGAGAAGTGGTTCTGCTCGGCGCCGATGAGCGATGCGTTCCTCGTCCTCGCGCAGGCCCGCGACGGGCTGACGTGCTTCCTGCTGCCGAGGCTCCTCGACGACGGCACGCGGAACGGCTTCCGGATCGAGCGCCTCAAGGACAAGCTCGGCAACCGTTCGAACGCGTCGGCCGAGATCCGGCTCGAGGACGCCGTCGCCCACCGCGTCGGCGACGAGGGCCGCGGCGTGGGGACGATCATCGAGATGGTCGTGCACACGCGGCTCGACTGCGTGCTCGGCTCGGCGGCGCTGATGCGGCGCGCGGTGGCGGAGGCGACCCACCACGCTGCGCACCGCGCCACCTTCGGCCGGCTTCTCTCCGAGCAGCCGCTGCAGCGCAACGTGCTCGCCGACCTCTGCCTGGACTCCGAGGCGGCGACGGCCACTGCGCTCCGGCTCGCGCGCGCGTTCGACGAAGGTGACCACGCGTTCAGGCGGCTCGCGACGAGCGTCGCGAAGTACTGGGTCTGCAAGGCGACACCGCCCCTGGTCGCGGAGGCACTCGAGTGCCTGGGCGGCAACGGGTACGTCGAGGAGTCCGGCATGCCGCGGCTCTACCGCGAGAGCCCGGTCAATTCCGTCTGGGAGGGGTCGGGCAACGTCAGCTGCCTCGACGTCCTCCGGGCGCTCGAGCGCGAGCCCGAGAGCCGCGAGGCGTTCCGGAAGGAGCTCGACCTCGCCCATGGCGCCAACCGGAACCTCGACGACGCGCTCGACCGCCTCGACGCCGATCTCGACGCTGCCGACGAGCCCGGCGCCCGCCGCCTCGTCGAGCGACTCGCGCTCTGCCTCCAGGGCTCGCTCCTCGTCCGCCACGCGCCCCCGGAGGTCTCCGATGCCTTCTGCGCGACGCGCCTCGGCGGCGAGGGCGGACGCGCCTACGGAACGCTGCCGCCCGGCGTGGACACAGCCGTGATCGTGGAGCGGCACCGCCCGCGACTGGAGCTCGGGATGTAGCCTGCGGGCATGCGCGTCGAGATCTTCTACTGCCCCGTCTGAGACGGTTACGACCGCCGGGCTGCGAGTCTCGCGGCCGAGCTGAACGCCGCGGGGCACGAGGCCGCCGCGATCGAGGGCGCGAAGAGCCAGTACGACGTCGTCGCCGACGGGACGCTCGTCTTCTCGAAGCAGGGTGAGGGCCGCTTCCCCGAGGACGGCGAGGTCGTTCGGCTCATCGCAGGTCACACGACCTAGCTCGAGCCGCGGATAGCCTCCCGGGGCATGGCGCTCCTCCGGGCACACGAGTTGACGAAGACGTTCGGCTCGGTGCGCGCGCTCGACGCGGTCGGCTTCGAGATCGACGAGGGGATCACCGGCCTGCTCGGCTCGAACGGCGCGGGCAAGAGCACCTCGCTCAAGCTCTTCCTCGGCCTGCTCGACCCGGATTCGGGCACCGCGGAAGTGCTCGGCCGGGACGCGCGCAGCTCGCCCGAGGTACGGACCCGGGTCGGCTACGCCCCCGAGCACGACTGCCTGCCGCGCAACGTCTCCGCGGCGGAGTTCCTCGCCTACATGGCCCGCATCAGCGGCCTTCCCTCGACCGCGGCCCGCCTGCGAGCGTCCGACGTGCTGCGGCACGTGGGCCTGTTCGAAGAGCGCTATCGCCCCATGGGCACGTACTCGACGGGGATGAAACAGCGCGTCAAGCTCGCCCAGGCGCTCGTCCACGATCCCGTGATCGCGTTCCTCGACGAGCCGACCGCCGGCCTCGACCCACTCGGCCGCCGCGAGATGCTCGAGCTGATCCGGCGGGTGGGCGGCGAGTTCGGGATCAGCATGGTCATCTCCACGCACCTGATGGGCGATGTCGAGCGGGCGTGCGACTCGGTCGTCGTGCTCGATGCGGGGCGGCTCCTGCGGACGGGCGCCGTCTCCGGCTTCACCGAGGAGACGGAGACGCTGGAGGTCGAGCTCCTCGAGGGCGCCGCGGCGGTGGCCGAGGGGCTCCGGCAACGCGGCCTCGCGCCGGCGCTCGACGGGAGGCGGCTGACGCTCGAGAACGTCACCGGCGACGACTACGACACGCTGCGCGACGTCATCGTTGACGCGGGCGCGCTGCTCTACCGGCTGGCGCCCGCGCGGCACTCGCTCGCGGACGTCTTCACAGTCGAGACGGCCGACACGGCCACCCCGGCCGACGTGCGCGAGGCGGAGGCGGCGCCGTGACGTCCGGGCCCGCCGAGATCTTCGACCTCGGCTACCACGGCTACGAGGGAGAACGGACCGGACGCTGGGCGCGGCGGGGCGCGATCTGGCGCGACGGGATCCGCATCTCGCTCGGGCTCGGGCGCGGGGTCGGGGCGAAGGTCGCGCCGTGGCTCCTGCTCGGGCTCGCGCTCGTCCCGATGGTCGTCCTCGTCGTGGTCGCCGCCTTCGTCGGGCCGGCCACGAACCCCGACGACTTCGAGCTTCCGTCGTACGGCGACTACTACGAGTGGGCGATGGTGCCGCTCGGGCTGTTCGCCGCGGTCGTCGCACCTCTGCTGATCTGCCCCGACCGGCGCGACGGGGTGCTCTCGCTCTACGCCGCCCGGCCGATCACACCGCTCGACTACGTGGGCGCCCGCTGGGCGGCGTTCGGCACCGTCGCGCTCGGCGCCGCGTGGGCGCCCGAGGCGGTGCTCTTCGCGTGGAACGCCCTCGATGCGGAGAAGCCGGGGACGTTCCTCGCCGACAACTGGGACGTCGTCCCCCGGTTCGTCGCCGCCGGGGCGGTCGTCGCGGCGGTGCTCACGACCCTGGCGCTGCTCGTGTCGTCGTTCGCGGTCCGCCGAGCCTACGCGACGGTGGCGATGCTGGCCGTGCTCTTCATCGGGTCGGCGATCGGCGGGATCGCGGAGGACGACTTCTCGGGAGGCGGCGCCGACGCGTTCTCGCTCGTGAGCCTCCCGCAGGCGCTCGTCGACAGCGTCCACTGGATCTTCGGCGACGAGCTCGACCGCCCCGTGTCGGGCGGCGTCTCTCTCGCCTGGCTCCTCGGCCTCACAGTGGTGCTCGCCGCATGGCTCGTGCGGCGGACGAACCGGCTGGTGCGGGGATGAGCGAGACCGCCGAGCCCACGATCGTCGTCCACGGCGTCTCGAAGTGGTTCTCGGGCGTCGTGGCGGTGAGCGACGTCTCGCTCGTGGTCGAGCCGGGCGTCACGGCCCTGCTCGGCCCCAACGGCGCCGGCAAGACGACACTGCTGCGTGCGATCGGCGGGCTGACGCAACCGTCGCAGGGAACGGTCTCGGTGTTCGGCGAGACGGTGCGGCGGAACCCCGGCGTCTACCGGCGGATCGGCTACATGCCGGAGCACGAGTCGGTCTACGACTTCCTGACGGGACGTGGGTTCGTCGAGCTCGCCGCGCGGCTCCAGAAGGTCGAGGACGTGGACGGCGCCGTCCGCCGCGCCATCGAGACCGTCGATCTCGTCGAGCACCAGGACCGCAGGCTCGGCGGCTACTCGCGCGGCATGCGGCAGCGGATGCGCCTCGCCGCGACCCTCGTGCACGACCCGCCGCTGCTCGTGCTCGACGAGCCACTCTCGGGCACGGACCCCGCCCAGCGGCTCCACCTGCGCGACGTGATCCGCGGGCTCGCCGCGGAGGGCCGGACGATCCTCGTCTCGTCGCACATCCTCGAGGAGGTCGACGAGCTCGCCGACCGGATCCACCTCATGGTCAGCGGCAAGCTCGCGGCGAGTGGCGACTACCGCGCGATCCGGCAGAAGCTCGACGACCGGCCGTTCCACGTGCGTGTCGACTGCGCCGACCCGCGGGCGCTCGCCGCCGGGCTCGTCGGCGTCGAGGCCGTCGAGTCGGTCGAGATCGCCGGCACGGCCGGCCTGCGGGTCATGAGCCGCGACGTCGCGTCGCTCCAGCGGTCGCTTCCGGCCGTCGCGCGCGGGCTCGACGTTCGGCTGACCCGCGTGGAGCCGCTCGACGACTCACTCGAGAGCGTCTTCGAGTACCTCGCGACCGGGAGCGGAAGGTGACGGCGATCTTCGGCCTCACGCTTCGCCAACTCGCCGGGAGCCGCCGGCTGTGGCTCGTGCTCGGCCTGGTTGCCCTGCCGGTGCTCGCGGCGGTCGTCTTCCGCGTCGGGGAGTCGACGACCACGAGCGCCCGGTTCGCGGACAACGTCACGCGGACGCTCATCGGCTCGGCAATCCTCCCCCTCGTGATGCTCCTCTTCGCGACGTCGGCCTTCGGGAACGAGCTCGTCGACCGGACGCTCGGCTATCTGGCGCTGAAGCCGATCGCGCGCTGGCGGATCGTCCTCCCGAAGCTCGCGGCCGCGTTCGTCGTCGGCGGGATCCCGGTCGCCGCCAGCGGATTCGTCGCCGTCGCCCTCGTCGACGACGGCGGGCTGGGAGGAGCGCTCGCGACGGGCGTCGGCCTGCTCGTCGGCGCCGCCGCCTATGCGGCGCTGTTCACGTGGGCCGGGCTCGCGACGCGCCACGCGCTCCTGATCGGGCTCGTCTACGTCTTCATCTGGGAGGCTACGCTCGCCGCATATCTCGACGGCGTTCGTTTCCTCAGCATCCGCCGGTACACGCTCGCCGTTATCCACGGGCTCGACGGCGCGCGCCTCGCGACGATCGACAACCCGCTCTCCGCGGGCGTTGCGCTCGTCGCCTCCGTGATCGTCGTCGTCGGCTTTACCGCGCTCGCGGTGCGGAAGCTCGTCCGCATGGACGTGCCCTGATCAGCGCAGCAGAAAGCCCTCCCCGAGCGGGTCGTCGGGGTCGAGCTCGAACTCGGCGCGGCCCGTGCGGTAGGCGGAGCCCTCGACCTCTGTGACCACCGCCGGCAGGCCGGCGACCTCGGTCTCGTCCACGACGCGACCCGTGAACTCGGAGCCGACGATCGAGAGGTGCCGGAGCGTCTCGCCGCGCGGCAGCCGGCCCTGCGCGTCGAGCAGCGCGAGCCTGGCCGACGTCCCGGACCCGCACGGAGAGCGGTCGACCTCGCCGTCGGCGAACACCGTCACGTTGCGCTGCGTCACCGGGTCGTCCGACTCGTGCTGCCAGAAGATCACGCCGTAGATGTCGCGCAACTCGAGCTCGAGCGGATGGACGACCTCGTGGCCGGCCTCGATCGCGGCCTTGAGCTCGCGGCCGAGCGCGATCAGCCGCGGCAGCTCGGCGGGCGCCACGCGCTCCTCGAGCGTCGCGTAGAAGGCGCCGCCGAACGCGACGTCGACGACCCGTCCTGCGGCCTCGATCCGCTCGGCCCAGACGAACGACGGCACGTTCAGGAACCGCACCGAGCGGACGCGGCCGCCCTCGACCGTCGCGCGGGTCTCGAGTCTCCCGGAGGGAACGTCGACCACGACGCGGTTCTCTCCCTCACGCCGCTCGACGACGCCCTCGTCGAGCGCCCAGGTGACGAGCGCGATCGTCCCGTGTCCGCAGGCCGTCGAGTAGCCCTCGTTGTGGAAGAAGACGACGCCGAGGTCGGCGCCGTCGTCGTTCGGGGGAACGACGTGGCAGCCGTACATGTCGGCGTGTCCCCGCGGCTCGAACACCAGCAGGCGGCGGAACCGGTCGACGCGCTCGCGCGCGAAGCGCCGCCGCTCGAGGATCGTCGCGCCCTCGAGGGGCGGGACTCCACCCGTGACGATTCGAAACGGCTCGCCGCCGGTGTGGTAGTCGACGGCAGAGACCCGCGTGCGGGTCACTCGTCCGAGAAGCTCGGGTACCGCTGCGTGAGGAGCAGCACGTAGCCGTACGTCTGCGCCTGGTAGCGAACGCAGTACGCGAGCAGGTCGCGCATGCCCTTGTTCATCCGGCCCGTGAAGAGCGTGTAGAACCACGCGAGGAACGCGACGATCCACGCGACGTTCTGGAGCACGTTCACGACGATCGCGGCGGGGATCGCGAGGATCAAGCGGAAAAGGATCGTCAGGCGGTTCTGCGAGGTCGGCGGCGCGAGCCTGAGGTCGACGGGGTAGCCCGGTTCGCCCGTGAACCCCGGATACGGATCGGCTGCGATCCAGACGTACGCGCTCAGGTGGGTGCTGAAGCGCGTGTAGGCCGCCATGAACTCGTGGAGGCCGTTCGGGATGCGGCCGGTGACGAGCCCGACGACCCACGCCGCGACCACCGCAAAGACGACGAGGAGGCTCCAGAGCATGATCCAGAGGAACAGCGGGATCCCGAGCAGGAGCCGGAAGAAGACGGTGAGCCGGTTGCGCCGCAGGTCGTCGGTGACGACGAGCCGGAGCGGGTGCGGAACAGGGACGTCTTCCGACGCGACGATCTCGGACACGGGCTCTCCTTCGCTCAGGTGCCGGTGAAGCTCGGTGCCCGCTTCTCCAGGAACGCGCCGACCCCTTCCGCGAAGTCTGCGGTGCCGACCGACTCCTGCTGCAGCTGCGCCTCGAGCGCGAGCTGCGCGTCGAGCGCGGCGGCGTACGCATGCTCGAACAGCCGCTTCGCGCGCGCGATCGCGAGCGTCGGCCGCGCCGCCCACTCGGCGGCCAGCTCCGCGACGCGGTTTGCGAACGCGTCGTCCGGGATCACCTCCGAGACGAGACCCCACTCGAGCGCCTCGGCCGCCGACAGCCGCCGGTTGGAGCTCATCCACTCGAACGCCCGCGCGAAGCCGAGCAGCCGGTGCACGAACCACGTCCCGCCCGCGTCCGGAACCAGGCCGATACCCACGAAGCCGGGGACGAACGTCGCCGACTCGGCGGCGACGCGCAGGTCGCAGGCGCAGGCGAACGAGAGCCCCGCGCCCGCGGCGGCGCCATTCACGGCCGCGATCACGGGCTTCGCCAGACCCCGGACGAGGCGCACGTTCGGGTGGTAGCTCGCCTCGAGCGCGTCGGCGATCGACTCGGAGACGTCGCTGAACTCCTTCAGGTCCTGCCCCGCGCAGAACCCTTTGCCGGCACCGGTGACCACGACGCAACGGACCGCGGCGTCTTCGGCCTCCTGGAGCGCCTCGTGGAGCGCCGCGTGCAGCGGCCGGTTGAACGCGTTGTAGACGTCCGGCCGGTTGAACGTGATCGTCAACACGGCGCCGTCTCGGGACGTGAGCACCTCGTCCGCCATGGTGTGACCCTAGTCCTTCCGCCGCGACTCGAGGAATGCCTGGATCGCGCCCTGCGCCTCGTCGCCGAGCATCGACAGCGACAGCCAATCGCGGGCGTGGCCGATGGTCTGGTGCCACGCGAGGTCGCGCCAGACGTTCAGCTGCTGCTTCGCATAGCGGGTCGTCTGCGGCAGCTTGCGGGCGAGGCTCTCCACCCAGCCGTCGACGACGGCGTCGAGCTCCGGGGCGGGAACGGCCCGGTTGACGAGGCCCCACTCGGCCGCCTGCCCTGCAGGGATCTCATCGCAGAGGAAGACGATCTCGCGCGCGCGCCGGTCGCCGACCATCAGTTGCAGCCACTGCGTCGCGCCGCCTGCCGGCACCGAGCCGTGCTCGAGCCCCACGTGCCGGATGAAGGCGTCCTCGACCATCACCGCGAGGTCGCAGGCCATCTGCAGCTCGTTGCCGCCGCCGACCGCGATCCCGTTGATCCGCGCGATGGTGGGCTTGCCGAGCTCGCGCAGCCGGTCGTGCATGTCCTTGAACGCCCCGAACCACTTCCAGTACTCCTGCGGGCGGCCGACGAGCGTGTCCTCCCACGAGCGCAGGTCGGCGCCGACGCAGAAGGCGCGCCCCTCCCCGGTGACGACAACCACGCGGACGTCGTCGTCCCACGACGCGTCCTCGCACGCGCGGGCGATCTCGCGCAGCATTTGGAAGTCGAACGCGTTGAGGACGCTCGGGCGGTTCAGCCGGATCGTGGCGCGCGGCGGCGCCTTCTCGTAGACGATCGCCTCGAAGCCCAGCTCGGCCGGGTCGACGGGGCTCGGATGGGTCGGCTCGGCCATACGACAGTGTGTTGGCTCCCGTGGGCCCGGGACAGCCCGAGCGTATAGCGTCGTGGCGATGAGCGGCGGGACGGCAGCGGCGGCGGCGCTCGCCCTCGCGGCCGGCCTGGCCGGCTCCGTCCAGGCGGCGGTGATGGGTCGTTTCGGGGAGCGGGTCGGGTCGATCGAGGCGGTCACGTGGGCATTTCTCCTCTCGGCCGGCCTCGCGCTCCTCGCGCTGTTCGTGGCGCGGCGCGGGCTCGGTGGGCTCGGAGACGCGGCGTCGGCGCCGAAGTGGCTCTGGCTCGGTGCGCTGCTCGGCACGTTCATCGTCTTCACGATCACCGTCACCTCACCCCGGATCGGAACGACGGCGACGATCGCGCTGCTCGTCGCGGGGCAGCTGGCGATGGGAGCCGTCATCGACAAGTGGGGCCTCTTCGGCTTCGAGCGCATCGCGCTCAGCTGGCCTCGAGCGCTCGGGATCGCGCTGCTCGCGGCGGGCGCGGCGCTCACGCTGAAGCGGTGACGACCAGGGCCTGGACGGCCCTGTGGGCCGTCTACCTGATCTGGGGCTCGACCTACCTGGGGATCAAGGTCGCCGGCGACACGATCCCGGCGTTCACCGCCGTCTCGTGGCGATTCCTGATCGCGGGGCTGCTGATGGCGGGGATCGTCGCGCTCCGCCGGGGGCGGAGTGCCCTGCGCATCACCCGGAAGGAGCTCGCGTGCGCCGCGCTGATCGGCCTCTTGCTCCCTGGCGCGAACGGCATCCTCTTCGTCGCCGAGCGGACGGTCCCGACAGGCGTTGCGTCGTTGATCATCGCCTCCGTCCCCCTCATCGTCGTGCTGCTGCGCATCGCGGGGGGCGATCGCCCGCCGCCGCTCGCGATCGCAGGCGTGCTCGTCGGCTTCGCCGGCGTCGCGCTCCTCTTCCATCCGGAGGGAGGGGCCACGTGGTGGGGCATCGGGCTGACGGGCATCTCCGCGCTCGCCTGGGCGACGGGGTCGTACCTCTCCTCGCGCATCCCGCTGCCGCAGGACGCGTTCGTCGCGACCGCCTTCGAGATGCTCGCGGGAGGCGCGCTGCTTCTGCCGTTCGGGCTCGCGCAACGGCCCGACCCGTCCGAGTTCTCCGCGATCTCGCTCGTGGCCTTCGCGTACCTCGTCCTCGTCGGGTCGCTCGTGGGGTTCACCGCGTACGTCTGGCTGCTGCACCACGTCCCGCTCGGGACGGTCTCGACGTACGCCTACGTGAACCCGGTCGTGGCGATCGCGCTCGGGATGCTGTTCCTCGACGAGCGGATTACGTGGCGTATCGCGCTCGGCGCCGCGATCGTGCTGGCGTCCGTCGCGGTGGTCGTCCGGCGGGAGACCGAGGCCGCCGTCGAGCCTTTCGGCGAGTGAACCGGTCCTACGCGTCGACCCAGTCGACCGCGACCGGCTCGGGGAAGGCCCCGATCGCTTCACCGCGGCGCAGGAGCTCCGAGACCGCGCTCCGTCCCTCGTCGCCGTAGTCCTGTGTCAGGTCGTTGACGTACATCGACACGAAGCGGTCGGCGACCGCCTCGTCGATGCCGCGGCCGAACTCGAGCGCGTACTCGAGCGCCTCGGCGCGGTGGTCGAGCCCGCAGGCGATCGCGTCGCGGAGCACGTTCGAGAGATCGCCGAGCCGGTCGATGTCGCGCCGCGCGACGTTGACGCCGAGCGGAAGCGGCAGGCCGGTCTCGAGCAGCCACCACTCGCCGAGGTCGACGATCTTGACCAGGCCGAGCTCCCTGAACGTCAGCTGACCCTCGTGGATCAGGAGCCCCACGTTCGCCCGGCCGCTCGCGACCTCGTCGGGGATCTGCTCGAACGGCAGCTCGCGAAACGCGAACTCGCCGAGCACAAGGCGAAGCGTCAGGAACGCCGTCGTCATCGTGCCGGGGACTACGATCTCGAGCTCCCGAAGCTCCTCGAGCGCCAGCGGCTCGCGGGCGACCACCACGGGGCCGTAGCCCGACCCGATCGAGGCACCGTGGCGAAGCAGGGCGTAGTCCTGCTGGACGAAGGGATACGTCGCGAGGGAGATCGCCGTGACCTCGAGCCGGGCTGCGCGCGCCCACTGGTTCAGGGTCTGGATGTCGGCGAGGACCTGCTCGAAGCGGAACCCCCGCTTGTCGACGAGGTCGGTGGTCAACGCCCAGTACATGAACGCGTCATCGGGGTCCGGGCTGTGGCCGACTCGGACGTCCACGGCCCGCCGACGCTACCAGCGGCGCCCCGCCGCCGCGCCACTACCGCCAATACACTCGCGACGTGGCGCGGACGATGCTGAGCGACGCGATCCAGCACTACCTCCGCGGCATCTACAACCTCGGGAGCGCCGGCGGCAAGGTGTCGACGACCGGCCTCGCGCGCGAGATGGGCGTCTCGCCGGCGTCCGCGAGCGCGATGGTCAAGAAGCTCGCCGCGCTCCGCCTGGTCGAGCACGCGCCCTATCGCGGCGTCTCGCTGACGCCCGAGGGCGAGCGTGTCGCGCTCGAGGTGATCCGCCACCACAGGCTGCTCGAGCTCTACCTGGCCAAGACCCTCGGCATCCACGTGGACGAGGTGCACGATGAGGCCGACCGGCTCGAGCATGCGCTCTCCGAGGAGCTCGAGGCGCGAATCGACGAGGCACTCGGGTTCCCGACCCACGACCCGCACGGCGACCCGATCCCGGACGCCAACCTGGAGTGGCCTCGGTAGGATCGAAGGGCCGATGGCCCTCAAGGACCTCTTCTCCTTTCTCTTCCAGCGCTCGACGGGCGAGGAGCGCGTTGCGCAGTACGTGATCCGCGAGCACGACCGCGGCCGGCCGCTCTCGGAGATCCTCGAGGACCGCTACGTCGTCAACCGATTGCAGAGCCCCGAGCAGCGTGCGCGCCTGCTCGACCGGCCCGAGGTCATCCACGCGGTCGGCGGGGACATGGCGGAGGCCGCGAAGGCCGCCGTGACCAGCGTGTCCGGCTAGCGCTCTTCGCGCACGTACGGCGTCCCGAGCGCGGCGGGAGCCCCGAGCCGACGGCGCGCGGTGCCCGTCGAGACGAGCACGAGCACGACGATCGTCATCACGTAGGGCAGCGCCTGGAAGAGCTCCGGCGCGACGGTGACGCCTCGCGCCTGCAGCGTGAACGGGAGCGCCGAGAAGGCGCCGAACGCGTAGGCGCCGACGAGGCACAGGTCGGGGCGCCAGAAAGCGAAGATGACGAGCGCGATCGCGATCCAGCCGGCCCCGGCGGTGAGGCCGTCGACCCACTGGGGCGTGAGGGCCACGCTGTAGCTCGCGCCCGCGACGCCCGCGAGCGCGCCGCCGGCGAGCGTGTGCACGTACCGGTACCGCGTCACGGAGATTCCCATGGCGTCGGCCGCGGCGGGCTCCTCGCCGACCGCGCGCAGCTCGAGCCCCAGCCGGGTTCGCCCGAGATACAGACCGACGACGACCACGAGGACCCACGAGGCGTAGACGAGCGCGTTCTGGTCGAACAGGATCGGGCCGATGACGGGCGCGTCACCCAGGCCGAAGAGATCGAGCCCGTCGAACGAGAACCGCGCGGGCTCGCCGGCGAGGGCGAGGTCGTTGCCGAGATACGACGACAGGCCGGCAGCGCCCGCGAAGATCGTCAGCGCCAGCCCTGAGACGATCTGGTTCGCCCGCATCGTGATCACCAGGAAGGCGTGGATGAGCGCCGTCGCGGCGCCCGCGACTGCGGCGACTCCGATCGCAGCCGGCAGCGCGACGCCCGCGCTGCCTCCCAGGGTCTGCACCGACCAGAACCCCGCCACGGCGCCGACCAGCATCATCCCCTCGACGCCCAGATTGAGGACACCGGACCGCTCGGCCAACACCTCGCCGACCGCCGCGTAGAGGAGTGGGGTCCCGTAGGCAACGCCCGAGGCAAAGACCACGACCAGCAGGCTCGTGTTGATCGACGCGATCACGGAACGGCCTCCGCCCCGCCGCTCGTCGGCGCGGAACGTCGCGCGAGCCGCGGGAACCGCAGCCGGTAGCGGACGAACAGCTCGCCGCCGAGCGCGGCGAACAGGATCAAGCCCTCCATCATCCCCACGAGACCGGAGGGGAATTCCGCGCCCTGAAGCGCGTAGCCGGCGTTCTGCAACCCGCCGAGCAGCACGGCGACCAGGACGACCGCGAACGGGTTGTAGCGAGCGAGCGCCGCGATGACGATGCCCGCGTACCCGTAGCCCGCCTGGGTGAGCCCTCGCGGGTCGAGCTGGTGACGAAAGTCACCGTCCTGGCTCGCGCCGCCGATGCCGGCGATCGCGCCGGACAGGCACATCACCGCGACAATCTTGCGCCGCGTCCGCATCCCGGCGTAGCGCGCGGCGCGCGGCGAGTCGCCGATCACCTTCATCTCGTAGCCGAAGCGCGTTCGCTCGTAGAGCACCCAGAGCGTCGTCGCGACCCCGATCGCGAGCAGGAACCCGAACGGGACGACCATGCCTCGGACGTCGAACGTCGGCCAGGCCGCCTCCGGCGGCAGCGCCTTTCCCTGCGGGAACACCTGCGCGTCGGGGGTCGCCGTGTCGCGCCAGTAGGAGAGGCTGTCGAAGATCAGGTAGTTGAGGAACAGCGCGGCGACGTAGTTGAGCATCAGCGAGGTGATGATCTCGTTCGTCGCCGCGAACGCCCGCAACACGGCCGGGATCAGCGCCCAGGCGGCGCCCCACACCGCACCGGCGGCGATCATCGCCGGGATCTGGACGACGCCCGGTGCACCGGCAAGCACGAGCGCCACGCCCGCCGCGCCGACCGCCCCGAGATACAGCTGCCCCTCGCCGCCGATGTTGAAGAGCTGCATGCGGAAGGCGACCGCCGCCGCCAGCCCGGTGAACGCGAGAGGGCTCGCGGAGACGAGCGTCGACGTCAGCGCCCCGGGAGCGAGGAACGCGGCGTCGAAGAGCCTCCGGTAGGTCTCGACCGGGTCATGGCCGGTCGCCACGAGCACCAGCGCGGCCGCCGCGAAGGCGAACGCGAGCGAGGCGATGGGCACCACGACCTGGAGCCACCGTGGCTGCTCCAGCCGGCGCTCGATCCTCACTCGCCGTCCCCGCCGGCCATCAGTAGGCCGATCTCGGCCACGTCGGCCCCCTCGGCATCGAGGACGGAGGCGATCCGCCCCTCGTACATCACGGCGACGCGGTCGGCCAGCGCGAGGATCTCGTCCAGGTCCTCGCTGACGAGCAGCACCCCCACGCCCTCGGCGGCGGCGGCGCGGAGGTACGAGTGCACGGTCTCGATCGCCCCGACGTCCAGGCCGCGCGTGGGCGAGGCGACGACCAGCACCCGCGGTCGGCTCGAGAACTCCCGGCCGAGCACCACCTTCTGCAAGTTGCCGCCCGACAGCTGACGGACCAGGGTCGCCGGGCCCGGAGCCTTCACGTCGTAGCGGCGGATGAGATCCAGCGCGCGGTCACGGATCGCGCCGAGACGTAGGAACGGGCCGTGCGTAACGCCGCCGCTGCGATAGGACGTGAGGACGGCGTTCGACGCGATCGGCAGGCCCGCGGCGAGACCCGTGTGGAGCCGGTCTTCAGGGACGTGTGCGACGCCCGCCCGGATCGCCTCGCGCGGGTCGCCGCCCCCGAGCTCGACTCCACCGACGCTGACGCGCCCGGCGGTCGCGCGGCGCATCCCGGCGATCGTCTCCGTCAGCTCCCGCTGGCCGTTCCCGGACACGCCGGCGATCCCGAGGATCTCGCCCGCCCGCAGCCGCAGGTCGACGTCGGTGACGGCCACCGTGCCGCGATCGCCGTCCGCGCGCACGCCTTCGAGCTCGAGGATGATGTCGGGCCGGGGCGGCTCGGCGCGCGGGATGCGGTGCGCGGTCTGGATGTCGCGTCCAACCATCAGCGCCGCGAGCGAGCGCCGGGTCGCCCCGGCGATCGGCAGCGTCTGCACCGAGCGGCCGCCGCGCAGGACGGTGACGCGGTCGGCGACCGCGATCACCTCGTGCAGCTTGTGCGAGATGAAGATCACCGTTCGTCCTTCGGCGGCCATCGCGCGCATCGTCTCGAACAGCCCGTCGGCCTCCTGGGGAGTCAGTACCGCGGTCGGCTCGTCGAGGATCAGGATCCGTGCCTCACGGTAGAGCGCCTTCAGGATCTCGACCCGCTGCTGCTCGCCGACCGAGAGCTGCCAGATCCGGGCGCGAGGGTCGACCTCGAGCCCGTACCGGTGGCCGAGCTCGGCGACCGCCCGCTCGACGGCGCCGTGGCGGAACCGGAGGCCACGGCCGATGTCGCGGTGGTCGCCGAGGACGACGTTCTCGGCGACCGTGAACGGCTCCACGAGGCGGAAGTGCTGGTGCACCATGCAGATTCCCGCGTCGAGCGCATCGCGCGGCGAGGTGAGCTGGAGCAGTGTTCCGTCGATCCGCAGCTCCCCCTCGTCTGGCCGGTAGAGCCCGATGAGGATGTTCGAGAGCGTGCTCTTCCCCGCGCCGTTCTCGCCGAGCAGCGCGTGGACCTCGCCGTGCGCAGCCTCGAAGTCGACCCGGTCGTTGGCGACGACGCCGGGGAAGCGCTTCGTGATCCCGCGCATCGACACGGCAGGCGTCGGAGGGCCCGCCTGCGCGGGCCCTCCGACCATCGCCGCCTCGGTCACGTGTGCGCCCGGCTCACTTGCCGGTGGCGCTGCCCTCGATGCCCTTGACGAGCCAGTTCATCGCGTAGAGGTCGTTGACCGTCAGCTTCTTGCCCTTCGGGACCCGGACCTTCCCGCTCTGGTCTTGGAGCGGGCCGGCGAACTCGTAGAACGTGCCGTTGACGATCGCCTTCCGCTTCGCGGCGATCTTCGCCTTCGTCGCGGGCGTGACCTTCGGGCCGAACGGCGCGATGTCGGTGAACCCGTCCTTGATCGAGCCGTAGTAGAAGTTCGACTTCCACGTCCCGTTGCCCGCCCCGCGCACCTTGCGGAGGTAGTAGGGGCCCCAGTCGTAGACCGCGGCCGTGAGCCATGAGGTCGGCGCGAACTTCTTCGCGTTCGAGTCGTACCCCACCCACGGAATGCCCTTCGACTGCGCGTACTGGCCGGCAGCAGGGCTGTCGACGTTCTGGCCGAGCACGTCGGCGCCGGCGGCGACGAGGCTCTCGGCCGCCTTCTTCTCCTTCGCGGGGTCGAACCACGAGTTCGTCCAGACGAGCTTGACCTTCACGTTCGGCCTGATCGCCTGTGCGCCGAGGGCGAAGGCGTTGGCGTGGCGGATCACCTCAGGGATCGCGAAGGGGACGATGTACCCGATCACGCCCTTCTTGGTGGCCGCGCCCGCGGCCATCCCGGAGAGGTAGATGGAGTCCTCGCCGGCACCGAAGTACTCGGCCAGGTTCTTGCCCGTAGCGGTGCCCGTCGCCTGCTCGAAGTAGACGTCCGAATACTTCTTCGCCGCCGCCGCCATCGCGGTGTTGAAGCCGTACGAGGTGGCGAAGATGATCTTGTTCCCGTCCCGCACGAGGCTGTCGATCACCTGCGCGACCTGCGGCCCCTCCGGGACGTTCTCCTTGTAGGTCGTGACGACGTTCTTGCCGAGCCTCTTCTGGACGTAGAGCCGTCCCTGGTCGTGGGCCTGCGACCAGCCGCCGTCGTTGTGCGGCCCGACGTAGATCCACGCCGCCTTGACGACGGCGGTCTGTGCCCCGGTGCGCGCGGGGGCGGTCGCCGCGACCGTCAGCGCCACCGCGGCGACGACCATGACCGCCGCCAGGAGCGCGTGCTTCCCCTTCCGCATGGTGCCCTCTCCTTCCTCGGAATCGGCAGGTGTGCCGGGGCCATTCAACCACCATCCCGGCGACCTCGGAGGACGTCCATCGGCCCGCGCCGACCGCGTGCTGGGAGCGCCGGAGGATAACGTCCCGCTCCGATGGGGACGCTCTACGCAAACGGCTGGATCGCGACGATGGACGACGCCGGAACGGAGCATCCGGCCGGCTGGATCCTCGTCGAGGGGACGCAGATCGCCGCCGTCGCCGCGGGAGCCGAGCCGGACGGCGAGCACCAGCGCGTCGACCTCGGCGGCGCGGTCGTCACGCCGGGGCTCGTCAACACCCACCACCACCTCTACCAGACCCTCACGCGGGCGCGGGCGCAACAGGCCGACCTCTTCACGTGGCTCCGGGAGCTCTATCCGGTCTGGGCGGGGATCGACGCCGAGGCGGAGTACGCCGCCGCTCGCACCGGGCTCGCAGAGCTGGCGCTCTCCGGCTGCTCGACCGTCTTCGACCACCACTACGTCTTCCCGCGAGGGCGCGAGGGGATCCTCGAGGCGGAGGTGCAGGCCGCCCGCGAGCTGGGCGTCCGCCTCGTCGCCTCTCGCGGCTCGATGGATCTCGGCGTCTCGGACGGCGGGCTTCCGCCGGACGAGCTCGTCGAGGAGATCGACGCGGTCCTCGCGGAGACGGAGCGGCTCCACGGCGCGCTGCACGAGCCCGGTCCGGGAGCGCGACTCCAGATCGCCGTCGCGCCCTGCTCGCCGTTCTCGGTCACCGGCCGTCTGATGGAGGAGTCCGCCGCGCTCGCCCGCCGCCTCGGGCTCGTACTCCACACACACCTCGCAGAGACGGTCGAGGAGGAGGCGTACTGCCGCGAGCTGTACGGCTGCGCGCCCGTCGAGTACCTCGACCGGCTCGGCTGGCTCGACGGCGACGTCTGGTGCGCGCACTGCGTGCACCTCTCGGACGCGGAGGTCGCGCGCTTCGGCGAGACCGGCACGGGCGTCGCCCACTGCCCCACCTCGAACCTGCGGCTCGGCGCGGGCGTCGCTCCCGTGCGCGCGCTGCTCGATGCCGGCGTCCGCGTCGGGCTCGGCGTCGACGGGTCGGCGTCGAACGAGCGGAGCGACCTGTTCATGGAGGTCAAGCAGGCCCTCCTCGTCGCGCGCGGGCGCGGCGGCGGCGAGGCGATGACCGCGCGCGAGGCGCTCCGCCTCGCGACCCGCGGCGGCGCGGACGTGCTCCGCCGCGACGACATCGGCTCGCTCGAGCCGGGGAAGCAGGCCGACCTCGCGATCTGGCGGACGGACGGGCTCGAGCTCGGCGGCGCCGCCGACCTCGTCGCCGGTCTCGTCTTCTCGGGACCGCACCGTGTCGATCGACTCGTCGTCGGGGGCGAGGACGTCGTCCGCGGCGGCGCGCTCGTTCGGGCCGACGAGAGCGAGATCGCTCGCGCCCATCGCGTCCAGGCGAGAAGATTCGCGGCGTGAGCTGCTCGCTCTCGACCCACGTGCTCGACACCGCCGCCGGCAGGCCCGCCGTGGGTGTGACCGTCGAGCTGCGACGCGGCGACGACGTGATCGCAACCGCCGCGACGGACGCCGACGGCCGCGCGCGCCTCGCCGACGCGCTCGAGCCCGGCCTCTACGCGCTCGCGTTCGCTCCGCCCTCACCGTTCTTCCGCCGGGTCGAGCTCGAAGTCGCGTTGGAGGAGGGCCATTACCACGTCCCGCTCCTCGTCTCCCCGTACGGATGCGCGAGCTACCGCGGGAGCTGACGGCCGACGAGCTCGGCGAGCTCTTCGAGGGGCGGACGCGCTTCGTCGAGCGGCTCGCGGCGGAGCCCGACCCGCTCGATGCGGGCGCGCACGCTCGTCCACGAGCTGTCTGCCGACGAGAAGCGGGAGGTGCTCGACGCCCACCCGGCGATCGGCCAGCGCAAGGGCCTCTCCAAGCACTCGACCGCCGAGCAGGGCCCCGACGTCGACCCCGCCGTGCTGGCCGAGCTGTACCGCCTCAACGCAGCGTACGAGTCGCGGCACGGCTTCCGGTTCGTCGTGTTCGTGAACCGCCGGCCGAAGGCCGAGATCCTCGAGGTCCTGCGGGACCGGATCGACAACCCCACGGACGTCGAGCTCGAGACGGCGCTCGACGAGCTCGTCGCCATCGCAGCCGACCGCTGGTCGCGCGGATGACGACCCTCGTGCCGCTCGCGCTCTCCGACGCCGCGCGGGACTGGCTCGACCTCGGCCTGCGCTGGCTGCACGTGATCGCGGCGATGGCGTGGATCGGCACGTCGTTCTACTTCGTCCTCCTCGACCAGTCGCTCCGCCCGCCGAAGGATTCCGCCGACGCCGACGCGGGCGTGGCCGGCGAGCTCTGGGAGGTGCACGGCGGCGGCTTCTACCGCGTGCAGAAGTACGTCGTCGCCCCGCGCGTCCTCCCCGACCACCTCGCCTGGTTCAAGTGGGAGGCGTACACCACGTGGCTCTCCGGCTTCGCGCTGATGCTCGTCCTCTACTACCTCGAGGCGTCGAGCGCGCTCGTGAAGCCCGGCGACGACCTCGACCCGTGGCTCGCCGTCGCGATCTCGATCGCGCTCCTCGTCGCCGCCTGGCTCGTCTACGACGGGCTCAACCGGGTCGTCTCGGACGGCCGCGTGCTGTGGCCCGTGCTCTTCGCGCTCGTCGCGCTCTCCGCGTGGGGCTCCGCCGAGCTCTTCAGCCCGCGGGCCGCATGGCTCCAGGTCGGCGCGATGATCGGGACGGTGATGGTGGCGAACGTCTTCTTCGACATCATCCCGGCCCACTGGGAGCTGATCCGGGCGAAGGAGGCGGGGCGCGAGCCCGACCCCGCTCCGGGGCTCCAGGCCAAGCAGCGCTCGGTCCACAACAACTACCTGACCCTCCCGGTGCTCCTGACGATGCTCGCGGGGCACTTCCCGTTCGCCTATGGCGCCGACCACGCGTGGCTCGTCCTCGTCGCGCTGATGGCGATCGGCGCGTGGGCGCGTCTCTTCTTCAACCTCCGCCACACCGGGCGGACGCACTGGTGGATGCCGGTCGCCGGCGCTGCGGCGTTCCTCCTGGTCGCTGTCCTCGTCGAGCGCTCCGACGACACCGCAGCCCAGCCCGCCGCAGCGGCCGACGTCGCGCGGGGCAAGGCGATCTTCGCCTCGGCAGGCTGCGCCGCCTGCCACACGCTCGCCGACGCCGGCGCGACGGGCACCGTCGGCCCGAGCCTCGACGCGGCGAAGCCTTCTGCAGCGCTCGTGACCGACCGCGTGACGAACGGGCTCGGCGTGATGCCGTCCTTCGCCGGGAAGCTCTCGCCGTCGGAGATCGCCGACGTCGCCGCGTACGTCTCGGGCGCAGCCCGGGGATAGGATCGCCGCCGATGCTCCGGATCACGGCAGGCGGGTTCGAGTTCACGGCACGGCTCGAGGAGACCGACGCTCCCGCCACGGTCGCCGCGTTCCGGCGCCTCCTCCCGCTCGAGTCGAGGATCATCCACGTCCGCTGGTCGGGCGAGGCGGGCTGGATCCCGTTCGGCGACCTCGACCTCGGCCTCGGGCCCGAGAACGCGACGTGCTACCCGCACCCGGGCGAGATCGTCCTCTACCCGGGCGGTGTCTCCGAGACCGAGATCCTGCTCGCGTACGGCTACGTCAACTTTGCCTCGAAGGCCGGCCAGCTCGCGGGGAACCACTTCGCGACGATCGTCGAGGGGAACGAGCAGCTGCGCGACCTGGGCAAGAAGTTCCTCTGGGAGGGCGCGCAGGAGATCGTCTTCCGCGAGGAGTGACCCGCGGACGACTGGCGGTCAGCTCGACGCGAGCCGATCGAGCGCGTCGGTCAGGACGTCGACGGCCAGCGCGACGTCGTCCGACGAGGACAGCTCGGCGGGCGAGTGGCTCACGCCGCCGTTCAACGCACGCACGAACAGCATCGCCGACGGCACCCCGGCACGCGCGAGCACGCCCGCGTCGTGCCCGGCGCCCGACGCGAGCTCGACGACGGGGAGCCCGCGCTCGGCGATCGCGGCCCGCAGCGCGTCCGCGGGTGGCCCTCCGAGCGAGGTCGGAGGAGTCGCTCCGGTCGGGTCGATCCCGAGGGCGTCGAGCAGCCGCCCGAGCCGCTCGTCGTCCGGCGCGCGCGCGTCGATCGTGAGCCGCACGCGACCCGGGATCACGTTGACGCCCCCCGGCTCGACCTCGAGCCGGCCGACCGTGGCGACGGCGCCGTCGATCCCGCGCGCGACGTCCCGGATCCGCAGCACCTCCTCGGCCGCGGCGACGAGGGCGTCGTCGCGCGCGTCCATCGGCGTCGTCCCGGCATGCCCCGCGTGTCCGTCGATCACGCGCTCGGCGCGCTTGTAGCCGACGATCGCCGTGACGACCGCGAGCGGCGCGCCTTCGAGCGCGAGGCGCGGCCCCTGCTCGTGGTGGAGCTCGAGCCAGGCGCCGGGAAGTCCGCCGCGAGCGACCCGTCCGTGCGAGCCGACGCAGCCCCGCTCCTCCTCGCGGAACGCGACGATGCCGAGCGTCCGTCGTCGTCGCCCGAGCCGTTCGGCCGCCTCCAGCGCTCCGAGTACGCCGAGCGGCCCGTCGAAGCGGCCGCCCTGCGGCACCGAGTCGAGGTGCGAGCCCGACCAGACTTCCGGAAGCTCCGGCTCCAGACCGGGGAGGCGGCCGACGAGGTTGCCGTCGCCGTCGACCTCGACCTCGAGGCCCGCCTCGAGCATCCAGTCCCCGACGAGCCGGTGGGCCTCGTCCTCGCCGGGGGAGTAGCCCGGGCGGTTGGCACCAGGCCCTCCCCCGATCGCGTAGATCGCGTCGAGGCGCTGCTCGAGGTCGGAGGCCATCAGCCCTCCAGAGCCGTGCCGACCCCGCGCTCCCGCGCCCGGCGCACCACCTCGTGCCCGATCGCGACGTCCCACGGCGCGATCCCGTTCGACTTGAAGACGACGATGTCCGTCTCTCCCTGACGTCCGGGCAGCTCGCCGGCGACGATCTGGTGGAGCTCCTGCACCTCGAGCCAGTCGAGCTGCCCTGCGGCGACGGGCTCGATGAGGTCTCCGGACTCGAGCCTCGCGTCCTCGAGCGAGTCGCAGCAGACGAGCGTCGCGCGGGCGATCACCTGGGTGTCGAGCTCGCGCGCCCGCGGGTCGTTGGCCCCGATCGCGCAGACGAGCGCGCCGTCGGAGAGCCAGTCGCCGCGGAGCACCGGGTCCTTCGACGAGGTGGCCGTGACCACGACGTCGCAGCCGCCGGCCTCGGAGGGGCTCTCCGCCACCTCGGCGCCGTTCGCCTCGGCGAACTGCGCCGCGCGCTCCGCCCTGCGGCTCGAGACGACGACCCGCTCGAGCGACGGCACCGCGGCCCTGATCGCCGCGAGCTGCGACTCCGCCTGCCACCCGGCGCCGATCAGGCCGAGGCTCGCGGCCCCCGACCGCGCGAGGTGCTTCGCGGCGACCCCGCTCGCCGCGCCGGTCCTGACCTGGCCGAGCCGGTCGGCGGCGATCATCGCCGTGAGCGTTCCGTCGGCCAGATCGAAGAGGCAGACCACGAACTGGATCCGGCCCTCGACGAGGAGGTAGCTCTTGAGCCCGGCGACGCCGAGACCGCGATCGGCGGCGGCCATCACCGCGAAGTAGCCACCCTCGACCGGGAACCGCCGGCGCGGCATCAGCTCCACGTCCCCGGCGGCCATCCGCCGGAAGCAGTCCTCGATCACCGGCACGGCGTCACCCGGGGTGACGAGCGAGGCAACGTCGTCCTCGGAGAGCCAGAGCGGCACGACGGCCGATGCTAGACGGTCGGCTCCGGCTCCCGCGTCTCGTCGAAGGGAAGCGTGAAGCGGAAGACGCTCCCGCCGCCCTCCGCCGGCTCGACCCAGATCCGCCCGCCGTGCGCCTCGACGACGCGGCGGCAGATCGCGAGGCCGATGCCCGTCCCGTCCACGTTCGGCGTGACGCGCGAGAACATGTCGAACACGTGGCCGACGTCCTCGCGGCGGATCCCGATCCCGTTGTCGCGCACGCTCACGACCCACTCCCGGCTGCCGCGGTGCGCAGAGACCTCGATCCGCAGCGGCCGTTCGGACCGGAACTTCACCGCGTTGGCGACGAGGTTCTGGAGCACCCGGCGGAGCTGGCGCTCGTCGCCGTCGACCTGCGGGAGGTCACCCGCGACGAGGAACGCGCCCGCTTCGTCGAACTCGCCGCGCAGGTCGGCGCACACCTCGGTCATCACGTCCTGCAGCGAGACCGGCTCGCGTGTGAGCTCGCCCGAGCGCGCGTAGGCGAGCACGCCGTCGATCAGGCCGCGCGCGCGGCCGGTCGTGGCCCGGAGCTCCTGCAGGATCTCCGCCGACGGCGGCTGCCCGGGCCGCTGCTCGAGCGCCGTCACCAGCACCGCGATGCCCGACAGCGGCGCGCTCAGGTCGTGCGCGACGACATCCGCGTAGGCCTTGAGCTCGGACTGCATCCGCCGCTCCTCGGTGACGTCGTGGAGGAAGACCACGATGCCGTCGCCGAGCTTCGCGACGCGGTGAAGGAACATCCCCAGCATGTAGCCGTCGCCGAACGGCGTGTCGTAGTGAACCTCGTTGACGAACGCGCAGCCGGTCTCGCAGACGTCGACGTAGGCGGCGAAGGCGTGGCTCCCGCGCATCGGCGGCAGCGCCTCGAGCAGCGTGTACTTGTCCCGCGTCTCGGCCGGGAGCCGGAAGCCCCGGAGCATCGCCGGATTGCCGTAGCCGAACGCGAAGTCGACGATCCGTCCGGCCGCGTCACGCACTGCCCACAGCACGCCGACCGCCTCGGGAAACCCGTCGAGGAGCGCCCGGAAGCCCGCCGCGCCCTGCGCGCCGAGCACGTCCACGAGCCGCGTGTCCTCACCCCACGGCTCCGGCTCGAACTCCTGAAGTGCGCCGGCCACGCAGGGAGGATACGAAGGAAGCCTGCGCGCCGACCCGGTGGGCGTGCGCGACCCGAGAGAAGGGGGTCGGTGGGGAAGCATGGTTCCCCCACGCCTCATGCGCCCGGCAAGATTCGAACTTGCGACCTCTGCCTCCGCAGGGCAGCGCTCTATCCCCTGAGCTACGGGCGCGGGGAAGGGTGAGTGTAGCGAGCGGTCGTCAGGCCCCGAGCTGCGTGACCCGCCGACCCGCGAGGTCGAGCGTCGCCTCGACCGGCACCTCGCGGCGGACGTAGGCGAGCGCGACGACCCCGAGCTCCCGGTCCGGCGCGGCGCTCGTCACGCGCCCGACGACCTTGCCGTCGAGCGCGAGCTCGGCGTCGTAGGCCGGCAGCTCGCCGCCGTCGAGCGCGACCACGCGGAGGCCGCGGTTCGGGTGGCCGCGGAAGTGGAGCCGCGCGACCGGCTCCTGTCCCGGGTAGCAGCCCTTCGTGAAGCTGATCGCGCGCTCCTCGAGGCCGGCCTCGGCGGGCATCACCCGGTCGTCGAGCTCGCGGCCGAGACGCGGCGTCCGGGCGAGGATCCGGAGACGCTCGAGCTCGTCCTCCGAGATCGGCTCCGCGTCTTCCGGCGGCTCGGCGTCGAGCACCTCGATCGCCGGGACACCGTAGTCGCGGTTCGCCACGCGGCTCGTGTCGACTCGATGCCGGGTCGTCCGGGCCGAGCAGGACGGTCGACCGATGCTCCTCGACGGCGACCTCGCACTTCGCCGCGAAGCGCGCCCGCACCAGCTCGTGCGCGAGGCGCTCGCCCGCTTCCGGCTCGGTGAGGAGCAGGAAGTCGTCCTCGCCGCGTCGCCAGACGACGAGCGGTGCGACGATGCGCGCCTTCGGCGTCAGGAGCAACGCCTCGCACGAGCCGCCCGGCGGCAGCCCCTCGACGTCATTGGAGACCATCCGGTTCAGATAGGCCACCGCGTCCGGACCGGTCACCGAGACGTACGCCCTGGGCCGTGGGGCCGCGTGTAACGTCGAGACGGCCATCCAGACGAGAGTAGCGAGCATGTTCAGGAGCAAGGCGGAGCGGAAGGTGGCGGATGCGGGCTACGACCCGGCCCGGCTCCCGCCCGGCCAGTACCTCACGGAGAAGTGGCCCGTCCTCCACGCCGGCGGCGTCCCGTCCTACCCTGCGGACCTCGCCGGCTGGGACCTTCGCGTGTACGGCGAGGTCGACACGCCGCTGACCCTGACGTGGGCGGAGCTGAACGATCTTCCGCAGACGACGGTCACGCAGGACATCCACTGCGTCACGCGCTGGAGCCGGTTCGACGCGAACTTCACCGGCGTGCCGTGGGCGGCGATCCGGGAGCGAGTCGGCCAGCGCCCGAGCGCCCACCACGCGATCGCACACGCCGAGGCGGGCTTCACCGCAAACGTGCCCGCGTCGTTCCTCGACATGGAGGGGGCGCTGCTCGTCACGCACGCCGACGGCGAGCCGCTGTCGCCGGAGCATGGCTGGCCGCTGCGTCTCGTCGTGCCGGGCAAGTACTTCTGGAAGAGCGCCAAGTGGCTCCGCGCGATCGAGCTGCGCGCGACCGACGTCCCCGGCTTCTGGGAGCGCTACGGGTACCACAACGACGCAGATCCGTGGAAGGAGCAGCGGTACGCGTTCTGAGGATCTTCACCCGGCCGCGCACGAAACGTTCGAGGCGGTCGCTTGGGGGAGCGACCGCCTCGGGTGATGCTGGGGAGGGTGGGTGCTACGTGAGTCGGCGCCCGGGAGCAATGTCTTGCTCCCTCGAACGAGGGATTGGATGCGAGTCGCTGTGATGCGCTCTCAGACGCGCGTCAGATGCCCGCCGAGCTCGGTGCTCAAGGCGCGGGAAGTGGTGCCCTCCCGTGGCGCGACGAAGATCGTGTTGTCGCCGGCGACCGTGCCTGCGATGCCCGGGTGGCCGCCCTCGTCGATCGCCTGCGCGAGCGCGCTCGCGTAGCCCGGAGGCGTGGTCAGGACGACGAGCGGTCCCGCATGCTCGACGCGCGTGGCATAACGACGGATCGCGACGCCGATCGAGCGCAGCCGGTCCGCGTCGTCGGCGCCGGGCGCGGCGTAGACGAGACGTCCGGACGGAGCGCGCACCTTGGCGAGCCCGAGCTCGTGCACATCGCGCGAGATCGTCGTCTGCACGACGTCGTGGCCTTCCTCACGGAGCGCGTCGACGAGCTCGGACTGGGTGGAGATCGCGCGGTCGCGGACGAGACGGAGGATCGCCTGCTGCCGGACCGGGTTGCTCACGCGAGCACCTCCCGGAGGATGCCGAGCGCCTCGTCGACCTCGTCGGCCGTGACCACGAGGGGAGGCAGCAGCCGCAGTACGTCGGGCCCCGCCGTGAGGACGAGCAGGCCGCGCTCGCGGCACGCGTCGACCACCTCGCCTGCGTCGCGGTCGAGTACGGCGGCGAGGAGCAGGCCGCGCCCCCGCACGGCGAGGGCACCGGGGAGCGCCGCCAGGCCACTCGCGAGCTGCGCGCCACGAGCGAGGACATTCTCGAGCACCGCGTCGTCGATCGCCTCCACCACCGCGCACGCGGCGGCGGCGGCCACGGGGTTGCCGCCGAAGGTCGAGCCGTGGTCCCCCGGGCCGATCGCCTCCGCGACGCCCTCGCGCACGAGCAGCGCCCCGATCGGCAGCCCGTTGCCGAGACCCTTCGCCAGCGTGACGAGCTCGGGCTCGATCCCGAGCTGCTCGTAGGCGAAGAACGTCCCGGTGCGGCCGAGGCCGGCCTGCACCTCGTCGACCGTGAGGAGGGCGCCGACCTCGTGCGCGATCTCCGCCGCGGCCCGGACGAAGCGCTCCTCGAGCGGCTGCACGCCGCCCTCGCCGAGCACGGGCTCGAGGATGATCGTGGCCAACTCGCCGCCGGGGGAGACCGCCGCCTCGAGGGACTCGACGTCGTTCGGGCGCGCGAACGAGACGCCCGCGACGAGCGGGCCGAACCCCTCCCACTTCCCCGGCTGCCCGGTCACTGACAACGCCCCGAGCGTGCGACCGTGGAAGCCGCCCTCGAGGGCGACGATCCGGGACCGACCCGTCGCCTTGCGCGCGACCTTGAGCGCCGCCTCGTTCGCCTCGGCGCCCGAGTTGCAGAAGAACGTCTGCGCGCCGCCGAACCTTCCCGAGAGGAGCGTCGCGAGCCGGAGCATCGGCTCCGTCCAGTAGAGGTTCGAGGCGTGCCAGAGCTCGTCGAGCTGCGCGTGCGCAGCGGCGGTGACCGACGGGTGCCGATGGCCGAGGCCGACCACGGCGATGCCGGCGCCGAAGTCCAGGTACGAGCGCTCGGCGTCGTCCCACACACGGCAGCCCTCTCCCCGAACGATCGTGACGTCAGCCCGCGCGTAGGTCGGCAGCACCGCCGCGCGGGACGCGAGCGACACCGTGTCGCTCACGCGGGAACCTCGGTCGACCCGATGGATGCGCGGACGCCGCCGCGGGCGGCCTGCACCGCGGCCATCAGCTTCGGGACGATGCCGCCCTCGAACCGGCCCTCCGCGAGGCCCGCTTCGGCGTCGTCGGCCGACAGCACGGTCGCGAGCTCGCCGTCGAGCAGCACGCCGGGGACGTCGGTGACGAACAGGATCCGCTCGGCTCCGAGGCCCACCGCGAGCGCCGCCGCAGCCTCGTCCGCGTTGACGTTGAGCGGTCCGGTTGCAAGCGGCGCAACGACCGGGACGCGCCCGGCCGCCAGCGCCTCGACCACCGCGGGAGGCGCTGAAGGCACGGGCGCACCCACGAGGCCCAGGTCGCTCACCTGGCGCGCCTGCAGGCCGATCTCGTCCCCGAACAGCCCGACCGCATCCTCACCGATCGCGTGGCAGACCTCCTCGTTCACGGCCGCGAGCCCCTCCCGGACGACGTCGAGCACCTCCGCGGTCGTCACCCGCCGTCCGGCGACGAACGTCGGCGAGATCCCGCGCAGCTCCATCGCGGCGGTGATCTGCGGGCCGGCGCCGTGGACGACCACCACCGGGCCGTCGGCCTCGGCCAGCGCGGCGCGGACGGCCTCGGCGGCCACTCGGCCGCCCAGCTTGAGGACGACCGTCACGTCGTGTACTCCGCGTTCAGCTTCACGTAGTCGTACGAGAGGTCGGACGCGAGGTACGCCGCGTCGCCGTCTCCCAGCCCGAGGTCGAGCTCGATCCGGCAGGCGGCGCCGCCGAGCTCCGGGACGAGACCGGTCGGCGCACCCTCGGAGAAGACCGGCGTGCCGTCGAACGAGACCGAGAGCCGTTCAGGGTCGAGGTGCGCGAAGCCCCCGTTCGCGGGCGCCGAGCCGGCGGCGGCAAGCACGCGCCCCCAGTTCGGGTCGCGCCCGAAGGCCGCGGTCTTGACGAGAGGGGACGTCGCGACGCGCAGCGCAATCGCCCTCGCCTCGTCCGGCGTACTCGCGTGCGTGACTGCGATCTCGAGCACCACTGTCGCGCCCTCCCCGTCGGCGACGATCTGCCGCGCGAGGTCGCTGCAGACCGTCTCGAGCGCTGCAGCAAACCGCCCGTCCGTCGCGGCGTCGCGCTGCCTGAGCTCGCCCGCGCCGTTGGCGAGGAGAAGGACGGCGTCGTTCGTCGAGCAGTCGCCGTCGACGGAGATCCGGTTGAACGACAGCTCCACCGCCGGCCGTAGGAAAGCGTCCGCCTCACCCGGGCCGAGGGGGTAGTCGGTCGTGACCACCGCGAGCATGGTGGCGAGGCAGGGATGGATCATCCCCGCGCCCTTCGCCATGCCGCCGACGGTGAAGCCGTCCTGCTCGACGACCGCCGTCTTGGGGCCGGCGTCGGTGGTGAGGATCGCCTGCGCGGCGTCGGCGCCACCGTCGGCGGAGAGCGCGGCCGCAGCGGCGTCGACGCCGTCGAGCAGCGGGCCCATCGGCAGGCGCGGGCCGATGACGCCGGTCGAGAGGACGACCACCTCCTCGGGGCGGAGGCCGAGGCGCGTCGCGACCCGCTCGGCGGTCGCGCGGGCGTCGTCCTCGCCCGCCGAGCCGGTCGCGGCGTTCGCGACGCCCGCGTTGACGACCACCGCCTGCGGCTCCGCGAGCTCGAGGTGCCGCCGCGAGACGACGACCGGTGCCGCCTGGACCCGGTTCAGCGTCCACATCGCGCAGCCGACCGCAGAGGTCGTCGAGCGGACGAGCGCGACGTCGGGCTTCCCGGACGGCCGGATGCCCGCCGCGACGCCCGACGCGACGAAGCCACGTGCCGCCGTGACGGACATCAGACGAGCACTCCGGACAGCCGCAGGCCGGCCGTCTCGGCGAGCCCGAACAAGGCGTTGACGTTCTGCACCGCCTGGCCGGCGGCCCCCTTGCCGAGATTGTCGATCGCGCAGATGACCATCGTGCGATCGGTGTGGCGATCGGCGAAGACGCCGATCTCGGCCGCGTCCGTGTGCTGGACGCGCGCCAGCTCGGGCGTCACGCCCTCCGGCAGCACCGTCACGACCGGGCTCGCCGCGTACCGCTCCTCGAGCAGCTCCCGCAGGTCGGCACCCGTCGAGCGGACGTTGCAGGTCGCGAGCAGCCCGCGCCGGACCGGCAGCAGGTGCGGCGTGAACGAGACGGGAAAGCCGAGCAGCTGCGCGATCTCGGCGACGTGCTGGTGCGCGCCGACCTTGTACGGCGAGACGTTCTCGAGCACGAAGCCGGCGTGCGTGGACGCCTTCGGCGACCGTCCCGCGCCCGTCATGCCGGACATCGCGTCGACGACCACGCTCTCGCGGTCGATTGCGTCCGCGATCGGCGCGAGCGCGAGCAGCACTGCGGTCGCGTAGCACCCGGGGTTCGCGATCAGCCTGCCCTCCGGCGGCGCGAGCTCGGGCAGCCCGTACGACCACGAGCCGAGCTCGGCGGGCCGGGGATGGGTGAAGCCGTACCACGCCTCGTACTGCGCGGGATCGTGGAGCCGGTGGGCGCCCGAAAGGTCGACCACGATGCCGCGCGTGGACGGCTCGAGCCCCGCGGACTCCTCGTGCGAGAGGCAGAGGAAGGTCACGTCGGCCTCGCACGCGAGCGCCGCGGCGTTCGTGATCAGCCGCGGGACGCGCTTGCCGCCGTTGCGATTGAGCCGCGGATCGAGCGCCGTCGCGTCCTGCCCTGCGAGCGAGTCCGACCCGACCGCGTAGAGCTCGAGGTCAGGATGGCGCAGGACGCGGTCGAGCGTCTCCTGACCCGTGTAGCCGGCAGAGCCGACGATGCTGACGTACGGCATCCGCATAGTATGCATGAAAGGACGATTTATGCCTCAGGCGGTGAGTCGTTCCTGCTCGGCCGACTCCCGCTCGGCGAGCTCGGTGTGGGGGGCGAGCCGCCTGAACCGTTCGATCGCCCGCTCCGGATCCGCGAGCAGGAGCGCCGCCCGCGGCGACCCGGTGAGCCGCGCGTGACGCTCGAGCAGCGCCAGGAGCTGCTCGGCCTCGTCGCGCTCGAGCGGCACGAGGGCGACGAGGTCGCCGTTCACCAGCCGCTCGTCGGGGTCGAGCAGGAACGCCTCGCCACCGGTCATGCCGGCGCCGAGATTCCGGCCGTGCAGGCCGAGGACCACGACCGTGCCCCGCGTCATGTACTCGCAGCCATGGTCGCCGACGCCCTCCACGACCGCGACGGCCCCCGAGTTCCGCACGGCGAAGCGCTCGCCCGCCGAGCCCGCGCAGTAGAGCTCGCCGCCGGTCGCCCCGTAGAGCGCCGTGTTGCCGACGAGGCACGGGTCGCCGGCATCGTCCGCGAACGGCGAGACCACGATGCGGCCGCCGGACATCGCCTTGCCGACGTAGTCGTTCGCCTCGCCCACCAGCCGGAGCTCGACACCTGATGTCAGGAAGGCGCCGAAGCTCTGGCCTGCGGAGCCCTCGAAGCGCGCACGGACGCGCCCCGCGGGCGCGTCGTTCCCGACGGCCTTCGCGATCGCGCCGCCGAGCCGGGCGCCGATGGCGCGATCGGCGTTGGTGATCTGATAGGCCGCCTCGACGAGCCGGGCGCCCGTGATCGCTGCCTTGCCCTGCGCGAGGAGCAGCGCGCCGAGACGGTCGCCCTCGTGCGGGACCGGCTGCCCGACGTACCGCGCATGACCCTGGCCGGTCCTGACGAGCAGCGCGCCGAGGTCGAGCGCGTCCGCCGACGGGTCGCCGGTTCGCCGCTGGCGTAGGAGGTCGACGCGGCCGACGGCCTCGTCGAGCGTCTTCAGGCCGAGCCGGGCGAGGTGCTCGCGCACCTCGAGCGCCACGAACCGCAGGTAGGTCTCGACCATCTCCGGCGTGCCCGCGAACTTCGCCCGCAGCTCGGGCCGCTGGCTCGCGATCCCGACCGGGCACGTGTCGAGGTGACACGAGCGCACCATCAGGCAGCCCTCCGCGAGCAGGAGCGCCGTCCCGAACGAGAACTCGTCCGCCCCGAGCAGGGCGGCGACGACGACGTCCCGGCCCGTCTTGAAGCCGCCGTCGACGCGCACGCGGACGCGACCGCGGAGGCCGTTGGCGACGAGCGCCTGCTGCGTCTCCGCGAGGCCGAGCTCCCAGGGCGCCCCGGCGTGCTTGATCGACGGGAGCGGGCTCGCACCGGTGCCGCCGTCCGCGCCCGCGACGTGGACGACGTCCGCGTGGGCCTTGGCAACCCCGGCGGCGATCACGCCGACGCCGCTCGACGAGACGAGCTTGACCGAGATGTCGGCGTCGGGATTCACCTCGCGCAGGTCGAAGACGAGCTGGGCGAGGTCCTCGATCGAGTAGATGTCGTGGTGCGGCGGCGGCGAGATGAGCGAGACGCCCGGGCTCGTGCCGCGGAGGCGCGCGATCTCCTCGGTGACCTTGTGCGCCGGGATCTGCCCGCCCTCGCCGGGCTTCGATCCCTGCGCGATCTTGATCTGGAGTTCCTCGGCGAATGCCGCGTACTCCGCTGTTACCCCGAACCGGCCGGATGCGACCTGCTTGATCTTCGAGTTCCGCTCGTCCCGGTAGCGGCTCCGGTCCTCGCCGCCCTCGCCCGAGTTGGACCGTCCGCCGAGGCGGTTGAGCGCGATCGCGATGGTCTCGTGCGCCTCCGCGGACAGAGCGCCGTGCGACATCGCACCGCCCGAGAACCGGCGGACGATCGAGTCGACCGGCTCGACGTCGTCGAGCGGGACCGGCTCGCCGGCCGGCGTGAGCTCGAGCAGGTCCCGCGGCTCGATCGGCGTCCGCTCGTTCACGTGCGCCGCGAAGCGGTCGTAGAGCTCCTGCCGCTCGCCCTTCACCGCCTTCACGAGCGCGTGCGCGGCCGTGACGCTGTCGGAGAGGGCGGACACGACGTCGGGGTCGGTCGCATGTGGCTCGCCGCCCTTGCGGAACTTGTAGAAGCCGGGATTCTCGAGCTCCGGCTTCTCGGCGGCGCTCGCCGCCAGCCGGGCCAGCGCGTCGCGCTCGAGACGGTCGAGCCCGACCCCGCCGATCGCCGAGGGAGTCCCGCCGAAGAACCGGCGGCACAGCCGGCGGTCGAGCCCGACGGCCTCGAAGAGCCGCGCCCCGCGATAGCTCGCGACGTCCGAGATGCCCATCTTCGACATCACCTTGAGCACACCGTCCTCGAGCGCTCGGAGCAGCCGGGCCTGAGCCTCGGCGGGCGACGGCCGGTCGCCTCCGACCTTGTCGCTCTCGGCGAGCCGCGCGACGGTCTCGAGCGCGAGCCGCGGGCAGACGACATCGGCGCCGTAGCCGACGAGCGTCGCGACCATGTGGGTGTCTCTCGCCTCGTCGCTCGCCACGAGGAGCGAGCACGCGGTCCTGAGCCCTCGCTCGACCAGGCGCCCGTGGGCGGCCGCGACCGCGAGAAGCGACGGGATCGGCGCGCGGTCGCCGCCCGTTTCGGCGTCGGTGAGGCAGAGTGCCGTGCTGCCGGACTCGACGAGGGCCACGCACAGGTCGGCGACGCGCTCGACAGCCGCAGCGAGCCCCTCGTCCGAGGTGAAGGTGGCGTCGACGTTGTCAGGGTCCAGCGCGGCCAGGCCGTCGGGAGTGACGAGGAACGACGGCAGGACGACGAGCGGCGGGAGCGCGGACTCGGCGTCGAGCGGGGCGCGCGCGCCGACGAGTGTCGAGACGGACATCACGGCACGCTCGCGGTAGTGGTCGATCGCCGGGTTCGTCACCTGGGCGAAGCGCTGCCTGAAGTACGAGGCGAGCGGACGGCCCCGTCCGGCGAGCGGGGCGATAGGCGCGTCGTCGCCCATCGAATAGACGGGGTCCTGCCCGCTCTGCGCGATCGGGCGTAGCATCAGCGAGAGCTCCTCGCGCGTGTAGCCGTGGAGCGCGTGGCGCGGAGCGAGGTCGGCGTGCGGCGCGGGCAGCGGGTCGCCCTGCTCGGCGAAGCGGACGCTCCCCTCCACCCAGGCCGCGTAGGGCTTGCGTGAGGCCAGCTCGCGCTTCAGCTCTCCGTCGAACAGGAGCCCACGCCGCGGGTCGATCGAGAGCAACTGGCCCGGGCCGAGCCGCGCCCGCCTGACGGCCACGCCGTCGGACAGCGGCACGGCGCCTGCCTCGGACGAGACGGCGACGAGGCCGTCGTCGCACACGGCGACGCGAAGCGGCCGCAGGCCGTTCCGGTCGAGCGCCGCCCCGCAGACGATGCCGTCGCTGTAGACGAGGCCGGCCGGACCGTCCCACGGCTCGGCGAGCATCGCGTGGTAGCGGTGCATCGCGCGCTGCGCGCCGTCGATCCGCGGGTCGTTCTGCCAGGCGGGGGGAACGAGCAGCGTGACCGCCTCGCGCACGTCGAGACCCGCCCGGACGAGCAGCTCGAGCGCGTTGTCGAGCAACGCCGAGTCGGATCCGTTGCGGTCGAGGGCGGGCGCAAGCGCGGGGTCGAGCCCCCGCGCGCGCTCGCGGGCCTCCATCCACTCCACGTTGCCCTCGATCGTGTTGATCTCGCCGTTGTGGCAGAGGAGACGGAACGGCTGCGCCCGTTCCCAGCTCGGCTCGGTGTTCGTCGAGAAGCGCTGGTGGAAGATCGCCCACGGCGCCGTCCACGCCGGGTCGGCGAGGTCGGGGTAGAAGCTCGCGAGCTGCGTGGCGGCGCAGAGCGCCTTGTACGTCACCGTTCGGAAGGAGATCGACGCCACGTAGACGCCGTCGACCCGCTCCGCCCGGCGTCGCGCCCGGTGCGCGCGAAGCTCGGCGTCTGGCTCCGGGCACGGCGCGAGGACGAGCTGGGCGATGCGCGGCATGCTCGCGGTCGCGGTCGACCCGAGCGCGGCGACGTCGTGCGGGACGTCGCGCCAGCCGAACGGCTCGAGGCCCTCGGCGCGACACGCCTCCTCGACGATCCCGCGCAGCCACGGCTCCCGCAGGAAGCACATCGCCACACCGGCGCCCTCGTGGCCGGTCAGCGTGGCGTGGAGCGGCAGGAGGAGGCCGGCCCCGTCGCCCGTGACCCCGTCGGCCGCCCACGCGCCGCGGTGTGATACCGCGGCCAGCCCGGCCAGCGCCCGGTCGACGAGCTCGCGCGACGCGCGCCCGTTCGCGTCGGCGACGAGCCCGATCCCGCAGGCGTCGCGCTCGGCTGTCGGGTCGTGGAGCTGGTTTTTCACGGGGGGACGTACCGCCTTTCCTGCTACACGTCGAAAACGAGCCTCCCGCCGGGGTCTGGGCTGCTAGCTGGCGGAGGCGGGAGGAGGTCGCCGGCTAGCGCCGTTTCGAGGCGATGAACGCAATCGGCGGGAACGGAGCTACGAGCGCCCCGGCACGAGCAGACGTGCGTGTCACCGCGTCGCGATCCATCGATGATCGATCGTAGTGGGTGACGGGCCTAGCCGCAAGCACGGCGGGTCCCGACGAAGGTCGAATTGACGCGGTGGTCTCGTTCGGGCACTCTGGAAGGCAGATGAGGCTCTGCCACGCCGTATCCGTACGTCCTCTCGTACCGCGCCCCGCGGTTGCGGTCGGCGGCGGCATCGAGCTCATCCTGATTCTCCCCGTCTAGGGGAGATCGACGCTCACGCGCCATCCGTGGCGCACACGCCGACCGAGACCCCAGGAGAGGTGCGTCCGACGGGCGCACCGAGCGAGAGGAGCCCCACCCCATGACCACCCCGTTCCCCACAGCCCCCCGACACCGATGACCGGCCGTCGCACCTACGTCGTCGCCTGCCTCGCGGGCCACGGCATCGGCCCGGAGATCACGGCCGCGGCCAGCCGGGCCCTCGCACGGCTCGCGCGCGAGCACGGCTTCGACGTGGAGGAGCTCCACCCGCCGTTCGACACCGAGGCACTGACGCGCTCCGGGCACTTGCTGCCGACCGCGACCCGCCAGGCGACCGCGAGCGCCGACGCCGTCCTCGTCGCCGGCGACACCGCGCCCGCCCTCGCGGGGCTCCGGGCGGCGCTCGACCTCGGCGCACGCGTGACGCGTGTCCTCGACGACACGGGCGAGGCGACGGCGTTCGCGCCACTCGACGACGCTGCGAGCGACTGGACGCTCGAGCGGGCGTTTGCGACGGCGCGCAACCGCTCCGGGCGGCTGACGTCGGTCGGCGTCTCCGAGCACTGGACGGAGCGGGTCGACCGCCATGCCGAGCGGCATTCGGGCGTCGACGTCGAGCACGTGACGCTCACCGAGGCGCTGCGGCGGCTCGCGGCGGGCTCCGCCGGCGTGCTCGCGGCGGAGGGGGTGCTCGGCGACGCGGTGGCAGAGGCCCCGCGGCTCGGCGGCCGGCGGCGCCTCGTCGCCTCGGGGCAGCTCTCCCCGACGGGCCCCAGCCTGTTCGGGCCTGCCGAGGGCACGACCAGCGACCTCGCCGGCCACGGCGTCGCGGACCCGAGCCCGATGCTCCTCGCAACGGCGCTGCTCCTCTCCGAGGGCCTCGGCCGCCATTCCGCGGGTGAGGCGCTGGAGGAGAGCCTGACCGCGGCACTGCGCGCGGCGCAACGGCCGGCCGCATACCAGGGGACGAGCGTCACCGCGACGAGCCGAGAGTTCGTCGACGCGGTGCTCGGGCTGCTCCGCAGTGCCCGCCGCGACACGGAGTTTGCGCTGGGGGTCGGGCCGTGAAGATGACCGGCGGCGACGCGATCCTCCGCTCCCTCGAGGCCGAGGGCGTCGACGTGATGTTCGGCATCCCCGGCGGCGCGATCATGCCGACCTACGATGCGATGGCGCGCGGCACGGCCGTCCGTCACGTCCTCGCCCGCCACGAGCAGGGCGCGGGGCACATGGCACAGGGCTACGCGCGCGCGTCCGGCCGCGTCGGCGTCGCGATCGCGACCTCCGGCCCCGGCGCGACGAACCTGGTCACGCCGATCGCCGACGCGTGGATGGACTCGACGCCGCTCGTCTGCATCACCGGCCAGGTCCGCTCGACGCTGATCGGCACCGACGCGTTCCAGGAGTGCGACATCACCGGGATCACGATGCCGATCGTCAAGCACTCGTGGCTCGTGCAGGACGCCCGCGAGGTCGGCGCGACGCTCAAGGCGGCCTTCCACGTCGCGCGCTCGGGACGCTGCGGCCCGGTGCTGGTCGACGTCCCTCGCGACGTCCAGGAGGCAACCGCCGACTTCTCGTACCCGGCCGAGGTCGACCTGCCGGGCTGGCGGCCGCCGACCAAGGTGCACCCGCTCCAGGTCCGGGAGGCGGCCCGGGCGATCGCGACCGCGCGGAAGCCCGTGCTCTACGTCGGCGGCGGGATACTGAACGGCGACGCGTGCGCCGAGCTCCTGCGGCTGGCCGAGGCCGGCTCGCTGCCGGTGGTGACGACGCTGATGGGCAAGAGCGCCTTCCCCGAAACGCACGAGCTGCACTTCGGCTGGCCGGGCATGCACGGAACGAAGTGGTCGAACCTCGCGATGAACTCCTGCGACGTCCTCGTCGCGATCGGGGCCCGCTTCGACGACCGCGTCACCGGGAAGCTCTCGGCGTTCGCCCCGGGCGCGACGGTCGTCCACCTCGACATCGATCCCGCCGAGATCTCGAAGCTTCGCGACGCGGACATCCCGGTCGTGGGGCCGCTGCGCACCGCCGTCGCGGCGCTGGCCGACGAGGTCGCACGACACCGCGCCGAGCACGCGCCGGCGCCGGAGGCGTGGCTCGGACAGCTCCGCGCGTGGCGCGACCAGTACCCGCTCCGGTACGGCACGAGCGAGGAGTGGCTGAAGCCTCAGTACGTCCTCCAGACCCTCCAGCGGCTGACCGCGGGCACCGACGTGATCGTGACGACCGGAGTCGGCCAGCACCAGATGTGGGCGATGCAATATGTCCTCTCCGAACGGCCGCGGAGCTTCATCACCTCGGGCGGGCTCGGGACGATGGGCTACGGCATCCCGGCGGCAATCGGCGCCAAGGCCGCGAGACCCGAGGCGAAGGTCGTCTGCGTCGACGGGGACGGCTGTTTCCAGATGACCGCGCAAGAGCTCGTGACGGCGACGCTCGAGGAGCTGCCGATCGTGGTCGTCCTCGTGAACAACGCCCACCTCGGGATGGTCACCCAGTGGCAGGACATGTTCTTCGACGGGCGGCGCTCGCACGTGCACCTGACGTCGCAGGTGCCTGACTACGCACGGCTCGCCGAGGCGTACGGCGGCGTCGGCATGGTCGTCACCGACGAGACGCAGCTCGACGCCGCGCTCGGCGAGGCACTCGAGCTCGACCGCACGGTCGTCGTCGACTGCCGCGTCGACCCCGCAGAGCAGGTCTTCCCGATGATTCCCACAGGCGCGGCCGCACTCGACATGCTCGAGTACACCGACGCCGACGCGAGCGTGGAGGTGAGAGCGCTGTGAAGCACACCTTGTCAGTCGTGGTGGAGGACCGGCCCGGGGCGTTGACGCGGATCACGACGATGTTCGCGCGCCGAGGCTTCAACATCGAGTCGCTCGCCGTCGGGCCGACCGAGCGCCCGGGCGTCTCGTGCATCACGCTCCGCGTCGACTGCACGCAGCACTCGCTGGAGCAGATCGAGAAGCAGATCCACAAGCTCGTGAACGTGCTCCGCGTGACCGAGCTCGTGTCGGGCGAGGCCGTCGAGCGCGAGCTGCTCGTCGTCCGCGTGTCGGCCGCGCCCGAGCGTCGGGCGGAGCTCGTCACCACGGCCGAGGCGCTCGGCGGGCGGCTGCTCGACGTCGGCTCCGACGCCGTCGTGCTGGAGCTCACTGGCACGCCCGAGGCGGTCGACGCCTTCCACGAGCTCTGCCTCCCCTACGGGATCCTCGATCTCGTCCGGACCGGGCGAATCGGCGTCCCGCGTGCCTCGTCCAGGAGGCGGGCACCGCGCCGTCTGGCCGCGATCAACTGACCGGGCGCGATATATCTCGCCCCGACCCCATCGAAAGGACGGACGCATGGCCAGGATCCTCCGCGACGGCGACCTCTCCCTCCTCGACGGCACCGTGGCCGTCGTCGGCTACGGCAGCCAGGGCCACGCTCACGCGCTCAACCTTCGCGACTCGGGGGTGCGGGTCGTCGTCGGGCTGCGCGAGGGCTCGGCGTCGTGGAGCGCCGCCGAGGAGGCCGGGCTCGAGGTGCGCCCGATCGCGGACGCGGCCCGCGGCGCCCAGCTCGTCTCGCTCCTGCTGCCCGACCAGGTGCAGCCGCAGGTCTTCACGGAGGCCGTCGAGCCCGTGCTCGACCCCGCCGCGACGATCCTCTTCGCGCACGGCTTCAACGTGCTCTACGAGCGCGTCGCGCCCGCCCCGGGCCACGACGTCGTGATGGTCGCCCCGAAAGGCCCGGGCCACGTCGTCCGTCGCCTCTTCACCGAGGGGCTCGGCACGCCGGCTCTCATCGCCGTCCACCAGGACGCCTCCGGGCGCGCACGCGACGTCGCGCTCGCGTACGCGGTCGGGATCGGCGCCGGGCGCGCGGGGATCCTCGAGACGACGTTCCGCGAGGAGACCGAGACCGACCTGTTCGGCGAGCAGGCCGTGCTCTGCGGCGGCGCGACCGAGCTGATCCGCGCCGGCTTCGAGACGCTCGTCGCGGCCGGCTACCAGCCGGAGATCGCCTACTACGAGTGCCTCCACGAGCTCAAGCTGATCGTCGACCTGATCTGGGAGGGCGGCCTGCAGCACATGCGCTGGTCGATCTCGGACACCGCGGAGTTCGGCGACTACGTGAGCGGGCCGCGGGTGATCGACTCGCACGTGCGCGAGCGGATGCAGGGTGTCCTCGACGACATCCGGTCGGGCGCGTTCGCGAAGATGTGGATCGCCGAGATGGAGAGCGGCGAGGCGGGCCTCCGCGGCCACCGGGCGGAAGCCGCGAACCAGTTGATCGAGCAGGTGGGCGAGGAGCTCCGCGGGCTCATGCGTCGCGAGGGCACGAGTGCAGTCCGTTGACGTTCCCGTAGCCCTGCTGGGCTACGGGACGGTCGGCGCCGCCGTCCATCGCCTGCTCTCGGAGCAGGGCGACGAGATCGAGCGCGCGACCGGGCACCGGCTCCGGGTCGTCCGGGCGCTCGTCCGCGACCCGGCGCGGGAGCGGGCCTTCGACGCGGGCCCGGGCGTGCTGACGACCGAGATCGGCGACGTGCTCGACGACCCCTCGATCCGGCTCGTCGCGGAGGTGATGGGCGGCGTCGAGCCGGCCGGCGACCACGTCCTCCGCCTGCTCCGGTCGGGACGTTCGGTCGTGACGGCCAACAAGCAGCTCGTGGCACGGCACGGCGCCGAGCTCTTCGAGGCAGCTGCCGCGGCCGGGGCGCAGCTGCGGTTCGAGGCGTCCGTCTGCGCCGCCATCCCCGTGATCAAGGTGCTGCGCGAGTCGCTCGTCGTGACGAACGTCCACCGCGTGCTCGGCATCGTCAACGGGACGACGAACTTCATCCTCTCCGCGATGAGCGGCGGCCGCTCGTATGCCGACGCGCTCGCGGAGGCCCAGCGGCTCGGCTATGCGGAGGCCGACCCCACGGACGACGTCGCCGGGCTCGACGCCGCGGCGAAGATGGCGATACTCGCGACGGTGGCGTTCGGTTGCCGCGTGCCGCTCGCCTGGGTCGAGGTCGAGGGGATCGAGGCGCTTCGCGAGGAGCACGTCGAGGCGGCCCGCCAGCTCGACATGCGCGTCAAGCTCCTCGGCCGGGCGACGTTCGCGCACGGCCGCGTCGACGTCCGCGTCGGCCCAGCGTTCGTCGACGCCCACCATCCCCTCGCCGCGGTGGACGGTGCGTTCAACGCCGTGATGCTCCAGGGCGACGCGATCCGCGAGATCACGCTCGAGGGGCCGGGCGCCGGCGGCGTCGAGACCGCGAGCGCAGTCGTCGCGGACCTCGTGTCGATCGTCGGCACGACCGGGACCGGCTTCCTCCAGGGGGACCCGGTCTGGCACGAGATCGAGCGCATGCCTGCGGGGGAGCTCTCGTCGCTCTGGTACCTGCGCCTTCTCGTGGAGGATCGAGCCGGCGTGCTCGCCCGGCTCGCGCAGGAGCTCGCCGTCGAGGGGGTGTCGGTCGCCCGGCTCGTCCAGCAGCCCGCGAACGGCCACGCGGTGCTCCACGTCGTGACCCACGAGGCGCCGGCGGGGAAGGTCGAGGCGGCGCTCGCCGCGATCCGCGCGCTGCCCGAGTCGCGCGGGGAGGCCACCGCGCTCCCCGTCGTCTCGGAGCGCGGGGTCGACGAGCTCGGCTGGGCGTGATCGCCGCTCACGCGGCGATTGCCGCCTAGATTTCCTCGACAGGTGACCGTACCCCTCATCGAACGGTTCCGCGACCGGCTACCGGTCACCGGGTCGACCCCCGTGGTGACCCTCGGAGAGGGGTCGACCCCGCTCCTGTCTGCTCCCAGGCTCGCGCGACGCGCAAGCCTGCGCGAGCTGTGGCTCAAGTGGGAGGCGTCGAACCCGACCGGCTCCTACAAGGACCGCGGGATGACGCTCGCCGTCTCGAAGGCGCTCGAGGAGGGCGCCGAGGCCGTGCTCTGCGCCTCGACCGGGAACACGGCGGCGAGCGCCGCGGCCTATGCGGCGCGAGCCGGACTGCCGGCCGTGGTCCTCACACCGCACGGAGCCGTCGCGGGCGCGAAGCTCGCCCAGACCCGCATGCTCGGCGCGACCGTGCTCGAGGTTCGGGGCGACTTCGATGCCGCCCTCGGGGCGGCCCAGGAGCTCGCGGCGCGCGGGACGCACGTCCTCGTCAACTCGCTCAACCCGTACCGGCGCGAGGGACAGAAGACTGCGGTGCTCGAGATCGTCGAGGAGCTCGGGCAGGCGCCGGATGCCTTCGTCCTGCCCTACGGCGGCGGTGGCAACACGTCCTCCTACGCGCAGGCGCTCACCGAGCTCGGGCTCGGCACGCCGATCGTCTCGGTCGAGGCAGAGAAGCGGCGCGAGACGCTCGCGACGGCGATCAGGATCGGCGACCCGGTGCACGTCGAGGCGGTGCGAGCGTCGGGCGCCAAGGTGCTGCTGGCCACGGACGACGAGCTCGTGGCGGCCTGGAAGGCACTCGCTGCGGAGGAAGGGCTCTTCTGCGAGCCCTCCTCGGCCGCCGGACTGGCCGCCGTCCTGCGCGGCGACGTCGAGGGCGAGCGGCTCGCGGTGACGATCACCGGCCACGGCCTCAAGGACCCGGCGATCGCCGACCGGCTCGCGCCCCGCCCACTCGAGGTGGAGCCGGACGCCGACGCGATCGCCGCCGCGGTCAGGCGATGATCGTTCGCGCGCCGGCGACGTCCGCCAACCTCGGCCCGGGGTTCGACTGCGCGGCCGTCGCGCTCGACCTCTGGAACGAGCTCGAGGTGACCGAGGGCGACGGCGTCGCCGTCGACGGTGAGGGCGCCGGCGAGCTCCCCGACGACGCGGCGAACCTGGCCGTCCGCGCGTACGCGCTCCTCGCGGACACCGCGGGCAGGCGGTTCCACTTCACGAACCGGATCCCGCTCGAGCGTGGGCTCGGCTCGTCGGCCGCCGCGATCGCGCTCGGCCTCGTCGCCGCCCGGCCCGACCTGCCGGCCGAGGAGCTCCTGACCGCAGGGCTGGCGCTCGAGAGCCACGCCGACAACCTCGCCGCGGCGCTCGTCGGCGGCATCACGCTCACGTGGGAAGGGCGCGTCGCCCGCATCGCCGACACGCTGCCGCTGACCCCGGTCGCGCTCGTCCCTCGCGAGCGGACGTCGACCGAGGCGTCCCGCCGCACGCTCCCCGCGACCATCTCGCACGCCGACGCCGCCGCCAACGCCGCGCATGCCGCGCTGCTTGCCGCGGGCGCAGCGGCGGGCGACGCCGAGCTCTTCGCGGCCGGGCTCGACGACCGGCTGCACGAGCCCTACCGGCCGTCCGCCGCGCTCGAGACGCTGAGGGCCGACCTGCCGCCGGGCGCCCGCGGCGCGACGCTGTCGGGCTCGGGCCCGAGCGTGATCGTGTGGGCGGACGACGCGGAGGCGTGCGCGCGCGCCCTCGAGGGTCGGTTTTCGGCGCACGACGTCCTCGTCCTCGCCGTCTCCCCGAAAGGGGCGCTGTGACCGTCCGCCTCGTCGACTGCCGTCCGCGGGAGGCCTACGAGGCGGGGCACCTGCCCGGCGCCGTCCATCTCGACCCCGAGACGACCCTCTCCACACCCACCGTCGATCCCTCGGTCGGCGGCCGCCACCCGCTGCCCGACCCGCACGCACTCGGTGCGGTCTTCGCCGGAGCGGGAATCGGGCCGGGCACCTTCGTGCTCGCGCTCGACGAGGGCACGGGCTGGGCGGCGCGCTGCTGGTGGCTCCTTCGCCACCTCGGCCACGACCTCTGCGGAACCCTCGATCAGCGCGCCTACGTCGGCCCGCAGGTCACCGACGAGCCCGGTGTCGAACGCGCGGCCTTCGTGCCGCACGTTCGCGACGACGACACGATCGAGGCCGACGAGATCCGCGCGCGTCTCGGCGATCCGTCCCTCGTCCTCTACGACGCCCGCGCCCCGGAGCGCTGGCGCGGCGACGTCGAGCCGCTCGACCCGGTGGCAGGACGCATTCCCGGCACGCGAAACGCATTCTTCGAGCTCCCGCTGCCGGATGATGCAACGGCGCCGCGCGAGGTGGCGACGTACTGCGGTTCCGGCGTGACGGCGGCGGTCATCGCGCAGCGCCTGGTCCTCGCAGGGCGCGACGACGTCAGGCTCTACCCCGGCTCCTGGAGCGAATGGTGCCGCGACCCGTCCAACCCGATCGAGAGGGGCGACCCGTGACGACTCCGTACGACACTCCGTCCGATCCCGCCAAGCGCCAGAGCGCCGCGCTCACGGACGGTCCCGACCGCGCGGGGGCCCGCGCGATGCTGAAGGGAACCGGCTTCACGGACGACGACCTCGCGAAGCCGATCGTCGGCGTCGGCACGACCTGGATCGAGACGATGCCGTGCAACCTCAACCAGCGCGATCTCGCGGTCCACGTGAAGCGCGGGGTTCGCGATGCGGGCGGGACACCGATGGAGTTCAACACGATCGCCGTCTCCGACGGCGTCTCGATGGGGACATCCGGGATGCGCGCGTCTCTGATCTCGCGTGAGGTCATCGCCGACTCGATCGAGCTCGTCGCGCGCGGACATCTCTTCGACGGCCTCGTCATGCTCGTGGCCTGCGACAAGACGAATCCCGGGGCGGCCATGGCCGTCGGCCGGCTCGATATCCCGGCGGTCGTGTCGTACACGGGCTCGATCGCGCCCGGCGTGTACCGGCAGCGCGACGTGTCGGTCGGCGACGTCTACGAGGCCATCGGCGCCCATGCGGCGGGAAAGCTGAGCGACGCCGACCTGCACGAGCTCGAGTCGGTTGCCTGCCCGGGGGCCGGAGCGTGCGGCGGCCAGTTCACCGCGAACACGATGTCGACGATCCTCGACTTCCTCGGACTCTCGCCCTTCGGCACCAACGGGATCCCGGCGATGCATCGCGCCAAGGAGGAAGCCGCCTACGAGCTCGGCCGCCTCGCCGTCCGGCTCGTGCGCGACAACGTGACGCCGCGCTCGTTCGTCACGAAGGAGTCGTTCGAGAACGCGGTCGCGTCGGTCGCCGCCACGGGCGGGTCGACCAACGCCGTCCTCCACCTCGTCGCGATCGCACGCGACTTCGGCATCGACTTCACGATCGACGACTTCGAGCGTGTCTCCGCGCGCACGCCGATCGTGGCCGACATGAAGCCGTGGGGCCGCTGGCACGCGAACGACATGTACGCCGCGGGCGGCGTCGCGCTCGTGGCGCGCGAGCTCCGCAAGGCCGGTCTTCTGCACGAGGACTCGCGTACTGTCGACGGCGTGACGCTCCGCGAGCACGCCGACGCGGCGAGCGAGGCCGCCGGGCAGACGGTCGTCGTCCCGATCGAGTCGCCGCTCAAGGCCCGCGGCGGTGTCGCCGTGCTCTACGGCAACCTCGCGCCCGAAGGCTGCGCGGTGAAGCTCGCGGGGCACGAGCGGACCGTCCATCGCGGCCCCGCCCGCGTGTTCGACTCCGAGGAGGAGTGCTTCGCCGCAGTCAAGGCGGGCGGGATCGAGGCCGGCGACGTCGTCGTGATCCGCTACGAGGGCCCGCACGGTGGCCCCGGGATGCGGGAGATGCTCCACGTCACCGGCGCGATCGTCGGCGAGGGGCTCTCTGACTCGGTCGCGCTGATCACCGACGGGCGCTTCTCCGGCGCGACCCACGGCTTCATGGTCGGCCACGTCGCGCCCGAGGCCTCGAAGGGCGGCCCGATCGCCGCGCTGCGCGAGGGCGACACCGTCGTGATCGACGTCGACCGCCACGTCCTCGAGGTCGAGCTCGACGAGGCGGAGCTCGCCGCGCGTCTCGCGGCCTGGACGGAGCCGGAGCCGCGCTACCGCCGCGGCGCGCTCGCGAACTACGCGACGCTCGTCTCCTCGGCGTCGGAGGGTGCCGTCACCGTTTCTCACTACGAGACGGTCTGAGGGGAGCGGGCCCGCGCCCGCTCCCCCCGCTTCTACGGCCGGTTGTCGCGCGGGTCCCAGAGCGGGACCGGCGCGGTATCGGCGTACGCCTCGCCCTTCGGGTAGCTGATCAGCTCGATGTACGTGCCGAACGGCGTGCGGAAGTAGTTGATCGTCTGGCCAGCGGCCGGTCCGTCGGTGACGGGCAGCGGGCCGAGGAGCTTGTGCGCCCCGAGCGCCTCCATGCGCGCGACCGCCTGGTCGATGTGACGGACGTAGAACGCGATGTGCTTGCCGCCGAAGTCGGAGTTCTTCCGGAATGTGCGGTCCTGGTCGGGCGACGTGTACTGGAAGAGCTCGACGCTCGGCCCGTCGCCGCAGCGCACGTGCTGGATGTGCTCGACGACGGCCCGCGGGTGGACGTCGAGCAGGTCGTGGATGAACGACCCGGTCGGGTCGGAGAACGGGCCGAACGCGAGCGGCGAGGAGCAGCCGAGCACGTTCTCGAACCAGGCGACCGCGCTCGGGACGTCGGGAACGGTGATGCCGACATGGTCGATCCCGAGCAGGCCGGGCACGCTCGTCACGACCGGGTCGGTGCCGTTCCGCTGCGGCGACCAGAGCGGACGGCTGGGGTCGCGCTCGTACGCCATCCCGTTCGGATAGCTGATCAGCTCGACGTACGTCCCGAACGGCGTGCGGAAGTAGTTGATCGACTGGCCGGCCGCCGGGCCTTCCGTCACGGGCAGCGGGCCGAGGAACTTCTGCGCGCCCTTCGAGACCATGTACGCGACGGCCGCGTCGATGTCGGTCACGTAGAAGGCGATGTGGTGTCCGGCCCAGTCGGAGTTCTTCGGGAAGGTCGTGAGCTGGTCGGGGGCCGTGTACCGGAAGAGCTCGATGTTGGCGCTGCGACCGCAGCGGACCATCGTGATCTGCTGGATCACGGCGCGCGGGTGCACGTCGAGGAGGTCCTGCATGAACGTGCCGGTCGGGTCGGAGAACGGGCCGAACGTGAGCGGCGCCACGCAGCCCATCACGTCCTCGAACCACGCGATCGCCTGGTCGATGTCGGGCACGGTGATGCCGACGTGGTCCATCCCCACGAGGCCGAGTTGGCCGTTCGCCTGGCCGGGCGCGCCGGCGGCCGGTCCGGCGGCCGGGGCGGGGGCAACGGTCAGCGCGGCCACCAGCGCCGCCCCGAGGACGGCGAGCACGGCCGGCAGTGCACGGATCGGGTGGCGGTGGGTCATCGCGTCTCCCCTTTCGCGGCTCCATGCCATCGTGACATGTCAGGCGAGCCTACGACGAGGGCCACGCGCCGTCAACCGACTCCGCTCGGCGGAGAGGCCACGTTGCGGCAGGAACGCCGGTGGGGGATGCGGCACCGGTCGCCGCCAGCCGATACAGTGGGAGACGGCGCGGGATTCGTCCCGCTCCACATCGAGAGAGGCTGAGGGACCGGCCCTGTGACGCCTCGGCAACCCGCCCCGATCGGGGCCACGGTGCCAAACCCGGACGGATGTGTCGAGCGAGACGAAGGAGGTTCACCCGTGTCAGCCCTCTCCCTCTCCTGTCGGGTCTGTGCAACCGAGCATCCCCTGGTGGCCATCGGGACGTGCAGCCGGTGCTTCGGGCCGCTCGACCCGGTGTACGACTGGGACCGGCTGCGCGCCACCGTGACGCGTGAGCGGTTCGCTGCGGGGCCGCCGTCGATCTGGCGCTACGGCGACCTGCTCCCCGTGGACGCGCCGGAGGAGCCACGCCTCGCCCCGGGCTTCACCCCGCTTGTCCCGGCGCCGCGCCTCGCAGAGGAGCTCGGCGTGGGCGAGCTCTGGCTCAAGCTCGACACGGCGAACCCGACCCACTCGTTCAAAGACCGCGTCGTCGCGGTCGCGGCGCGGAAGGCACAGGAGCTGGGCCTGACGACGCTCTCCTGCTCGTCGACCGGCAACCTCGCGGGCGCGGTCGCAGCGCGCGCCGCGGCGGAAGGGATGGACGCAGCCGTCTTCGTCCCGGCCGACCTCGAGCCCGAGAAGCTCGCCGCCGCCGCCGCGTACGGCCCGACGATCTACGCGGTCGACGGCCACTACGACCACTGCTCGCGCCTCTCCGTCGAGCTCTCGTTCGAGCTCGACTGGGGCTTCGTCAACGTCAACCTCCGCTCGTACTACGCGGAGGGCTCGAAGACGCTCGCCTACGAGCTCGCCGAGCAGCTCGGCTGGCGCGCGCCGGACGTCGTCGCGATCCCGATCGCCTCGGGTGCCCTGTTCCACAAGGTCGGCCAGGGCTTCTCGGAGCTCCGCGCGCTCGGACTGCTCGACGGCCGTGTTCCGCGTCAGGTCGGTGGGCAGGCGGAGGGCTGCCAACCGGTTGCGACCGCGTTCCGCGAGCGCGCGACGGTCACGCCCGTGCGGCCCGACTCGATCGCGCGGTCGCTCGCGATCGGCAACCCCGCCGACGGCGACTTCGCCGTCACCACCGCGCGGGAGACGGGCGGCTCGATCCACGCCGTCGCGGAGGACGCGGTGGGCGAGAACATGGCGCTCCTCGCCCGCACGACGGGGGTCTTCGGCGAGACGGCGACCGGTGTGACCCTGGGCGCGCTTCGGGCGGCGATCGCGGCCGGCGAGGTCGGTCGCGACGACCGCGTCGTCCTGCTCGTCACCGGCGACGGGCTGAAGACCCTGGCTCCCGTCTCCTTCACCTACGCGCCCGTGCACATCGCCGCCGACGCGGACGCCTTCCTCGATTGGCTGGAGGCGGCCGCGGCCTGAGCCGGCCCCGGGCGCGTACCCTGGGCGGGCATGGCGCGGACGCTGTTCGAGAAGGTCTGGGACCGCCACATCGTCCTCGAGGAGCAGGGCGAGCCCGCGCTGCTCTACGTCGACCTGCATCTCGTCCACGAGGTGACATCGCCGCAGGCGTTCGAGGGCCTGCGGCTTGCCGGCCGCCGCGTCCGGCGTCCCGAGCTGACCGTCGCGACGATGGACCACAACGTCCCGACCCTGCCGGGGCCGGTCGCCGACCCGATGGCGAAGGCCCAGCTCGACGCGCTGCGAGCGAACACCGAGGAGTTCGGCATCCGCCTCCACGGCACCGGCTCGGGGCACGAGGGCATCGTCCACGTGATCGGGCCCGAGCTCGGGCTGACGCAGCCGGGGAAGACGATCGTCTGCGGCGACAGCCACACGTCGACGCACGGAGCCTTCGGCGCGCTCGCGTTCGGGATCGGCACGTCCGAGGTCGAGCACGTCCTCGCCACGCAGACGCTGTACCAGCGCCGTCCGAAGACGATGCTCCTCGAGTTCGTGGGCGAGCTGCCTCCAGCGCTCACAGCGAAGGATCTGATCCTCGGCGCGATCGGGCAGGTCGGCATCGACGGCGGGGTGGGCTACGTCGTCGAGTACGCAGGCGCGGCGATCCGCTCGCTCTCGATGGAGCAGCGGATGACGATCTGCAACATGTCGATCGAGTGGGGCGCGCGCGCGGGGATGATCGCGCCCGACGGAACGACCTTCGCCTACGTCGAGGGACGCGAGCACGCGCTCCGAGGCGCGGAGTGGGACCGTGCCGTCGAGGACTGGCGCTCGCTCCCGAGCGATCCCGGCGCCCGCTACGACACGCACCTCGTCGTCGACGTCGCCGACCTCGTCCCGCAGGTGACGTGGGGGACGAATCCGGGCATGGTCGTGCCCGTCACCGCGTCGGTGCCCGACCCCGCCTCGTACGACGACCCCGGCGACCGTGCCGCCGCCGAGCGCGCGCTCGCCTACATGGACCTGCGGCCCGGCCAGGCGATCGAGGACATCCGGATCGACCGCGTGTTCATCGGCTCGTGTACGAACTCGCGGGTCGAGGACCTGCGCGCCGCCGCCGCGATCGTCGAGGGACGCCGCGTCGACTCCCACGTGAAAGCGCTTGTCGTTCCCGGCTCCGCGCAGGTGCGCCGCCAGGCCGAGGAGGAAGGGCTCGACCGGATCTTCCTCGACGCCGGCTTCGAGTGGCGCCTTGCGGGCTGCTCGATGTGCCTCGGCATGAACCCCGACATTCTCGCCCCGGGCGAGCGCTGCGCATCGACCTCGAACCGGAACTTCGAGGGCCGACAGGGCCGCGGCGGGCGCACCCACCTCGTTAGCCCGCAGATGGCGGCCGCGGCCGCGTTGCACGGCCACTTCGTCGACGTTCGCGCACTCGCGGCGGTCTCCGCGTGAAGCGGCTCCGGACCGTCACCGGTCGCGTGGCGGTGCTCGACCGCCCGGACGTGGACACGGACCAGATCATCCCGAAGCAGTTTCTGAAGCGCATCGAGCGCACGGGCTACGGGCAGTTCCTGTTCCAGGACTGGCGCTTCGACGAGGAGGGGAACGAGCGCCGGGGGTTCGAGCTCAACCGGCCCGAATTCCGCGATGCGTCGATCCTGCTCGCCGGCCGCAACTTCGGCTGCGGCTCCTCGCGGGAGCATGCCGCGTGGGCCTTGCAGGACTACGGCTTCGACGCGGTCGTCGCCCCGTCGTTCGGGGACATCTTCCGGACGAACGCCGGGAAGATCGGGATGCTCGCGATCTCGCTGCCCGACGACGAGGTCGGGCGCCTGATGGAGAGCGTCGACCTCGACACGGGATCGGAGCTGACGGTCGACCTCGAGCGGTGCGTGATCGTCACTCCCGACGGACGCGAGGTGCCGTTCGCGTTCGACGATGCGACCCGTCACCGCATCCTGAACGGGCTCGACGACATCGCGCTGACGCTCGCGCACGAGGACGCGATCGCCGCCTTCGAGGCGGCCAACGGCGTGGCGTGACGCACGTCGCCGTCCTCCCCGGCGACGGGATCGGGCCCGAGGTCGCCGCCGAGGCGACCCGGATCCTCGACGCGCTCGGGATCGAGCACACCGAGCACGCCTTTGGCGGCAACGCGATCCTCGCGCATGGCACGCCGCTGCCCGAAGAGACGCTCGCGGCCTGCCGCGCGGCCGACGGCGTGCTCCTGGGCGCCGTCGGGCTACCCGAGCTCGAGGGGAAGGAGGTACGTCCCGAGCAGGGGCTGCTCGCTCTTCGCAAGGAGCTCGGCGTCTACGCGAACCTCCGGCCGGCGCGAGCGGAGGGAGTCGACCTCATCATCGTGCGCGAGCTCGTCGGCGGGCTCTACTTCGGCGCCAAGGGCACGCGGGACGACGGGACGTGGTTCGACACGTGCGAGTACACGCGGCGCGAGGTCGAGCGGATCGCCCGCTGCGCGTTCGAGATCGCGCGTGAACGGAACGGGCGGCTGACCTCCGTGGACAAGGTCAACGTCCTGCACACCTCGCGCCTCTGGCGCGACGTCGTCTCCGAGCTCGGCGCGAGCGAGTACCCCGACGTGCCTCTCGACCACGCGCTGGTCGACTCCTTTGCGATGACGATCGTGAACGCGCCGGGGACGATCGACGCCGTCGTCACGGAGAACACGTTCGGCGACATCCTCTCGGACGTCGCGGCGGCGGTGACGGGAGGCCTCGGTCTGGCCGCATCGGCGTCGTTGGGAGACGGTGGCCCGGGCGTCTTCGAGCCCGTGCACGGCTCCGCGCCGCAGATCGCGGGCCAGGGCATCGCCAACCCCGCGGCGATGCTCCGCTCGGTGGCGCTGCTCGTGCGCCACGGGCTCGGTCGGGCCGAGGACGCTGCGGCGCTCGAGCGGGCGGTCGACTCGGCCCTCGAGTCGGCGCCGACACCAGACCTCGGTGGCAACTCCACGACGAGCGGCATGGGCGACGCCGTGATGCGGTCGCTCGCGGCGTGACCGGCGGATCCCTCCCGAGGGGCAGCAGCGCGTGACGCAGAACGACAACACCGTCGCCTACCCGGGCCGCGAGGGCGCCCACAGCGCCGCCGCCTGCGACCGGCTCTTCCCCGCCGCGCGGCTCGTCTCCCAGGCCTCCTTCGGGGCGGTCGTCGACGCCGTCACGGACCGGACGTGCACGTACGGCGTGCTGCCGATCGAGAGCTCGCTCGCCGGACCCGTGAACGAGACGCACGACCTGCTCTACGACTCGGCGCTCTCCATCGTCGCGGAGGCGATCCTCCCCATCCGCCACTGCCTGCTCGGGCCGGAGCAGGTCGCGCTCGAAGACGTCCGCGAGATCCGCTCGCACGCCGTCGCCCTCGACCAGTGCCGGAAGCTCCTCGCGTCGCTGCCGTGGGCGACCGCGGTGGTCGCGCCGACGACGGGCGACGCCGCGGCGGCCGTCGCGGAGCTGGGCGACCGCTCGGTCGTCGCGATCGCAAGCGCCCGCGCGGCCCGGCTCCACTCGCTAGCCGTGCTGGCCGACGACGCAGGCGACCACGAGGCGTACACCCGCTTCGCGGCGCTCGCGCCGTACACGCGGCTCGACCGCCGGCACGGGGAGTGGCGCACGGCGCTGACGTTCGAGACCCACCACAGGCCGGGCGCGCTCCACACGGCGATCGAGCCGCTCGCGCGCCGGCAGATCGACATGGTCCAGCTCGTCTCGCGCCCGATCCCGTCCCGGCCGTTCGACTACCGCTTCGACTGCGTGCTCGGCGGCCACCCGCTCGACGAGGAGGTCGCCGCCGCGCTCGCCGAGATGCGTGCCGAGACCGCGCGCCTGCGCGTGTTCGGCTCCTACCGCGCCGACCGCGACGAGGGCTGGGAGACCGTGGCGGCATGAGCGCGAGGAACCCATGGTTCCCCCGCGAGCCCCCCTTCGTCGAGACGGCGCACTGGCTCGCCGCCGTCCTGAGGCGGCCCGTCCCGGGCCGCGTGCAGCAGGCGGGGCCCTGGCCCTGAGGGCTCAGGCGGCTTCGGCCGCCACGCCGCCGCGGGAGTGCTCGACGGCGGGGAGGTAGCGGAGCCAGGCGTCCGGCACGCGGTGGAGCGCGAGGCTGATGAACAGCACCGGCGACGGCGCGCGCGGAGGCCGCGCGAGGTTCATGTGCGTCTCCTCGAGCAGCCGGTCGCCCTTGCGGAGGTTGCAGGGAGCGCACGCCGTCACGACGTTCTCCCACACGGAGTCGCCGCCGCGGGAGCGGGGCACGACGTGGTCGAGTGTGAGCCGCCCCGCGCGGTCGCCGCAGTAGACGCAGCGCCAGCCGTCCCGAGCGAACAGCGCTCGCCGTGAGATGCGCCGCTTCACCGACCGCGGCACCCGCACGTACGTGACGAGCCGGATCACGTGGGGCCGCGTGTACGTGTTCGTCGCGGTTCGGAGCGGCTCGTCGAGGCGCTCCACGACCTCGGCCTTCCCCTTCCAGACGAGCACGTGCGCGCGACGTGTCGAGCACACGTTCAACGGCTCATAGCTGGCGTTCAGGACGAGAACGTGGTGATTCACGTGGCGCGAATGTAGCAGCGGGAGTTACGTGCAAACGGCTCTTTTTCTCGAAGGGGACGGGCCCCTTTCGGGCCAGTCGCCGCCTACCGTGCCATGGCGCGTTCCACAGCCTCGGCCTCCTCGGGCGAAAGTGCGAGGTTGGGCTGTCCGCGCTCGAGCTCCTTCACGTACACGCGCGCATAGTCGCGTCCCTGGATCGCGGTGACGACGGTGCCGGTGCGGTTCGAGTCGAGGAACGCGAACGACGCCGACTGCTGCCCGCCCGCGTCCTGGTAGGCGTCGTAGCGCACGACGGAGGTGTTCGTGACCGCGCCATCGACGCGGCGATCGACCCGCGTCAGCCCTGCCGCGACCTCGTCCACGGCCCGATGGAGATCGTCGATCCGCCCCTGGAGCGACACCGCGAAGTCGACCACGTCCGCGGTCGACCCGCCCAGGATCGCCTGCTGGCCGCGCCGCAGTACGAGGACGCGCCTCCACGCGAGGACGGTGACGAGCAGCGCGACCACCGAGACGGCGGCCGCCGCAATTGCGACGCCCAGCTCGAGACTCACGACGGCTGCAGCGTGAAAACGACCGGGTACTCGGCCGTGTTGTTGCCCGTGTTGGTCTCCCCCGGGACCGGCACGACGCTCACCTGCACGGTCGTGTTCTCCTGGAACGGGAAGTCGGGGAAGTCCGCGAACGTCACGGTCTTCGTCTCGCCCGGGTCGATGACGTCGATCGTGCCCGTCTTCTTGATCGGGGTCGGCTGCGCCGGGATCGTGAGATTCACCTTGACTCCGACCTCCTGGTTCTCGCCCGAGTTCGTGACGCCCACCTCGAAGGAGACGTCGGTCGACACGGTGATCTTCGTCTCCGTGCTGGTCGAGAGCTGCACGTTGGCGGGCTGGACCTTCGTGTACGCGAGCGAGCTGCCGTGCAGGCCGCTCGGCGTCCCGCCGGTCGACGCCCCGTGGACGCGCTGCCAGATCGAGCTCAGCGAGCGGGCGGTGTAGAGGTCGGAATTCTCCACGAAGACCGACGGCGGCGCGGTGAGCCCCTCGATCCCCTCGGAGGCCATGGTCGCCTGCGCGGCTCCCTGGAAGAGGTCTTTCCAGACGACGTCGCTCGCCTCGAGCCGTTGGCCCCACGACGCGAGCTGCTGACCGGCGGCGGCCTGGTCGTCGGAGTCCTTCGTCGCCCGGAAGGTGTCGAGCATGCCCTGGAGGCCCGTCACCCTGAGCTGGAGCGCTTCGAGCGCATGCGCGTGCGCCGGGGTCAGCGGGCCTGGCGGGTCGAGATCGCGTGCGCGCTCGACGTCGAGTTGCTGGCGCTGGACGAAGCCGCCAAGCTTGGTCTCGAGCTCGGTCTGTGCGAGCCCGGGCGTGGTGAGGAGCGTGGCGAGGTCGGAGCCGATCTTCGCCGAGTCGCTCCCGACCTCCCCGGCTCCTGCCAGGTAGTCGGCGTAGGCGGCCTGATCGTCCTGCCCGGCGCAGCCCTGAACCCAGACGCCGAGCAGCACGACCACGAGGATCGCGAGGGCGACCAGGCCTGCCAGGCGGAGAAGCGGCGTGAGCCCGTGCGGCGTGCGGAGCTGCGGCCGGCGCGGGCCACCGCCGCGCGGCCCCTCGCCCCCGGGCGGGCGGCCGCTCGGGCGCGTCGGCGGCGCTATCTCGCGCGTCTCGTCGTCGACGAAGTCGAAGTCAAGGATGTCGTCGTCGTGCACGGTCACGATTGGTCTCCGCCGGGCCGGTGACGATCGACGACGCCTGCCCCGTCGAGCGTCTCAAGCGGCCGAGTGTACGGGAGATTCGCGGGCAGAGGACGTTCCCCTGGTGCGGCGAAGCATGAAACCGGTGTCGTCCGCAGCCTTCGCCCTACCCGACCGAGTACTCGTCCTCGACCGCTACCGCCCGCTGAAACCGTTGGGACGCGGGGGGTCCGGATCCGTCTGGTTGGCACGCGACGAGCGCACCGGCCTCGAGGTCGCGCTGAAGGTCGTCCCCCGGGAGGGCAAGCGCGCCGCACGGGCCGCGCGGGAGATGGAAGCGGCCTCGCGCCTGCGTCACGAGCGCTGCGTGCGGGCGTACGACTTCGGCGGCGACCCCGGCCACGTGTACATCGCCTACGAGTACGTCCGAGGCCGCACGCTCCGGGAGGCGCTGCGCGTGGATGGGCTCGACGACGCCGCGGCGGTGGAGATCGCGGCGCAGGTGCTCGACGGGCTCGCGCACGCCCACCGGCACGGGATCGTCCACCGCGACGTCAAGCCCTCGAACGTGCTGGTCGAGGAGAGCGACCCGATCTCGATCCGCGTCCTCGACTTCGGTCTCGCGCAGTTCGACGAGGCCGACACGCTGACTGCCGTCGGCGACGTCCCGGGCACGCTCGCGTACATCTCGCCCGAGCGCCTTTCCGGCGAAGAGGCATCCGAGCGCAGCGACGTCTGGGCGGTCGGCGTGATCCTCTGGGAGGCGCTCGCCGGCAGCCACCCGTTCTGGGGCGTCCCGCTTCCCCAAGTGGCCTCCACGATCGCCTCGGGCGCGCCGCCCCTCTCTGCCCGGCGCGGCGAGCTGCCACGCCGGCTGCTGGCGGCCGTCGACAGCGCGCTCGCCGTCGATCCCGGAAAGCGTCCGCCCGCCGCCCGGCTCGCGGCCGAGCTTCGTGAAGCGTTCGTCGTCCCCCGCCGGCCCCCGACGGAGCGCCGTAAGCGCGCCGGGCGCACGAGCGCGCGCCCGGCTCCCCGCCCGCGCCCGGCGGCAGTCCCGGTCCCCCTTCCGCAGCGTCTCGCTCCTGCAGGCCTCGCGGCGCTCGCAACGGCGGTCGGCGGCTCGCTGCTCCCGTTCTGGCCGGAACCGCTGCTCGCCGCCCTCGTGGTGGCAGCGGGCCTCGTCACGCTCCGCTCACCGCGGCTCGGGCTCGCGCTGGTACTTGCGACGCCGGTCTTTCCGCTCGGGAACGTCGCCGAGGCTGCCGCGCTCGTCTACGGCGCGGTCGCGGCCGGGTGGCTCGCGGTGACGTGGCGCGATGCGCGCGCCGGGCTCGCCTTCTGCGCGGGTCCCCTTCTCGCGACGCTCGGCCTCCTGGCGCTGCTCCCCCTGGCCGTCCAGCCGGCGCGCGGCATCTGGCGGCGTGGGCTGCACGCCGCCGCAGGCGTCTTCGCGGCGGCTGCCGTCGCCGGTCTCACCGGCAGCGCCCTGCCGCTCAGCGGCACGGTCGTCGGCGATCTCGGAGTCGCTCAGAGCGAGCTGCCGACGGACGTCCTCTCCGCCCTCGGCACCGTGCTCGAGGCCAACAGGGCGATCGCGACGACCGCGCTCGCACTGGGGCTCGTTGCGATGCTGCTGCCGAGGGCTCGCGCGCGGGGGCCCTGGGGGATCACCGTCCTGGGCATCCTCCAGACCGCGCTCGTGCTCGCCTGGGCGCCCTCCGTGCCCTGGCCGGGCTTCGTGCTCGGCACCTGGCTCCTGTGCGGCATCCTCGCGGCGGCGCCCTACCTCGGAGCGATCGCCCGGCGCGGTGGTCGCTAGACTCGCCCGGGGGAGGCGCCCCGATCCATGAGCGTCCTTCGCGCAATCGAGAACAAGATCGAGGGCCTCTTCGAAGGGGTGTTCGGGCGCGCCTTCCGCACGCACGTCCAACCGGTGGAGCTCGCGCGCAAGCTCGCGAAGGAGATGGACGAGCACCGCTCGGTCTCGGTCTCCCGCGTGTACGTCCCGAACGAGTACACGCTCTTCCTGTCGTCCTCCGACCGGGCGCAGTTCGCGGCGTACGAGGGCTCGCTCGTCGGCGAGCTCCAGGAGTACCTCGTCGAGCATGCGCGCCGCGAGGGCTACGCGCTGCTCACGCCGCCCCGCGTCCTGCTGGAGACGGACGACGACCTCGCCATGGGCGAGTTCGGCATCGCGACGCGCGTCGTCCAGGCCGACGAGGCCAGCGCCGCGGCCGCCGTCCAGCTCCCGGCAGCCGCCCCCGCGGCGCCCGCTCCCGTCCCCGCCCCCGCGGCACCGCTCCCCGAGCCGCCTCCCGCGACGATGGTCTATCGTCCCGAGACGCCACTCGGCGAAGACGACGGCCCGCCGCCCGAGGTCGTCCGCGAGCGGGTGACGCTGACCGTCGACGGCCGCGTCGTTCCCCTGACGACGAGCCGGGTCGTGGTCGGCCGCTCGCGCGAGTGCGACATCCGGGTCGAGGACAACAACGTGTCGCGGCGGCACTGCGAGCTCGTGCAGGAGGGGCCGACCGCGTGGAACGTTGCCGACCTGGGCTCGACGAACGGCACCGAGGTCAACGGCAAGCGTGTCTCGGGGAAGCAGCGGCTCGACGACGGCGACCGCATCACGATCGGCGGCACCGAGCTCGTCTTCGGGCGCTCGCGCTCGTGAACGTCGCGGTCACGGCCGATGAGGCGCTCCTCGGCCTCAAGGTGGGCTTCCTCGTGCTGCTCTACCTGTTCGTCTGGCTGGTCGTGCGCTCCGCGACGCGCGGACTCTCCGCGGGCGCGCCCCAGGAGAGCATCATCGTCCCGGCGGCGGAGGCGGCCGCTCTTCGCGCCGCGCACGGGATCGCTCCTCGACGCGTGGTCGTCCTCGCGAGCCCGGCGCTCGAGCCCGGCACGGCGATCGACCTCTCGAGCGGCGCGCGGGTGGGACGGGGCGCCGAGAACGCGATCCGGCTCGACGCCGACACGACCGTCTCGAGCCGCCATGCGACCCTCGACAGCCGCGCGGACGGCCTCTGGGTCGAGGACGAGGGATCGACGAACGGGACCTTCGTCAACGGCGCCCGTGTCACGAGCGCGCGGCTACTCCAGGCGGGCGACGTGATCCGGATCGGCCATACCGACCTCCTCGTGGAGGCCTGACGTGGTCATAGGACGCGCAGCGGGGGTAACCGACACCGGGCGGCGGCGCCGCCAGAACGAGGACGCGTTCGTCTGCGACCCGCCGCTCTTCGCGATCGCCGACGGGATGGGCGGCGCCCAGGCAGGCGAGCTTGCCTCGCGGCTCGCCGCCGCGGCGATCGAGGAAGCGGCTTCGGTCGTCAGCGACGAGGCGGGGGTCGTCGGCGTCGTGCGGGCCGCCAACGCCCTGATCTTCGAGCGCTCGCTGCACGACCCGGCCGTCGCCGGCATGGGGACGACGGCCACGGTCGTGCTCGTCGACGAGCGGACGGGCGCGCTCACACTGGCGCACGTCGGCGACTCGCGTGCATACCGCTATCGCGACGGCCGCCTCGAGCAGCTGACCACCGACCACTCGCTCGTGGGCGAGCTCGTCCGCAGCGGGCGCCTGACGGAGGCCGAGGCGGCCGTGCACCCGCACCGCTCCGTCATCACGCGCGCGCTGGGGACGGAGGCGGACGTGGAGGTCGACACCCGCACCCTCGACGTCGTGCCCGGCGACCTCGTGGTGCTCTGCTCGGACGGCCTCAGCGCGATGGTGCGCGACGACGAGATCGCCCGGGTCATCGAGGCGTCCGGCCGCGATCCCCATGGCGCGGCCGAGGCGCTCGTGCAGGCGGCCAACGAGCACGGCGGCGACGACAACGTCACGGTGGTCGTGTTCGAGCTCGTCGAGGGCGAGCCCGCCGAGCGCGAGCGTCGCGGCGAGGGCTCGACCGACGGCGAGCCACCACCGGCCGACCCCGACGCCGTGACGACCGAGTCGGTCCTCGACGACGTGATCCGGCACGGGGCCGGGAAGGGCAGCCGCTGGCCCGCGCTGCTCCTCGTACTGGCAATTCTCGCAGTGGCCGCCTTCGCGGTGTGGTGGAGCCTCGTGCGGTGAGCGCACGGAACCGGGAGCTCGCCACGCTGTTCCTCGCGGCGCTCGCCGCATCGGCGGCGTTCGCGAGCGCGTGGATCTCGGGCCTCGGCGCCGTGGACTACGGGTGGCTGCCCTGGGCGGGGGCGCTCGCGGCGGTCTTCCTCGTCGCGCACGCAGTCGCGCGCTGGGTCGTGCCCGACGCAGACCCGACGCTGCTCCCGCTGACGGCGCTCCTCTGCGCGATCGGCCTCACGTTCGTCTACCGGATCGACCCGTACGACGGGCGGCGTCAGCTCGTCTGGGTCGCCGTCGGTGTCGCGGTATTCGTCCTCGTCCTGGTCTGGCTGCGCTACGACTACCGCGTCCTCGAGCGCTACAAGTACGTCTTCGGCGTCTCGGCGATCGTGCTGCTGATGCTGCCGTCGGCCCCCGGACTTGGCCAGCGGGTCAACGGCGTCAAGCTCTGGGTCGACATCGGGCCGCTGCGGTTCCAGCCGGGCGAGATCGCGAAGATCTTCCTCGTCATCTTCCTCGCCGGCTATCTGCGCGACAAGCGCGAGGCTCTGGCGCAGGGACGGTTGAAGGACTTCGGGCCCCTGCTCGCGATCTGGGGCGGCGCGATGCTCGTCCTCGTCCAGACGAGCGACCTTGGCTCGGCACTCCTCAACTTCGGAATCTTCCTCGCGATGCTCTACGCCGCGACCGGTCGGCTGTCGTTCGTCGTCGCCGGCCTGGCGCTGTTCGCCGGCGGCGCCACGCTGCTCTACGACAAGCTCGACCGCGTCCAGCAGCGCGTCACGGTGTGGCTCGCGCCGTGGACCGACGAGAAGGTCTACTGCGCGATCAACGGCAAGCTCGAGTACCGCCAGAACTGCGACTCGTACCAGCTCGTCAAGAGCCTCTACTCGATCGCGAACGGCGGGTACGGCGGCACCGGGATCGGCAAGGGGACGTTCCAGACGGTCGACGGGACGCCGCTGATCCCCTATCTCCAGACCGACTTCGTCTACTCCGCGATCGCCCAGGAGCTCGGGCTGATCGGAGCCGCCGCAGTCCTGCTGCTCTTCCTCGCGCTCGTCGCACGCGCGATGCGCGTCTCGCTCGTCGCGCACGACGGCTTCTCGAAGCTCCTCGCGGCCGGGCTCGGGTTCGGCTTCGCGCTGCAGACGTTCATCATCGTCGGCGGTGTCCTCCGCCTCGTCCCGCTGACGGGCATCACGCTCCCGTTCGTCTCCTACGGCGGCTCGAGCATCGTCTCGAACTTCGTGATGCTCGCCCTGCTGATGCTCGTCTCCCACCGTGCCGTGCGGAGGGCGCCGGCGTGAACAGACAGCTGACCCACGTCGGCTGGGCGGCGATGGGCCTCATCGTGGCGCTCGTGCTCGGGACGACCTACTGGCAGACGTGGGCACGGCCGGGTCTCGCGGCGCGCCAGGACAACGAGATCCAGCGGGTCTCGGAGTTCCAGATCCGCCGCGGCCTGATCCTCGCTCCCGACCGGGTACTCGCGCGCAACCGCGTCGTCGAGCGGCGGGGCAAGAAGCTCTACTTCCGCCGCTACCCGCAGGGGCGGCTCGCCGCGCACGTCGTCGGCTACTCGACCGCCTCGCGCAGCCGCGCGGGCCTCGAGAAGTCGCTCAACGGGATCCTCACCGGCACCGAGCGCGACCTCGGCGGCCTCGTCGAGCGCCAGTTGAACGACCTCCGGGGCAAGCCGATCGTCGGGGACACGGTGGTCACGACGCTCGACCTCCACGCGCAGAAGGTGGCGCTCGACGCGCTCGGGCGGACGTGCGGCGCTGTGGTCGCACTCGACCCCCGCAGCGGGAAGCTGCTCGTGATGGCCTCGTCGCCGAGCTACAACCCGAACGTCGTCGAGAACAACTTCGGGAAGATCTCCAGGATCACCGCCGACTGCCGCCCCGCGGCGCCGCTGATCAACCGGACCACCCAAGGGCTCTACCCGCCGGGCTCGACCTTCAAAGTCGTGACGGCGTCCGCCGCGCTCGAGTCGAACCGCTTCTCTCCCGACTCGGAGTTCGTCGACCCCGGCTACTGCATCGCCTACGGCAAGCGCGTGAACAACTTCGACACGAGCAGTCCGTTCGGCCGCCTCTCCTTCGCGACGGCGCTCCAGCACTCTGTGAACTCCGTCTTCTGCAACGTCGGGAAGGCTCTCGGCGCGAAGCGGATCCTCGACCAGGCGAAGAAGTTCGGGTTCTACGAGCGCCCGCCCCTCGAGACCCCGGACGGGGAGCGCTACCCGAGCGGCCTCTACCGGAACGGCGAGCTCTGGTACCCGAAGCGTGACTCCGACGTCGACGCCGGCCGCATGGCGTTCGGCCAGGAGCGGATGCTCGTCACGCCGCTGCAGATGGCGATGGTCGCAGGAGGGATCGGCAACGCCGGGATCGTGATGCGCCCGTACGTCGTCGAGAAGCTCGTCTCGCCGAAGGGCAAGACGGTGTCGCGCACCGAGCGCGAGCGACTCGATCGCGCGGTGGGGCCCGTCAACGCGCGCGACATCGCGGACATGATGGTGAGCGCCGTCCAGGCAGGGACCGGCACGGCCGCGCAGATCCCGGGGTTCCGCGTGGGCGGCAAGACCGGCACCGCGGAGACCGGCGTCGCTGGGCAGAACACGACGTGGTTCATCGCCTTCGCCGGCCGGCCCGGCAGGCGGCCGGAGGTCGCGATCGCGGTCGCGCTCGAGCGCCAGAGCCTCACCGGCGGCGTAACCGCGGCGCCGATTGCCCGCACGGTGCTGCAGTCGCTCCTCCTCCCGGCGGGGAGGCCGTAGATGGCGGGGCTCACCCTCGCTCCCCGCATCGCCCCGCCCGGCCGGGGCCTGCCGACCCAGCCACTACCCTTGGAGGCCTGATGGCGACGATCGACGAGCGCCGGGGCACCATCTTCGCGGGCCGCTACCGGCTCGAGCGCAAGCTCGGGAGCGGGGGCATGGCCGACGTCTGGCTCGCCGAGGACCAGGAGCTCGGGCGCAAGGTCGCGATCAAGATCCTCCACGAGCGCTATGCGAACGACACGCAGTTCGTCGAGCGGTTCCGGCGCGAGGCGACGCACGCCGCGGGGCTCTCGCACCCGAACGTCGTCTCGATCTACGACAGGGGCGAGGCCGAGGGCTCGTATTTCATCGTCATGGAGTACGTCGAGGGACGGACGCTCAAGGAGCTGATCGTCACCCGCGGCCCGTGCCCCGTCCCCGTCGCGATCTCCTACGTCCGCCAGGTGCTGGCCGCGCTCCGCTACGCGCACCGGAACGGGATCGTCCACCGCGACATCAAGCCGCACAACGTGCTCGTCGACCACGAGGGCCGCGTCAAGGTCGCGGACTTCGGCATCGCGCGGGCGGGCTCGAGCCAGATGACCGAGGCGGGCTCGATCATCGGCACGGCGCAGTACCTCTCGCCCGAGCAGGCTCGCGGCGCGCCTGTCGACGAGTCGTCCGACCTGTACTCGACCGGGATCATGCTCTACGAGCTCCTGACCGGCGAGGTGCCGTTCACCGGCGAGACGCCGGTCGAGATCGCCATGAAGCACCTGTCCCAGGTGCCGCCCGCGCCCTCCACGATCCGCCACGAGATCCCGCGCGACCTCGACCTCGTCGTCGTCCGCGCGCTCGCCAAGGAGCCCGCCGACCGCTACCGCTCGGCGAAGGAGATGGACCGCGATCTCGAGCTCGTCGGTCGCGGCGACGCGCGTCGGGCCGGAGACCGAGGAGGCCGCGACGATGGTGCTGCGCGGCGAGTCGACCGCCGCGACGACCGTCGCCGCGCGGCCCGCCGGATACGGAGGCGACGAGCGCTATCGCTCCTACGAGGGGCAGGTGAAGACGGGGCGCGCCTGGTGGCCGTGGCTCCTGGCGGCCGCGGCGGCGATCGCGCTCGGGATCGGCGGCTGGCTCCTCTACGACAACATCCGCACCCAGATCGACGCGAACGAGCCCGTCGCGGTCAACATCTACACGGGCATCCTCGAGTCGAAGGCCGTCGCGCTGATCGACGGCGACGGCTTCGAGCCGCGGGTACGGCGCCTTCCCAACTCCGACACCCGACCCGGATACGTCTACGAGCAGGACCCCGACCCGGGCACGAAACTGCCCAAGGGATCGCTCGTGACGGTCCTCGTGTCGAGCGGAAAGCCAAAGGTCACGGTTCCCTCGCTCGTCGGGGAGTCGCGCGATGCGGCCGTCGCAGAGCTGACCACGCGCGGCCTCGAAGCCCGTGTCGTCCCCGTGCCCTCCGACCGTCCCGCGAACGTCGTCACGGCGCAGGATCCCCGGCCGGGCGTCGTCGTCACCGCCGGTGCGTCGGTACGGATCAACGTCTCGTCGGGGCCGAAGCCCGTCGCGGTACCGAACGTGGTCGGCATGACCTACGACGTCGCCGCCGCACAGCTCCAGTCGGCGGGCTTCACGGTGGGCAGGTCGGACGTCGACTCGAACCAGCCGGCCGGCGAAGTCGTCGACCAGAGCCCGCCCGGGAACTCGACCGCATCCAAGGGGTCGTCCGTCACGCTCTCGGTGTCGAAGGGCCCGACGACGGTCACCGTCCCTGACGTCGCGCTCCAGCCCGTCCCCGACGCGCGGGCGACACTGCGCGCGGCCGGGTTCAGGGTCGTCGTCGTGCGGCAGGACACCGAGGACCAGTCGCTCGACGGGCTCGTGATGTCCCAGGACCCGGCAGGCAGCTCGCAGGCGGATCCGAAGTCGACCGTCACCATCACCGTCGGCCAGTACGTCCCGCCGCCGGACGTGACGACGCCGACGACGACCACGCCGACCGACACGACGACGACGACCACCACGACGACCACTCCGTGACCGGCCCGACGCGGGTGGCCGTGCTCGCCGGTGGGCGATCGAGCGAGCACGACATCTCCCTCGCCTCCGCGGCGTCCGTGTCCGCGGCGCTCGACCCCGCCCGCTACCAGGTGACGACGATCGAGATCGGCCGCGACGGCCGCTGGGCGCTGCCGGCCGGAGACGCGCGCGGGGAGCTGCCGGCGACGACGACGACCGCGGAGACGCTGCCGGTGCCAGCCGACTCCGCTCCCGCCACGCTCGGCGCGGTGGACGTGGTGCTGCCGATCCTCCACGGCCCGTTCGGGGAGGACGGCACCGTTCAGGGGCTCTGCGAGCTCGCCGGCGTGGCCTACGTCGGTCCGGGCGTGCTCGCCTCGTCGGTCTGCATGGACAAGGACGTCTTCAAGACGCTGATGCGCGGAGCAGGTATCCCCGTGGCGCAGCACGTCGCGCTCCGGCTCGGCGACCCCGTGTCGAACCCCTTCGGCTACCCGGTCTTCGTCAAGCCGGCGAACATGGGCTCGTCGGTCGGGATCTCCAAGGCACGCGACGAGGCCGAGCTCGAGGACGCCGTCGCGCTCGCGCGCCGCCACGACGAGAAGGTGATGGTCGAGGAGTTCGTCGACGGGATGGAGATCGAGGTCGGCGTCCTCGGCAACCTCCCGAGCCCGGTCGCCTCGCCGCCGGGTCAGGTCGTCTCGAACTACGCCGACTGGTACGACTGGTCGTCGAAGTACGACGAGGGCGGCTCGGAGCTCGTGATCCCGCCTCCCGGTCTGAACGAGGCGCAGATCGCGCGCGCCCGCGAGCTCGCCGTCGCGGCGTTCGTCGCGACCTCGTGCGAGGGCATGGCGCGAGCCGACTTCTTCGTCCGCGCCTCCGACGGCGAGGTCGTGATGAACGAGCTGAACACGATCCCCGGCTTCACCGCGACGAGCTTCTACTCGCGGCTCTTCGCCGCCTCGGGGATCGGCTACGAGGACCTGCTCGACCGCCTCATCGGGCTGGCGCTCGAGCGCCACGAGCGGCGGAAAGGGCTCGTGTACTGAGCGTCGCGCCCGCGCTCCCCGCGCGGCCGCCGGTGGGTCAGCCGAGCACGTCCGCGAGCGCCTCTTCCCAGACCTCGAGCGCCTCGTCGAGGACGGCGTCCTCGATCGTGAGAGGGCAGAGGACGCGGATGCAGTTCCCGTGGACGCCGGCTTTGAGCAGGATCAGCCCGCGGCGGAGCGCCGAGTCGATCACGGCGAGCGCGAGCTCTGGCGCCGGCTCCCTCGTCTCCGGGTCGCGGACGAAATCGATCGCGAGCATCGCACCGAGGCCGCGAACGTCGCCGATGGCCGGCCAGCTCCGCTGCCACCCGAGCATGCGCTCTCGGATGTGCGCGCCGACCACCTCGGCGCGCGCGACGAGGTTCTCCTCCTCGAACACGTCGAGCACCGCCAACGCGGCCGCCTGGGCGACGGGATTGCCGATGTACGTGCCGCCGATCGCGCCGGCGTGCGCGCCGTCCATGATCTCGGCGCGCCCGATCACGCCCGAGAGCGGCAGGCCGGCGGCGATCGACTTCGCGAGCGTCATCAGGTCGGGCTCGACGCCGAAGTGCTCCATCGCGAACATCCGGCCCGTGCGGCCGAAGCCGGTCTGCACCTCGTCGGCGACGAGCACGATCCGATGCCGGTCACAGATCGCGCGCAGTCCGTCCATGTAGGCGGCCGGGGCCGGTACGAAACCGCCCTCACCGAGCTGCGGCTCGATCACGATCGCCGCCACGTGCTCGGGGGGCACGTGGGTCTCGAAGATCCGCTCCAGCCGTGCGAGCGCCTCCAGCGCGTCGGGTCCGCGGTACTCGTCCGGGTACGGGGCGCGGTAGACCTCCGGCGCGTACGGCCCCATCCCGGTCTTGTAGGGATGGAACTTGGAGGTCATCGTCATCGAGAGGAGCGTGCGCCCGTGGAACGCTCCCTCGAACGCGATCACCCCGGGCCGGCCCGTGTGCAGCCGCGCCAGCTTGACGGCGTTCTCGACCGCCTCCGTGCCGGCGTTGAAGAACGCCGCCCGCGTCTCGCCGGAGATCGGAGCGAGGGCGCACAGCCGCTCGGCCAGCGCCACCGCCGGCTCGTAGGGGACGACCGTGAAGTCGGTGTGCAGGAAGCGCGATGCCTGCTCGATGACGGCCTCGACGATGCGCGGATGTCCGTGGCCCGCGTTCACGACCCCGACGCCGCCCGCGAAGTCCACGAAGACGTTCCCGTCGACGTCGGTGATCGTCGCATTCTCGGCGCGCTCGGCGAAGATCGGCAGATGGACGAGCAGGGGGTGCGCGATCACGCGCTCCTCACGCTCGGCGAGCGCGCGTGACCGGGGCCCCGGGATCTCCGTGCGCAGGTCGATCGTCCTCGTCGCGGCCATGTCCTCAGCGTATCCGAGCGCCCCGACGTCTAGATTCGGCTGGTGGACCCCTGGCTGGACAGCCTCGACGCGGACCCGCTGGCGGCGCTCGCCGCGTGGCTCGAGGAGGCACGAGGGGCGGGCCTGCACGAGCCCGAGGCGGCAGCGCTCGCGACCGCGACGCCGGACGGACGACCGACCGTACGCATGGTGCTGGTTCGCGGAATCGGGGAGCGCGACCTGCGCTTCTACACGAACCACGAGAGCCGCAAGGCGGAGGAGCTGGCCACGAACCCGCGCGCGGCCCTTGTCTTCCACTGGGCGCCCCCGCTCCACCGCCAGGCGCGGATCGAGGGACCGGTGGCGCGGCTCACGGACGAGGAGTCCCTCTCGTACTTCCGCACCCGCCAGCGAGACAGCCGCCTCGGCGCGTGGGCCTCGCCGCAGTCCCGCCCTCTCGCCGACCGCGACGAGCTCGACCGCCGGCTGGCGGACGTCGAGCAGCGGTTCACCGAGGACGGTGACATCCCGCTACCGCCCTTCTGGGGCGGCTACCGCATGACCGCCGAGGCGATCGAGCTGTGGCAGAGCCGGTCCGGACGCTTGCATGACCGCGCACGCTACGACCGCGCGGGCGAGACCTGGTCGCGGGTCAGGCTCGCGCCCTAGGAGCGCTAGGAGGGGGGAGCGAGGGCCCGTTTCGTGTACAGGCCCGAGGCGTTCCAGAGCAGGTAGCCCTTGGCCCCTTGCAGCCGCGCAGCGCGCACCTGCTGCAGTACCTGCTCGGGCTTGTAGTTCCAGTCCTGGATCCAGGGGATCAGCTGCACGCCGCTGCCCTTGGTCTGCTGCTTGAAGTCGATCAGCGTCCTGAAGACGGTCTCACCGGGCTCGGCGCTCGGAGACACGATGCCGAGCTCGCCGCCGCCGTAGAGCGCCGGGTACGCCATCGGGTGGATCTGGTCGACGCTTTGCGAGATCCACGTGGGAACCTGGCCGATCCCCATGTCACGCGTCGCCGACAGGCCGAACAGCGCCGTCGAGACCCGCACCCCGAGCGGCGCGAGCCGCTGCTTCGCGTACTCGGCGAAGCTCGCGATCAGCCGACCCTTCGGAACGCTCGTTCTGCCCGGATACAAGGCCGAGCCGACGTCCCCGTCGGACGGGAAGCGGACGTAGTCGAGCATGATCTCGTCGAAGCCGGCCCGCGCGGCGGCCGCAGCAACGGACACGGCGTAGTCCCAGACCCGCCGGTCGTACGGGTTGACCCAGGCGAGCCCGGCGCTCGTGGTCCAGACGGAGCCGTCCGATCGCTTGATCGCGAAGTCCGGGCGCATGCGGGCGAGGTACGGGTCCTGGAACACCACGACCCGTCCGATCAGGTAGATGCCCTTGCGGTGCATCTCGCGGGCGACCTTGTAGGGGTCGTAGTAGTTCCGAACGGCGCCCGTCTTCCGCGCAAGCGGCACGCCCGCCGGCGAGAACGAGATCTCGCCACCCTCGTCCTTCACGTCGAGCTCGATCGTGTTGAGGCCGTACTTCGTCAGCGCCTCGTACTCGGCCAGCTTTCCCGGCAGCGAGGCGAGCGCGCCGGTCACGTGGACGCCGCGCACCTCGACCGGCAGCGGGCCCGGGCGGGTCGCGGCCTGGAGCGTTCCCGCGACGCCCGACGCAAGCTGCGTGCCGGAATCCGTACCCGTCTTCGTCGCTTTCCCGGCCAGTGTCATCCCGCCGGCGAGCGCCAGGAGCGCGACGAGGAAGACTCCCGCGAGAGCGGCGCGGCGGCGCCGTTTCCGGCGTCGTACCGCGTCCCGGCGAGCGCGAAAGCGCTCGTTCGGGTCGAGCGATGGATACAACATGGACACCGGGCCTTGGAGTGTAGGCGATCGACGCAGGCTCGAGCGCACCCCGGCGGTCTACGATCCGCCTCGATGGTGCTCTCGGACCGCGCCATCCGGCGCCTGATCGAGGCCGGCCGGATCGGCATCGCCCCCTACGACCCCGCTCTGATGCAGCCGTCGAGCCTCGACGTGCGCGTCGACCGGCTGTTTCGCGTGTTCCGGAACTCGCGCTATCCCTACATCGACGTCAAAGCCGAGCAGGAGGACCTGACGGAGCTCGTCGAGGTCTCGGGCGACGAGCCCTTCATCCTGCACCCGGGCGAGTTCGTGCTCGGCTCGACACTCGAGCGCCTCACCCTCCCGGACGATCTCGTCGCCAGGCTGGAGGGCAAGAGTAGTCTGGGCCGCCTCGGGCTGTTGATCCACTCGACGGCGGGGTTCATCGATCCGGGATTCGACGGGCACGTGACGCTCGAGCTGTCCAACGTCGCCAACCTCCCGATCACGATCTATCCCGCGATGAAGATCGGCCAGCTGTCGTTCGTCCAGATGTCGGAGGCGGCCGAGACGCCGTACGGCTCCGGTGCGCTCGGCTCGAAGTACCAGGGGCAGCGGGGGCCGACGCCGAGCCGCTACTGGCAGAACTTTGCGGACGGCGGATGATCCTCGTCACCGGAGCGAGCGGGTTCGTCGGCCGTCACGTCGTGCGTGACCTCGCGGCTCGCGGCGCGCACGTGCGGGCCATGGTTCGCACCGCCCGCGGCGCCGCGGTACTCGACGGCGTCGACTGCGAGCTCGTGCGGGGCGACGTCACGGACCCTGCGTCTCTGCGGATCGCGGCGCGCGGAATGCGCACCATCGTGCACCTCGTCTCGATCATCGAGGGCTCGCCGGCGACCTTCGAGCGCGTGATGGCCGCCGGCACCGGCAACCTCGTCGAGGCCGCGCGCGAGAGCGGCGTCCGGCGCATCGTGCTGATGAGCGCCCTGGGGACCGGCCCCGGCGCGACGGTGCCCTACTTCCGGGCGAAGTGGGCGGCCGAGCAGGCGGTGTCGGCGTGCGGCGTCGACCATGCAGTCCTCCGGCCGAGCTTCGTCTTCGGCACGGATGGAGGCGCCTTGCCGCGCTTCGCTCGGATCGCCCGGCTGTTTCCGTTGACGCCGGTGATCGGGCCGGGCACGCAGCGTGTGCAGCCGATCTGGGTCGACGACCTCGTACGCGCCGTGCGGCTCGCCGTCGACGCTGAGGGCACGCACGGGCCCATCGAGCTCGGAGGCCCCGAGGCCGTCACGTGGAGCGACCTCTGGCGCCGCCTCAAGGTTGCGCTCGGGACGCGGCGGCCCGCGATCCACGTCCCGTTCTGGCTCGCGCGAGGCCCCGCGGCCCTGTTCGAGCGGGTTCCGCCCGCGCTCCTCACCCGTGATCAGCTGCGGATGCTCGAAGGCCCCGACAACGTCGTCTCGGACGGCGGCGCGTCGATGCGGCGGCTCGGGCTCGGCGAGCTCGTCGCGCTCGACGAGCAGCTTCGCCGCGCGGCTGTCCTCCGCTGATTGCAGCGCGTGTCGATCGAGATCCGGCCAACGACGCCGATCGCTCGCACCGGTCCTCGGGAACGCGCCGGAGCAGTTGCGGCCCGCGAAGCGGGACGCCTTCAGGGCTCCGCCGAAGGCGGAGGTGCCCGCGGTGGGAATCCGCTCGGCGGATTCCCACCTTGCGAAAAAGAAGACGCCGAGGGCCGCCCGTGGGCGGCCCTCGAACGTTTCGGTACCAGCGTTGGATTTGGTAGAGGCGCTTCCAGCCTGACCGAGGTGGCCGGCGGCGCGAAAGCGCGAGTCCCCTACGCGTGGCTATGGCGATTCCCCGTAGGTCCCGGGGACACGCCTCTACCCGCTGATACCTCCACTGCCGGTACTACACGAATCTGACACCCGACCACCTCCTTTCCGCGGTAGCCGCACCATAGCAACGGGGGTGGACGGGGCACCAGTCCGAATCGCCCGCGGATCCGGTGCGGGTGTCCTAGGGCGAGAGCAGTGTCGTCACCTCGAGCCCGTATCCGATCGGGAGGGTGACCGAGACCAGCGTGGGATCCGCCTGCCGGGCTGCCGCGTAGGCCTGGACGGTCTCGCTCGTCGTCACGTTGTCGGCGACGACCACCCCGCCCGGGTCGAGCTTCTGACGTGCGAGCCCGAAGAGAAGCTCGTAGTCGTCCTTCCAGGCATCGAGGAAGACGACGTCGAAGCCGTCCTCGATGCGGGGGAGCGTGTCCTTGGCGTCGCCGACGACCAGTTCTGCCCATTCCTCGAGCCCCGCTTCCGCGATGTTCCTGCGCCAGTCCTCGACCTTGAGCTCGTTCTCCTCGAGCGACACGACGCGGCCGCCGAGGATGCGGGCGGCGGCGGCGAGCCAGATCGCCGAGTAGCCGCGCGAGCCGCCGATCTCGAGCACCTCGCAACCCGGGTTCGGGGCGACGAGTGCGAACAGGAGTCGACCCGATTCCGGCCCGACCGCGAGCGACCGCTCGCCGATCGGCACCCCGGCCTGCCGCTCCGCGGCGTCCTCCGCCTCCATCCGGGCGAGTACCGACCGGACGCGATCGTCGAGCATGGATCGAGCCTAGACGATCGCCTCGGCGGCGCCTGGGGGGCATAGGGTTTCGCCGTGGGCGCAACCGCCGGGCTCGCTACGGCGACTGGGACGGGCTGCCCACGTCGATCACGATCATCCCGTCCTCTCTCACTTTCACGGGGTAGGTCGCAACCGGGAGGTAGGCGGGGAGGCTCAGAGCCGTGCCTGTGCGGAGATCGAAGCGTGCCCCGTGCCGCGGGCACACGACCTCGCACGCCTCGCAGTCCCATTCGCCCTCGCAGAGCGGGCCGTCGTCGTGGGTGCAGCGGTCCTCGATCGCATGGAGCCGGCCCTGGCAGTGGTAGAGGCCGATCGTGTGTGTCCCGGCGGGAACGAGCCGCATCGAGCCGTCCGGAAGCTCCTCGAGCGGCAGCGCCTCGATCTCGGAGGTCGCGGCGGGCTCCACTACGACAGGTCGATCTCTCCCGACGAGGTGCCCCACTCCTCGGGGAGGGGAGTGCCTTTCGCGCGGTGCAGCGCGACCTTCAGCACCCCGAGCCCGAGCAGCGCGCACTTGAGCCGCACGGGCGTGAGCGGGATGCCGATCTCGTCGAGGAGCTCGTCCTTCGGCATCGTCGAGACCTCCTGTGCCGTGCGACCCTTGACCAGGTCCGTCAGCATCGACGTCGCCGCTTGGCTGATCGCGCAGCCGCGGCCCTCGAAGCCGACGTCCTCGATCACGTCGCCCTCGCCGAAGCGCACCGACACCGTCACCTCGTCGCCGCAGAGCGGGTTCTGGCCTTCGGCGATCGCGTCGTGCGGCTCCAGCACCCCGTGGTTCCGAGGCGCCTTGTAGTGGTCCAGGATGACCTCGCGATACAGCTGTTCGAACTCCGACATCAGCCGAGCGAGGCCTTCACCTTGTGGAGCCCGGCGAGCAGGCGGTCGATCTCCTCGGGGATCGAGTACAGGTAGAAGCTCGCGCGCGTCGTCGCAGAGACACCGAGGCGGGTCATCAGCGGCTGCGTGCAGTGGTGGCCCGCCCGAACGGCGACGCCCTCCCAGTCGAGGATCTGCGCGACGTCGTGGGGATGGATGCCCTCGACGTCGAACGAGACGATCCCGGCGCGGCGGTCGGGCGGCGGCCCGAACACGCGGACCCACGGGAGCTCGTCGAGCCCGTTCATCGTTTGCACGACGAGCGCGTGCTCGTGGCGCTCGATCGCCTCGAGGCCCACCTCGGTGATGTAGTCGATCGCGGCGCCGAAGCCGACCGCCTCGGCGATCGCCGGCGTGCCCGCCTCGAACTTGTAGGGGAGCTCGTTGAACGTCGTCTTCTCGAGCCCGACCGAGCGGATCATCTCGCCGCCGAGGTTGAACGGGCTCATCGTCTCGAGGAGTTCGCGCTTCCCCCAGAGCGCGCCGATGCCGCTCGGGCCGCAGAGCTTGTGCGAGGAGAACGCGACGAAGTCGGCGCCGAGCGCCTGGACGTCGACCCGGCGGTGAGGGGCCGCCTGGGCCGCGTCGACGACCATGATCGCGCCCTGCTCGTGGGCCCAGGCCGCGAGCGTCTCGACCGGGTTGACCGTGCCGAGGGTGTTCGAGACGAGGTTGTTCGCGACGACCTTCACGTTGCCCTCGCGTGCGAGCGCGTCGAGCGCGTCTAGCTGGAGCTCGCCGAGGTCGTCGATCGGGATGTTGCGGAAGCTTGCGCCGGTCCGGTGGGCGATGTACTGCCACGGCACGAAGTTGGAGTGGTGCTCGAGCTCCGTGATCACGACGACGTCACCCGGGCCGAGGTTGTCGAGGCCCCAGGCGTACGCGACGAGGTTGATCGCCTCGGTCGCGCTCCGCGTGAAGATGATCTCCTTCTCCGACGGCGCGTTCAGGAGCCCTGCGACGGTGCGGCGCGCGCCCTCGAACCCCTCGGTGGCGCGCTCGGCCAGGCGGTACACGCCGCGGTGCACGTTCGCGTACTCGTGCTCGTAGAAGGCTCGCATCCGATCCAGTACCTGCCGCGGCTTCTGCGTCGATGCGGCCGAGTCGAGGAACGCGACGGGGCGACCGTCGACAAGCTCCTCGAAGACGGCGAAATCGGCCCGCAGCCGGTGTGCGTCGAGCGCGGGAAGCGTCGTCGAGGTCATGCGGCCATCGTAGCCATGGCCCTCCGCGCGGCCGCTACGCGCCGGCCGGCTTCACGCGTCCGTTGCGCTGCGCGAGCTCGGCGACCTCGCGCTGGCGCTCGATCGCGGCAGCCACCGTCTCGAGGATCTCGCAGAGCCGCTTCAGTCGAAGCCGCTCGCTCGGCTCCTCGAGCAATTCGAGCTTCAGCTCGGGCGCAAGCTCGAACCGCGACGCGATGGCGAACGCGGGCTGCTCGAGCTCCCCGGCCGGAACCTCCACGTCGGCGCCCGTGAGCTCGACGAGGCGCGCGAATAGCCCGAGTCCGCGCCTCACGTCGTCCGGCGGAGGCGGGTCGTCCCTGTCGGAGAACGGCTCGATCGTGCCCGTGTGGAAGTCCCGGCCCTCGGTCAGCTCCACGAGGCGGAACCGGTCGCCGCCCTCGACGACGATGTTCAGCCGCCCGTCGTCGAACCGGTCGACGACCTCGACGACGGTCGCGAGCGTGCCCGTCCTGCGGAGCCCGTCGTCGTCCGCGTAGACGAGCCCGAACGGCTGCTCGCGCTCGAGGCATTCGGCGATCAGCTCGCGGTAGCGCGGCTCGAAGATGTGGAGGGGCACCTGCTCGGTCGGGAGCAGGACGAGCCCGAGCGGGAAGAGCCCGATCTCATCCATGGCGCAAGCCTATGCCCCTCGGCCGGAACGCCGGGGCGACCTCGCCCGCTACGAGACGAGGATGAGGATCGCCGCGAGCAGCCCTAGGATCGCGATGAAGCGCATGCCACGACCCTAGGGCCCTTCGTTCAGGAGACCCTCAGCGGTTCGTCAGGATTTCGTCAACGGGCCGGGACGTCGTACTGCGCGGTCTCCCAGACGAGGCCCCGGGACACGCGCGACCGCGTCAGGCCGCGGCCGGCAACCGCTTGCTCCAGCTGTGCGGGCGAGTGCACGTACGACCGAAACCGCTTGCGTATCACGCGGAAGCAGATGTTCTCGAGCCGCGAGAAGGCGCGATTGACAGCTCGGTCGCGCGGATAGCTCGCGAGCAGCGTCCGTCGTGCCTTGGCGGCCGCCAGCCCGAGAAGGGCGGGGCCGTTCGGCGAGCAGCACACGACGCGGCGCAGAACCACGATGTCCGCCGGCTCGACCGCAGTCGCGTCTTCGAGAAGGTCGGCCAACACGAACGCGCTGCGATCGGCGATCTCAACGGCATGCGCAAGCTCGGATGCAGGCCGCGCGTAGCCGACGACGACCTCCACGACCCTGCCGCTGGTTGCACCACGCCGGAGGAGCTCTGCCTGGATCTGGCCGATTCCGCCACCGACCTCGACGACCGTTTCGCCCTCGAGCCCGCCCTCCTCGGCCCACGCGGCGATCAGCCTGGCGTCGCCGCCGCCGAGGCCGTTCTCGAGATACCGCCGCAGCTCGCGACGGGCGCCCTTCTCGCTGAAGATGTCGAGCGACTCGGCGGAGCAGCAGGAGCACGGCACGACGCTCATCCTGACAGTGCTCACGCTGCGAGACGAGAAGCCGGTCGCGCCGATCTCGCGCGACCGGCTTCGATGCTGGGCGCTAGACGAGCGCCTTGATGAAGACGTCGACCTTCTCGGCCGGGAACGTCTCCGTCTTGACGACGTCGAGCAGCCCGATCTTCGCGAGCACGCGGAAGGCGGTCTCGTTGTCGGGGTACTTGACGAACGCGACGAAGTCCCAGGGACCCATGATCGCGTACACGTCCTCGAGGATCCCTCCCTCGGCCTCGATGATCGCCTTGATCTTGTCGAGGTACTTGGGCGCCTCGGGCAGGTGCTCCCGGCCCTCAGGCGTCAACTTGATGAGCCCGACATACGTGAACATGTCGTTGCACACCTTTCTTTTGACTCCGGCCACCCTCCCACCAGGTGGTCGCTGCCGCTTCGGTACGAACCCGACGACGCCCTGCTCGGAACTACCGAGTGGCAGCGTCCGTCGAGTCAGGCGGCGAGGCCGAAGCCACGCCCTCGCCCCCCGGGATCGGTCAGGCCTGGGGGATCCGCGCCTCGAGGGCTGCGCCGAGCGCCTCGCGCACGGGCTGCAACTCGATCCGGTCGAGCACGTCCTGGAAGAAGCCGCGCACGATCAGCCGCTCCGCTTCGGAGCGGGGCAGGCCGCGGGCCATCAGGTAGAAGAGCTGCTCGCGGTCGACCTGCGAGAGCGTCGCGCCATGGGTGCAGCGGACGTCGTTGGCGAGGATCTCGAGTCCGGGGATCGAGTTGGCGGTCGCCGTCTTCGAGAGCAGCAGGTTGCGGTTCTCCTGGTACGCGTTCGTCTTCTGCGCGCCCTCCTCGACCCGGATCATCCCCCGCCAGACGGTCGCCGCCGAGTCGCGGAGCGCGCCCTTGAAGGCGAAGTCGGATGTCGTGTCCGGCGCGGCGTGCAGCTGGTACGTGTCGTAGTCCAGGTGCTGCGTGCCGTCGGCGAAGTAGGCGCCCGTGACCCGCGACGTCGCGCCGCGGTCGGCGAGGTCGTTCTGGATCCAGACCTTGCCCCTCGAGGAGCCGAAGCCGCCCTCCACCCAGTCGAGCTCGGCGTCCCGCTCGACGCGCGCGTGGCAGGAGGCGAAGAGCCAGGCCTTCGGCGAGAGGCGCTGGACGTTCACGACCTCTGCCTTTGCGCCGTCGCGAACGACGACCTCGACGACGCCGTTCACGTAGGCCTCGGTGTCGTCCGTGGCCGACGTGAGCTCCTGCACCAGCGTGAACCGCGCGCCTGGCTCGGCGACGACGAGGACACGCCAGAAGAGCGAGCCTCCGGCCACGTTGCTCGCGACCCGCAGGTAGAGCGGCTGCTCGACCTCGACGCCCGCGGCGACGCGCACGAGCAGCCCGTGCTGCCACACGGCGGCGTTGTGGGCGCGCAGCTTGTCGTCGGGCTTCACGAGCGACCCGACGAGCGGCTCGTCGTCCGAAAGGGCCTCGAACCGAACGCCGTCGACGGCTCCGTCGACTCGGATCCCCGTCTCGTCGATCGTCGCGGTCGCCGCGACGTCGAGCTCGAGCATCGAGGGCACGGCTGCGCCGGTTTCAGCCTGCGCGCTCCACGCATCCGGGTCGAAGCCGGCGAGGTCGGTGAAGCGCCAGTGCTCGTCACGCGTCGTCGGCAGCGGCAGCGCGCGGTAACGCTCGTGGAGCTCAGCTCTCACGGGGCGCGTACCTCCGGTGGAGCATGAGCGTGTTCCCGTCGGGGTCGTGGAAGATCGCCATGTGGCAGACGCCGGTGTCGAAGGTCTCGCCGAAGAACTCGACGCCCTTCTCCACCAGGGCCCGCTTCGCAGACTCGACATCGGGGACGCGGAGCGCGATCGACGACGTGTGCGGCCCCTCGAAGGGGCGGCCGATGTTGGTTGGATCGACGAGGTACAGCGAGACGTTCTCGCCGAGCTGGAACTCCGGCCAGCCCTCGGTCTCGGAGGCGCGTGGGAGCCCGAGCGTCTCGCCGTAGAAGCGGATCGACCGCTCCATGTCGGTGACCGGAACGGAGACGAAGTCCGTGCGCTCGACGGTGATCACGACCCGGCTCCGTTCTGCTCACGCGGCGCGTAGCGGTGGTGAAGCATGAGAGCGTTGCCGTCGGGGTCGGTGAAGAACGCCATGAGGCACACCCCGGTGTCGAACGTCTCCCCGTGGAACGGGACGCCTTTGGCCTCGAGCTCCGCGCGCGCCGCCACCATCTCGTCGACGTGCAACGCGATGTGCGCGGTGGTCTGGGGAGCAAACTCCATCCCGAACGTCGTCGGCTCGTAGATCCCGAAGCAGGTATCGCCGACCCAGAATTCGCCCTGCCCGTGCTCGTCGGGCCGAAGCCCGAGCGTGTCGACGTAGAACTCCCGCGATCGGTTCCAGTCGGTGGACGGGACGGCGACGAAGTCGACGCCCGTCACCGGGCTACCCAACCGAGCCCTCCATCTGCAGCTGGATCAAGCGGTTCATCTCGACCGCGTACTCGAGCGGCAGCTCCTTCGTGATCGGCTCGACGAAGCCGGCGACGATCATCGCGCTCGCCTCCGCCTCGGAGAGGCCGCGGCTCATCAGGTAGAAGAGCTGCTCCTCCCCGATCTTGGAGACCGTCGCCTCGTGGCCGAGGTCGACGTCGTTCTCCTTCACGTCGATGTACGGGTACGTGTCCGAGCGCGAGTCCTCGTCGAGGATCAGCGCGTCGCAGACGACCTTCGACTTCGAGCCGCTGGCGCCCTTCGCGACCTCGAGCAGCCCGCGGTAGCCGCCTCGTCCGCCGTCCTTCGAGATCGACTTCGAGGTGATCACGGAGGTCGTGTTCTTCGCGACGTGGACGACCTTGCCGCCCGCGTCCTGGTGCTGGCCCTTGCCGGCGAAGGCGATCGAGAGCACCTCGCCGTGCGCGCGCTCCCCCATCAGCCAGATCGCGGGGTACTTCATCGTCAGCTTCGAGCCGAGGTTGCCGTCGACCCATTCCATCGTCGCGTCCTCGTAGGCGACCGCTCGCTTGGTGACGAGGTTGTAGACGTTGTTCGACCAGTTCTGGATCGTCGTGTAGCGGCAGCGCCCGCGCGGCTTGACGACGATCTCGACGACCGCGGAGTGGAGCGAGTCGGACGAGTAGATCGGTGCGGTGCAACCCTCGACGTAGTGCACGTAGGCGTCCTCGTCGACGATGATCAGCGTCCGCTCGAACTGGCCCATGTTCTCCGCGTTGATCCGGAAGTACGCCTGCAGCGGCATCTCGATCGAGACGCCCGGCGGGACGTAGATGAACGAGCCGCCCGACCAGACGGCCGAGTTGAGCGCGGCGAACTTGTTGTCGTTCTGCGGGATGATCGTGCCCATGTACTGCTTGACGATGTCCTCGTGCTCGCGCAGAGCCGAGTCCATGTCGAGGAAGATCACGCCCTTCGCCTCCAGGTCCGCCTGGAGCTTGTGGTAGACGACCTCCGACTCGTACTGGGCCCCGACCCCGGCGAGGTACTTCTTCTCGGCCTGGGGGATCCCGAGCTTGTCCCACGTGTCGAGGATCTCGGCCGGGAGGTCCTCCCACCTGTCGACCTGCTTCTCGGTCGGGCGGATGTAGTAGTAGATGTTCTCGAAGTCGATCTCGGCGAGATTGCCGCCCCAGGTCGGTAGCGGACGGGCGTAGAAGTAGTCGAGCGACTTGTGGCGGAAGGCCCGCATCCACTCCGGCTCGTTCTTGTGCTGCGAGATCGCCTCGACGACCTCGTGCGAGAGACCGCGACCCGACTTGAAGAAGTAGTCCTCGGCCTCGTCGGGGTTCGCGAAGCCGTACCGGTATTCGGTTCGAATTCCCTTGACGAGCTCGTTCTCGGCGGTGCTCATGTGGCCTCGCCTCCTCCAACGACTGCAGGAATGAATGCTTCGTAGCCTTCTGCCTCGAGCCTGTGCGCGAGCTCCGCGCCGCCCGAGGCGACGATCCGGCCGTCCACGAACACGTGGACGTGGTCCGGCGTCACGTAGTTCAGGATCCGCTGGTAGTGCGTGATCACGAGCGCGCCCATGTCGGGCCCGACCAGCGTGTTGACGCCCTCGGCCACGATGCGAAGCGCGTCGATGTCGAGGCCCGAGTCGGTCTCGTCGAGGATCGCGATCCGCGGTGAGAGCATCGCCATCTGGAGGATCTCGACGCGCTTCTTCTCGCCGCCCGAGAAGCCGTCGTTCAGGTACCGCTGTGCGAGCTCGCGCGGCACCTTGAGCCGCTCCATCGCGGCGAGCAGGTCGGTGCGGAACTCCTTGACGGCGACCGGGTGGTCCTCGCCTCCGTTGGCCGCCTTCCGCTTCGCGTTGATCGCGCTGCGGAGGAAGCTCGTGACCGTCACGCCGGGGATCGCGTGCGGGTACTGGAACGCGAGGAAGAGCCCGCGCTGCGCGCGCTCGTCCGCCCCCATCTCGAGGATCGACTCCCCGTCGAACCGGATGTCGCCCTCCGTGATCTCGTACGCCGGGTGGCCCATGAGCGCATACGCGAAGGTCGACTTCCCGGAGCCGTTCGGCCCCATGATCGCGTGCTTCGCGTTCGTGTCGACCGCCAGGTCGACGCCCTTGACGATCTCCGTGCCGTCCTCCAGGGCGACATGCAAGTTCGTGATCTCGAGCAGTGCCACGGATGTCCTTCGGTTGCGGGTCTCGAAGAGAATGTCGCGCACAGGACCTCCCCTGCGCACCTATGTCGATGGTAGCCGGACCAGGGCTCGGCGGAACCCCGGCTGCGTGCCGCGAGATTCCGTCCGCCGACCAGCGGCTCGTGTCTTGCGATCGGGTTACGCGAGCACCGGCGGCGCGCCGAAGCCGCTACGCTCTGGCCATGCCCTTCGGTATCGGCATCTGGGAGCTGCTCATCCTGCTGCTCGTGCTGCTTCTCGTCTTCGGGCCCAAGCGGCTGCCGGAGATGGGACGCCAGCTCGGCAAGGGGATGCGGGAGTTCAAGGAATCGGTGTCCGGCAAGGACGACGACGGGTACGACGACGTGGCGGAGCTGCCGCCCGCGCAGCCCGCCGAGACGTCGGCGACCGCGACGACCGCGCGCGAGCGCGACAGCGTCTCCTAGCACCTCCCGCGAGCGATGGCCCGCCGGATCGTGCCGCGGCGCCTGAGCCACGACGAGGAAGCGACCCTCGTCGAGCACCTGACCGAGCTTCGGCATCGGCTCCTCATCTGCATCGTCGCGATCGTGCCCGCGTTCGCGCTCGCCTACGCGTTTCATTCCGAGCTGATCCGACGCCTCATGGATCTGGTCCCCGAGGGGACGCCGATCGTCACGCTCGGCGTGACGGAGCCGTTCACCACGTCGCTCAAGGTCAGCTTCTACGCCGCGATCGCGCTCGTCCTGCCGATCCTTCTCTGGCAGGTGTGGGCGTTCCTCGCGCCGGCCGTAGGCGCGGAGACGCAGCGCGTGCTCGGGATCTTCGTCGTGCTCGCCACGGGCCTCTTCGCGGCGGGTGTCACGTTCTGTTACACGATCGTGCTGCCCAGGGCCCTCTCGTTCCTCGTCGACTACGACTCCGAGCTCTACACGGAGCAGATCCGCGCTAGCTACTTCCTGTCCTTCGTTGCGCTGACAATCCTCGCGTTCGGGATCGCCTTCGAGATGCCGATCTTCGTCCTCGCGCTCGTGCGGCTCGGCGTGCTTTCCGCCGACCGCCTCCGCCAGAACCGTCGCATCGGCTACGTCGCGATGCTGGCGTTCGCGATCCTTCTGCCGACCGTCGATCCCGTGTCGCTGGTGCTCGAGGTGGCACCGCTCCTCGTTCTCTATGAGCTCTCGATCTGGATCGCCGTGGTGATGGAGCGACGCTGGGAGCGGTCGGCGGCAGAAGCGCTGTGAGGGTGATCTCCGCGGACTGCCTCCTGCGTGGGGGAACCCATGGTTCCCCCACGGGCCTCCTCCTTCGGAGCCCATGAGGGTCGTCTCCGCCGACTGGGTCGTCCCGGTCGAGGGCGAGCCGATCGCCGACGGCGCGGTCGCGGTCGGTGCCGACGGCCGCATCGCGGCCGTCGGCACCGCCGCCGACCTCGGCGAGGGCGAGCGGTTCGGCGGTTGCGTGGTCACGCCCGGCTTCGTGAACTGCCACTCACACCTCGAGTACGCGGTCTACGCCGGCTTCGGCGACGGGCTGCCGTTCTCGTCCTGGATCGGGTTGCACGTCACGCGCAAGGGGCTCCTCGACCTGGACGAAATGCGCGCGATCGCGACGGACGGTGCCCACCAGTGCCTCCGGTCGGGCATCACCACGGTCGGCGACTGCAGCTTCGCCGGGGCCGCCGCGGAGGCGGCGGCGGAGACGGGCCTGCGGGCCATCGTCTACCTGGAGGTCTTCGGCCGCGACCAGAGCGCCCTCGAACGGTTCGTCGGGCTGCGCGAACGCGTCGAGCCCGTGCTCTCCGGCCGCGTCCGACTGGGCGTGTCGCCGCACGCGCCTTACACGTGCACGCTCGAGCTCTACCGGGAATGCGCCGCCCTCGGCCTCCCCGTCGCGACCCATCTGGCGGAGAGCGTTGCCGAGCGGGCCTTCCTCGTCGACGGCTCCGGCGACTGGTCGTCGTTCGCGCACATGCTCGTGCCGCCTCCCGGGACGACGGGGATCCGCATGCTGGCCGCGGCTGGGCTACTCGGCCCGGATGTGACGGCGGCGCATTGCGTGGACGTCGAGCCCGACGAGATTGCGCTTCTCGCCGGCAGCGGCATCGGCGTCGCCCACTGCCCCCGCTCGAACGGGCTGCTCGGCTGCGGTGTCGCGCCCCTGCGTGACCTCCTCGAGGCGGGGATCCCGGTGGGCATCGCCACGGACAGTCCCGCCTCGGCACCCTCCTTCGATATGTTCGAGGAGCTCCGAACGGCGATCGTGGCTGCGCGGGCGCGCGAGCGGCGACCGGACGCGCTCACGGCGGCGCAGGCCCTCGAGCTCGCCACCCTCGGCGGAGCGCGCGTCCTCGGCCTCGACGGCGAGCTCGGCTCGCTCGTGCCCGGCAAATGGGCCGACCTGACGGTGATCTCGCTCGAAGGCTCCCCGCTCGAGCCGATCGAAGATCCCGTTGTGGCAACGGTGCTCGGAGGGTCGCCGGAGCGGGTTGCAGCTACTCTCGTGGCAGGCGAGGACCGCTACCGGCGAGGCACGAGCGCATGGCCCGATTCGAGAAGAGCCGCCCAAAAAGCGCGAAGCCGCATGCTGCGGTAGCGCCCGCGCGCCGGCGCGGCTCGACCGCTCCGGCGATCGAGGACACGATGTTCTTCCCGCGCCTGCGGCGTCACGCGAAGTGGATGTTCGTCCTCCTCGCGCTCGTGTTCGGGCTCGGGTTCGTCGTGTTCGGCGTCGGTGCCGGCGGCACCGGGGTCGGGGACATCTTCCGGGGCTCGGGCGGCTCGTCGGGGCCCTCGGTCTCCAGCACGCGCAAGGAGACAGAGCAGCGCCCCAAGGATCCGCAGGCCTGGCGTGACTATGCGACCGCGCTCGAGACCGAGGGCAACACGGCCGAGGCGATCACGGCGCTGAACACGGCGATCGACCTCAAGCCGAGCGACTCGAACGCCTATCGTGAGCTCGCCGGGCTCCACCTGACGCGCGCGACCGAGCGGCAGCGGGACGCGCAGCTCGCGCAGGTGCGCGCAGCGTTCCTCGCGCCGTCGCTGAGCTTCTCGTCGCTCGTCGGCGCCTCCGGCCAGCAGGCTCTCACCGACCCGGTCGGCGGGGCTGTCAACGCCGAGGCGAGCCAGCGGGTGAACGCCGCGCTCCAGGACGCACAGACCGAGGCGACCCTCGCAGTCGACGCGTACAGGCGGCTCGTCGCGCTGCAGCCGAACGACCCGAACGTCCAGCTCGAGCTCGCACAGGCGGCCCAGCAGGTCGGGGACGCGACGACCGCGATCGCCGCCTATGAGAAGTTCCTGAAGCTCGCGCCCGACGACCCGAGCGCGGCCGTCGTGCGCCAGCAGCTGAAGCAGCTCCGGGGGGCCGCAGCCGCTGCATCGGGATAGACTCGCTCCCGCGTGGAGCAGGTCGCCCTCCGAGAGACGCGCCGACGCAGGCGACAGGCAGTCGCGTTCGTCGTGCTCGCGCTCGTCGGGGCGCTCGGTCTCGCGGCGTGCGGCGACACGGTCGGGTACTCGACCGGCAGCGGCGACAAGATCCGGGGCAAGGAGCTCTTCACCAAGGGCTGCGGCAGCTGCCACACGCTTGCCGACGCCGGGACGACGGGCAAGATCGGCCCGAACCTCGATTACGCGTTCGTCCAGTCTCGGATCGACGGCCTCGGCGACGACACGATCCTCCAGGTCGTGCGCGGGCAGATCGCCTACCCGGTCACGACCCCGTCGACCGGGGCGCCCGGTATGCCGGCCGACATCTTCGAGGGACAGGACGCCGAGGACGTCGCGACCTACGTCGCGTCCGTCGCGGGCCTCGATGCCGCGGGGAACCCGATCAACCCAGCCAATCCGCCGAAGCCCGCGCCGCCCAGCGGCGGCACCGACGGCAAGGCCATCTTCGCTTCGGCGGGATGTAGCGGCTGCCATACGCTGGCCGCGGCGGGGGCGAGCGGCACGGTCGGCCCGAACCTGGACGACGCCAAGCCGTCGAAGGAGCTTGCGATCGACCGTGTCACCAACGGCCGGGGCGGAATGCCGGCCTTCAAGGGCCAGCTGAGCGAGGCCCAGATCGAGGCCGTCACCACGTTCGTCGCCGAGAACGCCGGCAAGTAGCCGCGAGCAGCTCCGGCCGGATCACGCGCTCGGCTGCGCCGCGATGTCGACGACCACGTGGGTCACGGGGACGTCGAAGCGCATGCGGGCGTTCTCGACCACGCCCTGCTCGAGCCAGTTCGAACGGCCCGGCGGGTGGGTCGAGACCACGATCTCGTCCGCCGGAAAGGTGCGGAGCGCGTCTTCGAGCGCCTGAAGCGGGTCGCCGTCTCCGATCTCGCCGCGCACGCTGACGCCGACATCCCGGAGCCGGGCGAGGCATTCGTCGAGACGCTCCTGCGCGGCCGCCCGCGCGGCGTCCTCGTCCGACGTCCAGGTCCGAAGCTTCGAGTTGAGTGCGGGGCAGACCAGAAGGACGTCCTCACTCACACCCTCCGCCTTGCGGCCGAGGAGCTCGCGCAGCTCGCCGCCGCCGACGGTCTCGTTGGCGACGACGAGGATCTTCCGGGCCGGCCCGCCGTCCTGGACGACGTGCGCCTGCGGCGGCCGCTGGCGCATCCCGCCTCTGATCGCGAAGAGCGCCACGGCGACGAGGGCGAAGAAGACGGCGAGCCCAAGCCAGGTGTCGACCCAGGCCGCGAGCACGACCAGGATCGCGCCGCCGAGCGTCACGAGGACCACCTGGAAAGCCGACGCCTCGTCCCTGAGTGGATTCTTCATCCGCCTCCGCCTCCTCCCGGGCCGTCAGCGCCCCGATTCGACGTTGGTGCCGTTCCGCATTATCCCGCGACGCGCGTGCGGCTGTCGTCCAGGACCGCCTAGAGGACGTACACCGCGAAGAAGACGATGATCCACATCACGTCGACGAAGTGCCAGTAGATCCCGGGGATCTCGACGCCGTGGTGATGCTCGGGCGAGTAGTGGCCGCGGAAGGAGCGCACCGCGGCCATCGTGAGCAGCGAGAGGCCGACGAAGACGTGGGCGCCGTGGAGCCCCGTCAGCCCGAAGAACACCGACGCGAAGGCCCCGTCGCCCGTGTTGAAGCCGACGTGCGAGTACTCGACCATCTGCGTCAGCAGGAACGCCGACCCGAGCAGGATCGTGATCACGAGGCCGGCCCTGAGGCCGTTTCGGTCGCCGCGCTTGATGGCCTGCGTCGCCCAGTGGATCGTGAAGCTCGACGTGACGAGGATCGCCGTGTTCACCGACGCGACGAAGACGGGGAACTCGAACGGTGGCGGCGGCCATGTCGCGGGCGCGTCCGGATTGACGACGCGCACGAAGAAGTACGCGGTGAAGAAGGCGCCGAACAGCATCGCCTCCGAGGCGATGAAGAGGAACATCCCGAGCGTCGCGGGGTCGAGCCGCGAGCTGCGGTTCGCGGGCGGCGGCCCGTGGTGCTCGTGCCCGGCGGCCTCGGCATGCGCGCTCACAGGGATCCTCCGGTGACGGCCGGAACGTCGGCCACGACGTGCTCGACGGGGACGCCCGCGTCCTTGCGGAGCCGCTCGACGACGTCGCGCCGCAGCCAGCCGGACCGCTCGCCGGGAAACGTCGAGACGATCACCTCGTCGACGCGCTCATCCTCGATCACTTGCATCGCGGCGGCATAGGGATCCGGGTGGGCGATCTGCCCGTGCGCCTCGATGCCCTCGTCGCGGAGCGTCGTGAGCGCCTGCCGGAGCCGCCGCTCGGCCTCGGGATGCTCGGCCTGACTCGGGTCGCTCTGCGGCGAGACGATCAAGAACCCGGCCGGGCCCTGCGCCGCGCGCTCCCGGATGCGGTCGAGAAGCCGCTCGCCGAGGACGGTCTCGTTCGCGACGACGAGCACGTTCGCGCGGCCGGTTCGACCAGCGACGTCGGAGACGACGTGCTGGAAGGGCCGGTCGCCGGCGAGCCGGCGGAGCTCGGCCAGGACGTTCTTCTTGCGCACCCAGCCCGACTTCTCCTCCGGGTGTGTCGAGACGATCAGCTCGTCGATGTCCTCGAGCGCGAGAACGTCCTCGACGGCCGCGACGGGCCCGCCCTCGAAGACGTCCCCGTGGGCCGGTATCCCTGCGGCGCGGAGCTCGGCGATCATCCGGTCGATACGCCTGCCCGCCGTCGCGCGACGCGAGTTCCGGTAGACGACGTAGCCGGCGCTCGGCTCGTTCACCGGGGCGATGACGACGGCGCGGATCGGGCCCTCCGCGGCGCGCCGCCGGACGGCGTCGACCAGCTCCTCGCCGGCGAGCGTCTCGTTCGCGACCACGAGGACGTGCGTCGGCTCGCTGCTCATACGTGTGCCTCCTCGAGCGCGCCGCCCTTCAGCACGGCGTGCTTCGCCCCCGGAACGCCGTATTCGTACGGCCCGCCGACGACCTGCGGGATCTCGTCGAAGTTGAACACCGGCGGCGGCGAGGAGACCTGCCACTCGATCGTCATCGCCCGCCACGGGTTGGAGCCGGCGATCGGGCCGCGGGCCCAGCTCGTGATGATGTTGTAGGCGAACACGATCACCGACGCGCCGAGCGCGAATGACGCAATCGAGACGACCATGTTGAGCGCGCCGTAGGTGCCGGCGTAGTCGGCGACGCGGCGTGGCATCCCGTCGAGCCCGACCCAGTGCATCGGGAAGAAGGTCACGTTGAACGCGACGAACGTGAGCCAGAAGTGGAGCTTCCCGAGCCGGTCGTCGAACATCCGCCCCGTCATCTTCGGGAACCAGTAGTAGATCCCGGCGAAGATCGTGAACACGGAGCCGCCGAACAGCACGTAGTGGATGTGGGCCACGATGAAATACGTGTCCGACGCGTGGATGTCGATCGGCACGGCGGCGAGGTAGACGCCGGAGAGGCCGCCGATCACAAAGGTCGAGATGAACCCGAGCGCGAAGAGCATCGGCGTGTTGAGGTGGATCTTCCCCTCCCACAGCGTTGCCAGCCATGAGAACACCTTGATGCCGGTAGGCACCGCGATGAGGAGCGTCGAGATCATCATCGGGATTCGGAGCCAATCGGCCATCCCGGCGACGAACATGTGGTGCGCCCAGACGGAGAAAGCGAGTACGAGGATCCCGATCAGCGAGACGGCCATCAGCCGGTAGCCGAAGATCGGCTTGCGGCTGAACACGGAGATCACCTCGGAGATGATCCCGAATCCGGGCAGCACCATGATGTAGACGGCCGGGTGCGAGTAGAACCAGAAGATGTGCTGGTACCCCAGCACGTAGCCGCCGTTGTCGGGGGTGAAGAAGCTCGTGTGCATCACCCGGTCGAACATCACGAAGAACTGCGAGCCGGCGATGAAGGGCGTCGCGATCACGACGAGGAGCGAGGTCGTGAAGTTCGCCCAGACGAGGAGCGGCATGCGCCAGAACGTCATCCCCGGCGCGCGCATGGTGATGATCGTGACCAGGAAGTTGAGCGCCGTCGCGATCGACGACGCGCCGGCCCACTGGACTCCCATGTTGAAGAAGACCTGGCCGAAGGGCTGCTCGGAGGCGAGCGGCGCGTAGCTCGTCCAGCCGGTGGCGAACGCCCCGCCCGGAGCCAGGAAGCTCGCCATGAACAGGGTGCCCGCGACAGGCAGCATCCAGAAGCTCAGGGCATTCAAGCGAGGGAACGCCATGTCCGGCGCGCCGAGCATCAGTGGCACCGCGAAGTTCGCGAGCCCCGCGAACGCCGGGATGATGAACACGAAGATCATCAGCGTCGCGTGCGCCGAGACGAGGCCGTTGAACGTCTGCGTGTCGAAGAACTGCATCCCCGGCTGTGCGAGCTCGGCGCGGAAGAGCATCGCGAGGAACCCGCCGACGATGAAGAAGAAGAACGTCGTGACGAGGTACTGGACGCCGATCACCTTGTGGTCGGTGTTGACCTTGAAGTAGTCGGTCCACCGGTACGCCCCGTGGTTCGCGTGGTCGTCCACAAGGGTCGGGCGACCGGAGATCCAGTAGAGCCAGTAGTCGAACGTGCCGATCCCGAGCAGGAAGCCGATCGGCGCCGTGACCATCCCGGCGACCAGGACGATGTACTCCCAGTCGTAGACCGGGTCCCAACCCGCGAGCGCGCGGAGCGCGACGACGATGTACATCCCGACGAGGAAGAACGCGGCCGTGCACCACAGCGCCCGCACGTAGCCGGGCCGCATGAAGATCCCTCTGCGGTGTGGGGCGGGCGGCCCGTGCTGCGCGTCGTGGTGGACGGCGTGCTCTTCGGTCGTGGACGTCACTTGGCTTCCTTCCCGCTCAGGTACGAGACCAGGGCGTCGAGCTCCTCGGGCTTCAGCGTGTCACCGAAGGTCGGCGGCATCACTCCGGGCTGGTAGCCCTTGGCGATCACGGCGTTCGGGTCGACGATCGACTGCCGGACGTAGTCGGCCACGGGCTCTCCCGCGGTCTTGGCGTCTGCAGCGACCTTGTCGAGGTCGGGGCCGACCTGCGCATCGGTGCCCGCCGGCGTGAAGGTGTGGCAGCCGCCGCAGCCCGCCGAGGCGAACGTCGCCTTGCCGAGCGCGCTCGTGTCCGAGGCGCCGCCCCCGGTCCCGCCGCCCTGTGCCCCGCCTGCCGCTGCGCCGCCTCCGCTCGCGCCGCCCTGCTTCGCGAGCCAGGCCTGGAAGGCTCCCTGCTCGAGCACGCGCACCGGAGCGCGCATCGTCGAGTGGCCGAGCCCGCAGAGCTCGGTGCAGATCAAGGTGAAGCTGCCAGTCCGGGTCGGCGTGATCACGATCTCGGTCGTGATGCCCGGCACGACGTCCTGCTTCTGGCCCATCTGCGGGATCCAGAGCGAGTGGATCACGTCGGCCGACTGCATGTCGAAGTGCACGCTGCGGTGGAGCGGCATCACCAGCTCGTCGCTCACGACCTTGCCGGGATACTCGAACCTCCAGGCGAACTGCTGTGCGAAGACCTTCACCTCGAGCGGGTGGTTGCCGGCGTCGGCGTTCTTCGAGAGGACGACCGCGCTCACGACGCCGATCGCGATCACGAGGATCGCGGGAACGATCGTCCATGCGATCTCGAGCTTCGTGTTCCCGTGGATCGGGGGCCCGTCGGTGTCGTCGTCGGGCTGTACCCGGAACGCCCACACTGCCTCGATGATCACGGCGGCGACGAGCGCGAAGATCCCGATGCAGATGATCGTCGCGAACCAGTAGACGAACGTGATCCGGTCCATCTCCTCCGAGGCCGACTCGGGAAGCCACCGGATGAGGACCGCGACGAGGGTCGCGACAAGCGCCGCGAGAGCGGCGATCACGACCATCTTGACCATGGCGGCCCGCCGGATCACCGCCGACGAGACTACATCAGCCGTTGCTCTGGCGAGACCCGTTAGTGCGTCGTTAGACGGGCGCCGTACGGTCGCCACATGGATAGCCGCAGAGTGGCGAGACGCCGACCCTGCACGCTCCGCCGCGCCGCCGCGGTCGGGTGCTCGACGGCCGCCCTCGCGGCCGGCTTCACCTTTCTTGCCGGCGCGGCGACCGCCGACGTCGCCGCGGTCGTCGGCCCCACTCAGGCGTGGGTCACCGACGGAGACGTGCTCACCCTCGCGGCCGTCGGCGGCGCGACCTACGTCGGCGGCGACTTCGGGCTGGTCGGTCGATCCACCGGCTCATGGGCCGGGGTCGACGCCGCCGGCACGGTGCGCCCGATCCGCGCGGTAGTTCGCGGGAACGTCGTCGAGGCAGTGACAGACGGCCGCGGAGGCTGGTTTCTCCGCGGCGACATCTCCGGTGTCGGCGGCGTCGAGGTCGGGAAGACCGAGATCGTGCACATCCGTGCGAACGGGCGTCTCGACGAGGGCTGGAGCGTCCGCACCGACGGTGAGATCTACGCAATCGCGCGCGTTCGGCAGCGGCTGTACATGGGCGGGTCGTTCGCGAAGCTCAACGGCGCAGCACGGGCGAACCTCGCGGCGATCGACGTCCGCTCCCGTGCGCTCCTCGACTGGCAGCCGCGTGTGTCCGGCCGGACGAAGGACGACTTGGCCGAGGTGCACGCGATCGCGCCCACGTCCGACGGCAGCGTGATCTATCTCGGTGGCGACTTCGGCCGCGTCGGCGGCGCGCCGCGACGGTCGCTTGCAGCGGTCGGGAACGACGGCAAAGTGCTTCCCTTCGACGCTGGCGCGGGCTTTGCGGACTCCGAAGAGGACGGGGAGGACGGGGAGGAGAGCACGGCGAGCGTCTCGATCGTCTCGATCGATCCGCGCGGGAGGGTGGTCTACGCGGCCGGCGACTTCGGCGAGCTCGGCGGCGCGGAGCGTCCGGGTCTCGGCGCCGTCGACGCCCGGACGGGACGCGCCCGCCCGTGGAACCCCGACTGCGACGGAGAAGTGTGGGCGATCGAGGTCGCTCCCGCGGGGTCGCCGGTCTACGTGGCCGGCGAGTTCGCCTCGATCGGCGGGAAGTCGCGGCGCGGGCTGGCGGCGGTCGACGCCCGCCTGGGCACGGCGACGCTCTGGGACCCGGGCGTCGGCGGGGCAGTTCACGCGATCGCGCTCGACGCGAGGCGGATGGTCATCTTCGCCGGTGGCGAGTTCGAGTCCGTGGGAGACCTCGATCGCACCAATCTCGCCGCCGTCGACACCCGTACCGGCGCCGCGACGCCGTGGGACGTCCCGGTCGTGGGCACGGTCGACGTGGTCGAGCACGGCGGCGGCGGCGTGGTGGTCGGCGGGGAGTTCGAGTCGGTCGGAGCGGTGCGGCGAGACGGCCTCGCAGCGCTGTCGGCCGACGGGTCAACGGTCACGGACTGGCAGCCGCCGCTCCGCGGCACAGTCAGAGCGCTCGCGGCCGACCCCCAGCACGGTCGCGTGTACGTCGGCGGACGATTCTCGCTGGGGGAGAGCCGCACACAGCGGAGCCTCGCGACCGTCGACCTCACAACCGGGAGCGTGTCGCCGTGGGGCCCGACGGTCAACTCGGGCGTCTGGGCGATCGCGCCCAGCGGGGACGGGGAGACCGTCTACCTGGGCGGCGCCTTCACGACCGTCGACGGAAAGGCGCGGCGGCGGCTGGGCGCACTCCGTGCCGCCGACGGCTCGCTCCTGCCCTGGAACGTCGGCGCGAGCGCAGTCGTCCGCACGCTCTCCTGGAACGGCGAGGAACTCTGGGTGGGCGGCCAGTTCACGTCGATCGGCGGCGAGCAGCGGCGGGGAATCGCGGCCGTCGAGATCGCGAGCGCACAGACGGCGGGCTGGGATGCGACAGCGAACGGGAACGTCGAGTCGGTTGCGGTGGTGGGGGAGACGGTCTACGTCGCAGGCTCGTTCACCGCGATCGGAGGGCGCTCGCGCAAGCACCTGGCGGCACTGGATGTGGCGGACGGTGCAGCGACGCGCTGGGATCCGGCGCCCGACGACGTGGTTCGAGCGCTGGCGCTCGCGCCCGGCGGCACGCAGCTCGTCGTCGGAGGCGACTTCGAGAAGGTCGGCGGCGGGCGGCGCGACGTGGGGGCCTTCGACCTCACGACCGGGTTCGTCACCGACTGGCGGCCGGTAGCACCGTTCTCCGGTCTCGCGCTCGCGTTCGGCGACGCCGGCGTGCTCTTCGTCGGCGGTGAGGGCGCACTCGCCGTCTACCGCTGGCCGCCGGTCCTCTAGCCAGGACCCCACACCGGCGCGCGAGGTCAGGGCGTGGCTTCAGGCGCGCCGCGAATGCCGGTTCGCCGGCCCGCCCGGGCGCTGACCCGGCGACCCCGGCGCTATCCTTCCCCGTCCGCGGGCCGTTAGCTCAGCTGGTAGAGCAGGGGACTCTTAATCCCAAGGTCGAAGGTTCGAATCCTTCACGGCCCATTTTCCGACCCTTCAGGAGTGCCCGCCCTGGCGACGACGGCTCTTTCGTCGAGCACGCCTCGTCGCGTGGTGGCGGGGTCGGAGACCTGAGGCCGCCGAACCTTGTCAGCGGGCCGGTGCCTCGAGCGGCGCGGGCAACGGGCGGGCGTGGACGACCACGAGCGTGCGCGTCGGGCGCGTCAGGGCGACGTAGAGCTCCCGCAAGCCGGTCTCGCCCTCCGCGATCAGCGCAGGCTCGACGACGACCACGTGGTCGAACTCGAGGCCCTTGGCGCGGCGCGGCGACAGCAGCGGGATTCCGTCGTCGTAGGCCGAGTGGGCCGCCACGTCTGGGATGAGCGGCTCGGGGAGGATCACGGCCAGCAGGCCCTCGTCGCGGGCAAGGCCGAGCGCCCTCTGCAGCGCGGTCGTGACGAGCTCGGTCTCCGGGACCTCCTCGATGAGTGGAGCGGTGCCGCCCGTGCGAAAGGCGAGCGGCGCCTCCACGTCGGGGGCGATCCGGTCGAGGAGCGGCAGGGCCAGCTCCATGATCTCGGCGGGCACGCGGTAGGCGTGGCGGAGCTCCTCGATCTCCGCCTCTCCGGGAAGGTGACGGAGCACGTCCTGCCAGCCGTCATGGACGACCGGCCCCGTCGCCTGCGCAATGTCGCCGAGGATCGTCACCGAGGCGGCCGCGGCGCGCCGGGCGACCATCCGAAGCTGCATCGGGGTCAGGTCCTGCGCTTCGTCGACGATCACGTGCCCGAACGCCCGCGGCGGCTCGGCGAGCACGGCCCGCGCCTCGTCGAGGAGCGGCACGTCGTGCTCGCTCCAGCCGAAGCGCGCCCGTGAGCGGTGGAGCGACCGTTGCTCATCGTCGTCGAGGAGGTCCCCCGAAGCCGCCTCGAGGGTCGGCCTCGATGTGAGCAGGGTGCGCACGAGGGCGTCGGGCGCGACGGCCGGCCAGACGCGGTCGAGCCAGCGCCCGAGGAAGCCCTTTGCGTTGAGCGCGCGCACCACCTCCCCGAAATCCCGCCACGCGAGCCCGCCGAGCCGCGCGCCGTAGTCCTCGTAGAACCGGCGCAGGACGTTCATGCGAAACCGCTCGCGCGCACGCGTCGTGAGGCCGAGCTCGTCGCGCGCCCCCCGAAGCAGCTCGGCGACTTGGCGCTCTCGTACGCGGATGTACTCGCCTTCCATCCGGGCGACCAGCTCCTCCGGGTGCGCGCCGGAGCGCTCGGCTGCGGCGTTCGCGATCACCGCCGCGAGACGGACGTCGCCCTTCAGCCGCTCGACGGCCGGTGGATCCGTCGCGGTGACCGCGATTCCGTCAACGAGCTCTCCCACCGCCCGCTGTTCGACGTTCTCCTCGCCGAGCGTCGGCAACACGTGCGAGACGTATTCCATGAACGTCGGGTTGGGCCCGACGACGAGCACGCGTCGCAGCCCCTCTCGATGCGAATAGAGCAGGTACGACGCGCGATGGAGCCCCACCGCGGTCTTTCCCGTGCCGGGCCCGCCCTGGACGACGAGCGGCGGCTCGGGGTCACGGGTGATCAGCCGGTACTGGTCGGCCTGGATCGTCGCGACGATGTCCCGCATGTGCGGCTCGCGGCTGCGCTCGAGCTCGTCGAGCAGGAAGTCGCCGCCCGCGATCGAGCCGGAGCCGTCGAGCGTCTCGTCGCTCAGATCCAGCAGCTGGCGCCCCTCGGTGCGAAACCGCCGCCGCAGGGTGACGTTGTGCGGGTCGGCCGGCGTCGCGACGTAGAACGGTCGGGCCGCCGGCGCCTGCCAGTTGACGACGAGTAGCTCGTTGTCGTCGTCGTGCACCCACCGGCGCCCGACGTAGAGCGGCGCCGGCGTCGTGTCGAGGTCGAGCCGCCCGAAGCAGAGGCCCCGTTCGGCGTCCTCGAAAGTGCGCAGCCGCCGCACCGCCCAGGCCTCGAGCGCCAGAGCCGCGACCTCGCTGTCGGTCGCGCCGGCGGCACGCTCGACCACGGCACGCATGCGGTCGAGGCAGTCGTACGCGTGGTCGATGTACGCCTGCTCGGCCGGGAGGTCGGGGTGCGTCACCCGACAAGGATGAGCGCTCGCCACGCGCCGCGCCACTACGCTGCCGCCGCATGAAGATCCTCACCGTCGTCGGCAACCGGCCGCAGCAGTCGACGTGGGGGAACCCATGGTTCCCCCACGAGCCCCCTCCTTCATGAAGATCCTCACTGTCGTCGGCAACCGGCCGCAGTTCGTCAAGTCGGCGCCGCTCTCCGAGGCGCTACGCGCGGCGGGGATCGACGAGGTGGTCGTCCACACGGGGCAGCACTGGGACGACGAGCTCTCGCAGGTCTTCTTCGACGAGCTCGGCCTGCCGAAGCCCTCCCACCGGCTCGACCTCCGCACCGCGGACGTCGACACGTTGACGGCGCCGATCCGCGCCGTCGTGGCGGCAGAGCGGCCCGCCGTCGTTCTCGTGCTGGGCGACACCAACTCGACGCTCGCGGGCGCCCGCGCCGCGCGCGCGGAGGGCGTTCCGGTCGCCCACGTCGAGGCAGGGCTGCGGAGCGGCGACCTCTCGATGCCGGAGGAGCGCGCGCGAATCGAGGTCGACCGGCTTGCGGCGCTCCTGTTCTGCCCCGACGAGCGGTCGGTCGAGACGCTTGCCGCGGAGGGCGTCGCCGGGCAGGCGCTCGTCGTGGGGGACGTAATGGCCGACGCGACGCTCCGCTTCGCGCCGATCGCCCGCGAGCGCGTCCCGCCTCCGCACGACCCCGGAAGCTACGTCGTCGCCACCGTTCACCGCGAAGCCAACGTCCGGCCGGAGCGGCTGCGGCGGATCGCGGCCGGGCTCTCGCGGCTCGAGGAGCCTGTCGTCTTCCCCGCGCATCCCCGCACGGCGAGCGTGCTCCGCGACGAGCGGATCGTGCTCGCCTCGAACGTCGACGTGCGGGAGCCGCTCGGCTATCTCGCGTTCGCCTCGGCCGCGTCCCAGGCGCGCGTCATCGCAACCGACTCCGGCGGCCTCCAGAAGGAGGCGTACTGGTACCGCGTGCCGTGCGTGACGATGCGTCCGTCCACCGAGTGGGTGGACACCGTCGAGCAGGGAGCGAACACCCTCGTCGACGACGACCCGGACGCGATCTCGGCCGCCGTGCGCGGGGCGGTCTTCCCGGCCGGCGCGCGGCCGCTCTACGGCGACGGTCGCGCGGGCGAGCGGGTCGCGGAGGCGCTTCGCACCTTGTGACAGCGTGTTACAAGGCCGCGCCCGCCGGTAGCATGTCGCGGCTGTGACGACGCCTGAGACGAGCGCTCCCGACACCGTCCCGGCGACCGCGCCCTACGAGATCGCGATCGTCGGCGCCGGCTACGTCGGCCTCCCGCTGGCCCAGGTGTTCGCCGAGGCGGGCCGCCGCGTCGTCCTCGTCGACGTCGACGCGCGGCGCGTCGAGCGCCTGCGGAACGGGGACAGCTACATCGAAGACGTCCCATCGAAGACGCTCGCCGGGCTCGTGGCCGACCACAGGCTCGGCGCGACCACCGACTACGACGTCCTGCGCGAGGTCGACGCGATCCTCATCGCCCTGCCCACGCCGCTCTCGAAGCAACGTGAGCCCGACCTCTCGATCGTGCTGCATGCGGGCGCCGAGATCGGCAAGCGGCTGCGCTCCGGCCAGCTCGTCGTGCTCGAGTCGACGACGTATCCCGGGACGACGCGCGACGCGCTCCGGCCCGTCCTCGAGCGCGAGTCGGGTCTGGTCGCGGGGACGGACTTCCACCTCGCCTTCTCGCCGGAGCGCGTCGATCCCGGCCGCGTCGACTGGACGACCAAGACGGTGCCCAAGGTCGTCGGCGGAATCGACGAGGCGTCGACCGACGCCGCGGCTGCGCTCTACGGGTCCGCGGTGGACACGATCCACCGCGTCTCGTCGCCCGAGGCGGCGGAACTGACGAAGCTGCTCGAGAACATCTACCGCTCGGTCAACATCGCGCTCGTCAACGAGCTCGCACAGCTGTGCGACCGGATGGAGATAGACATCTGGGAGGTCGTCGACGCCGCGGCGACGAAGCCCTTCGGGTTCGCCGCCTTCCAGCCGGGGCCCGGGCTCGGCGGCCACTGCATCCCGATCGACCCGTTCTACCTCACGTGGAAGGCGCGCGAGTACGACTTCTCCACCCGCTTCATCGAGCTCGCGGGCGAGGTCAACCAGAACATGCCCTACTACTGCCGCTCGCGCGTGTCCCAGGCGCTCAACCACGGCGCCCACAAGTCGCTCGCGGGCTCGCGGGTGCTCGTGCTCGGGGTCGCGTACAAGGCGGACATCGCCGACTGGCGCGAGTCGCCGGCGGTGAAGGTGATCGAGCTGTTGCGCACCGCCGGTGCGGCCGTCGAGTACCACGACCCGCACGTGCCCTCGTTCGCCACGGACGGCCTGGCGCTGGAGTCGGTTTCACTCGAGCCCGCGGAGTACGACGCCGTCGTGATCGCGACGGCGCACTCGGAGATCGACTACGCGTGGCTCGTCGAGGATGCGCAGCTCGTGGTGGACCTGCGCAACGCCACCGGTCGCGCCGGGATCGCGAGCGAGAAGGTCTGGAAGCTTTGACCCGCGTCGCCCACGCGGGCGTCGGCGGTTGGGGGAAGAACGTCGTTCGCGTCGTGGGCGAGCTCGCCGACCTCGCGTGGATCTGCGACACCGACCCGGCGCGGCTCGACGAGTACGCGCGGCGGTATCCGCAGGCGCGAGTCACCCGTGCGTTCGACGACGTGCTCGCCGACGACGAGGTGGAGGCAGTCGTGATCGCGACCCCCGTTCCGACTCATTACGAGCTTGCGAAGGCGGCGCTCGGGGCGGGCAAGCACGTCTTCGTGGAGAAGCCGCCCGCGATGCAGACCGAGGAGATGGAGGAGCTCGTGGCCCTCGCCGAGGACCGGTCGCTCGTAGTCATGCCGGGCCACCTGCTCCTCTACCACCCCGGCCTCGTCAAGGTGAAGGAGCTCGTCGACTCGGGCGCGCTCGGCGAGGTGGCGTGTGTCTACGGCAACCGACAGAACCTCGGCGTGATCCGGTCGAACGAGAACGCGCTCTGGTCGCTCGGCGTGCACGACCTCTCGGTGATCCTCTGGCTCCTCGGCGAGGAGCCGAGCGAGGCGGTCGCGCACGGGGTGGACTACCTCCAGAAGGGCATCGAGGACGTCGTCTTCTGCTTCCTGCGCTTTCCCTCCGGGAAGGTCGCGCACATGCACCTCTCCTGGCTCGACCCGCACAAGATGCGGAGGATGACCGTCGTCGGGCGCGAGAAGATGGTCGTCTTCGACGACATGGAGCTCGAGCGGAAGGTGACGGTCTACGAGAAGGCTCCCTGGGAGCCCGCCTCGACGTACGGTGAGTGGCGCACCCGGACGGGCGACATCTCGAGCCCCAAGATCCCGAACGACGAGCCGCTCCGGCTCGAGCTGCAGCACTTCCTGCGCCTGGTGGAGGAGGGGCCGGGCGACCATCGCGAGGCCCGGGACGGGCTGGCGGTCGTCCGTGCGCTCGACCGGCTGACCGTGAGCCTCCGCGATGGCCGCTGAGGTGCACCCGACCGCGGTCGTCCATCCGGGCACGGTGCTCGGCGACGGCGTGAAGGTGCTCGAGCACGCCGTCGTCGGCAAGCAGCCGACGCTCTCCCCGCGCTCGACCGCAAAGCGGGAGCCGCTCCCGCCGACGGTCGTCGGCCGGGGAACGGTCGTCTCGACCGGCGCGATCGTCTTCGCGGGCACGACGGTCGGCGCCCGCGTGATCCTCGGCGACCAGTCGTGCGTGCGCGAGCGCGTGACCATCGCGGACGACGTCGTCGTCGGGCGCGGCGCGCTCGTCGAGAACGACACGACGATCGGCGCGCGGACGAAGATCCAGGCCGACGCCTATGTGACGGCCTACTCGACGCTCGAGGAGGACGTCTTCGTCGCCCCGTGCGTGGTGACGACGAACGACAACTTCATGGGCCGCACCGAGAAGCGGCTCGAGCTGATGAAGGGGCCGACGATCCGCCGCGGCGCGCGCGTCGGCGGCGGCGCGATCCTCTGCCCCGGCGTGGAGATCGGTGAGGAGGCCTTCATCGGCGCCGGCGCCGTCGTGACGAAGGACGTGCCGCCGCGGGCCGTCGTCGTCGGCAGTCCTGCGCGGGCCATCCGCGAGGTTCCGCCGGACGAGCTGCTCGACGCCTGACGGTCGCGGTCCCGGCGCCCGAGCGCCTAGCGCGTGCGGACGACGGACAGGCGGTAGGCGACCGGCATGCCGGTCGCGGCGGTGAGGCGCGCCTGGAGGAAGTGCCAGCCGGGCGCGTCCGCGGTCCACGAGAGCCGCTCCCGGCGCCCGGGCCCGGCCGAAATTCGCACGCGCAGGTTCTGCCGGGCGAGGTCGGCGACCGAGACCGTCTCGGGGCGCCAGAGCGCCAGCGCCATCCGCGCCTGCCGCGCCGGGACGAGCGAGACGTACAGGGTCTCGCCGCGGTGGAGGAAGATCCCGTAGACGTCGTCCTGGTCGTCCCAGAAGTCGACAGAGGCCTTCACGAAGCGCGCCCTCTCGCCGGCGGGGAAGTAGAGCCGGTACGCGTCCTCGCCGGCGTCGTCGTTCGGCTCGCTCGCATCGCGCGGCGGTACGGGCCCGCTGAGCGCCTCGATCGCCGCGGTCGCGTCGAGCGCGCCCCAACCGGTGTAGGCGTCCCGGCCGGGCGCGCAGGCTCGGCACCCGCTGTCGGCGTTCGCGTCGACGGCCGTCCGCTCGATGATCGCCGTCACCTGCTCCGGCCGCAGCAGCGGCCGCACGCTCAGCAGGTTGGCTGCGACGGCGGTCGCCTGCGGAGCCGAGAACGACGTCCCGTCCGGGGGCCTGAAGTCGTCCGTCGCGCACGGCGTGTAGCCCTGGTCCACGCAGGCGGCGCGGGCCGCGGTGAGCGAGCGAGGGAACGTCGAGAGGATGTCCTCGCCCGGCGCTGCGACGTCGTTGTAGACCGCATCGCGGTTCGAGAACGCCGGCGACGCGCCGCTGCGGGTCAGCGCGCTCACGCCGAGGACGTGCGGGAGCGCCGCCGGGTAGCTCGCGAAGCGCCAGGGCGTGCTGGGCGCCTGGTCGGCGTTGCCGACCGCGGCGACGATGACGGCGCCCTTCCGGACCGCGTATGCGATCGCCTCCTGCTCGAGTCGCGAGTACGTGTCCCTGCTCGGGTTCCGAGGGTCACGAAGGCCGCCGAGACTGATGTTCACGACCCGCGCGCCGTTGTCGACGGCCCAGTGGATCGCGCGGGCCTCTGCCTGCACGGAGATCGTCCCGTTCTGCGCGACGACCTTGGCGATCAGGAGCTCTGCGGCCGGTGACAGCCCGGCGATCCCGAGGTCGTTGTCGAGCTCCGCAGCGATGATGCCGGCGACGATCGTCCCGTGACCGCGCGTGTCCTGAACGGTCCCGCCGACGAAGCTCTTCGAGCCGACGATCCGGTGGGCGAGATCGGGATGTGCCAGATCGATGCCCGAGTCGATGACGGCGACGCGCACCGGCGGGAGCGGCGGAGGTGTCTCCCACGCGTCGTAGGCGCGGTTCGCCGTGGCGTACCACTGCTTCGGCGCGAGGGGGTCGGTCGGCACGAACGCGACGCGACGCACGCGGTCGCGCTCCACCCATGCGATCCCGGCGATCCCGCGCAGACGCCTCGGAGCGGCCCGAACCGAGAGGGCGTGGAGCGGCGCGAGCGAGGACGGCCGTGCGCCCGTCGCACGCTCGACAGCCGCGGCGACTGTCGCGGCATCGGCGGCGGGCCGCAGGCCGAGCGTGTACCCGGCCGCGAGGCCGGGGGTCGGAATGACGAGCGCGGCGACGGTCAGCGCCCCGGCGAGGGCGCGCAGCGTCACGCCGCGACCCGGACCGTCAGCGGCGCACCCCCGAGGCCGTCGGCCGAGAGGCGGTAGACCGTCGTCGCCACGGGACGGAGCTTGACGACGAACGTCCCGTCGGCGGCGGGCGCCAGGCGCTTCACCGTGACCCACGTCCCTGCCGCGCTTCGCTGCTCGAGCACGACCCCCGTCAGGTCGCGCACGATGCCGGTGAGCCGCACGACGCCGCTCGCAGCGGGGGGAGGTCGGTCGGTCGAGCCTCAGCATCCCGAGACGGAAGCCGGTCGACTTGAGGCCGAGGCGTGCCCGGACGTCCGAGAGCCGCACGTCGGCGGTCGCGCCGTCGGCCGTGCTGAGCCGGATCGCGGCGGGCTTCCCGGGAGTGCCGGGAACATAGGCCACGTCGGCGACCGCTCCCTTCAGCCCGAAGCGCTTGGCGAGTTGGCCGCCCGTGAGCAGCCGGGTGGGCCAGGCATGGTTCGGCGACACCGAGTCCCACGGGTCGTCGACGGCGACGAGATAGGGAACGTCTGTGCCGAAGGCGTCGAGGGCGCTCACCGTCCGCCCGCCGCTGGACGAGAAGTAGAACGTCTGCGCCGGGGCGCCGTCATAGGTCAGGATCTGGCCGACGGTGTCACGCACGGCCTGGCTCGGCCCCGGTGCTTCCGCGTCGACGCCGTAGTACACCTGGCTGCGCCAGTCGGAGTAGAGGTCGAACGGCTTGCCGGTGACGACGTGGCCGACTGCGTAGGTGCGGGCTGCGACGGCCTGCGCCTTGAGGGCGTCGAGTGGCCAGTCCTTCGGCATCTCGCCCGGCACGACCCCGAGCAGATAGGCCTCGAGCCCCACGACGTTCACGAGCTGGGCGCGTCCCGAGACGTTTGCGACGCGGAGGTCGCCGCGGAACTCCTTGCCTCGGTAGGCGAGGAACGCTCCCTCGGTCGCCCGGATGGTGACGGGGCCTGGGAGCGCGATCTGCTTCCCGTCCTTCCCGACCGGCAGCTTGAGGTCGGGCTTGACGATGAGCGTCCCCGCGGGGACCGGATACCGCTTCCCGTTCCCGTCGAACACCGCGAGCACGTTCGCGATCGTCGCCGTGGCGAGACCGTCCGCCACGAGCACGCGCACGCGCTCGAGCAGCGTCGCTGGCGCCGAGCCCATCTCGGTGCCGCGGTAGTACGTCGTGAGGATCTGCCGATAGTCGCGGCCCGCCTTCGCTTGGCCGAGCGCACCCCACTGGCTCATGCCGACGCCGTGACCCCAGCCGCCGCCTGCGAGGACGAACGTCGTGGGAGGCACCGGGGGTGCCGCGGTCGTCGCCGCGGCACCGAGCGCGGCGGCGAGCGTCAGGACTGCCAGAACGCGGCGCATCGGAGATCTCTTTCGGCGGCCGGCCCTCAGGCCTCGAGCCGCTCCGCGTACTGCTCCTCGTAGTAGCGGCGGTACTCGCCGGACTTGATCGGCTCCCACCAGCTGCGGTTGCCGCGATACCACTCGACGGTCTCGGGCAGGCCGCCCTCTCCGAACGAGTGTGCGGGCGCCCAGCCGAGACTCCGCAGCTTCGTGTCGTCGATCGCGTAGCGGCGGTCGTGTCCCGCGCGGTCCTCGACATGCCGGATCAGCGACGCGTCGGCGCCGGTGAGCTCGAGGATCCGGTACGTCACCTCGAGGTTCTCGTGGTCCTCGCCGCCGATGTTGTAGATCTCGCCGGCCGCTCCCTCGCGGAGGACGAGGTCGACGCCGGCACAGTGGTCCTCGGCGTGGAGCCACTCGCGCACCTGCTTGCCGTCGCCGTAGACGGGGAGCGGCTCGCCGTCGAGCGCGTTCGTGACGAACAGCGGCACGAGCTTCTCGGGGTACTGGTTCGGCCCGAAGGTGTTGGCGCCGCGCGTGATGGACGCGTTGACGCCGTAGGTACGGACATACGCAAGTACTTGCAGGTCGCCGCCTGCCTTTGCGGCGCTGTAGGGGCTCGACGGGCGCAGCGAGTCGGTTTCCAGCGCGCGGCCGCCGGCCTCGAGGTCGCCGTAGACCTCGTCGGTCGAGACCTGGACGTAGCGGGCGCCGGCCGTACGCGCCCATTCGAGGAGCGTCATCGTGCCGAGCACGTCCGTGTGGACGAACTCGTTCGGCCCGAGGATCGAGCGATCGACGTGGGTCTCGGCGGCGAAGTTGACGATCGCGTCGCAGCCGTCGCCTGCCCGTCCGACGACCTCCTCATCGGCGATGTCACCGACGACCAGGTCGACGCCGGTCCCGTCGAGATTCGCCGGGTTGCCCGCATAGGTGAGCTTGTCGAGAACGACGACCTCGTCTCCACCCGCCACGAGCCGCTTGACGAAGTGCGAGCCGATGAAGCCGGCCCCGCCGGTCACGAGGACGCGCATCCGCGGAAGGGTAGTCGACACGTCCCGCTGTCGTTGTCGACGCGACCGCCGAGCGCCACGGCGAACCGAAGCCGGCCAGACCGGCGAACAACCTGACGCGGATCGGGCCGCTGGACGGATCGTCGGCTTGCTCGACGGGACAGCCCGCTGAGGATCCTCGTCGTCTACGCGGCGTCGCGGATCACGACCGCCCGGACAGGGACACCGTGCACGGTCGGCCTGAGGTCGTCCCGGGCGATCCGTTCCGCGAAGGGCGCCTCGTCCTCGGGATGCAGTGCGACCACCACCTCGTCGGCGTCGAACGTCGCGAGCGCATCCTGGATCGCGAGCAGCACGTCGGCCTCGCCCTTCCGCGCCGCCGACACGTGCGGCAGCTCGTCGGCGAGGCGGGACGCCGCCTCCTCGGCCTCGGATGCGGCAAGCTCGTCGTTCGCGAGCCAGTCGAGGAAACCCTGCTGCACGACCGGGACGACGACCATGACGTCGTCGACGTCCTCGCCGAGGCGTGCGCGCAGCACGTCCTCGCCGTGCTCGACGGTGCTCACCACCAGGACGTTTCGACCCATGGAGCCAGCCTTCCCGGTCGCGTCGGAGGCTAACCCTCCGCGCGCGCGATGTCGCGCAGGCAGGCGCGGAGCCCGTCGCGCCAGTGCGGCAGCTCGGGAGCGCCCTTCTCGCTGCGCAGGATCGAGCATGCGGGTCGCGGCGCCTTCGCCCCGAACTCGGCGGACGTGATCCGAAGCACGCCGCAGGAAAGTCCCGCCTCCGCGAAGATCGCCTCCGCGAAGTCGGCCCACGTGCAGTCGCCCGACGCCGCCATGTGCCACACGCCGAACGCCGCGCGGCCGTCGACCAGCTCCCGCGTGGCGGCGGCGAGGTGCCCCACGTACGTCGGGCAGCCGCGCTGGTCGTCGACGACCGCCACCTCGTCGCGTTCGGCGCCGAGCCGAAGCATCGTGCGCACGAAGTTGTGGCCGGTCGGGCCGAAGAGCCAGGAGGAGCGGACGACCCACGCCCGGTCGCCGGCCGCCGCCTCGCCGTGCAGCTTCGTGCGCCCATACGCCGAAAGCGGCGACGGGGCGTCGGACTCCACGTACGGAGCGCCCTTCGACCCGTCGAACACGTAGTCGCTCGAGTAGGCGACGAGGGGCACCCCGAGCGCCGCGACGGTGGCCGTGCCGCCCACATTCGCGGCAGCCGCCCCCTGCGGGTCGTCCTCGGCGCCGTCGACGTTCGTCCACGCGGCCGCGTGCAGCACGAGCTCGGGCCGCCAGGGGAGCGGCGGCGCCTCGTGGCGGACGTCCCACCCTTCGCGGCCGAGGGCGAGCACCTCGTCGGCGGCGAACGCCTCGCCGAGCGCGCGGCCGAGCTGGCCGCCGGCGCCCGTGATCAGGGTGCGGCGTCGCGCGCGGACAGGATCGGCGTCGTCGTGCTCCACAGGTGTGCGACCCGATCGTCGTCCCACGGGACGCCGTGCTCGTCCGGGTCGTCGGGGTCGTATTCCTCGGTCACGTGGTAACAGAAGAGGAGGTCCGTGAGCGCCTCGAAGCCGTGCGCCTTCGTGCCAGGGACGTAGATCGCGACCGGGTTGTCGTCCCCGATGTCCTCGGTGAACGTCGCACCCGTCTCGCGGTCGAGGACGACGACGCGCGCCATGCCCTGGAGACACACGAAGAGATCGTCCTGTCCTCGCTCGTGGTAGTGAAGACCGCGGATGACGCCCTTGCGGGAGAAGGAGACGTTCGTCTGCACGCTGCCGCGCGGCAGCGCGCTATCGCGCCGCAGCTCGCAGAACCAGCCGCGCTCGTCCTCGTAGCGGCGCAGTGGGATCCGGACGACGCCCTCGACCTTCATCCGTTCGCTCCGGTCTCCTCGACCAGGCGGCCGATCTCGGCGAGGTGCTGCCAGTGCTTGCCCGCGTCCTCCCACCATCCCTCCACCCGCACGACGTCGAGCCGGCCCTGCTGGGCGTAGTGCCGGTTGACGTCGGTGATCTCGAGCTCGCCGCGGGAAGACGGCTCGAGGCTGTCGATCACGTCGAACACGTCAGGTGGGAAGCAGTAGAGGCCGACCACCGCCTCGTTCGTGGGCGGCCGCTCGAAGCGCAGGTCCACCACGCCGGCCTTCTCGACGATGTCGGCGACACGGCCGGCGTCGTACACGACGACGCCGAAGTTCTCGGGATCGGGGACCTCCTTGACGAAGATCAGCGCCCCGTCGCCCCCGGCCGCCCACGCTGCGATCGCCGCGGCCTGGGACCGCTCGAAGATGTTGTCGCCGAGCACGACGACCAGATGCTCGCCCCGCGCGAAGTCGCGCGCCATGCCGACGACCTGTGCGATGCCGCCGGGCTTCGTCTGCACCTTGTAGGTGAGGTCGAGCGAGAGCAGCGACTCGTCCGAGCCGCGGGCGGCCAGGTGCCCGTCGCCGAGCAGGTCGATCATCTGACCGGCGTGGCCTTTCCCGGTCACGACGAGGACGCTCTCGAGCCCCGCGCGCTCGAGGAGCTGGAGCGGGTAGTAGATCATCGGCCAGCGACCCACCGGGAGCAGGTGCTTGTTCGCGACCCGCGTCAGCTCTCCGAGGCGGGTCGCCTCACCGCCCGCGCAGACGAGGCCCTTCATGACGCGCGATCGTACTCACGACCGTGCTGCGGGGGCGCGACTCGAGCTCGCGCATGTCTTTCAGTCGCGCCGCCGGGCCCGCGCCTGGGCCTTGCGCCGGCGAACACCGGGGACGGCCCGGACGGCGGCGACCCAGACGTAGGCCACCGCGGCCACCAGCGCCGCCACTCCGAGCCCGATGCGCTTGAGCCTTTCCATGACCTGCATGGTAGAAGCGCGTTGCGGGTAATACTTGGGGGAGATCACGAGAGAAAGGAAGGCCGCGATGGCGAAGAAGGCGGCAAAGATGAGCGACACGATCGATCTGGTCAAGCCGTACCTCGAGCGGGCCTTGCGCGACGAGGAGTTCCGCAACGACCTGAAGGACGCGCTGAACGCGGCGCGCGAGCTGTACGGGCCGCTCACGAAGCAGAACGGCGTCGGAGCCTCCGCGAAGGCGCTGGCCACCGACAAGAAGACCCAGGAGCAGATGCGACGTGCGGTCGACGACCTGCTGAGCGCGAAGGACACGCTCCAGGGCAAGAAGAAGAAGACCCACAAGGGCCGCAACATGGTCCTGCTCGCCGGGATCGTCGCGGGGGCGCTCTACAACCCCTGGACCGGCCCGCAGACACGCGAGAAGCTCCTCGACCTCGTCGCCGGAAACGACGACCTGCAGCCGCTCGACACGTTCGAGACGACGGTAGCCGACACGACCGCCGCCGCCGCGGACTCGGTCGCGGACGCCGCGGAGACGACCGAGGAGGCCGCGTCGGAGGTCAAGGCGAAGGCCTCGAAGGCGGCAAGCTCGAGCTAGGGACGACCGGTGCCGGAGCGGGCCTCGCCGCGAGCGAGCGCCCGCTTCAGCGCCCCGGGAACGAGCCCGCTCTCGGAGGAGATGTCGTCCGCTTCGAGGAGCACGGCGCCGGCCTGCGCCGAGGCGACGGGCGCGCCGGGCGGTCCCGAGAGGCCATCCTGGCCGAGCAGGTAAGTGCGGCCGGACGAGAACGACACGTCCTCGGCCCGCCGCCACGCGATGAGAAACGGATACGGGGCCACGGCTCCGTCGTAGCCGTACCCGAGAAACTCGACCGGGTGGATCTCGAAGTGGAGGTGCGGCACGCCGCCGTCCGCGTCCCCTGAGTCGCCGACGAACCCGAGGACGTCGCCCGCCTTCACCCGCTTGCCCGCGATCGCGAGGGGCGAGTACGCGCTCAGGTGCGCGTAGTAGAACTCGTTCCCGGCCGCGTCGCGGAGCCAGAGGCGCCAGCCACCGATGTCGTTCCAGCCGACCGAGAAGAGCGTCCCGTCGGCGACGGCCAGGAGCGGCGTCCCGTAGGGAGCGACGAGATCTTCCCCGTGATGCCACCTGCCCGCGACGTCGGCACGGAACGCGCCGAACGTGTTGCCGAACGCCGCCGAGCCGAAGACGGGAAAGACGTAGCCGCCGCGCGTGAGGCGGGCCGTGACCTCGGGTGCGGCCCTGACGACCTCCGGCGGCGCCCCCGGGATGGAGCGGCCGGGCTCCCTCGGGGCCGTCGGCGACGGGCGCGGCGGCGTCGACCTGAGGCCGGGCGTCGCCGGCTTTGCCTTCCCGGGCGAGCGGGGCGTGCCGTCCACGTTCGGCGGCGGGGTCGTGGACGTCGAGGGAGCAGCCGCCGCTTCCGCCCGCGCGGTCGCCACGCCGACTGTGAGCTCGGTGCCCGCAGGAAGCCCCGCGTGCTCGGCGATCAGGCGGATGCGCAAGCCGGTCACGGTGCTCTCGGCCGAGCGCGGCGAGTCCGACGTCGAGCGCGTCGACCCGAGCACGTCGAGCGTGCCCCAGTCGGCGAGCGGCAGCTGGATGTTGCCGGTGGGCGTGACCGGCTGGCCGAGGACGACGAGGCCGGTGATCGCGGACGTGCCGACGTCGCCCGTCGCACCGGCGGGCCCTGCCGCGGCGCCCGCCCGGATGCTGACCGACTCCGCGACGACCTCGCCCGCGAACGCGGAGACGGCGAGCGCCTTGATCGATCCTTCCGCCGACGACGACGTTCCCGGCTGCGCGGTCGTCGTCGCGGTCGAGGCGCCGACGCGGAGCGCCGAGCCGTCGGCGGGGTACGCGAACGCGCCGCCGCCGCTCGCGGTCGGCGGCGCGGCGACCTGGGCGCTCGAGGCACCCGCCTGCCCCGGGACGGTCGCCTGCGCGACGAGCGCCGTCGCGTGCGTCCCGGAGGCCGTCGGCGCGACGGGCGCGGCGGCAGCGATACCCGCGATGGCGGTGCCGAGCACGAGGACCACGGCTGCGCGGGCACCCTTCACGACGGGTCAGGGTACCGCCGCTCGTGGCGGACGGCCCGCACGGCGAGCTGCGCGGCCACCCCGAGCAGCAGCAAGCCGAACAGGCGGCGCAGGAGGCCCTCGTCGATCCTCGTCGCGATCTGCACGCCGAGCTCCGCGCCCACGACGGACACGAGCCCGATCAGCATCGCCTCGCGGAGCCTCAAGTTGCCGAACGACCGCTGTCGGGCAGCGCCAACGGCGGCCGTGGGGACGATCGCGAGGAGCGACGTCGCCGAGGCCTCGACCTGGCCGAGTCCGAGCAGGACGAGCGTCGGGACGAACAGGATCCCGCCGCCCACGCCGAAGACTCCGGAGAGGAGGCCCGCGCCGAGCCCCAGAAAGAGCGCCGCCGCGATCGTCCACCCGCTCATCCGGCGATCAGCCAGATGCCGACGACGACGAGCAGCCCGGCGAAGCCGAGCGTCAGCGCCTGCCCGGAGAGGCGCTGTTGCAGCTGCGTGCCCGCCAGCGCGCCGACGACCGCCGGGACGCCGACGAGCAGCGCATACCAGGGCCGCACCTCGCCGCGCACGGCATAGAGGATGACGCCGGCCGTAGCCGTCACGAGGATCGCCCCGAGGGACGTCGCCGCGGCCGCGTGGGCCGGGAACGCGACGAGCGCGACGAGGAGCGGGACGACGACGATGCCGCCGCCGACCCCGAAGAGCGTCGAGAAGACCCCCGCGACGAGGCCGATGAGTGCGAGCCGGGCGGTCATGGAGAGCCGTTCGGAGCGCACCGCTCGTATCCTAGGCCGCCCATGGCGGACGACCCTCTGCGCAGGCTCGCCTCGGACCCGGAGCGGGCGGCGATCCTGCTCGACGTGGACGGCACCCTGGCCCCCATCGTCGAGGGACCCGAGAACGCGCTGATCCCGGACGAGACCCGCGTGGAGCTCGTCCGGCTCGCCGCGCGCTACGCCCTCGTCGCATGCGTCAGCGGGCGGTCGGGGCCGGAGGTCGAGAGGATGCTCGGGATCGACGGTGTGGCGATCGTTGGCGAGCACGGGCTCGAGCTCGAGCCGGAGGCGGCAGCCTGGGCCGAGCGCATGCAGGAGTTCGCACGCGGCGTCGACTGGCCGTACGAGCGAAAACCGCTCAGCGTCTCGTTCCACTTCCGCCGCGCCGACGACGAGGCGGCGGCGCGCGCGTACCTCACGCGCGTGGCCGAGGACGCCGCGGCGGCAGGGCTCGTGCCCAGGTGGGGGCGGATGGTGCTCGAGGTCCGTCCCCCGGTGGACGCCCACAAGGGAACGGCCGTCCGCACGCTCGTCGCCCGGGCCGCCGTACGGCGCGCGCTCTACGCGGGAGACGACCGCACGGACGTCGATGCGTTCGGCGGCCTCGACGGTCTCGAGCTCGGCGTCCGCGTCGCGGTGGCCTCACCCGAGGCGCCGCCCGAGCTGCTCGCGGCCGCCGACCTCGTCGTCGAGGGCACCGACGGGGTGCTCGAGCTGTTGCGGAGGCTCTAACCCACCGCCTCGCGACGCAGCAGCTCCCACGCGTGGCGCACGTCGTCCTCGGTCGTCCGGGCGTTTCCGATCGCGAGCCGCAGGACAAGGCGGCCGTCGAGCCGCGTGTGGGAGAGGAACGCCTCGCCGCTGGCGTTGACGCTCTCGAGCAGCGCCTCGTTCTCCTCGTCCGTGCCCTCGCGGCGGAAGCAGACAAGCGAGAAGGGGCGTGGCGCGCAGACCTCCCAGCCCGGTTCCTCCCGCACCCACTGCTCGAACAACCCGGCCAGGCGGAGGTGCTCGCGGATCACCGCCTGGAGCCCCTCACGGCCATAACAGCGGAGCACGGCCCACAGCTTGAGCGCCCGGAAGCGGCGCCCGAGCGGCATCGCGTACTCGCTCAGGCTGACGACGTCCTCGCTGACGCGGAGGTACTCCGGCACGAGGCTGAACGCGGCGCGCAGGTCGTCCGGGCGGCGGCTCCAGAACGCCGAGCAGTCCATCGGCGTGAAGAGCCACTTGTGCGGGTTGACCCCGATCGAGTCAGCGCGCTCCCACCCCGCGAAGAGGTGCCGCAGCTCGGGGCACACGGCGGCGCTGCCTGCGTACGCGGCGTCCACGTGGAGCCAGGCGCGTGCCTCGGCGCACCGGTCGGCGAGCGCCGACACGGGGTCGATCGCGGTCGACGAGGTCGTCCCGATCGTCGCGACCAGGGCGCAGGCGTCGGTCAGGTCGACGGCGTCGGCGCGCATCGCGTGGTGCTCGTCGACGGGCACCGGCCTCAGTTCGAGCTCGAGCAGCCGCGCCGCTTTGGCGGTCGACGAGTGGGTGTGCTCGGAGCAGACGACGACCCTCTTTCCGGGCGACGCGGCGCGCGCGGCCGCGAGGGCGGTGACGAGCCCGGTCGAGGCCGTGTCCTCGATGTGGCCGTGCATCCCCTCGGGCAGCCCGAGCAGGTCGGCGAGCCACGCGAGCGTCACCTCCTCGAGCTCCTGGAGCGCCGGGGAGGCACGCCAGAGGATCCCGACCTGGTTCAGTGTCGCGGCGAGGAGCTCCGCGAGGATGCCCGGCTCGGAGCCCGTCGTCGCGAAGTACGCGAAGTAGCGGGGGCTCTGCCAGTGCGTAAGGCCGGGCAGGAGCACGTCGTCCAGGTCGCGCAGGACGTCGGAGAACGGCTCGGCCGTCTCCGGCGCCCGCTCCGGGAGGGCGGCGCGGATGGCACCGGGCTCGGCGCGCGAGAGGACGGGCAGCTCGCGGAGCCGCTCGAGGTAGGACGCGGCCCATTCGAGCGCCGCGGCGCCGTCGTCGCGAAACGTGCTCACGCGCGGAGCTTTGCGATCTCGCGCCAGGGCCGCGTGTTGAGGACGTTCGCCTTCGTCAGCCACGCGCGGCGGGCCTGGGCGATGCCGAGGTCGCGGTAGCCGAGCGCCTTCGTCGAGTGAGCGTCCGTCGTGACCGGCACCAGCACGCCGGCCTCGCCCGCCAGTCGCGCATGCACGTCGCGCATGTCGAGCCGGTCGGGCTGACTGTTGATCTCGAGCGCGGTCCCTGTCTCGATCGCGCGCGCGACGACCCTCTCGACGTCGACGTCGGCACCGGAGCGCTTGTTGAGCTTGCGGCCCGTGAGGTGCCCGATGCAGTCGACGTGCGGGTGGTCGAGCGCCGCGAGGATCCGCTCGGTCGGGCTCCTGTCGAACGCGTGGTGCAGCGAGGCGACGACCCAGTCGAGCTCCGCGAGCATCTCGTCCGCAACGTCGACGGAGCCGTCGGCCCGGATGTTCGCCTCGACGCCCTTCAGCACGCGAAACGGCTTCAGGCGCGCGTTGACGTCGTCGATCTCGCGCCACTGCGCCTCCATCCGGCTGTCGCGGAGGTAGTGCGAGTGGTCGGTCAACGCGAGGAACGCGTAGCCGAGCCCCTTGGCCGTGCGCGCCATCTCCTCGATCGATCCCTTCCCGTCCGACGACCAGGTCGAGTGGCAGTGGAGCTCGCCCCGGATGTCCGAGACCTCGACGAGCGTCGGCAGGCTCCCGTTCCGGGCCGCTGCGAGCTCGCCCGCGTCCTCGCGGAGCTCCGGCGGGATGGGCTCGTAGCCCAGGAAGCGGTACAGCTCGCCCTCCTCGCGAAAGCGGTGCACCTCACCCGTCTCGACGACGGTGACGCCGTACTCGGAGATCGAGAGCCCGCGCCGCTGCGCCTCCTCGCGCAGCGCGACGTTGTGGTCCTTCGAGCCCGTGAAGTGCTGGAGCAGGCTGCCGTAGTCCTCCGGCGGGACGACGCGCAGGTCGAGCCGCATCCCCTGCTTCGTGACGACCGTCGCCTTCGTGTCGCCTCGCGCCGCGATCTCCAGCACCGCCGGCTGCGCGACGAAGTGCGCGATCAGAGCCGCGGGGTCGGTCGCGGTCGCGATCACGTCGAGGTCACGGAACGTCTCGCGGCCCCGCCGGACACTCCCCGCCCCGGAGACCTCGACCGCCGCGGGATGCGTACGAAGCGCCTCGACCACCTCGCGCACGATCGGCAAGCCGACGCCGAGTAGGCCTCGCCGCTCCGGCTCCGGCCCGAAACCCTTCGCGAGCGCCTCGAGGATCTTCTCCTCGCTCTTCGCGCCGAGGCCCTGGAGCGTGCGCACCCGCTGCTGCTCGGCCGCCTGCCGGAGCCCGTCGAGCGTCGTGACGTCGAGCTCGCGCCAGATGCGCGCCGCGGTCTTCGGGCCGAGGCCGGGAAGCCGCAGGAACTGGCGCACCTCGGCCGGCACCTCGGCGCGGCGCTTCTCGAGCGCCGCCATCTCGCCCGTCTCGGTCAGCTCGACGATCTTCGCCTCGATCGTGGCGCCGATGCCCGGGAGCTCCTTCGCCGTGCCCTGTTGCGCGAGCTCGGCGATCGACGCGCCGGTCTCGCGGATCCGCGTCGCGGCGCGCCGGTAGGCGAGGATGCGGAAGCCCTGCTCGCCGAGGATCTCGGAGATGTCCGCGAGCTCGTCGAGCGCGTCGGCGACGTCGGCGTTCCGCGGCAGCGAGGCCATCCGTCGATCATAGGGACGGGCCAGAGCACGGCGGAGCGGGCAGACTCCCGCGATGAGCACGCCCATCCGCGCCGTCGTTTGCGTGCCGACCTACAACGAGCGCGACAACGTCGAGCCGCTCGTCCGGGCGCTCGGCGAGGTGCTCGACACGGCGCGCGACCGCGTCCTCGTGATCGACGACGGCTCGCCCGACGGCACCGGCGAGCTCGCTGACCGGCTGGCGGCCGAGCTGCCCTGGGTCGGTGTCCTGCACCGGACGGCCAAGGAGGGGATCGGTCGCGCCTACCTCGCGGGGTTCGCGCAGGCGCTCGCGACGGATGCCGACCTCGTGCTCGAGATGGACTGCGACTTCTCTCACGACCCGGCCGACGTGCCGCGCCTGATCGCGGCGTGCGAGAACGGAGCCGACCTCGTCCTCGGGTCGCGCTGGGTCGACGGCGGCGGCACCGAGAACTGGGGGCTCATCCGCCGTTTGGTCTCGCGCGGGGGATCGCTCTATGCCCGGCTCGTGCTCGGCGTCGGGATCCGCGATCTGACCGGCGGCTTCAAGTGCTTCCGCCGGCGGGTGCTCGAGACGATCAACCTCGACGCGATCGCCGCGCGGGGCTACGGGTTCCAGATCGAGGGAACCTATCGCGCGCTTCGGGCAGGCTTCAGGGTGGTGGAGATCCCGATCACCTTCGCCGACCGCCGCGTCGGCGAGTCGAAGATGAGCGGCGCGATCGTGCTCGAGGCGATGCGCCAGGTCCCCGTGCTCCGGTGGAAGGCGCTCCGGAGGCGGCTCTGATGGTCGACGCGACGGACGCGACCTTCGACGCGGAAGTGCTCGACTCGGAGCTGCCGGTGCTCGTCGAGTTCACGGCGCCGTGGTGCCGGCCGTGCAAGGCGATCGAGCCGTTCCTCGTCGACCTCGGGCGCGAGCACGACGGCCGGCTGCGCCTCGTACGGCTCGACATCGACGCGAACCTCCGCGTGCCCGGCCGTTACGGCGTGCTGTCACTCCCGACCGTGATCCTGTTCTCGGCCGGCGAGCCAGTCGAGGTGATCCATGGCGCCCAGTCGAGGCGCCGCTACGCGGACGCGGTCGAGCGGGCGCTCGCCGCGTAGCGCCCGGCCGGGCATCGTCTACGCTCGGATCCGTGGACGAGACGGCGGTCGTGCGGGAGCTGCTCGACGCGATCCGGGCGCGCGACCTGCAGGGCATCGCCGCGTGCTTCGCCCCGGATGCACGCCTCCGCGCCCTGACGCCGCACCAGCTCCGCGAGCTGGACGGGCCACCGGCGATCGCCGACCGGTACCGGCGCTGGCTCGAGCCGCTCGAGTCGTTCGCGCTCGTCTCGGGCGACGTCGAGCCGATCGCCGACCGTGTCCGGCTCCGCTACCGGTTCCGCGGCTGGGATCCGGTCAAGGGTTGGCAGGAGAACGAGCACACCGCGTACGCCGCCGTCGTGGACGGGCGGGTCGAGACGCTCAATCTCTCGTGCGCGGGCTTCCGGCCGTCGGAGCCGCCGGGCTGAGCGCAACCGCCACCTGGGAGAGCGTCCTCGAGGGAGCCGCGGAGGTCTCGTACCGCGGCCTCGATCCCGCCCGTGCCGGTCGCGTGGAGCCGCTTCCCGCAGGGCTGCACCCGGACGTCCGCGCGGTGCTCGAGGCTCGCGGAATCACCGGGCTCTACTCGCATCAGGCCGAAACGTGGGAGGCTGCCGACCGCGGCGAGAGCGTGGTGGTGACGACCGGGACGGCGTCGGGCAAGTCGCTCGCGTTCTCCCTTCCCGTGCTCGACGCGATCGCACGCGGCCGGACCGCGCGCGCCATCTTCCTCTATCCGACGAAGGCGCTCACGCAGGATCAGGCGCGCTGGCTGGCCGCGCTCGAGCTGCGCGGGCTGCGGCCCGCGATCTACGACGGCGACACGCCTGTGGAGCAGCGCGCCTACGTGAGGCGCACGGCGAACGCGATCCTCACCAACCCGGACATGCTCCACGTCGGGGTGCTGCCGCACCACGACCGCTGGGGTGACGTGCTCCACAACCTCCGCGTGGTCGTGGTCGACGAGGCGCACGTGTACCGCGGCGTCTTCGGGTCGCACGTCGCGAACGTCCTCCGGCGCCTGCGCCGGCTCGCGCGCGCCTACGGCGCGGAGCCGATGTTCATCCTCGCCTCGGCGACGATCGCCAATCCCGGCGAGCTCGCCTCGCGCCTCACCGGCCTCGACGTGCGGGTGGTCGACACGGACACGTCGCCGCGTGCGGAGCGCGAGGTGGTGCTGTGGAACCCCGAGCTCCTCGACGACGAGCTCGGGGTCCGCGCGAGCCCGCTGGGCGATGCGTCGCGGCTGCTCGCCGGGCTCGTCGGGAGCGGCCTGCGCGTGATCTGCTTCACGAAGAGCCGCAAGGCGGCCGAGCTCGTCCACCGGTTCGCGAGCGATCGGCTCGACGCGGCGACGGCGCGGCGGCTCGCGCCGTACCGGGCCGGCTACACCCCGGAGCAGCGGCGGGACATCGAGCGGCGGCTCGTCGAGGGCGAGCTGCTCGGCGTCACCGCCACGAACGCCCTCGAGCTCGGCATCGACATCGGCGCGCTCGACTGCGCGATCTCCGTCGGGTTTCCCGGGACTGTCGCCTCGCTGCGCCAGCAATGGGGACGGGCGGGCCGCCGCGCGCGCGGGCTGGCGGTGCTGATCGCGAGCGAGGACGCGCTCGACCAGTTCTTCGTCGACGATCCTCCGGCCCTGCTCGAGCGCACCACCGAGGCGGCGCTGATCGACCATGCAACGCCGCGGATCCTCGACGGTCATGTGCTGTCGGCTGCCTACGAAGGGCCGCTGACGGAGGCGGACGCGGAGATCCTCGGCCGCGAGGCGCTCGCGCGGGCCGCCGTGCTCCCGGACCTCGAGCCGACGCCGGCCGGCTTCGTCTGGCGCGGCCGGGACACACCCGCTGCACGTGTCTCGCTCCGCTCCGGGGACGCGGAGGGGTTCGTCATCGTCGACGAGGAGACCGGTGCCGTGCTCGGGACCGCGGAACGCGAGCGAGCGTTCTCGACGGTGCACGCCGGCGCCGTCTACCTCCACCTCGGCGACCAGTACGCCGTCACGCGGCTCGACCTCGTGACGCGGACGGCGCTCGTCAGGCCGGTGACCGTGGACTGGTACACGCAGGCGAGGAAGGAGACGGAAACCACGATCGTGATGCCGCTCTCGGCGCGACGGGTCGCGGGGGTCGAGCTCCACCACGGACGCATCGACGTGTCGGAGCAGGTCGTGGCCTTCCAGCGCAAGGCCGTCGCCGACGGGAGCGTGATCGACACGACGCCGCTCGACCTCCCTTCGACGTCGTTCGAGACCGAGGGCGTGTGGTTCTCCCCGGACGCGGGGCTGCTCCACGGGATCGACACGATGCCGACGCTCGTCTCGGCGCTCCACGCGGCCGAGCACTCGCTCATCTCGCTCCTCCCGCTCTTCGCGATGTGCGACCGGTGGGACATCGGCGGGCTCTCGACGAACGTCCACGAGCAGACGGCATTGCCCACCGTGTTCGTCTACGAGGGCCATGCCGGCGGCGTCGGCATCACCGAGCGTGGCTTTGCCTGCTTCGCAGAGTGGGTCGCCGACACGGCGCTGCTCCTCGCGCGCTGCCCCTGCCGGGCCGGGTGCCCGTCGTGCGTGCAGAGCCCGAAATGCGGCAACCTGAACGAGCTGCTCGACAAGGCGGCGGCGCTGACGCTGCTCGAACGGATGGCATCCGCAGCGGAGCGGTGATGATGCCGTGACGGCTCGGAGGCGACGCTGCTCGGCGTGATCGGCCCGCGCGTTTCGACGAAGCCGTCACCCACCCTCGCCCCGAGGCCGCCCGCAAGGCGTCGCGCTTTCGGCACAGAGCCGGCACTGACACGTCGCGGTTTTCGTGCGAACGTTCCGGTAGGGGGACTCGTTCCCCCGAGGGGGCGCCTGGACCGCCACGAGAGCCGGCCGACGGGTGGGTGTCGATTCCCAGGGCCCGCGATCGTCGTACGAGTGCGCGGGACGAACCGCGCGTGACACGAGAGATCGACCGAGACGAGGAGGCGCGATGGAGTACCTCGCACTGATCTACGCGGACGAGAGCGTCTGGGAACGCATGCCGGCCGCGGAGCGGGAGAGCGCGTACGAGCAGTACGCCGAGTTCTCGCGGGCCGCCCGGGACGCAGGCGTCCTCGTGGGGGGCAACGAACTCGGGTCGACCTCGAGCGCGACGACCGTTCGCGTCCGCGACGACGAGCCTCTCGTGAGCGACGGGCCGTACGCCGAGGTCAAGGAGGCGCTCGGGGGCTACTTCATCATCAACTGCCAGAGTCTCGAGGACGCGCTCGACTGGGCCGCGCGCATCCCCGCAGCCGAGCACGGAGCCGTCGAGATCCGTCCCGTCCACGTCGACGGGGGGGCCTGACATGCAGTACGCGCTGCTCGTCTACACCGACCAGTCCTCCTGGGAGGGCCTCGCCGACGAAGAGTCGGCCCGGCTGAGAGCCGAGTCGATGCCGCGCTGGATCGCGCTGTTCGAGGAGCTCGGGAAGGCGGATGCGAACGTCGTCGGGCGCGAGCTCGAGGCGGCGACCGATGCGAAGGTGGTCCGTGTCGTCGCCGGGGAGCGCGTCGTCACCGACGGCCCCTACGCCGAGACGAAGGAGCAGCTGGGCGGGCTCTTCGCGGTCACGCTGCCCGACCTCGACGAGGCGATTCGACTGGCCGCGCTCGTGCCCGCCGCCGAGTACGGGTCGCTCGAGATCCGGCCTATCGTGGAGCGGTGAGGCCGTCGCTCGAGACAACGTTCAGGGAGGAGTGGCCCCGTGCCGTCGCGATCCTCACGCGCGTGCTCGGCGATCTCTCGCTGGCCGAGGACGCGGTGCAGGAGGCCTTTGCGACAGCGGCCGAGCGCTGGCCACGGGACGGCACGCCGCGCTCGCCCGGAGCCTGGATCGTCACGACGGCGAGGAACCGCGCCATCGACCGGATCCGCCGCGAGCGGACGTTCGCCCGCAAGGCCGAGATCCTGGCGCGGCTGCAGGACGTACCTGGCGACGAGGACGCCGACGTGAGCTCGATCCCCGACGAGCGGCTCGCGCTCCTGTTCACGTGCTGCCACCCGGCGCTCGCCGTCGAGGCGCGTATCGCGCTCACGCTCCGCGAGGTCGGCGGGCTGACGACGCTGGAGATCGCCCGCGCGTTCCTCGTCGCAGAGCCCACGATGGCCCAGCGGCTCGTCCGCGCGAAGCGTCGCGTGCGCGATGCGGGGATCCCGTTTCGGATCCCTCCGGATCACCTTCTACCCGACCGCGTCCCGGACGTCCTGCGGGTCCTCTACCTCGTGTTCAACGAGGGCTACGCCGCCACATCGGGGGACGAGCTCGTCCGAGCAGAGCTGTGCGTCGAGGCGATCCGCCTGGCGAAGCTCCTCTGCGTGCTGATGCCGGATGAGCCCGAGGCCCTGGGGGTACTCGCACTCATGCTGCTCCAGGACTCCCGTCGGGCCGCCCGAACGGGACCGGACGGCGAGCTCGTGCTCCTCGCCGACCAGGATCGGTCCCGCTGGGACCGCGGACGGATCGACGAGGGCCTCCGCGTCCTGCGGCGGGCCGAGTCGATACGGCGGCCGGGCCCCTATCAGCTTCAGGCGGCCATCGCCGCCGGGCACGCCGAGGGCGCTGACCCCGCCGCCATCGCGGCCGTCTACGAGTTGCTCGAGCGGGTCGACCCGTCACCAGTCGTCCGGCTGAACCGCGCCGTGGCGATTGCGCTTGCAGGAGACGTCGACGCGGGTCTCGCGCTGCTCGACGCGATCAACGGGCTCGAGGAGTACGTCTACCTCCACGCTGCCCGCGCCGACCTCCTGCGGCGCCTCGGACGAAGCGACGAGGCTGCTGCGGAGTACACACGGGCGCTCCAGCTCACGGACAACGCGCCCGAGCGGATCTTCTTCGAAGGTCGCCTGCAGGAGCTCGCGTCCTAGAGATTCGAGAGCACCGCCTCGACCGCCTCCTCCGGCGTCGAGGCGAGGAGCACGCCGGGCACCGAGGGGCCGCCCTCGAGCACGACCACCGGCCGCCCGAGCCGAAGCGCGAACGCGACCTCGGCCAGCGTGCCGAAGCTGCCGCCGATCGCGATCACGGCATGGCCCGAGGCCGCGACGGCGAGGTTCCGGGCATGGCCGATGCCGGTCACGACGACGTGGTCTGCCCACGGGTTTGCGTCGGCGTGCGACTCGCCCGGGAGGATCGCGAGGGTCGTGCCGCCGGCTTCCTTCGCGCCGCGGAGGGCGGCAGCCATCACCTCGCCGAGGCCGCCGGTGACCACCGTGCAGCCGCGCTCGGCGAGCAGCCGGCCGACCTCGGCGGCCACGGCCTCGTGCCCGGCTCCGCTTCCGACGACCGACACCTGACGCGCCACCGTACGATCGTACGAGGTGGCGACGGCACGACGTGAAGCAGCCGGAGGAACGCTCGTCGTCGGCGGCGGCTTCGCCGGCGCCTACGTCGCGCGCCTCCTCGGCAAACGGGGCGCGACGATCGTCAACCCGGACAACTTCATGGTCTACACGCCGCTGCTCCCCGAGGCGGCGGCCGGGACGCTCGAGCCGCGGCACGTCGTCGTCCCGCTGCGCCAGATGTGCCCCCACGCCGAGCTGCTGCTCGGGGCGGTGACCGGACGCAATGCGGACTCCCGTACGGTCGTCGCCCAAACGCTCGGCGGCACGTTCGAGATCGGATACGAACGCCTCGTCGTCGCGCTCGGAGCGGTACCGCGCACGTTCGCCATACCCGGCCTGGCGGAGCACGGCCACGGGTTCAAGGACATCGCCGACGCCATCGCGCTGCGCAACCTGCTCCTGCGGTCGCTCGAGTCGGCCGCCACGCGCCTCGACCCGGAGGAGGCCGAGCGCGACCTTGGCTTTGTCTTCGTCGGTGCTGGCTACGCCGGCGTCGAGGCGCTCGCGGAGCTCGAGGACCTCGCGCGCGACGCCGTGCGGCGCTCGTACCCGACGCTGCGGCCCATTCGGCAGCGGTGGGTGCTCGTGGACGCGGCCCCGCGGATCCTCTCCGAGATCCCGCAGAAGCTCGGCGAGTACACGCACCACTACCTCGAGAAGCGGGGAATCGAGATCCACGTCGGCGCCACGCTCGAGTCGTTCGACGAGCGCGAGGCCGTGCTCTCCGATGGGACGCGGATCCCCGCCCGGACACTCGTCTGGGCGGCAGGCGTCCGGGCGAGCCCCGATCTGGAGCGGCTCGGCCTGCCGCTCGACGACCGGGGTCGCGTGATCGTCGGGCCGACGCTGCAGGTCGAGGGCGCCGACGACGTCTGGGCACTCGGCGACGGGGCCGCAGTCCCGAACGCACGCACGCCGGGCCGCGTCGACCCGCCCACCTGCCAGCACGCGCTGCGCCAGGCCCGACGGCTGGCGAAGAACATGACAGGACGACCGAAGCCGTACGGCTATCGCATGCTCGGCCAGGTGGCAACGCTCGGCCGGTACAAGGGGATCGCGGAGCTCCCCGGCCTTCGGCTGCGAGGCTTCCTCGGCTGGTTCGTCGCGCGGACCTACCACCTGTACGCGCTGCCGACGTTCCGCCGGAAGGCGCGTGTCGTGACGGACTGGACGGTCTCGCTCTTCTTCCGCCGCGACATCGTCGAGCTCTCCGCGCTCGGGCGCCCGCACCGGCTCGATCCGTGACGAGGGCCGATGATTCTCGGGCCGTCCCGGGGTCGGACACCGTGTGACGCCCACCGGCCCCGGTCGGGAGCCCAACCGACGGACACAGGAGAGCACGCATGAGTGAGACGAGGAGCACGGATCGAGTCGACGCAGCATGGCCGGCAGGAATCGCGGCGATCACGCTGTTCGTCGAGGACCTGGCCGAAGCGAAGCGCTTCTACGGGGACGTCTTCCGGCTTCCGCTCCACTTCGAGGACGGCAACTCGGCCGTCTTCAGGTTCGGGGACACGCTCGTCAACCTCCTGGACGCGGACGAGGCGCCATCGCTCGTCGCGCCCGCGGCGGTAGCGACGCCCGGCGCGGGCGTCCGGTTCCAGTTCACGCTCGGCGTCGACGACGTCGATGCGATGGCGGCGGAGCTCGCGAGCCGCGGAGTCGAGCTCCTGAACGGGCCGATGGACAGGCCCTGGGGGATCCGCACGGCGAGCTTCCGCGATCCCGGAGGCCACATCTGGGAGATCGCGAGCTAGGAACCGGCGCCGCTCAGCGCAGCGCGCGGAGCGCGCCGCCGAGCGACTGGCCACCACCCAGCACGCGTTCGAACAGATCGCCGTCCCGTGCGACCCGATCGAGCACGACCTGCATGGTGAACGCCGTGGGGTCGAGGCCGCTGCGCACCTCGTCCCAGCGCAGCGGCGTCGAGACCGGCGCGCCTGCGCGCGGGCGCACCGAGTACACCGAGGCCGTCGTCTTCCCCGGCCCGTTCTGGTTGGCGTCGACGAGGACGCCCTTTCGCTTCGACCTCGTCCACTCCGTGGTCACGAGCCCCGGATGCGCGCGAGCGAGCGCGCCTGCGACGATGCCGGCGAACTCGCGCACCTCGTCGAACCCGTGGCGGCGCGTGATCGGGACGAGCACATGGATGCCGCGGGACCCGCTCGTCTTCGGCACCGACTCGAGCGCCAGCACGTCAAGCGTGTCGCGCACGAGCACCGCGACCTGGATCACGTCCTCGAACGTCGCGCCTTCCGAGGGGTCGAGGTCGAACATCACCCAGTCCGGCCGCTGCGGTCGGTCGACGCGCGAGGCCCACGCGTGCATGTCGATGCACCCCATGTTCACCATCCAGAGGAGTGCCAGGCCGTCGTCGACTAGGGCGTAGTCGATCACCTTCTTCTCCCCCTCGCGCGTGGAGGCCGGGAACGCGGCCGTCTCGATCCAGTCGGGCATGTGCGCGGGCGCCTGCTTCTGGAAGAAGCTCTTGCCCCGCCAGCCGTCCGGGTAGCGCTTCATCGTGAACGGCCGCTTGCGCAGGTGCGGGACGAGTACCTCGGCGACATCGCGGTAGTACGCGAGCAGCTCGCCCTTCGTGATCCCCTCGTCGGGCCAGAAGGGCTTGTCGAGGTTCGACAGGCGCAGGATGCGCCGGCCCCGGCGAAGTTCGGGCTCGATCGGCGGGCGCTCGACGGGCACATCGTCCCGGATGCCGAGGAAGACCGGTGCGCGGAGCCGGCCCTCGCGGGTGCGCTCCGCGTACGCCACCTCGGCCGAGAGCGACGGCTCGACCCACGTCACGTCCGAGGCACGCACGCGGGGCATTCGTGGCGCGTGCACGAGCGGCGTGGTCGGACGCTCGAGCGGCTTCAGTGCGGCGAGCAGCCTCTCGACGTCCCCGTCCCCGATTCCGGATCCCACGTTGCCCGCCCAGTGCAGGCCGTCCGCCTCGCGCCGGCCGAGTACGAGCGCACCGAGCTTCGACCGCTTCCCCGTTCCCCTCGTGTAGCCGACGATCGGCAGGTCGTCCTGGGCGCGCAGCTTGAGCTTCTGCCATTCGGGCGTCCGCCGCCCGGGCCGGTACGGCGCGTCGGCACGTTTCGCCACGACGCCCTCCAGGCCCTGTGCCTCCGCGGCTGCGAGGAGCGCGGGACCATCCTCGAAAGCGGGCGAGAGCTGGACGGTCTCCGAGGTCGGGTCGAGCAAATCCTCCAGCAGGCGCCGGCGCTCCTCCAGCGGTCGGTCAACGAGCGGCTCGTCGTCGAGCGAGAGCAGGTCGAACGCCATCAGCACGAGACGGCCCGAGCCGGATTGGAGCGACTCGAATCGCGCCGTGCCGGTGTCGTCGAGCGCGCAGACCTCGCCGTCGATCACCGCTCTGGGCGAGCGGACGGCGTGCGGGATCGCGCGCGCGACCGGCCTGAATCGCTCGGTCAGGTCGGTGCCGTTCCGGCTCGTCAGCGTCACCTCCCCGCCGGCGAGAGTCACGATCGCCCGGTATCCGTCCCACTTGGGCTCGTAGATCCAGCCGGCACCCGTCGGGAGCGACTCCGTGAGGGTCGCGAGCTGCGGGCGCGGCTGAACGACCTCCTCACGCGCAGCGTCCTTCCGTACGAGGAGCCAGTTCTTCTCGTCGCCGTCGAGCCGGGCGGGAATGAGGGTCCACGTGCCGTCGACACGGTCGCCGTGGAGGTGGAAGGTGAGTCCGCCGTTCCGCTTCACCTCTAGGAGGTCGTACGTCCCCCGGTCCCAGATCTCGACTGTGCCGGCGCCGTACTCGCCGGCCGGGATCACGCCCTCGAACGACCCGTAGTCGAGCGGGTGGTCCTCCACGTGGACGGCCAGGTGCCGCTCGCCGGGGCGGAGCGGCAAGCCCTTGGGCACGGCCCAGCTGGCCAGCGCGCCGTCCCGCTCGAGCCGCAGGTCGTAGTGGAGCCGCCGCGCATTGTGCCGCTGGATCACGAAGCTGCGGCCGTCCGCCGTCTCGGCGCCACCGAACGGCTCGGGCGTGCGCGCCGGGTCGCGCTTCTTCCGGTAGTTGCCGAGCTGGGGCACGCCGCGATGATCCCACGCAGGAGCCGCTGGGCGCGCCCCACCTCTTTACAGCATCGCTACACCTTCGAGAAATCGCCTGCAAAAGGCGTTTTTTCGGCGGGGGATAAGCCTGTGGAAAGTGTGGAGAGTCGGTGCGCGGCGTCAGACGTGCGCGAGCACGCCCATCGAGCGGAACTTTGCCCGCCGGCCGCGGCGGAGGTCATCGCCGGTGACTCCTGCGAGCTCGTCCAGATGGGCGGCGAGCGCCTCGCGCAGCAGCACGGCCGCCGCGTCGTGGTCGACGTGCGCGCCTCCCTCCGGCTCCGGCACGATGCCGTCGATCACGCCCAGCTCGAGACAGTGCGCGGCATCCGGCTTGAACGCCGACGCCGCCTTCTTCGCCTGCGACGCATCGCGCCAGAGGATCGCCGCGCAGCCCTCGGGCGAGATGACCGAGTAGATGGCGTGCTCCTGCATCAGCACCCGGTCGGCGACGGCGATCGCGATCGCCCCGCCCGAGCCGCCCTCGCCGATCACGACCGAGACGGTCGGGACGCCGAGCCGCAGCATCGACGCCTGTGACCGCGCGATCGCCCCACCCTGCCCGTGCTGCTCCGCCGCGATCCCAGGATAGGCACCCGGCGTGTCGACGAGCGTGACGAGCGGGAAGCCGTGCCGGTCGGCGAGCGCCATCGTGCGCATCGCCTTGCCGTACCCCTCGGGATACGCCATTCCGAAGTTCCGCAGGGCGCGCTCCTTGAGGTCGCGGCCCTTCTGATGGCCGACCAGCGCCACCGTCCGCCCGCCGAGCGAGCCGATTCCGGCCACGATCGCATGGTCGTCCATCCGGCTGCGGTCGCCGTGGAGCTCGAACCAGTCCTCGAGGATTCGCTCGACGTAGTCGAGCGTGTAGGGGCGCTTCTCGTGACGGGCGAGCTCGACCGAGCGCCAGATCTCCTCGTCCGTCGTGTCCTCGCGCAACCGCTCGAGCTGCCGCTGCAACCGCTCGAGCTCGGCCGACAGCTTCGTGCCCCGGAGCAGCTTCACGCCGGAGAGCTGCGCGAGGCGGTCCCGGAGCCCGAGCTCCGCTTCCTGGGTCACGACCGGGCTCCGAAGAGGCGGAGCAGGCGCGCGAGCGTGACACGGAGGTCGCCGCGCGGAACGACCGCGTCGACGTGGCCGAAGCGGAAGTTCGACTCGGCGAGGCCGAAGTCGTCGGGCAGCTTCTCGCGCGTCGTCTGCGCGACCACCCGCGGTCCGGCGAACGACGTCAGTGCGCCCGGCTCGGCGAGCATCACGTCCCCGAGGCTCGCGAAGCTGGCCGTGACCCCGCCGGTGGTCGGATGCGCGAGCACCGAGAGCAGCACGCCGCCGGAGTCCTGGAGCTCGCCGACCGCGGCGATCGTCTTCGGGAGCTGCATCAGGGCGAGGACGCCCTCCTGCATGCGCGCGCCGCCCGAGGCGGAGACCGAGATCAGCGCACCGGAGTCCTCCGCAGCCCGCTCGCAGGCCCGGGCGAAGCGCTCACCGACCACGCTCCCCATCGAGCCTCCCATGAACGAGAAGTCCATCGCCGCGATACGACATGGATGGCCGTCGATCGCGGCGCGGCCGGTGAGGATCGCGTCTCCGAGGCCCGTTCCGAGCTCGGCTTCCGCGAGCCGCTCGACGTACGGTCTCAGGTCGAAGAACTCGAGCGGGTCCGCCGAGCGGAGGTCGCCGTCCTCCTCCTCGAACGTCCCGGGATCCGCGAGCTGCGCGATCCGCTCCGGTGCCCGCACGGGGAAGTGATGCCCGCACTGCGGACAGACGCGAAGGTGCTCCGCGAGCTCCTCGTCCCGATAGTGGGAGCCGCAGCCGGGGCATGTGTTCGGGTGGCCCGTTCCGTCGCGCCGCGCCGGATCGGCCCGCTTGTGCTCGATCGAGACGTCGATGTTCCCGGGCGCCGCCATCCCGGGCATCTTAGTGCCGGTCCGTCAGAGGCCGGCCGCCGCCGCGAAGCGGGCGAGGACAGCCGGCGCGGCGCCCGGCGCAAGCCCCGTGAGCCCGAGGCCGGCGACGCGCGTGCGGCCCGTGACGTCGCGGAGGACTCGCTCGACGTCGTCGAGGCCGAGACCGTGCGGCGCGGGCATGAACACCGGGACGACGCCCGGCTCGAGCACGTCCACGTCGAGCGCGACATACGCTGCTTCTGCGCCTTCGAGTGCGCGCTCGAGGTCGTCGTCGATGCCGTGCTCCTCCATGTACTCCTGCTCGGGCGGATCGAGATCACGCGCACCGACGAGGGCGACGTCCTCCGTGCGGACGCTGCCCTCGTCGATCGCCATCCGCAGCGGCATCCCCCAGAGGTTCCCCGACGGCGAGCTCTCGGGCGTGTTCAGGTCGCCGTGCGCGTCGAGCCAGACGACGGCGAGCCGGTCGTGGCGCGCGGCCAGACCCCGGATCGCGCCGACGTGCGCGCAACAGCAGCCGCCGAGCACGAGTGGCCGTTTTGGGAGACCGTGCGCAAGGGCCGTCGACTGCTCCTCGAGCGTCTCGCGGTCGACCACCAGCGTCTCCGGGTACGGAAGGTCGATCGCGGCCGCCTCCGCCATCGCGTCGCCGCCCTTCCCCCAGGCCCGCGGGACGCGGACGAGACCGGCGGCGAACGCCACGCCACAGCTGTGGCACTCGTAGCCGTCGTCGAACGCGACGGCGGTCAGTGTCCGGCAGTGCGGACAGCGCGCGCGAAGCGCGCTCATGCGCCTGCCCTGGGCGAGCCGGCGCGAAGGTGTTTCGTCCAGACGTCGGCCTGCCAGAGGACGCGCATGCCGGCCCGTTCGTAGAGGCGCGTCGCACCCGTTGGGTTCTCGACGTCCACACCGAGCGCGACGGTCGTCTCGCCGGTGTCACGGAACCGCCGGAACGACTCGTGCAGGAGCGCGAGCCCGAGCCCCCGCCTCCGCCACGCGGGCCGGACGCCGAGCGTCCCGATGAACCCCCAGTCGCCGTTTCGCTTCGGATAGTTGCGCGAGAACGCGACGACCTCGTCGCCTGCCCAGACTACGGGCACGAGGGACGGGTCGAAGCCGGAGCGGCCGAAGACGCGGGCGTGCCACTCCTCGTACTCGAGACGGGCATAGCCCCACTCGTCGGCGAATGCCTCGAGCTCCGCGCCGAAGAGCGCCGGGCCGTCGCGGTCGGGGTCGAGCGGACGCAGGCCCGTGCCTTCCGGCCACGCGGGCTCGGGCGGGAGCTCGCGAACGTCCGTCACCATCCGGAAGAAGCTTCGCGCGCGCTCGTAGCCTTTCCCGGCGAAGAGCAGGGGCGCGCGGTCGTCGCCCACGAGGTGCGCCATCTGGAGGTCGAGGCGCTCTCCGTCGGGCCACAGCGGCTCGAGTTCGCGCGCACGCTGCTCCAAGAGGTCGAGCAGACGAGAACCGACGCCGTGGCCCGTGAGCTCCGGGTGGACGTACGCGTCGCCGATCATCCTGCCGCCTCTGAGCCCGAGCTGGTGGGCGACGCCAGCGACCCTGCCGTCGAGCTCGACGAGCCAGGCGTCGTGCTCGAGGTCGAGGCCGTCCCATTCGTCGCGCAGGCCGTCGGCGGTCCAGTCCGTGTCGCCGTACACCGCCGCGTCGCTCGCGCGCAGGACCTCCAGGGCCTCGCCGAACCGGTCAGGTGTGGGGCGGACGACCCGCATGGCCCGACCCTACGCGCGTCCCGCCGCGGGGCCGGTACGGGCAGCCGTACGCGGACCTCTCCTCAGGTCACATAGCGTGGGCCGCGACGCCCGTGGTGATACGCGCGCTGAAGGTTGAGGACTGGCCCGAGGTGGGTCGCATCTACGCGGACGGGCTCGCGACCGGGCTCGCCTCGTTCGAGACGCACGTGCCCTCCTGGCAGGACTGGAACGCCGGCCATCTCGAGGCGCTGCGTTTCGTCGCAGAGCTCGACGGCCGCGTCGCCGGCTGGCTCGCGGTGTCACCGGTGTCGCGACGGGAGTGCTACCGGGGGGTGGTCGAGCACTCCGTCTACGTCGACGAGGCGGCGCGCGGGAACGGCGTCGGGCGCGCGCTCCTCGAGCGACTCGTGGACGACGCCCCGGCGCACGGCATCTGGACGATCCAGACGTCGATCATCGCCGCGAACGGGCCGAGCCTCGGTCTGCACGCCTCGGTGGGGTTCCGCGTCGTCGGCCGCCGCGAGCGGATCGCCGAGCGGGACGGGATCTGGCACGACACCGTCCTGCTGGAGCTGCGGCTTCCGTAGGCAGCTGAGCGTGCTCGCCCGACGCGTCGGCGGCGGCACGGCGCGTGGCGGCCGGAGGCCGGCTTTGCCGGCCGGGAGGTCAGCTCAGGGTGTTCGGGTCGGAAACGTGAAGGAAGGGGCTCGCGGGGGAACCATGGGTTTCCCCACGCTAGTGCCAGCGGCGGAACACGACGCAGGCGTTGTGGCCGCCGAAGCCGAACGAGTTCGAGACGCCGACCTCGACCTGCTCGTGCCGGGACTCGTTCGGGATGTAGTCGAGGTCGCACTCGGGGTCCGCGACCTCCTGGTTGATCGTCGGCGGCAGCACGCCGCGTTCGAGCGCCAGGATCGTGAACGACGCCTCGACCGCACCCGCCGCGCCGAGGCAGTGGCCGGTCGCCCCCTTCGTCGACGAGACGGGCGTCCGGTACGCCTTCTCCTCGCCGAGCGCAAGCTTGATGACGCGCGTCTCCGCGCTGTCGCCGACCGGCGTGGAGGTTCCGTGCGCGTTGATGTAACCGACCTCGTCGGGCGAGATGCCCGCGTCGTCGAAGGCCATCCGCAATGCCCGCGCAGGGCTCTCACCGGTGGGGTCCGGGTCGGAGACGTGCGTCGCGTCGGACGACACGCCGTAGCCGAGCAGCTCCGCGTAGATCTTCGCGCCACGCGCCTGGGCGCGCTCCAGCTCCTCGAGCACGATCATCGCGGCCGCCTCGCCCATGACGAAGCCGTCGCGCTCGAGGTCGAACGGCCGGGACGCTCGCTTCGGGTCGCCGTTGCGGCGCGAGATCGCCCGCATCGCGCCGAACCCGGCGATCCCGACGCGCGAGACCGGTGCCTCGGTGCCGCCGCAGATCATCACGTCCGCCCGTCCGAGCCGGATCGCGTCGAGACCGTCGCCGATCGCCATGTTCGACGCTGCACAGGCCGTGCACTCGGAGAGCAGCGGCCCCTTGGTACCGAGCTCCATCGACACCCAGCCGGCGGCGAGGTTGGGGATGATCTGGACGATCGAGAACGGGTTGACACGGTCCGGCCCGCGCGAGTCGAGCACCTGGATGCAGGACTCGAACGACTTGAGCCCGCCGATGCCCGTCGCGACGGCCGCGCCGACCCGGTCCGCGTCGGCAGCGATGTCGAGCCCCGCGTCGGCCTCTGCCTGGCGGGCCGCCGCGAGCGCGAGATGGGTGAAGCGGTCCATGCGGCGGGAGGCCTTGTACTCGACGTAATCCGTGACCTCGAGGTTCTTCACCTCGCAGGCGAAGTCGACCGGGAACCCGTCGGGATCGAACTGGGTGATCTTGCCCGCGCCGGACTCGCCTGCGATCAGCGCCTCCCACGAGTCGTCGACCGTGTTGCCGAGCGGGCTCACCATCCCGAGACCCGTCACCACCACGCGGCGCCTGCCGTTGTCGCGAGCGGCCGCCACGAGCTACATCCCCAGCCCACCGTCGACGAGCAGCACGTCGCCCGTCACGAACCTGGCGGCGTCCGAGCAGAGGAACCGCACCGCACCGGCCACGTCCTCGGGGTCGCCGAGCCGACCGAGCGGCGTGTTCTGAAGCATCGCCTGCGTCGCCTCCTCGGGGAGCACGTCCGTCAGCTGCGTCGTGACGTACCCGGGCGCGACGACGTTGGCCCGGACGTTGCGGCTTCCGAGCTCGCGGGCGAGCGACTTCGTGAAACCGATGATCCCCGCCTTCGACGCGGCGTAGTTCGTCTGGCCCCAGTTGCCGTGCACGCCGACGATCGAGGAGACGTTGACGATCGAACCGGCGCGCTTGCGCATCATCGGCCGCGCCGCGGCTCGGCACGTGTAGAAGACCGACGAGAGGTTCGTGTCGATCACCGTTCGCCAGTCCTCGTCGCTCATGCGCACGAGCACTCCGTCGCGGGTCAGGCCGGCGTTGTTGACGAGGACGTCGACATCGCCGGCGGCCTCGACCAGCGCCGCGGCCGACTCGGCATTCGAGACATCGGCCTCCACCGCGCGGCCGTCGATCTCCGTCGCGACCGCCTCGGCCTCCTCACGGCCGGTGCGGTAGCCCACGACGACCTCGGCGCCGGCGCGGCCGAGCTCGAGCGCGATCGCGCGCCCGATTCCCCTGGAGCCGCCGGTGACGAGGGCCACCTTCCCCTCGAGCGACGCGAACGAACTCACGGGGCGCTCAGCGCCTCCTTGACCTTCTCCAGGCTCGCGAGATCGTTGACCGAGAACGTCCGCGCGCCGCGGTCGATCCGCTTGACGAGGCCGGAGAGGACGTTGCCTGGTCCGATCTCGACGAACGTCGTGACGCCGCCGCGCATGAGCTCACCCGCCGCCTGCGTGAAGCGAACGGGCGCGGTCAGCTGGTCGACGAGCAGCGACCCGAGCCGCTGGGCGGGCTCGATCTTCGCCGTCACGGTGGACATGAACGGCGTGACGGGGTCGCTGAAGCGGATCTTGTCGATCGCGGGCTTGAGCGCTCGGCCGGCCTGCGCCACGAGGGGGCTGTGGAACGCGCCCGACACCTTGAGGCGGATCGCTCGTCGCGCGCCGAGGCTCTCGGCCTCGGCGCAGCACTCCTCGACTGCATCGTTCTCGCCGGAGACGACGATCTGGCCGGGGCAGTTGTAGTTCGCCGGCCAGACCCCGAGGATCTTCCGGCAGAGCGTCTCGACGAGCTGGTCCTCCAGGCCGAGGATCGCGGCCATGGCGCCCGGCCGCTGGCGCGCCGCCTCGGCCATCGCGAGGCCGCGCTCACGAACGAGCCCGATCGCCTCACCCTCCGACATCGCGCCGACCGAGGCCAGGGCGGCGAACTCGCCCACCGAGTGCCCTACGACCACGTCCGGCTCGATGCCTTCCTTGCGCACGGCGGCGAGGATCGCGAGGCTCGTCGCGACCAGCGTCGGCTGCTGCACCTCCGTCTCGACGAGCTCCTCGAGCGGCGACTCGAAGCAGAGATGCGCGAGATCCATGCCCGTCACCTCCGACCCGACGCGGTAGACCTCCATCGCCTCGGGCACCGCCTCGGCGATCTCCCGGCCCATCCCCACCTCCAGCGAGCCCTGGCCCGGGAAGCAGAAGGCGACCTTCGTCATGCACTCCTCCTGTCCGTCCATTCGAGGAGCGCAGAGCCCCACGTCAACCCCGCCCCCATCCCCGTCATCAGCACGAGCGCACCGTCGTGCAGCCGTCCGTCCGCCCGCGCGTCCGCGAGGGCCAGCGGGATGGAGCCCGATGACGTGTTGCCGAATCTGTCCACGTTGACCACCGTGCGCTCGACGGGGACGCCGAGCTTACCGACCGCGTAGTCGATTATCCGCTTGTTCGCCTGATGGGGGACGTACACGTCGACCTCGTCGATCGTACGGCCGCACTCGGCGAGCACCGCCTCGGCGGACGAGACCAGCACGCGCGTCGCGAACTTGTACACCTCGCGGCCGTTCATCTTGAGCAGGGTCTCGGGTTGCTCGAACTTGCGCGAGCCGCTGCCCGGAAGCTGGAGGTTCGCCCCGCCGCCCCCGTCGGCGCCGAGCTCGAAGCCAAGGAAGCCGCCGCGCGCCACCGGCTCCATCACGACCGCCCCGGCGCCGTCGCCGAAGAGGACGAGTGTCGACCGGTCCTCCCAGTCGAGGATCGACGAGAGCACGTCGCCGCCTATGACGAGCGCGCGGCGGGAAAGGCCGCACGCGAGCATCCCGTAGGCCTGCGCTACGGCGTACATGAAGCCGGTACAGCCGGCGAGCAGGTCGTAGGCGGCGGCATTCGGCGCGCCGAGTGTGTCGGCCATCAGCGCCGAGCTCGTCGGGAACATCATGTCCGGCGTCACCGTCGCGCAGATCAGGAGGTCGATGTCGGCCGCATCGGCCGCGGCGTCGTCGAGCGCCGCCCGCGCAGCGGGCAACGCGATGTCGGTGAGCGCCTCGTCCTCCCCGGCCATGCGACGCTCGTGGATCCCGGTGCGCTCGACGATCCACTCGTCCGAGGTGTCGACATACTGCGCGAGCTCGTCGTTCGTCACGATGCGATCGGGAACATGCACCCCGAGGCCGGTGATCCCGATCCGGGTCCCATTCGCCGAGCCGATCATCCTGTGTGGGGGAACCCGTGGTTTCCCCACGAGCTCCCTCCTTTCTCGGTCGCGCGCAGGTTCGCCATGGCTGGCCTCCCGGCCGGCAAAGCGGGCCTCCTGCCGCCCAGGGGTGTGCAGAGAAGGGTCGTCAGCGCGTCGCTCATCGTTCCACCGCGAAGGTCAGCGTGCCGCGGGCCGCGAGCTCGGAGCCGACGTGCGCCGTCGCCTTGCCGCGGCCGATCGGCCCGCGCACCTGGTCGATCTCGCAGGAGAGCGTCAACGTCTCACCGGGGGACACGATCCGCTTGAAGCGGCAGGCGTCGATCCCCGCGAAGAAGGCGATCCGGCCTCTGTTCTCCTCCTCGGAGAGCACGGCGACGGCCCCCGTCTGGGCCATCGCCTCGACGATCAGCACGCCGGGCATCACGGGTCGCTCCGGGAAGTGGCCGGCAAACCACCAGCCGTCCGCGGGCACGCGGTACGAGGCGGAGACGCGCTCCCCGGGCACCAGGTCGTGCACCTCGTCGAGCAGGAGGAAGGGCGGGCGGTGGGGGAGGATCGACTCGATCTCGTCACGCCCGAAGGGCGGAGTGGGGGTCACCCGATCGAGTCTACTCGGGGCGCCCCCGATCCACTCAGCGCCGGAGCGTCGACTCGTTGCCCGCTGCGTCCCGTGCGGTGACGACGAGCGTCCGCAGCCGTTCGATCCGGGGAATCCGGACCACACCCGGGCCGGCGGCCCGCACGACCCGGCGGGCGCCGTTGGCGCGGATCACGAGCGTCGCCGCCTCGGAGACCCGCAGTCGCGGAGGCGAGTCCGAGACGACCCGCACCACGGGCGCCGTCGAGTCGAGCAGGAAGGGCAGCTCCACCTTCGCAGTGCCACCGGCGGCGTCGACGGCCTCGATCGAGACGGTGTAGCGGCCCTCCATCGCCTTGCCGAGCCGTTTTCTGCCATCCCAGGTCACCGCCTGCGTCCCCGCCTCGACCGCGCCGGAGAACGGCGTCGCCACCCACCGTCCGTCCCGCAGGATGCGCACCGTCAGCTCTGCGGGCGCAGCCAGAGGGATCGAGACCGACAGCGCGTCGCCGCGACCGTCTCCGTTGGGCGTCATCGCCGGTGGGTCGAGCGTCACGCGGCCGATCGTGCGGACAACCGTGAGCGGCACGTCGACCGTCGCCTCGCGTCCCCCGGTCGCGATCGCCGTGATCCGCACGGTGTAAGTGCCGTCGGCGAGCCCGTTCGCTGCGACGGTCACGGTGCGAGGGCCGGCGCGGCGCCACTGCTTCGGCTCGACCTGCGCGACCTTCGCGCCCGCAGCGTCGAGGAGCGTGACCGCGACGTTGGCGTCCGCGCTCACCGTGAACGAGACGGTCGCCGTGTCCGCCTGCCCGTCGCCGTTCGGCGAGATCGAGGACGGCACGGCCGACGCCCCGCTCAGCCGCAGCGCCGTCGTCGTGGCGGCGAGCACGCCCGCAGCCGGCGTCGCCCCCGGCGACTCGATCCGCCACTGCGTCCCGGCCGGGACCGGCCCGGACGGAAGCCAGGTCCAGTCGACCGCGGATCCCGTCCCTTCGCTGCGGCCGAGCTCGGCGCCCGCGGGGTCCGTGACAACGACCGACCATGGCAGGCTCGAGGACAGCCGCGCGGTGAACCGGACGCCGCCCGACTCGTCCGGCGCGACGGACGGGGCGTAGAGCTTCGGCAGGCCGAGCGCGGCGACGCGACGCGCGATCGTCGGGATCAGGTCGTAGAGGCGCTGGCCCGGGCACGTCGTCAGCCCGGTGTCGCGGTGGCCCGAGATCGCGCGCAGAAAGACGGGGATGCCCGCGCCGAATCGCTCGTTCCCCGAGGAGATGCCGTTGAAGGTCGAGAGGGGGTCGACGTGGCCGAGGTCGAGCCGCCACGCGAGTGTGCGGACAAGGGCGTCGACGGAGGCTGGCGGCGGGTCGACGGCTCGGAAGTCGCCCATCACGGCGATGCCGAACGACCCGGTGTTGAACCCCTTCGCGTGGGCGCCGACGACGTTTCGGTCGATCCCGCCGAAGCGGCCCTCGTAGACCGTGCCGAAGCGGTCGACGAGCGCGTTGTAGCCGATGTCGTTCCAGCCGTTCCCCTTCACGTGGTAGATCTCGATCGCCCGCACGACCGCCGGCGCCTGCGCGCGCGTGTAGCTGTTCGTCCCGGCCGTGTGGTGGACGAACGCCATCCGCAGCGTGTCGGCGTAGACGGGCTTCTCCTTCCGGATCGACTCGTCCGCCTGCCATGCGCTGCGGGGGACGATCTGCGGCATCCCGGCCGCCGCCGTGACCCGGAGCGGCACCTTCGAGACAGGGCTCCGCACCGTCAGCGCCCGAGCCCGGGTAACGCGGCCGACGGCGCGTACCTCGAGCCCGACGGCCCGTCCGACCCAGACCGGCGCACTCGTCCGCCAGCCGCGCAGGGCTCGCGCCTCGGGACTGGTCGCGTCGGGCGCGTCGCCGTCCTCCTCGCGGACCGGCTGCCACGCCGACCACGAGCCGCCCGGGGCGCGTGTCCGCAGCTCGAGCCTGCCCGCCCCCTGCCAGTGGATGCCGGCGAGCTGGAACGGCGAACTCGCCCGCGTCGACGCGAGCGAGCGGTCGCCGCCGAGCGAGAGCTCGCGCACCTGGAGCGTCGCGAGCCCGGCCGAGGCGCACGTGGGTAGCGCCAGCGCGAGCACTGCGATCAGGGCGAGCCGACGGGTCATGGGGAGAGCACCAGGGTGACGCAGCACCGCTTCTGCGACAAGGCCCGTGACCCTCCCTTGACGGAATGCTTACCCGGCCCCGCCGGCCCACGGGACCGCGCCGGCCCGTTGCTACAGTCGAATCGACGTGGACGCGCGCTTCGTGCGAGCGCTCTGGTGCCTCTTCGCGGCGGGTGCCGCCGGGCTGCTCCTGGCGTTGCCCCTCTCGGCGGCCGCCTCGCCGTCGCCCGACACGCCGCGTGTTCTCGTCGTCGAGTTCGACAACGACGTCAACCCGGTCACGCAGGACTACCTCCAGGGCGAGATGCACCGCGCCGAGCGCGAGGGGTTCTCGGCCGTCGTAATCGAGATGGACACGCCCGGCGGGCTCGGTTCCTCGATGCGCGAGATCGTGAAGACGATGCTCGGCCTGAAGGTGCCGGTCGTCGTCTACGTCGCGCCACCGGGCTCGAGCGCAGACTCCGCGGGCGCAGTGATCGGCCAGGCCGCCGATGTTCTCGCGATGGCGCCGCAGACGAACATCGGCTCCTCGACGCCGATCTCGGCCACGGGTGGGAACCTCGGCAAGGACCTCCGCAAGAAGGTGATCAACGATGCGGCCGCGTACATCGCGGAGCTCGCGCGCGAGCACGGGCGGAACGCCGACGCGGCCGAGGCGATGGTCCGCGACGCAGCGAACTTCGGCGCGCGCGAGGCTCTGGCGAAGGGCATCGTCGACGTCATGGCGCCGACGGTGCCGGCCCTGCTGGAAAAGATCGACGGGACGAAGGTCGTCCCGAAGGGCATCGTCCTGCACACGGCCGGCGCGCAGGTGGAGCGCGTCGAGATGGGCTTCTTGAAGCGCGCGCTCGACGTGTTGATCGACCCGAACATCATCGCGCTGATGCTCTCGCTCGGCCTCGTCGGGATCCTCGTCGAGCTCTGGAACCCCGGCCTGATCCTTCCCGGCACTGTGGGCGTGATCTCGCTCCTCGTCGGCCTCTACGGCCTCCAGGTGCTGCCGGTCTCGGCCGCCGGCGTCCTGCTCATGCTCTTCGCCGCGGGGCTCTTCGTCGCAGAGGCGTTCGTGGTCAGCCACGGAGCGCTCGCGCTCGCCGGCGCCGTGACCTTCGTGATCGGGGCGCTGATGCTCTTCGACCCCGCCGGGGACGCCTACCAGGTGTCGGTGTGGACGGCGATCGCGATCGCCGGGACGCTCGCGCTGCTCCTCGGCGTCGCGCTCAGCCGTGTCGTGAAGGCCCGCCGTAATCCCGTCGAGGTCGGCGTCGGCCTGATGGTCGGCGGCGAGGCGGTCGTCCGCCGCGACGGTTGGGTGTCGGTCGGCGGCGAGCTCTGGCGCGCCCGCTCCGTCGACGGCGCAGCGCTCGTCCCCGGCGAGCACGTCACCGTGCAGTCCGTCGAGGACGACCTCGGCCTCGTCGTAGGATCTCCACACCCGACCGAAAGGGCCTGATGTCCATCGCGCTGATCGTTCTCGCCGTCATCGTCGTTCTGTTGATCCTCCTGCTGTTCGCGACCGTCAAGGTCGCGCGCGAGTACGAGCGCGGCGTGATCTTCAGGCTCGGGCGTCTGCTCCCCCAGCCGAAGGGCCCGGGGCTCTTCCTCCTCATCCCGGTCATCGACCGGATGGAGAAGGTCGACCTGCGGACGGTGACGCTCAACGTCCCTCCGCAGGAGGTGATCACGAAGGACAACGTCCCGGTGCGCGTCAACGCCGTCGCATACTTCCGCATCGTCGAGCCGAAGGCCGCGATCGTGCAGGTCGAGAACTACATGGTGGCGACGTCGCAGATCGCCCAGACGACGCTTCGGTCGGTATTGGGGCAGCACGTGCTCGACGAGCTGCTCTCCGAGCGCGACAAGATCAACCAGATCCTCCAGTCGATCATCGACGAGGCGACCTCGCCCTGGGGGATCAAGGTCTCGATCGTCGAGGTGAAGGACGTCGAGATCCCGGGCGACATGCAGCGTGCGATGGCGCGCCAGGCGGAGGCGGAGCGCGAGCGCCGCGCCAAGGTGATCTCGGCCGAGGGCGAGTTCCAGGCCTCCCAGCGGCTCAAGGACGCCGCGGCGGTGATGTCACAGGAGCCGATCACCGTTCAGCTGCGCTACCTGCAGACGCTGCTCGAGATCGGAGCGACCAACAACTCGACGATCATCTTCCCGATCCCGATCGAGTTCCTCGAGACGCTCGGGATCCACAGGGCCAAGGCGTCGTAGCCGGTGCGGACGCTCGTCGGCGTCCTGATCGTCATCCTCCTGCTCGCGCCGCTCGCGGCGGGCGCGGTGCGCGGCCTGCGTCGCTTCGCGTGGACGGGGCACGTGGAGGACGTCCCGCGGACAACGCTGCAGACGATCGTGGAGGGCCTGATCGTGCTCGGAGCGGTGATCGTCGGGGTCGTGATCGTCGTGGCCGTGCTCGACTGAGAAGGGGGCTCAGTCGACCGCGACGATGCCGAGCGCCGACGCGAGGGTCCCCGCGCTCGCGACGACGTCCGCCCAAGGCATCCTCGCCCCCCGCAGGGACGCTGCCCCGCTCGCGCCCTCGAGGTCGCAGCCGCGGAGCTCGACGCGCTCGATCGTGACTCCGTCGAGGGTCGCGCCGACGAGCCGGCACCGCTCGAACAGAACCGACCGCAGCGTCGCCTCGTAGAAGTCCGCCTCCTCGAGCCTGCAGTCTCGGAAGACCGCCCGCTCGAGCGACGCGAACCGGAACGACGCGAGGTCGAGCCGGCAGTCGTCGAAGGAGACATCCGCGAGCGTGGCCTCGGCGAACGAGCAGCCTGTTGCCCTGCAGCCGACCAACTCGATGCGGCGGAGCTCTGACCGTCGCGCGTCAGCGTTCGCGAGCGAGTCGCGGTCGAGCCGGAGGTCGACCAGCCGCCCCTCGCTCAGCGTGTGGCCGGCGAGGTCGGCTGCGGTCAGCGTCCCCTCCGTGAGCACGACGCCGCGACCTGACGGCGGTGCGTCGAGCTCGGTGTCGGTCGGGTCGGGCGGGCGGGGCGGGAGCGGCGCGTCAGACGCCGTCGCCATCGGCGCCCTCGTGCAGGTCCTCGTCCGGCTCCTCGTCGGCGCCGATGACCGGAGCGAGGCTCGACACCTGCTCGCCCTCGCGGAGGCGCATCACGATGACCCCCTGGGTCGCGCGACCCGAGCGCTTGATGCCGTCGACCGCCATGCGGATCACCGTGCCACCGTCGGAGATCAGCATCACCTGGTAGCCCTCGCGCACGATCCGCGCGCCGGCGAGGCGGCCCTTGCCCTCGACGAGCTGGGCGGTCTTGACGCCCATTGTGCCCCGGCCCTTGACCGGGTAGTCCGCGACGCGCGTCCGCTTGCCCCAGCCGTTCTCGGTGACGACGAGCAGGTCGGCGTCGTCGGCGGCGATGTCGACCTCGATCACCTCGTCGCTCGCGCGGAGCTTCATCCCGGCGACGCCCGAGGCCGGCCGGCCCATCGCCCGCACGTCCTTCTCGGAGAAGCGGACGGCCTGGCCCATGCGCGACACCATGAGGATGTCGTCCTGGCCGTCCGAAAGCCGCACGCCGATGAGCTCGTCGTCCTCGCGCATCCTCAGGGCGATGATCCCGTCGGCCTTGAGCGGGGTGTTGTACTCGAGGAACTCCGTCTTCTTGACGATGCCCTTCTTGGTCGCGAAGACCAGGTACCTCGCCTCCTTGTAGTCGCGCGTCGCGATGACGGCGCGGATCAGCTCGTCCTGCCGCAGCGGCAGGAGATTGACGATGGCGCGGCCCTTCGACTGCCGGGAGCCGAGCGGGAGCTCGTGCACCTTGAGCCGGTACACCTTGCCGACGGTCGTGAAGAACAGGATGTAGTCGTGCGTCGAGGCGACGAAGAGGTGCTCGATGTAGTCCTCGTCCTTCATGTCCATTCCCATCACGCCGATCCCGCCGCGACGCTGCTCGCGGTAGGTGGTCACGGGAAGACGCTTGATGTAGCCGGAGCGCGTGATCGCGATGACCATGTCTTCCTCCGCGATCATGTCCTCGAGCTCGAGCGAGTCCTCGCCGGCGACGATCTCGGTCCGGCGGTCGTCGCCCTTCCCGTAGATCTGCTTCACCTCGAGGAGCTCCTCCCGGATCAGTGCATCGATCCGAGCGGGATCACCGAGGATCGCGCGGAGCTCGGCGATCCGCTCCTGGAGGTCGGCGTACTCGCCTTCGATCTCCTTTCGCGCGAGGCCGGTGAGCCGCGCGAGACGGAGGTCGAGGATCGCCTGTGCCTGCTCCTCGGAGAGCCCGAACGTCTCCTGGAGGCCGGTCCGAGCGGAGTCGGTGTCGTCCGAGCCGCGAATCAGCGCGATCACCGCGTCGAGGTTGTCGAGCGCGATCAGGTAGCCCTGGAGGATGTGCGCGCGCCTCTCCGCCTGGCGGAGCTCGTACTTCGAGCGGCGCGTGACGATCTCGCGCTGGTAGTCGAGGTAGTACCGGACGAGCTCGAGCAGGGACAGCGTCTTCGGGACGCCCCCGACGAGGGCGACGGCGTTGTAGCCGAACGTCGACTGGAGGGCGGTGTGCTTGAACAGCTTGTTGAGCACGACCTGCGGGATCGCATCGCGCTTGAGCTCGATCTGGATTCGCATCCCGGTCTTGTCGGAGTGGTCGGCCAGGTCCGAGACCTCGGTGATGACCTTGTCGTTGACGAGGTCGGCGATCTTCCGGATGACGCCCGAGTCGCCGCCCTTCTTCACCCCGTAAGGCAGCTCGGTGACGACGATGGCGCTCTTCCCGCCGCGCAGCTCCTCGACGTGGGCGCGAGCGCGCATGATGATCCGGCCCCGGCCCGTGCGGTACGCGTCGCGGATGCCGCTTCGGCCGACCACGATCGCGCCGGTCGGGAAGTCCGGCCCCTTGACGTGCTTCATCAGGTCCTCGACGTTCGCGTCCGGCTTGTCGATCAGCTGCACGACGGCGTCGATCGACTCGCCGAGGTGGTGAGGCGGCATGTTGGTCGCCATGCCAACCGCGATCCCGGTCGAGCCGTTGACGAGCAGGTTCGGGAAGCGCGAGGGAAGCGAAAGCGGCTCTTTGCGGGACTCGTCGTAGTTCGGCCCGAGATCGACCGTGTCCATGTCGATGTCGCGGAGCATCTCGGTCGCCAGCCGCTGGAGTCGACACTCCGTGTAGCGCATCGCCGCCGGCGGATCGTCGTCGATCGAGCCGAAGTTGCCCTGGCCGTCGACGAGCGGGAGTCGCAACGAGAAGGGCTGCGCCATCCGAACGAGCGTGTCGTAGATCGCGGAGTCGCCGTGCGGGTGGTAGTTGCCCATCACGTAGCCGACGACGTTCGCGGACTTCTTGTACGGCCGGTTCGGCTGCATCCCCGACTCGTGCATCCCCCAGAGGACGCGTCGATGGACGGGCTTGAGGCCGTCGCGCACGTCGGGCAGCGCCCGCCCGACGATGACGCTCATCGCGTAGTCGAGGTAGCTCGAGCGCATCTCCAGCTCGAGCTCGCGGGGCTCGATTCGTCCGGCGCCGAGCGGCTCCGTCACGTCAGACATTCAACGTGGGGGAACCCGTGGTTTCCCCACGAGCCCCCTCCTTCCGGTTCGCCCACGGATCGAGCGGAGCTGGCCTCCCGGCCGGCCAAGCCGGCCTCCGGCCGCGAACGTGCGATTCACGGGTCGCCTCCCCGACTGCACTACACATCCAGGAACCTCACCTCGCTGGCGTTCTGCTCGATGAACAGTCGCCGCGGCTCCACCGCGTCGCCCATCAGCATCGTGAAGACGGCGTCCGCAGCCGCGGCGTCCTCGACGTCGACGCGGAGGAGCATCCGGTTGGCCGGGTCCATGGTCGTCTCCCACAGCTGCTCGGGGTTCATCTCCCCGAGGCCCTTGAAGCGGCTGATCTGCATGCCCTCCTTCGCGAGCTCGAGTGCGGCCGCGCGGAGCCCCGAGAAGGTGTCCGCCGAGGCGCTCTTCTTCCCGAAGTTCACGGTGTAGGGCGGCAGCCCGACGACCTCGGCCGTCTTGCCATACGAGCGTCGCAGCGCGACGTACGCAGGATCGCCGAACAGCGTCGACGGCACGTCGACGAAGCTGGCCGAGCTCGTCTCGGTCTCGATCACCTTGACGCGCAGGATCGCCTCGACGGTCTCGGCGACGCTCAGCTCGTAGCCGTTCGGCGGCATCGCCTTCACAGCCTTCTCGAGGGTTCTCGCGTCCGAGGCATCACCCTCGACGATCCGGTGGTCGACCACGAAGGCCGCGGCGGTGCCGTGGTCTGAGGCGAGCTTGGCCTGCCACGCCTCGACGTCGGCGAGCTCGCGCGTGAACCGGTTCCAGCGAGCCTCCGTGAGCGTGAGCTCGGTTCCGGTCCGGTCGACGACCGTCATGTCCTTGATGCGCTCGCGTGCGAGGAGGTCCTCCAGCTGGTGGTCCTTCTCGAAGTACAGCTCCTGGCTGCCGAGCTTCACCTTGTAGAGCGGCGGCACCGCGATGTACACGTGCCCGCGCTCGAACAGCTCCGGCATCGTCCGGTAGAGAAACGTCAGGACGAGCGTGCGGATGTGGGCGCCGTCGACGTCGGCGTCGGTCATCACGATGATCCGGCCGTACCGCAGGTTCTCGATCGCGAACTCGTCGCCGAAGCCGGTGCCGATGGCCGTGATCATCGCCTGGATCTCGGTGTTCGAGAGAACCTTGTTGATGCGGTTCTTCTCGCTGTTGATGATCTTCCCGCGGAGGGGCAGGATCGCCTGGTACGTCCGGTCGCGGGCCTGCTTGGCGGAGCCTCCCGCGGAGTCGCCCTCCACGATGTAGAGCTCGCAGAGATCCGGGTCCTTGAGCGAGCAGTCGGCGAGCTTCCCGGGCAGCGCCGAGTTCTCGAGCGCGCTCTTGCGGCGCGTCAGCTCGCGCGCCTTGCGCGCGGCGAGACGGGCCCGCGCGGCGGAGATCGCCTTCGTGATGATCTGCCTCGCCTCGGTCGGGTTCTCCTCGAGGAACTCCGCGAGCTTCTGGTTGACGACCGTCTTGACGAGGCTCTCGATCGGAGGGTTGCCGAGCTTCGTCTTCGTCTGCCCCTCGAACTGTGGGTTGCGCAGCTTCACCGAGATGACCGCCGCGAGCCCCTCGCGGACGTCCTCGCCCTCGAGGTTGTCCTCCTTCTCCTTGAGCAGGCCCTTGTCACGCGCGTAGCGGTTGAGCGTTCCGGTCAGCGCCGCTCGGAAGCCCGAGAGATGAGTGCCGCCCTCGGTCGTGTGGATGTTGTTCGCGAAGGAGAAGACGGACTCGACGTACGAGGTGTTCCACTGCATCGCGACCTCGAGCTGGCCGTCGTCGGTCTCGCCCTCGAAGTAGACGACGTGCTTGTGGACGGGATCCTTCCCGGAGTTGACGTGTGTGACGAAATCGCTGATCCCGCCCTCGTAGTGGAACTCGTCGGTCTTGCCGCCGGGCCGCTCGTCGCGCAGGACGATCCGGAGGCCACGCGTGAGGAACGCCGTCTCCCGCAGTCGCTGGGCGAGCGTCGACGCCGAGAACTCGGTCTCGTCGAAGATCTCCCGGTCGGGGAGGAACGAGATCGTCGTCCCGCTCTCCGTCGTCTTGTCGGCCACCTCGACGTCGCCCTGGGCGACGCCGCGCGCAAACTCCTGGCGGTGCACCTTCCCATCGCGACGGACCTCGGCGACGAGCCACTCCGAGAGCGCGTTGACGACGGAGATGCCGACACCGTGCAGGCCTCCCGAGACCTTGTAGCCGTCGCCGCCGAACTTCCCGCCGGCATGGAGCTTGGTGAGGACGACCGTCAGCGCCGAGAGGCCCTGCTCCGCCATCACGTCCACCGGGATGCCGCGGCCGGCGTCGCGCACGGTGATCGAGTCGTCCGGGTGGATCGTCACAGCGACGAGCTCGTTGTGGCCCGCAAGAGCCTCGTCGACGGCGTTGTCGACGGCCTCGTAGACAAGGTGGTGAAGGCCCCGCGTGCCCGTGGAGCCGATGTACATCCCCGGTCGCAGCCGAACGGGCTCGAGGCCCTCGAGAACGGTGATGTCCTTTCCGGTGTAGGCGGTTTCGGTCACGGCCCTCCTGAACGAGAAAATGCCTGCAAAACAGAGGTTTTGCGGGCGTCGTGAAGTATATCAGAGACCGCGGTCGTCGCGGCCCCTGGCGAGGCTCGCCGCCGCCGCCCGGCGCACCGCCTCGCGGAGCTCCGGATCCTCGATCGCGGCGCTCAGCGAGGCCGCCTCCGCCTCGTCGGCGGGGGACGGCGGGCGCTGTGGCGGCGGGGCGATCGGATCGGCGCCCGGCGACGGCACGGGGCCGGTCGCGAACCGCAGCGCGGGCGGCGTCGCGTCGCCGGTCGACGCCTCGAGCTTCGCGCGGATCTCCTCCTCCATCCGCTGCAGCTCGAAGGCCCACGTCGAGGAGACGGTCGTGACGTGCAGGGTGCCGTCGCGACCGATCCGCTGCGGCCACGCGGCGCGGGCGATGGCTCCGCCGACCGCGTCGGGCCACGCGCGGGTGACGGCCGCGAGCGCGCCGGCGTCGGGGACGCCCGCCCCGCGGAGCGCGCGGCGGACGGAGCCGTCGAGCCGTTCCATCAGCCCGGTCGAACCGTCCCGGGCATCACCGCGAGGAGCTGCGCCGGCGCCAGCGGGAGCGCCTCCGGGCCGGTCGCCGTCACGAGCGTCTGACCGCCTGCGCCCAGGCGCTCGCTCAGCCGGCGGCGTCGGTCCCCGTCGAGCTCGGAGAGCGCGTCGTCGAGGAGAAGGAGCGGAGGGACGCCGCCGTGGGAGGCGAGTAGCTCCGCCTCCGCGAGGAGCAGCGCGAGAACGGCCATCCGCTGCTCTCCCTGCGAGCCGAACGTGCGGAGGTCGCGGTCGCCCGAGAGGATGCGTACGTCGTCGAGGTGCGGCCCGGCGCCGGTCGTGCCGCGCTCGAGATCGCGGGCGAGGCGGGCGTCGAGCGTCTCGCGGGAGGGTGGATCCGCCTCGTAGCCGAGCGTCGCGTCGAGGAGGCCGAGCTCCGCCGCGCGCTCCGCGAACGGCGTCGCCAGGAGCCCCAGCACCCGCCGGCGGGCCTCCACGAGCTCCGCCGCGAGCGTCACGACCTGCTCCGTCCACGGCTCGAGCGCTCCGGCGTCCGACACGCCCGCGGCGACCCGGCGCAGGGCTGCGTTCCGCTGCCCGAGGGCCGCACCGTAGGTCGCCGGCACGTCGGCCCTCGCCGGCAGGACGCGGGTGAGAACCCGGTCGAAGTACGCGCGCCGCGTCGCCGGACCGCCCTTGACGACTGCGAGCCGGTCGGGGGTGAACGCAAGGGTGTGGACGCGCGACCGCAGTTCCTCCGCCGAGGCCACTGCCGCCCCGTTCACGCGGATCCGCTTCGGCTCCCGGGTCGACAGCCTCACCTCGGCCTCGATCCGCACCTCTCCGCGGGCGCCTGCGACCCTCGCCGACCCCTCGGCCGCTCCGCGTCGCACGAGCTGCGCGTCCTGGCGCGTCCGAAACGAGACACCCTGCGTCGCGACGTGGACGGCCTCGAGCAGGTTCGTCTTGCCGGCGCCGTTCGGGCCGGTGACGAGCACGAGCCCCGGCTCGAGGGCGAGCTCGAGCCTCGGGTACGAGCGGACGTCGCGGAGCGAGACCTGCTCCACGATCAGCTCTGGCGCTCCCCCGGTTACCCGGCCAGGCGGATCGGCATGATCAGGTACCAGAAGGCATCGCCTTCGGCGCTGAGCAGGCCGGGCCGGAGCGGGTTGATGAGCTTCAGCTGGACACCGTCCGCGCTCACCGACTCGAGGCCCTCGCGCAGGAACTCGGCGTTGAAGCCGATCTCGAGCGGCTCGCCCGTGTAGCCGGCCGCGAGCGACTCGCGCGTCTCCCCGACGTCCTGGCTCTGCGCCGAGATCGTCAGCTCCCCTTCCGAGAAGCGCAGGCGCAACGGGGTGTTCCGCTGAGCCATGACCGCGGCGCGACGGACGGCTTCGAGCAGCTCCGCGCGGTTGAGCTCGAGCTCGACGTCGAACGTCTCCGGCTTCAGCTGCGCGACGTTCGGGAACTGGCCGTCGATGCGTCGCGTCGTGAGCCACGCATCGCCGGCACCGAAGATCACGTGGTTCTCGTTCACGCCGAGCTGCACCGCCTCCGTCCCGGCGGCCATGCGGCCGAGCTCGTCGAGCGCGCGAGCCGGGATGATCGCCTCGAGCTCCGGCCCCGCGGCGTTGAGCTCCGTCTCCTTCACCGCCATGCGGTACGAGTCGGTCGCCGCCATCGTGAGCCGCGAGCCCTCGAAGCGCACGAGGATCCCCGTCAGCACCGGCCGTGACTCGTCCCGCGACGCCGCCCGCGAGACGCGCTGCACCGTGTCGAGCAGCGACACGGACTCGATCTCGTGCAGCGGCACGTCGATCGACGGCAGTCGCGGGAAGTCCTCGGCTGCGAAGACGTTCATCCGCCCGGAGTACGAGCCGGACTCGATCGACGCGACCCCATCCTCGGGGCGGTGCGCGATGGTCACCTCGTTCGCGGGGAGCAGCCGTACGACGTCACCGAGGAGCTTCGCCGGCACGACCACCGCGCCCTCGCCCTCGACGGTCGCCGGAACGGTCGTCCGTAGCGACAGCTCCATGTCCGTTGCCTCGAGCTCGAGGAGCCCGTCGCTCGCGCGCAGGAGGATGCCGGCGAGGACCTGCACCGCACCGCGAGCCGAGGCCGCACGCGAGACGAGGGCGAGCCGGCTCGCAAGGTCGTCGCGGGAAACGGTGACGCGGATGTCCGAGCCGACGGCGATGTCGGTTTCCATCATTTCTCTCTTAAACCTTTCGTCGTAGTCCATAGGGAGTGTGGACGACGGGGATGACGGAGGAAAACCCCGTGCTCATGCGGGATCGGGCGGTGGGTCCCGGTGCCCGAGTTGTCCACCGGTCCCCCAACTCGACCGGCCGGATGCCACTCGAGGCTCCGTTCATCCACGGTGCTTGATCCGTGCGCTGAGATCTTGCACGAGGTTGTACACAGCTCTGTCCTCAGAGATCATCCGCGTGATCTTCGCGTTCGCGTGCAGCACGGTCGTGTGGTCGCGGCCGCCGAACTCCTTGCCGATCTTGGGGAGCGACGCGTCGGTGAGCTCGCGCGAGAGGTACATCGCGACCTGGCGCGGATAGGCGACGGCCTGCGAGCGCCGCGGACTGACGAGCTCCTGCACGGTCAGCGAGAAGCGCTCGCAGACGGCTTCCTGGATGCGCGCGATCGTCACCTCGGGCAGGGCGCCGCTCGAGGGGAAGAGGTCGCGCAGCACCTGCTCGGCGAGGGGCACGTCGAGCGGCAGCCCCGTCAGCGACGAGAACGCCACGACGCGCGTGAGCGCGCCCTCGAGCTCGCGGATGTTGGTCGAGACCCGACCGGCGATGAAGGTCAGCACCTCGGGGTCGTCCACGACGATCCCGTCGGTCGTCACCTTCTTGCGGAGGATCGCGATGCGGGTCTCGAGGTCGGGCGGCTGGATGTCGGTGATGAGCCCCCACTCGAACCGTGACCGGAGGCGCTCCTCGAGCGTGGCGATCTCCTTCGGCGGCCGGTCGGACGAGATCACGATCTGGCGGCCGGCCTCGTAGAGCGAGTTGAAGGTGTGGAAGAACTCCTCCTGGAAGCGCTCCTTGCCCTCGAGGAACTGGATGTCGTCGACGAGGAGCACGTCGTAGGCGCGATAGCGGTGCTTGAACCCCTCGATCCGCTTGTCGCGCAGCGAGTTGATGAAGTCGTTCGTGAAGGTCTCGCTCGTCACGTAGCGCGTCGTCAGGCCCTTCGAGTGGTTGGAGACGTACGCGCTGATCGCCTGCAGCAGGTGCGTCTTCCCGAGGCCGGTGCCCCCGTAGATGAAGAGCGGGTTGTACGCCTGTGCCGGCGACTCCGCGACGGCGAGCGCCGCGGCGTGGGCGAACCGGTTCGACGAACCGATCACGAAGTTGTCGAACGTGTACTTCGGGTTGGCGCCGGGCTGGACCTCGCTCGTCTCGGTCGCAGCGACTGGCGTCGTCGCCTGCCCGTCGACCTCCGCTTGCGGCTCGCTCACGCGGAGCACGATCCGCAGGTCGTGTCCGACGACGTCGCGCACGGCCGCGCGGAGCAGGCTCAGGAAGTGGGTCTCGATCCACCCGCGGGTGAAGTCGTTCGGGACGGCGACGACGAGCGCGTCGTCGCCAAGAGACTCAGGTGTCGCAGATGCGAACCACGTGGCGTACGTCGGCTCGTTCAGCGTGTCCCGGAGCCGCCGGGAGACATCGTCCCAGACGCGGTCGGCGGTCGGCTCGACGGGGTTCTGCACGCGGTGCTCGAAGCTCCTTCGGGTCGCGGGAAGGGGGCGGAGCATACCACCCTCGAATCACCGCGTCGGCGTGGCAAATCCCCCTGCCTCGGTGGACAAAATAATCCGATTTGCAGGGATTATCCCTATCTCCACACGACTCTCCACAGGTGTGGAAAACGATGACGGCGACGTCCGTTCCGGCGACAGTCGTTCCGCATGAGCAGCCGTTTCGACCCGGCAACCGGCCCGAGACGCTGTGGATAACCGTGCGTCGCGAGGGCTCGTCTATACTCCCCGCTCCGCCGCGCCCTCCAGGTGCGGAACGGCTCATCCGAAGGATCTCTCTCCACCGTGAAGCGCACGTACCAGCCGAACGTCCGCCGCCGCAAGCGCAAGCACGGGTTCCGCGCGCGCATGTCGACGCGAGGCGGTCAGGCGATTCTCAAGCGCCGCCGCGCCAAGGGGCGCAAGCGCCTGTCGGCGTAGATCGCGCCGTGGAGCGACGGCAGCGCCTGTCCCGTTCCCGCGACTTCGACGCGGTCTACCGGCAGGGACGGTCCGTGTCGACACGCTCGGTGACGCTGCACTGGTTCTCGCGCGAGGACGACGCCGACGGCCCGTCCCGGCTCGGCCTGGCGGTGCCGCGTGCCGTCGGGAGCGCGGTCGCACGCAACCGCCTCAAGCGACAGCTCCGCGCGGTGTGGTCGGAGCTCGCCGACAGCGTGCCGCCCGGACGAGACTACGTCCTCGCCGCCCGGCCGGGCCTCGCCGAGGCCTCCTCGACCCGCGACCACGACTGGCTCGTCGACCAGGTGCGCGAGGTGATCGGCAAGGTGCAGTCGTGAGGTGGATCGGCATCGGCCTCGTGCAGGCCTGGCGCTACTCGTTCGGCCTGTTGACCCCGGCCGGCACGTGCAAGTACCACCCCTCCTGCTCGGCCTACGCGATCGAGGCGTTCCGCGAGCTCGGTCTCGTACGCGGCGGGATCCTCGCCGGCTGGCGGCTGCTCCGGTGCAACCCGTGGAGCCACGGCGGTGTCGACCGGGTGAGTGACCGCACGCTCTTCCGGTCGCGCGACGACGGGAAGCGGGTGCGCACGTGATCGCGGTGGTCAACCCGCTCAAGCCGATCGAGGACCTCCTCACCAACCTGCTCGAGTGGTTCCACTCGACAGCGGGGCTCTCCTGGGCGTGGTCGATCGTCGCGCTCGTCGTGCTCGTACGGCTCGTGCTCGTGCCGGTCACGGTCCGCCAGATCCACTCGATGCAGAACCTCCAGGCGCATGCGCCGGAGATGAAGGAGATCCAGCAGCGCTGGAAGCACGACAAGCAGCGGCAGAACGAAGAGCTGATGAAGTTCTACCGCGAGAACAAGATCAACCCGGCCGCCTCGTGCCTGCCGATCGTCCTCCAGATCCCGATCTTCATCTCGCTCTTCTACGTCCTCAAGGGGTTCGAGAGGGAGGTCTTCCCGAACTATCCCGGCTCGAGCCTCGACTTCCTCGGTCTCGTGGACATCACGGAGTCCACGAAGGACAGCTGGGGGCCGCTTCTGCTCATCATCTATGTCGCAAGCCAGCTGACCTCGTCGTACTTCATGGCGGCGACGATGCAGAAGGCGCAGCGGATCATGCTGATGGTCCTCCCGATCGTCTTCATCCCGTTCATCCTCAACTTCCCGTCCGGCCTGATGATCTACTGGCTGACGACGAACCTCTGGACGACGGGTCAGGGGGTCGTGACGCGGCGGATGATGCCGAGGCCCGACCCGGCAGCACTGAAGAAGAGCTCGCGCACGCCGCCGAAGGAGGAGCCGGCGCCGACCTCGAAGCGAAAGGGCGTCCCGCCGGGCCGCGACGGGGCCGCACCACCGGTCGCCGGGCCCCCGCGTCGCGTCAAGCGGAAGCGAAGCGGCGGGGGCAAGCGGCGGTGAGCGACGAGCTCTCCGTCGAGGCGACGGGGGAGACCGTCGGCGAGGCGAAGTGGTCGGCGCTCCGCGAGCTCGAGCAACGCGCGCCCGGTATCGACCGGGACGCGGTTCGCTTCCAGGTCGTGAGCGAGGGAGAGCGCGGGCTGCTCGGTGTCGGGTACACACCCGCCCGCGTCGTCGCGACCGTCGAGCGGCCTCCGGCCGCTCCGCCTCTGCCGGACGAGGCGGACGAGGCGGCGGTCGCCCGCGCGCTGCTCGAGCGGACGCTCGCAGCTCTAGGGGTCGCGGGAACGGTCACGGTCGACGGAGATGACGACGAGGTGACTGCGACCGTCGCCGGCCCTGACCTGGGAGTGCTGATCGGCCGGCACGGCCAGATGATCGACGCCCTGCAGTACCTCGCGAATGCGATTGCCCACCGGGCGGTCGGCGACGATCGTCGCAGGATCGTGATCGACGCCGCGGGCTACCGGGCTCGCCGTGCGTCTACGCTCGAGACGCTGGCGCAGCGGAGCGCGGAGCAGGCCTCGGCGACGGGCCGGCCGGTCGCGCTCGAGCCGATGAGCGCCGTCGAGCGACGCCTCGTTCACGAGGCCCTGAAGGACGATCCCGAGGTCGAGACGGAGAGCGAAGGCGCCGAGCCGCATCGCTACGTCGTCGTGGTGCCGCGCCGCTCCGTGGACTGAGCACGCGTGGCGTCGGCCTCGCCCCTCCTCGACCGCTGGCTCGCGGACGTGGTCGCGACGCCCGGCCTCACCGCGCTCCGCGATCCGGAGGGGGCGCGCCGCGTGCTCCTGGACGACGCGCTTCGGGGCCTCCCGCTCGTCGAGCGCGAGGTCGGCCCGATCGTCGACGTGGGATCCGGCGGGGGGACCCCGGGCATTCCGCTCGCGGCCTCGCTGCCGGCCCGCGAGGTAACGCTCCTGGAGGCCGAGCGCCGCAAGTGCGACTTCCTCGACCGGTGGCCGGCCGAGCTGCCGAACCTCCGGGTTGTCTGGGGTCGAGCCGAGCAGCAGCCGCTCGAGGAGTACGGAGTCGCCGTCGCGAAGGCGCTCGCGGACCCTCCGGTTGCCGCGGAGTGGTGCCTGCCGCTCGTCCGCGAGGGCGGCGCGGTGATCCTCTGGGTCGGCCCGACCGCCGGGCCGGAGCGTGTCGCCACAGTCGCCGGCCGTCTCGCGGGCAGGCTCGAGGCCGCCTCCGACGGCCTCTTCCTGATCCGCAAGACAGGCCCGACGCCGCCCGGCTTTCCACGCCGAGCGGGGATCGCCCGGAAGCGGCCGCTCGCCTGATTGCGCCATGCCTCCGGACGTGAAGCGGCGTCCGGGCGACCGGATACCGTGACCGGGTGCCCGCCCGCGTCTACGCGATCGCGAACCAGAAGGGCGGGGTCGGCAAGACCACGACCGCCGTCAACCTCGCCGCGTGCCTGGCCGAGGCCGGCGAGCGCTGCCTGATCGTCGATCTCGACCCTCAGGCGAACGCGACCTCCGGGCTCGGCCTGCGGGCGAACGGCCACTCGACGCTCGACCTGCTCGACGGCGTCCCACTCTCGCAACTCGCGCTCCGAAGCCCGGTCGGGAACCTCGATCTCGTGCCTGCAAAGCCGGAGCTTGCAGCCGCGACCGTTCACCTGTCCGCGCTGGAGGGCGGCGAGCGCTACCTCGCCGATGCGCTCGCGGACGACGCCACCGAGCCGTATCGCTTTGTGTTCCTCGACTGCCCGCCGTCGTTCGGCCCGCTCACGGTGAACGCGCTCGCAGCGGCCGATCGCGTGATCGTTCCCGTCCAGGCCGAGTACTACGCGCTCGAGGGCCTCTCGCAGCTCCTCGGGTCGATCGACCTCGTCAAACGCAGGCTCAACCCACGGCTCGGCGTTGCGGGGATCCTGCTGACGATGGTCGACGGACGGACGCGGCTTGCGGAGGAGGTGGAGCGCGAGCTCCGCACCCACTTCGGTGACCTCGTGTTCACCCAGACCGTGCCCCGCTCGGTGCGACTCGCCGAGGCGCCGAGTCACGGGCTTCCGGCAATCGCCTACGACCGCCGCTCCGCGGGCGCCGAGGCCTACTGGAAGGTGGCGATGGAGCTTGTCGAGCGCACCTGAGACACCCACGCCGCGCCGCGGTCTCGGCCGCGGGCTCGAGGTCCTCGTCGGCGGCGGCGGCCGGGACACCGACCTCCTGTACCTACCCATCGACGCGATCCACCCCAATCCACGGCAGCCGCGCCGTCGCTTCGAGCCCGAAGCGACCTCGGGGCTCGCGGCGTCGCTACGCCACCAGGGGGTCCTGCAGCCGATCGTCGTCCGTCCCCGCCCCGAGGGCGGGTACGAGCTCGTCGCCGGCGAGCGCCGCTGGCGCGCCGCCCGCGAGGCCGGTCTCGAGACGCTACCCGCCCTCGTCCGCGAGGCGGACGACCGCGACACGCTGCTCCTCGCGCTCGTCGAGAACGTCGCTCGCGAGAACCTTTCCCCCGTCGAGGAGGCGCGCGCGTACGCGACGCTCGTGGACGAGTTCGAGCTCTCGCTCGGCGAGGTGGCCGAGCGGGTGGGACGGTCGAAACCTGGCGTCTCGAACCGGCTGCGGCTGCTCGAGCTGCCGGAGGAGGTGCTCTGGATGCTCGCCCGGGGCGAGCTGACCGAGGGCCACGCGCGGGCGGTCCTCGCGCTTCCCGAGGACGAGGCGCGCATCCGCCTGGCACGACGCGCGGCCCGCGACGGCCTGACCGTGCGTGCGACCGAGCGCGCCGCGCAGGAGGGTGGCGCCCGGCGGCGCCCCCGCGCAACCCCGGTCGACCCGGCGCTGGCCGAGCGTGCGCGTGCGGCGGCCGAGCGCCTCACGGGCCTTCCCTCGCGCGTGTCGGCCGGGAAGCTCGAGCTCCACTTCGGCGACGAGACGCGACTCGCCGAGCTGGTCGAGACGCTCGAGGCGCTGTAGTCGGCGGGCGCGAATGCAGGCGCGGGCCGGAATCCACGCCCCAACCGCGACCGGAATGGGCGATCCTGGATTCGAACCAGGGACCTCCGCCTTATCAGAGCGGCGCTCTAACCAACTGAGCTAATCGCCCGTGCGGCTGACGAGTGTAGCGAAGGGACAGCGGGTCTCCTTGGACGCGGTTGCCTGTCTCTTGCGCGGGATCGCTCGCTTCGCTGCGCGGCGACACAGCGGGGCAGTTGCGGCCGCGACAGCGGCCGCCTTCAGGGATTTTCGCGCGCCGGGGATCCGCTCGGCGGGTCCCCGGCCTGCGCACAAGACAGGGCTACACTGGGACCGAGGGTCATGCAGGAGATGACGGTCTACGGGGTGAGCTTCGACCTCGTCGGCAAGCAGCCGATCGTCCTCCTCCGGACCTCCGAGGGGCGGACCTACCTGCCGATCTGGATCGGCCACCCGGAGGCTGCGGCGATCCTGATGCGGCTTCAGGGCCAGGAGCCTCCGCGGCCCCTGACGCACGATCTGGTCTGCTCGATCATCGACTCGCTCGGTGCCGCGGTCGACCGCGTCACGGTCACGGAGCTCCGCGACAGCACCTTCTACGCGCGGATCACGCTCGTGCGAAACGGGTCGGAGATCGAGATTGACTCGCGTACGTCCGACGCGATCGCGATCGCTCTGCGCGCCGACGCGAAGATCTTCGCGGAGGACGAGGTGATCGAGGAGTCGGGGGTCGAGTTCGAGGGCGACGAGCCGGATCTCGACTACGCCCACCGAGTGAGCCTGGGCGAGGTTGACATGGACGAGTTCAGGCAGTTCCTCGACACCGTCTCCCCGGACGAGTTCGCGACCGGCCAGGAGGACCCGCCCGCCTGAGCAGCTAGGCCGCGCCGAGCTCGTCCTTCGTGAGGGCGAGCAGCTCGCGTACGAGCCGGTCGAGGCCTTCCGGGGTGAGCGGGCCCTCGTTGGCGGCGGCGAGCGACTGGCGCAGGCGCGCCTCGCGGTCGGGATCGAGCCGCGGCGTTCGGAGCTCCTCCTTGAGCCGCCAGAGCTCCGCGACGAGTCGGAGCCTGGCGTTGACGCGCTCGACGATCTCCCGGTCGTTCTCGGCGATGCGCTCGCGGAGCTCGTCGAAGCTGCCGCTCACACCGTCACCGCCGCGATGAGCGCGATGCCGTTGAACAGCGCGTGGAGGATCATCGTCGGGTAGACGCTGTCGGTGCGGAGGCGCAGCCAGGCGAGGATCGCGCCGAAGATGCTGAGCACCGGCAGCGCAACCACGAGCCCGTGTGCGAGCCCGAAGGCCAGCGCCGTGACCACGATCGCCGCCGCCGCCCCGTGCGCGTCGCGCACCGCCGCGAAGCCGAGGCCGCGGTAGGTGAGCTCCTCTACGAATGGCGCCACGCCGGCGACGACGATGAAGTTCGCGACGAACGGCGCAGCGCGGCTCGAGTCCCAGCCGTCGGGAACCAGCCCCTGCTCCTCGCCCGCCTTGAGGAAGACGTTGAGGATCGCGCCGATCACCCAGATCGTGACGATCGCCGCCACGATCCAGCCGACGGCACGTGCCCACGAGACGGGCGGACGCAGGCCGAGGGTCGCCGGCGCGATGCCTCTCGAGAGCAGGAGCACGACGGCGAGGATGATCGCGTACTGGATCACACCGCCGACGGCGGTCGTCCACTGGTAGAGCACGTCCTTCGGCGGATCGCCGCCTGCGAGGTTCGCGGCGTACGAGAGTGCGGCCAGGACCGTGACGAGGATCGTCCAGCCGAGCAGCCGCGACCGCGGCACCTCCGTCAGGCGACCCAGTACCACAGGGCCCATCGAACCACGCCGACCGCGAGACCCGCGCAGAGAACCGCGAGGACGACACCGTGCACTCGCCGGTCTCGTGCGAGGACGGCCAGCGCCACGAGGCACGGGAACGCCGCGAGCGCGAAGCGTGGGAAGGAGTACAGCCCGCCGAGCCGCTCGGACGGGAGCGCCATCGGAATCGCGAGCGCGGCGATCGCGTAGAGCCCGTACGGCACGCCGAGCTCGCGCCAGGCGACGATCGCCAGCAGGAGCATCGCCATGGCGAGCAATGGCCCCACGACGTCGCCCTCGCCGATCGCCTGCACCAGGCCGCCGAGCGGGCCGAGCGGCGCGAGCGAGCGCTCCCAGAGACGCTGTGCGTCGATGAAGGCGAGCCCGTGACCGGTCCACGCCTCGAGCACGACCGGGAACACGAGGAACATCGCGGCCGGGACGGCGAGCAGTGCGAGGTCGCGGGCGCGGCGTCCCGAGCGCCACGCGTAGACGACAAGGGCAGGGAGCAGCGCGACTCCCTGGGCGCGCGTGAGCAGCGCCAGCCCGGCCGTGATCGCGGACCAGCCGAGCCTGCCGCGCTCCGCGAGCGCGAACGTCCCGACGGCCAGGGCGAGAAACAACGACTCTCCGTAGACCGCGCCGAGGAAGAACGACGTCGGAAACAGCGCCAGGTAGAGCACCGAGCGGCGCGCGACCGGCGTCCCGAGGCGCTCGCGCACGAGGTCGTAGAGCAGTACGAACGCCGCCGCGCACGCGGCGAGCGAGACGAGAAGGCCGGCCAGGAGGAAGTGGTTCCCGAGCACCCGACCGAGCCCGGCGACGAGCAGCGGGTACAGCGGGAAGAACGCCGGGGTGCTCGAAGGCCAGCTGTAGCCGCTCTCCGCGATGCGGAGGTACCAGTTGCTGTCCCAGCGCGCCCACACGTCGACCGCTGCGCCGAGCTCGTGTAGGCGGGCCGTGTCCCACGGTCCCCGGCGCGGGTTCAGGTGATCGTCGAAGAGGAGGACCGTGCCCGCCGCGACGACCCAGAGGGCGGCCCTGCTCCAGAGGAACACCCAGAGAGCGCCGAGCGCCGGCCTCGACGATGCGAGCGCGGCGCGCACGGTGCGACCATAACGGCGCGGTGGCCACAAGGGGTCCGCCCGCGCGGACGGAACCCATTCGGTGACATGGCTACCATCGCCGCATGAGCCGCTCGAGGCGCCCTCGTCCGGGCCGTGCGCCGGCCCCGGCGGTCCGCGTCCGTCGGCGCCGCCCGCGGCCGAAGCGGGGTCGGAAGCTGGCGCTCGTGCTGGCCGCCCTCGCCGTCGTGCTCGCAGGCGCCGGGATCGCGACGGGCGCCGCGGTCCTCGCGCTCGGCCCCCGCTGCGACCTCGACGCGCTGCATCCCGTCAGCATCGGGCAGAACACCTTCGTCTACGCCGCCGACGGGTCGCTGCTCGGCGTGATCCCGGCCGAGCGCAACCGCCAGGTCGTACCGCTTCGGCAGATGTCGCCGTGGCTCACCAAGGCCACGGTCGCGATCGAGGACCGGCGCTTCTACCAGCACGGCGGCGTCGATGCCGAGGGGATCATGCGGGCGCTCTGGCGCGACGTGAAGGCGGGCAAGGTCGTCGAGGGTGGCTCGACGATCACGCAGCAGCTCGTCAGGACGCTGTACATCTCGAACGAACGGACGGTCGAGCGGAAGGTGACCGAGGCCTGCCTGGCCGTGAAGCTCGACGACGCCTGGTCGAAGCAGCGGATTCTCGCGAGCTACCTCAACTCCGTCTTCTACGGCAACCTCGCGTACGGCGCGGAGGCGGCGTCGCGCACGTACTTCTCGAAGTCGGCCCGCTGGCTCACTCTTCCCCAGGCGTCGCTCCTGGCAGGGCTGACCCAGGCGCCGACGACGTACGACCCGCTCGCGGACCCCGTCCGCGCCCTGCAGCGCCGCAACCAGGTGCTGACTGCGATGTTCGCCGAGCGGATGATCACCGCGGGCCAGTACGACTGGGCTCGCCGGCAGCCGGTCGGGTTGCGGCCCGGGAGGCTCTACGAGCAGATCCGCGAGCCGTACTTCTTCGGTTACGTGCGCGACCAGCTCGTGAAGGCCTACGGCGCCGAGACCGTGCGGTCCGGCGGCCTGCAGGTCTACACGACGATCGAGCCGCGCTGGCAGCGGCTGGCGCAGCGCGCCATTCGCGGGACGCTGACGCGCGTAGACGACCCCGCCGCGGCGATCGTCTCGATCAACCCCGCAAACGGGGCGATCCGCGCGATGGCGGCCGTGGTTCCCGGCCGCGCGAACAACCAGTTCAACCTGCTCTCCCAGGCGCGTCGCCAGCCGGGGTCGACCTTCAAGACGTTCGTCCTCACGGCGGCGGTCGAGCGTGGGCTCGACCCCGCTTCGACGTACTACGTCTCCGCGCCGTTCACCTATCGCCCCTCGGCGGTCGGCAACTGCGACGACGGGAGCTGGTGGTGCGTGCGAACGTACGACCAGAGCTACACCGGCTGGACGTCGGTCGAGCGCGCCACGCTCCGCTCCGACAACTCGGTGTACGCGCAGCTGACGCTCGACGTCGGGCCTGCGCGGGTCGCGTCGCTCGCACGTCGGCTCGGCGTGCGGACCCCGCTCGAGGTTCGCGGACAGGTTCCGCCCGCGCTCGGCCTAGGCTCGGTGGCGGTGTCACCGCTCGACATGGCTTCCGCGTACGCGACCCTCGCCGCAGGCGGCATCTACACGGAGCCGACCGCGATCCGGCGAGTGATCGTGAAGGGCAAGCCGGACGACCGCTGGGCCTCCCACCACCACCGTGCGCGTGTCATCTCCGACGGCGTCGCGTCCGTCGTGACGCGCATCCTCGAGGACAACGTCCGCTACGGGACGGGGACGCGCGCCGCGCTCGACCGGCCGGTTGCCGGGAAGACGGGGACGACCGACAAGCACGCGGACGCCTGGTTCGTGGGCTACACGCCCGGCGTGGCGACCGCCGTCTGGATGGGCTATACGCGCGGGGAGGTCCCGATGGAGAGCGTGCACGGCATCTCGGTGTCGGGCGGCTCGTTCCCCGCCGAGATCTGGCGGCGCTTCATGGATCCCGCGCTGGCGGGCCTCCCGGCCCGTGACTTCCCGCCGCCGACGCAGCAGGTGTCGTTCCATTCCTGGCAACGAGGGCCGTGGGCACTCTCCTACGACCCGTACTACGTCGCGCCGTCCGCGCCCGCGCCGACGACAACGGACGAGACCACCTCGCCGAAGCCCGTCGACACCACCCCGGCGGCGAAGGCCACGACCACCTCGAAGCCGCCTGCCGCAACCGCCGCGACGGGCTCGGGGGCTGCAGGCCCCTCGACGAACGGCGGTCGTCCCGCCGAGCCGTGAGCTCCAGGGCGGCGCTCGCCGCCGGGTGCTCGACAGCGGCCCTCGTCGGTCTCGCGTCCGCGCTCGCGTGGCGCGACGGCTCCCCTCTCGTCCCGCGGGATGGCGGGCTTGCCCAGCAGGGCTCGACATGGCCGTTCCTCGTCCTGCTCGCAGCCGCGTTCTGCACGTACGTCGCCGGCCTCCTGCTCGTGCGGCGTCGCCGCCTCGCGCTGCGCCTCGCCCTGCTCGTCGCTGTCGCCGTGCAGGCCCTGCCTCTGGCATCGCCGCTCGTGCTCTCCACCGACGCGTGGACGTACTGGAGCTACGGCTGGATCGCGGCCGAGGGAGGCGGGAACCCGTACGTCGACCCGCCGGCGGCTTTCCCGCAGAGCCCGGCGGCCGGGCATGCCGGCGCCGACTGGCGCGACACGACGAGTGTCTACGGCCCGGCGTTCACGCTCGCCTCGGAGCCCGTCGCCCGACTCGCGGGATCCTCGGCGGACGCAGCAGCGTGGATCTTCAAGGGGCTGGCCGCAGTCTGCGTGCTCGCAGCGACCGTGGCCGTCGCCCGGACGTCGCGCCGGCCCGCCGTGGCAGCGGCCTTCGTGGGCTGGAACCCGGTCATCGCGATCCACGCCGGAGGCGGCGGGCACAACGACGCGCTCGTGGGCGCGCTGGTCGCAGGTGCCGTCGCGCTCGGCGCGCACCGGCGGGCGTCGCTCGGCGGCTCGGCCTGGGCGCTCGCAACGTTCGTCAAGTGGATCCCGCTGGTCTTCTTCGCGCTCTCCGCGCTCTCCGCCCGAGCGCGCGGCCGCGGCGCGGAGCTCGTCGGGTTCGCCGTGGCGGCGGCCATCGCCGCCGCGGTGGCGACCGTGCGCTACGGGGTCGACTGGCTGGGTGCGCTCGGGCCGCTGACCGACAACGCCGCGCGTCGGACGAGCTACGCGCTTCCGTCGCGGCTCGAGGAGCTCGGCCTCCCGCATGGCGTCGCGCTCGGCGTCGCCGTCGTGCTGCTCGCGGGCGGCCTCGCCTGGCTCGCGCTCGAAGCCCACCGCGGCCGCGCGCGGCTCGGCCGTGCCGCCTGCCTCGTGCTCGCGACCACGCCCTACCTCGTCGTCTGGTACCTCGCGTGGGCCGTCCCGCTCGCGGCGCCCGAGGACGACGACCGTGTCGCGCGCCTCGGCGCGCTCGCGCTCACGGCGTACCTGCTCCCGCAGACGATCCCGTTGTGACGTTCTTGCGGAGCACGAGGATGCCGTCCTCGTCGAAGACGACTCCGAACTCGTCCCGGGCGCGGAGGGCAGCAAGTGCGCGCTCGAAGCGGACCGGCGCGTCCATTGTGTCGCGGTAGCTGGGACGTTGCCGGTCGACCGCCACCCACGTCGAGTCTCCGAGCACCGGGAAGCTCAAGACGCGCCGGCGCTCCGACAGGTGGGCCCCGAGGGTGTTCGTCGCGCTCACGGCGGCGCCGGGCGGGACGAGCTCGAGCGCCCGCCGTGCGACGGCGGCGTGATGTCCCACGACGTGCTCGTGCGTGCCGAGGCCGGAGCCGAGGGGAACGTGGCGCCAGAGCGGGAGCGGGCCGAGCAGCACGCCGGCGAGGACGGTCGAGAGGACGACCGCCCGTCCGTCGGGCCACCGCGCCCAGGCGAACCGGCACCGCAGGCGGGCGGCGCCGAGGATCGCCGCGACGAAGAGCCCCGGCAGCGCGCCGGCGGTGTAGTGGAAGTGGATCGACGTCTGCGTTCGCGTCCCCGAGAGGAGGTTCAGGAGAAGCTCAGGCGCCGCGGTGAGCGCCGCGAACGGCGCGAGGAGGGGCAGGCCGAGCAGCGGGAGCAGCAGGTCGCCGAGGTAGGCGAGGTCGTGGCCGTGCGTGATCTCCGAGATGACGGCGCCAGGGTCCGTCACGGCTGTCTTCGCGATTCCATCGGGCGATCCGCCGACGGACTCGTAGCGGCCCTCGAACGGCGACCCGCCTCCCGGCGCGAAGTGCGGCACGACGACCGTCACGGCGACGATGGAGACGAGCGTCCCGGCGATCGCGATCGCGAGCCCCGCCCGCCGGCCTTCCGGCCGGAGTGCGTACCAGAGGCCCATCGCCGCTACGACCAGCCCGATCTGCTCCTTCGTCAGGCACGCGACGCCGGCGACGAGCGCGAACGGGAGTAGACGCCCCGAGTCGAGGAACCAGAAGGCCCACAGCAGGAGCGGCGTGGCGAACGCGACGGGGTGGAAGTCGTCCAGGACGAGCCACTGCGTGGCGGGATGGAGCAGGTAGGCGAGCGCGAGCCCCGCGGCGACCCACTCCGAGTCGAGGTGCCGGCGGCCGAGCAGGTACACGGGGACGGCGCCGGTGGCGACTGCCAGCCCCTGCGTGACGAGGAGGAGCGCGGGGTCGGGCCAGAGCCACCAGAGCGGCGCGAACGCCGCGACGATCGGGTCGAAGTGCGCCCCGAGCCGCGAGATCTGCTTCCCCGTCAGGCCGGTGACGGACAGGAAGTCGCCGTTGGCTGTCGACCAGACGGCCTGGACGAGGTTGCCGACGTCGAAGCGGCCGGTCCAGAACGCCCGGTGCTGGAGGACTGCGAGCGACGAGAGGCCCGCGCCGAATGCCGCCGTCCCGGCCGCGACGAGCCGCGCGGGCCCCGTCACGCTCGCGCCGCCGCCCGCTCGAGCAGCGTGCGCCACCGCACGCCGAGCACCTGCTCGGAGGCCTTGCCCTCGTACGTCCCGCGACCTGCGGCCGCGAGCCGCTGCGCGAGCCGGGCGTCCTCGGCGATCCGTCGCACGGCGCCCGCGAGCGCCCGCGGATCGCCGGCGGGTACGAGCAGCGCGTCGACGCCGTCCCTCAGGAGCTCGCGTGCGGCCGGCGTGTCCGCCGTGATCACCGGGCGTGCGCACGCGAGCGCGTGGAAGACCTTGTTCGGGATCACGCGGGCGGCCTTCTCGCCGGCCCCGAAGATCCCGAGCGCGCACCCGGCGCCGCGGTACGCCTCGGGCAGCTCCTCGTAGGGGATCCAGGGGACGTGCTCGACGTTCGGCGGGCGCCGGTCGAGGAGCTCGCCGAGCTGGCCCTCGCCGACCACGCGGAAGGGGATGTCGGGCGAGAGCGCGGCGGCCGCGAGGATCGTCTCGAGCCCGTGCAGGGGAATCAGCTTCCCGACGAAGAGCGCATGAAACGGCTCGGGCGGGTGCCAGCCGGGGCGGAACAACGGCTCGTCCGCCCCGACGAGCGCGACGGCGACGTCGTGCTCCTCGAGGCGGAACGCCCGGCGGAAGAACGCCGCGTGCGCCTCGGTGTCGGCGACCACGAGATCGGCGCCGCGGAACGCCCCGTTGTCGATCGCCCGCAGCACCCCTGCCGCGGGCGAGCGCGGCCCGAACCGTGCGCGGTCGCCGACGAGCGTGTCGTGGAGCGAGACGAGCGGGTTGAACACCACGGGACGGCCGCGCGCGATCCGCCGGGCGGCGGGCATGTCGAAGTGCCCCGGGTAGCCGACGACGACGACGTCGGCGTCGTCCTCGCGTCGCCGCGCGAGCGCGCCCTCCGCGCGGGCGACGCGCGCCAGCTGCGTGAGGCCGATCGACCAGTTGTGCCGTCCCCACACCTCCCGGTGACGCTCCACGACCGTGACGCCCGCGCCCCGTAGGCACGAGACGACCTGCGTGTTCCGGGGGGACGTACGGTCGTACGTCCCGAAGTAGAGGGCCTTCACGCGGCGGTCGTCAGCGGAGGATCTCGTCGACGAGCCTCGAGCGGCGGTCGTCGAGCGCGCGGAGCCTCTCGCGGTGCTGGCTCGTCACGAGCTCGGAGAGCAGCCCGAGCGAGAGGAACTGGATGCCGACGACCACGAGCAACACACCGAGGAGGAGCAGCGGGCGCCGACCGATCGGCTCGCCCGTCAGCTTCACGACCGTGAGGTAGACGAGGATCGCCGTGCCGATCGAGCCGAGCAGGAGCCCGAGCCCGCCGAAGAGGTGGAGCGGGCGGTGTCGGTAGCGGCTCATGAACGTCACCGTGAGCAGGTCGAGGAAACCGCGGGCGTAACGCTCCATGCCGTACCGGCTGCGACCGTGCTCGCGCGGCCGGTGGTTGACGGCGATCTCCGTGACGCGGAACCCGAGATCGTCGGCGAGCACAGGGATGAACCGGTGCAGCTCCCCGTAGAGGTCGAGCTCGCGCGCGACGTCCACGCGGAACGCTTTGAGCCCACAGTTCATGTCGTGGAGGCGGACACCGGACATCCAGCCCGTGACCCGGTTGAAGATGCGGGACAGCACCCGCCGCGCGAGCGGATCGCTGCGATGCGTCTTCCAGCCCGTCACGAGGTCGTAGCCCTCGTCCAGCTTCGCGAGGAGCCGCGGGATCTCCGCGGGGTCGTCCTGGAGGTCGCCGTCGATCGTCACGACGACGTCGCCCTCGACCTCGCGGAAGCCGGCATCGAGTGCCGCCGCCTTGCCCAGGTTGCGGCGCAGCCGCACGACGCGGACGTTTGTCGCCGCCGCGTGGAGCCGGACGAGTGCCGCGGGCGTTCCGTCGCGCGAGCCGTCGTCGACGAAGACGACCTCCCACGGCTCGCCCCGGGCCGAGAAGGCGCGTATCAGCTCGTCGTAGAGGGGCTCGACCGTGAGCTCCTCGTCTCGGACGGGGACGACGACAGAGATCACGCGCCGAGCGTACCCCGTGTGTACCGTCAGCGCCGTGGCCGCCCTGCTGAGCGTGGACGAGGCACTGGCGCGTGTTCTCGAGCAGGCCCACCCGCTGCCTGCCGAGGACGTGCCGCTCGCGCAGGCCTCGGGCAGGACGCTGGCCGAGGACGCGCTCGCGGTGATCGACCTGCCGCGCTTCCCGAGCTCGGCGATGGACGGCTTCGCGCTGCGGGCAGCCGACACGCCCGGAGCGCTGCCCGTCGTCGCGCGGGTCGCGGCCGGCCGCCCCGCGCCCCGACCGCTTCGGAGCGGCGAGGCCATGGGAATCGCGACCGGCGGCGTGGTGCCGGACGGTGCCGACGCCGTCGTCCCGATCGAGCACGTGACGGAGCAGGACGGCGCCGTCGACGTCCCGGTTGGCGTCTCTTCGGGCGCGAATATCCGCCCGCTCGGCGCGGACGTGCGCTCCGGCGAGCCGGTGCTGACGACGGGCTCGTTGCTCACGCCTCCGCGGATCGCGGCGCTCGCCGCCGCCGGCGTCGCGGAGCCGCGCTGCTCCAAGCTGCCCCGGATCGCGATCGTGACCACCGGCACCGAGCTCCGCCCGCCCGGGGAGGCACTCGCCGACGGCGAGATCTACGAGTCGAACGGGGTGATGCTCGCCGCGCTGCTCGAACGACACGGCACCGTGCTCGGGCGCGAGACCGTCTCCGACGACGAGGCCTCCCACCGTCACGCGCTCGCCGGCGGGCTCGACGCCGACGTCCTCGTCACCTCGGGCGGCGTCTCGGTCGGCCCGCACGACCTCGTCCGCGGGATCCTCGCCGAGCTCGGCGCCGAGGAGGTCTTCTGGGGCGTCGCGATGCGTCCCGGGAAGCCGATCTCGTTCGCCACACGGGGCGGCACGCTCGTGTTCGGGCTTCCGGGGAACCCCGTGTCGTCGCTCGTCGGCGCGCTGCTCTTCGTCGTCCCGGCTCTTCGCGCCCTGCAGGGGGCGTCCGATCCGGCGCCCCGGTTCGAGCGCGGAACGCTCGGGTCGGCGGCACGGCGGAACCCTCATCGCGACGACTACCAGCGGGCGCGCCTCGAGCTCGACGAGGACCGCATGCTGCTGCTGCCGATCGAGGGTCAGGAGTCGCACATGATCGTCCGCGCCGCCGCCGCGGACGCGCTCGTGCACGTCCCGCGCGGCGACGGGGAGCTCGCCGCCGGCTCGGACGCGCGCTACCTGCCGCTCGGCGGCGCGTAGCGCCCGGCGGCGATGGCGCCGACGAAGCTCGCGACAGCGGCCCACGCCGCGAGCATCAGCGTCGCGCCCCACGGCACGACGCCGGTCGTCAGGAGCGACGCGGCGTAGAGCGGCGCGCGGAGGCCGAGGTCCAGGTCTTCCGCGAGGACGACCAGCGCGAGGACGGGGCCGACGAGCCCCACCCCGAAGGCGACGTCGGTGACCCAGCCGGGAGCCCGCCGCAGCTGGGGCAGGACGAGCCACGCGTACAGGGAGGGCAACAGGAACACGAGCGAGTACGGCGAGACGAGCACCGTTCCGGCTGCGATGAGCAGAAGCGCCACGAACGCGACCGCATAGGCCGCGAGGTCCTCCTCCGGCCGGGCCCGCGCGCGCGGGATCAGCCGCGCCCGGGCACGAAGCCAGACGAGCGCTACGGCGAGCACGCCGAGCACGGCCGCGCCGACGGGCCACGCGTCGACCGGCGGCTGGTCGGGCGGCGGCGGCAGGCGAGGCTCTCGCGGCAGGGCTCCGGAGATCGCGGCGACAGCCAGGAGAACGAGGAGCACGAGCCAGAGGCCGACCCTCCGACGGAGCGCGTGCCACGCCGGGGCGAGCGGCAATCGCCTCCTCCGGCACCGCGAGAGCAGGTCGATCGCGGCGCCGGCGAACGGCACGACGAGCGAGACGAGCAGGAGCTGGAGCGCCCAGCCGCGCACGGCCCTGCGTCCGAGGTAGAGCGCGCCGCCGGTCGTGGTAGGAAGCTCGACCGCCGCGTCGAGCGACGAGAGCAGCGACTCCGACGCGCGGCCGAGCGCCCCCAGCTTGCGCTCGTCGAGCGCCGCCAGCTCGTCGCCTCCGGGCGCCGTGCCGCCGTCCGTCGCCGTGCTGATCCGTAACGCGGGGATGCCGCTGCCGAGGAGCGGCGCCTGCTCGCCGATCCCGAAGGGCAGGCCGAGGGCCACGAGCTGACCGAGGAATCCGGGCTGCACGGGCGCGCGACCCGTCTCCGACTCGATCCGGGCCTCGGCGGTGCGGACGAGCGCCGGCGGGGGCGAGTGCGACCCGAGACCCCCGAGCTCGAGCCGCGTGCGCGCCCGCCCCGCAATCCCGTCGAGCGAGACGACGGCCACGGTTCGACGGGCGAGAGGCGAGTGAGCGGCGAAGCGGGCGGCGCCGAGCGACCCGTAGGCGCCGCCGTCCGTCGAGAGGAAGACGAGCGTGTGCAGCGGCGTGCGGGCCGACTCGGTCGTTCCCGCGGTTGCGAAAGCACGGGCCAGCTCTACGAGGGCGGCCGTGCCGCTGGCGTTGCCGTTCGCACCCGCGCTGAGACCGTTGTTGTCTCGGTGTGCAACGACGACGATGGCCTGGTCGAGCGTTCCTTCGACGACCGCGGCCAGGTTGCGGAGCTCGACGCGGCCGACGCCAGGCACGTCCTCCCGCCAGGCGTCCTCGCGTACCGGCAGGCCGTAGAGGGCGAGCTTGTCCCGAAACCACTGTGCGGCGTTGGCAGCGCCGAGCGAGCCGGGGACGCGGCTGGCGTTGTTGCCCGCGAGCTCTCTCGTCAAGGCAGCGCCCGTGGCCCCGTCGAAGGCGGGCGGCAGGGTCGGCGCCGGCAGCGGGCCGGGCCGGACGACAGTGACCACGACGAGGAGAAGCGGGAAGACGACGACGACGGCGAGGTTGCGGACGAGCCGCAGGTCGACGGGGCGCTCGACCGAGCCGCGCCGCGGCCTCCGCTTGCTCGTGCCGAGGAGGGCGGGCTCCATGCAGGGGGCTATAGTAGGGACGGGCAGGCCCGCCCGTGGGGGCGCCGACGCACAGATGCCGGACTCGTCCTCGACCATTCTCCTCGTCGACGACGAGGATGCGATCCAGTCCCTCCTCACGTACCCGCTGGAGCGGGACGGCTACCGGGTCGTCCAGGCTCGCGACGGCGACGAGGCTCTGCGACGTTTCGGCGAGGAGCACGTCGACCTCGTCGTGCTCGACATCATGTTGCCAAGAGTTGACGGACTCGAGGTCTGCCGCAGGCTCCGCGCCGAGAGCACCGTGCCGATCATCATGCTCACCGCCCGCGACGACGAGCTCGACAAGGTGCTCGGGCTCGAGCTCGGCGCCGACGACTACATCACGAAGCCGTTCTCGATCCGGGAGTTCCGCAGCCGGGTGCGGGCGCTCCTGCGCCGCGCCGCGACCCCGCACCACGCGAGCCGCCGCGACGAGGTCGTCGACCGCGGCGACGTCGTGATCGACCTGCCGCGCCGGACGGTCGAGGTACGGGGCGAGCCGGTCCAGCTGACCTTCGTCGAGTTCGAGCTGCTCGCCCTGCTGGCCTCCGAGCCCGGGATCGTCTTCACCCGCCGCCAGCTGCTCGAGCGGATCCGCGGCAGCGCGGACTACCGCGAGCCGCGGACGATCGACGTCCACGTCCGCCATCTGCGGGAGAAGATCGAGCGCGACGCCCGCGAGCCCGAGCTGATCCTCACGGTGCGGGGCGCGGGCTACCGGTTCAGGGACTCGTGAGCCTTCCCGGCGGGATCCGGACGACGCTCGCGGTCGCGCTGCTCCTGATCGTGGGCGGCGCGCTCGCCGGCGCGTACGTGATGGTCGTACCCTCGCTCGAGCGCCGCCTCGTCGACGAGCGGCTCGACGAGCTCCAGCGCGACGCGAACTCCACGGCGTACTCCTATGTGCGCCAGGACTTCAGCAACCCGTTGGAGATAGACGACTTCGTGGACGCATGGTCGATCGCCGCGAACGGGCGTGTGGTGGTCTTCCAGGTCTTCGGCCCGCCGCCCTCGCTGCGGCCGATCGCGGACTCCGCGTCGACACCCGGCTCGATCAGTCAGGACGAGATCGCACTCGAGGCTGCGCGGACCTCGCGGCTCGCCCGGGGCCGTGTGGACCGGGGCGGTCGCCTCTTCGGAGAGGTGGCGATCCCGCTGCTTTCCGGGAACGTGCTCCTGGTCTCGACCCCGCTCGAGGACCAGCTCGCCACCGTCCGCGTCGTCAAGCGGCGGCTGCTCTACGCAACCGGGGTCGCGCTCGCGATCGCGGCGATCCTCGGCAGCGCCGCGGCGGCCCTCCACGCGCGGCGGATCCGCCGTCTCGAGCGCGCCGCGAACCGCATCGCAGAAGGGCAGTTCGACGAGCCCGTGGTCGACCTCGGCGACGACGAGCTCGGCGAGCTGGCGGCCGCCTTCGAGCGGATGCGCGTCCAGCTCGCGCAGCTCGACACCGCACGCAAGGAGTTCGTCGCGAACGCGTCCCACGAGCTACGCACGCCGCTCTTCTCGCTTGCCGGCTTCCTCGAGCTGATGGCGGACGAGGACCTCGACGAGGAGACCCGCGCCGGGTTCCTCGCGACGACACGGGAGCAGGTCGACCGGCTGACGAAGCTGGCCGCCGACCTGCTCGACCTGTCGCGCATGGACGCCGGCCGGCTTCGCGTCGAGCAGGAGGAGGTCGTCCTCGGCGACGCCGCGCGGTCGCTCGCCGACGAGCTGGCGCCGCTCGCCGAGGCGACCGGGCACCGGCTCGTCCTCGAGACCGATCCCGAGGCGTGGGCGCTCGCCGACGAGGAGCGGGTGCTCCAGATCGGCCGCGCGCTCGCCGGCAACGCCCTCACGCACACGCCGTCGGGGACGGAGATCCGGATCTCGACGGAGCGGATCGACGGTCGTGCGGAGCTCTCGGTGTCGGACGACGGCCCGGGGATCCCGCGCGAGCACGCCGAGCGGATCTTCGACCGGTTCTACCGGGTCGAGGGCTCGCACGCGTCGGGCAGCGGTCTCGGCCTGGCGATTGCGCGCGAGCTCGCGGAGCGGATGGGCGGGACGGTGGAGCTCGTCTCTGCGGGCGGCCGGACGACGTTCACCCTGTCGCTCCCGGCGGCTCCGGTCGCGGCAGGCGAGCTCGCCGTTTCCACGTGAAAACGAGATCGCGGCTCGACGCTCCCACTCGGCCGTTTCCACGTGGAAACGAGCGGGGACGTTGCTACGGTGGCCCGGATGGGCCGTTGGACCGCAGTGGGCCTCGCCGCCGTCGCCGCTGCGATCGGCGCGGCCGCGGCATTGCTCGCCGGCTCGTTCGCCGGCCTCGGTGACGGCACCACGACGGTCGTCGAGCCCGCTGCGGCGCCCACGACGGCGGTCACCACGACGCTGCCCGCCCGTCGCACGGGCGCCGCCTTCGACCCCGAGACCCTCTACGCGACGCGGGCGCCCGGCGTCGTGACGATCTACGCCAACCTGGGCACCGACGGCACAGCGCAGGGATCCGGATTCGTCGTCGACGACACCGGCGTGATCCTCACGAACGCCCACGTGATCACGAACGTCGCCGAGACACGGTCGAGCGTCCAGGGGGCGCGGGCCGTCTACGTCGAGTTCGCCGACGGCGAGCGGGTCGGGGCCAGAGTCGTCGGCTGGGATCTCTTCAGTGACGTGGGCGTGATCCGCGTCTCACCGAAGGACCATGCCCTCGACCCCGTGCCGCTCGGGGACTCGGCCGGTGTCGTCGTCGGCGAGCCCGTCGCGGCGATCGGAAGTCCGTTCGGCAAGCAGACCTCCCTCTCTGTGGGTGTGGTCTCGGCGACCGGGCGGTCGATCGACTCGCTCACGGCGGGCGGGTTCGCCGTCTCGAACGCGATCCAGATCGACGCGCCGATCAACCGGGGCAACTCCGGCGGCCCGCTCTTCGACGGCGAGGGCCGCGTGATCGGGATCAATGCGCAGATTCAGAGCACGACCGGCAATGCCGAAGGCGTCGGCTTCGCGATCCCGATCGACCTCGCGCGCCGCGCGCTCGACCAGTTGCTCCGCACCGGCCGGGTGCGGTACGCGTACATCGGCGTCAGCACGCAGGACGTCACGCCGAGCATCGCCAGACGCTTCTCGCTCGGCGCGGCGCGCGGCGCGCTGGTGACGCAGGTCGAGGAGGGCTCGCCCGCCGCCGCAGCCGGCATCGACGGCGGGACGCGCACCGAGGTGTTCAACGGAAAGGACGTGACGGTCGGCGGCGACCTGATCGTCGCGATCGGTGGTACGAAGATCGAGAGCGCCGACGACGTCTCCCGGCTCGTGACGACCGAGCTCCGGCCGGGGCAGACTGTCACCTTCACCGTCGTTCGCGGGAAGAAGCGCATGAAGGTCGGCGTGACCCTGGCCAATCGGCCGGGCTGAGAGGCCGTCGTGCCCCGCACAGAGCGGCTGATCGTCGTCTCGAACCGCGGGCCCATCGGGTTCCGGCACGGTCCCGACGGCGCGCTCGAGGAAGCCCGTGGCTCGGGCGGGCTGGTGACGGCGCTCCGCCCGCTCGCCGACCGCCTGGACGTGACCTGGGTCGCGAGCGCGATGAGCGATGCGGAGCGCGAGGTGGCAGCCGGCGGAAGGCGCGGCGCGCGCTCGGCGGGCGGCTCCGAGTTCTGGCTCCGCCTCGTTGTGCACGATCCAGCCGTCTACCGGCTCTTCTACGGCGTCGTCGCGAACCCGGCGTTGTGGTTCGTCCAGCACAACCTGTGGAGCCTGAAACACGCCCCGGAGGCGGACCTCGTGCCGCCGTGGCGCCACGGCTACGTCGAGGCGAACCGCACGGTCGCGGCCGCCGTGATCGAGGAGCTCGACCGCGTCCCCGACGCGAGCGTCTTCGTCCAGGACTACCACCTCTACCTCGTGCCGTCCTTCGTGCGGGCGGCCCGGCCCGAGGCGCGGATCGCCCACTTCACGCACATCCCGTGGGTCGGCCCGGACGACTGGGCTGTGCTGCCGCGCGAGATCCCCGTGGCGATCCACGAGGGCCTGCTCGCCTGCGACAGCGTCGGGTTCCACACCGAGCGCTGGCGCGCGGAGTTCGTGGCGAGTTGCGAGGCGCTCCTCGGGCGCGGCAACGAGGCCGAGCGGCGTTCGCACGCGAGCCCGATCGCGATCGACGCGGCGGAGTTCGAGTCGCTTGCGGCGGGCGAGGGCGTTGCGTCGCGGCGGCAGACGCTCCTCGCCGAGCGCCCGGAGATCCTCGTGCTCCGGGTGGACCGGATCGATCCGGCGAAGAACGCCGTCCGTGGCTTCCAGGCGTTCGGCCGGCTGCTCGAGCGGCGCCCCGCGCTCGAGGGGCGCGTTGGCCTGCTCGCGCTGCTCGACCCGTCGCGCGAGGAGATTCCCGAGTACGTGGACTATCGACGGAACGTCGAGCGAGCGGTCGCCGCGGTGAACGAGCGTTTTCGCCGGCCCGGCTGGGAGCCGATCTCACTGATCGTCCGCGACGACTTCCTCTCGTCGGTCGCGGCGTACACCGAGTACGACGTCCTGCTCGTGAACCCCGTGCTCGACGGGCTCAACCTGGTGGCGAAGGAGGCGCCGCTCGTGAACCGGCGGGGGGGCGTGCTCGTCCTCTCGCGCGGCGCGGGCGCCTTCGCCGAGCTCGAGGATTGGGTCGTCGGCGTCGACCCCCTGGATGTCGAGGGGCAGGCGGACGCGCTCGAGCGCGCTCTCGACCTGCCGTCGCCCGAACGCCGCGCCTGGGTCGACGCGATCCGCGCCCACGTTCGTACGCACGACGTCGGCGCGTGGGCGGGACGCGAGCTCTCCGAGCTCGAGCGCCGCGCGCCGGGCCGCGAGGCCCGGGCTACGATGCCGTCGTGAGCGCGGGCGCGGACGTCTCGGGGCGCGAGCTCGTCTCCGTCGACCCGGCGACGCTCGCCGTCGTCGGGCACGTCGACGTCACCACGCCGGAGGAGCTGTCCGAGATCCTCGCCGAGGCGCGCCTGGCGCACGAGTCCTTCGCGCGGCAGCCGCTGGACACGCGTTGCCGGCTGCTCGAGCGCGTGAGCCATGTGATCGTCGAGGAGGCAGACGCGATCGCGCGCACGATCGTGTCCGAGTCGGGGAAGCCGCTCGCCGAAGCGTACGCGCACGACCTCGTCGTCGCGGCCGAGGCGTGTCGCTGGCACGCGGCCAACCTCGAGGGCGTGCTGGGCGAGGAGCGGCTCGCGTTCCCGCAGCTCGTGTTCCGCCAGAAGCGCGGCTGGCTCCGGTACGAGCCGCTCGGGGTCGTCGGGATCGTCACGCCGTGGAACTTCCCGCTCGCGATCGCTCTGCGCCAGGCCGCCGCCGCCGTCGCCGCGGGGAACGCCGCGGTCGTCAAGCCCTCGGAGCTGACGCCGCTCACGGGCGCCTGGGTCGAAGAGCTGTTCCGCCTCGCCGGCGCGCCCGCGGGACTCGTCCGGGTCGTTCAGGGCGCGGGCGACCTCGGGGACGCGCTCGTCCGTCACCGCGGCATCCACGGGATCGTGTTCACGGGCTCCGTGGAGGTCGGGCGGCACGTGGCTCGCGCGGCGGCGGAGCGACTCTGCCCCGTCGTCCTCGAGCTCGGCGGCAAGGACGCGATGCTCGTACTGGACGATGCCGACCTCGACCGGGCCGTCGAGGGCGCGCTGTGGGGCGCCTTCGCAAACTGCGGCCAGGCGTGCGCAGGGATCGAGCGCATCGCCGTGGCGCCGGGGCTACACGACTCGTTCGTCGACCTGCTCGCCGCGCGCGCCCGTGGCCTCCGGATCGGGCACGGGCTCGATGCCGACGTCGACCTCGGCCCGCTCGTCAGCGAGGGGCAGCGCGCCCGCTTCGAGGCCCTCGTCCTGGACGCGACCGAGCACGGGGCGGAGCTCGTCACGGGCGGCAGCCGGCCCACGGATACGCCGCCGGGCTGGTTCCACGAGCCGACGGTGATCGCCGGAGAGCCGCGCGAGGCGCGCCTGCGGACCGAGGAGCTCTTCGGGCCGGCGGTCCTTGTCGTCTCGTTGGACAACGACGATCGGATGGTGCGCTGGGTCAACGACTCGCCGTTCGGGCTCGGTGCGAGCATCTGGACCCGGGACGCCGCGCGCGCCAAAACGCTCGCCGCGCGGCTCGAGACAGGCTCCGTGTGGGTCAACGACCATGCGTACTCCTTCGGCGCGTCGCAGGCACCCTGGGGCGGCCGGCGCACGTCCGGGCTCGGCCGGACCGGGTCGCGACACGGCCTCTACGCGCTGTCGCACGTCAAGCTCGTGGACGCGGACCGCGGCCGGCTGACGCCGGGATGGTGGTACCCGTACGGCGATCGCGCGATCGACGGGATGCGCGGCCTCCTCGGCGGGCTGTATGCGGACGGGCCCGTCGCACGGGCCCGAGCGGTCGTCGGCCACCGTCGGGGGCTCGCGCACCTCGTCCAGAAGATGCTGCGATGAGCGAGCTCTCCCACGTCGACGAGACGACGGGCGACGTCCGCATGGTCGACGTCGGCGCGAAGGCGGTGTCCCGCCGGCGGGCCGTCGCACGAGCGCGGGTGCGGATGGCCGCGACGACTGCGGAGCGTCTCCGATCGCTGCCGAAGGGGGATGCGCTCACGGTCGCGCGCATCGCCGGGATCCAGGCGGCGAAGCGGACGAGCGAGCTGATCCCGCTCTGCCATCCCCTGCCGCTGACGCTGGTCGAGGTCGATCTCGCGGTCGACGGTGAGGGCGTCACGATCGAGGCCGCAGCCGAGACGGCTGCGCAGACGGGCGTCGAGATGGAGGCGCTGACCGCGGCGGCGGTCGCTGCGCTGACCGTCTACGACATGGCGAAGGCGGTCGACAAGGCGATGCGGATCGACGGTGTGGAGCTGGTCTCGAAGACGAAGGAGCCGGTTTGAGCACGCTCGCCACCCCGCTCCCCCTCCGGCTCGCACGGCTCGTGCGCCTCGAGCACACGGTGTTCGCGCTGCCCTTCGCCTACGTCGGCGCGCTCCTCGCGGTCGACGGCTGGCCGGGCACCGCGGCGATGGCCTGGGTCACGGTCGCGATGGTCGGGGCGCGGACGCTCGCGATGGGGCTCAACCGCCTCGTCGACGCCGAGATCGACGCGCGGAACCCGCGCACCGCGGGCCGGGAGCTCCCGGCCGGCGCGTTGACGCAGGTCCAGGTGGCGGCGCTCTGCGGCCTCGCGTTGGCGGTCTATCTGGTCGCCGTCTTCCAGCTCGAGCCGATCGTCCGCTGGCTGTGGCCGATCCCGGTCGTCTTCTTCGTGGTCTACCCGTATCTGAAGCGGGTCACGTGGCTCTGCCATCTGTGGCTCGGCGCGTCGCTCGGGCTCGCGCCCGTCGGCGCCTGGGTCGCGGTCACGGGCGAGCTCCCGTGGCAGGCGTGGGCGCTGGGCGGTGCCGTGTGCTTCTGGGTCGCGGGGTTCGATCTCTTCTACGCGCTCTTCGACCGCGAGCACGATCTCGAGGCGGGACTGCACTCCTGGGCGACCCGATTCGGCGTCCACGGTGTCTTCTACGGCGCGCACGCGATGCATGCGGCGTCAGTCGCACTGCTCGCGGCCGCCGGCGCCGGCCTCGACGTCGGCGCCTGGTACTGGCTCGGAGTCGCGGTCGTCGCGGCGCTCCTCGTCTACGAGCACGTGATCGTGCGGCCCGACGACCTGCGGAGGCTCGACGCGGCGTTCTTCACCCTCAACGGGATCCTGTCGGTCGCCTTCGGGGTGTTCGTGGCGCTCGACACGCTGCTCTGAGCCGAGTCCGCACGCCGCCGCCGTTTGAGTCGCCTCGCGTGATTCACGCCAGCGGCGGCCCGCCCCGTCAGGGGCACGCAGTCGTGGCGAACGCCTCGGCGTGCCCGCGCGGACCGCGACCTCGCGGCACCGCGCGGTTGCCACTTCGGGCACGATCCCGGCACCCATGCGGCACACCTTTCTCGATAGCGTGACATCAGGGCACCGGGGGTGCCCCTGGGGGCGGTTCCCCAAGCGCGCGCGGCAGATGTGCTCGGATGGCTCCCCCGAACCTGCCCGCGCCCATGCGAGCCGGGTGACGGAGTGGGCGGTACATGTCTGAGACCGTCGTCCGGGCGCGGGCGCTCGAGAAGCGCTACGGCAGCCGCACCGTGCTCCGGGACCTCGCGTTCGAGGTTGCCGCCGGTGGCGCGCTCGTCGTCACGGGACCGAACGGGGCCGGCAAGACGACCCTGCTCCGCCTGCTCGCCGGGCTCGCGGCGCCGACCCGGGGCTCGCTCGAGATCGCCGTGCCGCGCTCCCGGATCGGGCTCGTCGGGCACGAGCCGCTCGTCTACCGTGAGCTGACGGCGCTCGAGAACCTCGACCTGTACGGCCGTCTCTATCGCGTGTGCGAGCGCCGCGAGCGCATCGGGATGCTCCTCGAGCGCTTCGGCCTCTGGGATGCCCGTCATCAGCGCGTCTCGTCGTACTCGCGCGGGATGACCCAGCGGCTCGCCCTCTGCCGCGCCCTGCTGCACGAGCCGTCGCTCCTGATCCTCGACGAGCCCCACTCGGCGCTCGACACGGAGGGGGCGGCGCTGCTCGACGACGAGCTCGCCGCGCTGGCCGGCAGCCACACGCTGGTCGTGTCGAGCCACGATCCCGACCGACTGGCGCCGCTCGCGCCGGCGCGGCTCGAGCTGGAGCGAATGTGACCGCGTACCTCGCCGACGTCGCCGCGCTCGCTCGGAAGGACCTCCGACTCGAACTGCGGGCGCGCGACACGCTGCCCGCGATGATCCTGTTCGTGGTCGCAACACTCGTCGTCTTCCACTTCGCGCTCCCCGGCGGCTCGGGAGACGACGCGGCGTACGGGCTGCTCTGGGTCGCGCTCGTCTTCACCTCGCTGCTCGGCCTCGGCCGTGCCTGGACGCCCGAGATGGAGGCCGGCGCGCTCGACGGCCTCGTCCTCGCCGCGTCCGACCGCAGCACGATCTGGCTCGGGAAGACCCTGGCGGCGCTGGCGTTCCTCGGCGCCGCCGAGCTCGTCGCTATCCCGTCGTTCGCCCTGTTCTTCGCGCCGCTCGACGGCGCCGCGATCGCGGGCGTGGCGCTCGCGTCCGTCGGGCTCTGCGCCGTCGGCTCCCTCGTCTCGGCGATGGCCGCCGCCGCCCGGGGACGCGAGGTGCTGCTGCCGCTGCTCTTCCTGCCGCTCGCGATCCCGCTCGTCGTCGGGGGCGTCGGGTCGAGCATCTCGCCCGATCCCGGGACGTACCTCGCGTTCCTCGGCCTCTACGACGCCGTCTTCGCGATACTTTCGTGGGCCGCGTTCGAGTACGTCGTCACCGAGTGAACGTCACCGGATGAGCATCACGAAGCCTTCTCTCACGAGCCTCGCCGGGCTCGCCGTCGTCCTGGCCGGGATCTCCGTCGCGATGATCTTCTTCGTCGCGCCCGAGGACGCCGACCAGGGCCTGTCGCAGAAGATCTTCTACGTCCACGTCCCGATCGCGCTCACCGCGTACGCGTGCTTCGGGCTCGGCGCCTGGAAGGCGCTCCGGCTGCTCTGGACGCGTGGCGAGCGGTACGACCTCGAGAGCTACACCGGCATCCACCAGGGGACGATCTTCGGGGCCCTGACGCTGATCACCGGCTCGATCTGGGCGAAGGCGTCGTGGGGCGTGTGGTGGACGTGGAGCTCGAACCAGCTCGTCCTCTTCCTCGTCCTCTTCCTCTTCTACTGCGCCTACTTCATGCTCCGCTTCTCGATCGAGCCGGGCCCGCGGCGTGAGCGGATCTCCGCCGTGTACGCCCTCTTCGGCGTGGCGCTGATCCCGGTGAGCTTCTTCGCGATTCGCCTCGCGAGCGACTTCATCCATCCGACGGTCTTCACGCGCGACGGGCCGCAGATGACGGGCGAGATGTTCGCGGCCTTCTGCTGCTCGTGGGCGGCGATCACCTTTCTCGCCTACGTGATGTACCGCACGGAGCTCGCCGGCAAGCGAACCGATCTGAACCTCCGCGAGCTGCGCGAGGTGCTCGCGCGATGAGCTCCGGTGAGAAATACGTCGCGGCGGCCTACGGCGTGTTCCTCGTCTTCGTCCTCGTGTGGGCTGCGATCATCGCCGCCAAGCTGTCGCGACTCGAGCGAGAGACCGCCGAGCTCGTCCGTCTGGCGCACGGGCGTGGCGCGGACGATGCCGATGGCTGAGCTCCTCGTGTGGCCCGCCCTGCTCGCGTACGGCGTGGCCGCGGTCGCGTACGCCGGGGAGCTGCACGGCCCGGGTCGCTACGGCCGGCTCGGCATCTGGGGCGTCCGCGTCGGGTGGCTGGCACAGACGGCACTGCTCGTCGCGCAGGCGGTCTCGGCGGACGGCTTCCCGTGGGGGACGTGGGCCGGGGCGTTGAATCTCCTCTCGTGGCTCGTCGTCACGGGGTATCTCGTCTGGGGCTGCAAACCCCGCTACCGGCTGATGGGGCTGCTCGTGATGCCGGTCGCCGGCGGGCTGCTCGTGCTCGCATGGGCAGGTGGCGGCACGTCCGTCCACGAGCAGGACGGCGGCGGCTGGACCCTCGACGCCCACGTCGGCCTCATGCTCGCGGCATTCGCGAGCTTTACCGTCGCCGCGGCGATGGCGCTCCTCTATCTCTACGAGGAACGCCGGCTGAAGCACCGTGACGCCGGTGTCCTGCGGCTGCGGCTGCCGTCGCTCGAGGCGCTCGACAGGCTGTCGTCGCGCGTCGCACTCGTCGGGCTGCTTCTCCTCAGCGCCGGGATCGTGGTCGGGCTCACCCGCCTCGACCCCGGCGAGCTCGACGCCGCCATGACCATCACGGCCGTGATCTGGGTGGTCTACGCGGTCGCGCTCGTGCTACGCCGCGAGACGGGCCTCCAGGGCCGGCGACTCGCCTGGTCGCTCGTTGCCGGCTTCTCGCTCGTCGCGTTCGTCCTCCCCCTCACCCACTTCGCGTCGTGAAGCTCGCGCTCGCCGGCGTCTCGCACCACACCGCGTCCGTCGAGCTGCGTGAACGGGTCGCGATCGACCTCGACGCGGCCTCCGTGCTGGCTTGCCGCCTGGCGCGCGGCGCGGGCAAGGCACAGGAGGCTGTCGTCCTCTCGACGTGCAACCGCACGGAGCTCTACCTCGCTTCGGACGACCACGACCGTCTCGCAGAGGCTGCCGACGACGCGCTCCTCGCACTGGCCGGCGCGGACGCAGGAGCCCTCGCGCCGCTCGCGTACCGTCTCGCGGACGAGTCCGCAGCGTTGCACCTGTTCCGGGTCGCCGCCGGCCTCGACTCGCTCGTGCCCGGCGAGGGGGAGATCCTCGGCCAGGTGCGCGACGCCTTCGAAGCGGGCGCTACGGGCCCGCTGCTCGACCGCACCTTCCGCATGGCACTCCACGCCGGACGCCGCGCGCGGGTGGAGACGGCGATCGGCGAGAGCCCATCGTCCGTCCCCGCGGCCGCCGCCGCGCTCGCGCAGCAGGTCTTCGAGGGCCTGGCGGGCCACCGGGTGGTGCTCGTCGGCGCCGGTCGCACGAGCGAGCTCACCGCCCGCAATCTCCGCTCGCGCGGAGCGACCGTCGCGGCGGTGGTCAACCGGACCGTCGAGCGGGCGGAGCGCCTCGCGTCGTCACTGGGTGCGCAGGCTATGGCGCTCGACGACGTGGCCGCGGCGCTCGAGGGCGCCGATGTCGTCGTCTCGTCGACGAGCTCGCCGGGGTTCGTGCTGACCGTGGACGTGCTCGGGCCGGCATTGCGGGCGCGACGCGGCAAGCCGGTGCTCTTCGTCGACCTGGCGGTACCGCGCGACGTCGACCCGTCGCTGGCGTCGATCGACGGCTGCTTCGTCTACGATGTCGACGACCTCGAGGCGGTCGTCTCGACCTCCCTCGACGGCAGGCGCGCCGAGGCCGTCGCCGCGGAGCGGATCGTCGCGGCCGAGGCGGAGCGCTTCCATGTCTGGCAGGCGTCGCTCGCCGTCGTTCCCGCAATTGCGTCGCTGCGCGCGCAGGCCGAGGAGATCCGCGCGTCCGAACTCGCGCGCGTCGAAGCACGCCTCGGACGACTCACCGAGAGCGAGCGGGCGATGGTCGACACCGTGACGGCGCAGATCGTCGCCAAGCTGCTCCACCTCCCGACGGTCCGCATGAAGGAGGCGGCCGTGACGGCGGACGGGCTGATCTATGCTGAGGTCGTGCGTCACCTGTTCGGATTGGGGGAGGAGGGCGAGGCGTGACCAGCCCGACGGATGTCGCCCGCGGACGACCGCTGCCGCTCGTCGTGCCCACGGCGTTCGTTCGGATCCGTCCCCGCGGCGGACGGATGTGCGGCTTGCCCGGGACGCAGACGACCCGTCGTTGCCGTGCTGCTTCGCGTCGGCTCGCGCGGCAGTAGGCTCGCGCTGACCCAGGCCGAGCGCGCCGCCGAGGCGTTGCGGCGGCCGGGCGTCGAGATCGCGCTGGTTCCCATCACGACGGCGGGCGACCGCGACCGCACGCGCCCGTTCGGTGAGATCGGCAGCCGCGGTGTGTTCGTGAAGGAACTCGAGGAGGCGCTGCTCGAGGGGCGGATCGACGTCGCCGTGCACTCCGCCAAGGACATGACCTCGACCGACGTTGCGGGGCTCGCCGTCGGCGCGTACCCGCGCCGCGAGGATCCCCGCGACGCACTCTGCGGCACCGCCGAGCTCAGGCCCGGGATGCGGATCGGGACCGCGTCGGCGCGCCGCAGGGCACAGCTTCTCGCGTTCGAGCCCACGCTGTCCGTCGAGCCGCTCCGCGGGAACGTCGACACGCGGCTCCGCAAGCGAGGCGAGCGCGGTCTCGACGCCGTTGTCCTCGCTGCCTGCGGCCTCGACCGGCTGGGTCTCGCGGACGAGATCGGCGCCCGCCTCGACCCGGAGGTGATGCTGCCCGAGGCGGGTCAGGGCGCGCTCGCGCTCCAGGTGCGAGCGGGAGAGGAGCATCTCGTCGCCGCGACCGACGACCAGGAGACGCGGCGTCGTGTGGAGGCAGAGCGCGCATGCGTCGCGGCGCTGGGCGGCGGCTGCCTCGCCCCGGTCGCCGCTCATCACGACGGTGGAGTGCTGACGGCTCTCGTGGCCGCCGAGGACGGCAGCTGGCTCGAGCGGCGCCGGGGCTCGGACCCGCAGGCATTGGGCCGTGAGCTCGCCGCGCTTGCGCGATGAGCGGCGCGACGCTTCTCTGGTCGCGGGACGATCCGGCGTATCGCTCCCCGGCGTCGGGCGGGTGGTGCGTTGCGCAGACGAGCGCCGCTGCTCGACTCGACCACCCTGCGGCCGTCGGGCGTGGAGCGGGTTGCCTCGCGATCGCACTACCGGCACACAACCGGCACGGACACGTCACACGTTCGCCGCTACCGTCGGTGTCCCCGTGGGCGGGCGGGGGCTAGGGACGGGGCGACAAAGAGTGGCGCGCGTCGTCGTCACCCGGCCCGCGGGCCGCGAGACCGAGCTCGTCGAGGCTCTGCGGCACGCCGGCCACGACGCCGTCCACGTCCCGCTCATCGCGGTCGAGCCCCTCGGCGACGACCCCGTCGACGTGGCCGGCTACGACTGGGTCGTCCTGACCAGCATCGCGGGGGCACGCGAGCTGCGACGCAGGATGCGAGGAACGCCCCGGAACGTCGCCGCGATCGGACGAGCGACCGCGACGGCGTTCGGAGGCGCGGACGTGATCGCGGAGACCTCGACCCAGGAGGGCCTCCTCGCGGCTCTGCCGACCGAGCCCGGTCGGGTGCTGTTCGCCGGCGCCGAAGGAGCGCGTCGGCTCCTCCCCGAAACGCTTCGCGCCGACGTCGTCGTCCTCTACCGCACCGTCGCGCTGCGGCCCGAGAGCTGGCCGGACTGCGATCTCGTCGTGCTGGCGTCCGCGTCCGCCGCGCGGGCGTACGCCGCGCTCGGCGTCGCCGCCCCGGCCGTGTCGATCGGGCCCGAGACGAGCCGGGAGGCGTCGGCGCGAGGAGTGTCTGTCATCGCGGAGGCGATGACGCACGACGTCCCGGGCCTGGTCGAGGCGGTCGAACGCGCGGCGCTCGCATCGTAGACTCGGCGCGTGGTCATCTGCTTCCTGACGGACTTCGGTCTCCAGGACGACTTCGTCGGCACGTGCCACGGCGTCATCGCCCGGATCGCGCCCGATGCCCGGGTGATCGACGTGACGCACGGCATCCCACCCACCCAGGTGCTCCAGGGTGCGCTCGTCCTCTCGAGCACGCTGCCCTACATGCCGATCGGGGTCCACCTTGCCGTCGTCGACCCCGGTGTCGGCGGCGCGCGTCGCCCGGTCGTCCTTGCGGACGCCGACGGGCGCCTGTTCGTCGGTCCGGACAACGGCCTGCTGCTGCCGGCGGCGGAGCGCGCGGGGATCACGCAGGCCTGCGAACTCGCGAACCCGGAGTACGCGCTCGAGACGATCTCGCGCACGTTCCACGGCCGCGACCTCTTCGCCCCGGCGGCGGCCCATCTCGCGAACGGCGTCCCGCTCGAGGAGCTCGGCCCACCGCTCGACCCCGACGCGCTCGTCCGGCTCGACCTGCCACGGCCGTCGTTCTCGGACGACCGCATCGATGCGACGATGCTCTATGTTGATAGTTTCGGCAACATCGCGCTCAACCTGACGCGCGACGATGCGGAGCACGCCGGAGTCGTGCCCGGCACTCGCGTGGAGCTGGAGCTGGCAGGCGAGCGGTATTACGCGGTCATGGCCCGAACGTTCGCCGACGCCCGCCCGGGCGACGTAATCCTCTACGAGGACAGCTACCGCAACATGTCCGTCGCGATCAATCGGGGGAGCGCCGCTTCGATGCTGCACGCCACTTCCGGCCGGCCGCTTCGCATCCGCGTGCTTGGCCCGGGCGCCGGGGTGCGATAAGGTCAGCGGCAACGAAGAGCGTTCGTGGCGCGGTGAGCCGGCCCGGACGCTCTTCTCTTGGCGGAAACCTCGACGGCCGCGATGATCGGCGCCGCGCCGAGTTACAGGATCGACTGGCCGAGCGCGCTCGCAGCGAGCTCGACTGCGATGGCCGCGCTCCCGTTCTCGCGGTCGAGGATCGGATTCACCTCGACGAGCTCGAGCGAGCCGACCACGGCCGAGTCGGCGAGCTCCTCGCACGCGAGATGCGCCTCACGGTAGGTGAGGCCCCCCTTGATCGGAGTACCCACGCCCGGCGCGATCTCCGGATCGAGCGCGTCGAGGTCGAGCGAGACGTGGACGAAGCCCGGGCCGGAGACGCGGTCGATCGCCTCACGTACGGCGCGCTCGATCCCGATCCGGTCGATCTCGGTCATCGTGATAACCCTGATGCCGGTCTCACGGATCAGCGCCCGCTCGGCATCGTCGAGCGACCGCACGCCGAGCAACGTCACCCGCGCGGGATCGACCGCGGGCAGCGGCAGGCCGGGGTGCGCGAAGGCGTCTCCCGCGAGCCCGAGCGCGGCGGCGAGTGGCATCCCGTGGACGTTCCCGGTCGGGCTCGTCTCGGGGGTGTTGAGATCGCCGTGGGCGTCGATCCAGAGCACGCCGCCGGGCCGGCCCGCCGCGGCCCTGAGGCCGGCGAGCGTACCGAGCGCGACCGAGTGGTCTCCGCCCAGCACGAGCGGCAGCGACCCGGAGGCGACGACCTCCTCGACGATCGCCGCCAGCCTCGCGCAGGCCTCGAGGATCTCGGGCAGGAACCGCGCCTGCTCGTCGCGAACCGCGAGCGCCTCGGGCTGCGGGGCCGTCACGTTGCCGCGGTCGTCGACGATGCAGCCGAACGACGCCAGGCGCTCCTCGAGGTCGGCGTAGCGGATCGCCGACGGGCCCATGTCGACCCCGCGGCGTCCCTGACCGAGATCGAGCGGTGCGCCCACGATGGTCACGGTCCGGGGCGTCGCGGCCACGGCAGCGGAGGCTACCCGGCTCCGGTCGTAGTCGCTACGGCGCGATCGCGCGCCCGGATCGGATACCGTCAGGCATGGCCGAGCGCGAGGTGATGAACTGGAGTGACCTCGGCACGGCGACGAGGGCACTCGCCGAGCTCATCGCCGACGACGGCTACGACCCGGACATGATCCTGTCGATCGCACGCGGAGGCCTGCTCCTCGGCGCGACTCTGGGCTACGCGCTCGCCGTCAAGAACGTCTACACGATGAACGTCGAGTACTACACGGGCGTCGACGAGCGACTCGAGGTGCCGCGGATCCTGCCGCCCGCACCCGACTTCGTCGACCTCCACGACGCGCAGATCCTGATCGCCGACGACGTCGCCGACACGGGCCACACGCTCGAGAGCGTCCAGGAGTTCTGCGCCGGGAAGGTCGGCGAGGTGCGGATCGCCGTGCTCTACGAGAAGCCGCATTCCGTCGTCTCCTGCGACTTCGTCTGGAAGCGCACCGACCGCTGGATCGACTTCCCCTGGAGCGCCCAGGAGCCCGTCGTCGCGCGTGCCCACGCCGTGCGCGATGCCTGATCGACGCCGCTACACTCGGCTGCCGGGGCGAGGTAGCTCAGTTGGTAGAGCACACGGCTGAAAACCGTGGTGTCGCCGGTTCAAGTCCGGCCCTCGCCATTGCTCTTCGGGATGTTCAGGCGGGACGCACGGCGAGGCCGACTCGCGCGAGGCTAGGGACGGCGAGGGAGCCATCCGGCTGCAGGTAGCGCTCGAGGCGCCGCTCGGCTCCCCGGCGCACCGCCTCCGCCTCGTCCGGGTTTAGTCGCTGCAGGAGCAGCGAGAGCATCCGCGACATGTCCCGCGTGATATCCCACCAGGCCTCGAGCGACGGCGCGCGCCACGTCAGCGGGACATCCTCGACCGTCTCGACCCGGAGGCCCGACTCTTCGAGGAGCGAAACGAGCCGCGCGTCGGCCGAGAGCCGGAACGGGCCAGGCGCATCGGGGTCGGGCCGCTCCATGAGCCTCAGCTCGAGCGCGCTGCGGCCGGACGCCGTCATCCACTCGTTCCGGTCTGGCTCCGCCCACACCGCCACGGCCACCCGGCAGCCGGGCCGGAGCACTCGGGCGATCTCGGCGGCCGCCCCCTCCACGTCGGGGATCAGCATGAGCCCCCAGCGGCAGAGCACGCCGTCCACCGACTCGTCGTCGAGCGTCAGCGACGCGGCGTCCTCGACGGCGAACGACACGTCGTCGAGCCCGAGCTCGGCGGCGCGCCGCCTCGCCGCCTCGAGCATCTCGGGTGCGACGTCGGTCGTCAGCAGATGCCCGCCGGGGAGGACTCGCGCCAACGCCAGAAACCCGGTGTCGCCCGGTCCGGCCGCGAGCTCGAGGATCGTCTGACCCGGCCGCGGGTCGAGGAGCTCCACGAGTCGCTCCGAGACCACGTGGGTCGCCGCCCAGATCAGCTCACGCTGCCGCTCCCAACCTCCGGCGACCGACCGCCACGCCTCGATCTGCTCCTGCGCGTCTATGCGGCCGCTCCGGCGAACTGGGGAATCACGTCGCGGCCGTACGCCTCGAGGGTCTCCTCCTGGCCGTGCGTCATGAGGTAGATCGAGTAGTGGTCGACCCCGATCGACTTGAGCTCGCGGAGCTTCGTCGTGATCTGCCCGACGTCGCCGAGGACAGAGAAACGGTCGCAGATCTCATCCGTGACGAACTCTCCGTGCTTCGCGCCCACGCGAGAATGCTCGTCGTAGTCGTAGAACTTCCGCGCCTCGACGTAGTCCGTCAGCGCCTTCGGGACGACGGAGCCGTCGGTCCCGTAGCGCTCGATCAGGTCCTTGACGTGGTTCGAGACCATCGCCGGGAACCAGCGCGTCTGCTCGCGGCCGTCCTCGATCGGCCCGACGTGGCTCGGCGCGCAGACGATGCACTTGAGCGCCGCGGGATCGCGGCCCGCTTCCTCCGCCGCAGCGCGTGCGGTGCCCATGATCCACTGGACGATCTCGGGGTCGGCGAGCTGGATGATCACGCCGTCGCCGAGGCGTCCTGCGACCGCGAGCGCCTTCGGCCCGTATCCGGCGACCCACATCGGGATCTCGGGCAGCTCCGGCCGCACCCACTTGAGCTGGAGGTCCTTGTCGTTCCACTGGACCTCCTTTCCGTTCATGAATGGCTTGATCATCGCGAGTCGGCGCTCGAACTCCGCGACGCGCACCGGCTGCTGCCCGATGTACCGCCGCGCCGAGTCGCCGCGGCCGATGCCCATCACCATGCGGCCGTCCGAGATGTCGTGCATCGTCGCGTAGAGGCTCGCGAGGACGGTGGGCTCCCGGGTCCCCGGGTTCGTGACCAGGTGCCCGAACCTCATCGTGGAGGTGGCCTGGATCGCCATCGTCAGCTGCACGAACGACTCCTGCCAGAGGACGTGCGAGTCGTACGTCCAGCCGATCTCGAAGCCGCTTCGCTCGCCGAGCTGCATGAGCTCGACGAGCCGGCTCGCCGGCGGGTCGGGCAGGACGGTAACGCCGAAAGAGAGTGACATGTGCTGGACCTCCGTCGTGTGCGAAGCAGTCAGTATCGGCCGTCGCTCGCGTGCGCGCCAGCGGAGCCGCCGCGCCACTCCCTCGCGAGCAGCGCGTAGACGAGCTCGCTCTGCCACTCGCCCTTGACCCACTCGTTCTCGACGAGACGCGCCTCGCGCCGCATGCCGAGCTTCTCCAGCACGCGGGCGGAGCCGACGTTGCGAGGCTCGAGCCGTCCAACGACCCGGTGGAGGCCGAGCTGCTCGAAGGCGAAGGCCAGCATCGGCCAGGAGGCCTCCGTGGCGTAGCCGTGTCCCTGGTGGAGCGGGTGGATGACGAACCCGAGCTCGCCCTGGCGATGCGTCTCGCTCGCCCAGAGCAGCGAGACGTCGCCGACGAGCTCTCCCGTTTCGCGGCGCGTCACTGCGGCGCTGAGCCAGTCGCCCTCGGCACGAAGCGCCGAGCCGGCGATCTTCCGCTCCAGCAGCTCGCGCGTCTCGTCCCGTGTGCGCGCATCGTTGTAGAGCCAGCGCACGACACGTTCGTCGGAGTGGATCACGTGCATCGCATCGAGGTCGCCGGTCTCGAACGGACGGAGCAGAAGGCGGTCGGTGCGGAGCGGCCAGTCCGGCGCGGTCACCGAGGCACTGTAGAGCGGCGGCCGACGCTCAATGCAGCGCGGGCACGATGCTCTGCGCGAAGCGGAAGACGTTGTGCGGGTCGTACTGGCGCTTCACCTGACGGAGCCGTGCGTAGTTGGATCCGTAATACGCGAGCCCCCAGTGCGGCAGCTCGCGGTCGATGTAGTTCTGGTACGCGAGGCCCGACACGTACGGGCGCATCGCCGCGTACGTGCCGCGCAGCCAGCCCATGGCCGCCTGCGCCCCCGCATCGCCGCTCGCGGCGCTCCAACCGGCGATGTACTGAAGGGAGAACGAGGCGTCGCGGTGGACGAAGGCGGTGGCCGCCTTCGGCACACGGTTGATGGCGCCGCCGTACGCGTCGAACAGGATGGATCCCCCTGCGGGGGTCGCGGCCCGGGCCTCGACCCCATGGACGAGCGCTGCGATCCCGGCGGTCGACAGCCGGCCGTTGACGTAGTCGGACTTGGCCGCGAACGTCGAGCGGCCGACGCCGTCGCCGAGTCGGCAGTGGAGGGCATCGGAGCAGCCCGCCCAGAGCAACATCGCGTCGAGGTACGGCATCGTCGTGATCTCGAGCATGTCCGGCGCCGCCCCCGCGGCGAAGAACGGGTTGAGCAGCGCCTGGAGTTGCGGGCCGGTCCCGAAGAACTGGCCGCTCGAGCCCACGCGGAGCCCGCCGGAGTCGGACGACTCCAGGTCGAGCAGCGAGAACAGCTCGTCCGGGGCCAGGGGCGCCCAGCCCTGCCACGCGTCCACCACGCGCGCTGCATCGGACCACGGCCAACCGGCCCGGTAGATGGTCACGTTCCCCACAGGGTGGGTCGTGAACGTGAATCGCGTCGCGACGCCGAAGTTGCCGCCGCCACCTCCACGGCCCGCCCAGAATAGGTTCGGGTTGCGCTGCGGCTTGCACGACCTCACGACGCCGTCGGCCGTCACCATCGTGAAGCTCCGGACGTTGTCGCAGGTGAGGCCCAGCTTGCGTCCGGAGAAGCCGACTCCACCACCGAGCGCGAGCCCGGCGACGCCGACCGTCGGGCACGAGCCGCCGGGGATCGCGAGACCGTGAGCGGCGAGCTCCCGGTAGACGTCCATCAGCCGGGCTCCGGCCCCGATCCCGACCGTCCCGGCTGCCGGGTTCACGGTGATGGATGCGAGCCTCGACACATCGATCACGACCCCGGTCGTCGTCGAGTAGCCGGCGTAGCTGTGGCCGCCGCTCCGGGCCCTGACCGGGACGGCGTTCTCGCGCGCCCAGAGGATCGTCCGCGAGACGTCGATCGCGCTCTCGCAGTAGACGACGGCGAGGGGATGGACGCCGTCGAATCGAGGGCTGTAGAGAAGGCGTGCTGCGTCGTAGCCGGCCTCGCCCTGCGCCACGACCGTGCCGGTCAGACGTGACCGGAGCGCGGCGAGGTCAGGGGTGGTGCTGCGCCGCCGGGCGATCGCGGGCAGCGCGCCCGCGGCGATCGCGAGGCGACCGGCCTTCTCCAGCAGCTCGCGACGGTCGAATCGGGAATCGGCGGCGGGCGTCGTCCGTCCAGTCTACGACCGGGACCGGGCCGTGCCTGGTCCGGCAAGGCGGCCGACGAACGGGAGCGCAGCCGCGGCGAGCACGCCGATCGCCACGAACGCGACAGCGCCATCGCCGGGGAGGTCGAACGCGAGGCCCGCCAGCGGGGTCCCCACGAGGATCGCGAGCACGGCGCAGCCGTTGACGAGCGCCACGGCTGCGCCCGGGGCGTCCGGCCGCCGCCGCTGCACGGCCTCGAAGATCACGGCGAACGGGAAGCCGGCGGCAAGCCCGAGCGCGAGCGCTCCGATGGCCGACAGCAAGAGAGGACCACGCAACGCGAGAACGAGCGCGCCAGCGGCGATGGAGACGAGCGAGACGCCGACGAGCATCGTCCGCCACCCCGGCCACCGGTGGACGACGGCGCCGCCCAAGGGACGGGTCAGGATCCCCGCGAGGAGGACGAGACTCCCGAGCGCCCCGGCGACGGCGGAGCCGGCACCGTTTCGCTCGAGGAGCGGCACGACCCAGTTGCCCGCGATCACCGCCAGCCCGAAGGTCGCGGCCTGCAGCGCGCCGAGCGGCAGCAGGTGGGGGTCGCGCAGGACACCTCGCGTCGCGCGACCGACCCGCCGAAGCCCGCGTACCGCGAGCACCGGAGCGGCGGCGGCCACGGCGAGGGCGAGTGCTGTCGCGTACGGAGCCCGCCATCCGGTCGCGTCGGTGAGCGGCGGCAGGATCACGAGCGCGAGGCCGCCGCCGGCCATCGTCGCCCCGCCGTAGAGCCCCTGGAGCATCGGCCCTCCGCGCCCGGCGCGAACGAGATCGAGCCCGGCCACGAACCCCGCGCCGGAGCCGACGCCGACCACGAGCCGGCCCACGATTCCGACCGCCAGCGTCGCGTCAGCGAGGAGCAGCGCGTTCCCGAGCGCAGCCGCCGCGCAGGCGGCGAGCGCAACCCGATGAGGCCCGAGTCGGTCCGACCAGACGCCCGCCGGGAGTTGGGAAGCGAGGTGCGTGACGAACAGTGCGGTGGTGAGAAGGCCGATCGTCGCGAGCGACGTCCCGTAAGCGTCCGAGAGCGGGTCGGCGACCGCGCCGACGTTCGAGATGTTCCACGTGAGGAAGCACCCGACGACGAGCCCGGCCGCGATCGCGACGCCGTCGGGCGCCGCAGCGCGCGGCTCGCGTGCCGGTTCGTCCGGAGCAGGGTCTCGCACGCCGCCGCGCGGAAATACAAACAACGCTTATAATCACGCTCGTGCTCAGCCACGCGCTTCCACGCGTACGCCCGCCGTCGCGCCTGTCGCACATTCTATCACGTCTCCAGGTCTGCAACCAACTACAGCTTTACTCAGACGTCGCAGAGCGCAGCTCCAGTTCCGCGCATTACACCATCCTCGAGCATCCGTCTCCTTTCACAGCTCCCTGCAGAAACCTCTCATAGCTCCCAGATCTCCTCACGCCTCTCTCCTCCCTACCCCCTCCCCTCCCGCAGACCCGTGCCGCCCGACAGGCTCGCTCCGCCGATTCCGTCGTCGGTGACCACGACGGCGACCTGTCGCGGCTTGCCGCTCACCTCGATCGTCACGCGCGTCGCCCGGGCGTGCTTGGCGGCGTTGGTGAGCGCCTCCGAGCAGACGAAGTAGAGCGCCGCCTCGACCGCGTCCGGGAGCCTGCCGATCTCGCCCTGCACGTCGACGGGTAGCGACCGAGCGTTGGGCGAGAGCTGTCAGCGCCGGCATCAGCCCGTGCTCGGTCAGCGCTGCCGGTTGGACGCCGTGCGCGAACTCCTGTAGCTCGCGCCGCGCGTCGCCGAGCTCGGCTGCGAGCGTCGCGATCGAGTCGCCCTCGTCCGCAGCCACGCCGGCGCGGGCCTCGGCGAGTAGGACGGCGACGGTCTGCGAGGCGTCGTGCCGCACCGAGCCGGAGCTCCTCCTCGACCCGGCGTCGCTGCGCGTCGGCTGCCTCGACGATCCGGCGCCTCGACGCCTGGAGCTCTACAGCACGTGACAGCGCCTCGGCCTGCAGACGCGCGTTCGCGACCGCAAGCCGTGCCGCGGCGGCGACAGACTCGACGAGAGGTCGGTCGGCGAGGAGCACGTCGTCGTGGACGAGCACCGCCAGCCGCTCGTCGCCGTCGTCGATCGGCGTCACCGACCTGCCCCGAGCCACGGAGCGGGAGGTCGACGGGCTCGCCTCTGTCGTCGACGAGCGCTCCGGTTTCCGGCAGCGGGTAGCCGACGACGAGCGACGGGTCGCCGAGCGCTCCCGCGAGCGTGCTCCGCAGCGTCCCGTCTCCACGCTCCGCGCCGAGGTCGAGCACGAGGCCGGTGACGACGGCGTCGGCCCAGCGTTCCCGTAGCAGGTCGACGGTGAGGAGCAGCACGACCGAGGCGATCACGCCGTCGTAGAGGAGGAGCATCGCCGTGTCGTCCCAGCCGACGGCCCGGCCGATCGCGGTCACGGCGAGCACGCCGGCAAACGCGAGCGCCGCCGCCAGCGCGGGCCTGCCTGCCTTCCGCGCCGGCCCCGAGGTCCCCGTGAACACCTGGACGGCGGTCAGAGCGACGGCGGCGCTCAGCGCCAGCGTCACCGCGTCGTTCTGGGCGACCGGCTCGATCGCCGCGTCGACATAGGCGACGGCGACCACGCCTCGGGAAAGGCGCGTCGGCGGCCGGCCGGTGGGGTAGGAGAGATGGAGGTGAACGAGGGGCCCGCGATGGAGGAAGAGGGCCGGCTCGAAGACCGTGCCGAGGAACCAGGTGAACCCGGCGAACGACATCAGCGGCCCGGCCCGGCTCTCGGAGCGCCGATCCCACGCGATCGCCCCGCACGACGAACAGCATGCAACCGACCGCGAGGTCGACAAGCGCCACGCCGAGCTGCCCCCGGTCGAACGCCGCCCACTCGGTCGCCAACCCGAAGCCGATCCCGAGTGGCAGAGTGGCGAGCCCGGCCCGTCGCACGGTCAGTCCACGACGGCGGAGAGCGCCTCGACTGTGAGATCGCTCTTCGGGATGAAGCTCCAGGCGGGATTCGAGCGCGAGTTGCCGGCGGTACGACGCGACGTCGCGGCTCGACGTGAAAACGACCCGCGGCCCGCCGATCGGGATCGTCGCCGCCACGGCGAACCCGTCGATGTCGGGCAGCTTCACGTCGAGCAGGACGAGGTCCGGCTGCAGGCGGCGGACCGCGTCGACGGCGGAGCGTCCGTCGGCAGCCTCGCCGACGACGTCGAAGCCGCCGGCCTCGAGGAAAGCACGCGCCGCCGAGCGGAACCCCGCGTGGTCGTCCACGATGAGCACGCGTCGAGCCCACGATCGCACTGTGGCAGACGGTCGGCGTGAAGAACATCGGGGCCGTCCCTGAGGGCTCGGGTACCGAGCCCTCCTCGGGTGGCTCTCCTCCCTCCAGCACCGTCTTCAGCCGCTCGAAGTCTGCATGGGCTCGGCGCTGGACTGCGCGGCGGACGAGCGGGCCGCCGAGACCGAGCAGCTTCCCGGGGTCGGCCTCGCCCACGACCCGGAGGTCGGTCCCCACCCCGGTGGGCTCCAGGAGATGACGGATCGTAATGCGCACGGGGCCGGACACCGTCCGCAGCGTCAGCTCACGCCCGGGCTCCGCAACCACCGCCTCGAGCGTCGACTCCACCCGCTTGCCGAGGAACGAGCGCACCTCCGTGAACCTCCTGCTCGCCGGCAGCGGGCCTCCGGGGGCGTCACGTACCTCTTCCACGTCCTCCTGCCACTCCGGCAGGTGCGTCGGATCGGCGAGGAAGGCATACACCTCCGCCGGCGGCCGCGCGATCTCGACCGCCAGCTCGTACCTCATCCGCCCGCGATCCAGTCGATCGTCTTCGCGGCGAGCCGGTCGAGCGCGGCGACCGAGAGCTCGAGGTGCTCGGGCTTCGTGTCCTCGAGCTTCGTGTGGGAGAGGCCACGGAGGCTCTGGACGAAGAGCATCACCGTTGGGACGCCGGCGCGCGAGACCTCCGCCGCGTCGTGGAGCGGCCCGGAGGGGAGGCGGTGCGCGGTGCCCGCGACCTCGCGGATCGCCTCGTCGGCGAACCCGATCAGCGTCTCGTCGAACAGGATCGGCTCGATCGACCAGATCTTCTCCCAGCCGACGTCGATCCGCTCCTCCTCGGCGAAGCCGCGCGAGAGCTCCTGCGCTCGCGCGAGCATCGACGCCAGCTTCCCGGCGTCGAGGTGCCGCTGGTCGAGCAGCTGCTCTGCGGTCTCGACGACGGAGGTGACGATCCCCGGCCGGCAGACGACACCTCCCGACGTGCAGACGGCGCCGTCGCCCGTCTCGCGGGCGACGTCCCGGATCGCGAGCGCGAGCTTCGCGGCGCCCGCGAGCGCGTCGCGGCGCTTGTCCATCGGCGTCGAGCCCGCGTGGGCCGCCTGCCCCGTCCACGTGATGCGCCAGCGCTCGACGCCGAACGTGCCGAGCACGACGCCGAGCGGCAGGTCGAGCGACTCGAGCACCGGGCCCTGCTCGATGTGGAGCTCGAGGTAGGCCGCGGCGCTCTCGAGCTGGGAGTGCGCGTCGAGTGCGCGGTCGAGGTCGACGCCGTAGGCACCGACCGCGTCGGGCAGCGAGACCCCGTCGCGATCGACGAGCTTCCGCAACTCGTCCTGGTCGGCCATCGAGCCCGCAGCAGCCGAGGAGCCGAACAGTGAGCGACCGAACCGCGCTCCCTCCTCGTCGGCCCAGTCCACGAGCCGCACCGTCACGGGCGGCGTTCCCTCGTCTGCGATGCGGCGCAGCACCTCGGCTCCCGCAAGCACGTTCAGGCAGCCGTCGAGCCAGCCGCCGTTCGGGACCGAGTCCATGTGGCCGCCGATCAGCACGGCCCGCTCGGACGCACCACGCAGCGTGTACCAGTCGTTTCCCGCCTGGTCGCGCTCCACGTCGAGCGGCAGGTCGGTCAGCGACTCCGCGAGCCAGGCGCGGCCTCTGGCCCAGGTCTCCGTCCACGCGACCCGCTGCTCGCCGTTCTCGTCCCCGGTCAGCGAGCGCAGCTCACGGAGGTGGGAGACGACACGGGAGGGATCGAGCGCCATCTGGGCCGAGCTTAACCCTCTGGCCCTGCGAGACGTGTGGTAAGGAATGCCCCGAGATGGCGACCGGCGCGGCGGAGAACGGCACCTGGAGAATCGTCCCCGCACTCGGGCGCCTCGCGACCTTCCTCCTGGTGATCGCCGTCCTCTGCGGTCTGTGGGAGGGCTACAAGTGGCTCTGGGAGACCACCGGCTGGACGTGGCCCTTCCTCGTGGACGACACGACGATGCCGCACATCCACGACATCCTGAATGCCTTCCGGCAGCCCGTGACGGAGGGCGGCCCGGCGCTCATCCACCCGCTGCTCGACGCTGCGTGGTTCACGGCGAAAGAGGCGTTCGCCGGGTTCGTGCTCGGCGCGGTGATCGGCTTCGGGCTTGCCGTCTTGCTCGTCCACTCGCGGCTCCTCGAGCGGGGCCTCCTGCCGTACATCGTCGCGTCGCAGACCGTCCCGATCCTGGCCGTCGCGCCGATGGTCGTGATCGGCCTCGGCTCGAAGGGCGTCGAGGGCTGGAAGGCGGTGGCGATCCTCGCCGCCTACCTGACCTTCTTCCCGGTGGCCATCAACGCGCTCCGCGGGCTCCAGTCGGCCGATCCGCGCGCGTTCGAGCTGATGGAGTCCTACGCGTCGAGCCGCTGGAGCATCCTCTGGCGCCTCCGCGTTCCCGCCTCGCTTCCGTACCTCTTCACCGCCCTCAAGATCGCAGCGACCGCCAGCGTGATCGGCGCGATCATCGGCGAGACGCCCGCCTCGATCCAGGACGGGCTGGGTGGCGCGATCGTCAACTTCAACCAGTACTACTCGCTGCAGCCCACGTTCCTGTGGGCGACGAACATCGTCTGCGCGGTGCTCGGGCTCGTGCTCTTCGGCCTCGTCGCATTGACCGAGCGCCTCGTGCTGCGACGCGCGCCGGAGCACTTCGCATGAGCACGGTCGAGAGCGTCGTCTCGATCCAGGGGCTCTCGAAGTCCTTTCGCACCGGCGTGACGGCGCTCCAGGACATCGATCTCGAGATCGCGCCGCGGGAGTTCATCTCTCTCATCGGCCCGTCGGGCTGCGGCAAGTCGACGCTCCTCCGCATCATCGGCGACCTGATCCAGCCGAGCGCGGGGACGCTGCTCGTGAACGGGAAGACGGCGCACCAGGCCCGCCTCGACCACGACTACGGAATCGTCTTCCAGGACGCGGTCCTCTACGACTGGCGGACGGTGGTGCGGAACGTCGCGCTGCCGCTCGAGCTGCTCGGCTGGGACCGGGCGCGACGGAAGCAGCGGGTCGCCGAGATGCTCGAGCTCGTCGAGCTGACCGGTTTCGAGTCGAGCCGGCCCTGGCAGCTCTCGGGCGGGATGCAGCAGCGCGTCTCGATCGCGCGCGCGCTGTCGTTCGACCCGGCGCTGCTCCTGATGGACGAACCGTTCGGTGCGCTCGACGAGATGACCCGCGAGCGGCTCAACATGGAGCTCCTGCGGATCTGGGAGAAGTCCGGCAGCACGATCGTCTTCGTGACGCACTCGATTCCGGAGGCTGTCTTCCTCTCGACGCGGGTGGTCGTGATGTCGGCCCGCCCGGGGCGGATCGCCGAGACGATCGCCGTCGACCTGCCGCAGCCGCGCACCGGCGAGACGCGGGAGGACGCTCGCTTCTTCGAGATGGTCACCGCGGTGCGCGAGGCACTCGCCGCCGGGCACGGTGACACGGCAGCCGGCCATTCGGCCGTTGTCGAGGAGCTCTTCTGAGCAGCACGATCATCGAGCCCGTCCCCGCCGGCCTCGGCCGCGAGATGGGGAACCGGCTGCGCGACTGGGCCCCGGCGGTCATGGTCTTCCTGCTCGGCATCGCGCTCTGGGAGGGGCTGACGACCGCGTTCGACGTCGAGACCTTCCTGCTCCCGAAGCCGTCCGACATCGCCCAGGCGTTCTGGGAGGACAAGGGCGTCCTCTGGGACTACGGCCTGTATACGTTCAAGGAGGCCGCTGGTGGGTTTGCGCTCGGATCGGGCCTCGGCATCCTGACCGCGCTCGTGCTGGCTCGCTTCGCGTTCCTCGGCCGGGCGCTGATGCCCTTCGCGGTCGCCTCGAGCGCGGTGCCGATCATCGCGTTCGCACCGATCACGAACAACTGGTTCGGCCTGCTGAACCCGTTCTCGAAGATGGCCATCGCCGCGGTCCTCTGCTTCTTCCCCGTGATGGTGAACACGCTCCGCGGCCTCACCACCGTCAACCCCCGGTCGATCGAGCTGATGCGCTCGTACGCCGCGAGCGACATCGAGGTCTTCCGGCTTGTGCGGCTGCCGAACTCGCTGCCGTTCATGTTCACGGGGCTCAAGGTGGCAGCTGTGCTCTCGATGATCGGGGCGATCGTCGGCGAGTACTTCGGCGGCCCGACGAACGCGCTCGGCGTCAGCATCCTGAACGACACGCAGCTCTTCAACTTCCCGCGGGCGTGGGCGGGAATCGCGCTCGCGAGCGCGTTCGGGATCGCCTTCTACGGTGCCGTCGCGCTCGCCGAGCGACTGACGACCAGCTGGCATCCGACCGCACGTGGCTTTCGTGGAGAGTGATCGAGGGTCAGAATGGCAACCACGCGACCGTCGGGGTCGCACGGAGAACCGGAGGAGGGACGAATTGAGGCGCAAGCACTGGGTCATGGCCGTCGCGGCGCTCGCGTGCGGGGCGCTCGCGGGCTGGGCGGCCGTCGCGACCGCGGCAACCGACCGCAAGGCGGCGACGAAGGTGACGCTGCAGCTCAAGTGGGTGACGCAGGCGCAGTTCGCGGGCTACTACGCCGCGCTCGAGAAGGGGTACTACGACAAGGCGGGGCTCGACGTGTCGATCAAGGTCGGCGGGCCGAGCATCACACCCGAGACTGTCGTCGCCGGCAAGCGGGCCGAGTTCGGGCTCGACTGGCTGCCGAACCTGCTCGCGACCCGCGAGAAGGGCTCGAAGCTCGTCTCCATCGCCCAGGTCTTCGCGCGGTCGGGCATGACCGAGCTGACCTGGCGTGACAGCGGGATCAACACCATCGCGAAGATGCAGGGCAAGAAGGTCGGGGTCTGGTGCTGCGGCAACGAGCCGGAGCTCTTCGCGGCTTTGCAGAAGAACGGGATCGACCACTCCGACTCGGGCGACGTGACGATCGTCAACCAGCCGTTCGACATGCAGCTCTTCCTCAAGCGACAGGTCGACGCGGCCGCGGCAATGACGTACAACGAGCTCGCACAGGTGCTCGAGACGAAGAACCCGAAGACGGGCAAGCTGTACACGCTGAAGGATCTGAACGTCTTCAAGATGTCCGACCCGAAGGTCGGTACCGGGATGCTCGAGGACAACGTCTTCGTGCGCGAGGACTGGCTCGCCGACAAGGCCAATCAGGACACGGCGGTCAAGTTTCTCAAGGCCTCGTTCCAGGGCTGGATCTACTGCCGTGATCACCAGGCCGAGTGCGTGAACATCGTCCTGAAGAACGGTTCCCTGCTTGGCAAGGGCCACCAGACCTGGCAGATGAACGAGATCAACGCGCTCGTCTGGCCGAGCCCGAAGGGCATCGGGATGCCGATGCCGGGCGCGGTGGCGCAGACGACGAAGATCGCGCGGACGTACGGCGTGATCAAGAGCGCTCCCACGGGCGCGACGAACTACACGTACGCGGCGAAGGCGCTCGCCCAGCTGAAGAAGGAGCGCGTGAACGTGACCGGCGCGGCGTGGAAGAAGGTCACCGTCAAGGTGACGGTGGGCGGCAAGTAGAGGTGACGACCGAGAAGGGAGATCCGCGATGTCCGTGCTGATCAAGGGCGGCCGTATCGTCACGGCCGCCGACGACTACGTCGGCGACGTCTTCGTCGACGGCGAGCGGATCTCCCTGCTCGGCGAGAACCTCGACGTGAGCGCCGACACGGTGATCGACGCGGCCGGGAAGCTCGTGCTTCCCGGCCTCGTCGATCCGCATACGCACCTCGACATGCCGTTCGGCGGCACGACGACGATCGACGACGTGACCTCGGGCCACACGGCGGCGGCGTTCGGAGGCACGACGTCCCACGTCGACTTCTGCATCCAGGGCCGGGGCCAGACCTTCGCCGAAGCGCTCGGCGACTGGCATGCGAAGCGCGACGGCAAGGCGATCATCGACATGGGCTACCACATCGCCGTCACCGACCTCTCGCAGCCGGGGCGGCTCGAGGAGCTCGCGACGCTCCCCGACCAGGGTGTGACGTCGTACAAGCTCTTCATGGCCTACAAGGGCGCGCTGATGGTCGACGACGAGACGCTCTTCCGCACGATGGAGGTCGCGGCGAGGACCGGCGCGCTCGTGATGGTCCATGCCGAGAACGGCGACGCGATCGACGTGCTCGTCAAGGAAGCCCTCGCCGCGGGGAACACCGCACCGCACTTCCACGCGCTCACGCGGCCGCCCGAGACGGAGGGCGAGGCGACGAACCGCGCGATCCAGCTCGCGCGCGTCGCCGGCTGCGCCCTGTACGTCGTCCACGTCTCCTGCAAGGAGTCGGTCGAGCCGATCATGCTCGCCCGCGAGAAGGGCTGGGACGTGTGGGGCGAGACCTGCACCCAGTACTTCTTCGTCGACTACACCTTCCTCGAGCGGCCGGACTTCGAGGGCGCGAAGTACGTCTACACGCCGCCGCCGCGGCCGAAGGCGAACCAGGACGTGCTCTGGAACGCGGTGCGCACGGACGTCCTCTCGGCGATCTCGACCGACCACTGCGCCTTCCTCTGGGACGGCCAGAAGACGATGGGGAAGGACGACTTCTCGAAGATCCCGAACGGCGGGCCCGGCCTCGAGAACCGCCTTCACATGATCCATCACTTCGGTGTCGGCGAGGGCCGCATCACGCTCAACCGCATGGTCGAGCTCCTCTGCACGAACCCGGCGAAGCTGTTCGGGCTCTATCCGCGCAAGGGGACGATCGCCCCGGGCTCGGACGCGGACCTCGTGATCTTCGACCCGGCGAAGAAGAAGACCATCACCGTCGCCGACCAGCACTCGAAGACGGACTACAACCTCTACGAGGGGACCGAGGTGACGGGCGACGTCGACACGGTCCTCGTCCGCGGCACGGTCGTCGTCGACGACGGCGAGCTCCGGGTCGAGCCCGGCTTCGGCGAGTTTCTCGAGCGGGCGAAGTTCGGAGAGGAGTTGCACCGCGCGGCCGCGAGGGCCTGAGCGGCCCGGGCGGGCGTCGTGGCTGGAGAACGAGGGCACGCGCTTACCGCTGTCGTGACGCGGCCGGCGCGGCGGATGGCGAACCGCCGCTCGGGCACCGCGCAATCGTGTCAGGCGTGCCCGACTAGGGGACGAGAACGAGCTTCGTCCCGGCGCCCGCTGCCTGACGGCGCCAGGCGTCGGCGACGTCCGCGAGCGGCACGCGTTCCACGTCGAACACGATGTCACCGGCGGCGACGTGCCCGACGAGCCGGCGGTAGTGGTCGGTGAGCTCGTCCTCCGGGACGGCGAAGTTCGTGTGGCCGAGGATCGAGAGGCTCTTGAAGCGGACGGCGGCGGACGCGAGCTCAGACGTCGCGCCGGCGGACTGGCCGAGGTTGACGATGGTCGCACGCGGCACCGCGGCCTGGACGGCCGCCGCCAGCGGTTCGCCCCACAAGGGGTCGAACACGTAGCTCGGGCCGTCGCCGCCGAACACGTCCTTGAACGCGGTGACGAGGTCGTCCGCCTCGCCGAGCCGCACCGTCGCGTCTGCGCCGAGCTCGAGGGCGCGCTCGAGGCCCTTCTCGCTCCGTCCGACGGCGACGACCCGTGCGGCGCCGAGCAGCTTTGCCGTCTGCACGGCTACGAGGCCGACCGAGCCGGTAGCGCCGAGCACGAGCACGTGCTCGCCGCCCTCGAGCGGCGCCCGCCACGCGAGGGGGAGCCAGCCGGCCAGCCCGGCGATGCCGAGCCCGGCCGCCACGGCAGGGTCTGCGCCCTGGGGCACGTCGATCGCACCTGCGTCGCCGACCGCGACGCGCTCGGCCATCGCGCCGTCGCGCATCCGGCCGAGGCTGCCGCCGAAGAGCCAGACGAGCCGGCCGTCGGACGTCCGGCCGACGCCCTCGCAGCCCGGGACGTACGGGAGCTCCGGATGCCCCGTGGCGAGCACGCCGCGTGAGACGGCGAGGTCGATCGGGTTGAGCGGCGCGGCGAGCACCTCGACGACCTCGCCGGACGGATCGTCGATCTCGGCCACCTCGGGTGCTGCGCCGGTTTCACGGATCACGGCCGCCTTCATCGTGTCGGAGACTAACCCGTCGAAGGGTGTGGGCGGCGATCGCCGCCCACACCCTTCAGTGCGCCGGGAGCTGGTCCCCCCGCCTCCCCCGACGTGCTACGTGCCGGCGAACAGCGCAGCCTGGATCTGGCAGAACGGACGCCGTGTGAGCGGGTTCTTGTTCATCGCCGGGCAGAGGTCGGCCTTGGGATCTGCGGAGACGGCCTCGCTCCCGCTGAGCTGGTCGTGCAGCTTTCCCGGAATCTTCGGCCCGTGCGTGCGTGCAAGCAGGAGCACCGTCGCCGTGGCGGAGTCCTTCAGCCCCTGGCACGGGAACTTGGGAGCGAAGCAGCCCGCCCGGCTACCCACGGCGAGCTGGCCGGCGAACGTCGCGGTTCCGTTCTTGCTGGCGACCCGTCCCGACGCGAACTGCGCCGAGCACGGCATGCCCTCCGCCCAGTTCGGGTCGCCCGCGTCGCACTTCTCGAGGACGATCCACCAGATCGTGATCGGCTCGCCGGCGGGCAGCCGAGAGGTGCGGAACGTCATCGAGATCCCATTGCCACTCCGCACGAGGGACGCCTTCCCGACCACCGTCGGGGGGTTCGTCGTCGGCTTCGCTGTGAGATCGTTCCACAGGAAGACGTCCGTGGTTTGCTTGGTCGTTGTCGTGCCCGCGCCCGCTACGAACGGGAGCGCGAGCGCCGTTAGCGCTACGGCGATGGCTACTGCGATCTTCATCTTCCCTCCCTGACTTGTCTGTGGGTTGTCGTTCGGCCTACGCAGGGCCCCGGGCGGTCCCTGCGAAGTACGTGCGGGCGACGTGCCAGCAGCGCCGCGCCGCCGCCCTGCCGGTCGCGCGTGCGTCGAGGTCGCCCTGCGTAAAGTGGATGCCGCCGTAGCGGCGCGAGATGCCAGCCTGTGCGGCGGCGTCGGAGAATGTGGCCCAGGTCAGCGTGAGATCACGCGCCGGGACGAGGCCGGGCTCGACGCGTGAGCTGCCGCGAGAGACCGTGACGGAGCCGCCGAAGCGGTCGCTGCCGGTGAACAGTCGGAGGATCTCGGCACCGGCGGCGCTGAAGTTGCTGTGACCCGACGAGTACTCGGCGAACGGCGGCGTCGGGAAGCTCGTCGGCTGGTACGGGAACCATTCCTCGCCCGGGATCCGCTGTGTGCCCTTTCCGGGGCCGCCCCACGCCGTAACCGTCGTTCCGCGAAACAGCCAGCGAATCGCGGTGATCGGGCGCACCGAGTCGAACGCGAGCTTGTTGTCCCAGGCACAGCAGCCCGCGTCGAAGATCGCGGTCGTCAGCGCGAAGAACAGCTTGACGGCGCGATCCAACTCGTGCTCGCTCGAGCCCGTTCGGTCGCGAAGCAAGATCCGCTGTGCGAACAGGTTCCAGTGGCCCGGCGGGAGCTCCGACCGCGGCCCGTCCGCCCAGTACTCCGCAATCACCTTTTGCCCGTCGGTCAGACGCGCGCTGAGGTCGAGCAGCTCGAGCGCCTGGGCGACGAAGTCGGGCGAGCCGTACCTGGCCGGGCCGGTCGGGGAGCGGAGCTGATCGGCCGATGGGGTCGCAAACGGGCGCACATGCTGCCACTGCGCCCCGGCAAACGAGGGCGTGACGAGGGTGCCCGATCCGTCGAGATAGGTCAGAGGCTGCCACCGGTTCACGTCGTGGACGGTGGCCGAATCGAGCGGCGACCTCGTGTCCATTGCGTCGTTGGCGGGCGTGTAGCCGGTGTATTCGGAGTACGGCACACCTGGTCGACCTCCGGGCTCGTCACCCAGCTGATTGGCTCCGTCGCGGTGGCGGAATGCGAGCACCGCGTCGGCCGCGAGGTTTCCGACGCCCGCCGGAGCGGAGGCGTCCCGCGAGTCGTTGGCGGGATCGAGTCCGAGGCCTGCCATCATCGGGTCGAAGACGCTCTCCTTGCTCCCCGGAAACAGATCGACGGCCGCGCGGTACGCGGCCTGGGATACGGCCTCGACCTTGTTCCCGTAGCGGCGCTCGCGCGCGGGACGGCGCAGCGTGCCTCCGAGCCGCGTGCCGACTGCAACCCGGTCGTAGGCCGCCCAGGCGTCGTAGGCACACGTGTGCGCGACCGCGAGCGCGCGCGCCACCATGGGTGGGCCGAGCTTCGATTCGCGTACGCCTTGCAGGAGAGCCTCGTTCCACTGCACGATCACGTTCGCGGTCGCTGCGGGGCTGGGCTCGGTCACGCCTGCCCGCCGTGCCGTCGCGACACCGGGCGCGAGCAGTGCCAGGCCACCCGCGGCCGCCGCTCCGAGGAGCGTCTTCCGCGTCAGGCTCATCTCGGGCGGCGTGCGCGTGCCGAGTGTGCTGGAGCGCTCGGTCATGCCGCCACCGGTGCGGGGTCTGCCCGGACAATGACCGTGTCGGCGACGCGGACGATCTCGTCGACCGGCAGGTCGGCGGCCGAGGCATGGCGACGGATCGCTTCGGGGCTCGACGCCTGGTAGATGCACACGGTGCCGACCGTGCCGTCGCGCTCCTCGAGCACGTAGCTGCGGATCCAGGCGACGTCGTCCGGCATCCGCTCGCCTTCCGCAGTCGAGCGCTCCGCCGCAGCCGCCAGGTCATCTGCCGTTCGCCAGCCGCCGCGGCGCAGGATCACGTAGGTCTCCATCCGATTCTCTCCTCGTCGAGTGACGCCATCGACGGTAGGGCGGCCGGTACTGGCCGGAAATCGGCGGAAATGCCTATGTTGCGACGACTGCGCTACCGGTCTTGGAGCAGACCGAGCCGCGCCGCGACGGCGACCGCCTCGCCGCGGGTACGCACGTCGAGCATGCGCAGGATCGCCGACACGTGGTGGTCGACCGTGCGCCGGGAGACGAAGAGGCGATCGGCGATCTCGGCGTTGCGCAGGCCGTTGGCAAGAAGCTTGAGGACCTCGAGCTGCCGTTCCGTCAAGTGCCCCGCATTCGCCGTCGTCGAGCGTCGAGGCCCGCGGGCGACGCCGCGGACGCCCCGCTCGCGCAACCGCCGCGCCACCATTCGCGCCAGCGGGCCGGCCCCGAGTCGCTGGAGCTCGGCGAGGGACTCGCGCAGTGCCTCCTCGTCGTCCGCCTCGGACAGCGCCAGCGCCGTCTCGTACGGGCGGTCGCGAGCGCGCCATGCGTCGGCGGCGCCGCGCCAGTCTCCCCCGAGCTGGAGCGACCACGGCCCGGTCACCGCCGCCGGTACGACGTCTTCGATCCCGTTCTTCCGGCGCCAGTACGCGAGCTCGCCGACCCACCGCGACGCCGGCGTCTCCTGCGCCGTCTGCCATACGACCGCCGTCTCGTCGCGAACACCGTCGAGGCGCCGCTCGAGCCACGCCACCTCGGCACGCACGCAGGCGAGTGACGCATGCCAGCCCGGGTCGCTCGCTGCGGAGACGATCAGGTCCGCCTCCGCGAGAAGACGATCGGTGTCGGGATCGCCGCGGCGGGCCCGCACGAGCGCGAGGACGAGCAGTGCCTGGAGACGCGGTTCGGGGGAGTCACGGATCTCGGCGAGGATCACGTCCGCCGTCGAGGTCGCATCCGTCCACGCGCCACCGTTGAGCTCGAGCCGAACGCGCAGGGAGAGAAGCGCCAGTCGCCAGAGATCGAGCTCGAGGCCGTCGCAGTGCGCGAGCCCGGCCTCGACCCAGCGTGCGGCCGACTCGTGCGAGCCCCGGGCAGCCGAACCGAGCGCGAGGTTGTGCATGGCGTTCGCGGCGAGCTGCGAGAGCCGCAGCTCCCGTGCCTCGTCGAGCGTCCGCTCCAGCAAGCGAGATTCGCCGGTGCGGAACAGCTCGACAGTCCCGAGCTCGATCGAGGCATCGATGCACTTCTCGGGGCCGCCGAACCGACGCGCGAGCTCCAACGTCCGCTCGCCCCAGGCAATCACGCTCGTGTCATCTCCGCGGTACGCCGCGATCAGCGCCATCGCCGCCGTCGCGTCGCCGAGGAGCGCGCTTTCCGGTAGCTCGCCGAGCACGGCGATCGACTGGGTCGCGGAATCCTCCGCCTCGGCGAGGAGGCCTCGACACGTGAGATACGACACGAGGCGGCCCCGGGCGGCCGCCGCGCGGTCGAGCGCGCCCGCTCGAAGGTGGTGTTCGATCGCCAGCTCGAGCTCGGCGATAGCCTCGACCTGGTCGTCCGTGAGGTAGAGGGCGTCCGACCGGCGCTCGTGGAGCGACGCCTGCTCTTCCGGCGACAGACTCTCCGCGAAGGAGAGCGCGCGGGTGCACTGATGCGGCTGATCGGGTCGTGCGCCTTCGCGAGCACGTCCTGGGCGGTCGCGGCGGCCTGGTCCCAGCGACCCGTGTACGCCTCGACGAGCGAGAGCCACGCACGGGAGTCCGCATCCGCGGCGCGCGGGGCACGGCTACGATCGCTCGAGCGAGCGAAGAGAAGGAGCGTGGAGATGGCCATCGTCGAGGCGAACCCGAACCTCGGTGCTCAGATCGTCGCCGACGCGAAGGAGTACGTCCTCTACTCGTGGTCGGTGCAGGACCAGATCGCGCCGATCCCGGTCGCCGGCGCGGAGGGACGCCACTTCTGGGACTACGACGGGAAGCGCTACCTGGACTTCGCCTCGCAGCTCGTCAACGTCAACATCGGGCACCAGCACCCCAAGATCGTCCAGGCGATCAAGGACCAGGCGGACCAGCTCTGCACGATCGGCCCGCCGATGGCGAACGAGTCGCGCTCACGGCTCGGACGGATGCTCGCCGAGGTGACGCCAGGTGACCTCTCGGTCTCCTTCTTCACGAACGGCGGCGCCGAGGCGAACGAGAACGCCGTCAAGCTCGCGCGGCTCGTGACCGGACGCAACAAGATCGTCGCGCGGTACCGGTCGTACCACGGGGCGACGAACGGCGCCGTGACGCTGACCGGTGACCCGCGCCGGTGGGCGGTCGAGCCCGGCATGCCGGGCGTCGTGCGGATGTTCGACCCGTACACGTATCGCTGTCCGGCCGGCCATCCCGACCCGTGCCCCGTCTGCACCGGCGCGCCGCACCTCGAGGAGATCCTCGACTACGAGGGCGCGCACACGGTCGCGGCGGTGATCCTCGAGACCGTCACGGGTACGAACGGCATCATCCCGCCGCCCGACGGCTATCTCCAGGCGATCCGCGAGGTCTGCGACCGCCACGGGATCCTGTTGATCCTCGACGAGGTGATGGCCGGCTTCGGCCGCACCGGGCGGTGGTTCGCGTGCGAGCACTGGGACGTCGTCCCGGACATCATCACGGTCGCGAAGGGGATCAACTCGGGCTACGTCCCGCTCGGCGCGATGATCGCGCGCGGGGAGATCGCCGACCAGGTGCGCGGCCGGTTCTTCCCGGGCGGCCTCACGTATGCAGGGCATCCCCTCGCCTGTGCCTCGGCGATCGCCTCGATCGAAGCGTTCCGCGAGGAGGGCATCGTGGAGAACGCCGCCTCGGTCGGCGACTACCTGGGCGACGCGCTGCGCGAGCTGGCGGGACGCCACCCGTCGATCGGCGACGTGCGCGGCCTCGGCTGCTTCTGGGGCGTCGAGCTGGTCAGAAACAGGGAGACGAAGGAGATGCTCGTGCCCTTCAACTCCTCCGGTGAGGCCGCCGCGCCGGTCGCACGGCTCGCAAAGGCGGCGCTCGAGCAGGGCCTCTATCTCATGACCCACTGGAACGTGATCATGGTCGTTCCGCCTCTCACGGTCACCCGCGAGGAGGTCGACACGGGCATCGCGGTCCTCGACGAGGCGCTCGCGATCGCGGACGAGTACGTCGTGTAGCGCGCGGCACGCTCGTGGGCGGCGCCGTCAGTCGGGAGCCCCTGCGAGGAAGCGGGCCACGGCGTCGGCCGTCTCCTCCTGGGCGTCCCAGAGCACGGTGTGTCCGCCGGGCACGGTCACGACCCGAAGCAGGTCGCCGAGTGCGGCGCGATGGCCGTCGAGCAGGTGGTCGTAGGGGAGGTACGACTCCGCGCCGAGCACGAGCAGCGTCGGCACTCGGACGGCGTCGAACGGCGGCGGCGCGGTCGCGAGCTCCGAGTAGGCAGTGACGACGCACGCCTGCGTGTACCGGTACCGCCACGCGCCGTCCTCCTCGACCAGGTGAGCGCGGAGCTCGCTCTCCACCAGCTCGCGCGGCGCCGGCATGGAGCTGGCTCTCCTCGTAGCGGCGGTCGACCGCATCCTCGAACGAGGCGTACGCCCGCTCGGCGCGGGCGTTCTCAGCCGCCCAGAGGGCGACGTGCGGCGGGAGGAGGATCGCCGGGTCGAGCAGCACGAGCCGCTCGACGGAGCCGGGATGACGGGCCGCGTGCTCGAAGGCGAGCCGTGCGCCGAACGAGTGCCCGAGCCAGATCGGCGCGTCTCCGACCGTACGCTCGACGGCGTCGAGATGGTCTTCGAGACGCCAGGGCGGCTCCCTCGTGGAGCTGCCGTGACCGAGGAGGTCGGGCGCCAGCAGGCGATGCCTGCCCGTGAGGTTCGACGCGAGCCCCGCGAAATGGCCTCCCCAACCCGTGACCCCGTGGAGGCACACGACGGCGGGCGCGCCCTCGTCGCCCCACGCGTGGACGTGCAGGCGCGTCACGGGCGCCGGCGGCCTTCCGGGCCGTGCGCGCTGAGCCTCGTTCGTCCAGGCCGGTCGTGCGAGCGGCCCGGTGTCGGCGCCCGCAACGACATCGCCGTGCGCCGCTCCGGTCCGCGCCCCCCTAGGGGGGAGCAAGCCCCCCTGAAGTCACGGTATCGGGGGATCCGTGACGAGAGTGCGCTCGCTTCGTGCCGGCTTCGTGTCGGTGGCGGCACCGGTTCAGTCCGCAAAGGCGCACGGGTCGGCACCTCGCGCAACGCTCGGCGGGTCACCCCCGCCCCGGTCGTCCCGCCCACCGTGACCGCGCGCGCGCCGATCACTCGCGCCTCCCCGGCCGGGGCGCGCCTCACGCTCCGTCGCGTTCCAGCGTCTCGAGCGACTCGGGGACCATCTCGGTCCGGCGCGTGCCCGTATCCTTGACGAGCGACCAGATCACGACTCCGTCGGTGTCGATCAGGAACGTCCCGCGGATCGGGGCGCCGTTCGCCTCGTTGAAGACGCCGTAGCGCTTTGCCGTCTCGCCGTGCGTCCAGAAGTCCGACGCGAACGTGTACTCGGCCCCGAGCTCGCGCTTCCAGGCCTGCCGCGCCGCCGACGTGTCGCACGACACAAAGACGATCTCCGTGTTCGCGTTGCGGAACGACGGGAGGTTCTCCTGCAAATCGCGCGCCTCTTCGGTGCACACCGGCGTGAACGCGAAGGGATGGAAGACGAGGAGCACGTTGGACTTCCCGATGAAGTCCGAGAGGCGGACACGCGGCCCTCCCGCCGCTTCCTCGAGGTCGAACTCCGGAGCCTTGTCACCTGTCCCGATCGCCACGCAACGCCTCCTCCGCCTCCTCGCCGTTCGCGGACGGAACATAGTACGCCCGCCCCCGCAGGCTCTCGGGGAGGTGGTCGACGGCTGCGCGGCCCGGGTCGTCGTGCGGCGAGACGTAGCCCTCGCCGTGCCCACGCTCGGCGGCGCCACGGTAGTGCGTGTCGCGCAGCATCGCGGGCGGAGCCGCGATCCCCTCGCGCCGGACATCGGCCCGCGCGATCCAGATCGCCTGCGCGGCGGCGTTCGACTTGGGCGCGCGCGCGATGTAGATCGCCGCCTGCGCGAGATTGAGCTGCGCCTCCGGCAGCCCGACGTGCTCGACTGCCTGCGCCGCGGCGACCGCGACGAGGAGTGCCCGTGGGTCGGCGTTGCCGACGTCCTCGCTCGCGGCGATCACGATCCGTCGTGCGAGGAAGCGCGGATCCTCACCGCCCTCCAGCATCGCCGCGAGGTAGTAGACGGCCGCGTCGGGGTCGCTGCCGCGCATCGACTTGATGAAGGCCGACGCGAGGTCGTAGTGCCGGTCGCCGGCGCGGTCGTATCGCAGCGGCCGCTTGCGAGCGGCGTCCTCGACGTGCGGGACGGTGAGCCCCTCGCCGGCGGTGGACGCGGTCTCCCAGGCGAGCTCGAGCGTCTGGAGCGCGGTGCGCGCGTCGCCGCCGGCACGACGTGCGATCGCGTCCACGACCTCGGCCGACGGGTCCGCGGGGAGCGCTCCCGCACCTCGCCGGATCACCTCGTCGAGCTGCTCGAGCGTGAGCGGCTCGAGCTCGATCACCGTGCAACGGGAGAGCAGCGCCTGGTTGACCTCGAAGTACGGGTTCTCGGTGGTTGCGCCGATCAGGGTCACCAGACCGTCCTCGACGGCGTGTAGCACGGAATCCTGCTGTCTTTTGTCGAAGCGATGGATCTCGTCGATGAAGAGGATCGTCCGCACGCCGTTCCCGCCCAGCCGGTCGCGAGCGCGCGCGAGGACCGCGCGGACGTCGTCGACCCTCGCCGAGACGGCCGACAGCTCCTCGAACACCGCCGAGGACGACTCGGCGACGATCCGCGCGATTGTCGTCTTCCCGACACCCGGCGGCCCGTGGAGGATCATCGACGGCGCGCGGCCCTCCTCGATCGCGCGACGGAGGGCCGTGCCGGGGCCGAGCACGTCCTCCTGGCCGACGAGCTCGTCCAGCGAGCGCGGCCGGACGCGGTGCGGCAGGGGCGCGATCGCAGACGCCTGCGTGGCCGCCGCATCGCTGAAGAGGTCGCCCATCGAGGCCAGTATGCTCACCCCGATGTCTGCGACCGACGAGGACTTCGACACGCCGATCCTCCCGGGCGGCGCGCCCTCCGACTACGAGCGCTACCTCAACACCGAAGAGCTGCTCGGGCTCCAGAAGGGCCCGGGCGAGTGGGTGCACCGCGACGAGCTCCTCTTCCAGGTCGTCCATCAGTCGTCGGAGCTCTGGCTGAAGCTCGCGACGAGCGACGTCGAGGAGGCCGCGCGGCTCACGGAAGCAGGCGACGTCGCCGAGGCGGCGCGGCACCTCAGGCGGCCGCTCCGTTGCCTGCGCTTCGCCACCGACCAGCTCGACATGCTCGAGGAGCTCTCGCCGTGGGAGTACCAGGAGATCCGCAAGGTGCTCGGTCACGGCAGCGGGTTCGACTCACCCGGCTGGCGATCGCTCCGCGTCGCGCTGCCGCACCTCGGGCAGGCGTTCCATGCACGCCGCCGCGAGGCGGGCCTCTCGCTCGCCGACCTCTACATGGAGCGCCGCGACCACGACGCGCTCTACCGGCTCGCCGAGTCCCTGATCGAGCTCGACGAGTGGTGCCAGACCTGGCGCATCCGGCACTACCGCGTCGTCGCACGGGTGATCGGCGACGCCGTGGTCGGGACCCAGGGCACGCCGGTCGAGGTGCTCGGCCGGCTCGTCCAGACGGTCGTCTTCCCGGAGCTCTGGGAGGTCCGAAACGAGCTGACGGCGAGATCCAAGGCCGAGAGCGCCTAGCAGGATGTCCCTACGGGACGAGGCGACGACGCTCCTCCAGGAGCTGATCCGCCTCGACACGGTCAACCCGCCCGGCAACGAGACGCGCGCGGCCGACGTTCTCCAGCGGTACCTCGAGTTGAGCGGCGTCGAGAGCCGGCTCGTCGCGAAGACGCCCGACCGTGCCAACCTCGTCGCTCGACTCGAGGGCGGCGACGGGCCGGGGGTCGTGCTGCTCGCACACACGGATACCGTGCTCGCCGAGCCGGCCGAGTGGGCCCGGGACCCATGGTCGGGCGACCTCGTCGACGGCGAGGTCTGGGGCCGCGGCGCGCTCGACATGAAGGGGCACGTCGCTGCCGCTGCCGTCGCGTTTGCCTCGCTTGCACGGGACAAGCGTCACCCCGCCGGGCGACGTGCTCCTCGCCCTCACGGCCGACGAGGAGGTCGGCGTGGACTTCGGCGCCTCCTGGCTTGCGCGGGACCATCCCGAGACGGTGCGGGCGGGATTCGGCCTCAACGAGGGCGGTGGTGAGCGCTGCGTCTTCGGCGGGCGTGTCTACTACCTCTGCGCGGTCGGGGAGAAGGCGACGGCGCCGTTCAAGCTGCGGTTGCACGGGCGGAGCGGGCACGCATCCGACCCGCACGCCGCCGACAACGCCCTGCTGAAGGCGGGGCCGGTGCTCGACGCGCTCGGCCGCCTCGAGCCGCCGCGCACACTGATCTCCGAGGTAGAGGCGTTCCTCGAGATCGTGCTCGGCGACGTACCGCCGCTCGAGCAAGCGCTCGACCGCGCCCGTGCGCTCCACCCGCTCGCAGCGAAGGTGGTCGCGCCGCTGCTCTCGGCGACCCTCTCGCCGACGATGATCGAGGCGTCTCGCAAGCGGAACGTGATCCCGGGTGCCTGCACGATCGAGGTCGACTGCCGGCTGCTCCCGGGGCAGGAGCCGGCCGAGATCGAGGCGCTGCTCCGGGCGGGAGTCCCCGGAGAGTGGGACATCGAGTGGATCCTCGCCGAGCACGTCGGCGGCACGCGCTCGCCGCTCGGGACGCCGCTCTGGCACGCGCTCGAGGCCTGGGTCGAGCGGGTCGAGCCAGGCGCCCGCCTCGCTCCCATCGTGACCGCGGGGTTCACGGACAGCCATTACCTCCGCAAGGAGCACGGGACGACCGTCTACGGCTTCTTCCCGCTCGGGGCGATGGATCCCGAGGTCGCGGCAGGGCTCGTCCACTCGGCCGACGAGCGGATCTCGGTCGACGACCTCGAGCTCGGGGTCGACCTCTTCCGGCACGTCACGACCACGCTCGGCACGTGACCGCCGCTCGGTCGGGGCGGCGACGCGCCCGGGCCGCCGCCGGGAGCCTCGTGTTCCTCGTCGTCGCGCCCGGGATCGTCGCGGGGCTCGTCCCGTGGCTCCTGACGGGCTGGGACGCGCGCGACCGTTGGCCGTGGCCTCTTCGCGTCGCCGGAGGAGTGCTCGTCTGCGCCGGGATCGCGGCGCTGCTCGAGGCGTTCGTACGGTTCGTCGTCGAGGGGCTCGGGACGCCGGCGCCCGTTGCGCCCACCGAGCACCTCGTCGTCGGCGGCCTCTACCGCTTCGTCCGGAACCCGATGTACCTCGCGGTCGGAACGATCGTCGTCGGCCAGGCGTTGCTCCTCGGACGCGTCGTGCTCCTCGCCTACGCTGCCGTCTTTGCGGCCGCGGTCGTGGCCTTCGTCCGCCGCTACGAGGAGCCGACGCTCGCTCGCCGCTACGGCGCCGAGTACGAGGCGTACCGTCGCGCCGTACCGGGATGGTGGCCCCGTCGCACGCCGTGGCGGCGGGACGCGTCGCAACGCGGTCTGAGAGACTCGCCCGACCACGAGAGGAGGGCGTGATGGGCGTGTTCGGCGCGTTCCAGAACGAGATCTACCAGGGCGGGCTCGAGGACATCAGGCCGGAGCTGCCGACCGACTTGACGCGGCTCGAGGCGCTGGCCGAGCAGCGCATGCCGGCCGAGGCGTTCGGCTACGTCGCGGGCTCCGCCGGCTCGGAGGCCACTGCCCGAGCCAACCGGGCGGCCTTCGAGCGATGGCGGATCGTGCCTCGCATGCTCCGTGACGTCTCGACGACCGACCTCTCGACGACGGTCCTCGGCACCGCGATGCCGGCACCCGTCGCGCTGGCGCCGATCGGCGTCCTCTCGATCGTGCACCCGGACGGAGAGTCGGCGGTGGCCCGGGCCGCGTCCTCGTTCGGCATGCCGATGGTGGTCAGCACCGCGGCGTCGACGAGCCTCGAGGACGTGGCCGCCGCGGGCGGCGACGCACCCCGCTGGTACCAGCTCTACTGGCCGAAGAGCCGCGACCTGGCGCTCAGCTTCCTCGGGCGCGCGGCCGCCGCCGGTTACGGGGCGCTCGTGCTGACGGTCGACACCTACACGATGGGCTGGCGGCCGCGTGACCTCGACAACGCGTTCCTGCCGTTCCTGCGAGCGATCGGCAACCAGAACTACTTCGCCGACCCGGTGTTCCAGGGGCTCGTCGGCGGGCCGGTCGACGACGACAACCGTCTTGCCGCCGTGCTGCAGTGGGCGGCGACCTTCGGGAACCCGGCCCTGACCTGGGACGACCTCGGCTTCCTGCGCGAGAACTGGAGCGGGCCGATCGCGCTCAAGGGGATTCTCCACGCGGACGACGCGCGGCGCGCGGTCGACGCGGGAATGGACGGCGTGATCGTCTCCAACCACGGCGGCCGGCAGGTGGACGGCGCGGTCGCGGCGCTCGACGCGCTGCCCGCGATCGCCGAGGCCGTCGGCGACCGGGTCGAGCTCCTCGTCGACAGCGGTGTGCGCACCGGCGCGGACGTCGTCAAGGCGCTCGCTCTTGGCGCTCGCGCGGTGCTGCTGGGCCGGCCGTACGCCTTCGGCCTCGGTCTCGCGGGCGAGGCCGGCGTCCGACACGTGCTGCGGTGCGTGCTGGCCGAGCTCGAGCTGACATTCGCCCTCTCTGGCGCGACGCGGCCGGCCGAGCTGGGTCCGGACCTCCTCGTCGAGGCCTGACCCGCGGGCGCCCGTGCCTTACCCGGCGGGCTTCTCGACGTGCCCGCCGAACTGCTTGCGCATCGCCGACAGCAGGCGGTTCGCGAAGTCGGCCTCGCCGCGGGACGAGAAGCGCTCGAACAGCGCGGTCGTCAGGACCGGGGCGGGCGTGCCGGTGTCGATCGCGGCGATCGAGGTCCAGCGCCCCTCGCCCGAGTCGGACACGCGCCCGCCGAAGCCATCCAGCTGCGGCGATTCGTGGAGGGCGGCCGCAGTCAGGTCGAGGAGCCAGGAGGCGACGACGCTGCCGCGCCGCCACACCTCTGCGATCGCGGCGACGTCGAGGTCGTAGCGGTACAGCTCGGGATTGTCGAGCGGCGCGGTCTCGGCGTCCGCCTCGCGGTCGGTCGCGCCCGCGTTGGCGTGGTGGAGGATGTCCAGGCCCTCGGCGTAGGCGGCCATCAGGCCGTACTCGATGCCGTTGTGCACCATCTTCACGAAGTGCCCCGCCCCGGCCGGGCCGCAGTGGAGCCAGCCGAGCTCCTCCGGGGCCGGATCGCCCGTGCGGCCGGGAGTGCGCTCGGCGTCCCCCAGCCCGGGCGCAAGAGAGGTGAAGAGTGGGGCCAGCCGCTCCACGATCTCGTCCTCGCCGCCGATCATCAGGCAGAAGCCCCGCTCGAGTCCGAACACCCCGCCGCTCGTGCCGACGTCGAGGTAGTGGATCCCACGATCGGCCAGCTCCTCGGCCCGCCGGATGTCGTCGTGGTAGCGGGTGTTGCCGCCGTCGATCACCGTGTCGCCCGGCTCGAGGAGCGTGCCGAGCTCGGCGATTGCCCGCTCGGTGATCGTCCCCGCGGGCACCATCACCCAGACCGTGCGCGGCGGCTCGAGGGCGTGCACGAGCTCGGCGGCCGAGGCCCCGCCCGTCATGCCCTCGGCCTCGAGCGAGCGGATCGCGTCCTGGCTGACGTCCGTGCCGACGCACCGATGCCCGTCGCGCATGGCGCGGCGCACGAGGTTCGCGCCCATCCGTCCGAGACCCACCATCCCGAGCTGTAGCGACGTGCTCGCGGCCATCGCCCCTCCCGCGGTCGACCATCTAGAGTCATCCGAGTCTACGGCTCGCATGCAGCCGCCCGTCCCGGGAGGAGATGACGGACACGCTCACAGGAAGCTCCGCGTGGCAGGCGCTGGAACGCCATTACGCCGCCGTCCGCGAGCTGCACCTACGCGACCTGTTCGCCGCCGACGCGGGTCGCGTCGAGCGCCTCTCGTTCGAGGCTGCCGGCATCCACGCGGACCTGTCGAAGCACCGCGTCACCGCCGAGACGGTCGACTTGCTCCTCGCCCTCGCCCGCGAGCGACGTGTGCCGGAGCGCCGCGACGCGATGCTCAGCGGCGAGCACGTCAACCTCACCGAGGACCGGCCTGCACTCCACGTGGCGCTGCGCATGCCCCGCGGGCGCTCGCTCGTGGTCGACGGGCGGGACATCGTCCGCGACGTCCACGAGGTGCTCGACCGCATGGCGTCCTTCGCCGACCGCGTCCGCTCGGGGGAGTGGCGCGGGCACACGGGCGAGCGCATCCGGGCGGTCGTCAACATCGGCATCGGCGGATCCGACCTGGGTCCCGCGATGGCCCACGAGGCGCTGCGCGCGTTCGGCGACAGCGACCTGACGGTGCGCTTCGTCTCGAATGTCGACGCGACCGACCTCGTCGAGAAGCTCCGTGATCTCTCTCCCGCGCAGACCCTCGTGATCGTCTCGTCGAAGACCTTCACGACCGTCGAGACGATGACGAACGCCCGGGGCGCGCGGCAGTGGCTCCTCGACGGTCTCGGCGGAGACGAGGCCGCGATCCCGAAGCACGTCGTCGCCGTATCGACGAACCTGGACGCGGTCGCGGAGTTCGGGATCGACCCCGCCAACGCTTTCGGCTTCTGGGACTGGGTCGGAGGGCGCTACTCGATGGACTCCGCGATCGGCCTTTCGACGATGGTCGCGATCGGGCCGGAGGGGTTCCGCGACCTGCTCGCCGGCTTCCACGCCGTCGACGAGCACTTCGCCGAGGCGCCGCTCGAGCGAAACGTCCCCGTGCTGATGGGTCTGCTCGGTGTCTGGTACCGGGACTTCTTCGGCACGCAGACGCATGCCGTGCTCCCCTACGAGCAGTACCTGGCGCGGTTTCCCGCCTACCTCCAGCAGCTCGTGATGGAGTCGAACGGCAAGCGCGTGACACTCGAGGGTGAGCCGATCGCCGTCGGCACGGCACCCGTGGTGTGGGGCGAGCCGGGCACGAACGGCCAGCACAGCTTCCACCAGCTGCTCCACCAGGGGACGGTGCTCGTCCCGGCCGACATCATCGCCTTCGCGCGCGCGTCCAACCCGCTCGGGGAGCATCAGGACCTCCTTCTCGCGAATGCGCTCGCGCAGGCGCAGGCGCTCGCGTTCGGTAGGACGGCGGAAGAGCTCCGCCGGGCGGGTGTCGTGGAGGAGCTCGTGCCTCACAAGGTGATGCCGGGAAACCGGCCGTCGACCTTCCTCCTCCTCGAGCGGCTGACCCCCTTCGCGCTCGGGTCGCTCGTCGCCCTCTACGAGCACGCCGTGTTCACGCAGGGGGCGCTCTGGGGCATCGACTCCTTCGACCAGTGGGGCGTCGAGCTCGGGAAGGAGCTCGCGGTCGCGCTCGCGCCGGCGGTTGGGGGCGGCACCGCCGACCCGTCCGTCGACGCATCCACCGCCGGGCTCATCTCGCTGATCGGCCGTCTGCGCGCGGGAGGCTGAGATGCTCGAGGTGTGGGAGGCGGAAGGCGCGTTCGCGCGGATCGAGTCCTGGCTTCGCGAGCGCGGGTTCTTCGCGCCCGGCGGCGAAGGGCTCGTCGCGGACCTCTACCTCGGCTACGGGCTGTCGGAGACGATCCGCCGCACCAGGTCGGCGGCGCCGCACGAACCGTGCGCGCTGCCTCTCGCCGCATGCTCCGTCCGACCCGATCGCCACGCTGTCAAGAATGGCAACGAGCCAGATCATCTGGAGATCGGCCCCTGGCACCGGACGTGGCCCGGGCCAGACCACGCGGCCGCGGTGGAGGCGGTGCGTGGCGCGATCGCCGCAGGTGACGTGTACCAGGTCAACCTCGTCCAGCATCTCTCGGCCCGCTTCTCGGGCACCGCGGCCGCGCTCGCCGCCAGGCTCGCGCCTCTGACACAACCGAACGACGCGCCGTTCGGGGACAGCGACTGGCGCCGTCTCGAGGGCGATGGCTGGACGCTCGTCTCGGCGTCACCCGAGCTCTTGCTCTCCCGCCGTGGGCAGCGGGTGTGGACGCGGCCGATCAAGGGGACGCGGCCGCTCGGTGAGCGCGACGAGCTGCTCTCGTCGGGCAAGGACGCCGCCGAGCACGTGATGATCGTCGACCTCGAGCGGAACGACCTCTCGCGGATCTGCGTGCCGGGGAGCGTCCGCTGGCCCGAGCTGATGGTGGCCGAGCCGCTGGCCGGCGTGGAGCACCTGGTGTCCACCGTCGAGGGCGAGCTGCGACCCGACGTCGGGCTGGCAGAGATCCTCGCGGCGACCTTCCCGGGCGGGTCGGTGACGGGGGCGCCGAAGATCGCCGCAGTCGACCTCATCGCGGCGCTCGAGCCCGTGGGACGCGGGGCGTCGATGGGGGCGCTCGGCCGCGTTCACGGCAACGGCGACCTCGACCTGGCGCTGACGATCCGCACGTTCGCGATCGCCGAAGGCCGCATCCACCTCTGGGTCGGTGGCGGCATCGTCTGGGACTCCGACCCGCGGGAAGAGGTGGCCGAGTCGCTCCTCAAGGCGGAGCCGCTGCTGGCAGCGATCGGTGCCCCGCTCGACGTCTCGCGGCAAGGCGGGCCGCAGCCCGCGAACGACGGTGCGCTCGCGGGCGGACAGCGATGAGCGAACGCCCGCTCGCTGCGGCGGTGTCGGGGCTCGGCGTCGTCGACCCGTCGCGGGCCGTCGTTGCTGCAACTGACGAGGGATTCGCGCGCGGGCGAGCCGCTTTCGAGACACTGCGGGTGTACGCGGGCCGGCCCTTCCGCCTCGGCGAGCACCTCCGGCGGCTCGAGGGATCGGCCGCGCGCCTCGACCTGCCCGCCCCGGACACGGGCGAGCTCGAGCGGCTGGTCGGGCTCGCGCTCGCCGAGAGCGGTGATCGCGACGCCGCCCTTCGGCTCTACTGGACCCCGGGCCCCCCGGGAGGGCCCGCTACGGGCATCGTCCTCGTGTCCGCGATCCCGGACTGGATCGAGGGCCTGCGCGAGCGGGGTCAGCGCCTTGTCTCGCTCCCGTTCCCGGGGAGGTCTGCTCCCTGGCTTCTACCGGGCACGAAGTCGGTCAGCTACGCCACCCACGTCGCCGCCGAGGCCGAGGCGCGCCGCCGCGGCGCCGACGACGCGGTGCTCGTCGACCTCGACGGCACGGTGCTCGAGGGGACGGTCACCAACGTCTGGTGGTGCGAGGCGGAGACCCTCGTGACGCCCGAGCTCGAGCTCGGGATCCTCGCCGGGGAGACCCGGGCGGCACTCCTCGGACTGGCCGGCGAACTCGGGTACGAGGTCGAGACGGGGGGGTTCCCGCTCGAGCGCCTGCTGGCTGCCGACGAGGTGTTCACGTCGTCCTCTGTCCGGGAGGTCCTTCCCGTCGTCTCGGTGGACGGGCGGGACTACGCGAGCCGGGATGCCGCTGACCGGCTCCAGCAGGCGCTGCGCCGCCTCGCCGCGGGCTGACGCCCGGCGCTCAGCGCCGGGCGCCGGCTGCTCGCTACGCTCAATGGATGGAGAAGCTGCGGCTCGGCGGCATGGCCCTCCAGAACGGCGTGCTCGTCCACGGGCCGACGACCTGGGGCGCCGCAGTCCGCCTCCCTGACGGGACGATCAAGACGGCCTCGGGTCCGAAGCCGACGATCGGCATCGGCAGCTCGGTCCCGCTCGTCCGAGGCCCGTTGCGGCTCGCCGAGGCATTCGCCGTTCTCCCCGCCATGAAGCGGGGGCTCCCGGAGGCCCGACTGCCGTTCGAGCGTCCGGCCGTCGCCGTCGCGCTCGTCGCCGCCTCGACGAGCGCAAGCCTCGTGCGACGCTCGTCCCTGCCGGTCGTCCCGCGCGAGGCCGCGGTCGTCCTCGCATCGCTCGTCCCGGCACTCGTCGCGCTTCGCGGCGAGCAGCTGACGTCGTATCACGGGGCCGAGCACGTGTCGATCGGCACCTACGAGACCGGCGAGCCGGCGCCCAAGGAGCACGAGCGCTGCGGCTCGCACCTCGTCGGCCCGCTCACGCTGGCGACAGCGCTCGCGGGCGCCGCCGCGGAGCTCGCCCCCGCGCGCCACCGGACGGCCGCGAGAATCGTCGGCGCGATCGGCGCCGTCGGCGCGGCGGTCGAGGTCTTCGGCTGGATGAGCCGCCACGACGAGAGCCGGCTCGCGCGCGCTCTCGCGCGCCCGGGCACGGAGCTGCAGCGGCGCCTCTCGACGAGCGAGCCGAGTCCCGAGCAGCTGGAAGTCGCCGAGGCGGCTCTCCAGGTGGTGCTCGAGGCCGAGCGCGCCGCCGCATGACAGTCGTCCCGTCACGTTCTCGCCGCACGCGGCTCGACCCCGACATCTTCGACCTGCCGGTCGAGAAGATGCGGGACGGCTACTACAGCGACGCGTACTTCAACCACACTCGGGCCGCGCTACTCCACGACGGCCGTCGCCCGCGCGTCGTGATGCAGCTCTTCCAGCGCAAGCACGCGATGCTCGGTGGGATGGACGAGGCGATCGCGATCCTCGAGCTCTGCTCGTACGACTGGGCCGGCCTCACCGTCCATGCGCTCCGGGACGGCGACCGGGCGGAGCCGTGGGAGACGGTCATGACGATCGAGGGCGACTACACGACGTTCGCGCACCTCGAGACCGTCGTGCTAGGAACGCTCGCACGCCGGACGCTCATCGCGACGAACACGGCACGCGTCCTCGAGGCGGCGGACGGCAAGCCGATCATCTTCATGCCGGCGCGCCACGACCATCATCGCGTGCAGACGGGCGACGGCTACGCGGCATACGTCGCCGGCGCGGTGCTCGGCACGGAGATCGGGGTCACGTCCGACGCCCAGGCATCCTGGTGGGGCGGGCGGGGAGTCGGCACCGTCCCGCACTCGCTCATCGCGGCGTACGGCGGCAATACCGTCCTCGCGGCCACGAAGTTCGCCGAGTGGGCGCCCGAGGACTTCCGCATCACGGTGCTCGTCGACTTCGACAACGACTCGGTGCGGACGGCGCTCGACGTCGCCCGTGCGCTCGGGCCGCGGCTCTGGGGCGTCCGTCTCGACACGTCGAGCCAGCTCGTCGACCGGGCGCTCTGGGAGGAGATGGGCGACTTCGACCCTCGCGGCGTCAACGAGCGCCTCGTCCGCAAGGTGCGGGCGGCCCTCGACGAGGACGGCTTCGAGCGTGTCCGAATCGTCGCCTCTGGCGGCTTCACCGTCGAGAAGATCGAGGCGTTCGAGCGGCTCGGCGTGCCGGTCGACGCCTACGGCGTCGGCTCGTCCCTGATCAGGGGCGAAAACGACTTCACGGCCGACATCGTGATGACGGACGGACGTCCGACGGCGAAGATCGGGCGGCGCTACCGGCCGAACGAGCGCCTGGAGCTCGTCGAGTGACAGAGGTCGTCGAGCTCGTCTTCGAGACGCACGCGCTGACGACGGACAACGAGTGGGGGATCGCAACGGGCTGGCTGGGAGGCTCGCTCTCGACGCGAGGCCGCGGGCTCGCGGCCGAGCTCGGCGCGCGCCGGCGAAGCGACCGGATCGACGAGGTGCTCTGCTCCGACCTCGCCCGGGCGGTCGAGACCGCCGAGATCGCCTTCGGCCGGACGGCGATGCCTGTCACCCTCGACTGGCGGCTGCGCGAGCTGGATTACGGCGAGCTGAACGGCGCGCCCGCCGACGTCGTCGCGCGCGAGCGGCTCCAGCGGGTCGACGTGCCGTTCCCCGGTGGGGAGAGCTACCGGGACGCCACGGCACGCATGGCCGGGCTCCTCGAGGAGCTCGCTACGAGCTCCTCCCATCGTCGCGTGCTCCTGATCGGACACACAGCAACCCGCTGGGCGCTCGACCACCTGCTCGACGGGAAGCCGCTCGAGGAGGTCGTCGGCGCGCCCTTCGACTGGCGCGAGGGCTGGGAATACACCGCGCACCGCGTCGCCGCGGGCGTGGTCGAATGAGCGGGCTGCTGCTCTGGGACGTCGACACGCAGGTCGACTTCGTGCACGCGGCGGGGAAGCTTCCCGTCCCCGGGGCCGAGGCCGCCGCGCCGGCGATGGCGCGGCTCGTCTGCTGGGCCGGAGAGAGGGGTGTCACACACCTGGCGACGGCCGACGACCACGAGCTGACCGATCCCGAGATCTCGGACGCGCCCGACTTCGAGTCGACCTACCCGCCGCACTGCCTCCGCGGCACCCCCGGTGCGGCGAGGATCGCCGAGACTGCTCAGCACGACCCGCTGCCGCTCTCGCTGACGCCGTACCCGCCCGGCCTCGTCGCGGGGCTCGTCGAGGGCAGTCGCGAGCTGCTCGTACTGAAGAAGACCTATAGCGCCTTCTCGAACCCCAACCTCGAGCCCGTCGTCGCCGCGCTCGACCCGGACGAGGTGCTCGTCTTCGGTGTCGCGACCGACGTCTGCAACGACGCCGCGATCACGGGGCTGCTCGCCCGTGGCTACCGCGTCGCCTTCGTCGAGGATGCCTCGCGGGGGCTCTCGGAGGACCGCACCGCCGCTGCGCTGGCCCGGTGGCGGGACGCGGGCGTGCGTTTCACGACGAGCGCCGACGTCGTCGCGTCGAGCATCTAGCGCCCGCGACGGAGTGCGACACGGCGACGCGGCTGCGGGAAAGTGCGCGCCGTGCCTCCGCGGTGCCACGGATGTCCGCCCCGCGCCCCGATGCGACGCTGGAGGCGAAAGGACGTGACGCGATGAGGTTGACCTGGAAGGACGGGGCCGCGACGCTGCTGACCGCCGTCGCGGTGCTCGTGTTCCTCGCGGCGCACCAGTCGTGGGACGTCTGGCTGATCGGCTCGAGCAACCGGTGGGCGGCCGTCGCCGTCACGCTGCTCGGAGCGGCGACCTGCGCGCTCGGCTCGGCCTCCGACGAGCTGGCCTCCGGCCGCGAGGCGAGCACCTCCGTCAAGCTGCTCTCCGCCGTCGGCGCGGTGACCGGCGTGCTCGCGATCCTCGCGATCGCGACCGGCTCACTCACCGCGCTGTCGCTGCTCGTGCTCGCGATCGTCGTGCTCTGGTTCGGCGCGACGCTCAGGCACGCGTGGCACCTCGGTCACATCGGACACCGTCCGGTCGCGACCTAACTCGACCCGCCGTCAGACGCGCCCAGCCGGGCCGGGCGCCACCCGGCCCGGCTACGGCGCGGTGCGATCGTCCTCCCGGCTGACGTGGGCGGCGAGGGCGGCGAGACGCTGATCCCATCCCGCCCCGACGCGGGCGATCCAGTCCGTTGCCGCCGAGAGCGGGGCCGGGTCGAGCCGGTAGACCGTGTTGCGGCCGACCCGGGTGCCGTGCACGAGCCCGGCCGCCTCGAGCGAGGCGAGGTGCTTCGCAACCGCCTGGCGGCTCACGGGCAGCTCGCCGGCGAGCTCCGTCGGCGTCGCGGTCCCGCTCGCCGCGAGCCGCTCGACGAGGAATCTGCGACTCGGGTCCGCGAGCGCGTCGAAGACGCGGTCTACGCGATCGCCCATGCGGCGCACGCCTCGAGCTCGAGCGCGACGCCCCACTCGGGCGAGGTTTCGCGGACGAGCACGCGCGTCCCGGCGGGCGTGTCGTCGAGCTCGAGCTCGACCCGGCCGTCGTCCTCCCAGCGCAGCACGAGCCGCTCGCCCTCGTCGACCTCGTCGACGATCGCGCGCCGCGACTCGCCGTTCTCCCACCGGAACACGCCCTCGCCACCCGGCCTGAGGTCGAGCTCGACGTCGTTCGCGAACCACTCGCGCAGCCGCTCCGGCTCGGTCAGGGCTTCCCAGGCCTCGTCGCGGGTGACGGGCAGGACGATCGTCCGCGTGACTTCCATGCGCAACCTCCAAGTTGCGTATAGTGTGCAACTCCAGGGTTGCACGTTAGCGAAGGAGGGCGAGATGCCGGTGATCCCGACCGTGCTCGAGGCCGACGGACGCGCCGAGCGGGCCTTCGACCTCTACTCGCGCCTGCTCCGCGACCGGATCGTGTTCCTCGGCCGACCGGTGGACGACGAGCTCGCGAACCTGATCGTTGGCCAGCTGCTCTTCCTCGAGGCCGAGGACCCCGACAAGGACATCGCGCTGTACGTCAACTCGCCGGGCGGCGAGGTCTACGCGGGGCTCGCGATCTACGACGCGATGCAGCACGTTCGCCCTGACGTCTCCACGATCTGCTTCGGGATGGGAATGTCGGCTGCGGCGATGATCGTCGCGGCCGGCGCCTCCGGGAAGCGCTTCGCGCTGCCGAACGCGAAGCTGATGATCCATCAGGGATCCGCCGGCTTCCGGGGCGCGCCGACCGACGTGACCATCGCGGCGCGGGAGGTCGAGTCCACGACGCGCCAGATGGCGGAGCTGATCGCGCGTCACTCGGGCCGCACGCCGGAGCAGGTGCTCGACGACATCGACCGCGACCGCTTCATGACGCCGGCCGAGGCCGTCGAGTACGGGCTCGTCGACGAGGTGCTCGTCCCGCCACGAAACCGTCCGAGTACGATCGCGGCGTGAGCGTCCGGGGGGTCCATCATCTCGGCTTCGCCGTGGCCGACCTCGACGAGGCCGTCTCGACGTACACGACACTTTTCGGCGCGACCGTCGAGCACCGCGAGCGGGTCGAGGAGCAGGGCGTCGAGGCCGCCTCCGTGCTCCTCGGAGCCGACCGCATCGAGTTGCTCGCGCCGACGGGCGACGACACGCCGGTGGGCCGTTTCCTGGCGAAGCGCGGGCCCGGCATGCACCACGTCGCATACGAGGTCGACGACGTCCGCGCCGCGCTCGCCGATCTGGAGCGGGACGGCGCCGAGCTGATCGATCTCGAACCACGGCGCGGGCTCTTCGGGCTCGAGGTCGCGTTCGTCCATCCCGACGCCGTGCACGGCGTCCTGACCGAGGTGGTGTGCCCTGTCTGACGATTCGATCCGCATCGAGCTCGCCTTCGACGGCGGGCAGATCATCGCCGCGATGGTGTCCTCTTCGACCGCGGACGCCGTGGAGCGGGCCGTCTCCGCCGGCGCCGGTGGCACGGTGGAGCTCGACACCGAGGACGGCCGCATCACGGTCGCCGTGCCGCGCGTCGTCTACCTCAAGCGCTACACGAAGGGCTCGCAGCCCGGCTTCCAGTCCGGCTAGCGCTCTGGGGGCTGCGACTACCCTGACGCCGCGATGGCGCTCGAGGTCGGGATCGTCGGGCTTCCGAACAGCGGCAAGACGACGCTGTTCAACGCGCTGACGCGCGCCGGCGCCGAGATCACCGCGTATGCGTCCGTGACCGACAAGCCAAACGTTGGCATGGCGACGATCGCCGACGAGCGGCTCGACCGGCTGGCCGCGCTCGTCCACGCGAAGAAGGTCACGCCGGCGGCGATTCGCGTCGTGGACGTTCCGGGGACCGGGCCGCAGCTACTCGGGAACCTTCGCCAGGTCGACGCGATCCTCGCGGTGCTCGACGGCTTCTCGGACGGAGCGACCCCCGAGGACGACCTCGAGACCCTGAAGCTCGAGCTGCTCGTCGCCGACCGCGACCACGTCGAGCGCCGCCACGAGCGGGTCGCCAAGGAAGCGAAGTCGGGCGAGGCGGCGAAGCGTGCCGAGCTCGCTCAGCTCGAGGCGCTCCTCGCTCACCTCGACTCGGGGCGGACGCTCGCCGACTGGCCGGAGGAGCTGCCGCCCGAGCTCGACCCGCTGACGACCAAGCCGCTGCTGGCCGTCGAGAACGGGCCCGCCGGGATCGACTGCAAGCTCGAGGCGGAACTCGCCGAGCTCTCCGACGAGGAAGCCGCGGAGTTCCGCGACGGCCCGTCCGCGCTCGACGAGGTCGTCCGGCGCCTCAAGGACGCGCTCGGCCTGATCACGTTCTTCACCGCTGGCGAGAAGGAGACACGTGCCTGGACGCTGCGCGGCGGGCAGACCGCACTCGACGCGGCCGCGACGATCCACACCGACATCGCCCGCGGCTTCATCCGCTGCGAGGTGATCTCGGCCGACGACCTGATCGACGCCGGCTCGCATGCGGAGGCGGCGCGCCGCGGGACGCAGCGGCTCGAGGGCAAGACCTACGTCGTCGTCGACGGCGACGTGCTCAACGTCCGCTTCAACGTCTGAGACTCAGTCGTCGCCGACCGGACGGGTGGCGGCGACCGCGTCGAGCTGGTTCGCGTGGTACAGAACCGCGGCCTCTGCGGTGCGCGTCGCGGTGCGGTCGTGGTGCGCAGCGATCGCGTGGAGGAGCTCCGCACGAACCGTGGCGTCGAGCGCACCCGCTCGTTCGTCGACCAGGCGCACGCCGAGCTGGACGTGGCCGAGGATCGCCCCCTCGCGGGTCGGCCTGAACGACGGTCCTGCTCCCAGCTCACGCACGCGGCCGACGTCGTGGAGCAGCGCACCCGCGAGCACGAGGCCGGACCGCAAGCGAGGGTGGTGCTGCGCCGTCTCTCGCGCCAGCGTCGCGACACCGACGGTGTGCTCCAGCAGCCCGCCGGCGTAGCCGTGGTGCCCATCCGCTCCGGCGGCCGGGAGCGACCGCATGCCGACCCGTACCTCATCGTCGAGCACTCGGCCGACCAGGGATGCGAGCCCCGGGTGGGCGATCTCCGCCGCGAGGAACTCGAGGAACCCCTCGAGCTCGTCGGGATCGCGACGGAGCGCCGGCGAGAGGGTCGTCGGGTCAGCGTCGGCGGCCTCGACCGTGCGGACGGCCAGCTGCAGCCGCCCGTCGAACCGCTCCACGCGACCCAGCACGCGCACAGCGTCGCCCTCGTCGAAACGACGATCGAGGAGCTCGACGTCGTCCCAGACGCGACCCTCGATGCGGCCGCTGGGGTCGACGAGCTCGAGCGCGAGGTACGGCTTACCGCCGCGCGTCGTCAGGCGCCGCTTTCGGGCCACCGCGAAGACACCGTCGACCGTGCGGTCCTCGACCAGCTCCGCGATCGTCGCCACCGGGTGAGTGTAGGCTCGCGCGGTGGCCGACGTCCGCCCGTTCCGCGCCGTTCGCTACGCGCGGCCGGACGTCTCGCAGACGGCGCCTCCCTACGATGTCGTCGACGACCGCGGCGCGGCCGAGCTTCGCGCCCGCGACCCGAACAACATCGTCCACCTGACGCTCGAACCGGACGCCGAGACGGCCGGGGAGCGGTTCAGGAGCTGGCTTGCCGACGGCGTGCTCGTCCGGGACGAGGTGCCGGCCGTCTGGTGGCTCGAACAGGACTTCGTCGGCCCAGACGGCGTCGCGCGCTCGCGGTCCGGAGTCGTTGCCTCCCTGCGTGCCGAGCCGTACGCGACCGAGGCGGTCGTCCCGCACGAGAGGACGCATGCGGGCCCGATCGAGGGCAGGCTCCGCCTCCTGCGTGCGACCCGCGCCCAGCTCGAGCCGATCTTCCTGCTCTACGACGGCACGCCGCCCCTCACGCGGCCCGACGGGCGTGCGCCCGACCTCGAGGTCGAGGGGACACGCCTCTGGCAGATCGACGGAGAATCCGGTGTAGGGCCCTTCTTCGACCGTGTCCAGCTCCTGATCGCGGACGGCCACCACCGCTACGAGACGGCGGTCGCGTTCGCGACCGAGGACGGCGCCGACCGGCTGCTCGCCGTCCTCGTCTCGACCTCCGACATGGGGCTCGAGATCTTTCCCACGCACAGGGTCTTCACGGGACGTCCGGACATCGATCCGGCGGGCGAGTCGCTCGGGACGGTCGGCGAGGCGCTCGCCGCGCTCGCCGCAGTGCCGCGAGACGATACGGCGTTGGTCTTCGTGCGCGGTGGCGAGGCCCGTCTGGTGCACGGCCCCGGTGACGAGCTCGACGTGGAGCGGGTCGACCGCTTCGGACACGAGGGGCTCTCGTACACCCCTGACCGTGACGAGGCGCTCGGCCGCCTTGGAGGCGATGCCGATTGCGCCTTCCTCCTGCGCGCGCTCCGCGTCGAGGACGTATTCGCACGCGCCCGGGCGGGGCGGACGCTGCCACAGAAGGCAACGTACTTCTTCCCGAAGCTGCTCTCGGGGCTCCTGATCCATCCCGTCGACCCGTGATCGACTGGCTCGACGTCTCCCGCGCGTGCGTGCGCGACCTCGACTCGGTGCTCGCCGACCTGCCGACGCGGGTCGAGCGCGAGCCGGTCCTCAGCGCCGGCAAGGGCGGGGACGACACCACCGCGATCGACGCGGCGGCCGAGAGCGCCGTCGTGCGGCGCCTCGAGGCGCTCGGGACGGACCTTACGCTCGTCTCCGAGGAGATCGGCGTGCTGACTATCGGCGCCGGCGGCGCGTTGACCGCCGTCGTCGACCCGATCGACGGCTCCGTGAACGCGAAGCGGGGGATCCCGTTCTTCTCCTTGTCACTCGCAGTCGCGGAGGGAGCGACGATGGACGACGTCGTGTTCGGCTTCGTCTACGACTTCGGGGCGCGCGAGGAGTGGGTCGCGGAGCGCGGAAACGGTGCGCTCCTGAACGGCTCGCGGCTCGACCTGCCCGGCCCCAAGCCCGAGATCGAGATCCTCGCGCTCGAGGGGACGACGACCGATGCGATCGCCGCCGTAGCGCCGCAGATGCGCGGGGTCGCGCACCGACTCCGCGTCATGGGCTCGCTGGCGCTCTCCCTGTGCCACCTCGCCGCGGGCCGCATCGACGCCGTCTGTTGCCTGAAGCCGGCCCGGTCGGTCGACATCGCGGCGGCGCAGCTTCTCGTCCGCGAGCAGGGGTACGCGATCGAACTGTTCGAGGATCCGCCCTTCGGCGCCGCGCCCCTCGACCTCGAGCAGCGGTCGAGGGTTGTCGCCGCGGCGACCGACGAGCTGTGCGCGACGATCGCGGCCGCGCTTACCTGAGCTTCTCTTTGGCGACGAGCGGCCTCAGAGACCGGTTTCCGTCAAGAGGCAAACGGCCCCAAATGTGTGCCGGTTGCTCCACAGGTGCGACTCCGCAATTCTTCGGCACTCGAGGGCGTCGACGCCGCTCCGTCGAGACCGACAGGACATGTTCGGATCGCTCTTCTTGGCAAAGAACGGTCTCTGAGGCTGATTTGCCAACTGTCACCGACAGAGCGTGAGTCGGCGGTCGGCCGCCGCTCGCTAGGCTGGCCCCGTGAGCCCCGACCGCGACGCGATCCTCCAGGCGCTCGAGCGCGTGATCGATCCCGAGCTGAAGCGGCCGGTCACGGAGCTCGACATGGTGCGCGACGTCGTCGTCGAGCCGGACGGCGCGGTCGAGGTGACGATCGCGCTCACCGTCGCCGGCTGTCCGCTCCGATCGAGCTTCCAGGATCAGGTCGCTCAGCACGTCGGCTCGGTCGCCGGTGTCTCGAGCGTCTCCCTGCAGTTCGACGTGATGACTCCGGAGCAGAAGGCCGCGCTCGCAACGCGGCTGCGCGGCGGGCGCCCCGAGCGTGAGATCCGGCTCGATCCTCGGACGCGTGTCGTCGCGGTCGCATCGGGAAAGGGGGGCGTCGGCAAGTCGACGCTCGCGGCGAACCTTGCCGCGGCGCTCGCCGAGCGCGGAGAGCAGGTCGGTGTGCTCGACGCCGACGTGTACGGCTACTCGATCCCCCATGTCCTCGGCGTCACGCAGCGGCCCGTCGTCGTCGACTCGCTGATCGTTCCTCCCGTCCGGGGCGACCTGAAGGTGATGTCGATAGGCCTCTTCGCGGAGGACAACGGCCCGATCATGTGGCGCGGGCCGATGCTGCACAAGGCGCTCGAGCAGTTCCTCTCCGACGTGCACTGGGGGGAACTGGACACGCTGGTCGTCGACATGCCGCCCGGGACGGGCGACGTCGCGATCTCGATCGGTCAGCTGCTGCCGAGGGCGGAGGCCGTGATCGTGACGACGCCGCAGCCCGCCGCGCAACAGGTCGCCGTGCGCGCCGCCGTGATGGCCCAGAGGACGGGAATGCGCGTGCTGGGCGTGGTCGAGAACATGGCATGGCTCGTCGGCACCGGGCAGGAGCTCTTCGGCGCGGGAGGCGGCGACGCGCTCGCAGCCGAGATCGACGCGCCGGTGATCGCCCGGATCCCCTTCGACCCGGCCCTGCGCGAGGCGTCGGACGCGGGTCGTCCGGTGCTCGAGGCGGCACCCGAGGCAGAGGTCAGCACCGCGATCCGCGAGCTTGCAGCGGCGGTGCAGGCGCGCCGCGCCGGCGCGATCCGCAAGCCACTCACGGTGCTCTAGACGCGGTTGGCCGGCTTTGCTGGCCGGGATACACCTGAGGGAACCATGCCTTCCGCCACGTCTTGCAGGGAAGGGAGCCCTGAGGCTCCCTTCCAATGACGGCGGACCCTGCGGCGGTGGGCCATTTGCCGTCCTGCACGTCCGCGCCGGGGGGAGGCGCGGCCATCCGTGTAATCCTCACAGATCTGTGTGAGGAGGATGTAATACTACCCCCTCTGCACGCGTTCAAACACGCGTGTGAACGCGGATAGGGTCGGGCCGTGACGCGCGAGCAGGCAGCCGAGCGCCTCCGCGCGAGCGGGCTTGCGGACGTCGAAGTCGAGACGGTCCTGGCCCACCTCGAGGCGGCAGACGATGCTGGGAAGCACGGGCATGGCCTCTCGCGCGTCCCGTGGCTGGAGCAGCTCCTCCGTGGTCGTGAGCGCGATCCGGCGGCGCAGCCGGAGCGGATCGAGCGCACCGAGGGCTACGAGCGCTGGGACGGCCGCGGGGCGCTCGGGTACCTCACGCTGGCCGCGATCTGCAACGGGCTGCTCTCCGATCCGCCCGAGCGCGCCCGTCTCGTCGTTGCGACGTCGTGCTTCCCCACAGGTGTGCTCGGCGCATGGGCCCGGCGGCTCGCGGACGCCGGGCTTGTCGCCGTGGTCACCGCCACCTCGCCGCGCCGGCTCCCCCACCCGGACGGCGGTCCGCCGCTGACCGGGACGAACCCGATCGCGATCGCGGTGCCGTCGTCCGACGGACAGCCGCTGGTGGCGGACGTGTCGATGGGTGCCGTCACCCACGGAGACGTCCTGTCAGGACGTGCGCGCCCCGAGGAGCTCGTCCCGTTCGGCGGCCCCCACGCCCACAAGGCGTTCGCCCTCGCGGCCGGCGTCGAGCTGCTCGTCGGCGCGCTCGCCGGATCGGAGCCCGGCGCCGTGGTGCTCGCCGCCCGGCCAGGATTCGATCCCGTGCCCGGCTTCCGTGAGCTTGCCGGCGGCCGTCGGCTCCCCGGCGACCGCGGCCCCTGATCCGCTACACGGCCACCGGCGGCAGGCCGGCGAGCGCCATCGCGAGGTCGCCCTCGTCGTACTCGCGATCCTCGAGCTTGCCCGCGAAGTAGTCGATGTACGCCTGCATGTCGAAGTGGCCGTGACCGCAGAGGTTGAAGAGGATCGTTTCGGCGCTCCCTTCCTCCCTGCAGCGGAGCGCCTCGTCGATCACCGCCTTGACCGCGTGGTTCGCCTCGGGTGCCGGCACGATCCCCTCGGAACGCGCGAAGCGGACGCCCGCCTCGAAGACCGCGGTCTGGTGGTACGCCCGCGCCTCGATCAGCCCGAGCGCGTGGAGGTGGCTCACGAGCGGTGCCATCCCGTGGTAGCGGAGCCCGCCGGCGTGGAACCCGGGCGGCACGAACGTCGAGCCGAGGGTGTGCATCTTGACGAGCGGCGTCAGGTGGCCGGTGTCGCCGAAGTCGTACGCGAACTCGCCCCGCGTCAGGCTCGGGCACGCGGCCGGCTCGACCGCGATCACGCGCACGTCGGAGCCGCCGCGCAGCTTCTGCCCCATGAACGGGAACACGAGGCCCGAGAAGTTCGAGCCGCCGCCCGTGCACCCGATGAGGACGTCGGGGTAGGCCTCGGCGAGGTCCATCTGCGCGATCGCCTCCTCGCCGATCACGGTCTGGTGGAGCAGGACGTGGTTCAGCACGGAGCCGAGGGCGTACTTCGTGTCCTCGCGCTGGGCGGCCTGCTCGACGGCCTCGGAGATCGCGATACCGAGGCTCCCCGTGGAGTCCGGGTGCTCGGCGAGGATCGCGCGGCCCGACGCGGTCTCCTCGGACGGGCTCGGAACGCAGCGCGCGCCGAACGCCTCGATCAGCCCGCGGCGGTAGGGCTTCTGGTCGTAGGAGACACGCACCATGTAGACATCGATCTCGAGCCCGAAGAGCGACCCTGCGTACGCGAGGGACGAGCCCCATTGTCCGGCGCCGGTCTCCGTCGCGATCCGCTTCACGCCCTCGCGCGCGTTGTAGAACGCCTGCGCCACGGCGGTGTTCGGCTTGTGGCTCCCCGTGGGCGAAACCCCCTCGTACTTGTAGAAGATGCGTGCGGGCGTCTCGAGATCGCTGCTCGAGCCGGTGCGCGCGGTAGAGCGGAGTCGGGCGCCACTGCCGGTAGACGTCGCGGACCTCCTCCGGGATCGGGATCCGCTGCTCCGTCGAGACCTCCTGGAGGATCACTTCCATCGGGAAGAGCGGCGCCAGGTCGTCGGGTCCGACGGGCTGCCCGGTTCCCGGGTGGAGCACCGGCGCGGGCGGCTCCGGCAGGTCGGCGGCGACGTTGTACCAGGCCTCCGGCAGGCGGCTCTCGTCCAGCGTGTACTTCACGGTCTCGCCCACGACGGCTCCTCTCGCTCGGGTCTCGCCTCGAAATCTGCCACGGGCGCGACCCGCGCGTGCCGGATCAGCCGGCCGGGAAGCGGGGGTCGTCGCGGAGCGAGGTGAGGTCGTCGTCCTTCTGCGCGTACTCGGCAAAGGTCGGCCGAAGCTCGACCGCGCGCGTCAGGTGGTCGAGGGCCTCCTCCTCGCGACCGGCGCGGGCGTTCGCGCAGGCGAGGTTGTAGTACACGCCGGCGTTGTCGGGCGTCTCCTCGAGATGGCCTTCGAGCACCTCGATCGCCTTGTCCCACTCCTCCGTCGACCAGTAGCGAAGCGCCTGGGACGAGCGCTCCCACTCCGACGGCGTGAAGGCCTCGCCGCGCTTCGCGCCGACGACGAGCACGGTCGTCCCTGCGTCTCCGACCGCGCCTCGCTTGACGGCCGGGTCGGAGACGTGCACGACGGTGCCCGTCGGCGCATCGACCTCCTCGCCGTCGAGCGTGAACGTCGCGTGCCCCGTGAGGACGACGTAGACCTCCTCGTGGGCAACGCCCGAGGCCTCGTCGTGCTCGCCGATCAGCTGCTGGCCGTCCTCGGTCGTGGTCCACGCGTTGATTCCAAAAGCCTCGACGCCGAGTGTCGAGCGGATCATGTGCCATCGCGCCTGGCCGGGGATCTCGTAGCCGACGAGGTCGTCGAGCGGCAGGACTGCGAAGCGATCGGTCATGCGGACTCCCGTAGTCGGGCGAGGACGACGGGGTCGATCTCATCGTCGCCGTCCACGCGTTCCTCGAGGTTCTCGACGCCAGCCCAGTCGGCGAGCGTCCCGTGGCCGACGCGGGCGAGGAGCTCGTCGAGCTCTGCACGGAGAACTTCGTCCACCGTGATCCACTCATCGCGCGGCGTCTTGCCGAACAGCTCGTCGTGCAGCCGGTACAGGCGACGGAGCTCGCCGAGCGGATCCTCGTGGTCGTCGACGCGGAGGTCCACGAGTAAGTCGGAGAGTCCGGCGTAGCCGCCGTCCCGCTCGACGACGAGGATCGCGGCCGACTGGCGGCCACGGCGGTCTCCGCCCGCCGCCTCGGCGGCATCGAGGCAGTCCAGGAGCCGTTCGGCGAGCGGCCGGCCCGCAGTCGCCTCGAACGTCGTGGCCAGCGCGTCGACCGTCGCGCCGGAGACGAGGATGTTCCCCTGGGCTGCGTAGTGCTCGCCTGTCCGGCCGCCGGCCCAGGCATGGCAGCCCGACCCGGTGAAGGTCGCCGCACGACCCTCGCGGTCGACGACGCCGAGCTGGCGCAGCTCGCGGTCCTCGTCGGCCCCGGTCAGCTGCTCCATGACCTCCTCGGCGGAGAGCCCCTCGCGGAGCAGCGCGAGCCCATCGGGCCCGTAGCGCGGGTTCGCGTAGGACTGGGTGGCGATGGCCCCGACATGCGGCGCGGCCCACGGCACGACGGAGCCGACGGCGAGGAACTTCGACTGTGTCGCGACGCCCCACTGACCGGCCTCGAGGTCGCACGCGCAGATGGAGTACGTGGCGACCGCGTCAGCCATACGTGAGGTCGGGAAGATCCAGCTCGATCAGCTCCGGGTCGGTGACGAGCACGGAGGACACCTCGGGCCGGGCCAGCGCGCGCGCGACGGCGTCGGCACTGGCCGCACGCACGACGACCGGGGTTCCGGCCGCATGCGCCGCTCGAAGCGCCTCGACGTCCTCGATCGAGTCGACGACGAGGGCACCCTGGACATCGAGGGTGCCCTCCAGAGCGATAGCCGGGACGCGTCGTCCGGTCGCTCCGAACCAGCGCTCGCGCATCAGCGGGTGACGACGAGACGGGCTGCGGCTCCCTGCGCCCCGGACGCCCAGCAGGCGCCCGTCTGGACGCACTCGACAGAGTCGAAGCTGTGCGTGTCGAAGCGCGTCCACGTGCGACCGCCGTCTCGGGTGACGTCGCTCCCCGTCGGCCCGACCGCGACGGCGGTCATGGGCAGCCGCGGGACCCAGGCGGAGCCCGAGCGATACTCGCCCGGCCCGTCCGCCGGAGCCCACGTGACGCCGCCGTCGACGGTGTACGCCGCTCCGTCGGGCGCGTTCGCCGGGTCGAGGAAATCGCCGCCGACGATGATCCCGTGGCGCGGGTCCGTGAACGCGAGCGAAAAGATGCCGCCCGCCGGCGAGCTCGCGACCGGGGTCTCGACGACGTCCCAGGTTCGGCCACGGTCCGCCGAGTGGAAGACGCGAGAGACGATGTCGCCGCCGGTGCCGAACCACGCGTCGCGACCGCCGGCCGTTTCGATGCAGGTGCCGCTCGCGGCAAAGCCGAACTCACCCGGCAGCGCGTCCGGCATCCCGCTCGACGGGACGAGCTCCCAGCTGCGCCCGCCGTCCTCGGTCGCCAGGATCTGGAACTTGCCGCCCACGGGGTCGCCCATGATCAGGCCGCGGTGACGGTCGAAGAACGCCATACAGTCGTAGAACGCTGCCGGGTCGGCGTTCTGGAAGGTCTTCGTCCACGTCTCGCCGCCGTCCTCCGTGACGTAGACGCGCGAGGCGTCGCCGGGGCCGATCGCAAGCAGTACGACGTGATCGGCCGTGAAGGCCTCGATGTCGCGGAACGCCTGCCCGGCGGCGTCGGGTGGGGCCACGTCCTGCCAGGTGGCGCCGCCGTCGACCGTGCGCAGCACGGTGCCGCCGCTGCCGCTCACCCAGGCGGTGCTCTCGTCGACCGCAGCGAGGCCGCGGAGGCCCGACGTGGTGCCGGTCGGCCGCAGCTGCCAGGAGAACGTGGCACTCGGCCCGGCTGCGGCTCCCTGGCCCGCAAGTGCACCCACGACCGTCGCGCCGAGGACGAATGCGGTGGCGATCGTCACGAGCAGAGATCGCGAACGATGTGATGTCTGCGTCGAGCTCATCCCTCGACCCTACCCGCTCGTCCTCCTGATCGAACCCTGCCGGCTAGATGGTCAGCGCTTCGCCGGGAGACGGGACGAGCAGCTCGATCCCGGACGGCAGGAGCGGTCGCAGCGCCTCTGGCGTCCCGGTCAGAATCGGGAAGGTCCCGTAGTGGGACGGGACGACGCGCGCTGCCCCGACGAGCTCGGCGGCGAGCGCCGCCTGGTCGGGACCCATCGTGAAGTGGTCGCCGATCGGCAGTACCGCGACGTCCGGCGAGTAGAGACGGCGGATCAGGGCCATGTCCCCGAACACGCTCGTGTCGCCGGCCACGTAGATCGTCGGGCCGTCGTCCGGCCGCAGGACGACCCCGCACGACTCGCCGAGGTACGTGAAGGTCTCGTTCTCGAACGCGCTGGACGAATGGTTCGCATCGGTCAGCGTGATGCGAACGTCGCCGAAGCGCACGGTGCCGCCCTTGTTCAGCGCCTGCTTCATGTCCTGGGCCAGCCCCTTGCCCGAGAGCCAGCCACGGAGCTCCACCTGCGCAACGACCGGGCAGTCGAACCGCTGCGCGATCGCGACGGTGTCGCCGACGTGGTCGTCGTGCCCGTGCGTGACGACGACGAGATCGCAGCGCTCCGGGTCGCGCTCGGTGTCCGGGCACGAGGGGTTTCCGGTGAGGAACGGGTCGAGGTACAGCCGGGTGCCTGCCGCCGTGTCCAGCCGGAAGGCCGCGTGCCCGAGCCAGGTGAGTGTCGCAGCCATGTGCGCGAGCGTAGCGCTTCGATCCGAACCGCAAGAACGATCAAGCGGCCACCGCCCCGACTCGGGCAGGGTGCGAGCATGGCCCTGCAGCTGATGGACACCTTCACGACCTTCGTCGACTCGCTGGCCGAGAGCCTCGACGACCACGATGTGAGCGGAGAGGACATCGCCGCCCGGGCGCACCTCTCCCGGTTCCACTTCGACCGGGTCGTGAGCGCCGTCTCCGGCGAGACGCCGTCGCGCCTGCGGCGACGGATCCTGCTCGAGCGAGCCGCGTTCCGGCTCGTCACGACCCGAGCGACCGTGCTCGAGGTAGCACTAGAGGCGGGTTACTCGTCGAACGAGGCGTTCACACGGGCATTCCGCCGCGCCTACGGCGCCGCCCCGGCGTCATGGCGCGCCGCCCCCGCTCGGATCCAGCTCGACGCGCCGAACGGCGTGCACTTCCATCCACCCGGCGGCCTCCGGCTGCCTGCGAGAGACGAGGTGAGCTCGATGGACCTGATGAGGAAGATGGTGGAGCACCACGTGTGGCTGGTCGGCGAGATCGTCGACCGCGCCGCATCCCTGACCGACGAGCAGCTCGACTCGCCGATCGAGCTCTCCGTCGAGGGCGTCGACGACGAACCGACGCTGCGGTCGCTTCTCTCGCGGCTCGTCGGCCAGATGGACATGTGGAACGCCGCAATGGACAGCCGCGCCTACGACTTCGGCATCGAGCGCAGGGAGAGCATCGGGTCGATCCGGGCGCGGCTTCGCGACGGAGGGCCTCTGTTCCTCGACCGGGCACGCGACGTGATCGACGGGAACAGGCTCGACGAGACCTTCGTCGACGCGATCTGCGACCCGCCCCAGGTGTTCACCTACGGTGGGATGATCGCGCACGTCCTCACCTTCGCCGCGCACCGCCGCACGCTCGCGATCGGCGCGCTCCACTCGGCCGGGATCACCGACCTCGGCGCCGGCGACCCGATGCGCTGGGTGGCCGACGCGGCATAGGGCGCGCGGGCCGAAACCGGCGTTCCCCGCACGAGGGATCGCCGCCAGACGATCGGCTGCCGATGCTCGCCCTGCGGACGTCGCGCCACCGGGCGCGGCGCAGATCACAGAGGGGGAGATCGATGAAGTCGCTGAGAAGCTGGACGGCCGCCTCTTTCGGGACGGGCGAGCTGGTCTTCGCGGTGAACGACGACCTCCTGGTCGACAACTCCGGCAGCTTCACGGTCACGGTGTCGTACTCGTGCTGGCCCGGATGGGGCTACGGCGACGAGAATCACACTCACTGCGGGCCTCCGGGCCTCGCCGGCAAGGACGTCCCGTCGTCGGCGAACGCGCCGAACGCGAACGGGCCGGCAACGGGAACGGGGGGCAACGGTTCCTCCGCCGACGCGCCGAACGGCAACGGCAACGCCAACGGCCGCACCGCCGACGCCCCGAACGGCAACGGCAAGGGCAACGGACTGGCGAAGCACTAGCTCCCAAGGGTCGGCCGAGGCGCAGCCGCCGCGCCCGACGACAGCGGGGAGCCCGGAGCGCTCAGCGCCCCGGGCTCCCCGAGCACGCGCTGAGCGGCCCTCTGCCTAGAAGGGCAGGGAGGCGGCCGCGTCGCTCGCGAGGTCGACGAGCGGCTGCACGACGAAGAACGAGCCGATCGTGACGACGAGGCCGGCCGCGACGGCTGCATCGAGCAGCAAGTCCCGCGGCGGCGAGCCGCCGGCTGCGACCACGTCGCCCCGCACCTCGCCGGAGCGCATGTAGAGGGCCTTCACGACGTTCAGGTAGTACGCGAGCGACAGCGCCGTCGCGAGCACGCCGATCACGACGAGCCACCACCAGCCCGCCTCGTAGATCGCCGAGAAGACGAACAGCTTCCCGAGGAACCCTCCGGTCAGCGGAAAGCCGGCCATCGAGAGCATGAACCACCACATCGCGACGCCAAGGAAGGGCCGCTCCCAGCCGAGACCTTCGAGCGAAGAGAGCGTCACCGCGCGACCCTGCTCGCGCTCTCGGGCCGCGACGACCGCGAAGGCGCCCACGGTCGCCGCGCAGTACGGGATCAGGTAGTAGAGGAGCGCCTCGGTCCCCGCCGTCGAGTCGGCGGCGATCGCGATCAGCAGGAAGCCGGCGTGCGACACCGACGAGTACGCGAGCAGCCGTTTCAGGTCGCTCTGCGCGATCGCGGCGAGGTTCCCGATCGCGAGCGAGCACACCGCGAGCACCGCGACGGCGACCGACCAGATCTCCGCCTGCTCGGGGAAGGCCGTCACGAGGATCCGGAGCATCAGGACGAGCCCGGCGACCTTGGTCGCGGCCGCCATGAACGCCGTCACGTTGGTCGGGGCGCCCTGGTAGACGTCCGGCGTCCACATGTGGAACGGCGCCGCCGAGACCTTGAACGCGAGCCCGGCGAGGATCATCGCCATGCCGGTGACGAAGAGCGGGTCGTCAGCGCCGGTTGCCTCCTGGATCGCCTTGAAGCCGAGCTCGCCGGTCGCCCCGTAGACGAGTGCGCAGCCGAAGAGGAGGACTCCCGAGCCGAAGCTCCCGACGATCAGGTACTTGAGGCCCGCCTCGAGCGACTGGCGGCGGTGCGTGTCGAGCGCGCACAGCACGTAGAGCGAGATCGAGAACCACTCGAGCGCCAGGAACATCGTCATCAGGTTCCCGGAGGAGACGAAGAAGACCATCCCGGCCGTCGCGGCCGCGAGCAGCGCGTAGAACTCGCCGACGTGCGAGCGCCGGCCGTCGCCGGCCGAGACGAGGACGACGGCGACGCCGACGAGCGCGATGATGATCGCGGCCAGCGCGCCGAGCCGGTCGCGGGTCATCGACTGGACGACGACGGCAGTCGGGTCCGCCGAGCGGTCGAAGACGACGCCCGACAGGGCCGCGGAGGCGCCGAATCCCGCGAGCGACACGACCACGGAGAACGCACGCTCGGACGCGCGCGGCACGATCACCGCGCCGAGCAGCGTGAGACCCGAGGCGGCGAGCAGCGCGAGGCGTGGGTGAGAGCGCGAGCCAGTCGACGGCCGGCGTGTCGATCACGGTGCGCTCACCCCCTCCTGCGACGCGATGAACGCGGCCGGCCGGTCGGCCGGGAACGACCGCTCGGTGATCCCCGCCGGCCACGCGGTCAGCACGGCGAGGATCGCGACGAGCGGGACGAGGAGCATCAGCTCGCCGCCGACGAGGTCGCCCGTGTCGTCGCGCACGGCGGTTCCGCGGCGCTCGTGCAGGAGCGCGGAGATCATCCGCAGCGCGTAGAGGGCGGCCAGCACCATCGCCGCCGCGCCGACCGCCGCGTAGCCCCAGCCGCGGTCGAACACGCCGGAGAGGATCGCGAACTCGCCCGCGAAGTTCGTCGAGCCGGGCACGGCGAGGGTGAACATGCCGAGCGTCAACACCAGGGTCGCGAGGATCGGGCGGCCCTTCGCCATCCCGCCGAGCTCGGAGAACCTCCCGGTGCCGGCCCGCGTCTCGATCATCCCCGCGAGCAGGAAGAAGCCAGCCGAGACGAGGCCGTGGTTCACGGAGTGGAGCACCGAGCCGTCGAGGCCGAGGTCGTTCACGGCGAAGATCCCGAGCACGATCAGGCCCATCTGGCCCATCGACGAGTAGGCGACCACTCCCCGGACGTCCGGCTGGCGAAAGGCGAGCACCGATCCGTAGACGAGCGTCCCGGCGGCGAGGACGAGCACGAGGGTGCGGAAGTCGTCCACGGGCTGCGGGAAGTGCGGCAGTACGATCCAGACGAGGCCGAAGACCGCCGCCTTGGAAACGACGCCGGAGAGGATCGCACCCACCTCCGGCGGCGCCTCGGTGTATGCGAGGCGGAGCCAGCCGTGGAACGGGAACAGCGGGGCCTTCACCGCGAAGGCCGCGAGGAACCCGAGGAAGATCCAGTCGTTGGAGCTCGTCCCGATGTCGGCGAGCAGGAAGGTGCCCTGCGAGATGCCGAACGCGATGATCGACGCGAGCATCAGCAGCGAGCCCACCATCGTGTAGATGACGAACGTGATCGTCGCCTTCAGGCGCTGCGGGCCGCCCCAGACGCCGACGAGCACGTAGATCGGGATCAGCATCGCCTCGAAGAAGACGTAGAAGACGATCAGGTCCTGCGCGGCGAAGACGCCGACGAGCGCCCCCACCAGGAAGAGCAGGAGCCCGAAGTAGGCCCGCGCGTTCTCGCGGCCGACCCAGGCGCCGTAGCCGACGGCGCACGCGCCGACGACGATCGCGAGGCCGACGAGCCAGTACTGGAAGCCGTAGAGGCCGACGGCGTAGGAAATGCCGAGCTCGTCGAACCACTCCCTGCTCGCGGAGTACTGCTGCGCGTCGCTGCCGAAGTCGAAGTTGCGCGCGCTGCCGAGCCAGAGCCCGACCTCCGCGAGCGCGACGAGGAGCGCGAAGCCGGCCGTGGACTCGCGCGACAGCGGGAGGACCCAGGTCAGGATCGCGCCTGCGAGCGGGACGACGATGAGGAGGGTGGTCAGCACGACTACCGCACCACCAGGAAGACGAGGGCCAGGACGCCGACCGCGACGGTGAACGCGAGCGCGTAGGTGCGGAGCAGGCCGCTCTGGACGCTCGACGTGAGCGTCGCGCCGCGGAGCGTCTCCTCGGCGACCTCGTCGAGGCCGCCCTGGACGACCGGCGTCTCGACGCGGTCGCGCAGCAGCGTGGCGATCGCCTGCCCGGGGCGCGAGAAGAGGGTGTCGTAGAGCTCGTCGAACCAGAGCTTGTGCTCGAGCGTCGTCCGCACGGCGCCGTCGGGGACGAGCTCCCGCCCGGCGCGGAACGCGCGCCGCGCGAGGAGGATGCCGAGCACGCCGAGCGTCACTGCGACGGCGCTCGTCACCCACTCCTGCGTCGTGGACGGGGTCACGAGCGGCTCGACGACCGGCTCGAGCCACGTCTCGAAGGGCTCCCAGACTCCCGGGATCGCGAGGAAGCCGACGACCGTCGACCCCAACGCGAGCACCCCGACGGGAACGAGCATCGACCGGTCGCCCTCGGCGTGGTGCTCCGCCTCGTGCGGCTCCGCGGCGGGCTCGCCGTGGAAGACGCGGTAGTAGAGGCGGAACGTGTAGAGCCCGGTGAGCAGCGCGCCGAGGAGCCCGCCGACGTAGAGCACCCACCCCAGGCCGCCGCCGTATGCGAGCGCCGAGGCGAGGATCGCGTCCTTCGACCAGAACCCGGCGAAGATCGGGATCCCGACGAGCGCGAGCGAGCCGATCAGGAACGTCGCATGCGTGTAGGGCATCGAGCGGCGGAGCCCGCCCATCCTCCGGATGTCCTGCTCACCGTCCAGGCGGTGGATGACGAGCCCGGCCGCGAGGAAGAGGAGCGCCTTGAAGAACGCGTGCGTGACGAGGTGGAACATCGCGAACCCGTAGGCCCCGATCCCCGCGCCGAGGAACATGTACCCGATCTGGCTCATCGTCGAGTACGCGATCACGCGCTTGATGTCCCACTGGACGAGCGCGACCACGCCCGCGACGAGGAGCGTCGCGAGCCCCAGCAGCGCGGCGAGGTGCTGGACGTCGGGCGCGCCCTCGAAGACGGGATGCGTGCGGCAGATGAGGTAGACGCCCGCGGTGACCATGGTCGCGGCGTGGATCAGCGCCGAGACCGGGGTCGGGCCCTCCATCGCGTCGGGAAGCCAGGTGTGGAGCGGGATCTGCGCGGACTTCGCGACTGCGCCCCCGAGCAGGCCGAGCGCGAGGAGCGTCACGGCGGTGTCGGAGAGGCCCCCGTTGTCGACGGCGGCAAAGACCGTGGCGTAGTCGAGGCTGCCGATCTGCGAGATCGTGAGGAAGAAGGCGAGCGCCATCACCGCGTCGCCGATCGCGTTCATCACGAACGCCTTCTTCGCGGCGGCGACGGCGGAGGCGCGCTCGTGGTGGAACCCGATCAGGAGGTACGACGCGAGGCCGACGAGGCCCCAGCCGACGAGCAGCAGGAGCAGGTTGCCGCTCTCGACCAGCAGGAGCATCGAGAACACGAAGAACGCCATGTAGGCGAAGTACCGCCGCTCCTCGTCCTCTCCCGCCATGTAGCCGTTCGAGTAGAGGACGATCAGGCCGCCGATACCGGTGACCACGAGCATCATCACGATCGACAGGGGGTCGATCAGGAGCTCGAGCCCGACCTTGAACTGGCCGGCCTGGAGCCACGTCCACGCGGTCGTCAGCTCGGTGCGGTCGTCGGGGCTGTGGCGCGCCCATGCGTCGATGAACGCGACGACTGCGCCTGCGAACCCGACGAACACGGAGGCGGTCGAGATGATCCCCGCCCGGCGGCGCGTGATCCTCGTGCCCGCGAGCATGATCGCCAGGAAGCCGGCGAGCGGCGCGAGGAGACAGACCCAGCCGCCGTTGACCATCGCCTAGCCCCGGAGCTCGGTCATCTGGTCGACGTCGAGGTCGAGGTTCCGGCGGGCCATCGCGACGATCAGCCCGAGGCCGACGCAGACCTCCGCAGCGGCGACTGCCATCACGGCGAGCGCGAACACCTGCCCGTCCATCTGGCCGAACAGCCGGGAGAAGCCGACGAACGCGAGGTTCGACGCGTTCAGCATGATCTCGAGCGACAGCAGCACGATCAGCGGGCTGCGCCGCAGGAGGACGCCCGCGATCCCGGTCGAGAACAGGATCGCCGAGATCGCGAGGTACCAGGGGATCCCCGGGCCGTTCACGCCCGGCTCTCCTCGCCGGCGTCGACGAGCGCCTCGTCCTCGGAGCGCATCCCGAGCACGACGCCTCCCACCGCGGCGACGAGCAGCACGATCGACGTGATCTCGAACGCGAGGAGATGGTCGGTGAGGAACAGTCGCCCCATCTCCGCGGGCGAGCCGAACGCCCGCGTCACGGACGCCTCGTCGGAGAGCCGGCCGCCGGCGTTCAGCATCAGCGCGACGAACACGACCGAGAGCAGCGCAGCGGCCGCGATCACCGATGCCGTCTGGATCAGGCGCGTCCCGCCCGCCCACGGCGCGTCGGCGCGGCCTCCGAGGTAGGCGATCACGAACAGGAACATCACCATCACCGCGCCGGCGTACACGAGGATCTGCGCCGCCGCGACGAACTCCCCGGAGGCGAGCAGGTAGAGCACGGCGAGCGAGGCGAGGTTCCCGATCAGAGAGAGCGCGGACGAGAACGGGTTCGACGCCGTCACGACGCGCAGGCCCGTGCCCACGCAGGCCACTGCGGCGAGGAGCCAGATCACCCACACGAGGAGGTTCGCCACGGCCTAGGACTCGCGCTTGTAGGCAGGAATCGGGGTGTCGTACAGGTCGGCGTCCTGGACCGGGATCCGCTTGATCGGCTCCGCGAGGAGCATGTCCTTCGTGTAGATCAGGTCGTCGCGCGAGTACTCCGAGAGCTCGAACTCGTTGCCGAGCGTGATCGCGTCGAACGGGCACGCGAGCTCGCAGTAGCCGCAGAAGATGCAGCGCGAGAGGTTGATCTCGTAGATCCGCGCGTACCGCTCACCGGCGGAGACGCGGTGCTCGGCCGTGTTCTCGGCGGCGACGACGCGGATGCAGTCCGACGGGCACGCCGCCGCGCAGAGCGAGCAGCCGACGCACTTCTCGAGCCCGTTGGCGTGGAGGTTGAGCCGATGCCGGCCCCGGAACCGCGGATAGACCGGTCGCTTGTACTCGGGGTACTGCTGCGTGATCGGCTTGCGGAAGATCTGCTTGAAGGTGACCCCGAAGCCCTTGAGTGTCCCGAACGGCTGCATCGGCGCGAAACCCTAGATCCAGACCACCAGGAGCGCGGTGACCACCGCGTTGACCGTGGCGACGGGGAGCAGGACCTTCCAGCCGAAGCGCATCAGCTGGTCGTAGCGGAGCCGCGGGAGCGTCGTCCGCATCCAGATGAACAGAAACAGGAGCACGAACAGCTTGAGCAGGAACCAGACCGGCCCCGGCAGCCACGGGCCGTGCCAGCCGCCGAGGAAGAGCGTCACGGCCAGGGCCGAGAGCGTGATCAGGTTGATGTACTCGGACATCGAGTAGAGGCCGAAGCGCATCCCGCCGTACTCCGTGTGGTACCCGGCGACGAGCTCCTGCTCGGCCTCGGGAAGGTCGAACGGCGCTCGCGCCGTCTCCGCGGTGCCCGCGAGGATGAAGATCACGAACCCGACGATCTGCGGGATCACGTACCAGACATCCGCGCCCTGGGCGGCGACGATGTCGACCAGGGAGAGCGACTTCGCCATGATCACGACGCCCAGCACCGAGAGCGCGAGCGACACCTCGTAGGACACGAGCTGGGCGCAGGTGCGCATCGAGCCGAGCAGCGCGAACTTCGAGTCGGAGGCCCAGCCGCCGATGATGAAGCCGTAGATCCCGAGCGAGCCCACGGCGAAGATCAGGAGCAGCGCGATCGGCAGGTCGGCGACGTAGCCGTTCACCTGGTAGCCGCCGATCTCCCAGCCCGGCCCCCACGGGATCACCGAGAAGGTCGTCAGCGCGGTGAACGCGGCGAGGAACGGCCCCATGATGTAGAGCACGTCGATCGCGGCCGCCGGGAAGAAGCTCTCCTTGCGGATCAGCTTGACGAGGTCGGCGATCGGCTGGAGGAGGCCGAACGGGCCGACCCGGTTCGGGCCGTAGCGGAGCTGCATGCGGCCCATCACCTTCCGCTCGATGAGCGTGAGGTACGCGAAGCCGAAGAGGACGAGGTTGATGACGATCGCAGCCTTGATCAGCGCGATCCACCACGGCTCGCCGTTCGCGCCGCTCGCGGCCACGACGGACAGCGCTCCGCTCACGCCCGGACGACCTCGACGTCGAGGTGGAGGTCGGCGGCGTGCTCGTCGGCGACGCGGGCGACGCCCTCGACGAGCTTGCGGTCGACGCGCGCGCGGAGCTCGACCGACGTGCCGTTCGAGCGCACGGTCACGGCGTCGCCCGTGGCGATCCCGCGGCGGTCGGCGTCCGGCGCGGACAGAGCGACCTCGCGCTCGGGCCGCTGGAACTGGAGCTCGGGCACGCGGTCGACCTGGTGGCCGGAGAAGAGCGGCGTGTAGCGGAGGAGGCGCAGCGTCCCGACGAAATGCTCGCCCGTAGGGGACTGTCCCCGCAGGGGACTGTCCCCGGCGAGGCTCTCGCCCCTGGCGGGCTCCGGAGCGACGTATTCAGACCGCACGGGGAGCGCGGCATGCTCGCCGAGCTGTTGGAGCTCGAGGCCGCCGTAGATCCGTCCCGAGAGCTCTTCGAACACGACTGCCGGGTGCGGGGACAGCTCGACGCCGAAGCGCTCGGCGAGCTTCGAGAGCCACATCGAGCTCGTCCGGGACCGGGCGGTGTGACGGTTCGCCGCAGCCGTTGGACGCGTCCCTCGACGTTCATCGCGGTGCCCTCTCGTTCGAGCGCAGCCGTGCCCGGCAGTACGAGATCGGCCCAGCCGACGGCGAGGGAGTGGAACATCGTGATCGCGATCACCGTGTCGGCCTTCTCGGCGAGCGCACGCACGCCGGGGTCCGACGCCGCCTCGTCGCCGGAGACGACCAGCAGGCCGATCCCCTCGCGCCCGGCCTCGTCCTCGTCGGCGGCCGCTGCCCATGCCTCGGCGACGCCGCGCGCGTTGGGGCGGGCGGGAAGGTGGAACGCCGCGCAGCCGGGCTTGCCCTCGAAACCGAGCGCGTGCGCGGCTTCAGCGAGCCGCGCGCCGCCGCCTCCGCCGCCGCCCGACCAGACCAGTACGGCCCGGTCGGAGGCTCGCAGCCGCTTCCCGAGCGCGCTCCCGGCGGCGACGAGCTCCTGCAGCGCCTCGGCGGCGCCGCCAGGCCCCGCCGGCACGGTTCCCCGCGCGCCGATCGTGACGATCTCCGCCCCCTGCCGGCGCGCATGCCGGATCCAGAGGTCGATGCCCGGCGCGCGGTCGACGACCTCGTCGTCCCCGACGACCACGACGAGCTCCGCGTTCCCGATCGTCGAGAGCGGGGCCCGGAAGGCGTCGAGTGCGGCCGAGGTCGACTCGTCGAGCACGGCCGAGTGCGAGCCGAGCCCGCGGCGCATGAGCACGGCGAGGCCGTACGCGATCTCCGTCGTCTCCGAGCCGGAGAGCGCGGTCACGATGTTCCGGCCCGCGCCACGGAGCAGCGACTCGGCCCGGTCGAGGGCCGCGTCCCACGAGACCGGCTCGAGGCCGAGCTCGCCGCGGACGAGCGGCTCGCGCACGCGGTCCTGCGCGCGGAGATATGGAAAGCTGAACCGGCCCTTGTCGCAGAGCCAGCCGCCGTCGACCTCGGGGTGATTGCGCGACTGGACGCGCCTCACGGCTCCCTCGCGCGTCGTCACACGGGTGCTGCAGCCGACAGGGCAGAGCCCGCAGGTCGTCGGCACCTCCTGGATCTCCCACGGTCGGGCCTCGAAGCGGTACTGCGTGGACGTCAGCGCCCCGACGGGGCAGAGCTCGATCACGTTGCCGGAGAAGGGCGCGCGGTACGGATCCTCCTCGAAGGTCGCGATCTCGGTGTACGCACCGCGGTTCCGCGCGATCAACTGGTTGTCCTCCGCCACGTCGCCCGAGAAGCGGGTGCAGCGGTAGCAGAGGATGCAGCGCTCGCGGTCGAGGGCGATCAGCGGCGAGACCGGGATCGGCTTGTCGAAGGTCATCTTCGGGAACGTCATCCGGGTCGACCCCGGCCCGTAGCGGAAGGTGAGGTCCTGCAGCGGGCACTCGCCGCCCTTGTCGCAGACCGGGCAATCGAGCGGGTGGTTGACGAGGATGAACTCGAGCGTGCCCTTCTGTCCCGCGGCCGCGCGCTCCGAGGTGGACGACGTGCGCACGACCATGCCTTCCTGCGCCGAGAGCGTGCAGCCCGCCTGGAGCTTCGGCAGCCCCTCCACCTCGACGAGGCACATGCGGCAGGCGCCGACGGGCGGCCCGAGCCGCGGCTCGTAGCAGAAGACCGGGATCTCGATGCCTGCCGCCGCGGCCGTCTCCACGAGCCCCGTGCCCTTCGCGACCTCGACCTCGCGGTCGTCGATCGTGACCGTGATCAGCTCGCTCACGCCACCACCTCGAGCGGGCGCGTGATCTCCGCCGGCCCGGCGTGCGCCTCGTGGACGTCCGTCGGCGCCACGATCCCGTCGAGCGACGATGCGCCGTGGAACGGGCAGCCCGCCTCCTCGACGTGCTGGAGGAACTCCTCGCGGAACTTCGCGACGTAGCTCGCGACGGCGATGGCGTCGGAGTCGCCGAGCGGGCACAGGCACGTCCCGTTGATCCGCTCACCGACGTCGAGCAGGAGGTCGAGGTCGGCGTGCGTACCGTGCCCCGCCTCGATCTTCTTCAGTATCTGCGTCAGCCAGCGTGTCCCGACCCGGCACGGCGTGCACTTGCCGCACGACTCGTGCTCGTAGAACTGCGAGACGCGTACGCCGAGCTGCACCATGCAGCAGCGGTCGTCCAGGACGATCACCGCGGCGGAGCCGATCGCCGTTCCCGCCTGGGAGAGCGAGTCGAAGTCGAGCGTCACCCTCTCGGCCTCGGCTGCCGTGAGAATCGGGGTGGACGACCCGCCGGGGATCACCGCCTTGAGCGTCCTCCCGTCCGCGATCCCGCCCCCGACGTCGTAGATCAGGTCACTGAGGGGGAAGCCGTGCGGAAGCTCGTAGTTCCCGGGCCGCTGGACGTTGCCGGAGAGCGAGAAGACCCGCGTGCCGGTCGAGCTCTCGAGCCCGAGCTTCGCATACTCGGCGCCGCCCATCTCGATGATCGGGGGCACGGTCGTGATCGACTCGACGTTGTTCACTGCGGTCGGCGATGCGTACAGGCCGGCGATCGCCGGGAAGGGCGGCTTCGTGCGCGGCTGGCCGCGGTAGCCCTCGAGCGACTCGAGCAGCGCCGTCTCCTCGCCGCAGATGTACGCACCGGCGCCGCGGTGGATCACGACCGTCACGCCGCCGAGGTGCTTGCCCTTCCGCAGCTGCTGCAGCGCCGACACGAGGATCTCCCACTCCCGCTCGTACTCGCCGCGGATGTAGACGAAGACGTGCGTCGACTCGATCGCGCGGGCCGCGATCAGGCAGCCCTCGAGAAAGCGCAACGGCACGCGGAGCATGATCTCGCGGTCCTTGAACGTCCCCGGTTCCGACTCGTCGGCGTTGACCACGAGGTAGTGCGGGCGCGGATTCTGATCGGGCTTGGGGACGAAGCTCCACTTGCGCCCCGTCGGGAAGAACGCACCGCCACGGCCGCGCAGGTTCGACGCGTTGAGCTCGGCGACGATCTCGTCGGGCGTCATCTCTCTCGCGCGCCGGAGCGCCTCGAGGCCGCCGACCTTCTCGTAGTCGGCGAGCTCGGTGAGCGCGCCGCCGTCCGTGCCGGCGAAGACGATCTCCGGCGCGGCCGTGCTCACGCGGAAAGCTCCTTCACGATCGCGCCGACGTCGCCCGGCCGGACATGGAGACGGTGGCGGTTGTCGACCGCGACAACCGTGGCCCAGCCGCACCCGCCGAGGCACTCGACGGTGCGCAGCGTGACGCCGCCGTCCTCGGTCGTCTCGCCGACGTGGATCCCGAGCTGGCGCTCGAACGCCTCGACGACGCCCTGCGCGCCGGAGACGGCGCACGACACGTTGGTGCAGACCTCGACCACGTGGCGCCCGATCGGCTCGACGTGGAGCATGTCGTAGAACGATGCGATCGAGACGCAGTACGCGGGCGTCAGGTCGAGCGCGTCCGCGACCTCGCGCAGCGCGGCCTCGGGTAGCCAGCCGCCGTGGCGCTCCTGCGCGAGCTGGAGGGCGGGCATCACGGCCGAGCGCTCGTCGGGGTAGCGCGAGCGAAGCTCCTGCACCTCGTCGTAGAACGTGCTCACCGGTCGACGTCCCCCATCACGGGGTCGAGCGAGGCCGCGACGGCGATCAGGTCGGCGACGGCGGCGCCGCGCACGCAGGTGGCCGTTGCCTGGAGCGCCGCGAAGCTCGGCGCGCGGAACTTGACGCGCCAGGGCTTCGGACCGCCGTCGGAGACGAGGTAGCAGCCGCACTCGCCGCGGGCGGACTCGATCGCGACGTAGACCTCGCCCTCCGGCACGCGGTACCCCTCGGTGACGATCTTGAAGTGGTGGATCAAGGACTCCATCGAGGTGTGGAGCTCCTCCCGCGGCGGCAGCACCACCTTGCGGTCGTCGGCGATCCAGGGCTCGCCGCGCATCTCCTCGAGCCGCGCCACGCACTGGGCGACGATGCGCGCGGACGTGCGCATCTCGTCCATGTGCACCTTGTAACGGTCGTAGACGTCGCCGCTCGGATAGACGGGGACGTCGAAGTCGACCTCGTCGTACGCGAGATACGGCATGTTCTTGCGCAGGTCCCAGTCGACGCCTGAGGCGCGCAGCATCGGCCCCGACTGGCCGAGCGCAAGGGCGTCCTCCGCTGACAACAGGCCAATCCCCTTCGTCCGCTCGAGCCAGATCTTGTTCTTGTCGAGGATCGCCTCGTAGTCGTCGACGGCCCGCGGCATGTGGCGCGCGAGCGAGCGAGCCTCGGCGTAGAACCCCTCCGGGATGTCCTCCGCGAGCCCGCCGACCTGGAAGTAGCGGGTGTGCATCCGGACGCCGGTGACCATCTCGAAGAGGTCGAGCACCATGTCCCGCTCGCGGAACGCGTACCAGAACATCGAGATCGCGCCGATCTCGAGGGCCGACGTCCCGAGCCAGACGAGATGCGAGTGGATCCGGTTCAGCTCGGTGAGGCACATCCGCATCCAGGTCGCCTTCTCGGGCGTCTCGAGGCCGAGCAGCTTCTCGATCGCCAGCACGAAGACGAGCTCGTTCGCCTGGAAGGAGAGGTAGTCGATCCGCTCGGGATACGTGATCCCCTTCCAGTACGTCTTCGACTCCATCGTCTTCTCGAAGCCGGTGTGGAGGTAGCCGATCACGGCCTCGATGCCGGCCACGTGCTCGCCGTCGAGGTCGACGATCAGCCGGAGCACGCCGTGCGTCGACGGGTGGTTCGGCCCGAAGTTGACGGTGAGGATGTCGTCGAGGTTGTGCTCGGCCGGGTCGATCCGGAGGATCGTCGGGCACGGCGACGGGATGCGCGTGCCCTCGTAGATCCGCTGCGCCGGCATCACCGCCACGGCCTCGTCACTCCTCCCCCGAGAAGCGGACGGGCTCGCCGCCGACCGGGTAGTCCTTGCGCAGCGGGTGGCCCTCCCAGTCCTCGGGCATGAGGATGCGCACGAGGTTGGGATGGCCGCGGAACGCGATCCCGAACATGTCGAACACCTCGCGCTCGAACCAGTCGGCGGCCGGCCAGAGGCCGACGACGGAGTCGATCTCCTCGCCGTCGTCGAGCCACGCGGTCACGCGCACTCGCTCCGGGGTGTCGGCGACGCGGAGGAGGTGGTACACGACGGCGAAGCGCTTCGGCTTCCCGTCCGGGACGCGCTGGAAGCCCTGGGAGCCAGGGGCGTGCAGGTCGCGTCCCGCCTCCGTGCCGATGTAGCCCGCCACTCCGGCCCCGCCCCAGCCCAGGTAGTCGACGCCGGAGACGTCGACGAGCACGTTGAACCCCTCGGCGTCGCGCAGGTACGAACACGCTTCGACGATCCGGGCGGGATCGACGGCGAGCGTGGTCTCTCCGTGGGCCTCGAGCGTCTCGGCGACGCCGGGCACGCCCGTGGGGGGCGTCACTCGGCGACCCCGCGGATCTGGTACGCGGGCGGGACGCCGGCGCGGATCTTCTCGTGGAGGCGGACGATGCCCTCGATCAGCGCCTCGGGCCGCGGCGGACAGCCGGGCACGTGGATGTCCACCGGGAAGATCTTGTCGACGCCCTGGAGCACCGTGTAGTTGTTGAACATCCCTCCCGACGATGCGCATGCGCCCATCGCGATCACCCATTTCGGCTCCAGCATCTGGTCGTAGACCTGGCGTGCCGGGGCGGCCATCTTGTGCGTCATCCGGCCGGAGATGATCAGGAGGTCGGCCTGCCGGGGCGACGAGCTGAACCGCTCCATGCCGAACCGGGCGATGTCGTAGCGCGAGGAGACGATCGACATCATCTCGATCGCGCAGCAGGCGAGGCCGAAGGTATCCGGCCACATCGAGCCCGACTGCGCCCACGCGACGGCCTTGTCGATGGTCGTCGTCATCAGCGCGTCCTCGATCGACTCGAGCTCCTGCTCGAAGACACCGGGGCCGCGGTCGGGCCAGAGCATCCGCTCGCTGCGGAGCCCGGCCTTCGCGGCCGGCCGGTCGGAGACCATCGGCAGCCGACGGCTCAGTGCCACTCGAGCGCTCCCTTCCGCCAGATGTAGACGTACGCGACCGCCAGGATCGCGACGAACGCGGCGAACTCCGCGAAGCCGAACCAGCCGAGCAGGTCGAGCTGCACTGCGAGTGGGTAGAGGAAGACGATCTCGATGTCGAACAGGATGAACAGCATCGCGGTGAGGTAGAAGCTCACGGTGAAGCGGCGCTGCTGCCCCGGCGCCTCCCGCGCGACACCTGACTCGAACGGGAGCATCCGCTGCTTCGTCCGTGACGTCGGGCGGGTCGAGAAGACGAACGAGAAGAGGATCATCGTCGCCGGGATCAGAGCGGCGAAGACGGCGTAGATGACAAACGGGAGCCAGTCGGAGAGCACGCTTTCCTCGATCCCGTCCGGGGTCGTCCGCGAAACCTACCACTCTGGTCTCGACTCACGAGATCGAAGGAGAACCCGCTCGGAGCCGTCGAATTCGGTGTCACAAAGTCGGGAGGCTCGCGGCGGCTGACCGCTTGGGTACCATCTGGGCATGGAGATCGCAGAGCGCCCCACCGAGACGCTGCTCGACCTCACGCCGCTCGCGGCGGTGAAGGTCAAGGAGCTGATGGCCGAGGAGCCGGACGCCGACTCGCTCGTGCTGCGCGTCGCGATCCAGGGCGGCGGCTGCTCGGGCTTCCAGTACGGGCTCGGGTTCGACTCCGGTGCCGCCGAGGGAGACCATGAGCTGCTGCTCGAAGGCGTGCACATCGTCGTCGACCCGTTCAGCGCCCCGTACCTCCAGGGCGCGACGATCGACTACCTGACCGGCCTCCAGGAGTCCGGGTTCAAGATCGACAACCCGAACGCGGTCTCCTCGTGCGGCTGCGGCCACTCGTTCCAGGTCGAGGAGGGCGAAGAGCTCCCCGAGGGAACGCAGGTCGGCGGCTGCGGCTCCGGCTGCTCGCACTGACGCGCGTCTCCTCCGGGACAGAGCCTAGGATCGTCGCGTGGGCGACGATCTCGTGAGCGAGGCCCCTCTCCGCGTCGCTGTCATCGGGTCGGGCCCGGCCGGTTTCTACGCCGCAGGCGCGCTGCTTGCGAGCGACGATCCCGCGGTCGAGGTCGACCTCTTCGACCGGCTGCCGACGCCATGGGGGCTCGTCCGGCTCGGCGTCGCGCCGGACCACCCCAATATCAAGGCCGTCTCGCGGGCCTTCGAGAAGATCGCTGTCCACCCGCGCTTCCGCTTCCTCGGGAACGTCGAGGTCGGGCGAGACGTGACGCACGCAGAGCTCGCGGAGCGATATGGCGCCGTCGTGTACTCGATCGGCTCGCAGACCGACCGCCGTCTCGGCATCCCGGGCGAGGATCTCCCCGGCTCCTGGCCCGCGACCGCGTTCGTCGCCTGGTACAACGGCCACCCCGATTTCCAGGACCTCGAGTTCGACCTCTCCCACGAGCGGGCCGTGGTGATCGGCAACGGGAACGTCGCGCTCGACGTCGCACGGATGCTCGCCCTCACGCCCGAGGAGCTCGCGCCGACCGACACGACCGACGCCGCGGTCGAGGCGATCAACGCGGCCGGGCTGAACGAGATCCTCGTCGTCGGCCGCCGCGGGCCCGTCCAGGCGGCCTGGACTCCGGTCGAGGTCGGCGAGCTCGGCGACCTCGCGGGTGCCGACATCCTCGTCGACTCGGCGGAGCTCGAGCTCGACCCGGCGAGCGCGGCCGAGCTCGAGGCCGCGCCGGCGACCGTCAGGCGGAGTGTCGATCACCTGCGTGCGTACGCCTCTCGGGCCCCGGAGGGGAAGCCCCGTGCGATCCGGCTCCGCTTCCTCCGTTCTCCGGTTGCGATTCTCGGGGAGGACAGGGTCGAGGCGATGGAGCTCGTCCGGAACGAGCTCGTCGACGGCCGGGCGGTCGCCACCGATGACCGGGAGATCCTCGAATGCGGGATCGTCTTCCGCAGCGTCGGATATCGCGGCATGCCGCTCGAAGGGCTGCCGTTCGACGAGGCCGCCTGCGTCCTCCCGAACGCCGGAGGCCGCACGCTCGACGGGTCGGGCGAGCCGCTGACGGGCGTCTACTGCGCCGGCTGGATCAAGCGCGGCCCGACCGGCGTGATCGGGACGAACAAGAAGGATGCGACGGAGACTGCGGAAGCGGTGCTCGAAGACGCGCGTGGCGGGAAGCTCGGTCGCGGCGAGGACGCGTCCGCGATCGACGCGCTGCTCGCCGAGCGTCGCGTCGCCGTGGTGACCCAGTTGGGCTGGGAGGCGATCGACGCCGCGGAGCGCGCGGCCGGCGAGCCGCTCGGCCGCCCGCGCGTGAAGCTGGCCGAGTGGGACGCCCTGCTCGCCGCGGCCGGCATCGACCGCGTCTCCGGCTGACGCGATCAGCGCCCGCAGTAGCGAAGTCGTGGTGGTAGCCACGAACGGCCTCAGAGACCGCTTTCCGTCAAGGGGAAACCGTGCCGATTCCGTACCAATCGCTCCACAGGTCGGATGCGACGCTCCATCACGCATCCGGTCGGCACAGCGGTCGCGAACCGACATGCCCTCGGCGGCGCTCTTGACAGGCGTCGGTCTCTGAGACCGTCCTTTCCGCACCGCGGCTAGACTCGCGACGTGGGCGACACCGCGGAACGGCAGGAGCTCTGGGGCGGCGAGACGGCCAAGGCCGTCGACAACTTCACCGTCTCCGGTGAGCCGATCCCGACCTCCGTCGCCCACTGGCTGGGCCGAATCAAGGCGGCGGCCGCGCGGGCGAACGCCGACCTCGGCCTGCTGGACCCGGACCTCGCGGATCGGATCGCGACGGCCGGTGACCGCATCGCCGTCGGGGAGTTCGACGACCAGTTCCCGATCGACGTCTTCCAGACCGGCTCGGGGACGAGCTCGAACATGAACGCCAACGAGGTGATCGCGTCGCTCGCGGGCGAGGGCGTCCACCCGAACGACCACGTCAACATGGGGCAGTCGTCCAACGACGTGTTCCCATCGGCCGTGCACCTCGCCGCGCTCGACCGCGCCGTCAACGAGCTCTTGCCGGCGCTCGAGCAGCTCGCCCACGCGCTCGAGGGCAAGGCGCAGGAGTTCGACGACGTCGTCAAGTCCGGGCGGACGCACCTGATGGACGCCGTCCCCGTCACGCTCGGCCAGGAGTTCTCCGGCTATGCGGCACAGGTGCGCCAGGGCGTCGCCCGCGTCTCGGACGCGCTGCCGCGCCTCGGCCAGATCCCGCTCGGCGGCACGGCCACCGGCACCGGCCTCAACACGCACTCCGAGTTCGCCGCGAAGGTGCGCGCGCTCCTGCACGAGGCGACGGGCCTTCCGATATCCGCCCCTGCCGACCCCTTCGAGGCCCAGGCGGCGCGCGACGGGCTCGTCGAGCTCTCGGGCGCGCTCAAGGTGGTCGCCGTCTCGCTGACGAAGATCGCGAACGACCTGCGCCTCATGGGCTCAGGTCCTCGTGCCGGCCTCTCGGAGCTCTTCCTCCCCGAGCTCCAGAAGGGCTCGTCGATCATGCCCGGCAAGGTCAACCCGGTGATCCCCGAGGTCGTCACGCAGGTCGCCGCGCAGGTGATCGGCAACGACGCGGCGATCACGATCGGCGGCATGAACGGCCACTTCGAGCTCAACGTCTACGTGCCGCTGATCGCCAGGAACCTCCTGCAGTCGATCGGCCTCCTCTCGAGCGCCTCACGCCTGCTCGCGGAGAAGTGCGTCGCCGGGATCGAGGCGAACCGCGAGCGGAACGAGCAGTACGCGGAGAGCACGCTGAGCGCCGCCACGGCGCTCAACCCGTTCATCGGCTACGACAAGGCGTCGGAAATCGTGAAGGGCGCCGTGTCGTCGGGCCGCTCGCTGCGCGAGGTTGCGCGCGAGGCGGGGGTGGAGGAGAGCGTCCTCGACGAGGCGCTCGACTTCCACGCGATGGCCAAGCCGCACGGCTGAGCCGCGTCTCGGCTCTACTTGTCGATGGGCTGAACCGGCGCGCAGACGCCGCGCGGGGCGAGTCGGAGCGCGAGTCGATATCCGGATGCCGTCGTGACCGTGGCGGCGGTCGCGCCGTTGCACGGGTCGACGGCGACGGCGAATCGCGCCGTGAACCTGCCGAGGGTGCCGGTGCGGAGCTTCCGCACCATCCGGCCGTCGCTCGTCGCAACCGTCACCGTGACCACGACGCCCGGCCCGAACGCGGCGCCCCGGAGCTGGAGCGGCGCCTTCGACACGACGGTCACGACGGGTCCGGCCGAGGCGGCCGGGACGGCGACGGCCGCCGCGCAGGCGATCGCCGCCAGCATGCGGAGGGTCATGCCGGAAGCATGCACCCATCTGGGCGCGCCGCAAACGACCCGAACAGTCTCCTGACAATGTGAAAAGGGGCCGCCCCGTAGGGCGGCCCCTTTCGACCTCGCGGCTGCCGCCGGGCTACGGCAGGTTCATGTACCAGGCGCTCATCCCGTGCGTCGCCGCGTACAGCCTGCGGGCGCCCGGGGCGATCGTGAGTCCCGGCACCTCCACGATGGGGAGCCCCTCGCCGGCGGTGGACCACGACGTCGTGCCCTTCTCGAGGCGCAGCACGCCGAAGTCGTTCGAGACGTAGACATCGCCGGTCACGTCGTCGAGAGCGACGTCCGTCAGCGGCAGGTCGCCCAGGTCGTAGCTCCGGTCTGACCAGGTCGCGGCGCCGCCCGATCCGGATGGCGTGAACGTGACCTCGAAGACGTGGCCCGGCGTCACCGAGCCCGCCGTCGTGTTGTAGCCCGAGTACGAGATCCAGGCATGGTTCGCGTTCTTCGGGTCGACCGCGATCCCGCTCGGGAAGCGGTTCGGCAGGCTGTTCGTGCCCTGCACGTCGATCCGCGTGAACGTCACCGCCGTGGCGGGGTCGGCGTCGCCGTTCTTCGACACGAACACGCGCCCGGTCGAGGTCGCCGCCCACATCGTCCCCGTGTCGGCGGTCGTCCGCTCGATCGCGGCCACGTTGCCGCCGGCCCGGTTGCCGAGCGACGTTGCGGTCAGGTCGCCGGCGTTGCCCGCGCCGGCGGGGCCGCCGAGCGCCTCGAAGTCACCGCAGCCGGGTTTGTCTCCGGGTGTCGTGAACTCGGGGCAGTTCGCCTCGAGCACGAACTGGTTGCCGCCGTTGTCCTTTGTGCGCCAGACGTGCTGGAAGCCCGTGAAGATCGTGCCGCCCACCTTCGGGTCGGCGATCTCGGGCCAGTAGAACGCCACGGCCTCCTTGCTGATCAACGGGTTGGCCGTCGCGATCACCCAGGCGGTCGGGTCACCCGAGCGGAAGTTGACGTCCCCGAACCCGCCGAAGAACTGGTTGAAGCGGATCGCCGGGTTGGCGACGTCGAAGCCGGACTGGCCGCCGTCCCCGTAGATCGTCTGCACCCACTTGTTCGAGTTGCCCGAGTAGAGCCATGTGCCGTTGTCCTGCGTGCCTCCCATGATCTCGCCCGTCGGGTTCTGCGGGTTGACGGAGAGCGACTGGAACTGCAGCGTCGTCAGGCCCTCGTTGAGGCTGTAGGTCCTCGTCGGCACCGAGGAGAGGAGCCTGTGGCACGTGGTCATGCTGGCCGCGCCGAGCGGCCGGCTGTCGCACTGGCTGGAGATGTCGGTGTAGTCCCCGCTCGAGCGGACGATGCCGCCGTCGGAGGCCTCCCACCAGATGCCGGGGTTCCCCGGCGCAAACGCGATCTCGTGCTGGTCCGGATGAATCGTGTTCCCGGCCGCGTCCACGGTCACGTCGGTGAACGTCCGGTTGTTCGCCGCCGGATCCGGCTCGCCGGCGGTCGTCGAGCGGACGACCCCGCGGGCGTTCGACCGGAGACCCAGCTCGCCGTACGTGTACGACCCGAGCACGTAGACCGTGTCGGGCTCGCCCGGCGGCGTGGCGACGTCCTGGTCGTACCAGCACTGGCCGGTGCAGAAATCGAACGTCGCGTAGAAGGGGTCGCCGTTGACGTTCGAGGTGAGCTTCTTCCACAGCCCGGCGTTGGCCGATCCGTCGACGAGTTGAGAGGCGTCGTCGACACGGTAGAACGCCGCGTACGGGAAGTTCGGCGCTCCCTGCGAGCCGTTCGTCGCGTAGATCCGCACCTTCCCGGCCTTCGTCGTCAGGGCGAACATCGTCCGGTCCGTGTTGACGGCCGGCGCCTGCGGCGCGAAGACCTGCTGGAAGGCTCCGCCGGCCTTCGAGCGGTAGATGCCGAGCTGGTACGCGCTGGCATAGACGGTCGTGTGGTCGAGCGGGTCGATCGCGACCCGGCTCGCCCCGCGGCCGGCGTCCGGCGTTGCGCCGATCGTGCCGGCGTCCCAGACGAGCGACCACGTGGCACCGCCGTTCGTCGTCTTGTAGATGCCGAGCGTCGGTTGCGGGGCGCCGGTGCGCGACGCGCCGCCGCCGGACACGGACGAGATGCCGCGCACCGCCCGTGCGATCGCGGCGTACATGACGTTCCCGTTCGTGGGGTCGATCGCGATCGATGCCACGGCCCGCGTCCTGAAGAGCTCGTCGGTGTTTCCGACCAGGCTCCACGAATCGCCGCCGTTCGTCGACTTGTAGATGCCCACGCCTGCCTCGGAATCGCCCGAGGCGTTCGGCTCGCCGGTGCCGGCGTACAGGGTGTCGCCCGACGAGTCCGTCGGATCCTGGACGAGCGTCCCGAAGGCGTTCGAGCCGAGTCCGGCCGACGAGAACTCCCAGCCGGGGTTGTTCGTATGGAGTCCGTGCTTCGTCGTCCACACGCCACCACCGGCGGCCGCCATCCAGACGCGGCACTGCCCCTGGTTGCATTTCCGATCGACCACGAGCGCCTGGGCGCGACCCGAGGTGACGTAGTCCGCACCCGTGAAGTTGAGGACGCCCGGCTGGAGTGCGACCGCCGGACCCAGCGAGTTCCACAGGAGGGCGCCCTTCTTGCCGCCCCTGTTTCCGCGAATTTTGATCTGCGCGAACGCTCGCTGCGCTGCCGCGGTCTGGGCGGGCGTCACTTCCTCGGCCGGGAACGCCCGCTGTGCGGCGGCTTCCTCGGCCGCCTGCGACACGGGGTTGCCCTCGTTGCCGCTCTCGCCGGCCCTCGCCTCCTCCGTCCCGCCGGCGTCGGGATCGCCACCCTTCGCGATGGCCGCGTATCCGGCGCCGCCGAGATTGTCCTGCGCGTAGGCGAGCTCTGCGTGGAACTGCGCCTCTCGAGCCCACTCGCCGTGCATGGCGGCGATGAACGCCGCGAATCCTGCGATCACGAGGACGAGCGCGCCGAGCGCGATGCGCTCCGACCTATCCATACGAACCCCTCTCGCTCCGTCGTCTCCCCTGTACGTTCCAGGAGCCCGGGGCGGTTTACCAGCCCGTCGACGCCCTGTCAAACGGTGTGGAGGGCGAGTAACCCCGCCGGTACAGGCAAAGGGAAACCTTCTTGCGAATAAGGAGCCCCCTACTCGAGACCGTGCGCGCTCGTGGCGTCTCGCACGGCGAGCGTGATGATCGAGACTCTCCTCATGGCCCCGACGCTAGACGCGGCAGGTGAGGAACCGATGAAGCTCGGCGTGCTACCGCCCTAGTGCCGAGGGCCGTCCTGGTCGCCCTCGAACTCGCCGGGCCTGCCGCGAAACCTCGTCTCCACGATGGTGTCGGCCCGGTCCGAGGAATACTCGCGCGCCGCCTCGTCGGCCTCGGCCTCGTCGAGCTCATCGTTCTTGTCGGGCGTCGACCGAAGCCAGCCGAGAATGGTGTTCTTGATCGCCATGGCCCGAGCGTATCGCGCCGCACGCCGACACGCGAGTGGGCCCTTGCCACCGAGCGACTTGACATGACCCTTGCGGACCGTCACCATGCGGCCGCTTCGTCGGACGGATGGGGAGGGAGGCCTGATCCCGCAGCGTGCGCTCAACGCCGCTGATCGAGAGTTTTCGCGCGCGCTGGCCGGGCACTAGCGGTCGGGGCGACGGCTCCTCCCACGCCTTCATGAGGCACCGGCCCCGCGGGGCCCGGACGCACAGGGGCCCGCCGGCCCCACATCGACAGGGGAGAACCACATGATGATCACCCGCAAGAACCGCCCGGCGACGCTCGGCTTTGCGCTCGTCGTCGGCTTGGTGGTGAGCGCGTTCGCAGCCGCGACCGCCGTCGCCGTCTCGACCGGCACTCGGCAAATACCGAGCGGCGGCACCACGACCATCCGCGCCGGGGCGCTCGGCGCCGATGAGATCCAGCAGCCCGAGATCCGCGAGGGCAGCGACGAGGACGAGGGAGCCGGGAGCTTCAACCGCCCGCGTCCAGGCTTCAAGAACGGCAAGTTCCCGAAGCAGCCGCTCGATGCCCCGGTCGTGACTTCGAGCCCCGTGGCCGCATCGAACCCAGAACTCGCCCTCACATTCCAGGGGCTCAACCACCGCGACCAGCGGCTCGCGAACGGCGGGAACCAGTTCTCGCTCGAGCCGCCGGACCAGGCGCTCTGCGTCGGCAACGGGTACACCGTCGAGTCGACGAACAGCGTCATCCGCATCTGGAGCACGGCCGGCGCGCCGCAGACCGGTGTCCAGGACCTGAACACGTTTTTCGGCTATCCCGCCGCGATCAACCGTACGACCGGGGTGATCGGGCCCAACGTGATCGACCCCGTGTGCCATTACGACCCCGACCACCAGCGCTTCATGGTCGCCATCACCACGCTATTCGTGGACGCGAACGGCGACTTCAACGGGAAGAACACGATCGATCTCGCGGTGAGCAACACCGGCGACCCGAGGGGCGCGTGGACGATCTACCACGTCCCTGCGCAGAACGACGGCACGGACGGCACGCCGGACCACGGGTGCACGCTCGACGGCACGGCCCACGGCCCGTGCTTCCAGGACTACCCGCACATCGGCGCGGACGCGAACGGTGTCTACGTGACGACGAACGAGTACGACCTCTTCGGGCCTTCGTTCAACGCCGCGCAGATCTTCGCCTTCTCGAAGGCGCAGCTCGCGGCGCACCCGGCGTCGATCGACGTCACGCTCGTGGAGAATCTGAACGTCGACGGCTCGCCCGGGTTCACGGTGTGGCCCGCTACCTCTCCCGCCGGTCAGTACTCGAGTGAGCTCAACGGAACCGAGTACTTCCTGAGCACGATCGCCGGCGACGGCTCGGAGACCGGCAACCCGACTGGCACCGCCCGCCGCGTCGGCCTGTGGGCGCTGACGAACACGAAGTCGCTCGACTCGTCGTCGCCGTCGCTCGGGATCACGAGCCGGCTGGTCAACAGTCAGACGTACGTCGTCCCGCCGAAGTCCGACCAGAAGCCCGGCGACTTCCCGTTGGGCCAGTGCATCAACGACACCACGACGCCGACGGTCTTCGGCCCAGGGTGCTGGCAACTCCTCTTCGTCGACGAGCCGGCGCACAACGAGGTCATCTCGACGCCGGACTCGCTCGACTCCCGGATGCAGCAGACCTGGTACACGAACGGCACGTTGTGGGGCGCCTCGGGTACCGCGGTCCAGGTCGGCGGCGAGCTCAAGGCCGGTATTGCATGGTTCTCCGTCGACCCGAAGATCAACGGCGCCGGCAAGGTCGAGGGCAACATCAAGAAGCAGGGTTACGTCGCCCTCGCGGACAACAACCTCACGATGCCCGCCATCGCGATGACGACAGGCGGCAAGGGAGCCATCGCCTTCACGATCATGGGCGAGGACTACCACCCGAGCGCCGGCTACGTGACCATCGACGCGAACGGGACCGTCGGCCCGATCCACGTCGCGGCTGCAGGTGCCGGCGTCGACGACGGGTTCACGAGCTACAAGGCGTTCGTCGGCGATCCTCCGAGGACGCGCTGGGGCGACTACGGCGCCGCAGTGACCGACGGCAGCTCGATCTGGATCGCGTCCGAGCGGATCGCCCAGACGTGCTCGCTCGCGCAATACCTGACCGGTGCGATCGGAAGCTGCGGCGGCACGCGCACGTCGCTCGCGAACTGGTCGACGCAGGTCAGCAAGCTGACTCCCTGATCCGAACGGTTCAGGAGGAGCAACGACGGGGCCGGCCGCGGCCGGCCCCGTCTCTCGCCCTCGCCAGAGACGTCGGATGCGCAATACTGGGATCGATGCGCTCGCTCCTCGCAGCGGTCGCTCTCGGAGTGCTGGTGGGCGTTCCCGCCGCCTCGCCGGCACCGGCATCCGTGGTGCGCGCGCAGGCCTGCGTCCCGTGGCCGGCGACGGTGCTGGGCTCGCGCAGCGGGCTCACGACGCTCGCTCCGACCGTCGACTGCCGGGCAGAGGGCGTTCCTGCCGGCACGACCGCCGCCCCGCCCCCGCGCGTCGGGACAGGAATCGTGGGCAGCGTGCGCCGTGGCCCGATCAGACCGGTCTGCGTCGCCGGGCTCCCCTGTGACGGCCCCGCAGCGGGCGTCCTCGTCGAGATCGACTTCGGTCGAACCGCCGTCACCCGGCTGCGAACCGGAAAGGACGGCAGGTTCCTCGTGCATGAGCCACCGGGCACCTACGTCGTGCGTGTCGTCGCGAAGAGCGCTGCCCCCGTCGTCGTTCGCGTCCGCGCTGGGGTCTTGACGCGCGTGGCGCTCTCGATCGACACCGGCATCCGCTGAGAGCCGGACGGAGAGGCTCAGTACGCGACCGCGCCGAGTCCCGTCTCGGCGGCGTGCCGCTGCTCGTCGGCGCGGTAGCTCGACCGGACGAGCGGGCCGGCGAATACCGAGCCGAAGCCGAGCGCCTCGCCCTGCTCGCGCATCCAGCGGAACTCGTCAGGGTGCACCCAGCGGTCGATCTTCGTGTGTCTGGACGATGGCTGGAGGTACTGCCCGATGGTGACGACGTCGACCCCGTTCGCGCGGAGGTCGCGCATGGTGTCGACGACCTCGTCGTTCGTCTCGCCGAGGCCGACGATGATCCCCGACTTCGTCAGCACGGGATACTCGGCGATCTCCTTCGCGCGCCGTAGCAGCGAGAGCGCGCCGTCGTAACTCGCTCTGGCGCCGCGCATCCGCCGGTGGAGCCGGCGCACGGTCTCGATGTTGTGGTTGAAGACCTCTGGGCGGGCTCCGATCACGGTCGCGAGCGCCTCCTCCTCGACGTCGAGGAAGTCGGGCGTCAGCACCTCGACGTGTGAATCGGGGAGTTTCGCCTTGAGTGCGCGGATCGTCGCCGCGAAGTGCCCTGCGCCCTTGTCGGGGAGGTCGTCCCGGTCGACCGACGTCACGACGACGTGCGAGAGGCCCATCATCATGGCCGCCTGTGCGAGACGTAGTGGCTCGAGCGGGTCCGGGGCGTGCTCCGGCTTGCCCGAGTTGACGTAGCAGTACCGGCAGGCGCGCGTGCAGGTGTCGCCGAGGATCTGGAAGGTCGCGGTGCCGCGCCCCCAGCACTCGCCGATGTTGGGGCAGCGCGCCTCCTCGCAGACCGTGACGAGGCTCGCGCCGTGGAGGAGCTTGCGGACGTCCCAGTACTTGCCGTCGCGGCTCGGCGCCCGAACCTTCATCCATTCGGGCCTGCGCGGCCTCTCTGCGACAGGCAGTGACCTCTGCATCGCGGCCAGTCTAGATGTGGCCTACCGTGGCGCGACCGCGACGACCGGTGGCGCGATGCCCGACGGCGCCGGTGTGAACTCGAGGCCGAACACCTCGGCGATCGCCTCGGCCGCGACGGGCCTCACGGTCTCCACGACCAGCAGGCGTCCAAGCTCGGCGGACATTGTCGTGAACTGCGCGTCCTCCAACCCACACGCCGTGATCCACTCCGTGAACGGCGCCGGGTCGAGGTCGACGTTGAGCGCGTATCCGTGCGTCGTCACCCAACGTGAGGCGTGGACGCCGATCGAGGCGATCTTCCGCGGGCCGAGCCCGCGGGACGGCGGCATCCAGACGCCGGTGAGCGCCTCGAGGGTCGTGGCCTCGAGACCGAACGCCGCGATCGTCCGGACGATCGCCCGTTCGAGGTCGCGCACGTACTTTCTGAGGTCGCGTCCGTGGCGGTTGAGATCGAGAATCGGGTAGCACACGAGCTGCCCCGGCCCGTGGTAGGTCGACTTGCCGCCGCGGTTCGTCTCGACGACGTCGACGTCGACGTCGACGGGGAGGTGGAGCTCTGCCGCCTCGTCTGTCCGCCGCCCGAGCGTGACAACGGGCTCGTGCTCGAGGAGGATCACGGTGTCCGGGCGAGCTCCCGCCTTCACGTCCTCGGCGATACCGCGCTGGAGCGCGAAGGCTTCGCTGTAGGGGGTCAGGCCCGGAAGCTCGAGAAGGGTCGCCGCGTGCATCGACCCCCAGCGTAGTCGCGTCTCATGCGCTCCCGGGCGAGGGCGTTCGCTCGACCGTGAGCGTCACCATTGTCGTTCCCTCCGTCCAGAGACGGTGGGGCATGTCCTTCGGCCACCGTGCCTGCTGGCCGGCCACGAGCCCGCTGGTCTCGCCCGCGACGGACGTCAGGCCCTCGCCCTCGAGGCACACGACGATCGTGTCGTTCGGGCCCGCGTGCTCGTGGATCGTTGCGTCGGGGGCGAACCGGAGCATGGCGACGAAGAAGTCGTCCTCCCTGACGAGCACCTTGCCCTCGACGCCGATGCACCCGTCGTACGGCAGCGGGCTCCACTCGCCCCGCGGAAACGGCCGGATGTCGACGGTCACGAGCCGGGCTGTGCCGGCTGGCCGAACATCCAGCGGTGCCCTTCGGGATCCTCCGCCGTGTACAGGCGCATCCCCGCGCCCTCCGAGTTCTCCAGCGGCCGGATGACGGCCGCGCCGGCCGCCACCGCCTGCGTGTGGTGGGCGTCGACGTCGTCGACCTCGACGAAGAGACCGTCGATCACCCACGGGTTGTTCTGCCACCGCCTGGCCGCCTCGCACGTCTCCCGATGGCGTTTCGGGCCCTGGTAGTCCGCATTCGGCGTCGCGAGCATGATGGTCGCGCCGTCGCACTCGAGCTCCGCGTGGGTCACCGTCCCGTTGTCGTCCGTGTGGCGCTGTCCCACACGCTCCTGGAAGCCGAACGCGTCTGTCAGCCACTCGATCGCCGCTGCGGCGTCTTCGTACGCGATCATCGGGACGATCCGCTGCACCATCAGGCGGAGCCCTCGTCCCACCCCTCGAGCCGCGCGCGGAGGTCGCGCAGGAAGCCGCCGGCGTACGCGCCGTCGACGAGACGGTGGTCGTACGTGAGCGTCACGTTCATCAGCGGCCGGATCGCGATCACGTCCTGGCCGAGCTCGTCCTGGACGACCCAGGGCCGCTTGACGAGCGCGTAGGTGCCGAGGATCCCGGCCTGCGGCTGGCTGATGATCGGCGTCCCGTGGAAGGTGCCGTAGCCGCCCGGGTTCGTGATCGTGAAGGTGCCGCCCTGCACGTCGTCCGGCATGAGCTTCTTCGTCCGCGCCCTCTCTGCGAGGTCTCCGATCGCCCGGGCGATACCGAGCAGGTTGAGGTCCTGCGCGTTCCTGATGACCGGGACGATGAGGCCCTTGCCGTCCTCGAGCGCGACGGCGATTCCGACATTGACCCAGGGGCGCGTGACGATCTTCTCGCCGCGGATCTCGCCGTTGACCCACGGCCAGTCCTTGAGCGTCTCGACCGCGGCCTTCGTGACGAACGCGAGGTACGTCGGGTTGACACCGTAGGACGACTGGTACTCCTTCTTCAGCCGCTCGCGGGCTGCGACGACGCGCGACATGTCGACCTCGATCGCGCTCGTCACGTGCGCCGACGTGTCGAGCGAGCGGCGCATGTGCTCGGCGACGCCTCGACGCATCGTGTTCATCGGCTCCTCGACCTCGCCGGCGGCCGGCGCTGCGGCTGCGACGGGCTCGGGGACGGGCCGCCGCTGCGGCGCGGGAGGCGCCGTCGCCGGCGCAGCGGTGGGTGCCGGCGGTGGCTGCGGTGGAGCGGCGACCGACTCTGCCGCTGCCAGGGACGGCGCAGCGGGAGCCTCGGCGGCGGCCGCGACGGCGGGCTCGGGGGCCCCCGCGACGGCGGGCTCGGGAGCGGGCGGCGCTTCGGCCGCGCCCGACTCGATGTAGGCAAGGATGTCCTTCTTCGTCACGCGCCCGCCCTGGCCCGTGCCCGGAACCGCGCTCGGGTCGACGCCGTGCTGTGCGGCGATCCGCGCGACGACGGGAGAGACGAACAGCTTGCCGTTGCCCGCCGACTCCGACTCCGCGGCGGGCGTGGGCGCGGCGGCGACGGGTTCCGGTTCCTCGACCGGCGCGGGCGCTTGCTGCTCGGGCTCCGGCGAGACCTCGTCCTGCGCGGGCGCCTCCGGTGCGGCGGGGGCCGGAGCCTCCGGCTCGGCGACGGCAGCGCCTGCGGGTGCGATTGTCGCGAGCACTGTCCCGACCTCCACCGTCTCGCCCTCCTGGACGCGGATCTCGGCCACGACGCCCTCGCCCGGGCTCGGCACCTCGGTGTCGACCTTGTCCGTCGAGATCTCGAGGAGGGGCTCGTCGAGCGCGATGCTCTCGCCCGGCTGCTTCAGCCAGCGCGTAACCGTGCCCTCCGAGACGGAGACCCCCATCTGGGGCATCACGACCTCGATCTGGGTGCCGGTGCTCACGTGTCAGCCTCCCTGGATGATCAGTACGCGGCGAGCTCGCGGAGCGCGGCCGCGACGTCGTCGACCTGCGGGATGAACGCCTTCTCGAGCGAAGGGGCAAAGGGGACGGGGCTGTCCGGAGCGGCGAGGCGGCGCACGGGAGCGTCGAGGTGCTCGAACGCCTCCTCCGCGATCGTCGCGGCGATCTCGCCGCCGAAGCCGCCCGTCTTCGTGTCCTCGTGGAGCACGAGGACCTTCGAGCAGCGCTCGACGCTCGAGAGCACGGCCTCGCGATCCCACGGGACGAGCGTGCGGAGGTCGAGTACCTCCACCGAAACGTCCTCCTCCGCGAGCTTCGACGCCGCCGCGTCGGCCGTGTAGACCATGGCGCCCCACGTGATCACCGTGACGTCCTCGCCCCCGCGGTGGATCCGAGCCTGTCCGAACGGCGTCGTGTAGCGCTCGTCCGGCACGTCGCCCCGGATCCGCCGGTAGAGGTGCTTGTGCTCGAAGAAGAGCACGGGGTTCGGGTCCTCGATCGCCGTCGCCAGCAAGCCCTTCGCGTCCTCGGGCGTCGCCGGGCAGACGACCTTGAGCCCTGGAATGTGAGCGAAGCTCGACTCCGGGTTCTGCGAGTGGAAGGGCCCACCGGAGAAGCCGCCGCCCGAGGGGAGCCGCAGCACGATCGGGATCGGTGTCCCCGTGCGGTAGTGCTGCTTGGCCGCGACGGTCACGAGGTGGTCCCAGGCGCAGGAGACGAAGTCCGCGAACTGCATCTCGGCCACGGGGCGCATCCCCATCAGCGCGGCGCCGGTGGCGCCCGCGACGATCGCGGTCTCGGAGAGCGGCATGTCGAGCACGCGGCTCGCGCCGAACTCCTCCTGGAAACCCTGCGTCACCTTGAACGCGCCGCCGTAGACGCCGACGTCCTCGCCGAGCACGAAGACGCGCTGGTCGCGCCGCATCTCCTGCCGGAGCGAGTCCGAGATCGCCTGCAGGTAGGTCTTCTCCGCCATCAACAGCCCTCACCGGTGGTGCGGGGTCTCCAGCTCGTCGGGTGCGGCGAAGACGCCGTCTGTCACGGTCGCCGGGTCGGGCAGGGGAGACTCCTCCGCCCGCTGGATCGCCTCGTTCAGAAGGCGCTTGACACTGGAGGTGATCTCGTCCTCCTCGTCGTCCGTCATCTCCGCGTTGTCCCGGAGCCACGTGCGGAACCGCTCGATGGGGTCGCGCAGCGCCCACTCCTCGAAGAGCTCCTTCGGGACGTAGTACGCGTCGTCGTGCACCGCGTGGCCCTCCATCCGCAGCGTGACCGACTCGATGAGCGTCGGGCCGCCGCCCTCGCGGGCCTTGTCGATCGCCCGCTTCGCCTCGCGGTACACCGCGAGCATGTCGGTCCCGTCGACGACCACGCCGTCGAAGCCGTAGCCCGCGGCCCGGTCGGCGAGATGGTCGACGGCGTACTCGAGATGGGACGGGGTCGAGTACGCCCACTGGTTGTTGTCGATCACGAAGACGACGGGGAGCCGGCGCACCCCTGCCAGGTTCATGCCCTCGTGCGCATCGCCGCGCGCCGACGCGCCTTCTCCGCACCAGGCGACGGCGACCCGCTTCTCGTCGCGGATCTTGAACGCGAGCGCCATGCCCACGGCGACGGGAAGCATTGCGGGGAGGTGGCTGACCATCGTGTGCAGGCCGAGCCTCGCGTCCCCCATGTGGACGTTGCCGTCGCGGCCCTTCGTCGGGCCGTCGGCACGCCCCATGTACTGGGCGAAGACCCGCCAGGGCTCGACCCCGCGCGTGACGTGGACCCCCATGTCGCGCTGCAGCGGCGTGCCCACGTCGTTCGGCGCCATTGCCGTCGCGACGCCGACCGATGAGCCCTCGTTCCCGCGGCCCGTGTAGAAGGAGCCCGGGATCTTCCCCTGCTTGTAGAGGATGTGCCCACGCTCCTCGATCGCGCGGGTGATCAGCATGTTGCGGTACATCCCGAGCAGGTCCTCACGGTCGAGGCCCGCTTCCTTCACCTGTTGCAGCGTCTCGACCGGCTCGGCCTCGCGTACTGCCATCTGGGCACGCTCCCCTTCCTGGGCGACGATCGGCCTGACTCTACCCGCTCCCCCGGCGGGACGGCCCGTCGCTCTCGGCTGCCCTGCCGACTCCGGTTGTCCACAGCGAAGAGCGGCCGCTGGCGACAGGATGCGGCGCTCCGCGCGGGCCCACGCTGTCCCTGTGACCCGGATTCTCCTCCGTCCCTTCCGCCTCGAGACCTGGCGCGAGCTCGCGTTCGTGCTCCTCGGCGGGCTGATGGCGATCGTCGGCTTCTGCGTGCAGAGATCGCGGAGGATGGCGTCGGCGGCGCCGAGATCGGCGCCGGCAGCGGGCTCGCCGGGCTCCGCGACCGCGTCGCGGCGCTGGACGGGACGCTGGTCGTCACGAGCCCCGAGGGCGGTCCGACGATCGTTCGTGCGGAGATCCCATGCGCGTCGTGATCGCCGAAGACCTCGCGCTGCTTCGCGAGGGGATTGTCCGCCTGCTCGAAGACGGCGGCCACGAGGTCGTGGCCGCCGTGGACAAGGGATCGGACCTCCTCCGCGCGATCGTGATCGAGAAGCCCGACGTCGCCGTGGTCGACGTCCGTCTTCCGCCCGAGTTCAGGGACGAGGGGCTGCGGGCGGCGATCGAGGCGCGGCGCCGGCAGGCGGGGTTCCCGGTGCTCGTCCTCTCCCAGTACGTCGACCACGCGTACGCGTCCGAGCTGCTCGCCGACGGCGGCGGTGCGGTCGGCTACCTCCTCAAGGAGCGAGTCGGGGACGTGCGAGACTTCCTCGACGCCGTGCAGCGCGTCGCCGAGGGCGGCACCGCGCTCGACCCGGAGGTCGTGCGCCAGCTCGTCGCTCGCCGAGGCCCTCTCGACGTGCTCTCGGCGCGGGAGCGTGAGGTGCTCGGGCTGATGGCCGAGGGGCGGTTGAACGCCGGTATCGCCGAGGCGCTCTTCGTGACCGAGAGCGCAGTCGAGAAGCACATCCGCGCGATCTTCTCCAAGCTAGGCCTGGCACCCGAGGAGGGAAGCCACCGCCGGGTGCTGGCCGTGCTCGCCTATCTTCGCTCCAGGTAGAACACGGCTGGAGATGGTCAAGGCGAAGCGCAACTGGATCCAGGAGGAGCGGCGGCGGACGCTCGGCGATTGGATCGCCTTCTGTCCCTCGTGCGGCCACGTGGCCCGGTACTTCGAGGAGCACGAGGAAGCGCGCCCGCTCACGTGCCCGCAGTGCAAGGCGACGCTCGTCGCGCGTTGCCCCTCGTGCGATGCGCGGCTCCCGTCCGCGTTCCAGGTCGAGTGCGAAGAATGCGGCTCACGGCTGCGGGAGAACGAGCTCTTCGGCGGGCCGATCCGCCGTCCCGGTCGCTAGACGGGCTCGCGTCTTCTAGAACATCGTTCCGACGATCTGGGAGAAGCGAATCACGGTCACCGTGTCCTCTTCCGAGACGGGCCGGTTGTAGAGCCTCGCGAGCCACTCGACGAACTCGTCCACGCGACGGATCTCGGGGTTGTCGTGCTCGATCTCGCGCGGTGAGAGGTCCGCAAGAGCCTTGACGTCCACCTTGTCGATCACCGCGTCGAAGACCTTCTCGCGCTGCCCGTAGCGGGCCCCGACGAGGACCGTGACGATCATTCCCTTGCGGTACTTCGCCGACTTGTCGCCGAGCCGGATCGTCGCGGTCTTGCGGCCCGTCCGAAGCTGGTCGACGACCACCGGCGAGTAGAAGTTCAGCGCGAAGGTCGGCACTGCCGCGCGAGCCTATCGGCTCGAGCGGCTACAAGGAACCCCCGGCGAGCAGGTCACGCGCTTTCAGGGCCATCTCGCGCTCGCCCTTGTACGCGAGAACGTCGCCCGCATCGTCGATCGGCACCCAGCGGGCGGCGGCGACCTCGATCTCCATCCCGGGCGGCAGCTCGCCGATCCGTCCGCCGGTCGCGCGCAGGAGGAAGAACGAGACGATCTTGAACACGCGCTCGCCGTCCCAGGTGTAGACGTACCGGACGTCGCCGAGCTTCCGGTCGACGGCGGCGCGCAGACCTGTCTCCTCGAGCACCTCACGGAGGGCCGTCTCCGCCCCTCGCTCACCCGGGTCGATCAGGCCCTTCGGGAGCGCCCAGACCACGGGAGGCTTGTCGCGGCGCGGCCGCACGGCCGCCATCCACCACCGCCCGCGCATGCGGCGGACGACGACCCCACCTGCCGAGAACTCCCGTCGCACACTCCGATTGTGCCCTCGAGCAGAGCATTCGAGAACCTGAGCCGTCGAGACTCAGATCAAGTGCGACAGCGCCCATGGGAACGTGCTATAACCCAGGTTGTCGGCACTCTCCTACGGTGAGTGCCAGCTATTCACCCACAGTCTCTCAGGGAGGCACATCGAATGAATCTGCAACCGCTCGGTGACCGCCTGATCGTGGAGGTCCTCGACGAGGAGTCCACGACGGTCAGCGGCATCGTGCTGCCCGACACGGCGCAGGAGAAGCCGCAGCGTGGCAAGGTGCTGGCCGTCGGTCCGGGCCCGCGTGACGAGGACGGGGAGTACATCAAGATGGATGTGGAGGAGGGTGACGAGATCATCTTCTCCAAGTACGGCGGCACCGAGATCAAGCTCGGCGCCGACGAGGTCCTGATCCTGCGCGAATCGGATGTGCTCGCGAAGGTCGTAACCACGGGCGACAAGGGCAAGCGCAAGCTTGCCGGCGCCGCCGCCTAGCTCGTTTCGCTCAGGAGGAAGAGAGAGATATGGCTCACAAGGAGCTGAAGTTCAACGAGGACGCGCGCCGGGCGCTGGAGCGGGGGGTCAACACCCTCGCCGACGCGGTCAAGGTGACGCTTGGCCCGAAGGGCCGCTATGTCGTGCTTGACAAGAAGTTCGGGGCGCCGACGATCACGAACGACGGTGTCACGATCGCCCGCGAGATCGAGGTCGAGGACCCGTTCGAGAACCAGGGCGCGCAGCTTGTCCGCGAGGTCGCGACGGCGACCAACGACGTCGCCGGTGACGGCACGACGACCGCGACGGTGCTCGCGCAGGCGATCGTGCGCGAGGGGCTCAAGAACGTCGCCGCCGGCGCCAACCCGATGGGTCTCAAGCGGGGCATCGAGAAGGCCGTCGATGCAATCGTGACCGACCTCAAGAAGCAGTCGGTCGAGGTCTCCGGCAAGGAGGACATCGCGCGGGTCGCGACGATCTCCTCGCGTGAGCGCGAGATCGGCGATGTGATCGCGGACGCGATCGAGAAGGTCGGCAAGGACGGCGTCGTCAACGTCGAGGAGGGCCAGACGTTTGGTCTCGACCTCGAGTTCACGGAGGGGATGCAGTTCGACAAGGGCTATCTGTCGCCGTACATGATCACCGACGCCGAGCGCATGGAGGCGGTGCTCGACGACCCGTACGTGCTGATCGCCAACCAGAAGGTCGGCGCGGTCAAGGATCTGCTCCCCGTCTCTGGAGCAGGTGATCCAGGCCGGCCGCCCGCTGCTGATCGTGGCGGAGGACGTCGAGGGCGAGGCGCTCGCGACGGTCGTCGTCAACAAGCTGCGTGGCGTCTTCACCGCCGTCGCCGTCAAGGCGCCGGGCTTCGGTGACCGGCGCAAGCGGATGCTCGAGGACATCGCGATCCTCACCGGCGGCGAGGTGATCACCGAGGAGATGGGGCTCAAGCTCGAGAACACGAAGCTCTCGCAGCTCGGCAAGGCCCGCAAGATCGTGATCGACAAGGACTCGACCACGATCGTGGACGGGGCCGGCGACTCCGAGGCGATCAAGGGCCGCATCAAGCAGCTCAAGGCGGAGGTCGAGAACACCGACTCCGACTTCGACCGCGAGAAGCTCCAGGAACGGCTCGCGAAGCTGTCCGGCGGCGTCGCGGTCGTCAAGGTCGGCGCCGCGACCGAGACGGAGATGAAAGAGAAGAAACACCGCGTCGAGGACGCCCTGCAAGCAACCCGCGCAGCGCTCGAGGAAGGCATCGTCGCCGGCGGCGGCGTCGCGCTCCTGAACGCAGCCGACACGGCGAAGAAGGGCTTCGAGACGCTCGAGGGCGACGAGAAGACCGGCGCAGCGATCATTCTCCGCTCGCTCGAGGAGCCGGTTCGCCAGCTCGCCTACAACGCGGGCCTCGAGGGCTCGGTCGTCGTCAACCAGGTCCGCTCGGCCAAGAAGGGCCAGGGCCTGAACGTCGAGACCGGCGAGATCGAGGACCTCGTCAAGGCGGGCATCATCGACCCGACCATGGTCACCCGGTCGGCGCTGCAGAACGCCGCGTCGATCGCGAAGAACATCCTCACCACCGAGGCGATCGTCGCCGAGGCGCCCGAGAAGGCCGCGCCTGCCGGCGCCGGCATGCCGGACATGGGCGGGATGATGTAACCAGCCGTCGAGGCTGACGCACGACACGAGGGGCCGGCCGAGCCGGCCCCTCGCCGTTTCTCACCAGGGCGGCCGGCCGCTGGTCGATCGTTCATATCGACGGTCGCCGCGCCTTCCGGCCCGATTCGACAGAATCGGGCTCGTGACGCTCTGGTCTGGCCGCGTCGGCGCCGCGCTCGACCCGGCGGTCTGGGAGCTGCTCCGTGCGAACGACGCCGAGCTTCTTCCTTACGACTGCCAGGCGAGCGCGGAGCACGCCGCCCGCCTGCACGGCGCCGGCCTCCTCACCGCTGACGAGCTCAACGACATCGAGGAGCGCCTGGCGGCGATCGCCCACGACCCCGCGACGATCCTCGAGACCGACGAGGACGTGCACTCAGCGATCGAGCGGGCGCTCGGGCCGGTCGGGCGCAAGGTCCACGCCGGGCGCTCGCGCAACGACCAGGTAGCGGCCGCGCTGCGGCTCTACGTCGCCGACGCGTGCGCCGAGGCCCGCGAGGAGATAGACGCGCTCGCGCTCGTGACGCTCTCGTTCGCCGAGACGGAGGCCGAGACCCTGATGCCGGGCTACACGCACCTCCAGCGCGGCCAGCCGGTGACGCTCGGCCACCACCTGCTCGCCTGGGTCGAGATGCTCGAGCGCGACCGGGCAAGGTTTGCGGCCGCCGAGGAGGCGGCGAGGCCGAGCCCCCTCGGCGCAGGCGCGCTCGCGGGCTCGACGCTGGGCATCGACCCGCCGGAAGGGCAGATGCGAAACTCGGTCGACGCGGTCGCCGACCGCGACTTCGCGCTCGACTACCTCTATGCGGGCGCGACGCTCTTCGTGCACCTCTCGCGGATCGGCGAGGAGATTGCGCTCTGGGCGACCTCGGAGTTCGGCTTCGTGCGGCTTCCAGAGGAGGCGTCGACGGGATCGTCGATGATGCCCCAGAAGCTCAACCCGGACGTGGCGGAGCTCGTGCGGGGGAAGGCCGGGACCGCGATCGGCCGCCTCACCGGCTTGCTCGCGACGGTGAAGGGGCTTCCACTTGCGTACGACCGCGATCTCCAGGAGGACAAGGGACCCGTCTTCGCGGCGCGCGCCGACGTGCGGCTCGCGCTTCGCGGGATGACCGTCCTCGTGAGCGGTCTCGTCGCCGACCGCGACCGGCTCGAGGAGGCGGTCGCCGACCCGCTCCTGCTCGCGACGGACGTCGCCGAGGACCTCGTGCGCGGCGGCATCCCCTTCCGCGAGGCACATGAGCAGGTCGCCGTCTCGGTCCGCGACGGATCGTTCCGGAGCGGAACGACGCCGGCCGACAGCGTCGCCGCGCGCCGTACGCCCGGCCCCGGCGGGGTCCGCGACGCGATCGCCGACGCGCGCGGCCGCTTCGGCCAGGGACGCTAGACCGGCTCTGTGACGCCGGCGGAGGTCGGCGACGTATCGAGAACAGCAACCGACCTCCGGAGGACGACCACCATGAAACGCATCGCATTCGTTGCGGGACTCTTGCTCGCGGCCGCCGCGCTCGCCGGCGTGCTCCGCCCCGACGGAGCAGGCGCCGCCGATCCCGCGGCCACGCCGGACACGGTCACCGTGACGGGGAACGGCTCCGTCGCCGCCGTGCCCGACCGCGCCGAGATCTCGGCGGGCGTCGAGAGCCGCGCCCCGACCGCGAAGGCCGCACTTGCGGCGAACGGTGCCGCGATGCAGAAGGTGCTCGCGGCGCTCCGGGGGAACGGCGGCAAGGACGTCACCACGCAGACGGTCTCCCTCTCGACCGCGTTCGACCAGAATGGCCAGCCGAACGGCTTCGTCGCCTCGAACGTCGCATCCGCCGAGACGACGCTCGGCGGCGCGGGGGCACTCATCGACGCCGCGGTCGCCGCCGGCGCGAACACCGTCTTCGGCCCCTCGCTCTCCCGCAGCGATGCGGACGAGCTCTACCGGCAGGCGCTCGCGAAGGCCGTCGACGACGCCGAGCAGCGCGCGTCGGTCCTCGCGAAGGCCGCGGGCCGGTCGCTCGGCGGCGTCACGGCGATGGTCGAGTCCGGCGCGGCTCCGATTCCGTTCGCCGCGAAGGCTTCCGCGGCGCAGGACTCGACACCGGTGGTCTCGGGGCCGCAGGAGACCGAGGCGTCGGTCAGCGTCACCTACGAGCTGCAGTGAGTCCGGGGCCCGCGAGGCGGGCCCCGGACTCACCGGTCAGCCGGCGTTCGCGGTAGCGGGCGCCGGCTGGTGCGCCGGTCTCGGAGGGGTCACGACGTGCGACCCGTGGTGTTCCGTCCCGTAGCCGCCTGGGACGGGGATGTAGAACTCGGGGTAGCCCCACATGCCGTGCTCGGAGACGTCGAGCCCCATTGTCTCGACGTGCGGCTCTGCGCGGATCCCGACCGTCACCTTCATCACCCAGAGGATGAGGAACGACGCGCTGAACGTGAACGCGCCGACCGTGACGAGACCGAGCAGCTGCACGCCGAGCTGGTGGAAGCCGCCGCCGTAGAAGAGACCGCCCTGCCCCCAGTCGAGGTTCTCGGCGAGCTTCGGAACGGTCAGGAACCCGAGCGAGAGCGTGCCCCAGACGCCGGCCATACCGTGCGCCGCGAGCGCTCCGATGGGGTCGTCGATCCGCAGCTTCTCGACGAGCAGCACGCCCAGGACGACGATCGCGCCGGCCACGAGCCCGATGCAGATCGCCGCCCAGGGAGCGACGAACGCACAGGCGGCGGTGATCGCGACGAGCGCCCCGATCGCCCCGTTCAGCATCATCGATAGGTCGGGCTTGCGGATCACGGCCCAGGCGGTGATCATCGCGCCGATCACCCCGGCAGCTGCTGCGAGGTTCGTGTTCAGCGCGACGTACGCGAAGAACCCGACGCCCCCATAGTCGACGCTGAGCGTCGAGCCGGGGTTGAACCCGAACCAGCCGAACCACAGGATGAAGACGCCGAGCGTCGTGTACGCCATGTTGTGGCCGGGAATGGCCTGCGGCTTGCCGCCCACGAACTTGCCAATTCGCGGCCCGAGCAGCAGCGCGCCCGCGAGCCCGGCCAGCGCACCCTGGTAGTGGACGACGGTCGAGCCGGCGAAGTCCTGCATGCCCTTCGAGAAGAGCCAGCCGTCCCCGCTCCAGATCCAGTGGGAGGCGACGGAGTAGATCAGGGTGTAGGCGACACCGAACACGATGTAGACCCAGAGCCGCGTGCGCTCGGCCATGGCGCCCCACACGATGGCGAGCGACACCGCCGCGAACGCGGTCTGGAAGAGGAGCGCCGCGCCGGCCGGGATCGACCCGAACCACGAGAACGGCTCCTTGCCGACCGCGAGCAGCTCGTCGGCGTTCGGCAGGAAGCCGGAGCCGCCGACGAGGCCGTTGCCTCCGTCGCCGAACGCGAGCCCGAACCCGACGAGGTAGTAGACGATCGCGGCGATCCCGAGCACGAGCGCGTTCTTGGCCGCGATGTGCCCGACGTTCTTCATCCGCGTGAGGCCGGCCTCGAGGAAGGCGAAGCCCGCCTGCATGAAGAGGACGAGGACAGCTGCGATGACGACCCAGAGCGTGCTCGCCGCCAGGCCCAGCTCTTCCGTGCTCATACGTGCTCCACCTCCTCCAGCTTCGCGCCGGTTCTGTTGTGCGTGACGTTCGTGACCTGAGACATCCAACAGATCCCGTCGCCGTTGACATGGCCGGTTCGCGCCGCGTCGACGATGGCCTCGACCACGTCCTCGGCGATCTCGTCGCGGACGATGAACGTCAGGTGCGCCTTCGGCAGGAACCGCGACTCGAAGACACGGCCCCGGTACTCGTGCGTGATGCCCTTCTCGCGCCCGTGGCCGACCGCCTCGATCACGGTCACGCCGACGTGGCCCGTGTGCTCCTCGACCGCCTCCATCACGGTCTCCACCCGGTCGCGGACGACGACCGCCTCGACCTTCATCACTCCGCTCACCTCCTCAGGTCCACGAAAAAAGCCCCACCTCTCGCCGCGCGAGAGATGAGGCGCCATTGCCGTCGGCGGGATCGTCGTCGTCCCCGCCTGCGCCCACCTTAGAGAAGGCGGCGGTCGCCGCGCAAGTGTCCCCGGGTTCGGTTTTCCGTACTAGTCGTTGGCCGGGGGCAGTGGTACGCTCGCCGCGATGCTGCTCGGTATCTAGGACACCCGTTGCCGTGGCCCGCCTGGCGCGGAGCCCTTTTTCGCACGTCCTGGTACCGCTGTCTTGAAGGGAGCACCATCGTGAAGGAGTTGTCGCCCGTTCCGCCCGACGCGCTCGCCGTCGAGACGCGCGACCTGCGCAAGGACTTCGTCCGCAAGGATCGCCGCCGCGGCAAGCGCCGCGTGGCCGCGCTCGAGGACGTCACGCTCGAGCTCGAGCGGGGCGAGTGCGTCGCGATCCTCGGCCAGAACGGCTCCGGGAAGTCCACGCTCGTTCGCCTGCTCTCGACGCTGCTCCTGCCGGACGGCGGCAGCGCGCGCGTCTTCGGCTACGACGTCGTCCGCGAGGACAAGGCCGTGCGGCGGCTCGTCAACCGCGTCTCCGTCGAGGCGAGCTTCTTCAAGAAGATGTCGCCGTCGGAGAACCTTCACTACGCGGCGCGGTTCTACGGGATGATGCCGTCGGAGACGTCCGAGCGGATCCCGGAGATCCTCGAGCGGGTCGGCTTCCCGCCCGACCGCCGCACCGAGCCGATGGAGAACCTCTCGCGCGGGATGCAACAGAAGGTCGCGCTCGCACGAGCGCTCCTGACCTCGCCCGTGCTGCTCCTGCTCGACGAGCCGACGACCGGCCTCGATCCGCGATCGAAGCTCGAGGTGCAGGACTTCATCCGGGAGATGCGCGCCGTGCACGACTCGACGATCCTGCTCTGCACGCACGACCTCGGCGAGGCGGAGTCGCTCGCCGGGCGCGTCGGGATCCTCGACCGCGGACGGCTGCTCGCGCTCGAGCCGGCGGACGACCTGAAGACGCGGTTCGGCGCGGAGACGCTCGAGGAGGCGTTCTTCGCGGCCACCGGCCGTGGCTTCGAGGAGGAGGAGGACGAGCTGGACGCCGAGGAGAGGAAGGTGCTCGCATGAGAGCCATGGCCCTCGAAATGAAACACGAGCTGATCGGGCTCGCCGGCGTCGTCGAGCGCAACGTCTACCTCACTCGGCGCTACATCTACTGGGACATCGCGTTCTTCGTCTGGACCGTCGCCAACACGCTGACGATCGTGTTCATCGCGGAGGGCATCGAGGCGAGCGGCGGCTCGATCGACGTCGAGCGGGCGACGGCCACGCTCCTGATCGGCGCGGTGGTCTGGGCGTACCTCGGGATCATCTTCGAGTTCCTCACGGAGACCGTCGCCTGGGAGCGCTGGGAGGGGACGATCGAGTACACGTTCATGGCGCCGCTCTCGCGGGCGATGCACCTCGGCGGCTCGGGCGTCTTCGCCGTGCTCTACGGGCTGGTCCGGGCGATCCTTCTGTTCGTCGTCGTCGCGGCGTTCTTCGGCCTCGCGTTCGACGACGCGAACTTCGTCGCCGCGCTCGTGATCCTCATCGTCGCGTCGGTCTCGTTCTTCGGGATCGGCATGATGACGGCCGTCCTGCCTCTCATCTCGCCGGAGAAGGGGGCGCAGCTCGGCTTCGTCGCGCAGGGGATGCTGCTCGTGGTCTCCGGCGTCTACTACCCGGTCGACGTGCTGCCCGAGTGGATGCAGTGGCTCTCGACGATCTCGCCCGCGACGTACGCGCTCGAGGGGATCCGTGCCGCGATCCTCGACGGCGCGTCGCTCGGGTCGCTGTGGCACGACATCTGGCCGCTCCTGATCATCGGTGCCGCATCCATCCCGCTCGGCCTGTGGATCTTCAACCGGGGCGAGGTGTACGCCAAGCGTCGCGGGAAGCTGAAACGATCCGGGTAGCGATGGACGTCGACGTCGAGGTCACGCAGCTCGCGCCGGGCGACCGGGCGGGGCATGAGGCGTACTCGGCGCTCTGGAATGCCGTGGTGCCGCGGTACCCGATCACGGCCGACGAGCTGGAGCGCAGCCGTGCCCGGCGGCCGGACGACCTCCGCCTCGTGGGGCGGATCGACTGGGCGGTCGCCGGCTGCGCCGCGGCGATCCGCTCCGACCTTCCGGGGCGGACGTACATGGGGAACGTCGTCCTGCCCGAGTATCGCCGGCGGGGGCTCGGGCGCGCCTTCCTCGAGCGTTGCGTCGCCGCCGCGCGGGCGCACGGCAGCGAGGTGCTGGCGGCGGGCGTCGAGGAGGGCGACGTCGCCGGCGAGGCGTTCGCAGCCCGGCACGGGCTCCGCGAGGTGCTACGGGAGCTCGAGATCTCGCGGCCCGTGCAGCCGGGCGAACCAGAGCCCGAGCTCCCCGAAGGAATCGAGCTCGTCGCGCTCTCGACCCGGCTCGACCTCCTGCCGGCCGCCTACGCCCTCGCGTGCGAGACGCTACCCGAGATGCCGCTCCATGCGCCTCTCGAGATGCCGTCGTACGAGCGGTGGATGGAGGAGGACGCGACCGGCCCGGACGTCCTCCCGGGCGGCACCCTCGTCGCGCTCGACGCGGGGAAGGTGGTCGGCTTCTCCGGGCTGATCCGCCGTGCCGCCGATCCGCACCTCGCCGAGCACGGGCTCACGTCGGTGACCGCGACCCACCGCAACCGGGGCATCGCGACTGCGCTCAAGCGGGCCCAGATCGCGTGGGCCTCGCGGTCGGGCTATCGCGAGCTGATGACGTCGACCCAGGTCGAGAACGCGCCGATGCGCGCCGTCAACGACAAGCTCGGCTACGAGCCGCGGCCGGCATGGATCAGGGTGGAGGGCGCGCTCGAGAAAGTCGAGGCTGCACTCGCCCGCGAGCGCGGGTAGGGCCGGGAGCGCGGCGGCGTCAGCGCTGCGGTGCGTGAGCGTTCGACCGAACGCGTATCGGCACCGGCGTTTGCCTCGACGGCGCGAGCGGCAGGAGGCCCCGGCGGATCGCAAGCACGACGGCGTGAGTCCCGTTGCGGGCGCCGAGCTTCGCGATGATCCGCTTGCGATAGCCCTTCACGGTCTCCGAGGAGAGGTAGAGGCGTTCGCCGGTCTGTGCCGCAGTCTCGCCCTCGGCGGCGGCCGCGAGGATCTCCGTCTCACGGTCGGTGAGCGGCTCTCCCTCCAGGATCTCGGAGAGCAGGCTCGTCATGCCGCCCGCTTTCGCACCCGCGTCGACCCGTTGTGCACCAGGGTGTACACCCGATCCGGGCTCACGCCGAGGTCCTTCGCCACGTCCGCCGCGGTGTCGCCGTCGACGACGGTGCGGATCAGGGCGATCCGCTCGCGCTCGGGGAGCGTCCCGATCACGCGCAGCCGGTCGAGGCTCTCGACCGTGTCGTGGGGGGTCGGCCCGGGATCGGCCGGCTCGTACGAGCGCCGGTCGTCGTTCGGGTGCGCCGTGAGATCGGGAAAGCCGACCACGTCGGCGTAGTGGCCGTCGCCGAGCGTCGCCCGGCGGGCGCGCGTGCGGACCGTGTCGACGATCGCGCCACGCACGTACGGCGTCGCGAAGGCCGTAAACGGGACGCCGTAGGACGGGTCGTACCGCCGCGCCGCCTTCGCGAGCGCGAGGTTGCCGTCTGCGACGAGGTCTTCCTGTTCGAGGGGGGTGTGACGCCAGCGGCGGGCTTCACGTCGGGGGAGATGGAGTGCTTGCTCGACAAGCTTCTGTTCTGTCATGCGCGGATAGCGCCTCCTGCTTCGGGGGCGAGGGCGACCGCAGCGGCAAACTCACGCGCGGTGCGGCGGTTCCGTGTGGGGATTGGGTCGCTTTGCATGGGGGGGCATGCTTGGCGTCGGCTCGAAGCCAGTAACGGAAGGTCAAGACCCTACCACTCGTTCCGGTCGTGCGGACCGTGAACTGGAGTCAACGGTCTCGCGGTTGTCCCGTACCCACCGCGGGCGTACACTCCCGCGCGCAATGCCAGCTTCGGACTGACAGCAGGCTCGGTTCGGGGGCCGCCTCTGCGAGGGCTCCCGTCCGCCCGGCTGCACGATTTCCCTGAGCGTCCGAACGACTGGAGATCCCTCGCATGCACCGCCTCTCTGCAAGCGCCGTCTGGTACGCCTACGAGGCCGCCGCCTCGTTCCTCTGGGCGTTGCCCTTCACGGTCACGGCCTACTACTTCGTCACCGAGGTCGGCATGAGCCCGCTCGAGCTCGTGCTCGTTGGAACGGTGATGGAGCTGTCGGTGTTCCTCTTCGAGGTGCCGACCGGAGTGGTCGCGGACATCGTCTCGCGCCGTCTCTCGATCGTCGTCGGCAACGTGGTCATGGGCATGGCGTTCGTGGTCGTCGGCGCGTTTGCCGACGTGTGGCCGATCCTTCTCGGCTACGCGATCTGGGGGCTCGGCTGGACGTTCACGAGCGGAGCGATGGACGCCTGGCTCGCCGACGAGGTAGGCGAGGAGCGGCTCACGGGCGTCTACCTCCGCGGTGCCCAGGTGAGCCGCGGGTTCAGCGTCCTCGGGATGCTTGCGAGCGTCGGGCTCGCGCTCGTCGACCTGCGGCTCCCGATCCTGCTCGGCGGGGTCGGGACGATGTGTCTCGCGGCGTTCTATGCCGGGTGGATGCCCGAGACCGGCTTCCGTCCGGCGGCGCGCGACGAGCGCGGAACGGTCGGCCACATGGTGGGGACGGCCCGGACCGGCGCGCGACTCGTGCGCTCGCGCCCGGCGCTGCTCGCGATTCTCGGCGTCGCCGCGTTCGTCGGGATGTGGAGCGAGTCGTACGACAGGCTCTGGCAGGCGCACCTGATCGACGACGTCGGCCTGCCGTCGCTCGGCGGGCTCGACCCCGTCGTCTGGTTCGGCATCATCGGCGTCGTCGGGACGCTCGTCTCGATGGTCGTCGCGGCGCCCGTCGGCCGGCGGCTGCAGCACGCCTCGACGACGAGGGTCGCCGGCACGCTCACGTGGCTGTATGCGTCACTCGCCGCCAGCTCGTTCGTCTTCGCGCTGGCCGGCAGCCTCTGGCTGGCGCTGCTCGGCTCCTACGGCATCTTCGTGGCGCGCCAGGTGTCGGGCCCGCTGTTCATGGCATGGCTCAACCGGAGCGTCGACGACTCGACGGTCAGGGCAACGACGCTCTCGATCGTCAACCAGGCCGACGCGGTCGGGCAGTGGGCCGGCGGACCCGCGATCGGGGCGCTCGGGACGGTGACCTCGATCAGGGTGGCCCTCGTCGCGGCGACGGCGTGCCTCCTCCCCGCCGTCGGGTTCCTCCGGACGGCGACACGGCACGACGCCCGCTGGGCGGCCTCCGTCTCGGCGCCGTCCGGCGGGTCGGAGTGATAGTCTCCCGCATGCTTTTCGAGGCAACGGGGCCTCGGGCGCGGTTCGACCGCGTCCGGGGCTTTTGTCGTTCAAGGGAGGGAGAACCCTGATGGCGAGACCCAGGTCGGCGGCGGGCGCGAGCCGCTCCACGATGGTGAAGTCGAAGGACCGCGCGACGTCGAGCGTCGCCGCGCGGCGTGCGGTGCTGAAGCGGCTGCGCGACGAGGAGATCGAGCACGTCCTCTTCTGGTTCACCGACCTCGAGGGGCATCTCAAGTCGTTCGCGGTGACGCCCGCCGAGATGCAGGGCGCGCTGGACGACGGGATGGGCTTCGACGGCTCCTCGATCACGGGCTTCAACGCCATCGAGGAGTCGGACATGGTCGCGATTCCCGATCCTGGCACCTTCCAGCTGATGCCGCGGCCGGTCGACGACCACGGCCACGAGATCGGCGCAAAGGTCGCGCGGATCATCTGCGACGTCGTGACACCGGACGGGACGCCCTACGAGGGTGACCCCCGGTACGTGCTTCGCGCCGCGCTCGACCGCATGCGGAAGCTCGGCTTCGACGCCTTCAACGTCGGTCCGGAGCTCGAGTACTTCCTCTTCGAGGACGAGACCGACACGAAGACCCTGGACGAGGGCGGCTATTTCGCGATGACCGCGCAGGACGCGGCGACCGAGGTCCGCAACGACACGATCCACGCGCTCGAGGAGATGGGGATCCCGATCGAGTACCACCATCACGAGGTGGCGCCGTCGCAGCACGAGATCGACATGCGCTACGCCGACGCGCTCGCCATGGCCGACCACACGATCACCTACCGGCTGGTCGTCAAGGAGGTCGCAGCCTGGCACGGCTACTACGCGACCTTCATGCCGAAGCCGCTCTTCGGCGAGAACGGGTCGGGCATGCACACGCACATGTCGCTGTTCAAGAACGGGCGCAACCAGTTCTTCGACGCGAAGGATCCGCACCACCTCTCGAAGGCGGCGAAGGCGTTCATCGCCGGGCTGCTCGTCCATGCGCGCGAGATGTCCGCGGTGCTGGCCCAGTGGGTCAACTCGTACAAGCGGCTCGTGCCGGGCTTCGAGGCGCCCGTGTACGTCGCATGGTCGCAGCGGAACCGCTCGGCGCTGATCCGGATCCCGCTGTACAAGCCTGGAGCCGAGCAGGGGACCCGCGCCGAGATCCGCTGCCCCGATCCGGCCTGCAACCCGTACCTCGCGTTCGCGGCACTGCTCCACGCGGGGCTCGAAGGGATCGAGAAGGGGTACGAGCTGCCCGACGAGATGACGACCAACCTCTACCGGCTCACCGAGGCCGAGCGGGACGAGCGCGGCATCGTCGCTCTTCCGGGCTCGCTCGGCGAGGCGGCCGAGGAGCTCGCGGGCTCGGAGCTGATGGCCCGCGCGCTCGGCGAGCACATCTTCCCGCGCTACGTCGAGCTCAAGCGGCGCGAGTGGAACGACTACCGCATCCAGGTCACCGAGTGGGAGAAGGAGCGCTACCTGAGCGCCCTCTAGGAACGTGGGGGAACCACATGGTTCCCCCACGGGCCCCCTCCTTCTGGGTAGCGCACGGATCGCTCTTCGTTGGCCTCCCGGCCGGCAAAGCCGGCCTCCGGCCGCCGACCTTGTGCGCCACGGGACAATGGAGAACCGCGTTGGCGATCAAGCGCTCTTCGGCACTGGACATCGGCCGACGGAAAGCGCATGATCTTCCCTGCAGGCGGAGTCGCAAGGCGAGCGGCCACGCCTGTGTCTGACGGCCGATCGCGGGTCCCCGGTGGGGGCCCGTGGTCGTTCTGCGCCAGGGCGAGAAGCGCTAGGGCTTCCACACCATCAGCGCGACGATCGCGACCGTCGCGACGAGCATCGAGGCGTCGAGGGCCAGTGCGACCGGGTCGCGCAGCCGTCGGGCGAGCTCGTCGCTCGGGCGGTCGCCCTCCGCGGCGGTGCGCTCGGCGAGCTCGCGCGTCTTCCGGTCGAGCCTGCCGGCGACCGCGCCGACGACGCCGAGCCACACCACCAGCACGTACGTCGTCTGGAGCCAGCTGGAGTCGTAGGGCACGCGGAGCTCGTGTGCGAGCCAGGCACCGGCCCCGAGCGTCAACAGGAGGCCCGTACCGACGATGGGCACGAGCGGACGGACGGCGCGCAGCAGGACGGCGCTCTCGGACGGGCGTTCCTTGCCGATCGCGAGCAGCCGGAGCGCGGTCACGGCGATGCTCCCGCCGACGAACAGAAGCACGCCGGTGAGGTGGAGGAAGAGCGCCCAGTCGCGTGCCATCCGTCCGCGACGCTACCCGCCCGCTCCCTCCGGCCGCCTCGATGGAAAGCCCGTAGCCTCAGCCGCGTGACCACGACGCTCCGCATCCTCCACGTCCTCTCCGCGAGCGTCTGGGTGGGCGGGACCGTCGTGCTCGTCTTCGTCGGCGTGCCGGCGATCCGGCAACTCGAGGGCGAGGCCCGGGCCACGGCGATGCGGACGCTCGGGCGCCGGTGGCGGCCCATCGGCTGGAGCGCGATGGCCGTCGCGATCCTCTCAGGCCTGTGGCTCACCGACCGTCACGGCGGCTTCGATCGCGCCGCGCTCGACACGAATTTCGACCGGACGTTGATCCTCAAGTCCGTCCTGGTGGCGCTGCTCGTCGTCGGCGGCCTCCTGCACGACTACGTGCTCGGCCCGCGGCTCCAGCGCGAGCTCCGCTCTCGGGATCCCTCGGCTCCGGCCACTCGTCGCCGGCTCGTGGTGGTGGGTTGGTTCAACTTCGGGCTGACGATCGCCGTCCCGGCGCTCGGCGCGGTGGTGTTGACGACCTTGGACTGAGGCCCCGCGTAGCCTGGGGCACATGGACGAGACCGCGCGCCATCTGGCCTTGCTGACGCGGACGACCGAGGTCGTCAACTCGTCGCTCGACCTCCAGGAGGTGCTCGAGGCGATCGCGCACGAGGTCGCGGCGGCGCTCGAGACGGACGCGTGCTTCGTCTACCTCTACGACGACCGGGCCGACGAGCTCGTGTTGCGGGCGACGCACGGGACGCGGATCGAGGATGCGACGAGCGCGCCGCGCATGCGGAGCGGTGTCGGCATCACGGGGGTCGCCGCCGAGGAGCGGCGCCCGATCATGATCCCCTCGGGCGCGCACCTCGACCCGCGCTTCAAGGCGTTTCCGAACCTCCGCGAGGACGAGTACGAGTCGATCCTCGCCGTGCCGATCCTCGCGCGCGACGTCCTCGAGGGCGCGCTCAACGTCCGCACGCGCGAGCCGCGTACGTTCTCGGACGCCGAGCTCGGCCTCCTCACCTCGATCGCGTCCCAGGTCGGCCAGTCGATCGAGCACGCGAAGCTCTACGCCCAGACGCGGCGGCGAGTCGACGAGCTCGAGGCGCTCGCGCGGATCTCGCAGGCGGTCTCCGAGTCGCTCTACCTCGAGGAGTCGCTCCAGGCGATCGTCGGCACGACGGTCGAGTCGCTGCACGCCACCGGCGCGGCGGTCGTCCTCGAGGACGGGCGCATCGCCTGGCCCGAGGGACGGGCCGGGTCGCACGCCGTCCGGCTGCCGCTGCGCTGGCGCGGACGCGGCATCGGCGAGCTCGTCGTCGACCGCGACACCCCGTTCTCCGACGACGACCGCCAGCTGCTCGACGCCATCGCCAACCAGGCCGCCGTCGCGCTCGAGCACGGACGCATGGCGCTGCGCGGCGTGCTCGCCCAGGAGATCCACCACCGGGTCAAGAACAACCTCCAGACCGTCGCCTCGCTCCTGCGGCTGCAGGCGCGCGCCGAGGGCGTCGACCCCAAGAAGGCGCTCGGCGACTCCGTCAACCGGATCCTCGCGATCGCCGCCGTCCACGAGGAGCTGACCGAGCACCGCGAGGACGTCGTCGACCTCGCGGAGCTCGTCGATCGCCTGCGGGCGACGCTCGTGCAGGGGCTCGTCGCCGGGAAGGACGTCTCGGCCGAGCTCGAGCCGGTCGAGCTGGCCGGCCAGCGTGCGACCGCGCTCGCGCTCGTCTTCAGCGAGCTCCTCTCGAACGCGCTGGAGCACGGCGGCGACCACGTCTCGATCGAGCTTGCGCGGGACGGGGCCGGCGCCATGCTCGCGGTCACGGACGACGGCGGGGGGATGGCGAGCGCCGCCGACGGGACCGGCATGTCGATCGTCCGCGCGCTCGTGCGCGACGAGCTCGGCGGGACGCTCGAGCTCGTCGATCGCGGGGGGCTGCGGGCAGAGGTGCGCTTCCCCGTGTAGCGGCATCTCGCACCATTCCGCCGTCGGCGCGATACCCTGACGCGGCACGGGCGACGTCGTCCGACAGGTCCGCCGACGGTGGCGGGAGCCGCGCCGAGGGCGCGGCGTACCGGCCCCCAGGACTGAGGAGGACCCGTGACGAACACCCCCATGCGCATCCTGATCGCGGAGGACGAGACGATCATTCGGCTCGACCTGCGCGAGCTGCTGGAGCGGTCCGGGTTCGAGGTCGTCGCCGAGGCACGCGACGGAGAGGAGGCGGTGGCGCTCGCGCGGAGCGAGTCGCCCGACCTGGCGCTTCTCGACGTGAAGATGCCGAAGCTCGACGGCATCGACGCGGCGCGGAGGATCCTCGACGAGCGGCCGATCCCGATCGTGATGGTGACGGCCTACGGCGAGCAGGAGCTCGTCGCCCGCGCCGTCGAGGCGGGCGTCTTCGGCTACCTCGTGAAGCCGTTCCGCGAGTCCGACCTGTTGCCCGCCGTGGAGACGGCGCGGGCGAGGCACCAGGAGCTGGTGGCGCTGCGCGAGGAGGCCGACTCGCTCGCCGAGGCGCTCGCCGCCCGCAAGGCGATCGAGCGGGCGAAGGGCCTGCTGATGGAGCGGGAGGGCCTCACCGAGCAGGATGCGTTCGCGCGGCTTCGCAAGGCGAGCCAGATCTCCGGGCGCCCGCTCAAGGTCGTCGCCGAGGCGTTGATCGCAACGCTGGACACGCGCTAGGACGCTGCCAGCAGCCGGTCGTCCTCGCGCCGGCGGCGCGCGCGGCGGGCTCCCCCACACGGCGAGTGCCACGAGTGCAACGGGAGCGAGGGCGACGGCGAGCGCGAGAGCGACGACCGCCTCCCAGGCGAGGATCGCGAGCGCCTTGTCGAGCGCGCGGTCGAGGCGCGACCCGGGTGCGGCGACCCCGGAGCCCTCCTTGGTGCGGAGATCGAGCTGGATCGTCGCGTTGCGAGCGGCCTCGGCCGTCGCCGCCCGGCTCGCGCGAAGCTCGCGGAGCTGTGCCTGCGCCTGCGCGCGCCGCTCGAGGAGACGTGCCCGCCCGGCCGCCGTCTCTGCGCGCTCGAGCGCGACGTTCAGCGCGGCGATCTGCGCCTGGAGTCGCTCGAGCTGGCCGTCGAGCGTGTCCAGCGACTCCTGCAGGTCGTCGATCTGGACGTTCTGCGCGACGATCGTGCCGAGACCGGAGAGCCGCGTGACCGCGTCTGCCGCGCGTGTGGACGGAACGCGGAGGGTGAGTGAGGCCGCCCCGTCCGTGCCCGTGGCGTACTGGACCGAGACGACGTAGCCGCCGAGGTCGCGCGCGATCGAGAGGGCGCGCTGGGTCGCCTCGGAGAGCGCGTCCGTGTCCTCGACGGCGAGGGTGAGGCTTGCGCCGTAGCGCTGCGCCCGCCCGGCGACCGGGCCGGGAGCCGCCTTCTCCCGGGCGGCCGAGGAGTCGGCCGCCGGGCCGGCAAAGGTCGCGCCCGGCGCCTGCGCCGCGCCGATGTTGCGCTGCGCCTCGACGGAGGTGGTTGGCCCGGACGCCTCCTGCACGGTCGGGTCGGGCCGTGTGACGCCGATCGCGACCGCCGAGACGACGGCGAGCGCCGCAGCGGCGGGCAGGGCGAGCAGCGCACGGCCGGCGTCCGCGGAGACGGTCTCCCAGGGACGGTGAATCGACCGGAGGTGTCGACGCGAGCGTCAGCACCTGGAGGCGGAGCGCCTCGCCCGCCGTCGGGCGCGTGGCCCGCAGCTCGTCGACGATCTGGTTGACGGTCATCCTTCGTTCACCCTCTCCTCGAGTCGCTTCAGGGCGCGGCTCAGCCGCGTCGAGACTGCCGTGGGGCTGATGCCGAGCACGCGCGCGGTCGCGTCGCCGTCGAGCTCGAGCACGATCCGCAGCGCGAGCACCTCGCGCTCGCCGGCGCTCAGGGACGCGAGCGCCGTCTCGAGCTCGGGCGAGAGCCCCTCGACGAAGCTCTCCTCGACGCGCTCGGACAGCGCGGCGGCCTCCTCGCGCCTGCGCCGTCGTGCCTCGGAGCGGAACCAGTCGAGCGCGGTCGTCCGCGCGATCCCGAGCAGCCAGGTGCGCGCGCTGCCCCGCCGTGCGTCGAACTTGCTCCAGAGGCGAAGCGCCTTCTCGAACGTCGAGCTCGCGAGGTCCTCGGCGGTCTCCCGGTCGCGGGTCAGGTAGAGCAGGTAGCCGAAGACGTCGTCGAGGTGCGCCTCGGCGGCCTCGGCGAGGCTCGCGGGCGGGCGCTTGGCGAGCGGCTGCTCGAGCGTCATCGCATGCACGCCCCTTGTACGCCGCCGGGGGTCGTCTGCGTCACACGAGAATTGTCGGCACTGATGCGGCCGGCGTCGACCGCGGCTCTCAGGACGCCGTCTCGGCCTCGCGGACCCGCTGTGCCTCGGCCTCGCGCAACTCGATCCGCCGGATCTTGCCCGTGAGCGTCTTCGGCAAGGACGGGACGAACTCGATCCGGCGGGGGTAGTGGTAGGCGCTGAGCCGTGTCCGCACGTGCTGCTGGATCGCCTTCGCAGTGTCGTCGGTCGGTTCGTGGCCCTCCGCCAGCACGACGAACGCCTTGACGACGTTGCCGCGCCGCTCGTCCGGCGACGCGACGGCGGCCGCCTCGGCGACGGCCGGGTGCTCGAGGCACGCCGACTCGACCTCGAACGGCCCGATCCGGTAGCCGGCGGCGATGATCACGTCGTCGGCGCGGCCCTCGTACCAGACGTAGCCGTCGTCGTCCATGCGCGCAGCGTCCTTCGTGTGGAACCACTCGCCGTCGAAGGTCTCGCGCGCCGCATCCTCGTTGTTCCAGTAACCGAGCGGGTAGTGCGGGTTGCTGCGCGCACGCAGGCAGATCTCGCCGCGCTCGCCGGCAGGCAGCGGCCTGCTCGTCCTCGTCGAGGATCGCGACGTCCCAGCCCGGCGTCGGCCTCCCCATCGAACCCTCGCGCACGTCCATGAACGGGAAGTTCGAGCACAGCGGGTAGCTCTCGGAGAGGCCGTAGAAGTCGAGGACCGTCACCCCGTACTGGCGACGGAACCAGCGGATCGCCTCCGGGTTGAGCGGCTCGCCGGCGGCGCAGACGATGCGAAACCGCTGCGGGTAGCGGTTGCCGGCGTCGTCGATCGACATCATCGAGCGGATCGCGGTCGGCGTGCTGAAGACGTTCGTGACCTGGTACTTCGAGAGGAATGCGAGCTGCTTGTGCGCGTCGAAGCCGCCCTCGCGCTCGTAGACGACCTGGACGGCCCCGTACCGCCACGGCCCGAGGAGAGGCGCGATGCCGGCGACCCAGGCCCACTCGCCCATGCCGTGGAACCGCTCGCCGTCCTGGACGTCGTGGCTGAGCTCGAACTCGTTGTGCGCGAGGAGGTACCTGTGCGCGTGCAGGATCCCCTTTGCGAGACCCGTGGTTCCCGAGGTGTAGTAGAGCTGGGCCGGATCGTCGGCCGCCGTGTCGACCCGCGCGAACGACGGGTCGCCGCCGGCGATCAGGTCGTCGTCGAGGACGAGGACGTGCTCGACGGGGAGCTCGAGCCCCCGGACGCGCTCGGCGTTCTCTGCGTTCGTGACGAGCACGCGCGCCTGCGCGTCCGTAACGCGGTGACGGATCCCGTCGTCCCCGTAGAGCACCGACAGCGAGAGCAGGATCGCGCCGGCCTTGAAGGTGCCGAGGAACGCCGCGGCGGTCTCGGGCGTGGGCGTCAACAGCATCGCCACGCGGTCGCCGACCTCGACGCCGTGCTGCCGGAGGACGCTGCCGAGCCGGTTGCTCGCGTCCTGCAGCTCGCCCCAGGTCACCGCGCGCTCGTTGCCGCGGAAGTCCTCCCACAGCATCGCGAGCTTGTCGGGCCGGTGCTTGTCGCACACGTCCTGCGCGATGTTGTAGCGCTCCGGGACGTCCCACGAGTGGGCGGCGACAGCCTCGTCGTAGCTCGAGAACCGGCTGTGCGCGGGCATCGTTCCCTCCTGGACGTGGGGTCGGCTCGCGCGCCCAGTCTCCTCTATCCCGATTCGGCGCGCGTGGCCGCATCGGCGGCCTGGGCCTCGGCGAACAGGACCTCCCAGCGCGCCAGGAGCTCGTCGAGCTCCTCGCGGCTCGCCGTGTAGGAGGCAAGGACATCCATGTCCGTCCAGCTCTCGGCGAGGCGCGCCTCGAGCTCCTCGACGCGCTGCTCGAGCTCGGCGATCCGCTTCTCGACGCGGTCGAGCTCCGTCGGTCGCCGCGAGACCGGCTTCGGCTTCGCGACGCGCGTCCGAGCCGGCCTGGCGGGAGCCGGCGCCTGCGCTGCCTCCTCGCTGCGCGACCGGACGAGGTCGGCCCAGCCGCCGTCGTACGAGCGCAGCGTCAGGTCCTCCACGGCGACGATGCGGTCGGGCACCGCGTCGAGGACGGCGCGGTCGTGCGAGACGAGGAGCACGGTGCCTGGGAACGCCTCGAGCGCGGCCTCGAGCGCCTCGCGGCTCTCGAGGTCGAGGTGGTTCGTCGGCTCGTCCAGCACGAGCAGGTTGGCGCCCGACGCGACCACGAGCGCGAGCGCCAGTCGGCGTCGCTCGCCGCCCGAGAGCACGGAGACCTGCTTCTCGTGCGTCTCCCAGCCGGAGAAGAGGAAGCGGCCGAGGAGGTTCTGCGCCTGGGGGCGCGGGAGCCTGGTCTCGGCGGCGGTGACGTCCAGGATCGACCCGTGCTCGGGGAGCTCCGCCTCGTGCTGCGAGAAGTAGGCGGGCACGACGCCGTGCCCGAGCTTGATGCGCCCCTCGTCGGGCTCGCGCTGACCGAGCAGGGTCTCGAGCAGCGTCGTCTTGCCGGAGCCGTTCGGCCCGACGAGCGCGACGTGCTCGCCGCGCTCGAGGACCAGCGAGGAGCCCTCGAGCAGCAGCTTGTCCCCGGCCGAGACGACGAGCGCCTCGGCCTCCAGGACGATCCGTCCGGAGCGCGCCGGCTTCAGGAACTCGAAGCCGAGCGTCCGCCGCCGTTTCGTCATCGCCTCGAGCTCCTGCGCGGCCGTGCGGCGTTCCTTCTCGAGCCGCCCGATCTGCGTGAGCTTGGCCTGCGCCTGCTTCGCCTTCGACTTCTTGTAGCGGAACCGCGCGACGAACCGCTCGAGCCGTTCGATGTCGTCCGAGACGCGGTCGAGCTGCGTCGCCGCGGCCGACGCGCGCGCCGCCCTCTCGCGCCGCCACGCGTGCCAGGGGCCGTCGAAGAAGAACGGCTTGGGCCCGCCGAGCTCCAGCACCGCCGTCGTGACCGCCTCGAGGAACCAGCGGTCGTGCGCAACGAGCACCACCGCCGCGTCGAGCGACGTCAGCTCGCGCTCGAGCCACTCGAGGCTCTCGACGTCGAGGTGGTTCGTCGGCTCGTCGAGGAGCAGCAGGTCGGGGTCGGCCGAGAGCGCTCGCGCCAGCGAGGCGCGCGTCAGCTCCCCGCCCGAGAAGGTGTCGAGCGGGCGGTCGAGGTCGTCGTCGACGAAGCCGAGGCCGCGCACGATCGACGCGGCGCGGTCGCGCCAGGCCCACCCGCCCGCGTGCTCGAGGCGCCCCTGCGCCTCGCTGTAGCGGCGTAGCGTCGCCTCGGCGTGGTCGCCGTCGGCCATGGCCTGTTCGAGCCGGCGGAGCTCGTCCTCGATCGCAACGAGGTCGCCGGCGCCCGAGAGCGCGTACTCGCGCAGGCTCAGACCCTGGCCCCGTGGCGGACGCTGGTCGTGGAGGGCGACACGCGTGTCCTTGGCGAACGCGAGCTCGCCGCCCTGCAGCGAGGTCTCTCCCGTGATCGCCCGGAGCAGCGTCGTCTTGCCGGACCCGTTCGGGCCGGCGAGCGCGAGGCGATCGCCGCGGCGCAGGCGAAACGACACCCCGTCGAAGAGGGGGTCGCCCGAGAACTCCTTGCGGAGGCCGGATGCGATGAGGACGGCCATTCGCTCAAGAGTGCCGACGAATCGCCGCGTCGGTAAGAACCGGGTGTCGAGAGACACCAAGACGGACGGGTGTCGGCAGGGCGAGAAAGGGGTACCGATCGACATGGAGAACGACTCGATCGTCATCGTCGGAGGGGGTCTCGCGGCCGGGCGGCTCGCGGCCGAGTACCGCGAGGCGCGGCGGCGAGGCGGACGTCACGATCCTTTCCGCCGAGCCCGACCCGCCATACCACCGGCCACCGCTCACGAAGGGATTCCTGCGCAAGGAGCAGGACCGCGACTCGACCCTCGTGCTGCCGCTGCCCGAGTGGGAAGAGGCGGTCGTCGACCTCCGGCTCGAGACGACGGTGGAGGCGATCCACCCCGACGACCACGAGATCGAGCTGGCCGGTGGGGAGCGGGTCGGCTACGGGAAGCTCGTCGCTCGCGACCGGGGCCCGTCCGCGGGCGCTGCCGATCCCAGGCGCGGACCTCGTCGGCGTCCACACGTACCGGTCGCTCGCCGATGCGGAGGCCGTCTCGGCTGCGGCGGAGGAGGCTCACTCGGCGATCGTGATCGGCGGCAGCTTCATCGGCTCGGAGACGGCCGCGTCGCTCCGGTCGCGCGGCCTCGCGGTCACGCAGGTCGAGATGGGGCCGACGCTGATGCCGCAGCTCCGCTGCACCGACCTCTCCGCGGAGCTCGTCGAGCTCTACCGCGAGGAGGGCGTGGACGTCCTCCTCGAGACGCAGCTCGAGGAGCTCATCGGCAACGGCCGGCTGCTCACGGGCGCGCGCACGAAGGAGGGCAGGACGGTCGAGGGGTACCTCGCGATCGTCGGGGTCGGCGTCGTCCCGAACGTCGAGCTCGCCGAGGCCGCCGGGGCCGAGGTCGACGACGGGATCGTCGTGGACGAGCGCTTCCGGACCTCGTTGCCGGACGTCTACGCGATCGGCGACGTCGCGCGCTACCCCGACCCGACGACAGGACGTCTCCGCCGGATCGAGCACTGGTCGAACGCCGACGCCCAGGGTGCGCACCTCGGTCGCCAGCTCGCGGGCTCGCGAGCTGCATACGACGTGATGCCGGTCTTCTTCACGCAGCTCTTCGGCCGCAAGCTCCAGGTGCTCGGCGACGTCGAGCCCGCCGTCGAGTGCGTCCTACGCGGCTCGCTCGCCGAGGGCCGCCTGATCGGGTTCCACCTCAGCGAGGAGGGCCGGCTCGTCGGCGCGGTGATCCACGGCCAGGCGGCGGACGTCGCGACGGAGCTCGAGGCGCTGATCCGGGAGCGTCCGGTCGTCGACGACCCCACCCGGCTACTCGACGGCAACCTGCGGCCGGCCGAGGCCGTTGTCGCATAGCGAGACCGTCGAGCCGCGTAGTGTTGGCCGCGTGAGCGCCGCCACCGACCCGGTCCGTCTCACGATCGACACCATCCGCGCCCTTGCGATGGACGCGGTGCAGAAGGCGAACGCCGGCCATCCCGGCACGGCGATGGCGCTCGCGCCCGTGGCCTACCTCCTCTACGCCGAGGAGATGCGCCACGACCCCGGGAGGCCCGACTGGCCCGGCCGTGACCGGTTCATCCTCTCGGCGGGGCACGCGTGCATCCTCCAGTACGTCGCCCTGCATCTCTCGGGCTACGACCTGACGCTCGACGACCTGAAGCAGTTTCGCCAGTGGGGCTCGCGGACGCCGGGCCACCCCGAGCTCCATCACACGTCCGGCATCGAGACGACGACCGGGCCGCTCGGGCAGGGCTTCGCGAACGGCGTCGGGCTCGCGATCGCGCAGAGGTTCCTGGCGGAGCGCTGGAACCGGCCGCGGCACGCCATCGTCGACTCGTGGGTCTACGCGATCTGCTCCGACGGCGACCTGATGGAGGGCGTCTCGCAGGAGGCGGCCTCGATCGCGGGCAACCTCGGTCTCGGCCGCCTCGTCTACGTCTACGACGACAACCACATCACGATCGACGGCACGACGTCCATCAGCTTCGCCGCGGAGGACAAGGGCAAGCGGTTCGAGGCGTACGGCTGGCACGTTCAGCACGTCGCCGACCCGAACGACCTCGACGCGCTGCGCGACGCCTTTCAGGCAGCGCGCGACGAGGGCGAGCGCCCATCGCTGATCGTCGTCCGGTCGCACATCGCTTACCCGGCGCCCCACGCAATGGACACGGCGAAGGCGCACGGCGCTCCGCTCGGCGAGGAGGAGGTGCGGCGGACGAAGGAGGTGCTCGGCTTCGACCCCGACGAGACGTTCGTCGTCCCCGACGTCGTCCGCGAGCACATGGCCGGGGTGGGCGAGCGCGGCGCCGCGGCACGCAAAGCGTGGGAGGAGCGCCTGGCGGCGTGGACAGAGGCCCACCCGGACGCCGCGGCGGAGCGCGATCTCGACCTCGAGCGCCGCCCGCGCGAGGGCTGGCTCGACGCGCTCCCGACCTTCGAGGTCGGTGAGCAGCTCGCGACACGGCAGGCCGGCAAGACCGTGATGCAGGCGCTCAAGCGCTTCACGCCGACGCTGATCGGCGGCGCGGCCGACCTCGCCGAGTCGACGTACACGGAGTTCGAGGGCGGCGGGGTCTTCTCACGTTCGCATGCCGGGCGGAACATGGCGTTCGGGATCCGCGAGCACGCGATGGGCTCGATCGTGAACGGCATCGTGCTCGAGCCGGCGATGCTGAAGCCGTACGGCTCGACCTTCCTCGTCTTCTCCGACTACATGCGGCCGGCTGTTCGCCTCTCGGCGCTTTCGGGGCTCCCGGTCATCTGGGCCTGGACGCACGACTCGATCGGGCTCGGGGAGGACGGGCCGACGCACCAGCCGGTCGAGCACCTGATGTCGCTGCGCGCGATCCCGAACCTGTGGGTCGTCCGGCCGGGCGACGCGCACGAGACGGTGGCCGCCTGGCGGGTCGCGCTGGAACGCGACGACGGCCCGGTGGCATTCGCGCTCAGCCGCCAGAAGCTGCCGGTGCTCGGCGGCGACGGCGTCGCCGACACGCTCGAGGGCCCGCTCCGGGGCGGGTACGTCCTCTGGCAGCGCGATCCCGCCACGGAGCCCGAGGCCCTGATCCTCGCGACGGGCTCGGAGCTTCCGATCGCACTTGACGCTGCGCGCTCGCTGGACGCGAATGTTCGCGTCGTGTCCCTGCCCTGCTGGGAGCTCTTCGACGACCAGCCGGAGAGCTACCGCGACGAGGTGCTGCCGCCGTCCGTCATGGCACGCGTGTCCGTCGAGGCCGGGATCACGTTCGGCTGGGAGCGCTGGATCGGCCCGCGCGGCGCGAGCGTCGGCGTCGACCGCTTCGGCGCGTCCGCGCCCGCGGAGCGGATCTACGAGGAGCTCGGCGTCACCGCGGAGGCCGTCGGCGCCGCGGTCGAGCGCGTGCTCGGATGAAGGTCGCGCTCGGCTTCGACCACCGGGGCGTGCGGCTGCGAGACGTGGTCTTCGAGGCGGTCACGGCGCTCGGCCACGAGGCGGTCGACCTCGGCGTGGACACCGACGCGGTGCGCGTCGACTACCCGGATGTGGCGCGGGACGTGGGCATGGCGATCAGGTCGGCCCGCGCGCAGCGCGGCGTGCTCGTCTGCGGCTCGGGCGTCGGCGCGTCGGTGGCCGCCTGCAAGATCCCCGGGATCCGGGCCGCGATCTGCCACGACGCCTACTCGGCGCACCAGGGGGTCGAGCACGACGACATGAACGTGCTCTGCCTCGGCTCCGAGGTGGTCGGGCCATCGCTTGCCGGAGAGCTCGTCCGCAGCTTCCTCACGGCGGCGTTCGCGGCGAGCGGGCGGTATCTGGCACGGTTGGAGAAGGTCGAGGAGCTGGAACGGCTCCGCGACGGCTGAAAGCGAGGCAGAGATGGCCACATCGAGACTGCACGAGCTGAGCGAGCACGGCGTGAGCGTCTGGATCGACTCGCTCTCGCGCGAGATGCTCGAGACGGGCGAGCTCGCCCGGCTCATCGAGGAGGACGCCGTCGTCGGCGTCACCTCGAACCCGACGATCTTCCAGAAGGCCCTGTCCGAAGGCGACTGGTACGACGAGCAGCTGCGGGACGCGGCGAAGGAGATGGAGGACCCGACCGAGCTCTTCCTCGCGCTCGCGCAGGAGGACATTCGCGACGCCTGCGACCTCCTGGCACCGGTGTGGGAGCGCACCGGCGGGATCGACGGCTACGTCTCCCTCGAGGTCGACCCGCGGCTCGCATACGACCGCGAGGCGTCGTACGACCAGGCGATGCGGTTCCACGAGGAGGTCGACCGGAAGAACCTCTACGTCAAGATCCCGGGCACGCAGCCGGGTCTCGGCGCGATCGAGGACTGCATCGCGAAGGGCCGCTCGATCAACGTCACGCTGATCTTCTCGCTCGCGCGCTACGCGGCGGTGGTGGAGGCGTACCTGCGCGGCCTGGAGCGGCTCGTCGCGGCCGGCGGGGACCCCTCGTCGGTGCTGTCGGTGGCGAGCTTCTTCGTCTCGCGCGTCGACACCGAGGCCGACCGTCGTCTCGAGGGGGTCGGGCGCGCCGACCTGCAGGGCCGGCTTGCGATCGCGAACGCGAAGCTCGCGTACGAGCACTGGCGGGAGGCGTTCTCGGGCGACCGGTGGGCGTTCCTCGAGGGGAAGGGCGCGCGGAACCAGCGCTGCCTGTGGGCGTCGACCTCGACCAAGAACCCGGCCTACCGCGATGTCCTGTACGTCGAGGAGCTGATCGGCCGTGAGGTCGTCAACACGATGCCGCTCGAGACCGTCCGTGCCTTCCAGGATCACGGCGAGGTGCGCGACACGCTCGTGGAGGGGGTCGACGAGGCTCGTGCCCTGCTCGACGAGCTGGCTGCGGCCGGCGTCGACTACGACGACGTCGTCGCAACGCTCGAGGACGAGGGCGTGCAGAAGTTCTCCGACTCGTTCGACGAGCTCCGGCAGGGCATCACCGACAAGCTCGGCGTCGTCGCGGCGCGTTAGGCACGGGTGGCGGCGAACCCGCTCGCGCAGGGTCTCGGGGTCCGGCGGCAGCCGGATCCCTGTGCGCTCGTCGTCTTCGGCGCGTCCGGCGACCTGACGAAGCGGAAGCTGTTTCCCGCGCTCTACTCGCTCGCCTACCGCGACCTGCTGCCGGAGCGGTTCGCGGTCGTGGGCGTCGCGCGGACGGAGGAGACGACCCGCCAGTTCGTCACCGCCATGCGGCGGTCCGTGAAGCAGTTCGCGCGGGACCCGTTTCGCACCGACGTGTTCGACCGGCTCGCGGCCGGAGTGCGGTACGTGCCGACCGACTTCGCCGACGACGCGGGCGAAGACAACGTCGGGGAGGCGCTCGACGAGGTCGACGCCACGCGCGGGACCGCGGGGAACCGCATCCACTACCTCGCCGTCCCGCCCGTCGCGTTCCCGATCGTCGTGCGCGAGGTCGGCGAGCGGCGCGAGCGCGAGGGCTGGTCGCGCGTGATCATCGAGAAGCCGTTCGGCCACGATCTCGCTTCCGCACGTGAGCTGAGCGCGTCCGTGAAGCGCTGGTTCCGCGAGGACGAGGTCTTCCGCATCGACCACTACCTCGGCAAGGAGACCGTCCAGAACCTGATGGCGCTGCGGTTTGCGAACGGGATCTTCGAGCCGATCTGGAACCGCCAGATGGTCGACCACGTCCAGATCACCGTGGCGGAGTCGATGGGCATCGAGGGGCGAGCCGGCTATTACGAGCGGGCCGGCGTGATCCGCGACATCTTCCAGAACCACCTGCTGCAACTCGTCGCCCTGACGGCGATGGAGCCGCCGATCGACTTCACCGCCGACGCCGTGCGGAACGAGAAGGTGAAGGTGCTCCGCGCGATGCACACTCCCGGCCCGAAGTCGGTCGTCCGCGGCCAGTACGCGCGCGGCTGGGTGGAGGGCGAGGAGGTCGTCGCCTACCGCGAGGAGCCCGGGGTCGACCCGCGCTCGATGACGGACACGTACATCGCCGCGAAGCTCTACGTCGACAACTGGCGCTGGGCCGACACGCCGTTCTACGTCCGTGCGGGCAAGCGGCTCGCGCGGCGCGAGACGACGATCGCGATCCAGTTCAAGCGCGCGCCGCACCCGCCGTTCGAGTCGATCGCGGGCGACGGGATGCGCCCGAACGTCCTCCTGATCCACGTCCAGCCCGACGAGGGCGTCTCCCTCGCGATCGGGGCGAAGGTGCCCGGCGCCGGCATGTCGATCCGGACGGTGCACATGGACTTCCTCTACGGCGGCGCGTTCCGAGAGGGCGTGCCGGAGGCCTACGAGCGGCTGATACTCGACGCGATGCTCGGCGACGCGACGCTCTTCACCCGCGAGGACGAGGTCGAGGAGCAGTGGAAGCTCGTCGACGCGATCGTGGGCGCCTGGAGCCGGGACGTGCCGACGTTCCCCGACTACGCGGCCGGCAGTTGGGGGCCCGCGAAGTCCGACGAGCTCCTGCATCGCGACGGCCGCTCCTGGCGGAGGCACTAGCAGCCATGGGCGTCGTCGCGGAGGTCGAGCGGAAGCTGGCGCGGGCGCGGTGCCGCCAGGAGGCGGACGGCGAGCCGGACCTCCGCACGAGCACGATGACGCACGTCGTCTGGGCACCTCCCCGCTGGCTCCCCCGCGTGAGACGCGTCCTCGCGGGCCTCGCCGAGCGCCACCCCGCGCGCACGATCCTGCTCGTGCCCGTGCCGGGACGGCGGACGGAAGTCGAGGCACACGCCACCGTCGAGGACTTCGAGATCGGCGACGGGCGCGAGGTCCTCTCGGAGGTGATCGAGCTCCGGCTGAGCGGCGATGCCGCCCGCCACCCGGCCTCGATCGTGCTGCCGCTCCTGATCTCGGACCTGCCCGCGTTCTGCCGCTGGCGCGGGCAGCCCGACTGGCACGGGCAGGCGCTCGCCGACCTCGTCGACGTCTGCGACCGGCTCGTCGTCGACTCCTCCGAGTGGCCCGCAATCCCCGCGGGGTACGCGAACCTCGCCCGGCTGTTCGAGCGGGTCGGGGTCTCGGATCTCGCCTGGCGGCGCGCGCTGCCGTGGCGCGTCGCGCTCGCGGGGCGCTGGCCGGGGATCCGCAAGGCGGAGCGGCTGACCGTGGAGGGCCCGCGCGCCGACGCCCTGCTCCTCGCCGCGTGGCTCCGCTCGCGGCTCCGGCGGGACGTCGCGCTCACGCGGCGCAGCGCGGAGACGATGACCGCGGTCCGCCTCGACGGCGAGCCCGTCGAGCCGCCCGCTCGCTCGGGCACGCCGACCGGGAGCGACCTGCTCTCCGCGGAGCTCGACACGCTCTCGCGCGACCTGGTCTTCGAGGCGGCGGTCCGCGCCGCCGCCCGCTAGGGCTACGCCCGCTCGGCCACCGCCTCGAGCAGTGCCTGATGGAGCTGGCCGTTCGAGGAGATCGCGCTGCCACCGTCGACCCGGTGCCCGCCGGCGAAGTCCGTGAATGTGCCTCCGGCCTCCTCGACGATCACCTGGACGGCCGCGAGGTCCCAGACCGAGACCCCGATCGCATCGATCGCGCCGTCGATCGCCCCCTCGGCGACGAGCATGTGGCTCCAGAAGTCCCCGTACGCACGGGCGTGCCAGGCCCGCGCCGCGAGGCCGGGGAGCGGCTGCTCGAGCGCGAAGCTCAGCACGGCGTCCTCCGGGCGGCGAACGGCCGAGACGTGCACCTGGTCGCCGCCAGCGTGGGCGCCGCCGCCGCGCTCGGCCCACCAACGCCGGTGAAGCGCCGGCGCGGACACGACCCCGAGCACGACCTGCCCGTCCTCCTCGAGCGCGATCAGCGTCGCCCACACCGGGATCCCGCGCGAGTAGTTCCGCGTCCCGTCGATCGGGTCGACGATCCAGCGGCGGCGGCCCTTGCCCGAGGCCCCCTGCTCCTCGCCGAGGATCGCGTCCCGGCGCCGCTCGACGCCCAGCATCGCGCGCAGCTCGTGCTCGACCTCCCTGTCGGCGTCGGTCACCGGGGTCGCGTCCTGCTTCGTCTCGACCACGAGGTCCCGCGCGCGGAAGCGCGCGAGCGAGATCGCGTCCGCGGCGTCGGCCAGTCGGAGCGCGAGCTCGAGATCCGGGCTCAACTAGTCGACCTGGAGGTAGATCAGCGCGATCACGCAGGCTCCCACGAACAGCGCTACGAACATCGCGAAGAGCGCGAGGCCCAGGCGGTTGTTCTTGCGGGAGAGCTCGGGCGTGAGCACGGCTACACCACCAGCGGGTCGATCGCGGCTGCCACGAACAGCAGCGCGAGGTAGGCGAGGGAGTAGTGGAACAGCACGACCGCGTTCCGGCGGGAGGCATCCCCGCGGAGGCGGTACGCGAGGAAGAGGAAGTACGCGCCGAGCAGCACGGCGGCCACGGTGTAGAGCGGGCCGAGCCAGACGCCGACGACGATGGTGAACCCGACGAGCACGAGCGAGTAGAGGAGGATCTGGCGCGTCGTCTCGCGCTCGCCGCGGGTGCCCGGGAGCATCGGCACGTTCGCCGCCTGGTAGTGCTCCTTCAGCATCAGCGCGAGCGCCCAGAAATGCGGCGGCGTCCAGAGGAAGACGATCAGGAAGAGCCACAGCGCCGGGAGTGCCAGGCTCCCGGTCGCGGCCGCGTAGCCGACGAGCGGCGGCACGGCGCCCGCGGCGCCGCCGATCACGATGTTCTGGTCGGTCGAGCGCTTCAGGTAGCCGGTGTAGACCACGACGTAGAAGAGGTTCCCGACGAGCGCGAGCAGCGCGGTCAGCACGTTCACCGTCGAGGCGAGCAGTGCGAACGAGAGCGCCGAGAGGACGAGCCCGAACTCGAGCGCGCGCGGGGCCGGGACTCGCCCGGAAGCGACGGGCCGCGCCGCCGTGCGGGAGCCCATCAGTTTGTCGATGTCGCGATCGATGACGTGGTTGAGGGCGCTCGCGCCGCCGCAGGCGAGCGCGAGGCCGAGGAGCATGGAGGCGAGCTCCGGCCCGCCCGGCCAGCCGCCCGCACCGACGAACATCCCGCCCGCGCCGGTCACGAGGAGGAGCGACATGATCCGCGGCTTCGTCAGCGTCACGTAGTCCCGCCATGGGCCGAGCGGGAGCGTCTCCCCGCGGAAGGAGAGTGCGAGCGTCACGAGCGAGGCCGCGAGCGCGCCTCCGGCCGCCGCTACGTGCACGGCAACGGCCCACGTCGTGTCGAGCCAGGCGACGAGACCGCCCGTCGCGATCGCCCCCAGCATGAGCGCGACCGCGGTCGCCGCGGGGACGACGAGCCGCCGGTACGCGACGACCGCCGCGACGAGGACGGCGACGAGGAGCGGCAGCGCGACGAGCGCCGCGCCCCAGTGGCCGCGCCCCAGCTCGAGCGCCGCGCTCACGACGACGAGGCCTGCGGCGGCGGCCGCCACCGCGGTCGTCACGCGCAGGAGCGGCCCGGGGGCGCGATCGGTCCTCACGACGACTCGGCCTCACGCAGCCTGCGCCGCAGGTCGTAGAGCGGACGGGCGCTCGTCACATAGGGAACCTCGTCGAAGTTGTGCGGCGGCGGCGGCGAGGTCGTGTACCACTCGAGCGTGTCGGCATGCCACGGATCGTTCCCCACCCGGCGCCCGTTGACGCTCTTCACGATCGCGAGCAGGAAGCACAGGAAGCCGACGCCCATGATGTACGAGCCGACGCTCGACATCATGTTGTACGCCTCCCACAGCCCGTCGTGGCGGTACGTGTAGATGCGCCGCGGCATTCCGAGCAGACCGAGCAGGTGCTGCGGGAAGAACGTCAGGTTGAAGCCGATGAACACGAGCACGAACGTCCACTTCCCGAGCCGCTCCGAGAGCATCCGCCCGAACATCTTCGGCCACCAGTAGAAGAGGCCGCCGACGATTGCGAAGATCGAGCCGCCGAACAGCACGTAGTGGAAGTGCGCGACGACGAAGTACGTGTCGTGCACCTGCCAGTCGACGGGGAACGCGGCGAGGTAGATCCCCGACAGCCCGCCGATCGTGAAGATCGAGAGGAAGCCGAGCGCGAACAGCATCGGCGTGTCGAGCGAGATGTTGCCGCGCCACAGCGTCGCGAGCCAGTTGAAGATCTTCATCCCCGTCGGGACGGCGATCACCATCGACGCGAGCATGAACCAGATGTTCAGGTAGGACGGCATCCCGACCGTGAACATGTGGTGCGCCCACACGAGCATCGAGAAGAAGCCGATCGCGACCGTCGAGAGCGCGACCGCCTTGTAGCCGAAGATCGGCTTGCGCGCGAAGACGGGGAGGATCTCGGAGATGATCCCCATCGCCGGCAGGATCATGATGTACACCTCGGGATGCCCGAAGAACCAGAACACGTGCTGGAACAGCACGGGCGACCCGCCGGCGGAGTCGGGCTCGGGCCGGAAGAAGTGGAACGTGTCCGGGAACTGCCGCTCGAGGAGCAGCAGCGTCAGCCCGGCCGAGAGCACGGGCAGGACGAGCATCAGGAGCCACGAGTAGATCTCGATCGACCAGACGAACAGCGGGATGCGCATCCACGACATGCCGCGCGTACGCATGTTGTGGATCGTGACGATGAAGTTGATCGCCCCCGCCATCGACGAGAGGGTCATGATGTGGAGCGCCAGGATCCACAGGTCCTGGCCGTTCCCCTGGGCCGCGAGCGAGAGCGGCGGGTAGGCCGTCCAGCCGGTGTTGGCCGCGCCGCCCGCGGCGAGGAACGAGAAGCAGAAGGTGAGGCCCGCGAAGGCGTAGAGCCAGTACGAGAGCGCGTTGAGTCGCGGGAACGCCATGTCCGGCGCGCCGATCATGAGCGGCACGAGGAAGTTGCCGAGCCCAGCGAGGATCGGGACGACGACGAAGAACACCATCCCCGTCCCGTGCATCGTCACCACCTCGTTGTACGAGTCGCCGGTCACGACGCCGCCGTCGGGGCGCGCGAGCTGCGTGCGGATCAGGAGCGCGAGAAACCCGGAGATCGCGAAGAACACCCCCGCGGTGCCGATGTAGAGGATCCCGATCCGCTTGTGGTCGACCGTGACCAGCCAGCCGGCGACCCTGCCGCGCTGCCAGGCGGGAACGGGCGGTTGCTCAACCCTGATTGCCAAGGTTCTCCTTCAGGTAGCTCGTGATCGCGGTCAGCTCGTCGTCGCTCCAGCCCTCCCCGACGGGCGGCATCAGGATGCCGCCCTTGCGGAGCAGGGTCTCGACGGACTGAGCGTCCTGAACGAGCGCACTCCCGGCGATGCGCGGCCCGTACCCGCCCTCGCCGCCGACGCCGTGGCACTTCGCGCAGCTGCCCTCCCAGAGCTCCTGGCCGAGCGGCGACGTGCCTGCCTGCTGCTGCGACAGGCGCTCCTCGAGCCACCCGTCGAACTCGGCGGCCGGCATCACCTCGACCGACGCGAGCATCTTCGCGTGGTAGAGGCCGCACAACTCGGCGCACTGGCCCTGGAAGACTCCTGTGCGCTTCGCGTCGAACCAGGTCTTGTTGAGCCTGCCGGGGATCGCATCGATCTTCCCGCCGAGCGCGGGGATCCACCACGAGTGGATCACGTCCCAGTCGGGCGCCGTCACGTGGAGCTCGACCGTTCGCCCCTGAGGCGCGCGGAGCCGGTCGATCGTGGTGACGCCGTTCGGGTAGCGGAACTCCCACGTGAACTGCGTCCCCGTCACCTGCACGACGAGGTTCTGGCTCCCGGCGCTCGCCGCCGGGACGTCCTGGATCCCGGGCAGCTTCGCGAACACGAACGCCGCGATCACGAACAGGATCAGCACGGGGCCGACCGTCCACGCCAGCTCGAGCCGGTTCGCGCCGTGGATCTGCGCTCCGTCCGCGTGCCGCGGGCGCTTGCGTCGCCTGTACCGGATCACGAAGGCGACGAGCAGCACCTCGACGAGCAGAAAGATCGCGAAGACGAACGCGGAGATGAACAGGAAGCTCTGGCGGATGCCGTCGGCGTTCGGCGACTCGGGCGGCACCGGCGCGAAGCCGCCGTTTCCCGCGAGCGCGCTGCCGACGGGGAGGAGCAGGGCGCCGAGCAGCGCGCCGACGATGACCAGGGGCTTCGGCCTCACGGTTCCGGGCATTCTATGAGGGTGAGCGACGAGCCGCGCCGGGAGACCTTCGTGCGCCTGCCGGCCGACGTGCAGCGCCCCTTCCAGGTGTTCCTGAACGGGGTCGAGCAGCGCGAGGGCGTCGACTTCGTGGTGCGAGACGGAGCCCTCGTCTTCGAGCGCGAGCTCGCCCAGGAGAAGCTCGGAGTCGGCCGCTGGACGTCGATGGTGCTCGGGATCGCCGGCTCGTACGGCAAGGACGACGCCGTCGACGTGGTCTACGAGCGGAACGGCCGCCCAGCCGTCGCCGCCAAGCTGCGCTTCGAGCAGCTCGACTGACCCGCGTCGCAACGCGAGCGCAACATCCCCGGAACGTTGCGCTAACGCGGCTTGAGGGTCTCCACACATCTCGCGCGTTATGTCGAGTGCGATGGCAATCCAAACCCCCATAGCTCCTTCGATCGGCGAGCGCGAGCGGGACGGCGTGACCTCGTGGCGTGTCGAGCGGCTGCTCGCGGCGGGCTACGGCGCGGACGCGGCGCTCGTGCTGGCACTCGACCGCGACGTCGACCTCCACCTCGCCGTGTCGCTCCTCGAGCGCGGCTGCCCGCCCGACACGGCGCTCGAAATCCTCTTCTGATCGCGGCGGAATCCCGCGGGTGTGGCACGCCGCGAGGGGGAACGCCGCTGTCAACACACGGCGGTGGCCTTCACGGCCGGAGGCGGCGGACGTCGGCGCCGCCGTAGCTCGGCACCCAGAGGTCGCCGAACGCCTCGTTGACCACGAACGGGGAGGTGCCGACCGCCACGCGCTCTGCGACGGTATTCGTTACGGGGTCGATGCGGACGAGCTCGTTCGCCCCGCGGAGCGGGAACCAGACAGCACCCGTGGACGTCACCGTCCCGTCGACGGGCTGCAACCCGACCCTGATGCGTGCGACGATCGCGCCGGTCGCCGGGTCGAGCCGGAAGACGAGCTCACCCTGGGCGTCCGCGACCCACACCGCGTCGTCGTCGGCTCCGAGCCAGGCGGGTGCGGTCGCGCCGAGGCGAATCCGTTTGACGCGGTTCGTCCGCGGGTCGATCCGAAAGACGAAGGGGCCATTCGTGGAGCCGACCCACAGAGCGTCACGGGTGACCGCCAGCCCCGCCGGTGCTCCTCCCGTCCGGATCACCCGCTCGACGCGGTTCGTGCGCGGGTCGATCCGGCTGACCTGCCGGCTTCCGTTGTCCGTCGACCAGACCGCCCCGAAGGCGAACGCGACGTCGAACGGCGATCGGCCCACCGGGATCCGCCGGACGCGTCGGGTCGTGGGATTCACACGCTCGACCGCGTTCGAGCCGTACCCGTCGATCCACACGCTCCCTGCGCCGACGGCGAGGCCGCATGGGCTCGCACCGACGGGGATGCTCGCCGTGATTCGGTTCGACGCCGGATCGATCCGCGCGAGTCGTGAAGCTCCGTAGATCGACACCCAGACGGCGCCGAATCCCTGCACGGCGGCGCAGGGCTGAACACCCGTCCTGATCGTCGCGACGGGCGTGGCGGCCGCGGCCGAGACCGCGGTCACGATCGCCGCCAGGACGGCAAGGAGTCCAATGAGGGGAGGGGGTCGAAGAGTCATACGAACTCGTAGTAAAATACTACGAATTCGTACTTTCGCCAAGCGCCTGCCGCAAGGCGTCGACGAGGCGCGCGGAGCCGGTGAGCACCGCGTCGACGTCGCCGTCGAGCGCCTCGAGGACCCGTTCGATCGCGCGTCGGAATCCCGGCATCGCCCGCTGGATCTCGTCTCGTCCCTGCCGGGTCAGCTCGACGAGCTGCGAGCGGCCGTCGTCGGGGTTCGGCCAGCGTCGGACGGCGCCTGCCCCTTCGAGCCTCGAGAGCCAGGAGGAGATCGTCGTCGGCGCCATGCCGACCCTGCGCGCGAGCTCGGTCGGCGTGATCGGCCCGAGCGCCCCGATCACGCTCTGCACCGCGAACCGGTCGGGCTTCATCGTGTCGCCGAGCTCGGCGCGCAGGAGGTCGCCTGCGAGCTGGCCCGCGACGAACAGCTGCAGGAGGACGCCCTCGCGGAGGACGGGTCTCGGGTCGTCAGGCACGCCCGCTCTCCTCGGCCGCCTCGCGGAGCCGCTCTGCATGTGCGTCCGTCAGCTGGCCCGGCTCGAGGCGCCAGGCCCAGTTCCCGTCGAGCTCTCCCGGCCGGTTCATCCGCGCCTCGCTGCCGAGCCCGAGCACGTCCTGCGCCGGGACGATCGCCAGAGCGCACCGTGACGCGAGCGCCACTTCGATCAGCGGCCAGACGTCCCGCTCCCCGGTGACTCCTGCGAGCGTGTCCGTGTCGTGGGTCGACGTGTAGACGACCTGGTTCTCGCGGTGGTTCTCGATCCGGTGCGGGTTGTCCGGCGGGCCTGAGAACGACCAGAGCAGGACGACCATCCCGGGGAAGCCGAGCTCGTCGCGCAGCGCGTGCACATCGGGCGTGATGACGCCGAGGTCCTCGGCGATCACCGGGAGGCGGCCCAGCTCCGCCTCAGCAGCCCGGAAGAGCGCCGCACCGGGGCCCGGTGACCACCAGCCGTCGCGGGCTGTCTCGGAGCCGGCCGCCACGGTCCAGTAGCCCGCGAAACCCCGGAAGTGGTCGATCCGGAACACGTCGACGAGCCAGAGCACGCGGCGCATCCGGTCGATCCACCAGCGGTAGCCCGTCCGGGCCATGGCCGCCCAGTCGTAGAGCGGATTGCCCCACAGCTGCCCGAGGTCGTTGAGGTCGTCGGGCGGAGCGCCGGCCACGACGTCGTCGAGTGGCAGGAAGAGCTCGGGATGGGCGCGGTGATCGCAGCTGTCGACGGCGACGTAGATCGGGACGTCGCCGATGATCTTGACGCCGCGGTCGGCGGCGTAGGAACGCAGGGCGCCCCACTCGCGCTCGAAGAGCACCTGCGCCTCGAGCGCGCCGTCGCCCGCATAGGCCTCCCAGTCGTCGGCCCAGGCCCGCTCGCGGTCGCGGAAGGCTCGGGACTGGCTCGGCTCCACGCCTGCGTCCGGATCGGCGAGCAGGCCGTCCCAGCTCGCGAATGCGGAGTCCGAGGCATAGGGCGAGTGGAACTCGTCCGGCGGGTTGAGCGGGAGCACCTGCCACCAACGGGCGCCGGCACGCTCGAGCCAGTCGACAAATGCGAACGCCTCGGGCCCCAGGCGGCCGCCCGGGAGCGACGTCGGATGGAGCTGGACGCCCAGTGACCGTTCCCGCAGCACGGCGGACTGTTTACCGTGTGCCGCGGGTGTCTGCCGAGCGGATCATCGTCACGGACGTCCTGCCGCAGGTCGATTGCGGCCGGTGGCCGGCCAAGGCCTGCGTCGGCGACCGGGTCGACGTCTCCGCGACGATCGTCCGCGACGGGCACGAGACGCTGCGCGCGGTCGTCCGCTACCGGCGCCCGAAGGGCCGCTGGCGCGAGGCGCCGCTTGCCGCGCTCGGCAACGACCGCTTCGCGGGCGCGTTCGAGGTCGACGCAGTCGGGCGCTGGCGGTTCGAGATCGAGGCCTGGGCCGACCGGCACGCCGGCTGGCTGGAGGAGCACGACCGGAAGGTCGCAGCGGGCCAGCAGGATCTCACGGGCGAGCTGGCCGAGGGGGAGGCGCTGTTCGGCTCCGGCTCGGTCGACGCGTGGCGCGGGCTCGCGGCGGACCTGGGCGGCCGCGAGCGGCACGGCACGGCTCGGTCGGAGACGCTCGACGTCGACGTGGAGCGCGAGCGGGCGCGGACGGGCGCCTGGTACGAGCTCTTCCCGCGGTCGTGGGGCGGGCTCGCTGGCGTGACCGAGGTCGTGCCGCAACTGGCGGAGCTCGGGTTCGACGTCGTCTACCTGCCTCCGATCCATCCCATCGGGCGGACGAACCGCAAGGGGCGGAACAACGCCGAGACCTCCACGCCCGGCGACGTCGGCAGCCCGTGGGCGATCGGCGCCGCCGAGGGAGGGCACGACGCGATCGACCCGGGGCTCGGAACCGAGGCCGACCTGCGCGGGCTGGTCGCCGAGTTGCGTCGGCACGGAATGGACCTTGCGCTCGACCTGGCGCTCCAGATGTCCCCCGACCACCCGTGGCTCCGCGAGCACCCAGAGTGGTTCCAGCACCGCCCCGACGGGTCGCTGAAGTACGCGGAGAACCCGCCGAAGCGCTACCAGGACATCCACAACCTCGACTGGGACACGCGCGACCGGAAGAGGCTCTGGAACGCGATCCGCGACGTGGTCGAGCACTGGTGCGGGCTGGGCGTGACGGTGTTCCGCGTCGACAATCCGCACACGAAGCCGATCCCGTTCTGGGAGTGGCTGATCCGCCAGGTGCGGAGCCGGTACCCGGAGACCGTGTTCCTCTCGGAGGCCTTCACGCGCCCCGCGCCGATGACCTTGCTCGCGAAGGCCGGGTTCTCGCAGTCGTACACGTACTTCACGTGGAAGAACACGAAGGCGGAGCTCGTGGAGCTGGTCGAGCAGCTCCGCTCCTGGTCGCTCTACCTGCGGCCGAACCTGTGGCCCAACACGCCCGACATCCTCCACGCGACCCTCCAGACGGGCGGACGACCCGCCTTCGAGCTCCGGCTCGTGCTGGCCGCGACGCTCTCGCCGAGCTACGGGATCTACTCCGGCTACGAGGCCTGCGAGAACGTGCCCGTGCGGGCAGGGAGCGAGGAGTACCTCGACTCCGAGAAGTACGAGCTCCGCGACCGCGCGCTCGACGGACAGCTTCTGCCCCTCGTCCGGCGCCTGAACGGGCTCCGGCGCGCCCATCCCGCGCTCACCGGAGCCGGCCTCGAGCGCCTCACCTGGCTGGAGACGGAGACCGACCACCTCCTCGGCTACGCGCGCGCACTCGGCGACGACATCGTCCTCGTCGTCGTCAACCTCGACCCGTTCGCAGTCCACGACGGCGTGTGCGTCATTCCGCCGGAGCTGGGCCTTCCAGAGCGGTTCGACGTCGTCGACGGGCTGACCGGCGAGACATACGACTGGGGCGGCCGGAACTACGTCCGCCTCGGTCCCGGCAAGGCCCACGTGTTCGAGGTGCAGCGGTGAGCGTCGCGAGAGACGCCCAAGCAGGGGCTCGACGGAGGCTCGGCGGCGATGTCGGCAACGAGGCAGTTGCGACCGCGAAGCGGGCGCCTTCAGGGATCTGCCCCCGCCGTAGGTGGGGGATCGAGCCGCAGGATTCGGCTTCTGCCGAATCCTGCCTGGCGGACAAATGAGCGAGCACTGGTTCGAGACGCAGCCCGACTGGTTCAAGACGGCCGTCTTCTACGAGGTCCACACGCGGGCCTTCTTCGACTCGTCGGACGACGGGAGCGGCGACTTCCGCGGCCTCCGGCAGAAGCTCGACTACCTGCAGTGGCTCGGGATCGACTGCATCTGGCTGCTGCCGTTCTACCCCTCGCCGCTGCGCGACGGCGGCTACGACATCGCGGACTTCCTCTCGGTCGCGCCGGAGTTCGGGACGCTCGACGAGTTCGCCGCGTTCGTCGAGTCGGCGCACGAGCGCGGGATGCGCGTGATCACGGACTTCGTGATGAACCACACCTCGAGCGAGCACCCGTGGTTCCAGGAGTCGCGGCTCGGGCCCGACAACCCGAGGTCCGACTGGTACGTCTGGTCGGACACCGTGCACCGCTACGAGGACGCGCGGATCATCTTCGTCGACAGCGAGCAGTCGAACTGGACGTACGACCCCGAGCGCGGCGCCTACTTCTGGCACCGCTTCTATCACCACCAGCCGGACCTCAACTACGAGAACCCGGAGGTCGCCGACGCGATGCTCGACGCGCTCCGCTTCTGGCTCGACCTCGGGCTCGACGGGTTCCGGCTCGACGCCGTCCCGTACCTCTACGAGGAGGAGGGGACGAACTGCGAGAACCTCGCCGAGACCCACGTCTTCCTCAAGCGTGTGCGGGCGGCAATCGACGCCGAGTACCCGGACCGCGTGCTGCTCGCGGAGGCGAACCAGTGGCCGGAGGACGTCGTCGACTACTTCGGGGACGGCGACGAATGTCACATGGCGTTCCACTTCCCGGTGATGCCGCGGATGTTCATGGCGCTGCGCAGGGAAGAGGCGCTGCCGATCGTCGAGATCCTCGACCGGACGCCGCCGATCCCAGACCACTGCCAGTGGGGGCTCTTCCTCCGGAACCACGACGAACTGACGCTCGAGATGGTCACCGACGAGGAGCGGGACTACATGTACGCCGAGTACGCGATGGACCCGCGGATGAAGCTCAACCTGGGGATCCGGCGCCGCCTCGCCCCGCTGCTCGACGGCGGGCGCGACGAGATCGAGCTGATGCACGCGATCCTGTTCTCGCTGCCGGGCACGCCGGTGCTCTATTACGGCGACGAGATCGGGATGGGCGACAACGTCTACCTCGGCGACCGCGACGGCGTGCGCACGCCGATGCAGTGGACGGGCGACCGGAACGGCGGCTTCTCGCGCGCCGACTTCGCGCAGCTCTACCTCCCGCCGCTGATGGACCCGGTGTTCGGGTTCCAGGCCGTGAACGTCGAGGCCCAGCTCCGCTCGCCGACCTCGCTCCTGCGGTGGCTGCAGCGGTTCGTCGCGCTGCGGAAGGAGCATCCGGTCTTCGGCCTCGGCACGTACGAGGCGCTCGAGACGTCGAACCCGCGGGTCTTCGCGCACGTGCGCCAGCACGACCGGGACACGGTGCTCTGCGTCCACAACCTCGCGCGGTCGGCGCAGGCCGTCGAGCTCGACCTGTCGCGCTTCCACGGCAGAACTCCGATCGAGATGACCGGGAGGACCTCGTTCCCGCCGATCGGCGACCTGCCCTACCTGCTGACCTTCGGGCCCCGTGGCTTCTTCTGGTTCCTGCTCCCGGAGGAGGAACCGGATGCGTGACCCGACGACCCTCACGAGTGACGAGCTCCTCGCGCTCATCGTCGACGCTCGCTGGTTCGCCGCGAAGGGACGCACCCTCGAGAGCGCGGAAGTCGTCGGCGTCCCGGTCGAGGACGGCCAGTTCGCGCTCGCGATCGTCGAGGTGCGGTTCGCGGCGGGGACACACGAGCACTACCTCGTCGCGGTCGGCGGTGACGACGAGCCCGCAGAGGTCTTCGCGCGGCCCGAGGTCGCGACCCGGCTCGCCGCCCTCGCGGGGGTCCCGGCCGACGGGGCGCGCGTGCGGCCGCTCGGGGTCGAGCAGTCGAACAGCTCCGTCGTGCTCGACGAGCTGCACGTCCTGAAGCTCTACCGAAGGCTCGAGGCGGGACCGAACCCCGAGCTGGAGCTGCTCCGCGCGCTCGGCGCGCGCCGGTTCCCCAACGCGCCGAGGCTCGAGGGCACGCTCGAGACCGAGGGGCCGCCCCTCGAGACGGCGCTCGCGTCGGTCACCGCGCTCGTGCCGTCGCTCGGCGGGGGGTGGGAGCTGACCCTCGACTCGCTCGCCGACGACACGAGCTGGCTGCCCGACCGCGCGTGGCGGCTCGGGGAGGTGACGGCGGCGCTGCACTCGACGCTCGCCGCCAACGACTCCGACTCGGCGTTCGCTCCCGAGGAGCCCAGCGCCGAGTCGCTCGGGCTGCTCGCCGCGGCGATCGACGAGGAGATCTCCACGACCTTCGCCTCGCTGCCCGAGGACGACGCGCTCGGAGCGGTGGCGCACCGCTCCGAGGACCTGCGCGACCTCCTCCAGGAGCTCGCGGGCACCGGCGCAGCGGGTCTCGCGATCCGCACCCACGGCGACTACCACCTCGGACAGGTGCTCTGGACGGCAGCGGGGGACTGGGTCGTGATCGACTTCGAGGGCGAACCCGCGCGGTCGCTGCCCGAGCGGCGACGCAAGCGCTCGCCGCTCCGCGATCTCGCCGGCATGACGCGCTCCTTCGCGTACGCCGCCGACGCCTCGGTGCTCCAGAACGCGGTCGAGCCGCCCGACGGCTGGCTGGAGCGTTGCCGGGGAGCGTTCATCGACGGCTACCTCTCGGCCGCCGACGAGCGGTTTCTGCCACCGAGCCGGAGCGGCTTCGACCGGCTGCTCGCGCTCTTCGAGCTCGAGAAGCTCGTGTACGAACTGCGCTACGAGGCACGGAACCGGCCCGGCTGGGCATCCATCCCAGTCATCGGGCTGCTCCGGCTGCTGGAGACGGCGCCGTGAGCCACCTCGGCGAGCTCGACCTCCACCTCCTCGGCGAAGGACGCCACGAGCGGCTCTGGGAGCGACTCGGCGCCCACCTGCTCGACGACGACGGCGCGGGCGCGCGCTTCTCCGTCTGGGCGCCGAACGCGCGCGCGGTGTCGGTCGTCGGGGACTGGAACGACTGGAACGAGGGTGCCGACCCACTCGAGCCGCAGGCGTCCTCGGGCGTCTGGGTCGGCGTCGCTCCCCGGGCGCGCGAGGGGCAGGCCTACAAACTCGCCGTGCGCGGCGCGGACGGGCAGACGCGGCTCAAGGCCGACCCGCTGGCCTTCCGGGCGGAGCCGCCGCCGCAAACCGCCTCCGTGCTCTACCGCTCCCGCTACGAGTGGACGGACGCCGACTGGCTCGCGCGCCGCGCTGCGACGGACCCGCTGACCGCGCCGCTGTCTGCCTACGAGGTGCACGCCGCGTCGTGGCGGCAGGGGCTCGGCTGGCGCGACCTTGCCGACGAGCTCGTGGAGCACGTCGTCGAGACGGGCTTCACGCACGTCGAGCTGATGCCCGTGATGCAGCACCCGTTCGGCCCGTCGTGGGGCTACCAGGTGACGGGCTACTTCGCCCCGCAGGCGACGCTCGGCGAACCGGACGACCTGCGCGCCTTCGTCGACTCGCTGCACGCCCACGGGATCGGCGTGCTGCTCGACTGGGTCCCGGCGCACTTCCCCCGGGACGACTGGGCGCTGGCGCGCTTCGACGGCACGGCGCTCTACGAGCACGCAGACCCGCGCCGCGGCTCGCATCCCGACTGGGGCACGCTCGTCTTCAACTTCGGACGCCACGAGGTGCGGAACTTCCTGCTCGCCAACGCGCTCTACTGGCTCGAGGAGTTCCACGCCGACGGCCTGCGCGTCGACGCTGTCGCGTCGATGCTGTACCTCGACTACTCGCGCGAGGCGGGGGAGTGGCTGCCGAACCGCTTCGGCGGGCGCGAGGACCTCGACGCCGTCGCGTTCCTGCAAGGAGCTGAACGCCGTCGTCCATGCCGCGGAGCCAGGCGTCGCGATGATCGCCGAGGAGTCGACCGCCTGGCCCGGTGTCTCGCGGCCGACGGACGGCGGCGGGCTCGGCTTCACCTTCAAGTGGAACATGGGCTGGATGCACGACACGCTCGACTACGTCGCGAAGGCGCCCGTCCACCGCCGGTGGCACCACGACGAGCTGACCTTCTCGATGGTCTACGCGTGGGACGAGAACTTCGTCCTGCCGCTCTCGCACGACGAGGTCGTCCACGGCAAGCAGTCGCTGCTGCGCAAGCTGCCCGGCGACGAGTGGCAGCAGTTCGCGACGCTCCGCGCGCTCTACGGCCACATGTGGGCGCACCCGGGGAAACAGCTCCTCTTCATGGGCGGCGAGTTCGGGCAGGGCACCGAGTGGTCGGAGGCAGGCTCGCTCGACTGGTACGTCCTCGACTACCCGCTCCACGACGGCGTGCGCCGCTGCGTCACCGACCTCAACCGCGCGTACCGCGACGAGCCGGCGCTGTGGGAGGTCGACTTCGCGCCCGCCGGGTTCGAATGGCTCGTCGGCGACGCGCGCGAGGACAACGTGCTCGCGTATGCCCGCTTCTCGGCGAGCGAAGCGCGGGTGCTCGTGTCCCTCGTCAACTTCTCGCCGGTCGTCCGCCACCACTGGCGCGTGCCGCTGCCCGTGGGCGGCCACTGGCGCGAGGTGCTGAACACCGACGCGACCGAGTACGGCGGCTCCGGTGTCGGGAACCTCGGCGGCGTCGAGGCGCTCGCCGAGCCGCTGCACGGACGGCCGTTCTCGGCGGGGCTGACGCTCCCGCCGCTCGCCACCGTGTGGCTGGCGCCGGGCGCCTGAGCCTGTCCGTCGAGGCGGGAGGACGCCCGTCTAGCGTTGCCGGCGCAGCCGTCCGTCGGTGGCGGGGCGGACGTTCGCCTCGAGCGCGGCGAGCCCGCTCCGCACCGCGTCGAGCTCGATCTGGGTCAAGCCCGCCGTCAGCCGCCGGTTGAAGCCGATCACGACGTCGAGCAGCTCCCCGTGCAGCGCCAGCCCCGCCGGAGTCGGCTCGACCTGCACCGCGCGGCGATCGTCGGGATGCGGCGTCCGCCGCACGAGGCCCGCCGCCTCGAGCTGGTCGAGGTGACGGGTCAGCGTCGGTCCCTCGATGCCGACGGCGCTCGCCAGCCGCTGCTGTGAGGCGGGAGGCCCGCTGCGGAGCGCGGAGAGGATCAGCCAGACGGGGAGCGAGCCGCCTGCGGCCGCGAGCGCGTCGTTGAAGGCGCGTGAGACCACCTTGGACGTCCGTGCCAGCTGGAGCCCGATCGGGACGCCCGTCGGTCGCATGCGGTACCACCATATCGTCGTTGCTTCGGAGGCTAATCGTTAGTATACTAATAATTAGTTTACGAACAAAGGAGATTCCCATGGGATCGCAGCTGCTCCTCCACGAGGCGGGCTGGCACTGGTGGTTCGCACCGTTCTGGATCCTCTTCTGGGTCGCGCTGATCGTCGTCGTCTGGCGGCTCGCGCCCTGGCGCGGTCGCCGCGACCGCCGGGTCGACGCGCGCGCCATCCTTGCGGAGCGGTTCGCGCGCGGCGAGATCGACGCGACCGAGTACTCCGCCAGGCTGGAAGTGCTCGGCCAGTAGCGTGCTGACGGCCGACAACAGCATGGCGTTCTCCGTGTGGGCCGTGCGCGGCCTGCGCAGCGCTGAGACCGCCGGGTAGAGGCTCCGCCGTCCGCCGACGGCCCGGCTAGGGTGCCCCGGTGAGTCGCGCGGTCTGGCCCGGTGTGCCGTTTCCGCTGGGTCCCAGCTCGGACGGCGCGGGGACGAACTTCTCGCTCTACAGCGAGCACGCCGACCGCGTCGAGCTGTGCCTGTTCGACGACGAGGATGCCGAGGAGCGGATCGAGGTGCGCCAGCAGACGGCGCACAACTGGCACGTCTACCTGCCGGGCGTCGGCCCCGGACAACGCTACGGCTACCGCGTCCACGGGCCCTGGGACCCTGCGAAGGGGCACCGCTTCAACCCGGCGAAGCTCCTGATCGACCCGTATGCCAAGTCGATCGAGGGGCCGATCGGCTTCGGCGAGGCCCGTCTCCTGGCGTATGTGCCCGGCCAGGAGGACGTCCGCGACGGCGAGGACTCGGCGCCCGCGATCCCGCGTTCGGTCGTGATCGACGACGCGTTCGACTGGGAGGGCGACGTCAGGCTCGACCGACGCCTGGCCCGAGACGGTCATCTACGAGCTCCACGTCAAGGGATTCACGAAGCGGATGCCCGACGTCCGCGAGGACCTGCGCGGCACGTATGCCGGCCTCGCGTCGGAGGCGGCGATCGGCTACCTCCGCGACCTGGGGGTCACGGCCGTGGAGCTCCTGCCGGTCCACCACATCGCGGACGAGGACTTTCTCCTCGCCCGCGGGCTCACGAACTACTGGGGCTACTCGACGATCGGCTTCTTCGCCCCGCACGCCGGGTACGCGGCCACCGGCTCACGCGGCGAGCAGGTGCGCGAGTTCAAGGGGATGGTGAAGGCCCTCCACCGCGCCGGGATCGAGGTGATCCTCGACGTCGTCTACAACCACACGGCGGAAGGGAGCCATCTCGGGCCGACGCTCTCGTTCAAGGGCGTCGACAACGCCGGCTACTACCGGCTCATGCCCGACGACCCGCGGCACTACATGGACTTCACGGGCACCGGGAACTCGCTGAACCCGGTCAACCCGTCGGTGCTGCGGCTGATCATGGACTCGCTGCGCTATTTCGTGACCGCCTGTCACGTCGACGGCTTCCGCTTCGACCTCGCCTCGGCGCTGGCGCGCGAGCTGTACGACGTCGACCGCCTGTCTGCCTTCTTCGACGTCATCCACCAGGACCCGGTGCTCTCCCAGGTGAAGCTGATCGCCGAGCCGTGGGACGTCGGCCCGGGCGGCTACCAGGTCGGGAACTTCCCGATCCTCTGGTCGGAGTGGAACGGCATGTACCGCGACACGATGCGCGACTTCTGGCGCGGACACACGGCCGTCGCCGAGTTCGCGAGGCGCTTCACCGGCTCGAGCGACCTCTACCAGTCGGACGGCCGGCACCCGTCGGCGTCGATCAACTTCGTGACCTGCCACGACGGCTTCACGCTCCGCGACCTCGTCTCCTACGACCGCAAGCACAACGAGGCCAACCTCGAGGACGACCGTGACGGGTCGGACGACAATCGCTCGTGGAACTGTGGCGCCGAGGGCGAGACCGACGACCCGGAGATCAACGAGCTCCGCGACCGGCAGACGCGGAACGTGCTCGCCACGCTGCTGCTCTCGCAGGGCACACCGATGCTTCTGGCCGGCGACGAGCTGCGGCGGACGCAGCGGGGCAACAACAACGCCTACTGCCAGGACAACGAGCTCTCGTGGCTCGACTGGGCCGTGGACGAGCGCGGGCAGGGGCTGCTCGAGTTCACGAAGCGCCTGCTGCGGCTGCGGGCCGAGCACCCCGTCTTCCGCCGCTCCGCGTTTCTGACCGGCGAGGCTCGGCAGGGATCCGGCGCGCCCGATGTCTGGTGGTTCCGGCCCGACGGCCGGCGGATGACGCAGACCGACTGGTCGCGCGGGGACGCGTTCACCCTCGGTGCGTTCCTGAACGGCAGCGAGATCCCGACGCTCACGGCGGATGGCGAGCCGATCGCCGACGAGTCGTTCATCGTCCTCTTCAACGCGTGGCGCGACCCGGTGACGTTCGTCCTGCCGCCGACGCGCTTCGGCCGCCGGTGGGCGCACGAGCTCTGCACGGGCGAGCCGGAGCTGCCGCCGAACGGCACGACGCTGCCCGCGAGGGCGCAGGTGCCGCTCCGCGGACGGGCGCTCAGGGTGCTGCGGCGGGTCGGCTGAACGGGGCGGTGGTCAGCTCTCGGTGCGGGGCGGCTGCTTCAGCACCCGCAGGCACACCTCGACGACCCCGGGATCGAACTGCGTCCCGGCCGCGTTCACGAGGCGACGGAACGCCTCCTCGACCGGCAGGGCCTCGCGGTAGGGCCGGTCGGTCGTCATCGCGTGGAATGCGTCGCAGGCGAAGATGATCCGCGCCTCGAGCGGGATCTCCTCGCCCTGGAGACCGTCCGGGTAGCCCAGGCCGTCGTACCGCTCGTGGCAGGCTCGCACGACCGGACGCACAGCCTCCAGCTGGTCGATCGGCGCGAGGATGCGCTCGCCGAGCTCGGGATGGCGCTCGATCATCGCCCGCTCCTCGGTCGTGAGCGGGCCGGGCTTCATGAGGATGGAGGCCGGGATCCCGATCTTGCCGATGTCGTGGAACAGGGCCCCGAGCTCGACGCGCTTGAGGCGGACGGCGTCGAGGCCGAGCTCGCGGCCCACGTCGATCGCCGTGTCGCAGATCCAGCGCGCGTGGGACGACGTGTACGAGTCCTTCGCCTCGAGCGCGTTCGCGAGCGCCTCCACCGTCGAGAGGAACGTGCGCTCAAGCGTCGCGAAGCTGCCCGCGTTCGTGATCGCGAGCCTGGCCTGGCTCGCGATGCCGGCGAGCAGCTCGAGCTCGCGTGACCGGACGGTCGACTCGGTCGCGACCGCAAGCATCGCGAGGCCCTGGTCGAGGGGGACGAACACGACGGCATGCGTTGCCGCCGCCGCGTCGACGGACACCGCACGGCCGATCAACGCGGACTCCTCCAAGGTCGTCACGAACGGTGCGCTCCTCGGGGAGAACCGAGCGACGAGGTCGGGCGGCAGCACGCGGCCCTGCACCGCGGTGTAGGCCGTGTCGCCGACGGCCGCGGTGCAGATCAGCCCGCCGTCGTGGGTCGGCAGCCAGATCGAGCAGCGCGCCGAGCCCATGATCCGCGAGGCGCCGCGGACGACCTGCTTGAGCACGCCGTCCAGGTTCGTCACCGCCGACAGCTCGTGCGTGAGCTCGAGGAGCGCCTTCGCGCTCTCCGCCTCGCGCCGCTGCGACTCGTACAGGCGCGCGTTGACGAGCGCCACCGAGACGTGGCCGGCCAGCACCTCGAGCAGGCGGAGGTCGTCCGAGTCGAACTGGTCGAGCCCGAGCTTCGACACGACGATCACGCCGACCACGGTCGCGCCGTACCGGAGCGGGACGGCGAGAAGCGACTCCTCTATGTGCGGGGTGCCGCGAATCTGCACGCCGATCCCGCAGTTCGCGGCGTCGCCGGTGAGGAACGGCTCTCCGGTCAACGCAACGTGGCCCGTCACACCCTCGCCGACCCGGGTCTGCAGGACGTCCATCGCCGACCCGGAGGCGGCGAGGTCGCCCCGGAAGGCGATCGGCCGCAGGTCCTCGCCGTCGCGGACGAAGACGCGGCAGTTGTGGTAGTCGATCAGGAGGCGGAGCTCGTCGGCGATCGTCGCGCCGATCTCGGCGACGTCGTTCAGCCGGCTGAGCTTCGTCGAGACGCCGTGGAGCATCTTCAGGTGCGCGATCGAGCGGAACTCGGCTCGCCGTGAGTCGATCGTCTCCGCAGGCCTCTCGCGGCCGCCCTCCTGGAAGACGACGATCCGGCCCTTGCGGCGGGCCTTCGCCGTCATCATCGCCACCTCGGCGCACGCTACGAGCTCGCGCGGGTTCGCGGCGTGCTCGGGTCCCGAGGCGATGCCGATCGAGAGGCTCACGGGGCCGACCGGCCCGAAGTCGGACATCGCGACCTGCTCCTGGACGCGCTCGGCGAGCCGGAAGGCGTCCGCGAGGCCGCTCGTCGGCGCGATGATCGCGAACTCCTCGCCGCCGATCCGGCAGACGCAGTCGCCCGAGCGGACGGAGGAGATGAGGATGCCCGCCACCTCCGAGAGCACGTGGTCCCCGGTCGCGTGGCTGTAGACGTCGTTCACGCGCTTGAAGTCGTCGAGGTCGAGCATCAGGAGCGCCACGGAGGACTGCACGGTCGACGCCTCGACGAGCTCCTGGCGCAACCGTTCGTGGAAGGCGCGGTGGTTCCAGAGGCCGGTGAGCGGGTCGGTCTGCGCCTGGCGCTCGAGCGACGCCCGGATGTGGGCGTTGTCGATCGCGAGCGCCGCCGCGTCGCCGAAGCGGACGGCCAGCAGGAACTCGTCCTCGGTGAACTCCTGGAACCCGGACCGGTAGATGTTGAGCGTCCCTTTGAGCCGCCCACGCGCGATGAGCGGCACGACGATCAGCGACTCGGGGTCGGGCGGGGTGTCCGTCACGAAGCGGACGCGCGGGTCGAGCTCGGCACGGTTCGCGAGCACGGGCTCGCGGTGCTCGACGGCCCAGCCGGTGATGCCGACGCCGTACGAGAACGGCTCGTCGGCGAGCACCTTCTCCGCGTCGCGGCCCGAAGCGAACACGGCCCGGAGCTCCCGCTTCGCCTCGTCCGCCTCGTAGAAGGTGATGTCGTCGAAGGGGATCAGCTCTCCGACGGTGCCCGCGATCCGCTGGAGCAGGTCGTCGAGCGACTGCTCCGAGAGGAGCTCGTGGAAGACGTCGGCGAGCTTGCGGTAGGACTCGACCAGCGGGTCGAGCGCCGCCTCGGCGTCACGGCGTGCCACCGGGCTCGCCGCAGGGATGTTCGTCGGAGGGATCACCGTCCTCAGTCACTGAATCGGCGCGCGGGCGGCCCACCTTGAGCGCCCCCAAGAGCACTTCGGGCCCCTCCGCCCGGCCGGATCGGCGATGATCTCGCGATGGCAGGCAGGATCGTGGTCGGGATCGACGGAAGCGAGCAGTCCTCGGCGGCCCTTCGCTGGGCTGTCGAGGAGGCGAAGCTGCGAGGGGCGACCGTCGAGGCCCTCCACGCCTGGAGTTACGTGCCCGTCACGACGCCGGCGGACTCGGGCCTCGTCCCGGTCGCCTGGACCGACAGCTTCGACGCGCTCGAGGCGTCGCAGGCCGCGGCCGAGCGGATCGTCACCGACCAGGTGCGCGACGTGCTCGGCGACGGCCACGACGTCACGGTCTCGCTCGTCCAGGACGACGCGACCGAGGCGCTGACGCAGGCTGCGGCCGGCGCCGACCTCCTCGTCGTCGGGAACCGCGGTCGCGGCGCGCTGAAGGAGGCGCTCCTCGGCTCGACCTCGGGCCGCGTGGCGGATCACGCGCCGTGCCCGGTCGTGATCGTCCGGGCGCCGAAGAGCGACTGAGCCGACGTCGTCCGCCGCGGCGATCGATGTCAAGTGTTGTCGTCGGCGCGCCGAGAAACGTAGCGTGCGATCCAGTGTGGGGGCAGGAGTCGGAGGCCGGAGGCTGAAGTCACGGCGCGTGACGCGCGCGCCGTTCCTGCTGGCCGTGCTCGCGGCGCTCGCGTTCAGCGCCCCCGCGGGCGCGGGTAGTGCCGCGCTCTCGAGCGACGTGTGGTTTCTCCAGGACGGCAAGCCGACGGCTGTCGAGCGGTCGGCTCCGGGAATCCCCGGGATCGTCCGCGCCCTGCTCGCCGGGCCGACCCGGAAGGAGCGGTCGCAGGGCCTCCGTAGCGCGATCCCCGGGGGCACGGCGATCCGGGATCTCCGCATCTCCCGGCAGGTCGTCACCGTCGACCTCGCCGCGCGGTTCACGGCCGGCCGGGACGAGACGTCTCTGCAGTCCCGCGTCGGCCAGCTCGTGCGCACGCTGCGCGCCGTCCCCGGCGTGCTCGGCGTCCGAGTACGCATCGAGGGCGGCGTGCCGATCGGCCTCTTCCCTGGCTACGACCTGCGGCGCACCGTGCGGGAGCCCGTTCCCGAGCAGCACGCTCCCGGCCTGCGCGACGCCCAGGAGCTCCTCGCAGCGCTCGGCTTCATGGCCCCGACCGGCGTCACCGGACAGCCCGGCGACGAGACGTCGGTAGCGGTGCTCGCGTTCCAGAAGTGGTCGGGGTTGCCGCGCACCGGCGCGCTCGACGCACAGGTGACGGCGGCGCTGCTCCGCGCGACGCGTCCCGTGCCCGCCCTCCGCCGTCCGGGCAAGCGCGTGGAGATCCTGCTCGCCCGGCAGGTCGCGCTCGAGGTCCTCGACGACCGGGTCGAGCGCGTGTTCCACATCTCGTCGGGCGCCGGGGGACGGACGCCGAGCGGCGCGTTCCGCGTCTACCGCAAGGAGCGCATGTCGTGGTCGGTGCCGTTCTCGACCTGGATGCCGTGGGCGACCTACTTCACCGGTGGGATCGCCCTGCACGCGTACCCGTCGGTTCCTTCGTACCCCGCTTCCCACGGGTGCGTGCGGATGATGGCCCGCGACGCGCCGTTGATGTACGCATTCGCGACGTACGGGACGCCGGTCGACGTCGTGCGGGAGTACGTGTGACCCGTCGCACGGCATCCGCGGCGGCGGCCGTGCTCGCCGCCCTGGCGCTGCCGGCGGCGTCGGTCGCCGACACGACCCCGCCCGCCGCTCCGCCCCCCGCGCCCCGGGCGTTCGTCGTCGCGCTCGGCCTCGGCGACCCGGCGTTGCAGGCCGGCGTCCTGCGGGGCCGCGAGGTGACCCTCGCGCGAGGCTTCGAGGTGGAGCTCGCGCGGATCCTCGCCCGCCGGCTCGGGGGCCGTGTCGATCGCTTCGTCCACGTCGCGTCGCCGGCCCGGGCGCTCGCGTCGGGCGGCGCGGACTGGCAGCTCGCGTTCGCGGGGATCGAGCCTGCGCCGCGAATGCGCGCCGGTGCCGACCTGAGCACCCCGTACCTGACCACCGACGTCGTGGTCGTCGCGCGGCGCGGGCTCGACCGCCCGCAGCGCGTCGCAGATCTGCGCGCGACGCTCGTCTGCGCGGTGCGCGGCAGCGAGGGCGCGCAGGCGGCGGCGTCGCTCCGCCCGAAGCGCGCGCCATCCCTGCTGCCGAACGCGGATCGCCTCCTGACCGCCGTCCGCACGGGCGCCTGCGACGCGGCGCTCGTCCCGGCCCGCGAAGCCGGGCGCTTCGTCGCGGGCCATCGGCGTGTCCTCGGCCCCGTCGTCGGGCGGATCCGGCACGGCGCCGGTGTCGTCGTCGCCGTCACGCGTGGCAGCGGGATCGCAGTCTCGGACGTCGACCGCGAGCTCGCGCGGCTCCGACGCGACGGCACGCTCGGGCGGCTCGCGCGCGCCTGGCTCGGGCTCGACCCGGCCACCGTGCCGGTGCTTCGCTGACGCCGGCGCGTCGTCCTCACTAGGCTGCAGCCGCACCGGCACAGTCCGGTGCTGCCCCCGGCGAAAGGACGGAAGTGCCCGCGAAGTTCATGGTCAAGAAGGGCCCCACCGGCAAGTTCCGGTTCAACCTCGTAGCGCCTAACGGCCAGGTGGTGGCAACCAGCCAGGCGTACGAGTCCAAGGCGGCCTGCATGGCAGGTGTCCGGTCGGTGCAGAAGCACGCACCGGCCGCGGCGGTCGACGACCTCACCGCCGCGAAGAAGCGCTGACGGCGTTCCGCCCGGCGGGCGTGGCGCTCAGCCTCGCTCGCCGCGCGGAGGCCCGTCCCCCGGCCGTTCTCTGCCGAGCCACAGAATCACGGCGAGTGTTGCGAGCGGCAGCACGACCGCCGCGGTGATCCAGCCGACGGGCCCGACGAGCGCCAGGCCGACTATCAGGAGCGGCACACCGACGACGAGCGCCGTCACGGCGACGAGTGCCCGCGCGAAGGCCACCCTGGCAGCGTACGCCGCCGCGTCCGGAGGGCACGCGCACGCACGACGGGCCCGCCGTAGACTCGTCTCGGATGGGGCGACGACGAACGGCTCGACGCAACGACGCGGTGTCGTGAGCGGCTCGGGCGTATGAGGCACAGCCGGCGCGCATCGCGGCTCGTCGCAGGGAGTGCCCTCGCGGTGCTGCTTCTCGGACTCCTGTACGCCGTACGGCTCGGGCTTCGTGACGACGAGTCGCCGGTCGCTGCCGCCCCGCCGCCGGTGACGACCACGCCGACGAAGAAGCCCGCGCAGGCGCCCCCCCGGGCGGCGCCGTTCGTGAAGCTGGCCGCGGCCGGAGCGTTCGACCCGGAGGGCGACGGGCGCGAGCGCGACGAGGAGGCACCGCTCGCGGTCGACGGACGCCCGGACAGCTTCTGGCGGACCGAGCGGTACTCGCGGTTCTTCAAGACCGGTGTCGGGCTTGTGCTCGATGCCGGGCGGCGCGTCCGCCTCGAGCAGGTGGTCGTCGACACACCCACGCCGGGGATCAAGGCCGCGATCCAGCTGGGCAACTCACCGCGGGGCCCGTTCACCACCGTCGCGAAGGCGAAGACGCTCACGGCACGCACACGGTTCCCCGTCGCGAAGCGCCCCGGCCGCTACGTCGTCGTCTGGGTCTCGGCTCTCCCGCCCGAGAGCGCCGGCGAGATCTCGGAGGTCCGCGTCCGCGCCCGGGGGTGACACCGCTGCCGCGATCTCGCGCGTAGGGTGGCGGCATGGACAGGGCGCCGCTCGGGAGCTCCGACCTCCGGGTTTCGCGCGTCGGGCTCGGGTGCAACAACTTCGGCAGACGGATCGATCTGGAGGCAACGCGAGCCGTGATCGACGCAGCCCTCGAGGCGGGGGTCACGTTCCTCGACACTGCGGACGTCTACGGCTCGGGTGACAGCGAGCGGTTCATCGGCGAGGTGCTCGTCGGCCGGCGCGACGAGGTGGTGCTGGCGACGAAGTTCGGCCAGGACGCGTCGGTGCCCGGCCCAGGCGGGTCCCGCGACCACGTCCGCGCCGCGATCGACGCCTCCAGCGAGCGCCTGGGGTTCGACGTCGTTGACCTCTACTACTACCACCGCCCCGACGGCGTCACGCCGCTCGAGGAGACGCTCGAGGCGATGCAGGAGCTGGTCGACGAAGGCCGCGTGCGCGCGCTCGGTCTCTCGAACGTCGACGCGGAGCAGATCCGTCGTGCGGCGGCGAGCGGTGTGGCCGTCGTCGCCGTCCAGAACCACTACAGCCTGCTGCGCCGAGACGACGACGCCGAGGTGCTGCCGCTCTGCCGCGAGCTCGGGATCGGGTACGTCCCGTACTTCCCGCTCGCGAGCGGCCGCCTCACGGGGAAGTACCGCCGCGGCGAGCCGCATCCCGCGGGCACGCGGCTCTCGGCCGGTGACATCGGCGACGATGACCTCGAGCGCGTCGAGGCGCTCACCCGCGAGGCCGAGCGCCACGGCCGTTCCCTCCTCGACGCTGCGATCGGCGGGCTGTCGTCGATCCCGGGCATCGCCTCGGTGATCGCCGGCGCGACCAGCGCCGAGCAGGTGCGGGCGAACGCGGCCGCGGGGTCGTGGCAGGCCTCCCCGGACGAGATCGACGGTCTCCTCCGCGCCGTCGCCTGAAGGATCCACGTGAGGGCGCTGCTCGTCCGGGTGGGGGCGGACTGCACCGAGGCGGGCGGCCGCTGGAACGGCCCCGTCGACTCGACCACGGGAGCGTTCGCATACGTGCCGATTCCGGAGCCGGAGCCGCTCGCGCCGGGGCTCGAGACGCCCTTCGCCCGCTGGGCGCCGGCGGTCGCGCGGTTCGGGGTCGAGCTACCGCGGGCACTGCGCGACCGGCAGGCGCACGCCGACCCCGACTTCGGGCACCTCACGTACGGCGACCGACGCGAGCGGGGCAGGCAGATCCGGGACAAGCTCGGGGCCGGCGACCTGCTGGTCTTCTACGCGGGGCTTCGGGACGTCCGCGAGGGCGGGCTCGTGTACGGGCTGATCGGCCTGCTCTCAGTCGACGGGATTGTGCGTGCGAGAGACCTGCCCGCTGCGCGGCGGGCAGAGAACGCCCACACCCGCCGGGCCGAGATCGGCGAGACCGATGTCGTGGTCGTCGGGAAGGCGGGCGCCTCGGGTCGCTTCGACCGCTGCCTGCCTTTTGCCGGCTACCGCTCCGGTGCCTACCGCGTCCACGAGGAGCTCCTCGACCGTTGGGGCGGGCTCGGCGTTCGGGACGGCTACGTGCAGCGAAGTGCCCGGCTCCCCGAGCTGACCGACCCGCCGCGGTTTCTGGCGTGGCTCGGAGCGCACCGAGTCGCGCTCGTCGCCCGCGACAACTGAGATCGTCAGGCGTGCTGCTCGCCGGGGAGCGCACCCTGCGCGAGGCGGTCGCGGAGCGAGGTCGCGAGCGACTGGGACGAGTGCTGCTCGCCGGCCGCCTGGATCGCCGCGGCGCGCTCGTTCCAGATGTCCGCCTCGAGCCTGTCGATCTCCTCGATCAGCATCAGGATCGCCCGGCCCGCCGCGCGGAGCTCGTCCCGATCGCTGGACGAGAGCCCCGCTCCCCAGCTTCGGAGCATCTCGATGCGCTCCTCGTCGAGCCGTTCGACCACCGGAGGAGCCTATAACCGAATCAGCCCGAGATGGACCGGCCGAAGGGTCTGGACCACCTGCCGCTAGGTCCGGACCCCCGCACGTCGTTCCCGCAAAGTGCGGAGAACGCCCAGGCGTCCGGGCCTCAGGTCGACCTCTCCTGACGGCCTGGGCCACATGCGCAGCCGCGCGGGCGCGCCTCAGCAGATCCGCGGCAGCGGATCGCCGACGAGCAGGTCGACGATGCGGCTGCCGCCCAGCGCGGTGTCGAGCAGGACGATCCCTTCCGGCTCGGATTCGATCACGCCGACCTCGACCGCGTCGGCGCCGAGCGCATGGGCGCGCAGGGCCGCGAGCGCGTCCTCGACGGCCTCGGGCGCGACGACCGCGACGAGCTTGCCCTCGTTCGCGACGTACAGCGGGTCGATGCCGAGGATCTCGCACGCCGCGAAGACCGCCGGACGGACGGCGAGCGCGCTCTCCTGCAGCCGAACCGCGAGGGCCGACGAGGCCGCGAGCTCGTTGAGGGCGGTCGCGAGGCCGCCGCGGGTCGGGTCACGCATCCAGCGGAGTGCTTCACCGAGCTCGAGCAGCGCCGCCGCGAGCTCGTGGACCGGCGCCGTGTCGCTCGCGACGTCGCCCTCGAGGTGAAGGTCGCCGCGGGCGATCATTACGGCCATCCCGTGGTCGGCGAGCGTTCCGGAGAGGAGGACGCGGTCGCCCGGGCGCACGCTGGCGGGCACGAGCTCGAGGTCGTGCTCGAGCACCCCGACGCCCGCCGTCGTCACGTACAGCCCGTCGGCCTTCCCCCGCTCGACGACCTTCGTGTCCCCGGCCGCGACGGGCACGCCGGCGCGGTGAGCCGCGGCGCCCATCGAGCGCACGATCTCCCGGAGCAGCTCGACCGGTAGCCCTTCCTCGAGCACGAAGCCGGCCGTCAGCCAGAGCGGCCGGGCACCGGCGACCGCGAGGTCGTTCACGGTGCCGTTCACTGCAAGCTCACCGATGTCGCCGCCGGGAAAGACCAACGGGTGGACGACGTAGCTGTCGGTCGTCACGGCGAGCCGCCCGCCCGCGGGCGGGACGACGGCACTGTCGCCGAGCGGCGCGAGCGCCTCGTTGCCGAGCTCCTCGAGGAAGAGCGCCTCGACGAGGTCGCGCGTCGCCTTCCCGCCCGCACCGTGGGCGAGGGTGATGCGCTCGTCGCGGAGCACCGGGCGGCGCCCGCGCGCCCCCTCAGGCACCGACTGGCGCTTCCTCGCGCGGTCTGCGCAGGCGCCCGTAGGAGAAGAACGCGGCGCACGCGCCTTCGCTCGACACCATGCAGGTCCCGAGTGGCCGCTCCGGCGTGCAGGCGGTGCCGAAGACACCGCACTCCCACGGCTTGATCTGTCCCGTCAGCACGTCGCCGCAGCGGCACGCCTTCGGGTCCTCGATGCGGGCCCCCGGCAGTGTGAACAGCCGCTCCGCGTCGAACGCGCCGAACGCCTCGCGCACGCGGAGCGCGCTCTTCGGCAGCGCGCCGAGGCCCCGCCACTCGAAGTCCTCGCGCGCCTCCATCGTCTCCGCGATCGCCGCGATCGCACGATCGTTCCCCTCGCGCCGCACGACGCGCGTGTACTGGTTCTCGACCTCGCAGCGCCCCTCGACCCGCTGGCGGAGGAGCATCGCGACCGACTGGAGCAGGTCGACCGGCTCGAAGGCCGAGACGACGACCGGCCGGCCGTACTCCTCGGCGATGAACCGGTACGCATCGGTGCCGATCACCGACGACACGTGCCCCGGGCCGATGAACGCGTCGACGCGCAACCCCGGCGTCTCGAGGATCGCGCGGAGCGGAGGCTCGATCAGGACGTGGTTGCAGAAGACCGAGAAGTTCGGTGTCGCCTCGGCACGCGCGCGGAGGAGGGTCACCGCCGTCGCCGGTGCCGTCGTCTCGAAGCCGATCGCGAAGAAGCAGACGCGCCGGCCGGGCTCCTTGGTGGCGAGCGCGAGCGCGTCGAGCGGCGAGTAGACCATGCGGACGTCCGCGCCACGCGCCTTCGCCTCGAGCAGCGAGCCGCGCCCGCCGGGCACGCGGAGCATGTCGCCGAAGGTGGCGAGCGTGACCCCGTCGGTCTCGGCGATCGCGATCGCGTCGTCGACACGCCCCATCGGGATCACGCACACCGGGCAGCCCGGCCCGTGAACGAGCTCGACCTCGGGCGGGAGGAGCTCCTCGAGCCCGTGCCGGTAGATCGCGTGCGTATGGCCGCCGCAGACCTCCATCACGCGCACGACCTCGCCCGGCGTGACGAGCGAGCGGATCTCCGCCGCCAGCCCCCGGGCGAGCGCCGGGTCGCGGTACTCGTCGACGTACCTCACGACACGTCCTCCAGGCGCTCCAGGGCGATCCCCGCGTGGCAGAGGAGCAGGTCGCCGGGCCGCGCGTCGGGCACCAGGTCGATCGCGACGCGCTCGGTGGCCGCGTCGACGGCGATCATCGCCTCGAGCCCGTCGACCGAGCGCACCCGCGCCGCCACTGCCTCGTCCGAGCACGTGAGGCAGTGCTCCGGGTCGAGGCTCATGCGACCGTCCCGTGGCGGATCTCGTCCAGCTCCCGCTGCAGCTCGGCACCGCGGCGCAGGAGCTCGAGCGTTTCCTCGGCGTCGGCCTCGTCGATCCGCGACAGAGCGAAGCCGACGTGGACGAGCACCCAGTCGCCGGGCTCGATCGGCGCGGCGGGCTCGTCGACGAGTGCGACGCTGACCGAGCGGCGGACGCCCGAGATGTCGACCGTCGCGAGCCCCGCCTGCCGGTCGGGGATCTCGACGATCCGGCCGGGGATGCCTAGGCACATGCGAGCCTCGCAGCGGTCACGGCCGCCTGACCGTAACTGACCCCGCCGTCGTTCGGGGGGACGTCGGCATGGGAGAGGACGCGGAAGCCCGCCCGTTCCAGGCGCATGCGGAGCGACGCGAGCAGCCGCAGGTTCTGGAGGCAGCCGCCCGAGAGGACGACCGTTCCCGGACCGCCTGTCTCGGTGCACGCGGCCGCGAAGGCGGCGGCGACACCCTCGTGGAAGGCCGCTGCGATCTGCTCCCGCGGCCGGCCGGCGGCGAGATCGTCGTGGGCGGCCGCGATCAGGTCGCTTCCGCTGATCGTCCCGGCATCGACGGCACAGGAATACGCCGGAGCACGAACGGCTCCGGCGAGGTGCTCGAGCTCGATCGCCGCCTGGCCCTCGTAGCTGACCCCCTCGCGCACGCCGAGGAGCGCCGCGCAGGCGTCGAACAGGCGACCCGCGCCCGATGAGAGCGGCGCGTTCACCGCAAGGCTCTGGCGCACGAGCTCCCAGCGCTCCCACGGCACCGCCCGGCCGAGCCGCTCGAGGTGTGCGGCCGCGATGCGCCACGGCTCGCGCACGGCAGCCGCGCCGCCGGGGAGCGGCATCGGCTCGAGGTGCGCGACTCGCTCGAAGCCGGTCAGGTCGCACCTCAGGACCTCACCGCCCCAGATCGTCCCGTCGGTTCCGTAACCCGTCCCGTCGAGCACGACCGCGAGGGCCGGCCCGGTCTCGCCGTGCTCGGCCAGACAGGCCGCGGCGTGAGCGTGGTGATGCTGCACCTCGACCACGGGCACGCCCTGTTCCCACGCCCAGCGTGTCGAGAGGTAATCGGGGTGGAGGTCGCACGCGACCGCGGCGGGCTCGACGCCGAGCATGTCGAGCCATAGGGCGAGATCGTTCCGGAATGCCGCGTGCGCGTCCTCGCCGGTCAGGTCGCCGAGGTGCGAGGAGAGAAACGCCTCGGCGCCGCGGGCGACGCAGAAGGTGCTCTTCAGCTCGGCCCCGGCCGCGACGACGGGCCGCTCCAGCGGCACGGGCAGCCGCAACGACGAGGGCGCGTAGCCGCGCGAGCGCCGCATCGGGAAGCCCGCGCGGACGACCGAGTCCTCGCAACGGCGGTGGATCGGCCGGTCGTGGGCGAGGAACAGGTCGGCGACGTCGCCGAGGCGCCGTCGCGCCTCGTCGTCGTCGAAGGCGATCGGCTCGTCGCTGCGGTTCCCGCTCGTCAGCACGAGCGGACGCCCGGTGTCCGCGCAGAGGAGGTGGTGGAGCGGCGTGTAGGGAAGCATCAGCCCCAGCCACGGCGTGCCGGGGGCGACGGACGGAGCGATCGGCGCGCCCTCCCGCCGCCGCACGAGGACGATGGGACGCGCGGGCGATCGCAGCAGCGCCAGCTCGGCCGGAGTCGGCTCCGCCGACGCGAGCGGGTCGGCCGCCATCACCGCAAGCGGCTTCTCCTCGCGGCCCTTCCGCTCGCGGAGCCGGGCCACGGCCGTCTCGCTGGTCGCGTCGCAGGCGAGGTGGTAGCCGCCGAGGCCCTTCACCGCGACGATCGCGCCCTCGCGCAGCGCGGCGACCGCCTCCTCGAGCGGCATCGACAGGCGTGGGCCGCACGCGGGGCACGCGATCGGCTCCGCGTGGAAGCGGCGGTCGGTCGGGTCCTCGTACTCGCGGCGGCAGTCGGGGCAGAGCGGGAAGCCGGCCATCGTCGTGTTCGGCCGGTCGTACGGCACGCGCGTGACGATCGTGAGGCGCGGCCCGCAGTTCGTGCAGTTGACGAAGGGGTAGCGGTGGCGACGGTCGGCGGGGTCGAAGAGCTCCCGCAGGCAGTCCTCGCACGTGGCGACATCGGGGGGGACGATCGCCGACCCGGCGCCGTCGTGGCTCGCCACGACGGCGAAGCCGTGCTCGCCGACGAGCGCAATGCGCTCCGCCGCCGTCGAAGCGACCCGGGCGAGCGGCGGCGCCTCGTCGGACAGCGCGCGCGTGAACGCGTCGAGCGCGAGTACCGGGCCCTCGACCTCCACGACGACGCCCTCGCCATCGTTCCAGACGCGCCCGCCGAGGCCCTCCCTGGCGGCGACGCGGTGCACGAACGGGCGGAAGCCGACTCCCTGCACGACGCCGCGCACGCGGATCCGGCGCCGCTCGACCGTCTGCGGCAGCGTGTGGCTCACGGATGGAGCGTGCCGCCTCAGCGCCGGCGGCGCAACGGGTCGCTCCGCGGCACGCCTGCGGGAATGCCGCACGATCGGCGCACCGGCTACGGATGACACGGCGCGCACCGACCGTCATCCTGGGCCGAGACCGACGTGGAGGAGCTCCGCATCCCAGAGGGCGATACGCATCTGATGGGCCTCGAGGGCCTCACCGCGCTGGTCGACGTGTTGAGGCGTGAGGGCTACCGGGTCGTCGGCCCGACCGTGAGGGACGGCGCGATCGTGCTCGACGAGATCTCCTCCGCCGACGAGCTGCCGCACGGCTGGACGGCGCACCACGAGGCCGCGACGTACCGCGTCGAGCGGCGCGACGACGAGGCGGTGTTCGGCTGGGCGGTCGGCCCACACTCGTGGAAGCAGGAGCTACTCCCCTCCCGCGTGCGGCTCTGGCGGGCCGCTGCCCAGAACGGCGGCGCGCCCGCAATCGAGGAGGAGCCGCCGCCGGACCGTCCGCTCGCGCTCCTCGGCGCCCGCTCGTGCGACCTCCATGCGATCGCGATCCAGGACCGCGTGTTCCTCGAGGGCCGTTACGTCGAGCGCGACTACGCGCAGCGCCGAGAAGGCGTCTTCGTGGTCGCCGTCAACTGCGGCGAGCCCGGAGGGACGTGCTTCTGCGCGTCGATGGGCACGGGCCCGCGGGCCGAGAGCGGCTTCGATCTCGCTCTCACCGAGCTCACGGACGGCGGGCACCGGTTCCTCGTCGAGGTCGGCTCCGAGCGTGGGCACGAGATCCTCTCCCTCCTCCCGGTGAGCGAGGCCACGGGCGACGACCGTGTCGCGGCGGCGAAGGTGACCGACGACGCCGTCGAGCGGATGGGGCGCCGGCTCGAGACGGCGGGCATCCAGGAATTGCTCGCCGGCAACCTCGACCATCCTCGCTTCGCCGAAGTCGCCGAGCGGTGCCTCACGTGCGGGAACTGCACGCTCGTCTGCCCGACGTGCTTCTGCACCTCCGTGGAGGACGTCAACGACCTCGCGGACGGGTCGGCCGAGCGCTGGCGCAGCTGGGACTCCTGCTTCTCGACCGAGTACTCGTACATCCACGGCGGCAGCATTCGGCGCTCGCCGAGATCGCGCTACCGCCAGTGGCTCACACACAAGTTCGGCACGTGGTTCGACCAGTTCGGGACGTCGGGCTGCGTCGGGTGCGGCCGGTGCATCACCTGGTGCCCGGTCGGCATCGACGTCACCGAGGAGCTGGCCGCGATCCGTGCCACGGACGGGGAGGTCGATCGTGGAAACGCTGGATGAGCTGATCGCGCACGCTCCCGTCTTCGCCGGCCTCAGGGCGGACGACCTGACGCTGATCGCCGGGTGCGCGAAGAACGTCGGCTTCGACGAGGGCGAGCTCCTGTTCCGCGAGGGCGAGCCCGCCGACACGTTCTACGTCGTCAGGCGCGGCCGTGTCTCCCTCGAGCTGCACACGCCCGAGCGCGGCGGCCTCGTGATCGACACGATCGAGCCCGGCGAGGTGGTCGGCTGGTCGTGGCTCTTCGAGCCGTACACCTGGCACTTCGACGCGCGCGCCGCAGGACCGCTGCGCGCGATTGCCTTCGACGGCGCCTGCCTGCGCGGCAAGTGCGAGGACGACAAGGAGCTCGGCTACGAGCTGATGAAGCGCTTCGCCCAGGTGATGATCGACCGATTGCAGCACGCGAGGGTGCGGCTGCTGGACGTGTATGGCGGCGTCGGCGTCGGTTGAGGCTCCCCGAGGCGCCATGACCCCGGTCGCGCACCGGGTCCTGTCCCGCATGCAGGAGACCGCGGACACCTGGACGCTCGAGCTCGAGCCGCTCGCCGAGCGCGTCCGCCCGCGCGCGGGCCAGTTCGACATGCTCTACGCGTTCGGCGTCGGCGAGGTGCCGATCTCGACGAGCGGAGAGCACGAAGGCGACGGGCCCCTGACCCACACGATCCGCGCCGTCGGGGCCGTCACCACGGCGCTCTGCGCGCTCGAGCCCGGCGCCGTCGTCGGGGTGCGGGGGCCCTTCGGGACGGAGTGGCCGCTCGCCGAGGCCGAGGGCGGCGACCTCGTGATCGTGGCGGGAGGGATCGGCCTCGCGCCGCTCCGTCCCGCGGTGCGCCACGCCCTCGCGCGACGGCACGACTACGGCGCCGTCTCCGTCCTCGTGGGCGCGCGGACGCCGCAGGACCTGCTCTTCGTCTCCGAGCTGGAGAGCTGGCGGGCGCGGCTCGACGCCGAGGTGGACGTCACCGTCGACGTCGCGGCGAGCGGCTGGCACGGCCGGGTCGGGCTGGTGACGACGCTGATCCCCGGCACGGTGATCGATCCCGGGAACGCCTCGGCGCTCGTCTGCGGCCCCGAGGTGATGATGACGTTCGTCGTGCGGGCGCTCCTCGACCGCGGCGTGCCGCTCGACCGGATCTGGGTCTCGATGGAGCGGAACATGCGCTGCGCGGTCGGCCACTGCGGGCACTGCCAGCTCGGCCCGACGCTGATCTGCCGCGACGGCGCCGTGTTCCCCGCGGCCGCGATGACCCGCCTGATGGAGGTGCGCGAGCTGTGAGCGTCGCCACCAGACCGACGCTCGCCGTGTGGAAGTTCTCGTCCTGCGACGGCTGCCAGCTCTCGCTCCTCGACTGCGAGGACGAGCTGCTGGCGATCGCCGAGGGCATCCAGATCGCCTACTTCCCCGAGGCGACGAGCGGCGAGCTCGAAGGGCCCTACGACGTCTCGCTCGTCGAGGGCTCGGTCACGACACCGCACGACCTCGAGCGGATCCAGGACGTGCGCGCGCAGTCCGGGCTCCTCGTCACGATCGGCGCCTGCGCCACCGCGGGCGGCATCCAGGCGCTCCGCAACTTCGCCGACGTCCGGGAGTGGATCCCGCTCGTCTACGCGTCGCCCGAGTTCATCTCCACGCTCGAGACCTCGACGCCGATCGCCGACCACGTCAAGGTCGACCTCGAGCTGCGCGGCTGCCCGATCTCGAAGACGCAGCTCGTCGAGACGGTCAGCGCCCTCCTCAACGCGCGCAAGCCGCGGCTCCCGTCGACGAGCGTCTGCATGGAGTGCAAGGCGCGCGGGACCCCCTGCGTGATGGTCGCGAACGGCACGCCGTGCCTCGGACCGGTGACGCAGGCGGGCTGCGGCGCGATCTGCCCGGCCTACGGCCGCGGCTGCTACGGCTGCTTCGGCCCGATGGAGTCCCCGAACATCACAGCCCTCGCGCGGCAGTGGCAGGAGCTCGGGGCCGGCGACGACGTCATGCTGCGCGCCCTCCGCACCTTCAATGCGAACGCACCGGCCTTCAGGGAGGCGAGCTACGAGCATGAGTGAGACCCGCGAGATCCGCACCGACTACCTCGCTCGCGTCGAGGGCGAGGGCGCGATGCTCGTCCGGGTCCGCGACGGGGAGCTCGAGGAGGTGCAGTTCAAGATCTTCGAGCCGCCGCGCTTCTTCGAGGCGCTCCTCCGGGGCCGGCAGTTCACGGAGGCGCCCGACATCACCGCGCGGATCTGCGGTATCTGCCCGATCGCGTACATGGCGAGCTCGGCGGCGGCGATGGAGCAGGTGTGCGGGGTCGGGCTGACGCCGCAGCTGCAGGCGCTGCGGCGGCTCATCTACTGCGGCGAGTGGATCGAGAGTCACGTGCTGCACGTCGCGATGCTCCACGCACCCGACTTCCTCGGCTACGACGGCGCGATCGAGCTCGCCCGCGACCGCCGCGACCTGGTCGAGATCGCGCTGCGACTGAAGAAGCTCGGTAACGAGCTGATGCGCGTGATCGGCGGCCGCGAGGTGCACCCGATCAACTTCCGCGTCGGCGGCTTCTACCGCGCGCCGACGGCCGCGGAGCTGCGCGCGCTCGTCCCCGAGCTCGAGTGGGCGCGGGACGCCGGGCGCGAGCTCGTCCGCTGGACGGCAGGGTTCGACTTCCCCGACTACGAACGCGATTACGCGTTCGTCTCGCTGCGCCATCCGGGCGAGTACCCGATCGAGCGCGGCCGCATCGTCTCGAGTACGGGCCTCGACATCTCGGTCGACGAGTACGAGGAGCACTTCACCGAGTCGCACGTCGAGCGCTCCAACGCGCTCCACTCCAGCCTCGCGGGCGTCGGCGCGTATCTCGTCGGCCCCCTCGCGCGCTACGCGCTCAACTACGAGGAGCTCTCCGACGTCGCGAAGGAGGCGGCCGCGGAGGCCGGCCTCGGCCCCGTGGTACGCAACCCGTTCCGCTCGATCGTCGTGCGGGCGGTCGAGACGGTGTACGCCGCCGACGAGGCGCTCCGCATCATCGCCGCCTACGAGCGTCCGGACGAGCCGTCAGTGGAGTGCGTCCCCCGCGCCGGGTCGGGTCACGGCTGCACCGAGGCGCCGCGCGGGATCTGCTGGCACCGCTATCGGATCGACGACGAGGGGACGATCCTCGACGCGAAGATCGTCCCGCCGACCTCGCAGAACCAGAAGACGATCGAGGAGGACCTCGTCGGCGTGGTCGGCGGCTCGCTCGACCTCCCGGACGACGAGTTGGCGCACCGCTGCGAGCAGACGATCCGCAACTACGACCCGTGCATCTCCTGCGCGACGCACTTCCTCCGGTTCGAGGTCGAGCGCGTCTGAGCGCCGCCGCTGTCTGCCTGGGAAGCCCTTTCCGCGGCGACGACGCCGTCGGACCTGTCGTGGCCGAGCGGCTGCGCGCGGCCGGCGCCGTCGTGCTCGACTGCGCGGACGAGCCGACGCGGCTCCTCGATCAATGGGAGGGTTTCCGAACGGTCGTCGTCGTCGACGCGCTGCGCAGCGCCTCTGCACCGGGGACGTTGCACCGGATCGACGCCGGGGACGGACCGTTGCCGCGCGACCTCCGGCTCGCGTCGACACACGCGATGGGGATCGCCGATGCGCTCGAGCTCGGCCGGGCGCTCGGGCGGGCGCCGCGACGGGTCGTCGTGCTCGGTCTCGAGGGCGCGGCGTTCGGGATCGGGGAGGAGATGACACCTGCCGTGGCTGCCGGTCTCGACGAGCTCGTGGCGTCCGTCCTGCGCGAGCTCGAGGAGGTGCCGTGCACGAGCGAGCGCTGATGGACGATCTCGTCCGCAAGGTGCTCGCCGTCGCCGAGGCGGAGGGCGCGATGTCCGTGTCACGCATCCGCGTCCGCCTCGGCGCGCTGTCGCATTTCACACCCGAGCACTTCGCCGAGCACTGGGTCGACGCCTCGCGCGGAACCCTCGCCGAGGACGCTGAGGTCGACGCGGCGATGGACGAAAGCCTCGACGGCGAGGCCGCCCAGGGCGTCGTGCTCGAGTCGGTCGAGGTCAGGAGCTAGCCCGCCCCGCGGCGTCCGGGGAAGGGGGGTCGACGGCCCGACCCCGACCTCGTGAGGCGATCGGCTCGGCCCGACGCTCATGTGCGCGAATGTCGTCGAGACTGCGGGTTACGGACGCACCGGCCCTGCCTCCTCGGCCGAGCGGGCGAGCGCGAGGACGACGGCGAGGCTTCTGACGTTGTCGGCGGCCGAGCATTCGGGCGGACGGCCTTCGGCGACGGCCCGTCGCAGCTCGTGGAGGACCCCGACCCGATCGACGGCCGGTAGGCGCGCCAACGGAGCGCGTGTCGGCGGGGACCCGTAGCGCTCGAGGGTCACGGTCCCCCGGAGCGCGTCGTTGACGCCGCCGGTCCACGTGGCGCGGGCGCGCTCGCCGACCAGCACCCAGTCCCCGTTCCACGACGTCTCGCCGGTCGTCGCGACCCAGCTGCCGTCGTAGGCGACCGGCGTGCCGTCGTCGAGCGTGAGCACCGCGGCGACGCTCGGCTCGTGGACGAACGGGGCGTCGGGCACCTTCCACGCCCGCGCGTCGACCTCGGCGACCTCCCGGCCCGTGATCTGGCGGAGCATGTCGACGTGGTGGATTGCCATGTCGAGCAGAAAGGGATGTCCGAGCCGGCCGCGCCAGTCACGGCGGGACACCCAAAGCCCGCGCAGGTCGCGACGGTGGGAGATCTGGATGCCGAGCAGCCGCCCGAGGGTGTCGTCGGCGACGAGCGACTGCAGCGCCCGCGACTGGCGGCGGAACCTGTAGTTCTGCGTCACCATCACGTGGCGTCGGGCGCGGTCGCCCGCACGCACCAGCGCTCGCGCGTCCTCGAGGTCGAGCGCGAGGGGCTTCTCGCACAGGACATGACGCCCGGCGGCGAGCGCGAGCTCTGCGAAGGAGCGGTGCGTGGCCGGCGGCGACACGAGCAGCACGGCATCCGCCTCGACCGAGGCCAGCGCCCGCTCGAGAGTGCGCGCCGTCGGCACTCCGAGCTCGGCGGCCGCCCACTCGCGCGCCGTCCGCGACGCGTCGACGAGCGCCGCGAGCCTGAAGCCGCGCGTGCGATGGACGATCTCCGCCCAGCTCTGCCCCCACAGCCCGGCGCCGACCTGGATCAGGGAGAGCGGCGCCATCGAGTCACCGATCTTGCACCAATGAAGGGAAGGGCCGCGCAGGTGCCGCCGGGCTCGCGCCGCCCGGGTGAGCCCGCCGGTCGGGTAGTGGCTGCCGTACTACCGCCGCGCGCGGATCAGTGAGACGATCGGCGCGATGACGGCGCTCGAGCCAGTGACGGTATTGATCGTCGACGACCATCCGTCGTTCAGGGCGATTGCCCAGGTGGTGCTCGAGTCGGACGGCTTCGCGGTGGTCGGCACGGCCATCGACGGCGAGTCGGGCGTCGCCGCGACGCTCGAGCTCGCGCCGGACGTGCTCCTTCTCGACGTCGAGCTCCCGGACATCGACGGCTTCGAGGTTGCCGACCGGCTGCGCCGGGCAGGCTCCGGGACCGCCATCGTCCTCGCATCGAGCCGCGACGGCTCCGACTTCGGCTCGCTCGTGGCCGAGTCGGGCGCACGCGGCTTCCTGACCAAGGCGGACCTGAGCGGCGACGCGATCCGTGCCCTCGTCGCATGAGCTCCGGGCGGGATATCCTCCGACGTCCGTGACCGACCTCGTCGTCGCCACACCGGTCTTCCTCGACCTGACGTTCGTCGGCCTCGAGTCGCTGCCCGCGCTCGGCGAGGAGCGCTTCGCCGCGGAGCTCCTGCGCTCGCCCGGCGGAGGCGCGATCACCGCCGTCGCCGCCGCCCGGCTCGGGCTCTCTGCAGCGGTCGCGGCACCGCTCGGCGACGACGTCGGCGGCGACCTCGTCAGGACGATGCTCACCGAGGAAGGGGTCCGGTGCATCGCCACCCGGCCGGCACCGAGAACGCCCACCACGATGGTGATGCCGTTCGGCGGCGACCGGGCGATGGTGACGATCGACCCGGGCGCGCGCGCCACGGCCGCGGACGTCGCCGCAATGGAGCCGCGTGCCGTCGCCTCGAGTCTCGACCAGCTCTATGTCGTCCCGGACGTCACCACGGCGTACATCACCTGCGGCGACGACGACCTCCGCGCCTACGAGGGCCGCCCGCCCGGTGCGCTCGCAGGTGCTCGCGCGCTCTTCGTCAACCAGCGCGAGGCACTCGGGCTGAGCGGCAAGGTCGACGTCGCCGGCGCGGCCACGCGTCTCGCCGAGCTCGCCGAGACGGTCATCGTCACTCTCGCGGCCGAGGGAGCCATGGCGGCGACGAACGGCGCCACGTTCACAGCCGCGGCCGAGCGGGTCGAGCGGCCGGCGGACACCACCGGCGCGGGCGACGTGCTCGCGGCCGCGTACATCTGGGCCGATCTTCGCGGCGCCGGGCCCGAGGACCGGCTCCGCTGGGCCGTGCTCTACGCGGGGCTCGCCGTCTCGACGCCGACGGGCGTGGGCGGCGCCGTCGACGAGGCGACGCTGCTCCAGGCTGGCGCCGCGCGCGGGCTCACGCCGCCGCCGCTCGTGGCCTCCGGCTGAGCGCGTCTCCCGTCGCACGGTCGAAGAAATGGAGCTGGCGGTGGTCGACGGCCAGCTCGAGCTCCTCCCCGGGCACGACGCGCCGGCGCCCGTCGACAGCGGCGCAGAACCTGGCGCGGCGGTCGTCAGCGAGCAACGTCGCGTCGTCGTCGGACACGGCCTCGATCGCCGCGCGCGTCGCGTCCGTCAGCACCCGCGGCGCGTCGACCGGGAAGAGGACGTTGGTGACGCCGCCGAGCTCCTCGACGAGGTCGGGCCGCACGACGATGCGCGGCTCGTCCGCGGGCGCGTCGAGCGCGTGCCGGAGATCCGTCGGCCGGATCCCCAGGATGACCTCGCCGGCGCCGGGGTCGACGGGCACCTCGGGCGCGAGCGGAAGGCTCAACCCGGCGAACGAGACGCGGCCGTCGCCCACGGTGGCCTCGACCACGTTCATCGACGGCGATCCGATGAAGGCGGCGACGAAGAGGTTCGTCGGGTCGTGGAAGAGCCGCTGCGGCGTGTCGCACTGCTGCAGGACGCCGTCTCGGAGAACGGCCACCCGCTGGCCGAGCGTCATCGCCTCGACCTGGTCGTGCGTCACGTAGACGGTCGTCACGCCGAGCCGCTCGTGCAGGCGCGCCAGCTCGGCGCGCATCGAGACGCGGAGCTTCGCGTCGAGGTTCGAGAGCGGCTCGTCCATGAGGAACGCCTTTGGCTCGCGCACCATCGCCCGTCCCATGGCGACACGCTGGCGCTGGCCGCCGGAGAGGAGCGCGGGGCGCCGGTCGAGTAGCGCCTGGAGCCCGAGCGTCGTCGCAACCCGCCGCACGCGGCTCGTGCGCTCCGGCCCCGGGACGCGCCGGAGCTTCAGCCCGAAGCCGAGGTTCTCCTCCACGCTCATCGTCGGGTACAGCGCGTAGTTCTGGAACACCATCGCGATGTCGCGGTCGCGGGGCCGCAGGTCGGTGACGTCCTGGTCGCCGATCACGATCCGGCCCTCCGTCACCTCCTCCAGCCCGGCGATCATCCGCAGGAGCGTCGACTTCCCGCAGCCGGACGGGCCGACGAGGACCATGAACTCGCCGTCCTCGATGTCGAGCGTGACCGCATCGAGAGCCTTGACCCCGTTGGGATAGACCTTCGTGGCGTCCTCGAGCCGGATGCCGCCCACGTCAGCTCCGCGGATCCGGGGAGGCGGCGAGCGGCGCGCGCAGCTCGGTGAGGCCCGGCCGGGCGCCGACGCGGTCTGCTGCAAGCAGCACGGCGCCCGCGACCGGCTCGACGTCCGGGTAGACCGGACGCGCGTCCGGGACACGCGAGAGGAGCACCGATCGCAGGAGCGGCGAGGGATGCCTGAGCACGCTGCCGCAGAGGACGAGCGGGAACGGCGCGCCGAGCTGCCCGGTGCGCTCCGCGGAGACGCGGGCGTAGTCGCCCATGCGGCCCGCAACCGTCTGGACGATCGTGCGCGCCACCCGGTCGCCGGCCTCGGCCTCGTCGAGCACGGCGTCCGCGAAGCTGGCCGCCTCCGACTCCTCCGGCGGCCCGCCGATCCGCGTCAGGACGTGGAGCAGCTCCTCGGCGTCGGCCGCGTCCCAACGGGCGAGCGCCCGGTCGAGGAGGGACGTCTCCGGACCGAGGCCGAGCATGTGCCGCCAGATCGCCGAGAGGGCCTGCGACCCCAGCGCGTGGGCGCCGGTCGAGTCCGGCCAGAACCCGAGGTGGAAGAGGTCGCCGTTCGCGTTCCGGCCGGCGATCGCCGAGTAGGTGCCGATCACGACCGCGACGCCGACCAGGTCGTCGGTGCCGCTGCGGAGCCCGCCGACGGCATCGTTCACGATCACGGGGTCATCGGCGAGCGAGAGTCTGCGCCGCAGCTCGCCGCGGAGGTGGGTGAAGTCCTCGGGCCAATCGGCCCCGGCGAGGCTGAACGCGGAGGCGGCGAGGTCCGCGCCGCCCACGCCGGCCCCCTCCAGCGCGACGGCCGCGGCTCGGACGAGCTCCTCGATGGCCGCCTCGGGCCCGCTCGCGTTGTGGATGTCGCCGCAGCCTCCGCGGCCCGAGCCCAGGACGGCGCCGTCCTCCGTGACCACCACCGCGACGGTCTTCGTGTTGCCGCCGTCGACGCCGAGGAGGAGCGAGCTCATGCGACGAGCCGTTCGGGCAGGTGCTCGCGGTGGGCGGCCGCGAGCGCGTCATAGACGCGCTCGGCGACCTCGACCTGGCGGACGAGCGGGTTGGCGCTGAGCGCTCGGATGCCGTCGGCACGCGTTCCGTTCCAGGCCGTCTCGGCCGCGAGCGCCTGGTACTCGCCGAGCATCTCCACGAGGCCGCGGACGTGGCGCGGCAGCGGCTTCGCCGGGATCACGTCGATGCCGTCCCCGTGGCAGCGGCCCAGCACCTCGACGACGAGGTCCTCGGGGAAGCCCGAGAGCGCGCCGCCCGCGTTCGGCAGGTTGACCGGATGCGTCTCGTCCTTGTCATTGAAGATCGCGTCCATCACGTCGATCGCGAGCTCGAGCTCGTGAATGCCGCCCCGTGAGCGCCCCGGGTCGAGCTGTGGGTCCTCGGTCAGAGCCTGCTCCTGGTAGTGGCGCCAGTAGTCCGGTGACCACGAGAGGATGTCCTCCGCGCGCGTGGTCGGCTTCGCCCGGAGCTCCGCGAGCACGTCGTCGGTGAAGTAGTAGAACTCGAAGTAGTCCGCCGGGACGGCGCCCATCGCCACCGCGAGCTGCAGCTGGCGCCGCCTGCGGGGCTCGAGCGAGGGGTCGTCGCGCCGACGCTCCCATGCCTCTTCGAACAGCGGCAGGGGGTCACTGCCGTCGTAGTTCTGCTCGACGCCCCAGCAGCCGTGGTTCAGGCCGACCATCGTCACGTTCAGGCGGTCGGGATCGAGCCCGGCCGAGTCGGCGATCTCGTCGGCGAAGTAGATCGGCCCCTCGCACAGCGAGACGACCTTCACGGGCGAGTGGTGCGTGATCGCCTCGGCCACGATGTTGACGGGGTTCGTGTAGTTGAAGATCCAGGCGTCCGGGCAGAGCTCCTCCATCTCGGCGCAGACGTCCTTCAGCACCGAGATCGCGCGGAGCGCCATGAAGAAGCCGCCGGCGCCCTGCGTCTCCTGGCCGATCAGCCCGTGCTCGAGCGGGATCCGCTCGTCGTGCACCCGCGCGGCGAAGCCGCCCGGCCGGAAGGAGGAGAGCACGGCGTCGCTGCCGTCGAGCGCCGCGCGGCGGTCGGTCGTCGCCGTGACGGCGATGTCGAGGCCGCGAGCGCGCGCCATCTTCTCGGCCAGCGTGCGGATAAGCGAGAGCCGATCCTCGTCGAGGTCGACGAGGGTGATCTCCGAGCCGTCGAAGTCGGCGCCGTTCGCCATGAACGAGGCCATCGTCCCCGCCGCCCGGGTCGAGCCGCCGCCGAGGTAGACCAGCTTGATCCGTGCCATCAGTGCCCCTTCAGGTGATGCTGCCTCGTTCCTCGCGTGGGAGGAGCAAGCCAGGTTAGGACGCAGTTCGCCCCGATACCAGAAGGTATCGGGGCGAACGAGGACGACGCATGGCGCGGCTGATCGCGCGCGAGGAACCTGGAGGGCATTGCCTGAAGGGGCACCCAGCTCATTCCTTGAGCGCCCCGGCGAGCATCCCGCGGACGAAGTGCCGCTGCAGGAAGAGATACACGACGAGGATCGGCAGCGCGACGAGCACTGCCGCCGCGGCGACCTTCGTCGGGTCGCCTGCTCGTGAGGCGCCCGCGAAGAAGCTCAGGCCGAGCGGCGCCGTCTGGTGCGACTCGCTGCCGGACACGAGCACGAGCGCCAGCAGGAACTCGTTCCACGTGTACGTGAAGACGAGGACGGACATCGTCAGCACCGCGGGCATCGCCTGCGGGAGCAGCACCCGACGCAGGACGCCGAAGCTCGTCGCGCCGTCGATCCGCGCCGCCTCGATGAGCGAGCGCGGCGTCGAACGGAAGAACGCGCGCATCCAAAAGGTGCCGAACGCGACCGACTGGCCGATCTGCGGGAGGATCAGCGCCCAGTACGTGTTGAGCAGGTGCCAGTGGAGGAGCGGGACGTCGGAGAAGTCGTAGTAGAGGGGGATCACCGTCGCCTCGTAAGGGAAGATGATCCCGAGCAGGATGATCGGGAAGACGATGCGATCGCCGGTGAAGCGCATCGTCCCGAAGGCGTAGCCGGTGCCGATCGAGAGCACCGCTGAGGCCGCCGTGACGGTCGCCGCGACGACGAAGCTCGACTTGAAGCCGGTCGCGAAGTTGCCCTCCGTCCACGCCGCCTCGAAGCTCGAGAGGTCGATCCGCGTAGGGAAGGCGAAGCCGGTGACCAGGTCGGTCTTCCGGTGGAGCGCGAGGAACAGGATCGACAGCACCGGGTAGATCGCGATCAGCGCGAACGTGCACAGCACGAGGTACGTCCCGACGCGGTCGAGGCGGCCGAAGGTCACGTCTGCTCGCTCCGGTCGCCGATCCGCAGCACGATCGCGGCGAGCAGGAAGATCGCGATCGCGAGCACGGTCGCGATCGCCGCCGCGTAGCCGACGCGGTTGTAGAGAAACGCGTTCTGGTACATGTACATCGAGGGGACGATCGTCTCGCCCCCCGGCCCGCCGCCGGTCGTGTTGTAGACGATGTCGAAGCTGCGGAGCGCGTTGATCGTCGTCAGGACGAAGGCGACGAGGATCTCGTTGTGGAGTCCCGGCAGCGTCACCGCGAAGAACTCGCGCACGGCGCCCGCGCCGTCGACCCGGGCCGCGTCGTAGAGCGACGTCGGGATCTTCTGCACCCCCGCGATGAAGAGCACCATGCAGAGCCCGAACGTGACCCAGCTCCCGATCGCGCCGATTGACGGCAGCGCCCACGTGAAGTCCCCCAGCCAGGGCCGCGTCAGCGACTCGAGGCCGATCAGCTCGAGGAAGCGGTTGAGCGGCCCCTCGCTCGCGTAGATCCAGGTCCACGCCTGTGCGATGACGACGCCGGCGATGAGCTGCGGCAGGAACAGCGTCGTGCGGAAGAAGCGGAACCCGCGGATCGCCGAGCGCGTCAGCGCCGCAGTGAGCATCAGCCCGATGATCACCGGCAGCACCGCGTAGTAGACGATCAGGATCGCCGAGTGGAGGAACGCGTCGCGCAGGACACTGTCGCGAAGCGCCTCGCCGTAGTTCGCGAGCCCGACCCAGGTCTTCTCGGTCAGGCCGTCCCACTCGAACAGCGAGTAGTAGACCGTGTGGAGGAGCGGGGCGAGCGTGAAGAGGACGTAGAACGCAAGCCCGGGGAGGACGTACAGCCAGCCGATGTTGCGCGGGTCGCCCGGTGCGCGACCCCTTCCCCGCCGGCGCCGCCTCCGCGGCGCCCCCGGTGCTACGGGGTCCGGGCGCGCCGCGTCTGAGCGATCGTCATCCGTCACGCTCGGTCGATCAGCCGCCGAGCGTCTTGTGGAACTTCGCCCAGTCGTCCTGGACGGCCTTCGCCATGCCCGCCGGCGTCTGGCGCCCGGCGAGCAGCATCTGGAACTGGTTCTGCAGCGTCGTGTACATCGACGGCGAGGCCCAGTCGGTGTACAGCAGCAGGCCGTCGTCGTTCGCAACGAGCTGGAACGCATTGCTCACCTGGGAGAGGTACTGGTCGCCCTTCGGCGCCTTGGCGCGCCGGTCGGAGGGGATCTGCTGCTGCGAGTACATGAGCGCCTTCGCGCGCGGCGAGGTGATCACGTAGTTGAGCCACTCGGCGCCGAGGTCGGGGTACTTCGTCTTCGCAGAGATGTGCCACGGGCCGGAAAGGCCGCCGATCGAGGTCCACACGCCGCTCGGTCCCGGCGGGACGGGCATCACGACGACGTTGTTGGCGCCGAGCCCCTCGCGAATGATGGTCGAGTCCCAGTCGCCGCCGATCCACATCGCGCCCTGACCCTTCGCGAACTTGCCGGCGGAGGCGTCGTACTCGAGCGCGTTGAAGTCGTCGTTGAAGTAGCCGGCCTTGCCCCACGCCTGCAGCCTCGCAAGGGCCTTGATCGTGCCCGGCGTGTCGAAGCGCGACCCGGGCACGTGGTAGATCCAGTTCCGGACGGCCGACGGCTTGACGCTCGCGCCCCAGATGCCGCCGAAGAGGTGGATGAAGCCGTAGCCCTCGTTGTTGCCGGTCTGGATCACCGGGTCGTCGTCGGGCAGCTTCGCCCGCAGCTGTGCGAGCATCTTCTCCCAGCCCGAGTATGTTCGCGGCAGCTTGTTGGGGTTGATGCCGGCGGCCCTCAGCTTCTTTTTGTTGAGGAATGCGACGACGTTCTGGCCGGTCTGGGCGATGCCCCACACCGGGCCCTTGCCGAACGACTTGCCGTCGGGCGTCCAGCGGAACATGCCCCAGGTCGAAGGGGCGTAGAGCTTCTCCCACCCGTACTTCTTCACGTACTTCGTGAGGGGCAGGATCAGCTTCGCCTTCACGAGCTGCGCGTCGGTCTGGTAGCCCTGGTTCCCCTCCGTCACGTCCGGCCCGCTCCCCGAGGCGAGCGCGCGCGGCACCGTGCCGACGAGGTCGTTGAACGATTTGAAGACGAGGTTGATCTTCACACCCGGGTGGCTCTTCTCGAACTCCTTGGAGAGCTGCTTGAGCACGGGCTCGAGACCCGGGTCCTGGTTGTCGTAGGACCACATCGTGAGGGTGGTCGTCGCGTCCTTGCCCGCGTACGCGCCGGCCGTCGCGGCGAGCAGCGTGCAGGCGAGGACGACGAGCACTCCCGGCAGGCGCCTGTTCACATTCCCTCCCTCGGGCTAGGGGTCGCCGCCCCGGCGGCGGAATACGAGACTATAGAGCGATGCCAGCGGCGGACCGAAACCCGCGGCCGCTGGCCGCCGCCGCCTCCGACCTCGCCCTCGGGATCGACGTGGGCGGCACGAAGATCGCCGCCGGGGTCGTCGACCCGGTCACAGGCGCCGTCCTCGAGCGACGTCAGGTGCCGACGCGGCCGGAGCGCGGCGGCGCGGCCGTCCTCGACGACTGCGTGGATCTCGCGGCTGAGCTCGGAGACGGTCGCCTGCCCGTGGGGATCGGGCTCTGCGAGCTGGTCGACCTCGAGGGGCGGTCCGCGAGCGCGGACACAATCGACTGGCGCGACCTCGACGTCGCGGCGGCCATTGCGGCACCCCGGGTCGTCATCGAGTCCGACGTGCGCGCCGCCGCGCTCGCCGAGGCGCGCTTCGGGGCCGGGGCGAGCAGCTCGCCGTTCCTCTTCGTGAGCGTCGGGACGGGCGCGAGCGCGTGCCTCGTCGTCGACGGGCGCCCGTTTGCCGGCGCGCACGGGGAGGCGATCGTGCTCGGCGCGCCGCCGGTCGAGCTCGTCGCGAGCGGGACCGCGCTCGCTCGGGCGGCCGGCCTCGGGCGCGCCGAGGACGTCCTCGCGGATCCCGCTCACGCACCGCTTGTCGACGAGGCGGCCGAGGCGCTCGCCGGCACGCTCGCCGTGCTCGCCAACGCACTCGACCCGTCGCTCGTCGTCCTCGGCGGCGGGCTCGGCGCAGCGCCCGCCTTCCGCGCTCGGGTCGAGCAGCAGCTGCGGGCGCGCCTCGCGTATCCACGCACGCCGCCGTTACCCGTCGTCTCCTCGCGCCTTGGCGCGGACGGCGGACTCGTCGGCGCCGCCCTGCGCGCATCGGCGCGCGCGCCGTCGTAGAGTGGCGGCGTGGGCGGCGAGCACCACCTAGACGGAAGTCGTGTCCACCACAACTGGGACTCGGGGCGCGAGCCCGTGCTCGGGATCGCCTCGGGCGACGTCGTCCACTTCGACCTCCCGGTCACCGGCGAAGGACAGGTGACCGAGAGCTCGACGGCCGCGAGCGTCGAATGGGACTTCGAGACGATCTACAACCTCGCCGGCCCGATCCGAGTCGACGGCGCGCGACCAGGGTCGACGCTCGAGATCGAGGTGCTCGAGCTGACGCCAGGCCCGTGGGGCTGGACCGCCTTCCTCCCCGGTGCCGGCCTGCTCCCCGAAGACTTCCCGGAGCCGTACCTGAAGATCTTCGATCTCCGGGGCCGCACGACGGCGAGGGTGGCCGACGGTGTCGAGGTGCCGCTCGAGCCGTTCCTCGGCACGATGGGCGTCACGCCCGACGAGCCCCCCGGCCCCGTTGACGTGTTCCCTCCGCACCGCGGCGGCGGCAACATCGACACCCGCCATCTCGTTGTCGGCTCCCGGCTATGGCTGCCGGTCTGGTGCGACGGCGGGCTCTTCTCGTGCGGCGACGCGCACGCCGTGCAGGGCGACGGCGAGGTCTGCGTGAGCGCCATCGAGTGCGCGATGACGGCGAGCTTGCGCCTCACCGTGCACGACCGCTCGATCCCGGGCCCGTCCTACCGCGTCCCCGAGCGCATCGGCCTGCCCGGCCCGTACCACGGCACGATGGGCATCGACTCCGACCTCATGGAGGGGGCGCGCACCGCCGTCCGGAACATGATCGCCTGGCTCGTCGATCAGCACGGGCTCGGACGCGAGGACGCGTACGTCCTCTGCAGCCTCGCCGGCGACCTGCACATCCACGAGATCGTCGACGCCGGCGTGTGGAACGTCGGCATGACGCTGCCGCTCGGCGTCTTCACCTGAGCAGTAGGGTCGGCGGGTGTCGCAGGAGACCGGCCTCTGGCAGGACCTGAACGAGCTGCCCTCGTCACTTGCGGCGACGCTCGAGGCCCGCGACGGCGTCGAGGACGTCGCGGCGCTACTCGGGGCGCCCGGCATCCGGCGGGTCGTCGCCAGCGGGAACGGCGCCGCCTACTACGTCGCCGTCGCGCTCTGGCTCGCATCGCTCGAGTCGCACCGGGGGCCGGAGCTCGTCGCCGCTCCGAGCGGACTCCTCGCGCGTGGGGCGTTCTCGTGGCGGGACGGAGACGTCCTGCTTGCGATCTCCTCCTCGGGCGAGTTCCGCGACCTGGTCGAGGCGATCGACGCCGGAGCTCCGGCGCCCTACGCCGCCGTGACGGCGAACGCGGGCTCGACGCTCGGCTCCCGCGCCGGGGCGAGGGCGCTCGTCACGGTTCGGAACCAGCGCGCCGTCACGCACACCCAGGCCTTCTGCGGGGCGGTCGGAAGGGCCCTCGACGTGTGGGCGGAAGTGACGTCCGATCAGCCACTTCGCGCCGCGCTGCAGCGTCTGCCGGACGAGGTCGGACGCGCGGTCGCCCACGCGCGCACGTGGGCCGACGACGTCGCCGACACCGGGGCGGAGACGGCGGTCGTCTTCGGCAGCGGTCCCGGCTGGGCGGCGGCACTCGAGGCGGCTCTCCTCCTCAAGGAGGTCGCGGGCATCCCCGCGGAGGGCGTCGAGACGCGGGAGGGCGCGACCTCGGCGATGATGGCGCTCCGGCCCGGGGCGCTCGTGCTGAGCCTCCCCGCCGGGGCGGACGACCCGCTGCTCGTCGAGGCCGAGGAGATCTGCGCGGGGCAGGGTGCCACGGTGCTGCGGGCTCCGGGCGGCGAGGGCGTCGACCGGCGGCTGGCGGCGATCACGACGTTCCCGGCGGCCGCTGCGCTCAGCGTGCGAATCGGGCACGAGCGCGGACTCGACGTCGACAGGCCGGCCTGGACGGACGCGTACTACCGGGTCGCGAGAAGCACGGCATGAGCCTCGGGCTCGGCGTGGTCGGCTGCGGCAGCGTCTTCGCCGGGCCGTACCGGGGCATGATCGACCGCCTCCGTGCAAGGGGCGGCGTGCACGTCGCCGCGGTCTACGACGTCGACGACGCCAAGCGCCACGGGGCCGCGGCGCACTACGACGTCGACCCCGACCTGCCCGGTCCCGACGAGGTCATCAACGACGTCGACGTCGACGTCGTGCTCGTGCTGACGAGCATGAACGAGCACGGCCCGCTTGCCCGTGCTGCGCTCGAGGCCGGAAAGCACGTGCTCGTCGAGAAGCCGATGGCGACGTCGCTCGACGAGGCCGCCGAGCTCCTCGAGCTGTCGCGGACGGTGCCCGGCCTCCTCGTCTGCGCACCCCACATCCTGCTCAGCCCGACCTTCCGCGCCGTCCACGGCGCGGTGCGCGAGGGCCGGGTCGGCGACCTGCTCACCGCCCGCGCCCGCTACGGCTGGGCCGGGCCGTGGTGGAACGAGTGGTTCTACGAGCCGGGGGGCGGGTCGCTCTTCGACCTCGGCGTCTACAACGTCACCAGCCTCTGTGCGCTGTTCGGCCCCGTACGGCGCGTGACCGCGATGGTCGGCGTGGCGATCCCGGAGCGGGAGGTGAACGGCCGCCGGATCCGGGTCGAGGCCGACGACAACGCGCACATTCTGCTCGATTTCGGCGACGCGCGGTTCGCCGTCGTGACGACGGGCTTCACGATGCAGCGCTACCGGTCGCCCGCAATCGAGGTGTACGGCAGCGAGGGCACGATCCAGCTCCTCGGCGACGACTGGGCGCCCGAGGGCTGGGAGCTCTGGCGGAACGCCGACGGTGCGTGGAGAGTGTTCCCGGAGGCCGATCCCCACTGGCAGTGGACCGAGGGGCTGCGTCACCTGGTCGACTGCGTCGAGACCGGCCGCCCGACGGTGACGCGCGAGGAGCACGCCTACCACGCGCTCGAGATCATGCTCGCCGCGCAGGCCGCAGGCCGCGACGGCGTCGCCCGGACGATCGAGAGCGGCTTCCCCGATCCCGTCTACGACGCCTCGTTCGCGGAGCTCGACGCCGAGCGCCTCGCCCACGACGGGCGGAGCCACAGTGGGCTATAGGCCCTCGCCCCGCCCGTCCTACGACGGCCCCACCGTCATCCGCGCCGCGGACGCCGTCCGCCACACGTGGGGCGACGACGGGGCGGGATTCGTCGAGGACTGGATCTACCTCTCCTCGCAGCTGATCCACGCGATCGTCTTCGGCCTCCCTCCGGGCGGCGCTTTCCGCCACTCGGAGGACTTCCGGACGGTGTTCGCGGCGGACGAGCTGCTCCACGTCCTGCACGGGACGCTCGCGCTCGCGAACCCGGAGACCGGCGAGGTCGTGCGGGCCGAGCCGGGCGAGAGCGTCTTCTTCCGCCGCGACACGTGGCACCACGGCTTCTCGTACGGCGACGAGCCGCTTCGGGTGCTCGAGTTCTTCGCCCCGCCCCCGGCGACGGGCACGTCGGGCGCCTACGCGCGGACGCGTCCGTATCTCGAGCAGAGCGTCTATGCCGTCGACGGCGTTGTCGGCAACCTCGTCGACCCACGTCCGTCGGCCGGTTCGTTCCGCGTCCTGCGACGCGAGGACAGCGTCTGGCGGCTCGACCGCGACGTCCTCGTCGGCCTGCTCGTCTCGACCGAGCACCTGACCGTCGGCACGGTGACCGTCCCGGGCGGGCAGGCGAGCCTCGAGGAGGCCCATGACGGCGAGGAGCTCGTCTACGTCACGCGAGGCGAGCTCCGCGTCGAGGCGGCCGGGGTCGTGGCGACCCTGGCCCCGGGGGACGCGTTCTTCGTCCCGTCCGGCACGATGCATCGCTACGCGGCGACGGACGCCGGCGTCGCGGAGGCGATCTTCGGCGTCGCGCCGAGTTTCGCGCCGCCGCTCGGCTGACGCCACGCAGCCCCTCGGGCAGGACGGCCCATGCTTCGTCTCTGCCGCGATGCATTCATACTTCGAGCGCCGCAGATCAGACCCGATCACGGCCGCCGAAAGGAGATCTGATGAAGAGCTCCATTGCGGGCGCCCTCGGTGCTCTTGCGCTCGTCTTCGTGGCAGCAGGAGGCGCCGCCCCGCCGATTGTCACACTCGCGTCGCCCGGGCCGAGCCCGTTCGCGTCGTGCACGGCCGACCAGGCCAACGTCCAGCAGCAGCTCGGTAGCACGCTCTATCCGAACTCCGAGATCGAGCCCCGCTCGACGCGGTTCGGATCGACGATCGTCGCCGAATACCAGCAGGATCGCTGGTCGGACGGCGGCGCTCGCGGCCTCGTGACGAGCGTCAGCCACGACAACGGCGCCACGTGGAAGCGCGTCACCGTGCCCGGGATCTCGTCCTGCTCGGGCGGCGCGTTCCTGCGCGCCTCCGATCCGTGGGTCTCGTTCGCGCCGAACGGGGACCTGTACGCGATCTCGCTGAGCTTCCTGGGAGCGACGAACCTGAATCACAACGCGATCCTCGTGTCGAAGTCGACCGACCTCGGCGAATCGTGGGGTGCTCCCATCGCCGTGGCCGAGGACGACACCAACGGGCTCGACAAGGAGTCGATCACCGCTGACCCGACGAACTCCAAGTACGTGTACGCGGCCTGGGATCGGATCGTCACTCCGGGCGGCAGCACGCACGCGTCCGACCAGGGGATCATCCACTCCAGGTCGTTCAAGTCGCAGACGTTCTTCGCGCGGTCGACGAACGGCGGAGCCAGCTGGGAGGCGCCGCAGGAGATCTTCGTCGACTCGGCGTTCTCAGGATCGATCGGGAGCATCATCCGCGTGCTCGGCGACGGGCACACGCTGCTCGACGGGCTCCTGACGTACGGGAACGCGGACTGGAAGGGTGGTCCGTGCGGAAGCATGTCGGTTCTCCGCTCGCCCGATCGCGGGGTGACGTGGACGAAGAAGCCCATCATCGTGTCGCCCTACAGCTGCACGTACGGCGGTGCCCACAACCCTGACACCGGCGCACTCGTTCGAAGCGGCGGGCTGCCGGACATCGCGGTCGACGGCTCGAACGCGTACATGGTCTGGGAGGACGCGCTCCCGAGCGCACCCACAAGGGGCCGAATCCTGTTCTCGCAGTCGTTGGACGGCGGCTCGACCTGGTCGGCGCCGATCGTGATCAGCCATACGCCCGCGGGAGTCGACGCGTTCGTGCCCACGATCGAGGTGAGCTCCGCGCACGTCGTGGGGGTCAGCTACTACGACTTCCGCAACAACGTGCAGGGCGGCATCGCGTCCACCGATCTCTGGCTCGTGCGCTGCTCGGCCGCATGCTCGAGCACCTCCGGCTGGTCGTCGGAGCAGCGGGTGACGCCGAGCTCGTTCGACATGAGCGCGGCGCCGGAGGCGCGTGGCCAGTTCCTCGGGGACTACATGGGCATGACGACGAGCGGCACGACGTTCGAGCCGTTCTTCATCCAGTCGGGCACACCGCCGGCGCAGCCGGTCGTGGGCGGACCGACCGACGCATTCTTCGCAGCGGTGTCGTGACGCCTCGCGGTGGGGAGGGCTTCGGCCCTCCCCACCGCGACACAGCGCCGACTAGACCAGCTTCTGGTTGTGCCACTTTCGGTAGATGCTCTGCGCCTTCTGCGCGAAGGCCGAGACCGCCTCGGCGGGCGTCGACTTGCCCTGCGCGACCTCGGCGAACATCTGCGGGATCAGGAACGTGTTGTAGATCTCGTCCATCACCGGCGTGGAGTTGCCGGGGTGACCGGGGTTGGTCGTGTACTTCTCGGCGATCGTGGTCAGGATCGAGTACTTGCCCTTCGGCTTGTGCGGATCCTGGGAGGTGATCTTGCGGATCTCCTTGAAGCCGCCCTTGATCGCGCCCGTCCAGGGCGGGAAGTTGTAGTACTTGCTGCGGATGAAGTGATCGCGGTAGGCGAGCTGCTGGTCGACGACGTACTTCCTCGCCGCGTCCTTGTTCTTCGCGAACTTCCAGATGAGATAGGTGCCCATCACGTGCTCGTTCCCGAGGCGCATGGCGGGCCCTCGCGGGATCGAGGCGAGCCACGTGTCGTCGGAGAGCGTCGTGTTCCCCGAGTCCTCCGCCGTGCGGACGATCGAGATCGCGTTCAGCGCCACCGAGAGCCGGCCCGCGACGAACGCCTGGTTGTTCGACGCGGCGGTCCAGGCGAAGACCTCGTCGGACATGCCGTTCTTGTAGATGTCGCGCATCACCTCGAGCGCCTGGATCGCGCCTTTGCGGTTCGAGCCCTGCCCGATGACGATGCGGTTCGCCTCGTTCTGGATGAAGCCGCCATAGCAGTAGAGAAGCGACGTGAGCAGCATGTTCGAGTCGATCTCGTTCGACATGCCGAGCCCCACGGGATGCCCGATCTGCTTGAGCTTCGCCGCCCCCTTTCGTAGGTCGTCCCAGGTCTTGAGGCTCACGCCCGCCTCCTGCAGGAAGCTGCGTCGGTACTGCACGGGGTCGGGCGCGTAGGTCTCGGGAAAGCCGTAGAACTGCTTCGTCTTCGGGTTGTACGTGGCCTTCCTCGCGACCCTGGCCATCGGCCCGACCTTCTTGCTGACTTCCTGGACGAGGTCCGTCACCGGGATCGCCTGCTTCTGGAACGCGGCCGGGGGTGAGATGAACCAGAAGAGATCGTGTCCGCTCTGCGCGGCGACCTCCGAGGCGCCGGTGCTGTTGAGCAGGGCGTTGTTGATGTGGTCGACCTTGACCTCGACGTCGTTGTCCTCGCCCCACTGCTTGACGTAGGTGCCGTCGAGCCACTTGTCGTAGTCGGGGACGAAGTGTGCCCAGGTCATGATCCTGAGCTCCCCGGAGAGCTGCTTGTGGGCGAACTGCAACGGCCTGACGCCGAGAGCCTTGTCGGTCAAGCCCCCGAACATGCTCACCGCGAACGCGGCGGCCGTGCCTCTCTTGAGCAGGTCACCCCGGGTGAGCGCCGAGCTCGCACCTGCGATGTCGTCGGCTGCGTCTGCCACCTGTGCTCCTCCTTTCGGGCCTCGATTGTCTAGCGGAACGCGCCTCCTGTAAAGCCCTTGATGAACCGGTCGAGGAAGGCGTTGTAGAGCAGGGCAATCGGGATCGCCGGGATGAGCGCCGCCGCCATCAGCGACTGCCAGAAGAAGACGTCCCCCCGGATCAAGTCGTTCGGGATGCCCGCGGAGACCGTCCGCTGCTCGGAGCTCGAGATGAATGTGAACGCGTAGATGAACTCGTTCACGCAGAGCGAGAAAGCGAAGATGACGACGGTCAGGATCCCCGGCAGGGAGATGGGAAGGATGATCAGGAAGAGCGCCTTCAGCCGCGACGCGCCGTCCATCAGCGCCGCCTCCTCGAGCTCCTGCGGGATCGTCTTGAAGAACCCCATCAGGAGCCACGTGGCGAACGGGACCGTGAAGGACGGGTAGACGAGGATCAGCGCCCAGAGCGAGTCCTTGAGGTCGAGCTGGGTGATGAGCCGCGACAACGGGAGGAAGAGCAGCGTGGGCGGAATGAGGTAGACGAGGAAGATCGCCACGCCCACACCCTGGCCCCATCCGCCCGCGAGCCGGGCGAGGGCGTAGCCGGCGGGGAGGGCGAGGACGAGCGTGATGCCGACCACCGCCGCGCCGACGAGCAGGGTGTTCCAGAGCCAGGTCGGATAGTTCGTGTCCTCGAAGAGGAACCTGACGTGCTCGAACGTGGCGTAGTGCCAGAAGTCCCAGTGGAAGTTGCCTGCGAGGTCGTTGTACGTGTAGGGGGAGTGTTCGGCGTTCGCCAGGTCGAGGTTCGTCTTGAACATCGTCACGAGCGCGAACAGGAAGGGGAACGCGAGGAAGATCGCGAACGGCACGACGACGAGGTAGGTCGTGAGCTTCTGGCGCCCGCTCATCAGCTCACCTGTGCCCGCCGCGCGAAGAACAGCATTCCGACGCTAACGACGATGAGCAGCGGGAACAGGAACAGCGAGATGGCCGCACCCTCACCCAGCGATCCCGAGTCGATCCCGACGGCGTACGCCCAGGTCGGCAGCACCTGCGTGGAGTTGAACGGCCCGCCGTGGGTGAGGAGGTAGACGACGGCGAAGTCGGCGGCCGTGAACACGATCCCGAAGAGCACGGCCACCAGAGCGATCGGGAGCTGGAGTGGAATGTCGACGTACCAAAGCTTCTTCACGCCGGTCGCGCCGTCGATCTTGGACGCATCCTCGACCTCGTTCGGGATCGACGCGCGCCCGGCGATGAAGATCACGACGGCGAACGGGAGGATCCGCCAGGCGTGGACAACCGTGATCGCGATGAGCGCGAGGTTGGGGCGGCCCAGCCATTGCAGCGGCACCTGCGCGCCCTCTTCGAGGTGCAAGGAGCCCAGCAGCCACACGAGCGCGTTGTCGAGATGGAGCCTGGCGAGCGTCCAGTTGAGGACGCTGTAGAGGGAGTCGAAGATCCACAGCCACGCGATCGTCGAGAGGACGACGGGCGCGGCCCAGGGGAGCACCACGAGGAAGCGGATGATCCACTTGCCGCGGAAGTCCCGGACGAGAAACGCGGAGAGCACCGCGGCGCCGACGACGACGATGGCCTGCGAGGCGAGGGTGAAGATGAGCGTGTTGCGCAGCGCGCGCCGGAAGTTCTCGTCGTGCCAGGCGTGCGCGAAGTTGTCGAAGCCGACCCAGTTCCCGGTCAGCGAGCCCCCCACGGCGTCGGTGAAGCTGAGGTAGATCGCCCACACGAAGGGGACGCCGACTACCAGCACCATGAACAGGACCGCCGGGGCGATGAGGAGCGGTGCCAGGACGCGGCGGCTCTCGAGAGCGTGCCGCCAGCGCCTATCCGCCGGTTTCAACCGCGCAGCCTGCGCCTCCATGGGGACGCGGGCGATCCTAGTAGATTGCGCGAGCGGAGACGCGAGTGGCCGAGATCACGCTCGAGAGCCTGACGAAGATCTACCCGGACGGGACGAAGGCCGTCTCGGACCTCCGGCTCGACGTGCCGACCGGCGAGTTCGTCGTGTTCGTCGGCCCCTCCGGCTGCGGCAAGACGACCGCCCTGCGCATGGTCGCCGGGCTCGAGTCGATCACGTCGGGCCGCGTGATGATCGACGGCCAGGTCGTCAACGACCTGCCCCCGAAGGACCGGGACATCGCGATGGTGTTCCAGAACTACGCGCTCTACCCGCACATGAACGCGGCGAAGAACATGGGCTTCCCGCTCAAGATGCGCGGTCTCCCGCAGGGCGAGATCGAGACGCGTGTGAAGGAGGCGGCGCGCATCCTCGGCCTCGAGGACTCGCTCCACAAGAAGCCGCGCACACTCTCCGGCGGCCAGCGGCAGCGCGTGGCGATGGGCCGGGCGATCGTCCGCAACCCGCAGGCGTTCCTGATGGACGAGCCGCTCTCGAACCTCGACGCGAAGCTGCGGGTGGAGATGCGCGCCGAGATCTCCCGGATCCAGCGCGACCTCGGCGTCACGACGATCTACGTCACCCACGACCAGGTCGAGGCGATGACGATGGGCGACCGTGTCGCGGTGATGCGGAGCGGGCTGCTCCAGCAGATCGCCGGGCCGAAGGAGCTCTACGAGCGACCCCGCAACCTCTTCGTCGCCGAGTTCATCGGCTCACCGGCGATGAACCTCGTGATGGCGCGCGTCGAGCGCACCGATGGTGAGGTCTGGGCCGTCTTCGGCCCGCACCGGTTGCGCCTCGAGCAGACGACCCTCGAGCGCCATCCCGGCCTCTCCGTCTACGAGGGACGCGACGTCGTGCTCGGCGTCCGGCCCGAGGACATGGAGGACGCCGCCGTCGTGCGCGAGACGCACCCCGACCGCGTCCTCTCCGTCGTCTGCGACATCCGCGAGGACATGGGCTCCGAGGTCTACGTGCACTTCAACGTGCAGGCGGACGCCGTGACGACGCGCGAGGTCGTCGAGGCGCTCGTCGTCGAGGACGCCGAGGACGAGGAGGCGCGGATCGCCGCCGGGCGTGCCCGCGGCGAGGGCGTCACCTTCGTCGCGCGCCTCGAGCGGGCCACCGATGCGCGCGAGCGCCAGCCGCTCCAGGTCGAGGTCGACGTCACGCGGCTCCACTTCTTCGACCCCGAGACCGGGGTCAGCGTGAACGAAGCGCCGTCCTCGTAGCGGCGCGTTTGGGGCCGGAGCGGCCGGGTAGCCCAATGGTCCATCGGGAAACGACCAAGGAGGACCCAATGCGCACGACGACCGACATGTGGACGTACCGCGAGGGCGTCGTCGCCCCGGACGTCTCGACCCGGAACGTCGTCGGCTACGGCGTCGAGGCGACCGACGGCTCGATCGGCAAGGTCGACGAGGCGACCTACGACGTCGGCTCCTCGTACCTCGTCGTGGATACCGGCCCGTGGATCTTCGGGAAGAAGGTCATGCTTCCGGCCGGCGTCATCGAGAGCGTCGACCACGACGACGAGAAGATCATGGTCGACCGCTCGAAGGACGAGATCAAGAGCTCGCCGGAGTTCGACGACTCGGTGATCGCGGACGAGGGCTATCGCACCCGCCTGGGCTCGTACTACGACGAAGCGGGCCGCTGACTTACCGCTCGGCGGCGAGGAGAAGAAATGGAGGCCGCGCTGTGCGCGGCCTCCATTGTCGCTGGGCTCGTCCTGGACGGCGATCGTCGAGTCGGCGGGGCGCTCCGTATGGTGGCCCCATGAAGCGGCTCTATCTGCTTCGTCACGCGAAGTCGGCGTGGGACGACCCGGCGCTTCGCGACCGCGAACGTCCACTCGCGCCGCGGGGCCGTAAGGCGGCGAAGCGTGTCGGCCGGTGGGCGGGAAAGCACGGCGTTCGGCCGCAGCTCGTCGTCTGCTCGAGCGCGGTGCGCGCACAGCAGACGCTCGACCGCGTGCTGCCCGGCCTCGGCGGGCCGACGGTGTGGGTCGAGGTGACCCTCTACGCGGCGGGCGTCGAGACGCTCCTCGCGCGCGTCCGCGCCCTTCCCTGGGAGGTGGACGACGCGATGCTCGTGGGGCACAACCCGGGCCTGCAGGAGCTTCTGCTCATGCTGGCTGCGCCCGGCCGGCTCCGGGAGCGGGCAGCCGAGCGGCTGCCGACCGGCGCGCTGGCCGCGCTCGAGACCGGCGTCGAGCGCTGGGCCGACGTGAGGCCCGGGGCCGCCCGGCTATCGGAGCTCGTGCTGCCGCGGAAGCTTTGATTCCGCCCGGCGGGGGCCTTCACGACGCGCCGAGCTGGCGCTCGAGGAGCTCGCCGAGGTCCGCGACCACGAGATCCGCGCCTCGCGCGCGCAGCGTGGGCGCCGCGCTGTCCCGGTCGACCGCGACCACGAGCTCGAAGCCTCCGGCGCGCCCGGCGTCGACGCCGTCCGTCGTCGTCTCGAACACGACGGTTCGCCCAGGGTCGACGTCGAGGTGGTCGCATGCGGCGAGCAGCATGTCGGGCGCCGGCTTTCGTCGCAGCCGCTCGGCGGTCGCCGTGTTCCCGTCGACATACTCGTCGATCAACGCGTCGAGGTGGGCGCGCTCGCACAGGATCCGCGTGTTCGTCGAGCCCGACACGACGGCGCACCGCATCGCCGCGTCCCGCACGAGCTCCAGATAGAGGCGGGCGCCCTGGAAGGCGTGCGCGCCCTGGTGCGCCAGGACCTCCAGGAGCGCCTCGCTCTTCCGGTTTGCGAGCCCGCTCACCGTCGCCGTGCCCGGGGGGTCGTCGGGGCTCCCGTCCGGCAGGGTGATCCCCCGGCTGGCGAGAAACGCGTGGACGCTCGCGATGCGAGTTCGCCCGTGGATCAGTGTCGGATAGTCGGCTGCTCTGCTGAACGACGGGAACGGTACGCCGGTCAGCTCGATGTGCCCTGCGATGAACTCGTCGAACGTCGCCTTCCACGCTTCCGCGTGGATCGAGGCGCTCGGGACGAGGACGCCGTCGACGTTGAACACGCACGCGACAGCGTCCGGCGGGACGCCGAGCAGGCGCTTCGACTCCCATGACGTCGCCACCAGCCGGACGAGGAACTGCTTCATCTGCCGCTCGCGCGCGAAGGAGTCGAGCACTCGCGCCGTCGCCGCGCGCTCGTCGGCCAGCCGGTGGCTACGGGTCGCGGTCTCCGCGGCCGGCAGGTCGTGGCGCGCTGCCTCGAGCGCGCCACGCGCAGCCTCGAACGCACGCCGCCAGATCCCGATCAGCGCTTCGAAGTCGAGAGGCTCGACCGCCACGCCGCAAGTGTGAACCTCGGCTCGACCCGCTTGCTCCGGTCAGCTCGGCGCTTCGGCTTCCCAATGCTGCCCGCGGGCGCGCGGAGCACGACGCGATGGGAGCAGACGTGGTTGGTGACCGCGCCCGATCTCGCGGACAGCGCGATGTTGACGAGCAACGCGGTCGGTGACGAGCCCATAGCCGGCTGGATGGACAGCGCCGTCAACCGAGCGTCCGCTACATGAGTCGCCAGATCATCCGGAGGCCGGCTGTCGTGCTCTTGCGGAACGTCACGAGCGCCACCACGACGAGACCCGCTGCGACGACCGGCACCAGCGAGCGGAGCTCGCCCCGCAGTGCATCAAGATCGGCGTCGAGGCGCTGTCGCTCGGCGGCGATCTCCTTGCGGATCTCCTCGGCCCCGCGCTGCTCAGACATGGCGCTGCAGCGTCTCGACCGTGCGCGCTGCCTCCTCGAGGGCGAGTGCCGGCTGCGGGGGCGAAGCCTTGCGAGCGAAGCGCCGCGCCAGGAACCCGGCGATCGCCGCGAGGGCCACAAGGAGTAACGCCACGATCAGCAGCGACAGCCAGAGCGAGAGTGTCTCGCTCAGTGCCGCCGCGATCGCGGCAAAGGCAAAGCCGATCGCGTAGACGACCAGTACGGCTGCGGCGGCGCCGAGACCCCCTGCGATCCCGACTGCCGTTGCCTTCTGCTTCCCCTCGAGCTTCGCCAGCTCGAGGTTCAGCTCCACGAGCGATCGGGCCCGACTCTTCACTGCCTTGACCCGCGTCACCACGCCGAACATGCCGGGAGCATAAACCCGAGTCGTCTCCGACGACGACATCGGTGCGACGGCCGCGCCGCGAGCTGGCTCGGGCGCGGCCGTGAGAGACGGGGTCAGCCTTCGAAGTTGACCGCGACGAGCCGCCGTGTCGAGACACCGGCGAGGGGATCCTCGCCCGGCTTCGTCGCGCGGATGAAGAGCGTCAGCTGCTGCTGTTTGCTGCTCGCAGGGAAGTTCGCGTCGCGACGGAAGACCAGCGTCGCGGTGCCGTCGTCCCCGGTCAGCTCTTCCGCCGGGATCGTGAACTGGTTGTACGGCACTGCGGTCACGTAGACGCTCGCGCCCTTGATGTCGATGCCGCTGCAGGTGCTCCCGACGCGGACCTTCAGCGTGAACGTCTGCGTCTGCTCGTTGATCGGCCCCGACAGCACGTCGAACGCCTCGATCTGGGTTCGCGCGGGCGGTGCGAGGTCGGCGATCGGGGCGGTCTTCAAGCTCTTGTTGGTTGGGCAGCCATTCGGTCCGGGTGCCGACGTCGCGGCCATCCCGACCGCCGCCACGACCGCCAGCGTGAGCGCGGCGGCCGCGGCGATCACAAGACGTCGTGCGTTCCCGGCGTGCCGCAACCGTCGATCCCAAGGAAACCGTTCCATGGTGTCCTCCTCAGTTGACAAGGCGCTTGCTCTTCGCCGTTGGGCGAAGATTGATCCCCTCACGAGGACGTGAGGGTCGGCCCGCAGGCGGCGACCGTAACAAATGCTGGCCAGCCAATCGAAGGAAGAACCCTCGGATGAGGGTTCGCGCGCACACATCTGACGTGGGAGGAGTGGCGCGGCGTACCTCTCGCGGGCTTGCGTTGCCTGAGGCCCGATCGCCGGCTCGCAACCGGTCCCGGACGAGCCGCTCAGAGCGAGATCGTCGTCCCCACAGCACTCTGCACAAACGCGTCGGGGAAGCGCGCCGCGAGGCGATGCACCGCCTTCCAGCCGGTGCAATGCGCGGGCATCAGCAGCTCGGGCTGGAGGTCGTCGAAGGCCGCGACCGTCGGCTCGATGATGGGCTCGAACATCGGGCCGCTGAGGTGGAACCCGCCGATGACGGCAGCGACGGCTGTCTCCCCGGTGAGCCGCTGCGCCTGTCTCACCACGTTGACGATCCCGGCGTGACCACATCCGGTGAGCACCACGAGGCCGCGGCCGTCGAGGCGCATCACGATCGCCTGGTCATCGAGGATCAGCGGGTCGGGCTCCCAGCTCCCGTGAACATCAGCTTCGTGTCCCATGAAGCCTGTCTCGAACGGCGTCGTGCGATCGACCTCGCCCGTCACGAGGACCGAGCCGTCGAGCAGGAACGAAGGCTGTCGTTCCTCGACGATCTCGAACCCCGCGCCCTCGAGCGCTGAGCGGCTGGTCGCGGGCAGCTCGGCTGGATCGAGGCCGGGAATCGCAATGCGCCGACGCCGCCAGAAGTCGGGGTGGATCAGAACAGGCAGGTTCCCAGGTCCGACCTCCCTTGCGATCCCTTCCATTCCGGCGACGTGATCCCAGTGACCGTGGCTGAGGACGATCGTCTCGATGTCTCCTGGCAGGATCCCGAGCCGCCGCATGTTCTCGACCACGCCGGTTGGCGTCACGCCCGCGTCGAAGAGGACCGTCCGTTCGCGGCCGCCGCTCGTCACTCGAACGAGCGCCGAGAAGCCGGGCTGGGCAATCAACGCATCAGGCAAGCCGTCCTCGGTGACGGCCGAGGCAGCGCGCGGCCTCGCCAATTGGTGAAACCAGGTCGTGCGCTCCACATGCGGCGTCGGGAAGAGCAGCGGGTCCGTCACGTTGTCCATCAGGATCGTGATCCGGACTGCATCGACCGGCGTGAGCGGAATCGTGACCACGGCTCGCGCTCAACCATGTCACCTCACCACCGCCCATGCGACAGCGGGTTTAGCGAACTGTGGCTCGAGTCACCGCCCTGGGGCGCCGTTCCCCTTTCCGTAGCGCCGTCGTCGAGCACAGGAGCGTGGGCGCCGCTTCCACGGGCCGCTCCACATGTCGTATAGGTTTCGTATATAGTTTGTCCGGGAACGATAGAGATTACCCCTACGAACCAGGAGGACAAGGTGAAGGTATTGAATGGTCTGGCCCTCACGCTCGTGATTGTGGGAGCTCTCAATTGGGGTCTCGTCGCAATCGCGAAGTTCGACCTCGTCGCTTGGGTCTTTGGCGAGGAGTTCGGAACGACCAACGCGGTGACTCGCATCGTCTACGGACTGGTCGGCGTGGCAGGCGTCTACCTCGCCGCCACGCTCTTGCCCGCCGTCCTGACAGAAAACGACCGGCGCGCGTTCGGTGAGCGCGACCACTCACCCGCCACGCGCTGAGCAGATCTGCCAACACGCCCCGTGGGCCGGATCTCCGTATGGCCCACGGGGCGCCTCATATCCTGCGCATGACGCCAATGTTTCGGAATCGGTCAGGGTCGGGGTGGGGGGATCAGGGTGCAGTGCCCGGACGTGACGGTGAGCGTCGCGCTCGATTCGGTGACGTGTCCCTGTGCAACGAGTAGTGCGCCCGAGTGCAGGTAGAGGTCGGCGACGCCTCCCCTCCGGAACACGACGTCAGTTACGGGCGACACCGGCAGGGTGCACTTGACGGCCGTTTCTTTCGTGATGGCGACGCTTGGCTTCGGCACTGTGCCTTTGGTGACGGGGTTGCCATAGTTGGTGCACGCGATGAAGAAGCCGCCGCGGGGAATCCCCGGGGGTGGCTTGCCGCCAACGATGTAAGCGCCGGCTGCGGTGACGTCGTAGCCGGAGCTAAAGCCGCGGTAGAGCTCGATGTGCGGATTTCGGATCTCCGGGAACTCCGCGATCCGCGGGATGGCCGGGTGACCTTTCGGCCACACCAGGAAGACGATCTTCTTCCCGCACCCGGTTGCAAACGCTTCCGCCGGTGCTCCGGATCGAGCAGCGGCGGTTCCCTGTAGCAGTGTTGGTGCAAGCGCGAGAGTCAGCGCCAGCAGAAGCAGTTTCTGGTGCATGCTCATTCCTCTCTGTGCACTGCCTCGGCGCAGCAGGAAGCTGCCGCGAAAGAAGGTGGGGCGTTGTGTCGCGAAAGCCACGGCCGACACGCCTGCCGTCGAGACGTGTCTACGCGCCTCGCCGTCATTTCAGCCGAGCGCCGCGACTATCAAGAAGGCCGCGGTCCAGAGGACGGGAACCGCGCCGAGGACGATCGCAGTGGTTGCCTCATGTCCTCCGCCTTTGCGTCGGGCGGCCAGGCCGAGGACGATTGCGCCGAGTCCGACCATTGGTCCGAGTACCCAGAAGCTTCCGCCCATGGTGAATCCGCCGCCGATGTACAGCAGCAGCGACGCCACTCCGAGCATCAGTGCTGCGCGTCCGTGTCCACCTACCGCTCGTGTGACTGCCAGATCGCTCATGTGCCGCTCCCTCTGTGGCGTCGGCGTCGATGCGCCGGTCGATGACGACGGTACGAGTGCCGTGCGTCCCACCACCAGAGGGCCGTGTCCCGACTATGTCCCAAGGCGCGTCACGAATCGCCTCTCGCCCCTGTCGGGTGGGCGCGATGGGTCGCCGTTGGGGCCTGCTCGCGGGGTCGGGCGGGCCCGATCCAGCGTGACCGACTGGGACGAGGCCTACCATCCGGGCGCGGCTTCACGTCGTTGACTCGCCGCCAGACAACGAGACCGGGAGGGAAAATGAGCAGCGACTCCACACCGACCGAACAGACTGCCGTCCAAAGCCCGAACGCACCGCCGCCGGGCGAAGGCGGTAAGCGGAAGCGCCCGGTGGTGTGGATGGTCCTTGCGGGCGTGGCTATCGCGGCCGCGATCGGACTCGGCGTCTGGGCGATCGTGCTCAACGACGACTTGAACGACACCGAGGCGCAACTCGAGGCCCAGACCGCCGCGGCCGAGTCGGCCTCGGCCGAGGCCGAGAGTCGTATCGCGGATGCTCGTGCGAGCATCGATGCCTCGCTCTCCGGCGTCGCGGGCATCGTCGTCGTCAGCGACGAGGACGTAGCCGAGGCAGAGCAAGCCGTCGCCGAGGCCGAGCAGAGCGTGGCGGGAGCCCAAGCGGCAGTTGACCAGGCCCAAAGCGAGGTCGAGCAGGCGCGGGCAGAACGCGATCTCGCCCGAGCCGAGGCGGAACAAGCGCGAGCCGAGGCGGCTAAGGCCGAACTGTGCGCGGACGCCTCGCTCGCAGCCACGCAGGCGCTGTCCGAGAACGACGACACGGCGGCGGCGTACGAGGAGGCTGCGGCTCGCGCAGAGACCGCCGCGAGTGCCTGCTCGTGAGGTGCTCGACGAACGCGCGGCCCACGCCCTTCCCCTCGCCCGGTGCGTTCGCGACGGGGCCTCGTCGCGGGGTGCGGTCGGCTCTGCGCCCCAGTTGCGCGCCAGTGAGCATCCAGATATAGCCGTCTTGAGCAGTCTCAGGCCCTCACGCAACGGCGTCGGCGGCGAGTCTGGAGGCGACGAAAGCGGCTTGGCCAAGCGAGAACCGCATGGACAAGGCGCTCTGAGAGGTAGTGCCCCCGGGCCGGATCGAACGGCCGCACGCGGTTTAGGAGCGCGTGCTCTTCCGTTTAACCATGCGGTCGACGCGGCGTGTGCGCCACTCCGCGCGCCAGTCCAGTCTGGGCTTGGTCGCAGAGGGCCACCCTCAGGGAGCTACGGTGGCAATTCCGCCCAGGGTCGATAGACAAGTTGAGGAGGAGGCCTGTCGTCAAAGCCCCCGTCGGTCGATAACGAGATCACTGTGGCTGACGGCGAGCTTGGATCTCTTCCTCAGCCAGTCGGACATCTCGGCGGTCGGACGCGACGGAAGGCTCCGGCCTCGGGGCTTCGACCGACTGTTCGTTTCGCGCTCGCATCGGCCCTGACTCTTGCCTGGGTCGGGTTCAGCGTTTGGGTCTCGGATCCCTGGAGGGATGAACTCGGGGACGCGATTGGCCCCGTCATGGCCTGGGTGATCCCGATCTTCCTCGCCTACATCCCTGGCCTTGTCATCGGGTTCATGATCTTCACGCTGCTGATCACCCGGTACCAGGAACTCCCGCTTACGCCTTTGGGAGGCGACTGGCCCGAAGGCGCGTGGCCGTCGGTGACGATCCTTGTGGCTGCGTGGAACGAGAGCGACGCGATCGTCCGCACGCTCGACCAGGTCGCCGAACTGTCGTACCCAGGTCGAGTGGAGGTCGTCGTCGCCGACAACAACTCGACCGACGACACCGCGAGCCTCGCGGACGCGGCGGGTGCACGCCTCCGGCTCGACTACCGACGTGTCTTCGAGGGGAGCCAAGGCAAGCACCATGCGCTCAATGCGGCCCTCGCGACCGTAACGACACCGCTGGTGGTGACGGTCGATGCCGACACTCATGTGCACCCGCAGTCGGTGACTCGACTCGTGGTTCGGCTGACGACCGCACCGCAGGGCCAGCACGTCTGTGCCTGTGCCGCTGCGCTCGTTGCTGAGAACCCGCTGGCGACCTTTGTCACCCGGATGCAGCAATGGGACTACCGGCTAGGGATCAACGGCGTCAAGCGGATGCAGGCGGCGTACAACACCGCGCTCGTCGCGCAGGGGGCGTTCTCCGGCTACTGGACGAACGACCTGCGTGCCGTCGGCGGCTGGCCCGATGCGATCGGCGAGGACATCGTGCTCACCTGGACGATGCTGGCTTCTCGGGGGATCGTGCAGTACGAGCCGGTGGCGCTCGGCTTCACCGTCGTCCCGGAGCGACTCGATCGGCTGCTGAGCCAGCGCTCTCGCTGGGCGCGCGGGATGCTTGAAGGCCTCCGAACCCATCCACCCCCCAGACAGCCGCGCGTCCTCGCGAAGCTCGTAGCCGGGATCGACTACCTCGTGCCCCTGCTCGACATCGGCGTCATCTTCTTCTGGGTGCCCGGAGTCATCCTCTTCCTCTTCGGCTACCCGTTGATCTTCGGCTGGTGGTCGATGCTCCTCCTGCCCATCACCGTCGCGGTCTTTGGCTTCATGCAGCGCTGGCAGGCACGCCACGTCTTCCGAACGCTCGACATCCACCCTCAACACGACAAGCGCGGCTTCCTCGGCTACCTGTTCGCCTACCAGGTACTGACCTCGGCAGCCGCACTACGCGGCTACGGCCAGTACATCGTCGGGTCGAATCGCCGCTGGAAGTAGCGGTTAACGGACAGGCGTTGCACCTGCTAGGAGCGTGCCGGCGCCGGGGCGCGGAGATGCGGGCTAGTGCGGGGCGGCGCGAAGCCTGAGGTGGAGGTCTCGGCCGATCAGGAGTAACTTCAAGCCGTTGCTTCGGAGACTGCTGGTTCTTGCGCTTGTGTCGATCGCCGTCGCTAGCGGTTGCGGCGGGGGTGGCGGCGAGGCTGATCCGGAGAGTGTTCGGTGCACGAGTCCAAACGCCACATTCGGAGATGCGGCTGACGTTGGATCTCACCGAGAGGTCGCAGTCCACTTCACTTGCCACGAGACAGAACTCGCTGGGACGCTCTATCTGCCGAAGGAGTCAGGACGCCACCCCGCCGTTGTTTGGGTACACGGGAGCGGTGAGCAACCACGGCTGAACTACGGCCCGGTCGTCGCCCCCCTCGTCGAGAACGGAATCGCGGTCTTCTCCTATGACAAGCGTGGCGTCGGTGAATCCGAGGGCGACTGCTGTACGAACCCTGGGCAGTACAACCTGGTTGCCGCCGATGCCGACGGGGCCGTGCTCGCCGTTCGATCGCATCCCGAGATCGACGCCGACAGGGTTGGGTTCTACGGGGCGAGCGAGGCGGGCTGGGTCGTTCCGCTGGCGGATAGCCGACTGAGCAAGCCAGTCGCGTTTACGGCACTCGTTGATGGCCCGGCGGTGACGACTGGCGAGGAGAAGATCTGGAGCGACGCAGCCGGTGAGGACGAAGACGGGCCGCTGACCGCCGAGAAGAAGGCAGATGCAACGCAGAAGTTGCAGGAAGCGGGCCCATCCGGCTTCGATCCAGCTCCGTTCATCGAGCAGATGTCGACACCGGGACTGTGGCTCTATGGCGGGGCAGACAAGTCGATCCCGACCGATCGAAGCGTCGAGATCCTTACCCGGTTGAAGCGGGCGGGCAAGGACTTCACCATCGTGGTATTCCCGAACGCTGGACACGGACTGGTCGACAACGTCCCGACTGCACCCGAAGCACCTGCGACCCTCGTCGAATGGATCCAGAAGACTGCGGCGCAGGGCTAGACCGCATGTAAGGGCGGGGGCGTTGTCGCGAGGTCACACGACGCCTGGCGGCGCTCGACGACAGGACGCTGACTGGCAGAGCCACGACCGTTGCCGCCTCGCCAGAAGGTACCCGTCGAGGAGGGCGCATCATGTGCAGCTGTCCACGCAGCACGAGCGGCTTGGCGAAGCCGTAAAGCCGATGACCAAGCCGCCCCGCGAGAGAGTGCCCCCGGCAAGAATCGAACTTGCGCACGCGGTTTAGGAAACCGCTGCTCTATCCACTGAGCTACGGGGGCGCGCCGGTGAGGGTAGCGCCCTGACCACTGTGGGAGCACGCGGGGCGAACCATGACGTACGTTGATCCGGCGGCCGTGCTTCGTGTCCCACGGGCCGGAATCGCGGCGGTGGGCAACGGAGGGAGGCGGCGTCATGGTCATACGACGAGGTCGACGTCGCGCATCGCGAGGCTCTGTCCTTGCTCTCGTCTGACGCCGCGGAGGCTAGGCCGTCTCGGGCCCGACCGGCGCCGCCGTTCCGCGGGCCTGTCCGACGACGCTGCCGTCTCGGCCGATGCGGAGGGTCAGGTCGATCTGCACGCGCTGGTGGGCGGAGCGCAGCGCGGCGACGACTCGAGTGCCCGTGGAGCGACGTGATCTCGCCGCGGTAGAGGGGCGTCGTCGTTCCCATGCGGACGCGGCTCTGCTCCATCGCGACGCCGCCGTCCTCGAGCGGGATGCCGTGGATGAGGATCTCGAGGTGGTCCTTCGTCGCGCCGCTCAGGGCGCCGTCGATACGAACGGTGAGCCGCCCCTGCTCGTTCACCCGCCCGATCGTCAACCGGCCCGCGTACCGGGCCGTGAAAGGCAGGTGCACGGCAGCAGGCGGCAGCGTTGCCCTGACGGGACGCGCGAGTTGCGGCCTCGGGGTGGCGATCGTCGTGCGAGCCGCCGTGCCGCCCGCACGAGCGGACCAGCCGGGCGCGAACGGGCCGCCGAGCGACCAGCCGGCTGCCGCGAGGACGGCCACGGCCGCTGCGCCCGCGGCGATCGGACGCCGGCGTGCCTCTCGGCCTGCCGGTGCGAGCAGCCTGACCGTCAGCAGCGCGCCCACCAGCGCGACACTGCCCGCGTACAGCGCGGCGGCCCAGATCGTCCTCGTGTCGCTTCCTGTTCCCAGCCCGTGGAGCGTCGCCGCGCCGTAGACGGCGAACGCGAGCACGTGGATCTGCCGCCAGCGGCGATGGCCTATCCGCCGGCGCAGCTGCGAGCTGACCCACACCGCGAGGAGGAGGTAGAGCGAGACGATGCCGAGGCTCATCCACACCGGCCGGTAGTGCGACGCGAAGGGGACCAGCACCGCGGCGACCCCGAAGTGGGTGAACGGGTCGACCGCGACCGCGGCGACGTGGACTGCGATGAAGACGAGCGCGAGCAGCGACACGTAGCCATGCAGCTCGTTCGTGACGAGGCGCGGCCAGCGGCTCGACTGCCAGCGGTTCCGGAGGACGAGCCCGACGGCGACGGATGCCGTCAGCAGCACGTACGCGATCAGCCCACCCGCCCGTGCCGTGTCCCACGTCACCGCGTTCCAGCTGCTCATGCGGCGTGCGGGACGTCGTACGAGGGCCAGCGGCCGACGCCGATCTGCGTGCCCGACTCGCCGACGAGCATCCCGGCGAGCCCGAGGCGCTCGAGGACTGCCGGCCCGAGTCGCGGCCCGGCGACGAAGGCGGCAGTCGCACCGACCTCGGCGATCCGGCAGGTCCCGCCGGCGACGGTCACCTCGCGGAGCCCGGTCGCCGCAGGGTCGCCCGTGCTCGGGTCGACGAGATGATGGCGCGCGATGTCGCCCTGCGTCCAGCGTCGCCGGGTGATACCGGACGTCGCGAGCGCGCCCCGGACGAGCGGGACGACCGGGCCACTCGGATCGCCGCCGACGAGCACGCTCCAGGCTCTGCCGCCCGGAGGTAGGCCGCGGACGGCGAGGTCGCCGCCGGCGCTCACGAGCGCCGCCTCGGCTCCGAGGCGCGCGAGCAGCTCGAGCGACGCGTCGACGGCCATGCCCTTGGCGATCCCGCCCAGGTCGAGCTCGCCGCCCGCCGGCAGGGTGACGACGCCGGCCGAGCGGTCGACGGCGATCCGTCGCCAGGCGCCGCCGCCGCGCGGACGCGACACCCGCCCGCGGGCGTGGCCGATGTCTTCGAACGACCGGTCGTAGCCGATCCGGACGAGCTCGTGGCGGAGCGTCGGATCGAAGAGCCCGCCGGTCGCGCGCGCCGCCTCCAGCGACGCCTCGACGGCGCCCAGGAGGATCGGGCCGACGCGGACCGGAGCTCCGGCGCTCGCGTTGAGCCGCGAGAGCTCGCTCAGGGGCCGAAACCGGCTGAGTGCCTCCTCCCACTCGGAGAACAGCGCCTCCACGGCCCGCGTCGCGTCGCGTGTCAGGCGATCGGGCACGAGCAGCTGGATCTCCGACCCCATCGCGCGAAACCGCGCGGACGACATCCCGCCCGGGACGGCGAGCTCAGGAGACATTCGTCTGGGCGACCGGCGGCGGGAGCGGCGCCGCCGAGCCGTCGTCGAACGCGAAGCCCCCGGCACGCTGGTCGAAGTACGCGGCCGGGGCGGCGGCCGGTGGTGACGAGACGGCGTTCGCGGATCGCTTGGTTGAGCCGACCGCGTGCTGCGCCGCGAGACCGAGGAAGGCGGCGAAGCCGAGCGCCGACGCCAGCGCCGCCCGACGGCGCAGCAGCCCGAGGCGTGCCTGATGTCGTCGCCTGGCGCGCTCCGGGCTTTCGCTCGTACCCACCTGACCGACGGTAGGCGCGCGACATGAGAGCGAGATGAGAGGCCGATCAGAGGCAGCTCAGCGTGCGGAGGGAAGCGAGATCCAGACGTCCGCCCCTCCACCGTTCGCGGCGATGCCCGCCGAGCCGCCGTGCGCCTGCGCGACCGCGTCGACGATCGCGAGCCCGAGCCCGCTCCCTCCGCGGCCGCGCGGCGTCGTCGCCCCGCGAGAACCGCTCGAAGGCACGCGTGGCGACGTCGGGCGGGAACCCGCGCCCCTCGTCCCGGACATGGAGCTCGATCGCCTCGCCGGTCCTCCGGGCGCTGATCGTGACGGTGCCGTCGCCGTAGTCGAGCGCGTTGTCGACGAGGTTGCGGAGCGCTTGCTCGAGTCGCAGCCGGTCTGCCGGGACCTCGGTGTCCGTCGGGACCTCGACCGCGATCCGGCGCCGCTCGTGTGACGCGCGCTCCGCGAAGCGGTCGGCGGTCGAGCGCGCCAGCTCGCCGAGATCGACGTGCTCGATCCGCAATCCGAGCGCCTCCCGGTCGGAGCGCGCGATGAGCAGCAGGTCCTCGGCGAGGAGGACGAGCCGGTCCGTCTCCTCGGCCGCAGAGCCGACGGCCGTGCGGAGCTCCTCTGCGCTTCGGGGACGGCGGAGAGCGAGCTCGAGCTCGGCCTTCAGGAGGGCGAGCGGAGTGCGTAGCTCGTGGCTCGCGTCGGCGACGAAGCGGCGCTCGTGCTCGAGCGCCGCCTCGAGCCGCGTCAGCATCTCGTTCAGCGTCGTTGCCAGGTCTCGGATCTCGTCGTGACTCGGCGGCACGGGGAGCCGCGCTCCCGGTGTCGTCGCGGAGATGGCGCTCGCCCGGCGGCGCATCGACTCGACGGGACGGAGCGCTGCGGCCGCCAGGAGGTAGCCGCCGAGCGTCGCGAGTAGCAGCCCGAGCGGGCCGGCCACGATCAGGCCGCGGACGAGGTGGTGGAGCGTCTCCTCCGTCTGGCGGAGCGGGTGCGCGACGACGAGCACGCGGTCTCCGTCCGGGGCCCCGAGGGCGCGCCAGCGGTTCAGGTCACCGGCCCCGAGCGAGACCGTCGTCAGGACCTCGCCGCGTCGCGCCGCCGCCACAGCGGCCGGTTCGAGGAGCGCGGGGAGCGAGGCCGGATCCGATCGCACGACCCGCCCGTCCGGCCCGAGGACCTGGGCGACCATCCCGGACCGGCGCGCGTCGGTGTCGAGCGGCGAGCCGTCCTCCGGGTGGGCGAGCGATTCCGCGGACTGGGCCCGCAGGGCCTGGTCGACCGAGCTCCGGAGCGCGTCCTCGACGCGGAGGTACACGAAGGCCCCGAGCGCGAGGAGCAGCGCGGCCATGGAGACGGCGAACGCGGCGGCGAGCCGCCAGCGGATCGGGACCGCCCTCAGCATGCCGCTGGCTCGCGCAGGCGGTAGCCGACGCCGCGCACCGTCTCGAGCGAGTGGCAGCCGAACGGCCGGTCGATCTTCTCGCGGAGGTAGCGGACGTAGACGTCGACGACGTTCGAGCGGGTCTCGTACGCCATGTCCCACCCACGTTCGAGTAGCTCGAGGCGGGTGAGCACTTTCCCGGGCTGCCGCATGAACACCTCGAGCAGGGTGAACTCCTTCGCCGAGAGCTCGATCTCCGTGCCGTCCCGCCAGACCCGGCGGGCCGCCGGGTCGAGCCGCAGCGACCCGACCTCGAGCACCGTCGGCCGCTCGACCGGCCCGCGCCTCGTCAGCGCGCGCAGCCGCGCCAGAAGCTCCGGGAACGAGAACGGCTTCACCAGGTAGTCGTCGCCGCCGACGTCGAGGCCGCCGACGCGGTCCTCGACGCTGTCGCGCGCGGTGAGGAAGAGCACCGGCGTCCAGACGTCTGCGGCGCGGAGCTCGCGGCAGACCTCGAACCCGTCCTGTCCCGGCAGCATGACGTCGAGCACGATCGCGTCGTAGGGGCTCGCGCGGGCCATCCAGACGGCGTCGTCGCCGTTGGTCGCGACATCGGTCGGGTGTCCCTCCTCACCGAGTCCCCGGGCGAGCAGGCCCGCGAGCTTCGGCTCGTCCTCGACCACCAGCACGCGCATCGGGTGCATTGTCGTCGCAGCGCTGGCCCCCGGAGGCTCTCATGCTCCTCTCATCCACGTCCGCTGCGATTGGGCCCGTGCTCGACGTGTCGCGAGAGAGGAAGACGAGGACGCGGGCCGCCGCCCGCTCCGTTGTGCGGACAGGCGGCAGCGAAGGCAACCGGCGCCTGACCGCGGCGACCGCGGCGATCCTGCTCGTGCTGCTCGCGGCCGAGGGCGTGACACTGCTCGCGATCGGCCCGCTCGTGTCGGCGCACGTCTTCATCGGGATGCTCCTGGTCCCGCTCGTCGGCGTGAAGCTCGCCAGCACCGGCTATCGCTTCGCCCGCTATTACACGGGCGACCGCACGTACCGGGCCGAAGGCCCGCCGCACCCGCTGCTGCGCCTGCTCGGCCCGGTCGTCGTGCTCTCGACCGTCGCGCTCTTCGCGAGCGGCGTCACCCTCATCGTGCTCGGCCCCCAGGGAGGCGTCGTGCTCGGCCTCCACAAGGCGAGCTTCGCCGTGTGGGTCGCCGCCATGTCGGCGCACGTCCTGGCCCATCTGGTGCGGGTACCGCGCCTGGCCGCGGCGGACTGGCGGCGTGAAGAGGCCCTCCCGGGCTCGTCGCTTCGCCGCTGGCTCGTCGCCGGCTCGCTCGTCGTCGGTCTGGTGCTGGCGGTCGCCACGGTGCATCTCGCCGGCCCGTGGCACCAGTTCGTCGGGCTCGACGGGTAGGCGTCGCGCAGGAACCGCTGACGTCCAGGCGAAGGACATCCGTTCATGGGTTGGCGGTTCGACGAGGTGTGGCTCGATACCGACGTGCTCTGGTTCCGGGAGCAGCCGCAGCCGTCGGGAGCGGCGGCCGTCGCGCTGCCCCCCGGCGCCACGGATCTCCTCGACGCGCTGTTCGCACCCGTCCCGACAGGGCTCGACGCATCCCGTCGGCGGCGGCTGGCCGCGCAGGCCGCGCGGCGACGCCGGCTCGCGACCCGCACGGTGCCGGCGGTCGCGCTCGTGCTCGGCTCGGCGACGATGCTGCCGATCGCCGCGCTGCGGCATCGCGCAGCTGGGCAGGACCTCGGGCCGCTGCTCGAGGACCCGCCGAGCCTCACCTTCCGGGCCGACGAGTTCGGCTTCCAGCTGCCCGAGAAGGCCGCGCCGCCGGTGCGGGCACCGGAGACCGAGGGGGTGCGGGTGGAGTGGCACCACGCGCGCTCGCTCGGCCTCCAGTACGCAGGCAGCCTGGTCGACGGCACGCAGCTTCCGGTCGAGGGGCCCGACTGGGTGACGTGGAACCCGAACACGGACTCGACCCCGAACCTCCCCTGGAGGCTCTACGGGAACGAACACACGATCCGGAGGGTCCTCGCCGTGGTGACCGCCTTCCGCGCGGCGCACCCGAACGCGCCGCGGGTCGTCGTCGGGGACATCAGCCTCCGCCACGGTGGTCGGATGGACCAGCACGTCTCGCACCAGAACGGGCTCGACGTCGACGTCTACTACCCGCGGCTCGACCGTCACCTGCGCGCGCCGATCGCGACGAGCCAGATCGACCACGAGCTCGCGCAGGATCTCCTCGACCGCTTCGTCGCCGCTGGAGCGAGAATGGTGTTCGTCGGGTTCTCGACCGGACTGCACGGCCCGAGCGGCGTCGTCGTCCCGTACCCGAACCACGAGAACCACATGCACGTCCGCTTCCGCGCACCGCTCCAGTGAGGCCGCACGAGTAGGGTCGGGAGCGCCGATGTGCTTCGAGCTCGACTCCGTCCCGCCGATCCCGCCGATCTCGGGCGGGGCGCCCGTGCGCTCGGAGGACGTCGTCCTCGAGTCGGCCGACGGTACACAGCTCGCCGCGTTCGCCGCGCAGCCGGACGACGGCGCCCGAGTCGGCATCGTGGTGCTGCCGGACGTCCGCGGGCTCTACCGCTTCTACGAGGAGCTCGCGCTGCGCTTTGCCGAGCGCGGCTACGCCGCCGTGGCGTTCGACTACTTCGGCCGCAGCGCGGGGGTCGGGAAGCGCGACGACGAGTTCCCGTACATGGAGCACGTCGCGCAGACCACGCCCGAGGGAATCCAGCAGGACGTCCGCGCGGCTGTCGAGTTCCTGCGCTCGGCCGCAGGCGGGGACTGCGAGGTCGTGTTCGCCGTCGGCTTCTGCTTCGGCGGCCGGAACGCGTGGCTCGCGACCGCGGGAGGGCATGGCCTCGCCGGGGCCGTGGGCTTCTACGGCTCGACAGGCGAGCGGAACGGCGTTCCAGGCCCGACGCAGCGCGCCGCCGAGTTCCGGGCGCCGATCCTCGCGCTGCAGGCGGGCGACGACGCGAACATCCTGCCGGAGCACAACACCGCCTTCGAAGAGGCGCTCACCGCGGCCGGCATCGACCACGAGGTCGTCGTCTACGACGGCGCGCCGCACAGCTTCTTCGACCGCCGCCAAGCGGACTACGCGGAGCAGTCCGCCGACGCCTGGGAGCGGACGTTGGCGTTCATCGAGCGGCACACGCCGCGCTGAACTCAGGCCTCGCGCAGGTGCTTCTCGACGAGCGCGGCAAGCTCGCGAGCGTCGAGCGCGCCCGCTGCCGCGCCGACGACCATCGCCTCGGCCTTGTCGACCCAGATCTCGACGTCCCGACCGTTCAGGAGGCAGAAGACACGGGCGGCCGACCACGCCAGCCGCTTGTTGCCGTCGACGAGGGCGTGGTTCCGCGCGATCGAGTGAAGGAGTGCCGCCGCCTTGTCGGGGAACGACGCGTACGCCTCGGTGCCGAGCGCCGAGCTTCGCGGCCTTCCGGCAGCCGAGGCGAGCAGCCCGACGTCGCGGATCTCCACGGCTGGGAGCACCCCGCCGCGATCTCGAGCAGGTCGTCGACGGAGAGGTGGTCGATCTCTTCGCGGCTCACCGCGAGAGCCGGTCGAGGAGCTCCGCGTCCTCGGTGCGCACACGTTCGATTGCCGCACGCAGCCGCGTCGGCCGGTCGCTGACGTACTCGGCGATGGCCGCGCGCGCCACCTCCTGCATCGAGCGTCCCTCCTCCGCTGCCTTGCGGCGGAGCGCTTCGGTCTCGGCCTCCGTGAGGCGAAGGTTCATCGCCACGAGACTGTGGTACCACGGCGGTACCGGGAAATACCGGCGCTCCCCGGCTCGTTCAAGACCCTTGTTGCCGCAAACGAGTCGAGGAGACGGGTGAGGACGAGGACCGCCACGCTGGGAGTGCTCTTCGCGACGACGACGGCCATCGTCTGGGGCGGGCAGTTCGTCGTCGGCAAGTCGGCGCTCGAGAGCGTGAACGCTTTCCCGCTGTCGACGATCCGCTATGCGCTCGCCGCGGCGCTGTGGCTGCTCGTTCTCGTGCTGGTGGAGGGGCGGGGCTCGCTGCGTCTCGACGGACGCGGTTGGCGGCTCTTCTGGCTCGGCTCGCTCGGCTTCGCCGGATTCAACCTGCTCGCCTACACGGGGCTCGCGCACGCACGGCCGGAGACGGCCTCGTTGATCGTCGCGCTCGGGCCGCTCCTCACGGCGCTCGTGCTCTGGCGCCGCACCGGAAGGCGCCCTGCGCGGGCGACCTTCGGCCTGCTCGGCGTCGCGCTGCTCGGCGTCGCGCTCGTGGTCAGCGCTGGCCACCCGAGCTCGATCGTGCACGGGGCCGTCGGCTGGGGCGAGGCGCTCGTGCTCGCGGGCGTGTTCAGCTTCGTGCTCTACAGCCTCGGCGCCGCGGAGTTTCGCGGCATGTCGCCGCTTCGCTACACCGCCCTGACGGCGTCGCTCGGCTGGCTGACGATCGCCGGGGCGACCGTCGTCGCGATCGCGACGGGGCTCGTGGAGCTCCCGTCCGCCGCGCAGCTCTGGGACGTCGCGCCGCAGATCGCCTACCTCGCGATCCCGGGCGCGTTCGTCGCCGTGCTGGCGTGGAACGCCGCCGTCGCGTCGATCGGGCCCCAGAACGCCGTGCTCTTCAGCAACCTGATCCCCGTCACGACGTTCGCGATCGAGATCGCCCGTGGCTACCGGCCGAACGCCGTCGAGCTGCTCGGCGCGGCGCTGACCATCGGCGCGCTCGTCGCGAACAACCTCCTGGCGCGCAGGTCGCAGCGGCGCGCGTTCCAGGAAGCTGCTCCCCGCTCGGTCGAGATCCCCGAAGCCGCGTAGCCCGCCTCGCGTCAGCCGCTCCTGGAGAGCGGGACCTCGAATCCGATCGACCCGCGCTCGCGTATGCTCGGACCGACTCGTTCCTGGCGTCCCCGATCGAGGAGGGAACCGGTGTATCCGTCGCGCTTCGAGTACCTCGCGCCCACGTCGGTCGAGGAGGTGATTGCCGCGCTCGGCGAACGCGAAGGGGCGAAGGTGATGGCAGGCGGGCAGAGCCTCATCCCGGTGCTGAAGCTCCGCGTCGCCTCGGTCGACACCGTGGTCGACGTCAACCGCGTCGCCGGGCTCGACGCGATCGAGGAGGCCGACGGAGAGCTCCGGATCGGAGCTCTCGTCCGGCACGTCTCGGCCGAGCGGTCGCCGCTCCTCACGAAGCGCTACGGCCTGCTCGGCGCCACTGCCCGGCTCGTCGCCGACCCGCTCGTCCGGAACCGCGGGACGATCTGCGGCTCGCTCGCGCACGCCGACCCGCAGGGCGACTGGGGCTCCGCGATGCTCGCCGCGCGCGGCAGCGTGGTCGCGCGCGGCCCCGACGGGGAGCGGACGATCCCGGTCGACGAGCTGGCGCTCGGGCCGTTCATGACGACCCTGCAGCCGGACGAGATGATCACCGAGGTGCGCGTGCCCGACCCGGGGCCGCGCACGGGAGGCACGTACCTGAAGCTCGAGCGCAAGGTCGGCGACTTCGCGACGGCCGCGGTCGCCGTTCAGGTGACGCTCGACAACGGGAACGTCGGTCAGGTCGGGCATCGGGCTGACCGGGGTCGGCGCGACGAACCTGCGCGCGAGCGCCGCCGAGGACGCGCTTCGCGGCAGCGAGCCGACCGACGAGGCGATCGCGCGACGCCGCGCGGCTCGCCGCCGAGGCGGCGGAGCCGCAATCCGACAACCGCGGCACCGCTGAATACAAGAGGAACGTCGTGCGCGTCTTCTGCGAGCGCGGCCTTCGCACTGCGATCTCGGCCGCGCAGGCCGGGCAGGAGTGACGGACATGACCCAGCTCGAATCCCCCACCGCGACCGGCCTCCACACGGTCGAGGTCACCGTCAACGGGCAGGCCCGCTCGGCCGAGGTCGAGGCGCGGCTGCTGCTCGTGCACTTCCTCCGCCAGACGCTCGGGCTCACCGGGACGCACATCGGCTGCGACACGACGAGCTGCGGTGCCTGCGCCGTGCTCGTCGACGGGACGCCGGTCAAGTCCTGCACGATGCTCGCCGTCCAGGCGAACGGCGCCGAGATCACGACCGTCGAGGGTCTCGTAGAGGGCGGTCAGCTGCACCCGATCCAGCAGGCCTTCCACGAGGAGCACGGCCTGCAGTGCGGCTTCTGCACGCCCGGGGATGATGCTCACCTCGGTCGCGCTCCTGAAGGAGAACGCCGAGCCCGACCGACGAGGAGATCCGCTGGGCGCTCTCGGGCCAGATCTGCCGCTGCACCGGCTACCAGAACATCGTCAACGCCGTCCAGGCTGCGGCAAAGACCATGAGGGAGGCGTAGGGATGTCGACGACGCACGAGGTCCGCGGCGTCGGCCACTCCGTCAAGCGCAAGGAGGACGCGCGCTTCATCCGCGGCAAGGGCCAGTACTTCGACGACATCACCCTGCCGGGGATGCTCCACATGGAGATCCTCCGGAGCCCCTACGCCCACGCACGGCTCCGTTCGATCGACACCTCGGCTGCCGCGGCGCTGCCCGGCGTCGTCGCCGTCGTCACGGGCGAACTGATGGCGCAGCACAACCTCGCCTGGATGCCGACGCTGTCGGGCGACACGCAGGCCGTCCTCGTCACCGACAAGGTGCGCTACCAGGGCCAAGAGGTGGCCTGCGTGATCGCCGAGTCCGCGTACATCGCGAAGGACGCGCTCGAGCTGATCGAGGTCGACTACGAGCCGCTCGACGCCGTCACGAGCCCGCAGCAGTCATCGGCCGAGGGCGCGCCGCTGATCCGCGACGAGAAGGAAGGGCAGACCGACAATCACGTCTACCACTGGGAAGCGGGCGACAAGGACGCGACCGACCGCGCCTTCGCGCGAGGCCGAGCACGTCGTCTCGCTCGACACGTTCTATCCCGCGCTGTCACCCGGCGCCGCTCGAGTGCTGCGGCTGCATCGCCGACGTCAACCCTGCGACCGGCAACGCGACGATCTACCTCACCTCGCAGGCGCCGCACGTCCACCGGACGCTGTTCGCGATCGTCGCCGGGCTGCCGGAGCAGCAGATCCGGATCATCAGCCCCGACCTCGGCGGCGGCTTCGGCAACAAGGTGCCGATCTACCCGGGCTACGTCGTGGCGACGGCCGCCTCGCTGCTGATCGGGCGCCCGGTCAAGTGGGTCGAGGACCGCACCGGCAACCTGATCTCGACCGGGTTCGCCCGCGACTACCACATGCGCGGCGAGCTCGCGGTCAAGGACGGGAAGATGACCGGCCTCGGGCGACGCTCCTCTCCGACCAGGGCGCGTTCTACGCGGACGCGCAGCCGACGAAGTTCCGCGCCGGCCTGTTCCACATCGTCACCGGCTCCTACGACATCCCGGCCGCGCACGTTGTCGCGGACGGCTGGTACACGAACAAGGCGCCCGGCGGCGTCGCGTACCGCTGCTCGTTCCGCGTCACCGAGGCCTCGTACCTGATCGAGCGCCTCGTCGACAACGCGGCGCACGAGCTCGGCGTCGACGCGACCCGGTTCCGGCTCGACAACTTCATCCAGCCCGAGCAGTTCCCGTACGAGTCGGCGACGGGCTTCGTCTACGACTCCGGCAACTACCCGGAGGCGATGCGCATCGCGCTCGAGAAGCTCGGCTACGAGGAGCTGCGCCGCGAGCAGGAGGCAGGCACGGGCCGAGGGCCGCCTGCTCGGCATCGGGATCTCGTCGTTCACCGAGGTGGTCGGCGCCGGGCACGGCAAGGAGTACGACATCGCCGGCCTGCGGATGTTCGACTCGGCCGAGCTCCGCGTCCACCCGACGGGCAAGGCGATCCTCAAGCTCGGCGTCAAGGCCCAGGGGCAGGGCCACGAGACGACCTTCGCCCAGATCGTCGCCGAGGAGCTCGGTATCCCGTACGAGGACGTCGAGGTGCAGGAGGGCGACACCGACAACACGCCGTACGGGCTCGGCACGTACGCGAGCCGCTCGACACCGGTCGCCGGCGCGGCGACGACCGTCATCTCGCGCAAGCTGCGCGACAAGGCGCGGGAGATCGCGGCGCACCTGCTCGAGGCGTCGGCGGACGACATCGAGTTCGACGCAGGGCGCTTCTTCGTGAAGGGCTCGCCCGAGCGCGCGAAGACGATCCAGGACGTCGCGTTCGCCGCGTACACGAACCTGCCCGACGGCATGGAGGCCGGGCTCGAGGGCGTCACGTACTACGACCCGCCGAACATGACCTTCCCGTTCGGGACCTACGCGGTCGTGGTCGAGATCGACCGAGGCACCGGCCAGTGGAAGCCGATCAAGGTCGTTGCCGTCGACGACTGCGGCGTGCGGATCAACCCGATGATCGTCGAGGGGCAGATCATGGGCGGCCTCACCGAGGGGTACGCGATCGCGGCGATGCAGCTGATCGACTTCGACGAGGACGGCAACTGCATCGGCTCGAACTTCACCGACTACCTGATCCCGACCGCGTGGGAGACGCCGGAGTTCGACATCGGCGAGCTCTCGACGCCGTCACCGCACCATCCGCTCGGGGCGAAGGGCGTCGGCGAGTCGCCGACGGTCGGCTCGCCGGCCGCGTACGTCAACGCCGTGATCGACGCGCTCTGGCACGCGGGCGTGAAGAACATCGACATGCCGCTCACGCCGGACAAGGTGTGGGCCGCGATGCACGAGGCGGGGATCGCCGAGTGACGGATCCCTCGCCGAGGCTCGACCGCGGGTCGGTGCTCGTCGAGGCGGGCCGGCTCGCCGACGAGGGCCGGCCGTTCGTGCTCGCGACTGTCGTGCTCCGTCCGGCGGCCCGCCTCGGCGCGGATCGGCGACCGCGGGCATCGTGACCGCCGACGGGAAGCTCGTCGGCTGGGTCGGCGGCGCCTGCTCGGAGCCGGCGGTCGTGCGGGAGGCGCTGCGCGCGCTCGCGGAGGGTACGACCCGGCTGCTCCGCATCTGTCCGCCGGGAGGCTCCGAAGGAGGGGAGGGCGTCGTCGTGGCCGAGAGCTCGTGCGCGTCGGAGGGGACGGTCGAGGTGCTGATCGAGCCGCAGCTGCCCCAGCCGCTCCTCGCGGTCGTCGGGCGAGAGCCCCGCCGCCGTGACCCTGCGCGACCTCGCCGGGGCGATCGGCTGGGCCGTGACGACGGATCTCGCCGCGGGCGCCGAGGCGGTCGTCGTCGCGACGATGGGCCGCGGCGACGCGGAGTCGCTCGACGCAGCCCTCGCCACGCCGGCGGGGTACATCGGGCTGGTCGCGAGCGCGAAGCGGGCCGGCGTCGAGCTCGCAGCTCTGCGAGAGCGGGGGCTCGACGAGGAGACGCTCGCGCGGGTCCGCAGCCCGGCCGGGCTCGACCTCGGGCCGCTCACGCAGCAGGAGATCGCCGTCGCCGTGCTGGCCGAGCTCGTCGCCTGGCGCCACGACCGCGGGCCGCTCGGCGAGCTGCCGGTCGAGGCGGTCGACCCGGTCTGCGGGATGACCGTCGCCGTCTCGGTGGACACGCCGACCGCCGAGCACGAGGGGACGACCTACTGGTTCTGCTGCCCGGGGTGCCGCGGCCGCTTCACCCGCAACCCCGAGAAGTACCTCGCCTCCGCCTGACCGCGCATCAGCGCGATGTACGGATCTCAGCGCGCGGCCGCGCGCGGGCCCGCGCGAGCTGCGCCGTCCAGGCGGAACGCGGCCGGGTCCTGGTCGTCCGGGGCGATCTGGTCGCGACGCCACGGGACGACGACCTCGCGGACGAGGATGTCGACGATCGCGGCGGCGGGGACCGCGACGAACGCACCGGCGGGGCCCGCGAGCGTCGCTCCCACGAGGACGGCGACGAAGACGGCGAGCGGGTGGATGTCGAGCTGGTCGCCCTCGACCACCGGCGAGATGAGGTAGCCCTTGAGGTTCTCGATCAGGATCGAGGCGCCGAGCGTGAGCAGGAACGTGCGTGGGCCCTCGAGCGCAGCGATCGACAAGAGCGGGATCCGCGCGAGCCACGGGCCGGCGCGCGGGATGAGCTCGCCGAACGCGACGACGATCGCGAGCGGCACGGCGAACGGTACGCCGATCGCGAGGAGCGCGACGTAGGTCAGCGTGCCGACGATCGCCATCACGATGACCTTCGCCCGCAGGTAGACGCCGATCCGCGCCCAGCTGCGATCGAGCACCGTGGCGACGCGCTCGCGGTGGTCGGGACCGATGAGCGAGAGCGTGAATCCGCGGATCCGCATCCGGTTCGTCACCAGGAGCAGCGAGATCACGAAGACGCTCAGCAGATCGAGGAACAGCGAGAACAGGCTGGCCGGTAGCGCGGCGGCCCGCTCGCCTGCGCGGTCGAGGATCGCGTTACCCAGCCGCGACATTTGATCGTCGAACGGCGGCAGCGCCGAGTAGTCGTTGCGCAGCTCGCCATACGCCTTGCGGATGCCGTCGTAGCGGTCGGCGTACTCGGGCGCGCGGTCGGCGAACTCGGCGACCTGACCGAGGAGCGGCGGCACCACGAGCCAGCCGACGCCCACCAGGACCCCGAACGAGACGACGTAGATCAACACCGCCGCAAGGCCGCGCGGCAGGCGCAGGCGGTCGTGGAGCCATTCGCTCGGGCCGGAGAGCGCGGCCGCGAAGAGGACGCTGACGAACACGATCAGAAGCACGTGGCGCAGCGCGTAGAGCAGGAGGATCGAGACCGCGGTGAGCAGGGCGAACAGGAGACCGAGGTAAATCGGCAGAGCCCGCCTCACGAGCGATTCTCCGGAACCGCCGGGCGTGCCCATCTTCCCGGAGTACCCGCGCTGCTGTCCCCGAAAACGGCGCGAATGGCAGCCTCCACGGCCGCGAACGATGGCTGGATATGATCGCCACGGTGTCGGAAGTCGTCGACGAGCTCCGCCGGGTCAGGCTCTTCGCGGGGCTCAGCCAGCGCCAGCTGCGCCAGCTCGCGCGGCTCGCGAAGGAGCGTCGGTACCGGCCCGGTGTCACGGTCGTCGAAGAGGGGACGATGAGCGGGGTCGGCTTCTTCATCGTCGCCGACGGCGAGGCGTCGGTGAGCGTCGACGGCGAGGAGGTTGCGCGGATCGGCCCCGGCGACCACTTCGGCGAGCTGGCCCTCATCAGCGAGGACGCGCGCACGGCGACCGTGACCGCGCTGACCCCCCTGCGCTGCCACGTGATCGCCTTCTGGAACTTTCGCAGGTTCGCGAAGGACAACCCGGACGTCTCGTGGAAGCTCCTGCAGCACCTCGCGGGGCTCCTCACGGCCGAGCGCGAACGGCGCGCCCGCGCGGCGCTCGCCATCGGCTGACGCGCGATCCGCGATTTTCCCGATGCCGGGCGCCTCGCGATCGTCTGCACTGCGGGCGATGGCGTGCGGCGCGACGTGCACGACGAGGGCGGCCGGGGTCTCGACCCTTGCGGCCGGCTTCGGGCTGCTCGGACTCGGGCTGTGGTCACGGCGGGACGTCCGCCGCGGGCTGGAGCGGGAGCGGATCGTCTCGACGCCGGGCTCGAAGCCGCCGAGCGCGCCGGTCGTCGACGCGGCGGCAGCGCGCTCGCTCGCCGAGGTGATCCGCGACGCGACGCTCTCGTCGACGGGCGGCACGACGTACGGCGAGACGCCGAGCTATGTCGACGCCGAGGGCCGCCCGACGGGCGACCGGTCGCTTGCCGCGCTGGACCCGCTCACCGGCGAGCCTGTCCAGAACCCGGCGCAGGCGCTCTGGCTCCAGGCGACGACGCTGCAGACGGCGCTCATGCAGGCGTATCTCGCCCAGCGACTCGCCGAGCTGACGGTCGGCCTCGGCGCGGTCCTCGTCGGGGTTGGCGCCGGGCTCGCAGCCGCCCCGCGCCGCTGACGGCGCAGAATCCGTCCGCCGATAGGAGGACTACGACCAGCACGCGAGGCCGGCGGCTCAGCGGCCTCGCGCCAGTTCGGTCGAGATCAGACCAGACGCCTGCGCCCGCCGCGGCCCTCGAGCGCCGACGCGAGCCAGAGGATCACGATCGCGCCGAGGATCGCCGCCGCCCAGGTGCTGAAGTCGAAGAACTCGTCGATCGGGTCGCCCAGCCCGAGCAGCGACGCAACGAGCCCCCCGAGAAGCGCGCCGCCGACGCCGAGCAGCGTCGTCATGATCACGCCGAGGCCCGGATCGCCCGGGAAGATCGCCTTCGCGACGACCCCCGCGAGCAGGCCGAGCACGATCCATCCGATGATCCCCATCTCGTCTCCTTGGTGGTGGGTGTCAGGCGACCTGTGCGTCGCCAGGTGAGCCGCGCCGGGCCAGGAGTGCCCCGACGGCGACTGCGACGCTGGTCACGACGCCGGCGCCCATCAGGAGCCGACGGTGTCCGGGCGTGTTCCCCGTGAGCCTGTTGAGCTTGCGCTCGATGCGCTTGCGCGCGACCCGGGCGACGATCGCCCCGATCAGTGCGTTTCGCTTCGTGAACACTCTCATGACGGCAGGGGTACCCACCTCACGCCGTGGAGAAACCGCCCCGGCCGTCGTCAGCGCCGTGGTTGACTGACGGCCATGCAGGGCAGCGCGGGCCTGGAGCGGCGACGGGCCCGGGAGGGCCAGCTCGCGATCGTCCTTGCCGCGGTCGCGTGGTCGACGGCGGGCCTCGCGCAGCGCGGGCTCGACGCCGATGCGGCGACGCAGGTCGCGGGCCGGGCGTTCTTCGCCGCGATCGCGCTGCTCCTCTTCGTCGTCGCGATCGAGCGGCGGCGGACCGTCCGGGCGTTCCTCGGCATGGGCAGGTGGGGGCTCGCGATGACCGTGTTCCTCGCGATCTCCTCGGGCGCGTTCCTCCTCGCGCTGAACCACACGTCCGTCGCGAACGTCCTCTTCATGCAGGCCGCCGCGCCCATGATGGCCGCTCTCCTCGGCTGGGTGCTGCTCTCTGAGCCCGTCGACGGCCGCACGTGGGCGGCTCTCCTGCTCGCGGGCGCGGGGGTCGCCGTCATGGCGGCCGGGTCGCTCGACGCGGGATTCGCGGCCGTTGGGCTGCCGCTCCTGATGACGGCGTCCTTCGCGGCGGTGATCGTGATCGCCCGCCACCGGCGCGACGTGTCGATGATGCCCGCCACGTGCGCCTCCCAGGTGCTCGTCGTGGCCGCGTGCGCGCCGTTTGTCACCCTCGGCTCGGTCGGCCGGGGCGACTGGGCGATCCTCGCAGCGCTCGGCGTCGGGCAGATTGGGCTCGGCCTCGCGTTCCTCACGATCGGCGCCCGTTTGATCCCGCCTGCGCAGGTGGCGCTCATCTCGCTCCTCGAGGTCGTCCTGGGCCCGCTCTGGGTGTGGCTCGCCTACGGGGAGCGCCCGTCGGCTGCGACGCTGGCGGGCGGCGCGATCGTCGTCTCCGCCGTCGTTGTGCAGGCCGTGGGAACGGTTCCCGAGGGCCGCGGCGCCACGAGCGAAGCGCACGTCTGAGCGCGCGGCCTCAGCCGCGCGCGAACACTTTGCCCGGGTTCATGATTCCGTTCGGGTCGAAGAGCACCTTGACGCCTCGCATCAGCTCGAGCAGGTCGCCGTGCTCCCGCTCGAGGGCGTGGATCTTCCCGAGCCCGATCCCGTGCTCGCCCGTGCACGTCCCGCCGCGCGCGAGCGCGTCCTCGACGAGGAGCTCGATCACCTCGTCGGAGGCCCGCACCTCGTCGGGGTCGTCGGGGTCGACGTGAAGCGAGAGGTGGACGTTGCCGTCGCCCGCGTGGCCGACGATGCCGGCAACGAGCCCTCGTCTGTCGACCTCCTGCCGGGCGAACGCCACCGCGCCGGCGAGCTCCGAGAGCGGGACGCAGATGTCGGTCGGGCGGTGTTTCTTCCCCGGCACCGCGGCACCGGACGCGTAGGCAGACGCATGACGGGCAGCCCACAGGCGTGCGCGCGCCGTGGGATCGCGCTCGCTCACCACGTCCGTCGCGCCTTCGGATGCGGCGACCTCGCGGACGAGCTCGAGATCGGACGCGACCGCGCCCTCGCTGCCGGACGCCTCGACGAAGAGCGACGGCCCGGGCGGGAAGTCCGTACCGGAGTGGGCGTTGATCGACTCGATCGTCCACGCGTCGAGCAGCTCCGCCCGCGTCACGCCCGCGCCCGCCGCGACGATCGTCGTCGCGGCCCGACACGCGGACTCGAGATCCGGGAACGAGATGCGCAGGACGACCGACACCTCGGGGATGCCCTGGAGGCGGACGGTTAGCTCTGTGATCACGCCGAGCGTCCCCTCCGAGCCGAGGAAGAGGCCGAGCAGGTCGTAGCCCGCCGACGTCTTGGGCGCGCGGCTCCCGGCGCGGACGACGCGACCGCCCGCCAGCACCGCCTCGAGCGCGAGGACGTTGGCGCGCATCTTCCCGTAGCGCACCGTCGTCGTCCCGGCCGCGTTGGTGGCCGCCATGCCGCCGAGCGTCGCATCTGCTCCCGGGTCGACCGGGAAGAAGAGGCCGTGCTCCGCCGCCGCGCGCTCGAGCGCGGTCCGTGTCACGCCGGGCTGCACGGTCGCCGTCAGGTCGGCCGGGGAGACGTCCAGAACCCGGTCCATGCGCGTCAGGTCGAGCGAGATGCCCCCCTCGACGGGGATCACGTGGCCCTCGAGGCTCGAGCCGGCGCCGAACGGCGTCACGGGGATGCCGAGCCCGTCCGCAAGGGCGAGGACGGCGGAGACGTCGCCGGTCGAGGTCGCGTAGACGACGACGTCCGGGCGCGCCGGCCGGTGGAAGCTGATGTCGCTCGCGTGCAGGTCCCGCTCGGAATCTCCGTCGGACACACGGCTCGGGTCGCCGACGGCGACCGCGAGCGCCTCGCGGAGCTCCTCGGAGGTCACGATCAGCGCTCGCGCGGCTGCCAGCCGAAGCGCCTCGCGGCGACCACGTAGCCGGCGATCCCCCACACGGCCAGGACGGCCACCGCCTCCATGTCGTGCGTCAGACCCTGCCCGTGGAGGTAGGCGGCCTCGAGCAGGTCGATCAGGTAGGTCAGCGGCAGGACGTCGGCGAGCTTCTGGAGCACCTCGGGATAGCTCTGCGTCGGGCCGAACGAGCCCGAGAGGAAGGCCATCGGCAGGATGATCAGGTTGACGACGGCGGACGATCCCTCCGCGGAGCGGATCAGAGACGCGGCCCCGAACCCGATCCCCGCGAACGCCACGCCGCCGAGCAGGACGACCGGGATCACCGCGGGCCAGCTCTCGGCGCCGCGCGCGTCGTAGAGCAGGATCCCGAGCAGGACCGTGACGATCATCTGCAGTGCGAACACGACGAGGGTCGACACGAGGACGGCGGCGACGTAGGTGGCGGGAGGCAGCGGCGTCGCGCGCACACGCTTGAGCACGCCGGCCTCTCGCCGGATCACCATCGTGATCGCGAGCCCGCCGAAGGCGGTGTTGGCGCAGCCGTAGCCGATCATCCCGACGAGCAGCCGGTCGGCCGCGGGGACGCCGTCGATGGTGCCGTCGTACACCGCGCCGAGCAGCAGAAACAGCATCGGCGGGAAGACGAAGACGAACACCGCGGATTCGCGGTTCCGCCAGAAGACCAGCTGCTGGATCCGCAGCTCGTGGAGGAACAGCGCGATCGACCGCGCGACGCCTCCCTCGTTTGCGGGAGCTCGGCGGGCGGCTGCGGTGCCGGCCCCAGTAGTCATCGCTCGTCCCCGTCGACGAGGTCGAGGTAGACGTCCTCGAGCGTCGGGCGCCGCACTTCGAGCCCCTCGAGCTCACGGCCCGCGGCGACGGCCCGTCCGGTCAGCTCGGCCAACGCCCGGGTCGGCTCCGCGGTGGCGACGACCACCTCGCGGCCGTCTTCGCGGTAGCGGATCTCGACCTCGGGGGCGGCGCCGATCAGCTCCGCCGGCGTCCCGATGCGCACGAGGCTTCCCTCCCGGATGACGGCGACGCGGTCGGCGAGCTGCTGCGCCTCGTCGAGGTAGTGGGTCGTCAGCAGGATCGTCTTCCCGAGCGAGCGCAGCGAGCGGACGAGCTCCCACGCCGTGCGGCGCGCCGAGGGATCGAAGCCGGTCGTCGGCTCGTCGAGGAACACGAGCTCCGGGTCGCCGACGAGGGCGATCCCGAGATCGAGTCTCCGCTTCTGGCCGCCCGACAGCGTCTTCACGCGCTCGTTCGCCTTCTCCGCGAGGCCGACGAGCTCGATCACCTGGTCGACGTCTCGGGGCCGCCGGTAGTAGCCGGCGAACATGAGATGCACCTCGCGCACGCTCAGGGACGGCGGCAGCTCCGACTGCTGGAGGACGACCCCGATCCGCTCGCGGTGTCGCCGGTCGCTGCCCCACGGGTCGACGCCGAGGACGTGGACGTCGCCACCGTCCCGCTCCCGGTATCCCTCGAGGATCTCGACGGTCGTCGTCTTGCCGGCGCCGTTCGGCCCGAGCAGGCCGAAGACCTCGCCCGACAGGACGTCGAAGTCGATGCCACGGACGGCCTCGTGGCCGTCGTAGGCCTTGCGCAGCCCACGGACGCTGATGGCGGCGGCCGCGCTCACGCCTCGAGCTCGAGCTCTGTCATGGCGCCGGGCGAGAACCCGGGATCGGCTCCGGTCGCGGCCAGCGCGATCTCCGAGCAGTCGGGCTGGTGCCCGACCGTCGCGACGGGCCCCTCCGCGCCGGCCACCACCTCCCGGAGGCCGGCGAGCGTGGCGCCCGGCGCGAGCCGGCTGTCGAGGCGTAACGGCGCCCCGGTGGCCTCGGCGATCGCCTCGGCCGTCTGGCGCGCGCGGACGAGGGGGCTCGCGAGGACGAGGACCGGCGGCTCGGCGGCCGCGGCGAGCCGCTCGCCGAGCTCCTCCGCCTGTCGGCGCCCCTTGCCGGTCAGCTTGCGCGCCTCGTCGGGCTCGCCGGGCGCGGCCTTGGCATGTCTGCACAGGTAGACGAGCACGGGAGCGAGGATAGACGCGTCGGGACGGGCGGCGGCCCGCGGCGCGGACATGAGGCCCTGGAGGGCCATCAGGCGTCCTCGGTCGGGAAGGCGAACATGAGCGCCGTTGCAGGCCGCGCGCCGCCCGGTGCCTCTTCCACCGGGCGCGCGTACCGCCTGACGAGCGCGATGTACTCGGCGCCGAGGCGCTCGAGCTCGTCCTGCGTGAGCGTGAGCGCCGCGTTAGAGAGCGTCGCGGACCCAGCCCAGGAGTCCCGCCGCTCGACGAACCGGCCGAGCGCCGTCAGGCTGGGCTCGAACCAGGAGCGCGCGATGCGATCGGACTCCTCGGTCCGTTCGACCTGGGGGAGCCGCAGGTCGGCCGCGACGATACGCCAGACCCGCGCGCGCGGACGGGAACGCGCTCGGTCCTCCTCGACGAAGCCGTGCGCCGCGAGCCGGTCGAGTTGCGTCCTGACGCTGCTCGCTGGCTCGCCGAGGGCTCGTGACAGGTCGCGGTTGGTCGCGGGGCCGCCGCGTTGTAGTCGCTCGAGGATCGAGCCCGACAGCGGCTCGGCGAGGACGTGGAGCGCCTGCGGCTCCTCCCCGAGGTCGCGCCGCGGCAGCTGCACCGTCAGCCGCACGAGGTCGCAGAGGTCCCCGAGCGAAGGCGTGCGGGAGGGGCCGAGCTCGCGCCGGACGCGTTGCAGGACCGACTCGAGCTCTGCAAGCGAGGCGATCTGGTTGCGCACGTCGGCAACGTGGCGGGCGAGCATCTCCTCGAGCCTGGCCGGCTCCGCGACGAGCATCTCGCGGATCTCTGCGAGTGACAGCCCGAGGCGGCGCAGCGCCACGATCGCGTAGAGGCGCTCGGCGTCGTCGGCGTCGTAGCTCCGGTAGCCGGACTCGCTGCGCGCGACGGGCTCGAGCAGCCCGACCGCCTCGTAGTGGCGGAGTGCCCGGACCGTGAGACCGGTCGCCTCTGCGAGCTCGCCGATCCGCATCGTCGTTGTCATGGGCCGAACCGTAGACCCTGACGTTACGTCAGGGTCAAGGCCGCGTTCCCACGGCCAGCCGGTACAACGGAGAGGTGCACGACCGCACCATCGGGCGCGCCGCGTTCCTCGGGCTCGTCGGGGCCGGGGTCGCCGGGCTGTTCGTGGGCCGCGACGCGATGCGCCTCGTCGATCGCGTGCTCCCGGACTCGGTCGGAGCGATCGTGCCGACCTCGGGCTGGCGGATCTACACGATCGGAAGCTCGATCCCGAGGATCGACCCCGCGGCGTACCGGCTCGCGATCACGGGCGCGGTGGAGCGCCCGGCGACGTACACGCTCGCCGACCTCCGTGCGCTGCCGCAGGCGGAGCAGGTCTCCGACTTCCACTGCGTGACGGGCTGGAGCGTCGACGACGTCCGCTGGCGCGGCGTGCGGTTCCAGGACCTGCTCGCCCCGGCCGGCCTGCGGCGCGACGCGAAGTCGTTCCGGTTCGTCTCCGACGAGGTTCCGTACGACGACAGCCTCTCGCTCGGCCAGGCGCTCTCGCCCGACGCGATGCTCGCGCTCGAGATGGACGGCGGGCCGCTCTCGGCCGCGCACGGGTTCCCCGCCCGGGTCGTGATGCCCCGGATGTACGGCTACAAGAACGTCAAGTGGGTGACGCGGATCGAGGTCGAGACGACCGATATCCGCCTCGGCTACTGGGAGCAGCGCGGGTACGACCGGGACGCGTGGGTCGGGGCGTCGAATGGCTACTGACCGCCTGATCCGCCGCTTCGGCGTCACCGAGCGGGTGCTCCACTGGGTGCACGCGACCGGCTTCTTCGCGATGCTCGCGACGGGCCTGATCCTCTACCTGCCGGCGCTCTCCGAGATCGTCGCGCGCCGCAACCTCGTCAAGAACGTCCACATCTTCACGGCGGTCGGGTGGGCCGTCGCGATCGTCCTCGTCGTCGCTGCTCGGCGACCGTAAGAGGCTCGCGGCCGACTGGCGCGACGTCGAGTCGCTCGACCGCGACGACCGCCGCTGGCTGCGTGGCCGCAGCGTTCCGCAGGGCCGCTTCAACGCCGGCCAGAAGCTGAACGTGATCCTGACGGCGGCGTTCGCGGTGCTGTTCGCCGTCTCCGGCTTCTTCCTCTGGCTCGGCGAGCGCGACCACCGGTTCCTGCTCGACGGCGCCGGCTCGGTGCACGACGCGGTGATGTACCTGTCGGTCGGGCTCCTGGCGGGGCACCTCTACCTCTCCGTGATCCACCCGCGCACCCGTCATGCGCTGCGCGGGATCACGCTCGGGGACGTGCGCGAGGACTGGGCCCGGGAGCACCATCCGAAGTGGGTCGAGGAGGAGCGCGGGATATAACCCGCGTGTGCCGACCCTTCGCTACGTCTTCGCCGACGTCTTCACGGACGTTCCCCTCACCGGGAACCAGCTCGCCGTCTTCACCGACGCGCGCGGGATCGACGACGAGACGATGCAGGCGCTCGCGCTCGAGATCGGCTTCTCGGAGACGGTCTTCGTCCTGCCCGCGGTGACCGGCGGCACGGCCCGGATCCGGATCTTCAACCCCCGGGCCGAGATGCCGTTCGCCGGCCACCCGACGCTCGGTGCCGCCTTCGTGCTCGGAGCACCGCTGCAGCTCGGCGTCATCGCGCTCGAGACGGGGGTCGGCATCGTCCCGGTCTCGCTCGAGCGCGACGAGTCGGGCCGGATCGTGTTCGGGCGGATGGCGCAGCCGGTGCCACGCATCGAAGCCGTCGAGGATCCGCAGCGGGTGCTCGACGCGGTCGGCGCGTCGCGGTCGCTGCTTCCGGTCGAGCTCTACGACAACGGTGCCCGGCACATCGTCCTGACGCTCGAGGAGGATGAGCTCGCGACGCTCCGGCCCGACCGCGAGGCGATCGCCGAGCTCGGCGTCACGGGGGTCAACTGCGTCGCCGCGGCAGCGGCAGCGCCCGGATGGCGGAACCGCATGTTCTGGGCGAACGGGGAAGACCCCGCCACCGGCTCGGCGGCCGGTCCGATCGCCTGCCACCTCGCGCGGCACGGGCTGATCGCCTGGGGCGAGGAGATCGTCATCGTGCAGGGCGTCGAGATGGGTCGCCCCTCGACCCTCCACGCGCGCGCGGACGGCGGAGACGGCCTCGTCGACGCCGTCGAGGTCGGCGGTTCCGCCGTCCTCGTCGCCCGCGGCGAGGTCCGCATCTAGCGATCAGCCTCCGAATTTCGCGACGAGCTGGTCGAGGTCGTCGTCCGAGGGCAGCTGGCCGTTCGGGGTCAGCCCGTTCACCACCTGCGGCACGACCTGCGCGAGCACGTCGGCCGCCTCGTCCTCGGAGATGCCCGCCTCCTGGGCGACCTGCTGGACGACGTCGTGGCCGACGACGTTCTTCATCTGATCGGCGCTGACCTGCTGGTTCTCGCCCGTCCCGACCCAGGAGTCGGCCTCCGAGGTCAGGCCGTTCGCCTGGGCGTTCTGCACGAGCTTCTGGAGGCCGCCGCCCTTCAGGAGCTTCATCACGAGCGGCGCCAGCACCGCCGCGAGCGCGCCGAGGTTCATTCCGCCGGCCTTCGTCCCCGTGGCGCCGCCCGCGGAACCGCCGCCGAGCATGCCGCCGAGGATGTCCTGGAGCCCGCCGCCGGCGCCGCCCGCGCCGCCCGATGCCCCACCGCCGAGGAGGCCGCCGAGCAGGTCTTCCAGCCCGCCGCCGCTCTTGCCGCCGCTCTTGGTGAGGCTGCCGAGGATGTCGTCGAGTCCGCTCACGGTGCTCCCTTCGTCTCGTTCCTGGTCGAGGTGCCGCGAGATCCTAGCCCTCGTCGTCCCAGGCGACCGCCGCGATCCCGTCGAGCTCGGGCTCGAGGGCCCGCCAGAACCGGCCGCCGTCCGCAGAGACGAAGAGCCGCGTGGCGGAGGCGTAGACCACGAGATCGGGGTGGGCCGCGGAGATCGCGACCGCGCGTCCCGGCGGCAGGCCGCCCCCGGCCTCGCGCCAGGTCGTGCCCGCGTCGTCGGAGACGACGAGGGGCGGCTTCCGGTCGACGACGGCCACGATCCGTGCGCCGTGCGCGTCCGCGGCGACGAGGCGCGGCAGGCCGATGCCCTCGATCACCGTGCGCGGGAGCGGCGCTCCAGGATCGAGCGCGACGAGCTCTCCGGTCTCCGCCTCGACGGTCGCGATCCCGAACGCGGTCTCGGCGAGGACGTATCGCTCGGTGCTCACGACCCGCGCTTGCGCGCCGTGAGCATCCCGGCCACGAGCGCGCTGCCGGCCCGGGCGGCCTCGACGGGCGTGGCGCCGTCGGCGCGTGCCGAGACGTACGCGACCATGAATGCGTCGCCGGCGCCGGTGGTCTCGACGCCGAGCACCGCCGTCGTCGGAAGATGCGTGAGCTCTCCGTCGACCCAGACGTCCTCGCCGTGGGAGCCGAGTGTGACGAGGATCTCGGACACGCCGAGCGACCGCGCCGTCGAGGCGTCGAAGCGGCCTCCTGCGACGATGCTCGCCTCCTCCTCCGAGAGCTTGAGTACCGACACGGACTCCAGCACGCCCGGGTCGAACTCCGCATCCTGGGCGAGCGGCCCGAGCCGAGGCGCGCGAACGAGCCCCTGGGCGTCGAGCGACACGCGGCAGCCGCGCTCCGCGAGCGCCGCGAGGGTCTCGCGCGGGAAGTCGCTGCGCAGGAGCGGTGCGACGTGGACCCACGTGGCCTCCGGGCCGACGTGGCCGACGTCCTCCGGCGTCCACGGGTCGCCGATCGCCGTCACCGTCGTATGCCGGGTCTCGCCGTCGTAGACGTGGTCGAAGCCCGACGTGCGGGCGGAGGACAGGATCGTCACCGGGACGCCGAGCCCGGCGACGGGGCCCTCGAAGAGCGGCCGGTCGGCATCCGCGCAGCGGGTGACGATCGGGCCGCTGCCGCCGATCGCGCGCAGCGCGTAGGCGGCGAAGAAGGGGCAGCCGCCGGGCTGCGGCGGCCCTCCGTCGACGCGGTCGCGCGCCAGGTTGCCGACCACGGCGACGTCCGACACGCGCGCAGCCTACTCGCGTCGGGAGCGCCGGAGTAGGGTGGCGCCGTGGCACGGACGGTCGGGATCGGCCTCGTCGGCGTCGGCTGGATGGGGCAGGTGCACAGCTTCGCCTACCGTCGCAGCCGTGACCACTACCCCGACTGCGCGGGCGTCGCGCGCCTCGTCGTCGCAGCCGACGAGGACCCGGAGCGTGCGGCCGCGGCGGTCGGCCGTCTCGGGTACGAGCGCTCGACGGGCGACTGGCGGGAGGTCGTGGACGACCCGGGGGTCGAGGCGATCAGCATCACGACTCCCAACCGGCTGCACCGCGAGGTCGCGCTCGCGGCGGCGGAGGCCGGCAAGCACGTCTGGGTCGAGAAGCCGGTCGGCCGCTTCCCCGCCGAGACCGCCGACGTCGCCGCTGCCGTCGAGCGCGCCGGGGTTCGCTCGCTCGTCGGGTTCAACTACCGCCATGCCCCCGCCGTGCGGCATGCACGGAGGCTCATCGCCTCGGGCGCGCTCGGCGACGTCGACCATTTCCGCTCTCAGTGGATCGCGGCATACGCGGCCGACCCGCGCGGCGTGCTCTCGTGGCGCTTCCGGCGCGAGGAGGCCGGCCTCGGGATCCTCGGCGACCTCGGCTCCCATGCCGTCGACCTCGCGCAGTTTCTGCTCGGCCCGATCACGAGCGTCGTGGCGCGCACCGACACGATCGTCCGCGAGCGCCCCCTGCCGGCGGGGAGCGGGACGCATTTCGCCCTCTCCGAGAGCGCGGCGCGGGCGCCTGTCGAGAACGAGGACGTCGTGTGGAGCGTCGTCGGCTTCGCCGCGGGGGTGACAGGCACGATCGAGGCGAGCCGGGTCGCGGTCGGGCCGCAGGCCCGCTACGCGTTCGAGGTCCACGGGTCGCGGGGGGCGGTCGCGTGGGACTTCGAGCGGATGAACGAGCTGCACGTGTTCCGGCCGGCGGACGACGGAGACGCGGGGTACGCGCGCGTGGCGATGGGGCCGCAGCACGACCCGTTCCTGCGCTTCCAGCCGGGGCCGGGATTGCCTATGGGCTACGACGACCTGAAGGTCGTCGAGGCCGCGCTGTTCCTCGACTCGATCGTCGACGGGGAGCAGCGCGAGCCCGGGGTCGTCGAGGCGCTCGCCGCCGCGAAGGTCGTGGCCGCGATGGAGCGCTCCGCGGCGTCCAGCGCGTGGGAGCAGGTCGGCGACGTCGCGCTCTCCGCCTGACGAGGCGGGCCTCTAGGAGAGCTCGGCGACGCGGACGGGTCGGCCCTCCGCCGCCGAGCGGCGCGCAGCGAGGCCGAGGACGAGCGCCCGCCGCCCGTCGACGCCCGTGACCTCCGGCGGTGAGCCGCTGCGGACGGCCGCCTCGAACGCCGCCCAGGCCGCGACGTAGCTCTCGCGGTACCGCTCGACGAAGAAGTGCGGCAGCGCCGCGCCCGCGCCGACCCGTCCGCGGTGAGCGAGACGCCCGTGTGCTCCGGGGGGTTGCCCGAGGCCGCCATCCCCTTCGACCCGAACGCCTCCACGCGCTGGTCGTAGCCGTACGCAGCGCGCCGGCTGTTGTCGATCGTCGTCAGCGTCCCGTCCTCGTGGCGCAGCGCCACGACGACCGTGTCGAGGTCGCCCGCCTCGCCGATCGCCGGGTCGACCCGCACCTCGCCGCGGGCGTACACCTCGTCGACCTCGCTCCCCGCGACGTAGCGGGCCATGTCGAGGTCGTGCACGGTCATGTCCAGGAAGATCCCGCCGGACACGCGGACGTACTCGAGGGGCGGAGGGCCGGGGTCGCGACTCGTGATCCGCACGAGGTGCAGCTCGCCGATCCTCCCCGACGCCACGGCGTCGTGGACCGAGCGGTGCGCCGCGTCGAAGCGGCGGTTGAGCCCGAGCTGGAGGAACGAACCGGCGGCGTCCACGGCGGCGAGCGCCCGGTCGACCTCGACGAGCGAGAGCGAGACGGGCTTCTCGAGCAAGAGCGGCTTGCCCGTCGCCGCGGCCGCCACGACGAGGTCGACGTGCGTGTCGGTGCTCGAGCAGATCGCGATCGCGTCGACATCTCGCCGCTCGATCAGCTCCGAGCTCGACGCCGTGACCGGGGCGCCGAGCTCCTGTGCGACGGACTCGGCCGTCCCTGGGTCGGGGTCGTACACGGCGGCCAGCGCGAGCCCCGGCACCTCGCGGACCAGGAGCGCCGCGTGCATCCGCCCGATCCGGCCGACACCGAGGACGCCGACCCGGATGGGGGAGGAGGCGCTCACCAGCCCACGCGTTGCCTGCGCTTCCCGTCGTCGAGGCGGCCGCGTGCGGCGAGGACCTCGTCCCGATGAGCCACCTCCGGGACGCCGACCTCCCAGAACGCCCCGCCCGGCGTCCAGTCGTGCGGCGCCGTCCGGACGACGATGCACGGACGTCCGCTCGGCGGCCCGCGCCCGCCCGAACGCCGCCTCGAGCTCGTCGACCGACGTGACCTCCTCCGCGAGGCAGCCGAGCGAGCGCGCGTGCGCGACCCAGTCGACGGCCGCGTGACCCGGCCGGACGTCGTCGAGCATGTTGTTGTACGCCGCGCCGCCCTGGCCGACCTGGAGCCGGTGGATGACCGCGTAGCCGCCGTTGTCGCACAGGATCACGATCAGCTTGTCGCCGGCGAGCGTGGCGCTGTAGAGCTCGGAGTTGAGCATCAGGTACGAGCCGTCGCCGACGAACGCGATCACCTCCCCGTGCGTCCGCGCCTTGCGCGCTCCCCACGCGCCCGCGAGCTCGTACCCCATCGTCGAGTACCCGTACTCGCAGTCGAACGTTCCGACTGCCCTTCGCAAGCCAGTTCACGTTCATCTCGCCCGGCAGGCCGCCGGCGGAGGTCAGCGCGAGGTCGTCGTCGGCCGCGAGGCGGTTGACCGCGCCGACGACCTGCGCGTACGTCGGGATCGCATCCGGCTCCCACCCCCTCGTGCGCTCGGCGACGAACGCCCGGAACGATGCCGCCTCCTCACTTGCGCGGGCCGTCCACTCCTCGTCGGCGCGCCAGTCGTCGAGCGCCTCCGCCGAGCTCGGCGAGGCACTCGCGGGCGTCGCCGACGAGCGGCACCGAGAGATGCTTCGTCGCGTCGAACCGCGCCGCGTTGAGCGCGACGATCCGGGTCGCCTCGCCGAACACGGTCCACGAGCCGGTCGTGAAGTCCTGCAGGCGCGTCCCCACCGCCAGGACGACATCGGCCTCGGCGACGACGCGGTTGGCGTGGTCGCACCCGGTGACGCCGACCGGGCCGACCCAGCACGGATGGTCGGCCGTCAGGCAGGCCTTACCCGCCATCGTCTCGACCACCGGCACCCCGTGGCGCTCCACGAACGCGCGGAGACCGTCCTCGGCGAGCGAGTAGTGGACGCCGCCGCCCGCGATCAGCACGGGCCGCCGCGCCTCGCGGAGGAGCGCTGTCGCCGCGGCGAGCTCGCGCCGGTCGGGGCGCTGCCGCCGCAGCTCGTGGACGCGCGGCTCGAAGAATCGAGCCGGGTAGTCGTGGGCCTCCGCCTGGACGTCCTGGGGCAACCCGAGGAACGCGGGCCCGCAGTCGGCCGGGTCGAGCATCGTCTCGACCGCGAGCGGCAGGCTCTGCACCACCTGCGCCGGCGAGACGATCCGGTCCCAGTAGCGCGTGACTGCGCGGAAGGCGTCGTTGACCGTCGTCGAGGGGACGCCGGGGTGCTCGACCTGCTGGAGCACCGGGTCGGGGACGCGGCTCTGGAAGGTGTCGCCGCAGAGGAGCAGGAGCGGCAGCCGGTTGGCCAGCGCGGCGCCCGCGGCGGTCACCATGTTCGTCGCGCCGGGCCCGATCGACGACGTCGCGACCATGATCTGCCGCCGCCGCGTCGCCTTCGCGAACGCCACGGCAGCGAGCGCCATGCCCTGCTCGTTCTGTCCCCGATGGACGGGGAGCGCCTCCCGCGCCTCGTCGAGCGCGTTCCCGAGCCCCGTGACGTTGCCGTGCCCGAAGATCGCGAAGACTCCCGGGAAGAGCGGCGCCTCGCGTCCGTCCACGACGGTGCGCTGGGCGACCAGGTAGCGGACGATCGCCTGGGCCGTGGTGAGCCTCACCGTGTCCATGTCGCCCCCTCGGCGGTCGTCATGGGGACACGCGGGTCGGTGTCCATGCCGTCCCACGTGTCGCGGATCCAGTGGTGCGCCGGGTCGTCGACGAAGGCGAACGTCCGGCCCGGCGCCGGGCCCGCCATCACGTTGAGGTAGTACATCGCGTACCCGGGTGCCGCGGCGCATGGCCCGTGGTAGCCGCGCGGGACGAGGAACACGTCGCCGTCGCGCACCGTCACCGTCGCGTCGATCGAGCCGTCGTGGGTGTACGTCCGGTGGAGTCCGTACCCCTCGGGGGCGTACTCCGACGTTCCCGCCCGGCCGATGCGGAAGTAGTAGATCTCCTCGTTGTCGACCGGGCTGTCCTCCGTCGCGTCGTGCTTGTGCGGCGGGTAGGACGACCAGTTCCCGTCGGGCGTGAGCACCTCGCAGCAGATCAGCTTGTCGGCGCCGTCGTACGCGCCCGGGACGAGGAAGTTCGTCACCTGCCGTGTCGACACGCCCGCGCCGCGCGTCTCGACGGGGACGTCGCCGGCCGCCACGGCCGCGGGCTCGAGCCGCCGGGTCGCGCGCGACGAGGCGAGGGCGACCTCGCAGCCGTCGACGCTCGCGAGCGGCGACGCGCGAGCCGACCGGCGCGTACGCCCAGTCGGCGACGCGGGCGAAGACGCTCTCGCGGCCGTCGAGCTCGAACCGGCGGCCGTCGACCTCGACCGTGAGCCCGCCGCCGGAGAGCGGCAGCACCGCCGTCTCGTCGTCGCCGGTGTCGAAGCGTGCGGGACTCGCCGGGACCGAGGGCGACCACGCGGAGGCCGCAGTACGCCCAGCCCGCGGCCTCGGGCGTCACGACGACCTCGTCGATCCCGTCCGACGCGGCGCCGCGAGGAAGATGGAGGTCAGCCCTGCGCATGCGATCTCTCGAGCAGCTTCCGCACCTCGTCCCGCGTCGGCATCGCGTCGGCGCAGAGCAGCCGCGAGGCGACGATCGCCCCCGCGGCGTTCGCGAGCTCCGCCGCCGCGAACGGGCTCCGTCCCTCGAGCAGGCCGTGGCAGAACGCCCCGCCGAACGCGTCCCCGGCGCCGAGCCCGCACACGACGTCGACCGGCACGGGCGCGACGATCCGGCGCTCGTCGACGGTCGCCACGAGGACGCCGTCCCGCCCGAGCTTCACGACGGCGACCTCGAGCCCGCGCGAGAGGAGCGCGTCCGCCGCGCGGTCGGCGTCGGTCTCCGAGACCGCGATCTCGCATTCCACGCGGTTGCCGATCGCGATCGTCACCGCGGCGAGGGTCGCTCCGATCTCCCGGCGCGCCTCGTCCTCGCTCTCCCAGAACGAGGGCCGGTAGTCGAGGTCGAGGATCGCGTGGCGGCGGCGGGCCCGCCGCTCGAGGAGCGTCCTCGTCGTCCCCCGCGACGGCTCGACGGCGAGCGCGCCCGCGCTGACCCAGAGGATCGGTACGCGCCCGACGAGCTCGAGGTCGACGTCCTCGGGGAGGATCGTCGAGTCCGGCGCGCGCGGTTGGCGGTAGAAGACGAACTGCGGGTCCTCCGGCGGGTCGAGCGCGGCGACGACGATCGGCGTCTGGAGCGTGGGGTCGATCCCGACGAAGCGGGTGTCGACCCCGAACTCGCCGGCGAGCGCGGTGCGGACATACTCCCCGAGCGGGTCGTCGCCGACCTTCGTGAGCACGGCGGCGCGATGCCCGAGCCGGGCCAGCGCAACGGCCACGTTCGTGGGGCTGCCGCCGATCGACTTCGAGAACCGCCGGGCCTCGGTGAAGCTCGCGTTGAGCTCCTCCGCATACAGGTCGACGCCGATGCGGCCGACGGTGAGCGCCTCGAGCTCGGCGATCATGCGTCGCCCGTGAGCCCCTCCAGCTCGTGCGTCAGCTGCTCGAGCTCCGCGCCGCCTGCCATCTGGCGCACCAACTCCTCGCGGGTGACGGTGCCCTTCACGTAGTCGCCGGTCACCCGGCCGCGGTTCAACAGGATGAAGTGGTCGCCGACCGGGAACGCGTGAATCGGGTTGTGCGTGATGAAGATCACGCCGACGCCACGCTCCTTCGCCTGGAGGATGTAGCGGAGCACGATGCCCGCCTGCTTGACGCCGAGCGCGGACGTCGGCTCGTCGAGGATCAGCACCCGCGCGCCGAAGTAGATCGCCCGCGCGATCGCGACCGACTGCCGCTCCCCACCGGAGAGCGTCCCGACCGGCTGGTCGGGGTCGCGGATGTCGATGCCCATCTCGAGCATCTGCTCGCGCACGATCCGTTTCGCGGAGGCGATGTCGAACCGTCGCAGCGGGCCGACGCCCTTCGTCGGCTCCGCCCCGAGGAAGAAGTTCCGCCAGATCGACATCAGGGGGACGATCGCGAGATCCTGGTAGACGGTCGCGATGCCCGCCGCCCTCGCGTCCCGCGGTGAGGCGAAGTGCGTGTCGGCCCCGTCGACGAGCAGCCTGCCCTCGTCGTGGGGATGCACCCCGGAGAGGATCTTGATGAGCGTCGACTTCCCGGCGCCGTTGTCCCCGAGGATGCACGTGACCTCGCCGGCGCTCACGTGGGCGGAGATGTCCTTCAGGGCGACGACGTTGCCGAAGTACTTGCACACGTCGTCGACCTCGAGGAGGTACTCGGGCGTCGTGCTCCCGGTGGCGGTCGCGGCGACGCTCACGTCGACCTCGCGCGCCCGGCACGGCCGGCGCGGCCGCGGATCAGCGCGTTGAGCATGACCGCGAGGAAGAGGATCACGCCCTGGAACGTGAACGTCCAGTTCGAGTCCCACTGGGCGCCGATGATCCCGATCGAGACCATCCCGAGCATCGCGGCTCCGAACGCGGTGCCGATCACGGAGCCGTAGCCGCCGGTCAGGAGGCAGCCCCCGACGACGGCGCAGATGATGAAGATGAACTCGAGCCCGATGCCCTCCTTTGCCTGCATCGAGCGGAGCTCGAGCGCCTCGATGATCCCGAGCAGCGCGGCCGTGGCGGAGGTCATCATGAAGAGGGCGATCTTCGTTCGTGCGACGGGCACGCCGATGTTGCGCGCCGCGACCGGGTCACCCCCGGCTCCGAAGACCCAGTTGCCGAAGCGCGTGCGGGCGAGGAGCCACGCGCCGACGACCGTGAGGCCGATCCACCAGAGCGCCTTGACCTTGAAGTCGTACGGGCTCCAGAAGGTCGATGCGAGCCAGCGCTGGGCGGAGTCGTATCCGCCCGCGAGGTCGACGTCACCGATCGCCGTCTGCCCCGTGAGCTGCAGCGTGCCCGCGGCGTTGACGCCCTGCAGCACGAAGAACGTCGCGAGCGTGACGATGAAGCTCGGCAGCTTCGTCCGCACCACCGTGAAGCCGTTGACGAAGCCGACGGCGAGCCCGAACGCGAGCACGATCGCCATCGCCGGCCAGACGTTCAGGCCGCCGTCGGTCACCAGGTAGGCGAGGAGCAGGCCGGACGTCCCGATCATCACACCCGCGGAGAGATCGAACTCGCCGCCGATCATGAGGAGCGCGACGGGGACTGCGACGATCCCGTACTGGGCCGCCTGGTCGGTCCAGACCGCGTAGTTCGAGACGTCGCCGAACCAGTCGATCCCGCGCGCGTAGTAGGAGAAGAGCAGGAAGACGGCGACGGCGCCGATGAACGCGCCGGTGTCGGGGCGGGTCAGGAGGCGCGAGACGCGGCCGACCTCCGCGACGCGCTCGTCCGTCCTCGCTGCAGCCGTGGTCTCTGTCGCCATGCCCGTGTGTCCCTGACGGCGTCTCCGGGGCCGGAGGAGGGCGCCGGCCCCGGAGACCCCCGCCTACCGCGTGCCCTGCTTCGCGAGCGCCGCGACGCGTGCCGCGTTCGCCTTGTTGATGATCCCCGGCCCCGTCAGGACGGGCGCGCCGTTGCCGACGGTGTTCAGGTTGGTCACGTACAGCATCGCGAACACGACCGGCAGGTACCCCTGGAGGTACTGCTGCTGGTCGATCGCGAACAGCATCCGCCCTGCCTGGATCTCCTTGATCGCGTTGCCGACGTCGAACGTCCCGGCCTTCGTCCCCTTCGGGATCACGTCGAGGCACGGGATCGTCACGTCCGGGTCGAGCCCGAGGAAGGCGTCCAGCCCCTTGTCGGCCTTGAAGGCCGCCTGGACCTTCGCCTTCGTGCCCGGGATGTCCGACTTCGCGTTCGGGATCGTCAGAACCTTGACGCCCCCGCCACCGAGGATCTTCTTCACCCCGGTCGCCCGCTGCTGGAGCCCCGAGTTGCTCGCCTCGTGGATCACGACGAGCACCTTCTTCGCGCCGGCCGCCTTGAACTGCTTGCCGGCGCCCTGGCCGGCGACGTCCTCGGTCTGGCCCACGTGGACCATGTACGTCCTGAGCGAGTCGAAGGCGCCGAGGCCGGAGTTGACCGTGATGATCTCGATCCCCCTGGCCGAGGCCTTCGTCAGCGCGCCCTTGAGCGCGTTCGCGTCGGGCACCGAGGTGGCGATCACGTTCGCCTTCGCGGCGACGGCCGCGTTGATGCCCGTCACCTGCTTCGCGACGTCGTTGTTCGCGTAGACCTGCGTGACGCTGACGCCGCGGCTCTTCAGGTCCTTCGCGGCCTGGTCGACGCCCTTCTTGAACACGGACCAGAACGAGCCGGTGTCGCCGTGGGTGACGACGGCGACCTTCACGCTGCCGGCGCTCTGCGCCCCGTACGCGAATCCCGGCGTGCCGAGGAACGTCGCGCCGGCGGCCAGCAACCCGCCCGTGAGGAGGACGTCGCGGCGGCTGAGACCCGTCTCCTCGGGGGCCTCGACGAGCTTGGCTTCCCTCATCTTCGTTGCTCCTTCCCTCGTGCTCTTCGACGATCCGGACTCCGTGTGGTGCCCTGGGCTCGGGTCAGCTCGGCGTCACCTCCCCCATGACGCGCCCCGCGGCCGGCTCGTGTCCGGAGCGCACGGTTCGCAGGTACTCGATGCTGCGCCGCGCATCGCGCGTCGGCGCGCCTGCGTCGTCGTCTGCGCCGGGACCGACGACAGCGTCCTGCTCGAGGACGTACCAGCCGTCGTAGCCGGCATCCGCGAGTGCTCCGACGACGGCGCCGACCGGCGCCTCGCCGTCGCCGAGTGGCGCGAACAGGCCTCGCTGCGTCGCGTCGCGCAGGCTCGTACGCCCGGCACGGAGCTCTGCGGCGATGTCCTCGCGGACGTCCTTCAGGTGCACGTGACCCACGCGGCCGGGAGCCTCGCACGCCAGCGCCTCGCTGTCGAATCCGCCGATCGCGAGGTGCCCGGTGTCGAGGCACAGGCGGACGCCGGAGCCCTCGACGACCCTCACGACGTCCTCCCGCGTCTCGACGAGCGTCCCGACGTGCGGATGGACGACGTGCGCCACGCCCGTGCGCAGCGCAGATCTCGTCGAGGCGCCGGAAGCCGTCGAAGATGCGCCGCCAGTCGTCGTCCGCGAGCGGGACGCGAGGTGACCACGCGTCGTCGACCACCACGGCGGAGACGAGCACCGACCCGCCGCACCTGGCGAACCGCCCGGCCTCCCGGTCGACGCGGGCGTCGGTCGCCGCCCGTGCGCCGCGGTCGTGGAGGACGACCGGGACGAAGCCGCCGACCAGGCCGAGCTCGAACTCGGCGAGCAGCGCTTCGAGCTCGGCGTCGTCCGCCGGAAGGTAACCCTCCGCGCCCGCTTCGGTCGCGCGCAGTCCGAGCGACCGCATCTCGGCGAGAACCTGCCGTGCCGGCAGCTGCCGGCCCCAGCCCGGGACTTCGCACACCCCCCAGGAGATCGGCGCGCCTGCGAGCCGCTCGAGGAGGTCGTCGCTCGGCCGGGGGGAGGGCGGCTTGCTATCGGTCATCGTCGAGCGTAGCCTCGCCGTTGGAGCGCTCTATCGTTAGAGCGCTCCAACGAGTGGGGCGATTATGCGAGCGACCGAAGTGCCTGTCAAGCACCCGAGGAGCCGGCGCGTGACGATGGAGGACGTCGCCCGCAGGGCCGGCGTCTCACGCGCTCTCGTCTCGCTCGTGATGCGCGGCAGCCCGAAGGTGAGCGAGGGACGGCGGTCGCGCGTGCTCGCCACCGCCGAGGCGCTCGGCTACCGGCCGAACGCCATGGCGCGGGGCCTTGCGAGCCGGCGGACGCAGACGCTCGGAGTGATCCTGAACGAGCTCCACAACCCGTTCTACGCGGAGATCATGGACGGCATCGAGGACGCATCCGACGGGCTCGGGTATCGGGTGCTCGCGAGCACGGGCGGGCGCAGGCCCGGCGGGGAGCACCGCGCGATCGACATGCTGCTCGAGCATCGCGTCGACGGGCTCGCGCTCGTGGGGCCACGGCTGCGGACCTCCGAGATCGCGGCGGCGGCGCGGCACGTGCCCGTCGTGGTCGTCGCGCGGGAGGTTCGCCATCCCGCGGTCGACTGGATCGTCAACGACGAGCCCGAGGGCGCGCGGCTCGTGATCGGCCATCTCGTCGGGCTCGGGCATCGCCGCATCGCCCACGTCGACGGGGGGCGCGGCGCGGGGGCAAGTGCGCGCCGTCGCGCGTACGAGACGGCGATGGGCGAGGCGGGGCTCGCGCGGCAGATCCGGGTGCTCGGCGGTGACTACACCGACGTCGCCGGCGTGCGGGCTGCAGCGCGCCTGCTCGAGTCGGGGACGCTCCCGACCGCGATCTTCGCGGCGAACGACATCCTGGCCACTGGCATCATCGACCGGCTCGAAGACGCAGGGCTCCGGATCCCCGAGGACGTCGCGATCGTCGGTTACGACAACACGTTCCTCGCGGGCCTGCACCACATCTCGCTGACCACGATCGACCAGCCGCGCCCCGAGATGGGGCGCCAGGCCGTCCGCGCGCTCGTCGACCGCGCCGAGGGCACGCGCACGGAGCCGCTGCGCCTCCGCACGCGGCCGTCGCTCGTCGTCCGCTCGACGACGGTCCCGGCGCCTTCGGGCTAGCCCCGGGGCGACAGCGAGCCGGCGCGCGCCCGATCCACGCCGGCGACGAGCGCCATGAGCCCGAACGAGACGACGAAGCTCGGCAGCGTCGCGCCGATCCCCCACGCCGGCGGATCGAGCCGCTCGACCTGGTCGACCCACCACACGGGCCCCGTCGGCGAGAGCCACTGGTACGCGGCGAAGCCCGCGAGCCAGGCGACGATCGCGCCGGCCCGGACGGACGGCGCGGCGAACACGTCGTCGAGCTCGTAGCGCCTGCCCGCGGCGAGCCAGTCCGCGAGCAGCACCGCGAAGAGTGGAACGAAGCACGAGCCGAGCAGGAACAGGAACGACTGGAAGCTCGTCAGCTCGAGCGCGAGGGCGCCGATCGTGCCGGCGGTCGTCGTCGCCACGACGAGCAGCCGCTGCGACACGCTTGGGAGGAGGTTCTGGAGCGAGACAGCGCCGGAGTAGGCGTTCGCAAAGGCTTCGTCGGTCTCCGCGACGGTCAGCGCGAGCAACGCGAGCAGCGCGACGAGGCCGCCCGCCGCGACGGCCGCCGGCAGCGCGGAGGCGTCCGCGACGTCCCGCGTGAGGAGCACGACGGCGCCGAGCGCGAGCAGCAGCGCGTCCGGCAGGAGGTACCCGATCCCCGTTCCCCAGAACGCGCCGCGTGGCGAGCGCGCGAACCGCGTGTAGTCGGCCGCGAGCGGGATCCACGACACGGTGACGCCCACGACGATGTCGATCCCCTGCCACGTCGACAGGCCGCCCTCGCCGGGCCGGTTCCACGCGTCCTCGAGTCCGCCGCCCGTGAGCGCCCACCAGCCGAGGTACGCGACCGCGAACGGGACGACCCAGACGGCGACGCGGCGGATCAGCGTGCGCACGACGCCGATCGGCCCGAGGAGGCCCATCGCGAGCGCCGCGGCGCCGAACACGAGCGTCCACGCCCACCGGGCCTCGAACCCGAGGATCTCGTCCGACAGCGCCGCCGCGGCGGTGGCGATCACGAGCAGCTCGAAGATCGTCCACCCGACGCACTGGACGACGTTGATCGCCGTCGGAAGGTACGAGCCGCGCTCGCCGAGCGGCGCGCGCATCAGCACCATCGACGGGACGCGCGCCTGAGCGCCGATCGCGCCGGCGACAGCCAGCATCAGGTTCCCGACCAGGCAGCCGACGAGAATCGCGACGAGCGCCGACGGCAGCGAGAGCGCGGGGACGAGCACGGCGCCCGCGACGACGACGAGCAGCGACACGCCGAGGTTGCCCCACAAGAGGCCCAGGTCGAGCCCGCCGAGCACCCGCAGGCGCTCCGGAACCGGCTCGATGCCCCAGGAGGTGTCCCGCTCACTCACGACCGGCGAGGGTACCCCGGACGCGGTCAGGTCGACGCGAACAGGCCCCGGACGCGGACGAGCGCCGGGGCGTCGACGCCGTGCTCGACGCGCTCCACCGCGCAGACGAACAGGGTGTGTGTGCCGACGGCGACCTCGTCGCGGACCGCGCATTCGAGCCAGCCGAGCGCGCCGACGAGGAGCGGCGCCCCGCGAGCTCCCGGCTCGGTCGCGACCCCGTGCCACATCCCGATCGGCGGCACGCCGCGTGCGAAGTGCTCCGCGAGCCAGTCCTGTCCCGCGGCGAGCAGCGAGATCGCGCAGCCGCCCGCCTCGCGGAGGAGCTCGTGAAGGGCCGCCTGCCGCGAGATCGAGAATCCGACGAGCGGCGGGTCGAGCGAGAGCCCGACGAGCGAGCCGACGGTCAGTCCGAGCCGCTGCCCGCCGGCATCGACGGTGACGACCGCGACGCCCGCCGGGAACCGTCCGAGGAGGGAACGCAGCTCGTCCCCGGACGCTCCGGACGTGGCGTCGGCCTCGTCCGTCGCCACTACGCGGCTGCCAGCTTCCGCAGCACGTACGGGAGGATCCCGCCGTGGCGGACGTACTCCCGCTCGCGCGGCGTGTCGAGCCGCAGGATCGCGCGGAACTCCTTCTCGTCCGCGCGCACCGTCACCTCGCGGGCCTCGCCGTCCTCGACCCCCGTCACGGAGAACACCTCTCGCCCGGTGAGGCCAAGCGATTCGCGGCTCGCTCCCTCGAGGAACTGGAGCGGCAGGATCCCCATCATCAGGAGGTTCGAGCGGTGGATCCGCTCGTAGCTCTCCGCGATCACGGCCTTCACGCCGAGCAGCTTGGGGCCCTTCGCCGCCCAGTCCCGTGACGAGCCCGAGCCGTACTCCTTCCCGGCGAGGACGATCGTCGGCACGCCCTCGGCGATGTACCGCTGGGCGGCCTCGAAGATCGTCGTCTCGTCGCCCGACGGAAGGTGCGCCGTCCACGTCCCCTCGGACTCCGGCACGAGCAGGTTGCGCAGGCGGACGTTCGCGAACGTGCCGCGCACCATCACTTCGTGGTTGCCGCGCCGCGACCCGTAGGAGTTGAAGCCGGCCCGCTCGACACCGTGGCCGACCAGGTAGAGGCCGGCCGGGCCGTCCGGCCGGATCGAGCCGGCCGGCGAGATGTGGTCGGTCGTGACGGAGTCGCCGAGCGAGACGAGGCAGCGGGCCTCGAGGACGTCCTCGACGCGGCCGGGCTCGCGGGCCATGCCCTCGAAGTACGGCGGCTGCCGCACGTACGTCGACGACTCGTCCCACGCGAACTGCGAGCCCTCGGGTACCGGCAGCTCGCGCCACTCGGGATCGCCTGTGTAGACGTCCGCGTAGGTCCGCTCGAACATCTCGCGCCCGATCGCTCCGGCGATCGTCTCGCGCACCTCCTCCGGCGAGGGCCAGACGTCGGAGAGGTAGACGGGGTCGCCGTTCGCGTCCTGGCCGAGCGGCTCGGTCGTGAGGTCGACGTCCATCCGTCCCGCGAGCGCGTACGCGACGACGAGCGGCGGGCTCGCGAGGTAGTTGGCCTTCACCTCCGGGTGCACGCGCGCCTCGAAGTTCCGGTTGCCCGAGAGGACGGCACAGGCCACGAGGTCGCCCTCGGCGATCGCCTTCGACACGGGCTCGGGGAGCGGCCCCGAGTTCCCGATGCAGGTCGTGCAGCCGTACCCGACCGTGTGGAAGCCGAGCGCCTCGAGGTACGGCGTCAGGCCGGCGCGGTCGAAGTAGTCGCTCACGACCTTCGACCCGGGTGCCAGGCTCGACTTCACCCACGGCCGCCGGGCGATGCCCCGCTCGACCGCCTTCTTCGCGAGCAGGCCGGCGGCCATCATCACCGACGGGTTCGAGGTGTTGGTGCACGAGGTGATCGCGGCGATCACGACCGCGCCGTGGCTGAGGTGGACGATCTCTCCGTCGAGCTCGCAGGGGATCCCCTCGGTCCATACCGGCGCCACGGCCATCGGCGCCGCCCCGACCGTCTGGTCGCCGTGCGGCGCGGCTGCGCCGGGGTCGGCGTGCGCGGGCGCGTCGCTGGCCGGGAACGACTCGGCGATCGCGTGGTCGACCGCGTTCCCGTAGTCGACACCGAAGGTCCCGAGCGCGTCACGGAAGGCCGACTTCGCCGAGGAGAGCGCGATCCGGTCCTGCGGCCGTCTCGGCCCCGCGAGCGAGGGCTCGACGGTGGAGAGGTCAAGCTCGACCACCTGCGAGTAGGTCGCCGGCTCGGAAGGTTCGTGCCAGAGCATGTTCTCCCTGCAATACGTCTCCACGAGGGCGACCCTCTCGTCGCTGCGGCCGGTGAGGCGCAGGTAGCGGAGCGTCTCGTCGTCCACCGGGAAGAAGCCGCACGTCGCGCCGTACTCGGGCGACATGTTCCCGATCGTCGCGCGGTCGGCCAGCGGTAGGCCCGCGAGACCCTCGCCGAAGTACTCGACGAATTTCCCCACCACGCCCGTCTGTCGGAGGATCTGCGTCACGGTGAGGACGAGGTCCGTGGCGGTCGCGCCCTCGGGCAGCTGTCCGTGCAGCCGGAAGCCGACGACCTGCGGCACGAGCATCGAGATCGACTCCCCGAGCATCGCCGCCTCGGCCTCGATCCCGCCGACACCCCAGCCGAGCACGCCAAGCCCGTTGACCATCGTCGTGTGCGAGTCGGTGCCGACGAGCGTGTCCGGGAAGGCTTGCCCGCCGCGCGTCTCGACGACGCGTGCGAGGAACTCGAGGTTCACCTGATGGCAGATGCCGGTGTTCGGTGGCACGACCTTCAGCGCGTCGAACGCGCCCTGGCCCCAGCGCAGGAACGCGTAGCGCTCGCGGTTCCGCTTGAACTCGAGCTCCGCGTTCCGGCGGATCGCGAGGCGGCTCGCGAAGTCGTCGACCTGCACCGAGTGGTCGATCACGAGCTCGGCGGGGATGAGCGGATCGATCACGCTCGGGTCGCCGCCGAAGGCCGCCATCGCGTCGCGCATGGCCGCGAGGTCGACGACGGCGGGGACGCCCGTGAAGTCCTGCAGCAGCACACGGGCGGGCGCGAAGGTCACCTCGCTCGAGGGGTCCGCGGTCGCGTCCCACGTCGCGATCGCCTCGACGTCCGCTGCCGCGACGGTGTCGCCGTCCTCGCGGCGCAGGACGTTCTCGAGGAGGATCCGCAGCGTGTAGGGGAGGCGCGCGACGTCGTAGCGCGCCTGCAGCGCGTCGAGACGGAAGATCTCGTGCTCGGCGCCTCCGACCGCGAGGGTGGAGCGGGCGCCGAAGGTGTCGGGATGGGTCATCTCGGTCTCCTAGATGCTAGGTGGGGCAAGGAAGTGCTCACGGCTCGAGGGTGAAGCCGAGGACGCGGAAGTCGTTGTCCAGGCCGAAGACGGCGGCCGCACGGCCCTCCGTGGCCGTCACGGCGCCGACGCAATCGGTGAACGAGAGGGTCAGATCCGGGTAGCGCGCCATCAGGTCCCAGGCTCTGGCGTCGAGCTCGGCGTCGGCGTGGCGAACGATCAGCCGTCCGGCCTCGACCGCCGCCTCGAGGAGACTGCGGAACGCGAGGGCTGCTTCGAGCCCGGCGTCGAAGCGCAACCGGGTGGCCGTCTCCGAGACGACGAGGTCCGAGGTGAGCAGGACGTCTCCTGCCTCCCGCAGCCCCGTGTAATGGTCCCGAATCCGCTCGTGCGCGCGGTCGCGGCGCCAGAGCAGCGCGATGAAAGCGCCCGAGTCCGCGTAGACGACCCTCAGACCCGCTCCTTCGGCGCGCCGTAGAGGTAGTGGTCGTGCTCCTCCGCGACGTCGTCCGGCCCGGCCTCGTCGGGCACGAGCCCGATCAGGCGCTCGAGCGGGTCTTCCGGGTGCTCGACCCCGTCCGCGAGGTAGCGCTGCAACGCCTCGCGGATGTGCGACGCCTCCGACCGGCCGGTGCGCGCCGCGAGGCGCTTGAGCCCCCGCTCGCTCGCATCGTCGAGGTAGATCTGCTTGCGACGCATACATCGCAGTATACATCATCCGGCCAGCGCGTCCAGCTCGGTTGTCGGCACGGTCGCCTGGATCGCCTCGAACAGCTCGCGCTCCTCGAGCCGCACGTGGTCCGAGAGCAGCGCCCCGAGCCCGCGCAGCGTGTCGGCCCCGACGGTGCCGGCGGCGACCTCGGCGCGAAGCCTCCGAGCGAGGCCGTGCAGCTCCATGTGCTCGCGGAGGATCCTTGCGAGGAGCGGGTCGTCGGGATCGGTGCGCGCGGCGTACAGCGGGAAGACGCCCTCCTCCTCACGGCGGAAGTGCTCGACGGTCTCGGTGAAGAAGAGCTCCACGTATGCCGCGGCCGCGGCGAGGCGCTCGGCGGGCGCGGCGTCCGCGGCCGCCCGCAGGCGCCGCGCCTGAACGAGCTCGTGGTGATGATCGTCGGAGAGCGGGACGAGCGCGGGGTGCCGCTTCATCCCGATCGCCCGGGAAGGCGGAGCCGGCCGAGCCCGCGCTCGGTGAGCGTCGCCCGGTCGGCCGAGAAGTGTCGCGCGACGGCGTCGGCGTATGGCCGGGAGACGCGGCGCGCGTACGCGCCGAAGCCCTCCTCCGCGACCGGCCCCAGGTCCTCGCGGTAGGGGTCGAGCAGGTGCTGACGCCCGACGTGGCGCGCGGAGTTGAAGAACGCGAGCCCGATCCCGACGGAGACCTCGAGCAGGGTCGTCCGCTCCCTGCGCGCCGCCTCCCGCAGGCCGTCGAAGACGCGCGCCAGCTCGTCGGCGGCGGGCAGTGCGGCCGCATCGCGGCGAATGTCCGCCAGCGAGCGCCGGAGCGCCGTCACCTCGAGCGGCGGGATGTCGATCAGCCGCGCGCTCGTGCCCGAGACGCCCTCGAGCGCGCCGAGCAGCTCGTCGACCGAGCCCGGCTTCGAGCCCTCGGGCAGCGCGCCGGCCCGCGTCAGCTCGGCGACGAACGCGTCGAGGTAGACCCGCGACCCCCGCGTCACGTCGGCGGCCGCGGCGAGCACCCAGAGCGGGGAGAACCCGAAGGCCGCAATCGAGCCGAGCTCGACCACGTTCCCCGCACCCTTCCGGACGGCGAGCCTGCGGGCGTCCGGCTCGTGCTCGTCCTCGACCGGCGCCTGGGCGGGCACGCCTCCGACGAGCTCGATGGTCACGCGGAGGAGGTTCTTCGCGGTGGCCTCGTACAGGCGGGACATGCGGACGAGCCGAGGCAGCGCGAGCTGGAAGGTCTCGTGCACCGTGCCACCGAGCAACGCGGCGAGCGCGCGGATCGCCCGTTCGGGCAACGAGACCAGAAACGTCACGGCGGGGCGGGGCATCGTCGTTAGCATCATCGTGGATGGCAGCCGATACCCTCCGCACGCTCCTCGAGCGGGCGTTCCCGGGCGGGACGGTCGACGTGCTCGACCGGACGGGCGGCGGCGACCATTTCCACGTGACCGTCGCGAGCGCGTCGTTCGACGGCGTCTCGCTCGTCGAGCAGCATCGCATGGTCAACCGCGCACTCGCCGAGCCGCTCGCCGACGGCACCATCCACGAGCTCCGCATCACGACGAAGGGAACCGCATGACGCTCCGCGACCAGATCCAGCACGTGATCGACGACGAGCCCGTCGCGATCTTCATGAAGGGCACGCCCGAGCGGCCGGCGTGCGGCAACTCGCTCCGCGCCATCCAGGCGCTGTGGAACGCGGGGGCGCCGATCACGGCCGTCGACATCCTCCCCGACCCGCAGATCAGGCAGGAGCTCTCCGCGCTCACCGACTGGCCGACGATCCCGCAGGTGTTCGTCAGGGGCGAGCTGATCGGCGGAGCCGACATCACGGAGGAGCTCCACGCCTCCGGCGAGCTCGAGCGGAGGCTCGACGAGGCGCTCGGTGCCGACCGCGAGCAGGTCGTGAAGACGGTGATCCTGGCCGCAACCCCGGCTTAACGGCCCACAACCCGGGGTTCACGACACGCCGCCTATAACGGGTGGCGTGACCACTTCCGAGAACTCCGTTCGCCCCGACGCGACCGGCGCCCGCCCTCCTGGCCGGGTCGCGTCCGCCTCGAGGCCGATCGCCGCGCTCGTCGCCGCTTCCCTTCTCGGCGGCGGCGCGGCGCTCGTCGGCGCGTGGGCGTTCGGCGCGTTCGACAACTCGACGACCGTCGTCGAGGCGACACCCATAGCGAGCCGGCAGGCCGGCCCCTCGTCGTCCCCCTCCGCCGGCTCGACGTCGATCGACGTCGGCGACATCTACCGCCAGAGCGGCCCCGGCGTCGTCCAGATCACCTCGACGTCACGCGGTGCGACGAGCACCGATGTGTTCGGCAACGCGGTCCCGGGCCGGGCCCAGCAGGCGCTCGGCTCCGGCTTCGTGATCGACAAGGACGGCCACATCGTCACCAACTACCACGTCGTCCAGGGCGCCTCCGAGATCGAGGTCAGCTTCTCGAACCAGGACACCGTGAAGGCCAAGGTCGTCGGCACCGACCCGTCCACCGACCTCGCGCTGCTCAAGGTCCAGGTCGACGCGAAAGCGCTGACGCCGCTCTCGCTCGCCGACTCCGACAAGGTCGCGGTGGGCGACCCGGTCGTCGCGATCGGAAACCCGTTCGGGCTCGAGCGGACCGTGACAGCCGGGATCGTCAGCGCGCTTCAGCGCGAAGTCCGCGCGCCCAACAACTACACGATCGACCACGTGATCCAGACCGACGCGCCGATCAACAGCGGCAACTCGGGCGGCCCGTTGATCGACGCGGAGGGCCGCGTGATCGGGGTCAACTCGCAGATCGAGACGGCGAACGGCGGCGGCGGCAACGTCGGCATCGGCTTCGCCGTCCCTTCCAACACCGTCAAGAGCGTCGTTGCGCAGCTGATCGAGGACGGTCGCGTCGACCGTGCGTTCGTCGGCGTGACCCTCCAGGATGTGAGCTCGGACGTCGCCGGCGTGCTGCGCCTGCCGGCCGACAAGGGCGTGCTGGTGGGGTCCGTCAAGCCCGGCAGCCCGGCGGCCAAGGCGGGGATCAAGGGCGGCAAGACGCAGGTCGTCGTCGCCGGCGAGAGCTACCAGCTCGGTGGCGACATGATCGTTGCGATCGGCGGCAAGCCGGTCGCCACGGTCGACGCGCTCCGCGCGGCGATCACCGCCCACAAGCCGGGCGACAAGGTCGAGCTGAGCGTCGTCCACGCCGACGGGTCGAAGTCCAAGGTCGAGGTAAAGCTGGGGCGCGTGCCCGACACCGCGACCCCGTAAAGGAACTCGGGTCGGCGGGCGTCCTCCCCTTCGCCCGCCACGAGTGCAGAGGTCGGTTGCCTGCCCGCCTCTGCTGATCAGCGGCCGTGCTCCTCGAGCGCGGCCGCTGTCTGCTCGTACCCCCGCTCGACCAGCGCGCGCTTCGCCTCGACCGGCCACTCGAGCCCGGCGCGGAAGCTCGCGTCGAGGGCGAGCTCGCCGGGGTCGCCCCGCACGATCGTCGCCGGGAGCGCCCGGTCGTGGCGGAACGGGAAGCGGGCGTCGGCGAACTGCGCCTCGACGTCGGCGACGGCGGCACGGCGGCGCCAGGGCGCGGCCGTGCGCCGGACGGTCTCGAGCACCTCCTCGCGGAGCTCGGCGAGCGCGCGGACGGAGTCGTCCTTCTCCCGGGCCGAGCGCACCTCGAGCTCCGTGTTCCGCGCGACGGCGACGCGCATCAGCCGCAGGATCATGTCCGGGAGGTGCGGCGGCTCGCCGCGTTCCTGGCGTTCCTCCGCGCCGCGGAGCTCGCCGATCAGGGCGCGCACGGGCGGCACGGCTCGGAACGGCTCGAGGCGCTTCCGCAGGCGGGGGAGGTTCTCGCCCGAGCCGCGGGTCGTGCGCGAGATGTAGCGGAAGCCGAGGATCTCGCGGACGTCCGGGTTGTCGTACGCGTGGCCGAGCGGGAAGTTTCGCACCCAGCCCCCGTCCGTGCCGATCACGTCACCGACTCGCAGCGGGAGGACGAGCGCGCTGATCGCCGCCGAGGCGAGGATGGCGCGGGCCATCAGGTCCGGGGGTGTCGCCCGGCTCGAGTAGACCCGCTCGTAGGCGTGGTGCTCGTCGGGCTCACCGCCGTCGGTGACGTCGGTGACCGTCACGACGAGCTCGATCGGCGTGGTCGCCAGCTCGCGCGCCAGGTCGTCGATCGGCGCGAGGCGCCCTGCGATCGTCTCGGGCAGCGCGTAGTCGTGGAGGCCGCTGAACGGCGTCTGCCAGAGCCGGTTCGGGCGGAACGTCTCCTCGGGACGGAGCTCGAGCACGAACCGCTCGAGCTCGTCGAGCCGGTCGAGCGCCGCCATCACGCCCGACAGCGCACCGGCCGACGTCCCGTAGACCCAGCCGACGCGCTCCCACAGCGGATCCTCGCGGACCCGCTTCAGGAAGCCGAGCTCCAGCAGGAGCCCGTTCATCCCGCCGCCGGAGAGCACGAGCGCGAGGGTGCGGTCGTTCATCGCATCTATTGTGCTGGCGTGGAGCGGGAGGCACCGGAGAGAGGGACGCTCGAGGTCGCCGACGAGGAGCTCTTCACGGATGAGGAGCTCTGGCGCGACGATGACGCGGGCAACCACACTGGCTGGTGGTGCGTACGCACGGATCCGTTCCCCTGCCCCGCCGACGGCTGCAGGTTCGTCGCGGAGTTCATGACCGCGGCACATCTCGTGCTCGTCTGGCAGGAGCGCGACGATCCGAACCTCCTGTGGCACGCGAACCGGGCGAAGCAGGTCGGGCGAAACCCGCGGGTCGTCTCGTACGAGTCCGGCTACGGCCCGAGCGCCTCGTATTACGCGTGGGAGGCGGCAGGGCGGCCCGTGCACGGGATCAAGAACGAGCGACCGGTGTCGTCCTGACATCAGTGACGTAGTAACCGTCCAAAGTCCTTGACCAGTTCGGTGTCGCGGCGCTACGGTCGCGGCGTGAACGACTTCCAGCCCGGCGGCCGGGCCGCTGCCCCGGCGCCGCTCGACCTCGTCCAGGACTTCGTCAACACCCAGGTCCCGGACTGGAACCGCGACGACGTCGACACGCCGGCGGGGCTCGCGGCGTGGCTGGCTGCGCGGGGCCTGGTCGCCCCGGGTGAGCCCGTCGACGGCGAGGCGTTCGTCGCGGCGCGCGCGCTGCGCGGGGCGCTCCGCGAGCTCGCGCTTGCGAACACCCTCGGCACACCGCCTCCGCCCGGACGGCGGGCCGCGATCGACGCCGCGCTCGCGGCGTTTCCCCTCGTCGTCCGCGTCGGATCTGACGGCCCCGGCTTCGCGCCCGCCGGCACGGGCGCGCGCGGCGGTCTCGCGACGCTCGTCGCGGTCGTCGCGACAGCGCAGGCCGGCCGCGCGTGGGAGCGGCTCAAGTCGTGCAAGCAGGAGACCTGCGGCTGGCTCTTCTACGACGCCTCTCGGAACCGCTCCTCGAGCTGGTGCTCGATGCAGGTCTGCGGCGGGCGCGAGAAGTCGCGCGCGTACCGGCGGCGGCACACCGAGCTGGAGGACTCCTGATGGGCAGCGCATGGTACGTGGTCTCGCTCGCAGTCCACCGGCTGCGCCGGCGCGACGGCGGGGCGGTCGCCGCAGCGCTCGGGATCGCAGCCGCGGCGGCGGTGCTCGCGGGGATCCTCGTCGGCGGCACCGTGGCCAAGGACCGGAGCGTCGCGCAGGACGTCGAGCGGCTGCCCGCGGCGCCGCGTGCGGTGCGCGCGTCGTGGTTCGGCGTCCCGGCCGGGGCCGAGGAGGCGTGGCCGACGCTCGACCGGCAGGCGCGCGCCGCGCTCGCGCCGCTCCCCGCCGGCGATCCCGTCTCGATCGCGCTGGTCCGCGAGAGCACGATCGGCGGCGTCTTCGTCGGCCTCGCCGCGGTCGATGGCCTCGCGCCGCACGTCCTGCTCCATACGGGGCGGCTCCCGCGCGCCTGCAGGCCGTCTCATTGCGAGGTGCTCCGGCTGCGTGGGAAGGGCCGGCTGCCGAACGTGCCCGGCCTGCGGATCGTGCAGGTCGGCACCGCGTCGCTCCGCTCCCGCCAGCTCTTCGGCGACTTCCTCTCGCCGGCCGACAACGCGCTCGAGGACGCCGAGCTCGCCCCCGCGTTCGCCCGGGCGTCGCGCTATCACATGGCGGCGCCCGGGCCGCTCGTCGTCGCCGAGAGCGTCGCCGGTCTCGTCTCGTCTCCCGTTGTCGCAAGCTCGTACCGCAGCTACGGCTGGGTGCAGCCTCTGTCGGCCGGCACGCCCCGCCTGTGGGAGATCGATGACCTCGTCGGCGACGCCGACCGCGCGCGGGCGGCGCTCCAGGCGAGCTCGTCGTCCTGGTCCGTCACGGTGCCGACGCAGGAGCTGGGCGCTGCCGAGCAGGACGCGACGGTGGCGGGCCGGCGTCTCCTCCTGGTCGGCGGCGAGGCGGCCGCGCTCCTGGTCGCGTTCGCCGTGCTCGCTGCGGGCGCCATGCGGCGTGACCTGGCGGCCGCCAGGCGGCGCCTGACGTGGCACGGTGCGCAGCGCTGGCAGCGGGCGCTTCTGACCGGGACGGAGAGCACGGCGGTCGGGTTCGGCGGCGCCGTCGTGGGCTGGGTGGTCGGCTCGGTCGGGGGCGCGATCGCCGCGGCCGCGGCCGATGCGCCGGTCGGAGGCGTGGTGCGCGAGAGCGTGCTCTCGCCGACCGGGGTCCTGCTCGGCATCGGCGTCGGGGTGGTGGCCGCCCTCGTGATCGCGGTGACGGTCTCGCTCGAGGCTGGCCGCCGCGGGCGGGTCGGGCCGCTCGACCTCGCGGCCGTCGCGGCACTCGTTGCGGCGCTGGCGATCCTTGCGAGTGGCTCGGTCGACGGGGGCGAGCTGGCAGCGGGTGGGGTCGCGCCCGTGGTCGTCCTCCTCCTGCCGGGCCTGCTCGCCTTCGCGGCGGCGGTCGGGGCGTCCCGCCTGCTGCCGGCCGTCGGCCGGCTGGCCGGGCGGCGCGGCTCCGAGGACGTGCGGCTCGCCGGCGTCTCCGTCGCCCGCTCTCCCGGGGCGGCCGGCATCGCGGCGGCGTTCCTCGCCCTCGCCGTCGGCCTCGCGCTGCTCGCCGAGGCGTACCGCTCGACCCTCGCCACGGGCGAGCGCGACCAGGCGGCCTACGCCGTGCCGGCCGACGTCGTGGTCCTCGAGGACCTCCGCACGCTCGTCCCGGTGCTCCGCGCGGCACCGCTCTCTCGTTATGCCTCGATCCCTGGCGTCGAGGCCGCCTACCCCGTGCTTCGCAGTGCCGCCAGCGCTGGACCCTCCTCGTCCGTCTCGGGCGTCACCGTACTCGGCGTCCCCGGAGCGGCCCTCCGCGCGATGCCGCTCTGGCGCGACGACTGGGGGACGACCAAGAGCGAGCTGGCCGCCGCCGTCGCGCCGCGCGGCTCGACGCGCTTCCGCGGAGTCGCGCTCCCCGGCGAGGCGCTCCGGCTCGCCGTCGGCCCGAGCCTGCTCTCCTACCGCGCGACGGTCGAGGAGCGGGACGGCTCGTTCCGCGTGGTGGAGCTCGGCGCCGCCGACGCCCACCGCGCGAGCGTCCTTCGGGCGCCGCTTCCCCCGACGGCGAGGGGCGGCAGGCTCGTCGCGCTCAGCCTCGTCCCGCCGCGGATCATCGAGCGGGGCTCCGACGCCGGCGTCGCGCTCCAGGGGACGACGACCGTCAGGCTGCTCGGCGGGTCACTCGCAGGATGGATCGGGGAGAACGGCGTTGCGATCGACCGCGGCTCCCGGCACGGCGCACTCGCCTTCGACTACGCGGTCACGCCGCAGCGAACGGCCCGGCTCCGCGCCCGCCAGCCGACCGACGACGCCCCGCCGGCGGTCGCGGTCACGCCCGCGCTCTCCGACCTCGCCGGCGGTATCGGCGGCAGGCTGGCGCTCCGGATCGGCGGCGAGCAGGTCCCCGTTCGCGTGGCCGCCGTCGTCGACCGGATCCCCGGCACGACGGGAACGGCCGTCCTCGCCGACCTCGGCGCGCTGTCGACGGCGATCGACGCGGCGTCACCCGGAGGGGCCGACGTCTCGGAGCTCTGGCTCGAGGCCGCACCCGGCCGGCAGGCCGACGTCGCGGCGACCCTCTCGCGGCCGCCGTTCGCGGCACTCGCGGCGATCTCCCGTGCGGCGCTCCAGCGCGAAGCACGACAGGATCCGCTCGGGCACGGGACGCTCCTCGCGCTCGCGGCAGCGGCGCTCGCGGCCCTCGTGCTCGCGGCGGCGGGCCTCGTTCTCGCGATCCGCGCCGACCTGCGCGACGACCGCGGCGAGCTGACGGATCTGGAGGCCCAGGGCGCGACCCCCGGCCTGCTGCGCCGCGTCGTCGCGGCGCGGGCGGCGCTGGTAGGGCTCGTAGGAGTAGCGGCCGGCGTCCTCGCAGGGGTCGCGCTCGCGTTCCTCGTCACACGCGTCGTCTCGGTCACCGCACGGGCCGACGTGCCCGAGCCGCCGCTCGCGACGACGATCGACCCGTGGACGGTCGCGCTCGCCGCGACGCTGTTCGCGCTGGCAGCGGTCGGTCTGGTCCTGCTGACGACCCGGCGTGCCTTCGCCGACCCACGGGGCCCCGGCCGCGTCGGAGGCGAGGCGTGACGCCGCTCGTCGACCTCCGAGACGTCTTCGTCGTCCACGCGTCGGACGACGGCGGTGTGGCTGCGCTGCGCGGGCTGACGCTCGCGGTCGACCCGGGCGAGATCTGTGTCGTGCTCGGCCCGAGCGGCGCAGGGAAGTCGACGCTGGTGCGCGTCGTCGCCGGCCTCGAGCGTCCATCCGCCGGCCTCGCCCTGGTCGACGGACTCGACCTGGGCGCCGCGTCGGCCTCGGCCGTCTCGCGACACCGCGGTCGCGTCGTCGGCTATGCCGACCAGCACTACTGGCGCGCGCTGTCGGACGACCTGACGGCGCTCGAGCTGGTCGCCCTGCCGCTCGGGCTGCGTGGCGTCGAGCGCCGGGAGCGCGAGCATCGTGCGGAGGAGTTGCTCGAGCGCGTCGACCTTCTCGATCGGGCCGGTGCCCACCCAGGCGAGCTCTCGGGCGGCGAGCAGCAGCGGATCGCGCTGTGCGCCGCCGTGTCCCACTCGCCGGCGCTCCTCGTCGCGGACGAGCCGACGGGCGAGCTCGACGAGGCGTCGGCGCGCGGGGTGCTCGACCTTCTCGGTGAGCTCGCCCGGGACGAGGGGGCGGCCGCGCTCGTCGTGAGCCACGACCCGACGACGTCGACGATCGCCGACCGCGTCGTGCACGTGCGCGACGGGAGGATCGGCGAGGAGCGCCGTCGCGACGGGGACACCATCGTGATCGGACGCGGCGGCTGGTTGCACGTCCCGGAGCAGACACTGCGCGCGGCGGGGATCGGCGAGCGCGCCGTCGTCCGCCTCGGGCCTGGAGTCGTCGAGCTACGCCCCGTCGGCGCGGCCCCCGCCGCCGCGGGGCGCGCGGACGCGCCGGTCACGGCGCCCGGAGCGCGCGTCGAGGCCCGGGGCGTCTCACGCCGCTTCGGCCTCGAGACAGCACTCGAGCGGGTCGACGCGACCTTCGAGCCCGGGACGCTCACGGTCGTGACAGGCCCTTCGGGCTCGGGGAAGTCGACACTCCTCGCGCTGCTCGCCGGTCTCGACACGCCGGACGAGGGTGAGGTCGTGGTCGACGGCGTCGTCCTCTCCGAGCTCGACCGCGACGCCCGTGCCGTGTTCCGGCGAGAGCACCTCGGGGTCGTCGGGCAGACGCCGGGCCTCTCCGGGATGCTGAGCGCACGGGAGAACGTCGAGCTCGTGCTCGGGCTGCGTGGCGTCGACGGCGTCGAGGCCCACGAGCGGGCGATGGACGCGCTCGCCATCGTCGGGCTCGCCGACCACGCCGTCCGCCGGGTCGACCGGCTGTCCGCCGGAGAGCGCGAGCGCGTCGCGCTGGCGCGGTCGATCGCGAGCGGCCCCGGGGTGCTCGTGGCCGACGAGCCGACGGCGCGACTGGACAGCGCGACGACGCTCGCGATCGGCGGTCTCCTGGCGGATCTCGCGCGCGAGCACGGGACGACGGTGATCTGCGCGACGCACGATCCGTTGCTGGTCGCGCTCGCCGGGGCAGAGGTGGCGCTGCGTCGCACGACGACCGCCGCGATCTAGACTCGACGCCGATGGCGACCGCCACCGACACCCTCCAGGTCAGCGGGATCCGCTGCGAGCGCTGCGTGATGCGGCTCGCGACGGCGCTCGAGGGACAGCCCGGCTTGGACGGCGCGCACGCGAACCTGATGGGCGAGGTGACCCTGAGCTGGGACGACGAGATCACCTCGCGCGCCGCCCTCACGCAGGCGCTTGCGGGCGCGGGGTTTCACGAGCGCCCGTCCGTCTGAGACCCGGCGGGAATAGCCGCGCACCACCGGCCGTTCACCATCCAGGAACGACGTTGATACGGTAGTCCGCGTGGGCGAGCCGGACACGGCCGAGCCGGACGAGGTACGCCGGATCGCGACGGAAGCACGCGACCGGGTCCGCTTCGAGGAAGAGGCTCTCGCGCTCGCCGACCAGGTCTACCGGGTCGCCCGACGGTTCGTCTCCAGCCGAGAAGAAGCGGAAGATCTGGTCCAGGACACCTATGCGAGAGCGTTCAGAAGCTGGCAGTCCTACACCCCGGGCACGAACCTTCGTGCCTGGCTCCTGCGCATCCTCACGAACCTCAACGTCGACCGCGGCCGCCGGCTCCAGCGCCGGCCGGACGAGCTCCCGCTCGAGGAGCACGACTACTACCTCGCCAACAGGGTCGCCGAGTCCGGCGGCGAGCAGGCGCTCGACCAGGACCGCGTCGTCGAGCGGCTCTCCCAGGACTCGATCGTGACCGCGCTCTCCTCGCTCCCGGACGACTTCCGTGACGTGGTGGTGCTCGTCGACATCGGCGACTTCAGCTACGCCGACGCGGCACAGATCTTGGACATCCCGATCGGGACCGTGATGTCGCGGCTCCACCGTGGCCGCCGCCTCCTGAAGGCGAAGCTCGCCGAGGAGGCGATCACATGAGCATGGACGATTGCGGCAAGTGCGAACAGCTCCTGCAGGGCTACCTCGACCGCGAGCTCTCCGACGACGAGGTGGCGCAGGCGGAGCTGCACCTCGACGGGTGCGACTACTGCCGGCGCCGGTATCGGTTCGAGGAGTCGCTCCGGACGTACGTCAGGACGACGGCGGCGGAGCGGATGCCACCGGGCCTGCTCGAGAAGCTCGCCCAGCTGCGCACGACCGGGCCCGGCACTTCGACCGTCTGAAGCCACCCGCGCTCAGCCGCGCGGCCAGCTCATGACCTCGGCGACCGGCCGGCGCCACTGCGCGTGGAAGGCTGGCCCCTTCGGTCCCGTGCCGGAGTAGGGCTGCGGCTGCCCTCCCGACACGTGGAGGTAGCTCTCCTCCCCGAAGCCGCCTGCGAACGCCATCCACGACGGGCTCGTCGCCGTGACGCGGACGAGACTCGGGTGCACGACGCGGCCGCGCCCGGTGTGGTCGACCGGCGCCTGGCCGTTCTGGCGGATCACCGAGACGAACAGCGGGTCGACGACCCGTGGGTCGAGCCGTTGCGTCCCGGCCGTGGGGTAGTTCGCATGCGAGCCGAGCGCGACGTAAGCGAGCGGATGCGTCGTGCGTTTCGGCGCGGTCGCCCAGTCACGCCGGACGCCCTTGCCATGCTGCGAGTAGCCGACCGCGAGCGGCCGACCCAGCAGGTCGACGATCACGGCGACGGATTCCCAGTCGCCCTCGTGCACCTGCCAGAGCTCGCCCGGCGGCACCGTCGGGCTGTACGCGTCCCACGGGTACCAGACCCAGTACTGGAGCTCGATGCGGCCGCCGCGGCGCAACGCGGCGCCGTAGACGACCGGGCCGGCCCGGTGCGCCGCCTCGTTCGCGACGTAGCAGGATGTCGCGGCCGGTCCGTCGATCGCGCGGCAGGCACGCTGGTCGAGCCGCTGGTCGGCGCCGCCGGCCGGCAGCGGGCCGTCGGCGCGCTCCCAGCCCGAGGCCGTACGGCGCTGCAGATCGGAGTCGGCCAGGAACCCGTCCACGGACGTCGGGCGCACCTGCTCGGCCGGATGCAGGACGAGGATCGGGACGTGGCGAGCCAGAAGTGTCGCCGGAGATGGCGCCGCATCGGGCCGCCCGCTCGTCCCGCCGGCGAGCGCGAGCGCCGAGACGAACGGCGCCGCGAGAAGGAGACCGCGAGCCACGGCCGCAGTATGCGCCGAGGGGCTAGCCGTCGAGCGCGGCGAGATCCTCCGGCGTGTCGACGTCGCCCGGCGGGCCGAGGTCGTCGCACGGCACGAGGCGCGGCTCGACGGCGCGGAGGCCCGCGTCGGGCACGTCCGACCAGGCGCGCCGTGCGGCGAGGAGCGGATGGCCGCGGCCGCCGCCGTAGGACGCGGCGACGACGTCCCCGCCGTCCGTCCGCCAGCTCGCGATCACGCGCGCGACCGCCTCGGGGGCGAGCAGCGGCCCGTCGGCGAGGATCACGACCGCCGCTACGACGTCGTCCTCGAGCGCCGCGAGGCCGCAGCGGAGCGATGCGCCGCCGCCGAGCTCCCAGTCCGGGCAGCGCACGACGCGGGCGCTTGCGCGTGTCGAGTCGACCGAGAGGTCGTACGCGCCCTCGACGACCACGATCTCGTCGACCGGGCTCGCTGCGAGCCGCTCGAGCACGCGGGGCAGGAGCTCCCGCTGCTTCGGGGCACCGAAGCGGGTCGCGGCCCCCGCGGCGAGCACCACGGCTGCGATGCGGCTCACGGCGCCGACGCGGCGGTGACCGAGCGTACGACGACAGGCCGCAGCGGCTGCTCGGTCGCAGGGTCGCCGAGCGTGTCGATCAGCTCGACGACGTCGAGGCCCTTTGTCACCGTCCCGGCGATTGCGTAGTCCGGCGGCAGCCCGATGTCGTCGCCTGTGACGACGAAGAACTGGCTCCCCGCCGTGCCCGCCGGCTCGGCCTGCGTCTTTGCCATGGCGACGACGCCCTTCACGTAGCTCGCGTCGGATGGCGGTCGGTCGACCGTCGAGTAGCCGGGGCCGCCGGACCCGCTCTGCGTCGGATCGCCGCCCTGGATCACGAAACCAGGGACGATCCGGTGGAACACGGTGTCGTCGAAGAAGCCGGAGCGCGCCAGCGAGACGAGCGACGCTGCCGTCGCGGGCGCCCCGGCGACGTCGAGTTTGACGACGAAGGTCCCGCACGACGTGTCGAAGTTCAGCGTCCAGGTCTTCTCGGGGTCGAGCCGCTCCGTCGGCTTCGCGGCGCCGCCGTCCTCGCGCGGCGCTGGCGCGTCGACCTCCGCGCACTGCGCGGGCGCGCTACCCGTCTCCGTCCTCGACCCCGACGCGGCCGTGTCGGTCTCGGAGTCGGAGCCGCCGCAGCCCGCCGCGAGGAGCGCGAGCGCGAGGAGGAAGGGGACGGCGGCCCGCGGCACGCAACCGAGGGTAGTTGACGAGCCCTTCGCGGCGCCTGTACTGCTTGCGGGATGCCGGTCGCGCTCAGGGTCAACGGCGAGGAGCACGTCGTCGACGTCGCGCCGACCCGGCGGCTCCTCGCCGTGCTGCGGGAGGACCTCGCGCTGACCGGGGCCAAGCACGGCTGCGGCGAGGGGGCCTGCGGCGCCTGCGCGGTTCTCCTCGACGGCCGCGCGATCGTCTCCTGCCTCCTGCCGGTCGCGGCGGCCGAGGGCCGCGAGGTGACGACGATCGAGGGCCTCGGCGAGACCGCCGCCGCCCTCCAGGAGGCGTTCGTCGCAGAGGACGCGCTGCAGTGCGGCTTCTGCACGCCGGGACAGATCGTGTCGGCGTCGGCGCTGCTCGCAGCGGTCGAACGGCCGGATCGCAACCGGATCCGCACGGCGATGGCGGGGAACGTCTGCCGCTGCGGCGCCTACCCGAAGATCGAGCGGGCGATCCTTCGCGCGTCGGGCCAGGACGTCGCATGAAGCCGAGGCTCGTCAAGTCACAGCGGGAGATGGAGGGCCGCTTCGAGGACGTCTGGGTCCTCGTCGACGAGGACGACGAGGTCCAGACGTGGCCCGAGGACGTCGAGCTCGACGTCGTGGGGAAACCGGCGACCCGCCTGGACGGCCCCGTCCGGGCGAGCGGCGCGGCGCGCTTCACCGTCGACGTCACCCTGCCGGGGATGCTCCACGCGCTGGTTCTCCGCGCGCCGGTCGCGCGCGCCCGCGTGACCGCGCTCGACCTCGAGTCGGCACGGGCGACGCCCGGCGTGCGGGCCGTGGTCGGCCCGGGCGATCCGACCGTGATGGGCGGCGATCCCGTGCTCACGGAGGAGCCGGGCTGGGCGGGGGCGCCGATCGCAGCCGTGGCCGCCGATACGCCGGAGGCGGCCGTCGCCGGGCTGGCCACGCTGGCGCCCGCGTACGAGACGCTGGCTCCACTCGACGTCGAGGCCGGGCTCGAGGAGCAGCGTTTCACCGAGGAGCCGCGCGAGACCGTGCGGGGCGACCCCGACGCCGGGCTCGCGGCGGCCGACGCGCGCGTCGAGCTGACCTGCGAGACGCCGGCCCACGTGCAGAGCCCGCTCGAGCCGCACGCCGCGGTGGCGCGCTGGGACGGTGAGTCGCTCACCGCGTGGGTGTCGACGCAGGGCATGTTCGACGCCCGGCAGGAGCTCTGCAGACGGTTCGGCCTGCCACCGGAGCAGGTGCGCGTGATCTCCGAGTTCATCGGCGGCGGCTTCGGCGCGAAGCAGGGAGCCGGCGTCGAGGCGCTCCTCGCGGCCGAGCTCGCCCGCGCGACGGGCCGTCCCGTGCGCCTCGCGCTCGGGCGCCACGAGGAGCAGGTCGTCGGTGGGAGGCGCGCCTGGACGAGGCAGACGGTGACGCTCGGCGCGCGGCGGGACGGGACGCTCACGGGGATCGAGCTCGCCGCGGTCGTCGCGATGGGCGTCGGTGGCTGGATCTTCCCGGTTGCGGAGCCGGCCCTCTCCATCTACGCGTGCCCGAACGTCCGCGCGATGGTCTTCCCCGTCCGAACGAGCCTCCGCGCCCAGAACGCCTTCCGCGCCCCCGGCGTCGTCGAGGGCGTGACCGTGCTCGAGCAGGCGATCGACGAGCTCGCGAATGCGCTCGGGATGGACCCGCTGGAGCTTCGCCGCGTGAACCACGTCGACCACGACCAGGGATCCGGCCTCCCGTACTCGAGCAAGCGGCTGCTCGCCTGCTACGACCGGGCCGCAGAGCTCGCGGGCTGGGACAGTCGTGAGGCCCTCCGGGAGCCGCAGCCGGACGGGCTCCTGCGCGGCATGGGCTGCGCCTCCCAGATCTGGTGGGGCGGCGGCGGCCCGCCGGCGCACGCCACCGTGCGCCTCGACTCGAATGCGCATGCCCTCGTGACGACCGGCATCCAGGACATCGGCACCGGGACGCTGACCTCGGCGCGGATGGTCGCGGCTGAGGAGCTCGGGCTGCCGCTCGAGCACGTCGTCGCCCGGGGCGGCGACACCGCGCCGAACCTCTACGGCCCCGTCGCGGGAGGCTCGATGACGACGCCCGCGGTGATGCCGGCCGTGCGGAGCGCGGCGGGGAAGGTGCGCCGGATCCTCCTCGGCCTCGCCGCCGACGTGCTCGAGATCGCCGCGGCCGACCTGACTATCGCCGACGGCAGGATCCGCTCGAGCGACGGCGCGCTCGACGTCGACGTGGTCGAGGTGACGGGGAAGCTCGGCAACGCGACGATCGACGGCACCGGCGCCCGCGGCCCGAACCCGGACGGGTTCCGCGTCAATACGTTCGGCTGTCAGATCGCGCAGGTCGCCGTCGACCCGGGCACGGGCGTCGTGACCGTCGAGCGCGTCGTCGCCGTCCACGACGTCGGCCGCATCGTCAACCCGCTCGCCGCGTCGAGTCAGGCGGAGGGCGGCGTGATCCAGGGCATCGGCTATGCGCTCTCCGAGGAGCTCGTCGTCGATCCGACGACAGGAATGCCGGTCAACGGGCACCTCGACGACTACAAGGTGCCGACGATCGCCGACGTGCCCGAGATCCTCGTCGACTTCCCGAACGTCGCCGACCCGAACCTGCCGAACCTCGGCGCGAAGGGCCTCGGCGAGCCGCCGATCGTTCCGACCGCCGCGGCGATCGCGAACGCCTTCGCACACGCGACGGGACGCCGGGTCGCCGCGCTCCCGCTGACGCCCGCCCGCGTCCTCGAGGCGCTCGCGTGAGCGCGTACGCGCGGCCGGCTTCGCTCGACGAGGCGCTCGAGCTGCTGGCGGCCGACGGGTCGGCCCCGCTCGGCGGCGGCACGGATCTCGCCGGACAGGTCGATCGCGGCATCCGCGCGCCGACGACGCTCGTCGACCTCCGCGACGCGGGCCTCGCGACCGTCGAGCCGGAGGGCGACGGCGTTCGCATCGGTGCGGCGGTGACGCTCGCGGAGCTCGGGGAGTCGCCGCTGCTCGAGCCGTATGCGGCAGTGGTCGAAGCGGCCTCGCTCGCCGCGTCGCCGCTGCTCCGCAATGTCGGCACCGTGGGCGGCAACCTCTGCCAGCACACGCGCTGCTGGTACTACCGGGGCGCGGAGTGGCACTGCTGGCTCGGCGGCGGCGACACGTGCTACGCGCAGATCGGCGACCACCGCAAGCACGGGCTCGAGCCGGGCGACTGCATCTCGGCGCACCCGTCCGACCTCGCGCCGGCGCTGGCGGCCTTCGGGGCGACGGTCGAGGTTCGCTCGTCGGGTGGCGCCCGGGAGCTTGCACTGCTCGACCTCTACCGGCCGCCCACCGCGGAGAACCGCTCGCTGCTGACGCTCGAGCCGGACGAGCTGGTCGTGGCCACGCGCCTGCCGGCCCCGCCCGACGCGTCGGCGTACCGACGGCTCGGCGAGCGGGCCGCCTTCTCGTTCCCGCTCGTCTCCGTCGCGGCCGCACGGCGAGGAGACGAGGTCGCGCTGGTGGCCGCGGGCGTGGCGAACGTCCCGCGCGCGCTCGACCGGTCGGATCCGCTCGCCGGGCTGCCCGGCAATCCGCAGTCGGCCTGGAAGCGCCGCGCGCTCATGACACTCGCCGAGCGGGCGCTGGCCGCCGTCAGCCCGGGGTCGTGACCGAGAGCACGCTCGCCAGGTGCACGAGGCGGAACGCTCCGCGCTGAGCGCGGCGGCGATCGAGCTCGTCCTCCGTCCGCGCCGCGAGGTCCCAGAGGTCGCGCGTCGCGACGAGCAGCTCGCGGATCTGCTCCGTCTCCGCGCGGTGGCCGTTCGAGCGCTCGTCGCAGGCGTTGATCGCGAGTCCCACGACGCCGTAGGTGTCCGTCGTGTGGCGGAGCCAGAGCATCGCCGACGCCATCGTCAGGTACTGGTGGATCCGCAGGAAGGTGACCGGATGCGAGAGCTCGGACGGGCCCTGCGGGCTGCCCGGCGCGACCGGGTCGAGGCCGTCTGCGATGCGCGTGCCCGTGTCATGGAGGACGGCCCGCAGCTGCCGGTCGTCGAGCCCGCACGCGCGCGCGGTACGGACGGCCATGAGCAGCGAGTTCGGCTGGCGGCCGTAGGGGTAGTCGGAGGCGTAGACCACCTGCTCGGGCGGCACGAGCCGGTAGAGGTCGAGCAGGTCGAGCGGGCTCCACACCGACGTGTCGAAGAACACGCCCGGCCGCCCGGCGAAGTTCTCGGCCATCGCAGCGAGGTCGACGATCCCCGCGTGCGCGACGATCAGCGCGGGAGGCGCATGACGGTCGAGGAGGCGTGCGAGCGAGTCCGCGATCGGCGGGAGTCCGCGGCCACCGTGGATCAGGATCGGGATGCGCCGCTCCGCTGCGAGCGCGAACACGGGCTCGAGGCGTGGGTCGTCGGGGAGGAACCGCTGGGCGCGCGGGTGGAGCTTGATGCCGCGGGCGCCGAGGTCGATGCACCGCGTCGCCTCCTCGACGGGGCTCTCGTCGAGATCGAGCCGCACGAACGGCAGGAGCTCCGCGGTCGCCGCCGCCGCGTGTGCCAGCGTCCGGTCGTTGGCCGCGGCGAAGGCCGGCCTCCGGTCGGGCTCGTCGAGGCAGAAGACGAACGAGCGGTCGATCGAGTACGCGCGCTGGATCGCGAGCAGCTCGTCGCGGTCGCCGACCATGCCGTCGATGTCCTCGCCGAGGTGCGTGTGGGCGTCGAAGACCCGGGCCTCCTGCGGTAGCTCGGCGAGGGCGAGCCTCGCGTACTGGTCGAGCAGCCCGTTCGCCCGGTCGATCGCCTCCACTCCGTTGAGTGTAGGGACGGTCAGGCCGACGCGGCGGCGAGGACGCGCTCGACGAACGCGGCCTCCGGCACCGCGCCCGCCCACGCGTAACGGTCGTCGACGACGATCGCGGGGACGGCGTGGACCCCGTGGCGGTCCGCGTCGACCGCGAACTCCGACGCCTCGATCCCGCGGGCCGTGACGCGCGGCGACGCGAGTGCGAGTCGATACGCCAGCAGCACGGCCGGCGGGCAGTGCGGTCAGGTGGGCGTGACGAAGACGTCGATCGCGACGTCTCGGTCGAGCGCGTCGAGCCGCTCGAGCGAGGCCGCGGAGAGCGACGGCTCGACCCGACCTGCCTCGACGATCGCATGGACGAGCGTCGTCAGCTCGTAGCCGGCGGGGATGCCCAGGTACTCGAGCCCGTCCCCGATCGTCGTCCGCGGCCAAGGGCCGGGGTGGTCGTGCTCCGTGATGGCCAGCGTCACGCGGTCGGAGAGCGCGCACACGCCCTCGACGAGGTCGCGGGTCATCGCGTTCGAGTCGATCTCGCGCCCGCCCGCCGCGAGCAGCGTCACGGGCGTCGCCGACGGGCCGAGCTCGAGCGAGACCTCGACGTCGCGGCCGAGGCCGGCGAACGCCTCGCGGATCGCCTCCTGCTCGCGCTCGCCGAGGGTCACGGCGTCACGCCGCGAGCGAGGCGACCTTGTCGCCGAGGTACGCGAGGTACGGCGCCGGATCGATGGCCGGTGAGCCGGTGAGCCGCTCGATCGTCTCCTTCGGCGTCAGCTTGCGCCCGAGCGAGTAGAGGTTGTCGCGCAGCCAGTCGGAGAGCGGCAGCAGCTCGCCTGCCGCGAGCTGGGCGTCGAGATCGGGCAGCGCACGCTGCACGACCTCCCAGACCTGCAGCGAGATCACGTTCCCGAGCGCGTAGGTCGGGAAGTAGCCGATGCCGCCGCCGGACCAGTGGACGTCCTGGAGCACGCCGTGCCCGTCGTCCGGGACGTCGACCCCGAGGAACTCCTGCATCCGGGCGTTCCACACCTCGGGCAGGTCCTCGAGTGCGACGGTGCCCTCGACGATCTCCTGCTCGAGCTCGAAGCGCAGGATGATGTGGAGGCTGTAGGTGGTCTCGTCGGCGTCGACGCGGATGAGTCCCGGCTCCGCTCGGTTGATCGCGCGGACGAACCGATCGAGGTCGACGTCCCGCAGGCCCGGAAAGGCCTTCTGGAACGGCTCGTACCAGTGCTCCCAGAAGCTCCGGCTGCGGCCGACGAGGTTCTCCCACGTCCGGCTCTGCGACTCGTTGACCCCGAGCGACGGCGCCCCGCCGAGCGGCGAGCGGAGCAGCGAGTCGGCGATCCCGTGCGCGTAGAGGCCGTGGCCCGCCTCGTGGAGCGTCGACCAGATCGACTCGAGGTCGTCCGGCTGGTAGCGCGTCGTGAGACGGACGTCGCGGTTCGAGAACGACGTGCAGAAGGGATGCGCGGTCGGATCGAGCCGCCAGGAGCCGTCCTCGAAGCCCATCGTGGCGAGGATCCGCTCCGCGAACGCGCGCTGCGCGTCGGGGGCGAAGTCCCCGTGGAGGAAGGACGCGTCGACCTCCGGCGCGGCCGCGACGAGCTCGGTGAGCGCGGGCCGGAGCGTCGCGAAGACGTCGCTCACCTCGCTCGTCACCATCCCGGGCTCGTAGTCGTCGAGTAGCGGGGTGTAGGGGCTGTCGGACCACTCGAAGCAGTCGACGTAGCGCCGCTTCAGCTCGACGTTCGTGCGCAGGTACGGCAGGAAAGACGCGAAGTCGCTCGTCCTGCGCGCCTCCACCCACGCGTGGTGACCGCGCGCCGCCTGCAGCGTCATCTCGGCGCGGAGCTCCGACGGCACCCGCCGGGCCTTCTCCCAGTCGCGGCGCGTGACGCGGACGAGGCTTCGGTCGTCGGAGTCGTACGGGAGCGACTCGACGTGCGGCTCCGCCGCGTCGAGCAGCCGCCCGATCTCGCTGTCGGTGAAGCGCTCGTGCGCGATCCGCCCGAGCGTCGAGAGCTGCTCGGCGCGCGACTCGGTGCCGCGCGGCGGCATCGTCACGCGCTGGTCCCAGCCGAGCACCCCCGCCGCCCGGCTCAGGTCGGAGACCTCGGCGAGACGGATCCTGAGCTCGTCGAGCGCCGCGGCCATCGGCGTCAACCCTACCCACGCCGATCGGGCGCGCCGCGCCGCATGATCGTTCGTCTAGGCTCGTCCGCGTGACGGACATCCTCATCGTGGGGGACACGCACCGCAGCGCCGAGCTGCGTCACGAGATTCCGGTCGACATCGGCGACACGTTCCTCTACGCCGAGGTCGGCGACCGGCGAGTCTCGATCGTCTGGAGCATCGAGGGCGATCGCATCGCGGCCGTCGACCCGTCGATCGAGATCGTCCACTCCGAGACCTTCCCGATCGACGACCTCCTCCGCGAGGGCGTCGACTTCTACGCGATCGGCGAGGCGAACATCGTCCGGCAGGTCCAGTCGCTCGGCCTCCGGAGCGCCCGCGTACCGGGCGAGTTCCCGCTCCGGTTCGCCGATGCGCTCCGCGCGGCGGGAGCCGAGCTCGTCGTCGACCAGCGGCTGTTCGACGACCGCCGGCGGCGGAAGACCCCGCTCGAGCTCGAGGGCATCCACCGCGCGTCCCGTGCCGCCGAGGCGGGAACGGCCGCGATCGCGGCGCTGCTCGCCCGCTCGGAGCCCGGCGACGGCGGGCGGGTGCTGGACGGCAGGCCGCTCACCTGCGAGGCGCTGCGGGAGGCGGCCATCGCGGTCTTCGGCGCCGCCGGTTGCCGCGGTGACGACCTGATTGCGGCCGCGGGCACGCAGTCGGCCGACGGCCACGCCGTCGGATCGGGCCCGATCGCCAACGACGACGTGATCGTCTGCGACCTGTTCCCCCAGGACCTCGAGAGCGGCTGCTTCGCCGACATGACGCGCACGTTCACGGTGGGGACGCCCGACTCGGAGATCGCGACGTGGCACGCCCAGACGCAGGCGGCGCTCGAGCTCTGCCGCGGCCTCGTCCGGCCGGGAGCAGACGGTGCCGCGCTCTGGCGTGCGGTCTGCAGCTTCTACGAGGAGCTCGGCCATCCCACCGGGCAGTCGAAGCCGGAGGGCACCGTCCTGCGCGAGGGGTTCAACCACGGGCTCGGCCACGGCGTCGGCCTCGACGTTCACGAGGCGCCGGTGCTCTCGAAGGCCGGCCACGAGCTCGTCGCAGGCGACGTGATCACGCTCGAGCCGGGGCTCTACCGCCATGGCTTCGGCGGCGTCCGGCTCGAGGACACGATCGTCGTCACGGACGACGGCTGCGAGACGATCACCGATTTCCCGTACGGGCTCGACCCCGCGGCGGCCGTGGTAGAAACGGCGCGATGAGCGACCACGCGATCTCGACGCTGCTCGCCGAGGACCGCCGCTTCCCGCCCGACCCCGCGTTCGCCGCCCAGGCGAACGCGAAGCCCGACATCTACGACCGCGACCCCGACGCGTTCTGGGAGGCGGAGGGGGGCGAGCGGGTGTCGTGGTTCGAGCCGTTCACGACGCTCTCCGAATGGGAGCTTCCGTACGCGAAGTGGTACCTCGGGGGCACGCTCAACGTCGCCTACAACTGCGTCGACCGCCACGTCGAGGCGGGGCTTGGCGACCGCGTCGCATACCACTGGGAGGGCGAGCCCGGCGATACGCGCACGATCACGTACGCAGAGCTACAGCTCGACGTCGTCCGCATGGCGAACGCCCTGAAGGAGCTCGGCGTCCGCAAGGGCACGCCGGTCGGCATCTACATGGGGATGATCCCCGAGCTCGCCGTCGCGATGCTCGCCTGTACACGCCTCGGCGCGCCGCACACCGTCGTCTTCGGCGGCTTCTCGGCCGACTCGCTGTCGGGCCGCATGGTCGACATGGGCTGCGAGGTGCTCGTGACCCAGGACGAGGCGTGGCGGCGCGGCAAGGTGGTGCCGCTCAAGGAGACGGCGGACGAGGCGATGGAGGCCGCGCCCGGCGTCCACTCGTGCCTGGTCGTCCGTCGTACCGGCAACGACGTTCCGATGACGGCGGGCCGCGACCGCTGGCTCCACGAGCTCGACGTCTCGGACGACGCGGCGTCGTGCCCGTGCGAGCCGATGGACAGCGAGGACCTGCTCTTCCTCATGTACACGTCCGGCACCACGGCGAAGCCGAAAGGGATCGTGCACACGACCGCCGGGTACCTCGTCGGCGTCGCCGCGACGCACCACTACATCTTCGACCTCAAGCCGGAGACGGACGTCTACTGGTGCGCCGCCGACATTGGCTGGATCACCGGCCACAGCTACATCGTCTACGGGCCGCTCTGCAACGCCACGACGTCCGTGCTGTACGAGGGCACGCCCGACTTCCCCGACCACGCCCGCTGGTGGTCGATCGTCGAGCGCTACGGCGTCACGATCCTCTACACGGCCCCGACGGCCATCCGCGCGCACATGAAGTGGGGGCCCGAGCACGCTGCGAAGCACGACCTCTCCTCGCTCCGGCTCCTCGGCTCGGTGGGCGAGCCGATCAACCCCGAGGCGTGGATCTGGTACTCCGAGCACGTCGGCGGCGGCCGCTGCCCCGTCGTCGACACGTGGTGGCAGACCGAGACGGGGATGATCCTCATCACGCCGCTCCCCGGAATCACGACGACGAAGCCCGGCTCGGCGACGAAGCCGTTCCCCGGCGTCGTCGCCGGCGTCCTCAACGAGCAGGGCGAGCGGGTCGATCAGGGAGGCGGCTACCTCGTGCTGGAGCGGCCCTGGCCCGCGATGACGCGGGGAATCTTCGGCGACGACGGACGGTTCCGCGCCACGTACTGGGAGCGCTTTCCGGGCTTCTACTTCGCAGGCGACGGCGCCCGGATCGACCCCGACGGGGACTTCTGGCTGCTCGGGCGCGTGGACGACGTGATGAACGTCTCGGGTCACCGGATCTCGACGATCGAGGTCGAGTCGGCGCTCGTCGACCATCCGAAGGTCGCCGAGGCGGCCGTCTGCGGACGCTCGGACGCGACGACCGGCCAGGCGATCGTCGCCTATGTGACGCTGAAGGGGGGCGAGGAGGGCTCGCTCGAGATGCTCGAGGTGCTCCGCGAGCACGTCTCGCACAAGATCGGCCCGATCGCGAAGCCGGCGAACATCGTCTTCACGCCCGAGCTCCCGAAGACGCGCTCGGGGAAGATCATGCGCCGCCTGCTCCGCGACGTCGCCGAGCACCGCCCGCTGGGCGACACGACGACGCTCGCGGACCCCGCGGTCGTGAGCGAGATCGCCGACCGCGCCGCCGGGACTCCCACCGAGGACTGAGCTTCTTGCGGCGGGGCTTCGGCTTCAGCCGCGCCGCTGCAGTGCCCGCTCGAACGCCGCAACGGTCCGGTCGATGTCCGCGTCGCTCGTCCGCCAGTTCGAGACGGAGAGCCTGATCGCCGCCCCGCCTTCCCAGACCGTGCCGCTCATCCACGCCTCGCCGCTCGCCTGCACGTCGGCGAGGACACCCCGGGTCGTCTCGTCGTCGGCGAACTGGAACAGCACCTGGTTCAGCACGACCTCGTTCAGCACCTCGCACCCGGGAAGCGCCGACACCCGGTCGGCGAACCGCCGCGCATGCGCACAGGTTCGCTCGACGAGGTCGGCGATCCCCGAGCGCCCGAGCTCGCGGATCGCCGCCCACACGGGTACCGCCCGTGCGCGGCGCGAGAACTCGGGGCTGTATCCCATCGGGTCGCGGATCGCGTCCTGCTCGGCCACGTGGAGGTACGGCGCCGCGTACTCCATCGCCGCCTCGTGGTCGTCCGGGTGCGCGCAGAGCGCGATCCCGCAGTCGTAGGGCACGTTGAGCCACTTGTGCGCGTCGGTCGCCCACGAATCCGCCCCCTCGTGGCCGGCGACGAGGTGCGCGAGCGAGGGGGAGGCTGCGGCCCACAGGCCGAACGCGCCGTCGACGTGGACCCATGCGCCCGCGCCGTGCGCGACTTCGACGATCCGCGCGAGATCGTCGACGGCGCCGGTGTTCACCTCGCCCGCCTGCGCGCAGACGATGGTCGGCATCTCGGCCTCGAGCGCGTCGGCGAGCGCGGCGACGTCCATGCGCCCCTCGGAGTCCGTAGGCAGGGCCACCTCCTGCTCGCGGCCGATCCCCAGCAGGCGGAGCGCTCGCTCGACCGTCACGTGACGCTTGCCCCCGACCACGACCCGAAGCGGCGGCGCCCCGGCGAGCCCCTTTTCGGGGAGGTCCCAATCCGCCCGCCGGTAGACCCCGTGACGCGCCGCCGCGAGGCAGGTGACGTGGGCCATCTGGCAGCCGGTCACGAAGGCGAACGACGACTTCGACGGCAAGCCCAGCAGCTCGAGCACCCACTTGCCCGCGACCGCTTCGAGGGCCGACGCCGCGGGGGTCACCTCCGCCAGACCGGTGTTCTGGTCCCAGGCAGAGACGAGCCAGTCCGCCGCCATCGAACCGGGCAGCGCTCCGCCGATCACGAACCCGAAGTAGCGGCCGGAGCCCATCGCGACGAGACCTTCGTCCGCGTCGCGGGCCAGCTCCTCGACGACCTCGAGCGGGTCGGTGGGGCCGTCTGGGAGTGGACGGTCGAGCAGTTCGTGCATCCCGCGGTAGTCGCGCCGCGCGCCGACGTTTCTCGACCCGAGGCGCTCCACGTAGTCGGCGGCGAGCTCTGCGGCCCGGGCGAGGACGTCTCGCTCCGTCACGGCGGCGAGTCTACGCGCCGCGCTTCGCGGCGCAGCACGAAGGCGGTTGCAGCTCCGAGCACGACGATCACGAGCCAGATCCACGCGAGCTTCGGGTAGATCGCCGACGGGATCTTCCAGCCGAGGGCGCCGCGTTTCACGAGCTGCTCGTTCCAGGTGTCCTGGACGCAGTTGACGATGCCGTAGGCGAACGCGAGCCCGATGCAGGCGATCGTCACGCTACCCGTCCGCCCGGGTCGTAGTCGCGGCCGCGACAGCAGCAGCGCGCTGAGCGCTACGAGTGTTCCGTCCATCCCGTGGTGGTGGCCCAGGTGCACGGCCGCGATCGGCGACCCGTCCGAATCGGGCGCGACGCGGCGCATGATGAAGATGCCGTCGGGGAGGAAGAAGCCGAGGTCGGCGGCGATCCAGGGAATCGAGACGAGGAGCGCTGCGACCGCGATCCCGAGGCGCAGCGGGTCGAACGGGAGCCGCTCCGCGAAGTCGTCTCCCGCTCTCAGAGTGGCCGCGATCGTCAGCGCCAGCGCGAGCCCGAGCCCGAGCGCCGGGACGACGTTCACGAGACGGGCGTCGAGGTCGTCCTGGTCGACGACGCCCGGCCAGGCCACGACCGCGCAGAGCGCGATCGCCGGGCCGGCGACCAGCCATGCGCGTCGCGGCAAGGCGTCGACCGCGACGAGTGCGAGCAGCGCGCCACGATCGCCAGCGGGAAGTTCAGCTCCACGAGCACCCGCGACAGACCGCCCACGAGCCCGTTCCCCGAGACGTGGTAGAGGTCGTCGGTCGCGGCGCGCGTACGTCACGAAGGCGCGAGTACGTCGCCCAGATCGCCGCGCACGACCGCCCACGTCGCTCGGGACGACGACGAGCGACCTGCGGGCCGTCGGTCCCCGCGCCGCCGCGCGGGCGACCGTACGTTCGGGCTCGACGCGGATGTGCGGTGGCGACGCCGGAGACGGGCGAGCCCGGCGTCGAGCGCCGTCCGAGCCGCGTGACGTCACGGCGAACGCGACAGCTCCGCGCGTGGACGCTCGACGAGCGCGACGAGTGACTCGCGTCGGCCGTGTGCGCCCCGCGGGAGCGATCAGGCGATCGAGATCCGCCGCGACCTCGCTCTCCGCCCGCTGGACGGCCGTCGCCTGCGCACGACCTCGTCGGCCCCGCAGTCGGAACGTCGCGACCCCGCGGAGTCGCTCGGGCGGATGGCGTCGTCGGCGCACGCTGGCCAGAGGCGCGTGATCGGCCGTCGGGTACCTGAGGATCCGCGCCGGTGCCGAGGCCTCCTCGGTTGGGCCTCAGTCGCGGGCTGCGAGACCGGCCTTCCGGTCGCCGACGGTCGCGTTTCGTCGTTGACGCGGTCACGAGCCGTGCGCCGACGTACGCCGCCGAGGGTGATCTCGGAGAGCGCCGCGTACGGCCGCCGAGCGGTGCGCTCAGGCGACAGCGGCTCGAACCGCGTGGGATCGTCGAACGGCCCGATCAGGGCCAAGCGCAGCCCGCTGCCGAGGATGTCCTGCGCGACACCCTGGACGTCGTCTCCGGTGACCGCATCGAGCCCTGCGAGGACCTCCTCCGGCTCCACCGCGCGGCCCTCGAGCAGCTCACGGCGGATGCCGAACATGATCGTCGCGTGGGGGCTCTCGAGGCCGAGGACGAAGCGGCCCTTCGCGAACGCGCGCGCCTTCTCGAGCTCCTCGGCCGGCACCGGCTCGGCGACGACGCGGCGCAGCTCGGCGGCGACGGTCTCGACGGCCTCGTCGATCCGGGTCAGGTCGACGCCCGCCTGGGCCGCGAGCGTGCCGGCGTCGGCATACGAGTTGTTCGCGCAATAGACGTAGTAGGCGAGCCCGCGACGCTCCCGCACCTCGGTGAAGAGCCGCGACGACATCCCGCCGCCGAGAACTGTCGAGAGGAGCTGCACGACGTAGCGATCGGGGTGGCCATGCGGGTAGCTCCGCGCGCCGACGACGATGTGCGCCTGGTCGGACTGCTTCGTGTGGATGCGCACCGGGCTGCCGTTCTCGGGCAGCACGACCACGTCGGGCGCGCCGGTCGACGCCGCTCCCACAGGGCCGAGCAGCTCCTCCAGGTGCTCGATCAGGTCGTCGCCGATCTTCCCGCCCAGCCCCACGACCGTGCGCTCGGGCCGGTACCAGCGGTCGATGTACTCGAGGAACGTCTCGCGGGTCGCGCCCCGCACGGTCTCCTCGGTGCCGATGATGTCCCAGCCGAGCGGCTGGTCGCCGTACAGATGCCGCTCCCAGACGTTGCCGACGTAGCTGCGCGGCGTGTCGGCGTACATGTTCATCTCCTCGACGATCACGCCCTTCTCGCGCTCGATCTCGTCCGCGTCGAAGCGGGAGTTGCGGAGCATGTCGACGAGCACGTCGAGTGCGACGTCGCGCGTCTCGGCGGCGCACTTGACGTAATAGCCGGTGAGCTCCTTGCCGGTGAACGCGTTGAACTCGCCGCCGATCGAGTCGATCTCCGTCGCGATGTCCCGCGCCGTGGGCCGCCGCTCGGTGCCCTTGAAGAACATGTGCTCGGCGAAGTGCGCGATCCCGCTCTCCTTGCGCCGCTCGTAGCGCGAGCCGGCCGCGAACATCACGAAGCAGGAGACCGACTGCGCGTGCGACATCGGCGCGGTCAGCACGCGTGTGCCGTTGGAGAGCAAGGTGTGCTCGAAGGTGGCCACGCCGCGATGGTAGTCGGCCGAGGGCCGGGGGCGCGTCGCACGCCCCCGGCCGCGCCGGCCTAGAAGAAGCAGGACGGCGGGAACACGAGGCAGGCGATCGTGTCGAGGATGTCGTCCACGTCGCCCGGGTCGAACCCGATCGAGACGAGGACGCTCTTGAGCCCGTCCTCGACGAGCCCGAACACGGCGCCGAGCGCCTTGGCGACGTCCTCGAGGGCGTAGCCGATCGCCTTGAGGACGTTGCCGACCTCCGTCGCCAGCATGCTGAAGGCCGTCTGGAGCGCCTCGGCCACCTGGTTCACGGCGTAGCCGATCGCCTTGAGCACCTGGGCCGCGTCCTGCGCGGCCTGCAGGAATGCGTCCTTCAGGGCGTTGGCGACCTCGACGACGCCGTAGGCGATGTCCTTCAGGATCTGGGCGGCGGCCTGGGCGCCCTGCAGGAAGGCCGTCTTGAGCGCGTTGGCCACCTCGACGACGCCGTAGGCGATGTCCTTCAGGATCTGGGCGGCGGCCTGCGCGCCCTTCAGGAACGCCTCCTTGAGCGCGACGGCCACGTCGGCGGCCGCGAAGAGCACCGCCTTCATGATCGCCGCGGCCTGCTCGGCGCTCCGGAAGAAGGCATCGCGAAGCGCGGTGCCGACGTCGAGTGGGCTGAACAGGATCGCCTTCAGGATCGCCGCCGCGTCCTGCGCCGTCTGGAGGAACGCATCCTTCAGCGCGTTCGCGACGTCGACGACGCCGTAGGCGACCGTCTTGAGGATCTGCGCCGCCTGCTGTGCCGATTGCAGGAATGCGTCCTTCAGCGCACCGGCGACCTCGACCACGGTGAAGGCGACCGTCTTCAGGACCTGCGCCGCCTGCTCTGCGGTCTGCAGGAAGGCATCGCGGAGCGCCATGCCGACGTCGAGGGCCGCGTACGTGATCGCCTTGAGGATCTGTGCGGCATCCTGCGCGCCCTGCAGGAAGGCGTTCTTCAGCGCGAGTCCGACGTCGACGACCCCGAATGCGACGTCCTTCAGGATCTGGGCCGCCTGCTGGGCCCCCTGGAGGAAAGCGTTCTTCAACGCGAGGCCGACGTCGACGGCGCCGAACGCGACGTCCTTGAGGATCTGCGCCGCGCCCTGGGCTCCCTGGAGGAACGCGTCCCGGAGCGCCTCGCCGACCTCGACGGCGGTGTAGACGACCTGCTTCAGGATCCCGGCGGCCTGGAGAGCGGTCTGGGCGAAGACGTCGTGCAACGCGACGCCGACCTCGACGGCGCCGAATCCGAGGCTCTTCAGGATCTGCGCGCCTTCGAGCGGCGTCTGCGCGTACGACCCGAGCAGCATCGACGCGATCTCGCTCGCGTCGAAGCCGAGGTACGCGAAGATCCCCGCGCTCTCGAGCACGGTCTGGCCGAAGCCGCCCTCGAGAACGTCTCCGATATCGGTCGGCGCGTAGTTCGCGGCCTGCATCGCGGCCGCGGCGGCCGTCGGGGCGGACTGCGTGGCGGCGCAGACGTCGGCGATGAGCTTGTTGACGGCGCCCGAGGTCGTGCCGCCGTGCGCCGCGATGACGCTCGGCGAGAGACCGCTGCGCGTCGCGAGCGTGCTGGTGGCGTCCCCGCTGCAGCTCGCCGTGCCCGCGAACGCGGGCTGGACGGCGACGACTGCCGCGAGTGCCAGGACGGCGACCGCGACGCGGCGTGCGATCCGGTGCATGTGCTTCCCCCTCTGGTCGAAGGAACGCGGGACGGCCGCGCTCGTGCGAAACGCCACATGTGGATACCACCAATGACCGTTGCCAGGGAAGCCCTCCGGAGGGTGATTCCTGCCCTCGTCCGGGGGAACCGCCTCAGGAGGCCGCGTCGGTGGTCGCGTCGCGCGCCCACCATGCTTCGAGCAGCTCGCGCTCGCGCTCGGGCGCGAGACCGACGCCGTCCACGAGCCCCGCCTCGGCGAGCGTCGCGGCCACGGTGTCGTCGAGCGGCCGGAACGTCAGCCCGGCCGCGGCCGCGCGGCTCGTGTCCACCTCGTGGAGGTGCCGCGTCTCCGCGTTGTGGGAGTCGATCCAGAGCGGGAGCTCCATCCACTCGCCCACTCCCTGGGCGGTCAGGAAGGCGTCGTCCACCTCGACGGCGCGGGCGGTCGAGCCCGAGACGCGGCGCGCGGCGTCCACGACGGCTCCCATCGTCGACGGGCCCGTGGCGTTGTACGGACCGGCGAGGCCGGTCTCGGCCGCTCGGAGCATCCACTCGGCGAGGTCGCGGACGTCGACGAACTGCACTTGCCGCCAGGCCGGGCCCGGGACCACTACGTCACCGCCGCGGGCGATGCGGTGCGGCCAGTACGTGAACCGGCCGGTCGGGTCGTATGGGCCGACGATGAGCCCCGCCCGCACGAGGGTCGACCGATCCGGGAACGCGCGCTCTACCTCGCGCTCGCAGAGCGCCTTGAGCGCGCCGTAGTGCTCGCTGACCTCCTCGGAGCCGGGCTCGGAGAGCGTCTCGACCGGCGAGTCTTCGTCCACGACCTCCGCGAACGACTCGTAGACAGAGATGCTCGAGACGAAGACGTAGTGGCCGACTCGAGCGGCGAGCAGGCTCGCGCTCGCGCCGACGATCCGCGGGACGTAGCCGGAGGTGTCGACGACGGCGTCCCATTCCCGGCCGCGGAGCCCGTCGAGCCCGCCGTCTCGGTCGCCGACGATCCGCTCGAGCTCGGGGTAGAGGTCGGCGCCGGTCGTTCCCCTGTTGAAGAGCGTCACCTCGTGATCGCGAGCGAGCGCAGCGTCGATCACCGCGCGGCCGACGAACTTCGGCCCGCCGAGCAGCAGGAGCCTCACGTCAGACGAGCTCCGCGACCCCGGCGAGGAGCCGGTCGACCTCCTCGGCCGTGTTGTAGTGGACGATGCCGGCGCGCACCGCGCCGTCCACCTCGTCGAGGCCGAGCCGGCGCATCGTCTCGAGCGCGTAGTAGTTGCCCCACCACACCGCAACGTCGCGTGTCGCGAGGTGCTCGGCGACCGACCGGGCGGTATGCCCGGGGACGCTGAAGCAGAAGGTCGGTACGCGGCCGGCCATCGTCGGCAGCCCGTGGAGCGTCACGTCCCCGGGAAGACCGGCGAGGAACCGCTCGCCGAGCGCATGCTCGTAAGCGGTGATCGCGTCCCAGCCGAGCGAGTCGACATAGTCGACGGCGGCGACGAACCCGGCGAGCAGCTCGTGCTGGCACGTTCCCAGCTCGAACCGGTGGCCCACGGGCTCGTCAGCGGCCGGCCGCACCTTGTAGGGCCGCCAGCTCCGCAGGAGCTTCTCGCGGCCGAACGCGAGCCCCATGTGCGGCCCGAAGAACTTGTACGGGGAGCAGATCAGCACGTCGCAGCCCCAGGCGCCGACGTCGATCCGCCCGTGGGGGCCGTAGTGGACGGCGTCGACCCAGGCGAGCGCCCCCGCGTCGTGGGCGAGCTCGGCGATGCGCCGGACGTCCGGCGCGGTGCCGACCGAGTTCGCCGCGGCGGGGAAGGCGACGACCCGCGTCTTGCCGGAGAGCTGCCGCTCAAGGTCGTCGACGTCGAGTGCCAGCTCGTCCGTGACGTCGACGAAGCGCACGACGATCCCGAGGTCGTCGGCGAGCGCGAGCCAGGGCGCGACGTTCGCGTCGTGGTCGAGCCGTGTCACGAGCATCTCGTCACCCGCGCGGAGCTCGCGCGCGAGCGCGCGGGTGAGGAGGAAGTTGAGCGACGTCATGCTCTGCCCGAACGCGACCTCGCTCGCATCGCAGCCGAGGAACGACCCTGCACGTTCGTGCGCGGCTGCGACGAGCTCGTCCGTCCGCTGGGACGTCTCGTACGGCGCGCCGACGTTCGCGTTCGACGTGCGCAGGTACGCCCCGATCGCGTCGATCACCTCGTCCGGGCACTGTGTGCCGCCCGGCCCGTCGAAGAACGCGAGCGGGCGGGCGAGCGCGGTGAAGCGGGCGCGGACGGCCGCGACGTCCAGCTCCCGAGGCGTCGCCGCGGCCGGGCTGCTCATGTCACCCGCCACGTGTAGATCGGGCTCGGGAGGAGCGAGGCGCCGACGAAGCAGTCGCGCTCCCCTTTCGCGAGCAGTTCCGCGACCGTCGCGTCGTCCGGCTTCGGGTCGAACGACACGTTCGCCTCCACCGAAACGAGCACGAACGCGTACCTCCCGTCGTGCTCGCGCCGGGTGACGACCCCGTGCGCGGAGGCGTTCGACGTGAGCACGATCCCCGCCCGCACGCAGTGGTGGCGGAGGCTCGAGAGGGAGCAGCGCACCAGAGCGGCGAGGAGCAGGTGCTCGGGAGTCCACGATGCCTCGTCGGCGCCGGCCAGCACGCCGCCGCCGCGGTCCGACCGCGCATCCCACGTCTCGTCGAGCGAGACCGCGTAGTCGAACGACTTGGCGTTCGTGGACACGGGCTGAGCTTAGAGAAGCGCCGCCGTCCGGTCCGTCTCCTACGGTTCGGGCCCATGCAGCGGTTGCGGCCGTTGAACGAGCAGGAGTGCTACCTCCGGTGCTACGGCTGGGTGGGCGGCGAGGACGCCGTCAGAGTGATGCGGCCCGGTGACGACGCACCCGAGGCGGTAGCCGTGCTCACCGAGCGCATCCGCCTCGCCTTCGAGGCCCGGATCGACGAGCGCGAGCCCGAAGCCGCGTAGCGCGTAGCCTCGGGGTCGTGGCGACGCCGAGCGCGGTTCCTGACGTCCTCGCGCCCGGGCTCGAGGTCGTCTTCTGCGGCATCAACCCCGGCTTCCACTCGGACGCCAGGGCCGCCCACTTCGCCAATCCGCGGAACGACTTCTGGCGCCTGCTCCACGCCGCCGGCTTCACGCCGCGCCTGCTCGACCCCTCCGAGCAATTCGATGCGCTCGCGTACGGCATCGGGATCACGAACGCAGCCCACCGGACGACGAGAGGCTCGTCGGATCTCCGCAAGCCCGACTTTGCCGGGAGCGCGGTGCGGCTCGAGCGGCTCGCCGTCGAGCTCGAGCCCTGGGTGATCGGCTTCGTCGGGAAGGAGGCATTCCGTGGCCCGTTCGGCGGCCGCCCACAGCACGGACTGCAGCCGGAGCGGCTAGCCACGACGCTCCTCTTCGTCCTCCCGTCGACCTCGCCGGCCAACGCCGGGGTGCCCTGGGAGGAGCGGCTGCACTGGTTCCGGGCGCTCCGCGAGCTCGTCCCGTGAGCGCCCGCCGCATCCGCCGGCGGCGCGCGGAGGCCGAGGACGCCGAGGGTTCTCGGCGTAAGCAGGCTCCACGGCGGCACCGTCACCTTCGTCTCTAGCTAGTTCTCTGGAGAACCACCAGGACGCCCGCGGCCCGGGCGCGGCCTTGGTGGGGGTCGCCATTCGCCGACGCCACTCACGAGCATCGAGTCAGTCGCGTGGCTCGGCGAGCTACCTGTGGATCGAGGAGCGCGAGCTGGAGGCGGGCGGGCTGAAGTGAAAGCGAGGGGCGCCGCAAAGAGCACGCCCCTCGCTAGTCGAGAATTAGCCCGTGGTCTTGAATGTGTGATTGAGGCCGTAGTGCGCGACCTTCTGTCCGAGATGGACGCCCACCTCGCTGGAACGGCGGTAGTGGATACCGCCCCAGAGCCTCGCGCCGATGACTTCTTCCCGGAGCTGTTCTGCCGTGTCGAAGTGGTGCACGGCATCGAAGTTTCCGGCGAGGCCGAACTGGTCGAAGCCGCGGATGTCGAGGTCGATCTGATCGGTACCAAGGAACTCGCTGAAGACCTCTGCCATCGCCGACGTGTTCGTGCCGTGCGCTGCGGGGTACTCGGGATGGTTGGGCGTGGTCACGAGGGGCCGCCAACACGGGTCTTCGACCGTCGCTGCGTTGCCGTCATCGAACCCAGGTACTGGCCCGAAGCCGTCTGCCGTCACTGCCGACGGTTGGGTCGGGCACACGCCGGCGCCCGCAATCGCGGTCACAGGACGCCAGAAGAGGAACTGATACTTGGCGTTGAGCACCGACATCAGAGCATCGGCGCTGACGGTGTTGACCATTGCCAGCAGCCGTGCCGTATCGCGTGTGTCGAGCGCACGGGCGGTGGCGAGGTCACGACCGGCGATGTTGAACTGCCGGATCACATTTGCCGTGTAGAACCATGCCGTCGCGGTCTGATCCGAGGTTCGAGCCGCGCTCGTCGCGCTGCCGTAACTCTTCACCTCGTTGAACTGCCGGGCCCACTCCTTGCTAGTAAGCGGGATCGGCGGCTCGGGCTGGAACTGTCCCGGACTCTTCAGCAGGAAGGGCTGCACCGACCCGAGCCAAGGCGTTTGCGGAACCAAGAACGCCGGTGGAGTGAGACGCCACACTCCTGGGCCTGGGTCCTTCGTTTCGAACGACGACGTCGTGCCGATCGGTGTCAAGCGCCCATCTCCTGCGCGGAGGGCGATGATGCCGTTCGCAGCGGCCAGCCCGACGACGATCCCGTTCGCCTTTGCATTCGCAGGCGGTCCGGCCGGGATCGCGGCCATGGCGAGGTTGTAATTGGTGAGCAGGGAGGCCCCGAGGGCCATGCACGTCGCGTTGGTGGGATTGCACGACGACGGGAAGTACGCGCTGAGCGTCCTGTACGCGGCCTCGACAATGGCTGCGTCCACCGACGCACCCGAGGGTGCGTTGATCGCGGGCCCGTACGGCTCGGATTCGCCCTGGATCGCGACAACCGCGTCGTAAACAGCCAACGACGCGTAGCTCATGTAGATCTCGCCCTCGCCCTGGAACGCTCCGGACCCGACCACCGTGTCCTCGGCGATCTTGTTCCACTGCTGAATTGTGTTTGGCAGGGCCGGTAGTACAGCTTGAGCACTTCGGCTCGAGGCGCCGGCGACCGCCGCAACGACCGCGACGGCGACAAGCGATCCCAGCAGTCGGTAGCGACTCGGGACAGCTTGGCCCATCTTGAACTTCCTCATGCTCCCTCCTAGCTATGTGTCAGGCGACACTAAGTTGAGGAAGGGCTGGAGTCAATGCGCACGAGAACATACGTTCTCGCAAGCTCGGCGAAGCGCTCCTCTTCGTGCTGCCGTCGACCTCGCCGGCGAATGCGGCCGTGCCGTGGGACGAGCGTCTGCGGTGGTTCCGCGCCCTCCGACAGCTCACCGCCTGACGGGCTGCGTCAAACTACCCGGGTGCGCGTCGCGGCCCTCCTGCGCGGGATCAACATCGGACCTCACAAGCGCATCGCCATGCCCGCGCTGCGCGAGATCGTCGAGTCGCTCGGGCACACGGACGTCGAGACGTATCTCCAGAGCGGGAACGTCGTCTTCAACCGGCGCGGCCGGGCCGATCCCGGTCCCGCCCTCGAGGCGGCGATCGAGAAGTCCACCGGCCTCGACGTCGTCGTGGTCACGCGCACCGGTGACGAGCTCGCTCGCGTCATAGAGGTGAACCCGTACCCGGTCGGCGACCCGACGAAGGTCGTCGTCTGCTTCCTCGCGGACGCCGTCGAGCTCGCGGATCTCGAGCTCGGCGACCTGTCCGGCTACCTCCCCGACGAGCTCACGGTCTCCGGACGCGAGGTCTACGTCAGCGTGCCCAACGGGCAGGGCCGGTCGAAGCTGATGGAGGCGCTCGTCAAGCGCCGGCTGCGGACGACGCTCACCGTGCGCAACTGGCGGACTGTGACGGCGCTGGCCGACCTGACCGCCGGGCCCCACCAGGAGGTGCGACACTGAGGCCACGCCCCGCGAGCCCACGGGGCATCTAGCCTCGCCAGCGGTTCGTGATGGGAGTCCGCCAGTCGCGCCCGAACGCCCGCGGGCGGAGCTTCACGCCGGGTGCGGCCTGGCGGCGCTTGTACTCGGCCCCGTCGACCAGGCGTAACGTCCGCGCCACGACCTCGGGGTCGAACTGCTCCTCGAGCTCCTCCGGCGAGCGGTCGAGCTCGACGTAGGCCTCGAGGATCGGGTCGAGGACGTCGTAGGGCGGCAGCGACTGGTCGTCGCGCTGGTCGGCGCGGAGCTCTGCGCTCGGCGGCCGCTCGATGGTCGTCACCGGAATCATCTCGCGCCCCGCCCGCTCGTTCAGGTGCCGGGCGAGCCGGAACACGTCCGTCTTGAAGACGTCCTTGAGCAGCGCGTAGCCGCCGACCATGTCGCCGTAGATCGTCGCGTAGCCGACCGCCATCTCCGACTTGTTGCCGGTCGCGAGCACCAGCCATCCGTGCGTGTTCGAAAGCGCCATCAGGATCACGCCCCGGATCCGCGCCTGGAGGTTCTCCGCCGCGAGCCCCTCGAGCCCGCCGAGCGCCTCGTGAATCGAGCCGACCACGCTCTCGATCGGGATCTCGCGAAAGTCGACGCCGAGGTTCTCGCTCACCTCGCGCGCGTCGTCCCGCGTCCCCTCCGACGAGAAGCGGGAGGGCATGGAGACGGTGTGGACGTGCGCTGCGCCGAGCGTGTCAGCGGCGATCGCGGCCGTGAGCGCCGAGTCGATTCCGCCGGAGATGCCGATCACCACGTCGCCGAAGCCGTTCTTGCGGGCGTAGTCCCCGAGCCCGAGGCCGAGCCCGAGCCGCATCTGTTCGAGCTCCGATGCGAACGGCACGAGGGTCGGGGCGAGCGGCTCTGTCGCGTCGGTCGGCGCGGCGAGGCGGATCGTCGTCGCGGCGGGCGGCTCCGGCCGCGTACGCTCGAGCTCGCGCCGGCGCACGTCACGGAGCCGGCGGCCGATCGCCTCGGTCGGGTCGACATCGACGACGAGCAGCGCCTCCTCGAAGCCCGGCGCGCGGGCGATTACCTCCCCCTCGTCGTCGAGCACGACCGAGTGGCCGTCGAAGACCAGCTCGTCCTGGCCGCCGACGAGGTTGCAGAACGCGACATACATCGCGTTGTCGCGCGCCCGCGTGACGAGCATCTCCTCGCGGTCCTCCGCCTTGCCGACGTGGAACGGCGAGGCCGACAGGTTCACGAGCAACGTCGACCCCGCGAGCGCGAGGTCGGTCGCCGGCGGCCCCGGCTGCCAGACGTCCTCGCAGATCGTCGGTCCCACGAGCACGTCCCCCATCTCGAGGAGGAGGAGGTCGCGTCCGCGGGCGAAGTACCGGTGCTCGTCGAAGACGCCGTAGTTGGGCAGGAAGTGCTTGCGGTACACGCCCTGCACCCGGCCGTCCGCGCAGACGAACGCCGCGTTGGCCAGGTCACGATCGAACGCGGGGGCGCCGACGAGCGCCACCACGTCGGTGCAGGAGCGCGCCACCTCGTCGACGGCTTCCCGCGCGGCCCGCACGAAGCCGGGCCGCAGGAGAAGGTCTTCCGGCGGATAGCCGGTGACGGCGAGCTCGGGCAGGACGACGAGATCGGCCGAGGCCCGGGCCGCGTCTCCGAGCGCGACCCGGATGCGCTCGACGTTCCCGTCGAGGTCGCCCACCACGACGTTGAGCTGCGCGAGGGCAATTCTCATCCGCGCATACTCGCCGCTTTGGCGAGAGGGTCACGCCCGATAGGTTTTCGACTATGAGTCACAAACATGACTCTAGCGAAGTGCCCCCGCCCATCGTCACCATCGATCGGCGGGTCCGCGGCCCGCTCGACACCGCATACGGCGGCTATGCCGCGGGAATCCTCGGCTCGCGGCTTGAGGCGCTGAGCGGCTAGGTCGTCAAGGGCTCCGAGCCGGTCGCGTTCCAGTGCACGATCACGGGTGTCTCGCGCTCGTAGGCGAGGACCGAGAGCGACCCGGTGTCGAGCCGGTAGAGCCTGCCGTCGGTGACCGGCTGCCCGAGCCAGCGCGCGGTCAGCGCGCGGAGGCAGTGCGCGTGCCCGAAGAGCAGCACGTCGCCCTCGAGGTCACGGCACCGACCGATCACGCGGTCGACGCGGGCCCGGACCTGGTCGGCCGTCTCCCCCCCGGGAGCGGGGTGGGACCACACCGTCCAGTCCGGGTCCGTCTCGCGGATCTGCGCCGTGCTGACGCCCTCGTAGCGCCCGTAGCCCCATTCGGCCAGGTCGTCGTCGACCTCGGCGTCGGGGAAGCCGGCGAGCTCTGCGCTGCGGCGGGCACGCTGCCGCGGGCTCGTGAGGACCAGGGCGAACGGTCGACCCACGAGGCGCTGGCCGACCGCGCGCGCAGCCTCGACGCCCGCGGCGGTGAGCGGGACGTCCGTCACGGAGGTGTGGAGGCGCTCGCGGCTCCACTTCGTCTCGCCGTGCCGCACGAGCCAGAGCGAGACGGCCACGGGCCGTCAGCGCGACGAGAGCGCGACGAGCACGCCCCCGTCGTCGTCGTACGCCGGAAACAGGTCGACGACGACGGGTTTCGTCAGCCCCGCGCGCGTGCGGAGCTCGAGCGGCTCGCCCAGGCGGCGAACGCCCCATTCCCGCACGAGCTGCAACGGCGCCGTGTCGGACAGCGAGAGCGCGTCGGCCACGTCCCGTCCGATCAGATCTGCCTCGCGGTAGCCGGTCAGCTCGAAGACTCCGCGCCCGACGGCGAGCACGCGCGCGTCCTGGTCGCAGACGACGAAGCCCGTGGACGGCGCCGGATAGTAGTCCTCCAGGAGCTGGAAGAGGAAGCCGAATCCGCAGCTGCGGCACTGGGGAGCCTGCGCCGAGAACCCCTCCACGCCGTCGGTGTCGATCGAGCGCTCGCGGCAGTTGGGGCAGATGTAGACCGACACTGCGCGATCGTACGTGTGGCTGCGTTGCCCGCCCGTTAACCGAGTCGACGCGCGAAAGTTAGCGGGTGCTAGCGTCGCCCTCGCCAACTTCGAGGAGGTGCGGAGATGCGGGCACGCCTGGTGACCGAGGAGAACAAGAAGTGGTGGACGCTCGCGGCGGTGGCGGTCGGGCTGTTCATGATCATGCTCGACAACACGGTCGTGAACGTCGCGCTTCCCTCGATCCAGCGCGACCTCGGGGTCGGGCTCTCGGAGCTCGAGTGGATCGTGTCGGGCTACGCGCTCACCTTCGCGGCCCTGATGCTGATCGGAGGCAAGCTCGCCGACGCGTACGGGCGACGGCTCGTCTTCGTTCTCGGGATCGTCGTCTTCACGGTTGCCTCGCTCCTCTGCGGCCTCGCGACGAGCGGCGACATGCTCATCGCCTCGCGCGTCCTCCAGGGCGCAGGCGCGGCGATGATGAACCCCGCGACGCTCTCGATCATCGCGGCGACGTTCCCGCCGCGGCAGCGCGGCACCGCCATCGGCATCTGGGCGGGCGTTTCCGCCCTCGCGCTCGCGATCGGGCCGCTCGTGGGCGGCCTGCTCACCGAGCACGCGAGCTGGAACTGGATCTTCTTCGTCAACGTCCCGGTCGGGATCCTCGGTGTCTTCGCCAGCTTCCTCCTGATCGACGAGTCCCGCGACCCGACGCACGAGCGGCTCGATCTCCCCGGCCTCGCGACGTCGGCGCTCGGCCTCTTCGCGCTCACCTACGGGTTGATCGAGGCAAACACGTACGGATGGGGATCGGCGCGCATCATCGGCGCGTTCGCGATCTCGGCAATCGCGCTCGGGTCGTTCGTGTTGCTCGAGCGGCACCAGCGCGCGCCGATGCTGGACCTGACGCTGTTCCGGAACCGCACCTACGTTGGTGCGAACCTCGCGATCCTGCTCGTCTCGCTGGCGATGTTCGGCGTCTTCTTCTTCGTCTCGCTGTTCATGCAGAACATCCTCGGCTACTCCGCAGTCCAGGCGGGGGCGTCGTTCCTGCCCATGACGATCCTCGTGATCATCGTGGCGCCGATCGCCGGCCGTGCCTCCGATCGCTTCGGCTCTCGCGGCCTGATCACGGCGGGGATGCTCCTGCTCTCGTGCCAGCTCCTCTACTTCAGCCAGCTCGGCCCGGACGCGACATTCTGGACGCTGCTGCCCGGGCTCGTCCTCGGCGGCATCGGGATGTCGATGACGATGACGCCGAGCACTGCCGCCGCGACGCGGGCCGTGCCGGTCGAGAAGGCCGGCGTCGGCGCGGCCGTCCTGAACGCTTTCCGCCAGGTGGGTGGCTCGACGGGGATTGCCCTGATGGGGGCGATCATGGCCGCGAAGCTCACCACGCCGCCGACTGCGGTGTCGTTCATGGACGGCTTCGAGAACGCGTTGTTGGTCGCGGCCGCGATCGCGCTCGTCGGCGCGATCGTCGCCGCGATCCTGATCCGCCCGCACGACACGACGCGCGGCGCGGAGGAGGAGCTGCAGGCCGCTCAGGCGGCATGACCGAGGTGACGCGACCCCGACGTCTTCCCGCCGAGGAGCGTCGGCGGGGGATCGTCGAGGCTGCGCTGCGGGTCTTCTCCGCGGGCAGCTACGCGGGGTCGACCACCGCCGAGATCGCACGCGAGGCGGGCGTGTCCGAGCCCGTGCTGTACCGCCACTTTGCCTCGAAACGCGATCTCTGGTCGGCCTGCCTCGACGCGGCCTGGGAGGAGTTCCGCGACGGCTTCGACCACGCCGTCGGCGGCTGGTTCGCAGAGGGCCGGGCGGACGGAGGGCCGGCCGCCCGGCCGGCAATCCCCGCCGGCCTCCTGCTTCCGCCGTCGGTCGCACGATGGAAGAAGGCGCTGATGCCGAACCTCTGGATCCAGGGGATCACCGAGGCGGGCGAGGATCGCGAGATCCGCAGGCACGTCGCCCTCCACATGCGCGTCGTGCACGATCACGTCGCCGGCGCCATCCGCAGTGGCCAGGAGCGCGGCGTGATCCCGCCCGATCGCGACCCGAACGCCGAGGCGTGGGTGATGATCGCCGGCGGTCTCCTGCGCTCCGTCGCCGACCGGGTCGGCGGGTTGCTCTCCGAGCAGGACCTCGTCGCCATCCAGCACGAGCGGATGCGGTGGCTGCTGGGCGACGCGGCCGGCGACTGACCCCGGTCTCGATTCGAGTCGCCCGGCGGCGTATCGTGGTCTCGTGCGCACGCTCGCCCTGACGCTCTCGGTGGGGCTCTTGGCGGTTCCCGTCGCATCGGCGGCGGGCACCGACTCGCCCACGGCGACGAAGCGGGTCGTCCGGGCGTGGAGCAGCCGCCTCAATGCATACGACAACGTTGGTGCTGCGCGGCTCTTCGCGCGCCCGGCCGTGTTCGTGCAGGGCGGCTCGACCCTCCGGCTCGAGACCTCCGCGCAGATTTCGCTCTGGCACCGCCTGCTCCCGTGCGCGGGGCGGATCGTGTCGATCAGCGTCGACGGCGAGCTCGCGACCGCGGTCTTTCGCCTCGCGAACGGGAGACACCGCCACTGCGACGCGCCGGGACAGAAGGCAGCGGCGGTATTCCGCGTGCGGCACGGCAAGATCCTCGCCTGGGTGCAGGTCCCGGTCCCGCCTCCGGTCACGAGCGGGCCGACCGCATAGCCGCCGCACGAGCCCTGGCGCCGCCCTCAGTCGAGCTCGAGAAAGCCGATCTCGAGCATCCGGCGCGCCAGGGAGAGACCCTCCGACGCGGCGGTGCCGTCCACTGCCGTCGCGAGCGCTTCCTCGAGCGTCCTCGACCCGTCGAGCTCGCGAAGCAGGCGCGCCGTGGGTGGGTCGAGCTCCGCGGTGAACGGCAGTCCGGTCTCGAGCCTGAGCGTCAGGCCCTCCGCGTGCCAGCGGCCGCTCGCGAAGCGCGTGTCCTGGGTCACGACTGCGTCGTCGACGACCCGTAGGCGACGGCCGAGAAGCGCTTGGTCGAAATCCAGCTCGGCGAGCCGGTCGTGCGTCTCGAAGAGCTTCCGCACGTGTCGCCCGGCCGGGCGAAGGGCCGCCTGCGGCAGCTGCAGCGTCTCGAGCCAGCCGTCGCGGCCGTCGCCGCGCTTGCGAAGCACGAGGCAGGCGTAGCCGAGGTGCTCGATTCCGAGCTCGCGGTAGTACGCCAGCCAGCGGTCGAGCGCCGCGGAATACGCGTCGGGCCGGTCGAGGAGATCGCGGTTCCACAACGTCGCGGTCTCGAGCGGATCGTCCGTCGAGGTGTGCAGCAGGAACGCGTCGCAGCCCGAACCTTCGAGCCACCGCCGGAGACGCGCGGCAGGGTCGTCCGGTTCGAGCGCCCAGGCGATCAGGACCGAGGCGAACGCACCCGGCGCGAGCGCACCCGGGGCGCCACGGACGACGAGCTCCGACACTGCGTCGCCGCGCAGGCCGCCGTCGCGGAACAGGTACGCGCTCTCGGGCGACACGACGTACGGCGGGTTGGCCACGACGAGGTCGAACTGCTCGCCCTCGACGGGCTCGAAGAAGCTGCCGGCCCGCACCTCGACGTTGGCGGCGTTGTTGAGCGCCGTGTTGAACGTCGCGTAGGCAAGTGCCCTCGTGTTCACGTCGGTCGCGATCACGTGGTCCGCGTGAGCGGCGAGCAGGATCGCCTGGATGCCGTTCCCGGTGCAGAGGTCGAGGGCGCGCTCCTTCTCCCCGCGGACCGTCAGGTGGGCGAGGGCGACGGACGGGCGGTGTACGCCGGGCACGTGATCGGCGTGCTCGTCTGCCGACCCTGCATGGTCGGAGGCGATCAGCAGCTCGTCATGGGGAACGAGTCGCGCCGCCCCGTGGACGAGACCGGCGTCGTCGACGAGCAGCCCGGCCCCGGCAAGGCGCTGCCGGCGCTCGACGCCGACGAGCCGGGAGAAGCGGGCGGCGTCGACGGGAACGCCGAGCAGGAAGAGGCGGAGGAGCAGTGCGAGCTCGTCGGCGTCCCCGAGCCGTCGGAGGTACGACGGCAGCTCGGGCGAGCGAGCGAGGAGCTCGTCGCCCGTCGCGAGGCGCTGCTGGATTCGATGCGACTCGTAGCCGGCGGCCCGCAGCAGCCGGGCGAGCTCGACCGCCGCAACGGGGCTCTCGGCCCGCGGAGGGTCGGGCCGCCGGGGAGGGGGGACGGTGCGGACGGGCTCCACGACGACGTGGCCGACCGCGTCGCGCTAGAACGTCTTGTTCGTCTTCAGGTCGTACCGGAAGTCGACGGCCGATCCCAGAGAGCCGTCGGACTTCTCCGGCTTGTACTCGACCTCGACCTTGGCGAACGAGAACGACACCGAGTCGGTCGGGACCGGCGTCTCCTCGGAGCCGCTCGTCTGGAACGAGCTGATGAGGACGTCCCGGAACTTGAACGTGAGGTACTCCAACTGGCCCTTGCCGGCCTTCCGGGCGGAGAGCGTCGCCAGCTTGATGTGCTGCCCCGTGGCGCACGCCTTCATGAGCACCGCGCTCGCCCGGTTCAGCCGCATCACGAACTGGAAGTCCTGCATCGACACCTTGCCGGCACCGGCGCCTCCACCCGATCCGGCCCCCCCGGCGTGCGTCTCGCCCCAGGTCCAGGACTCGACGTCGATCTCGTCCTTGTGTTTGACGTCGGCGCTCTCGCCCTTGATGCCGTCGAACTTGATGAAGTAGTCGACCGCTGCCATCGCGAAGCCGCGAGCCTACCACCCGACGCCCCCGTCGGCCTCACCCGCGCGGGTGGCGGATTGTTCTCGCGGTTATGCCGCCGTCGGTGAGGTTGCGTCAACGGCCGGAGGCCGGCTTTGCCGGCCGGGAGGCCAGCTTACCTCGGTCTTGTCGCAGACCAGAAGGAGGGGGCTCGTGGGGGAACCATGGATTCCCCCACGCAGAGAAACGCCCCCGGCTGCGGCTGCGCGGGTCATTGGCTCAACCATGCGGGTTTGCGCTGGGTGAGGGCCTCTACGCGGGCCTCGATTTGAGGTAAGGTTGCCTCAAATGGCAAACGGCCGGGCACCGCGACGAACGGCCCCGGCCCGGCAACAGGAGGTAAGTCCTGATGCAAGGCAAGCGTACGCGGCGGCGCCCCAGCGAGGGCCTCGTAGCCCGTCACTCCCGTAGCTGCTCCACGCTGAACGGCGGCGACCGCTGTTCGTGTTCTCCGGCGATCCGCGCGCAGATCTACACCCGCGACGGCCAGAAGATCCGCCGCACCTTCGCTGGCCCCGGCGCCAAGACTGCCGCGAAGCAATGGCGCGCGGACGCGCTAGCCGCCCGTGGCAAGGGCGAGCTGACCACCCCGACCCGTGTGACGATGGGCGACGTGGCGGCACTCTGGCTGGAGGGCGCCACGTCCGAGCCACCCACCGTGCGGCGCAAGGACGGTCAGGCGTATAAGCCGTCCTACGTCAGGACGGTGCGTGATGACCTGCGCCTTCACGTGCTGCCGCACTGGTCAGGTGTGCGGCTGTCGGAAATCACCCGCGCTGACGTTCAGGCCTGGGCGGACGGACTGCCCAGCCGTGGCCTCGGCCCCAGCCGGATCGGGGGCGCCGTCGGAACCTTGCGCACGATGCTGCGGTACGCGGTGCGGCGGAACCTCATCCGCGCCAACCCGGTGACGGACATTGACGTGCCTACCTCCACGGGGCGGCGGGAGCGTGCTGCCTCACCGGCTGAGGCTGCCGAGTTGCTGGCGGCGCTGCCGGAGTCGATCCGGCCGATTTACGCCTGCGCTTTCTTCAGCGGTTTGCGGCGTGGCGAGCTACGCGGCTCTCATCTTGCGCTCAAGAAGCTGATCACGAAGCAGAGCCAGCAGCGGAACGCTTCGGGTGCCCTTGCGCGATTTGGGCGGGAACCTGTCGCGCCGTAGCAGGTGCGTCGTGCCGCGGAGGCTGCGCGGGATGCGGCTCAACCTGTGCTCCGCGCGCTTCTTGTTACCGACCACGTGTTCACGGCTCCGCGTGGTGGCCCGTCTACTGGTTCGATCCAGCTTCATGCGTGCCGCCACACGGCCGTAAGCCTCTTCGCTGCGGGTGGCATCCCGCTGGAGCGGGTGGCCGACTATATGGGGCATAGCACCGTCCACATGACCGACCACTATCGGCACCTGATCGTGGGCCAGCGCGAGCCGACAGGCGGCACATGGACGACTTCTTGGCCCTCGCCGACACGGCCGCGCGAGTGGCTGCGCTGGAGGGGTAGCGTTGCCTGACTGGCTGACAAGGAAATCGTCAGTGTGTCACCCAACGGAGCCGCTTTCGGGCGGCTCTCGCGGCTCAAGAATCTCGTACGAGGTCGGGCGGCGCATCGGTCGGCGTGTCTCCGGGACGGTGAACAGCTCGGCGGCCCACCTGTAGTTACTCGCGGGGAGTACGTCGCCCCGTGCTTTCGAGGCTACATGACGCGCCATGCGAGCCAGCATGTGGAACGTGACCGACCACTGAATCTGGCAGTTGGGACACTTGAGAGTCACGGCTGTGTTGCTGAGCCGATAAATGCGCGCGTTGCCTTGCTCAGCCTCCGGGTCGTGCTTGCCGCAATGGGGGCAGTGCGCCACGAGCGCCCGAATCAGAGTGATCCGCTGTTGACGGAGCCGCGCGGGAGTGAAGGCGGGCAAGCTTATCAGGTGGCTGCATGGTATGCCAGGTGCCCACCGTACCAACCCATATACTGACGGCTCGGGTTGTCTCCCGGTATGTGAACTCAGCCCGGAGAGAGCCGTCCGCAGTGGCGGCTCTCGATGGCTAAGCAGACGGACGCAAGCGGAGCGTTGTCAATAGAGGTAACCTTGCGGCGCTGACATGTTCACTAGGGAGACAACCGAGCGTGTCATCACTTAGCGGCGACCTCCTGCTGGCCCATGTCCGGGAGCATCTGCCGACCATCGGGTCAGCCCGTAGGCACGAGATCTTAAGAGTGATCGACCGCGAAATCGCGCACCGCGATGGTCTACCGATGCACCGGGCACCGGCAGTGGTTTGCCGTCCCAGTACTCGCCCGCGAACCCGGGTTCATCGTACGGCACGTCGGCGCGCTCGTGCCCCCACCGACCAGGCGACGCTGAGGACCACCTAGGTGCTCCATATAGCGGGGGGCGCCCGTGAGCTTCGCCCACATTCCCGGCGAGGCGCACTCTGATCCGCGGCTGTTCGCGGCCGGCATGGCAGCCGTCGGGGTTCGTGACCTGTGCTGGGCGTACTCCTCTCAGCACCGCACAGGCGGCTTTGTCCGGAGCGACTACGTGCGCTCGCTACCCGGGCGCGCCGTCGCCGCCTGCGGAAGGCTGGCCTGTTGGAGGCCGTGGTGCAGGGCGAGGTTCGCCACGTCGAGGGGCACATCGAGATCAGCAGCCAGCCCGCTTCCGATGTGGAAGTGATCGCGCCTTGGGACGGGTATTGGCTCCCTGAATACCTCCTGTATCACCGCTCGGCGGATGAGTGGTGCGGGCGCTCGGAGCAGCAGCGGCGGAACGCGCGCTCTGGCTTGGGCCCCTGACCCACCCGACACAGACCACCAGCCAACGGCTCCGCCAATGGCCCAGCCAATGGTTGCGGCCAACCGCCGAGCCGACTTCCCTCAAACCCGAGCCAATGGCTGGGCCGCTCTACCTCTACCTCTAAGGAAGAACAAGATCTTGCACTTACGAGTGAATCTGACGTCGACGCGTTTCGCGTCCCTGGGGACGTCACGATGCCGGACGGCTGGGAGGACGCCGTACGTGACCGCTACCGGGACGGCGCCACCCTGAACCGCAGATCCTTAGTGACTTCCCGCCGCTAACGGTGGGTGATCTGGAGTGGGCGCTCGGAATTGGCATGTACGCCCCGGGCTACACCGAGCGGCTGATCGCGCTCGTCACGGACGCTCCCGAACAACATCAACAGGAACAGGACACCCCTCAGCAGCCAGTGCGTCCGCCGATCTGAACGGAGACGTGGAGCGTGCTGGCCCCGCGCGGGAACGTTCGCGATGACCGAAGCGAAGATACTTGTCACGCGGCGAGAGGCAGCACGAGCGGCTGTCCATGAGCCTGGCCTCCTTCGAGCGGCACGTCCAGGATGATCTGCCCGCTTGTGCGCAGGGGCCGGATGCGGTTGGTGCCGGTACGCGAGTTGGAGCGTTGGGCGCAGGCGAACTCGGCGCTGACGTTGGAGGAGCAGCAGCGATGAAAGGCCCGCGCGAGGCCCGCGCTGTCTCTACCCCGAATGGGCAGAGGGGTGCCGCCGCGCTTCCGGCTACTCCCGCCGGGGCCCGGAGCGCAGGGTGAGCGGGCGATGGTTCGGGAGCTCGCGGGCTTAGCGGGGAAGGGGACGGGCGCCAAGTCGAGCCGGGGTACGCGGGGTCGTGAACGGTTCCTCTCCCGTCGCCCACGGCGCGCGGCTGGTGGTGCCCCGTGACGGAGCATGACGACGCGCTGGCGTGGCTGGTTCCGGAGGGCGCGGAGGAGCCTGAGCGTCCGCCGGTGACGATCTCAGGACCCTGCGGAGGTCGAGCCTGAGCAGTGGGTCAGCCCACCGCCTGACGCAAGGAACGGCGGCGATCAACCCGGGGATCGCCGCCGTTCGACCTAAATGCTCGTGGCAGCGCCCTACTTCGTTGGCGCCTTGGTGATCTGTCCGCGGATCTCGCCGCCGGCGTTCTTGGCGTGTGAACATCTCACGTATTGCTTCACGGCCAGAAGGTCCTTCATCTGGTCGGCGGTAAGCACGGTCGTGCCGCTCACGGGTGACGTGCAGGGCTACTGCAGAGCGGAACGGTGACGGGGCCGGCCACGCCTCTCGGCGCCGTATGAATATGCGCGGCCGTTGCCGAGCCGGAGAGGTTCTTGAACGTGAGCGTCCACGTCAGTGTGGTGCCGTTCAGCGTTGCGGTGAAGCGTCCTGCCGCACCGGCCGTTGCGCCTTTGACGCGGGTCGTTTCTTGGCCGATGTTCATCGCAGCTTTGAGCTTGAACGTCGTCTGCGCGGTAGCGAACGACGCTGCGACGAGCGAGACAGCCACGGTGATCAACGCGAGCAGCATGATCTTTGTGCGCATCTCGTCCCCTTTCCACTTCCTTTCGGGCGATGTAGATCGCCTTCAAGAAATGATGCCCGTTGCAGCGGATTTCCACACGTTGCCGGTAAGGGTTCCGTAAGCGCGCGGACAAGAACGGGACGCGCGCGGCCCACGCGCCTGCTGCTCGATCCGTTCAGTTGAAGCGCTCAGCATCCGGCCGCCGGGCATGCGGGCGATAGCGGTTGTGCTTAGTAGCCCCTGAGCGCTCCCGTAGCTATGCCGACGAGGATCACGGCAGCCGCCACGCCGCCGAAGAGAACCAGGACCCTCGATCTGACCGCGTGTAGACACTGTCTGGGTGCCCGCGCAGGGGTTCGTAGGTGTGCTGGACGCGCAACTAGTCTCGCGGCTTCGGAGACCCGAACGAAGGAGGCTTGGCGGGAGAGGCAACATGGCTAGCGCGGAAGCCACCACCGAAACCGGGAGGTGGAGCGCGCGTCGTGGTGGATGGGCGGCCATACGGGATGGGCGACGCCTGGTGCGCCCGTGACGCTGTACGGCGAAGACCGCCCCGGGAGCCGGCTGGCCCGTCGTCTGCCCACCGACGGCGCGTAAGCGCGACGTGTACGGCGTCGCGGGCTTAAGGGGGCGCGAGGCGAGAGGAACCCCTATCGCTGTGTTCAGGGCGAATGGGCCACGAGCCCTTCCGTGAATCTTCGGCTGAAAGTTCGTGCGGGACGCTGCCGATCTCGCCGCGGCTCATGCCGAATCTGGCAGCGCGCTCAGGAGGTACGCCTCAACCACGTCCTGCTTGCCCTTGACCCGCAGTGGCGGCACCGCCTCGACGAGGCTGCCGTCGGGTAGCGCCCGCCGGGTCTCAACCCCGATCAGCACCCCGCCCTCTGGCGCCTCGCTTTCGAGCCGCGAGGCCGTGTTCACGGTGTCGCCGACGACCACGTAAGCGACGAACCCGTCGCCGCCCATCTCGCGCACCACTGCTTCACCGCTGTTGACGCCAACGCGCAGCCGAGGCCAACCAGGGTTGGCGTCGGCGACCGCGGTCAACTCGCGCTGGAGAGCCAGCGCCGCGCCGGCGGCGCGCACCGCGTGGTCGGGTTTGTCGCCGCGAGTGTTGAAGGTGGCCATCATCCCGTCGCCTATGAACTTCTCCACGTCACCGCCGAACTCACGCGTGATCAGCGGCGCCGCTTTGGCGTAGTACGTGTCGAGCACATCCGCGACATCCTTGGGGTTCGCGCGCTCGGCAAAGGCGGTAAAGCCAGCGAGGTCGCTGAAGAGGACGCTCACCGACAGGACGCGCTCGCGCGTGGTCGGCAGGTACAGCCCTCGGAAGCGCTCGTCCTGCCACTGACGGTGCGCGGCATAGCTGACCACGGCGTAGGCGGTGACGATGAGAGCGTGCCACTCCCACCAACTCGCGTGCCAGGCACGTTCGCCGGTCAACGCCACGCCGATCATCGCCTCGGCGAGCAGGACGAAGCAGGCGATCACGCTGGCCGGCAGTAACGCGATCCGCCCGCGATAGACGTACCAGTAGCGAGCGGCGGCGACGGCGTATACGAGGGCGCCGAGGCCGGCCAGCACGGCAAGCACGCTGTGTGAGCCGCCCTCGTTGCCGGGCTTGTCGAGCGGCGGCAGCTCGACGACCGTCCATACGAACCACACCACCAGGGCCGCCAACACGGCACGGCGCAGCGCTGCACGGTGTCGCACCACGAGCGGCGCGAAAGAGAGGCGGAGATCGACAAAGCCGGACGCGAGGGCGAACACTGCGGCGAATAGAAGGCCGATGGGATTCGCGACCTTGAACCCCGCATATTCATGCGCGAAGAGGATCCCCGCCGTCCCGACCGCGTGCAAGCCGAGGAAGCCGCCCGTGGCCAGAAAGGCGAGCGAGATCAGCAGGACACGCGCGTCGCCCCGACGGTTTGCCGCCTCGCCGGCTGCGTACGCGAGAACGAAGACTCCGGCGCCGACCGTCAGGAAGAGGGCGAAATGGACTGCGTGGTTATGCCAATCCAGATCGAGCTGGTCACGCAGCAGAAGCGAGACGAGGCCGACAAGCGGCAGCGCCGCGGCCACTATCCACATCGCGACGGCGAAGGCGGTGCGGCGGCGGCCCCGCGTGTGGCTCAGGGCGACGCTCGGCGGCGAAAGATAGAGCTCGGCGGTTGTCACCGCCGGAACCTAAAACGCTCCGGGCGCAAGAATGGTTCGGCCAGCACGAGTGGTTGGTGCGGTCAACCGCTCTCGGCGGATTCGGTTGGCCGGCGCTGCCCGCGATCACATGCATCCTCCCCCGGCCGGCTGCAGCATGCGGACTCGCGCAGGAAATTGCGAGCATGGCACATACACGAGATCAAGCTCTGAGGCTCGATCACGACGCTCGAAGTCCTGCGCTTGAGCAGCGGGCGTGAGTTGCCGCCGCCGAAGTTTCTGCCGCGACGACGTGAGGTCAGGAGGGTGATCGCCCGAGGACTTGAAAGGCGAGTCTCAAGCGCCGCGTCTGGGTTACCGCCGCGCCGTGTCGCGCTCGCTGCGAGCGAGATGCCGATGGACGTGCTGGACGGCGATCGAGCCCTCGCCGACGGCTGATGCGACTCGTTTGATCGAATCGTGACGCACATCGCCCACTGCGAACACGCCCGGAAGGCTCGTCTCAAGCGGAGAGACCGTCGATTCGGCGAGGTCGCTACCGGTCAGGACGTAGCCGCGCTCGTCGCGATCGATATCGGCGGGAAGCCAGTCGGTGTGGGGGTGCGCTCCGATGAGTACGAAGAGCGCTGCGGCCGGTACGGTCGACTCGGCGCCCGAAGGAATATCGCGCAGGGCGACGCGCTCGAGCCGGCCTCGACCCTCACCGCCAGTCACATCGGTGTGGACACGCACATCGATGTTCGTCGCAGCGACAAGCGTCTCGATCAGATAGCTGGACATGCTGCTCTCCAGCGAGGAGCCGCGGACGAGCAGGGTCACGCGGCGTGCATGCCGGGAGAGATGCATTGCCGCCTGCCCGGCCGAGTTGCCGCCGCCGACGACGTACACGTCCTCACCGGCCAACGCCTTTCCCTCAGCGACCGAAGCGCCGTAGAACACTCCCGTGCCGATGAAAGTGTCGAGGGACGGGATACCCAGCCGGCGGTACGCCGCGCCGGTGGCGAGTATCACGGTGCGGGCCCTCGCTTGACGCCCGCTCGAGAGCGAGAGGACGAACCGGTGCCCGTCCTGCCCGAGATCCACGACCTCACGCATCAGGAGAAAGCGCGTGCCGAATACCCAGGCTTGCTGGAAGGCGCGCTGAGCGAGCTCGGCGCCACCGACGCCGCGCGGGAAGCCGAGAAAATTCCGGATGAGAGAGCTCGAGCCGGCCTGCCCGCCGATCGACTCCCGTTCGACGACGAGCGTCCTCAGTCCTTCGGACGACGCATAGACCGCAGCCGCCAAGCCGGCCGGGCCAGCGCCGACGACGGCGAGGTCGAAGTCGGCATCTGCTTCGAGCTCCGTGCTCATTCCGTACGACGCCGCGAGCTCGGCATTCGAGGGATCGACAAGCACCAGTCCGTCGCTCGAAACGACCACAGGCAGCTCGGACTCGGAGAGGCCCACCCCCTCGAGCAACCGGCGTCCGTCGTCGGAGTTGCTCTCGTGGGCGACATGCGGAACACCGTTCCTGATGAGGAGGCTCTGAAGCTCGTGTGCACGAGGCGACCAGCGCTCCGCCACAAGCGCAATCGGGCTCGGGCCCGGCACCGCAACCCGGGACCACTCGTGGATGAACTCCGCGATCGTGCGGTGAAAGAGCTCGTCAGGCAGTCGCCACGGCTTGAGAACGTAGTAGTCCGTGTGACCGAGTGCGATAGACCGGTGGATCGCCGCGGCGGTAGGAGGGTCGGCCCAGGCACCCCACGGGACGAGCAGCGCGCGCTTCGCGTGCGGATGCAGATCGCGCACCCGCGCAAGGAACTCCTCCCCGGTCAGGTCGGGAAGCCACTGATCCGCCAGCACGACGGCGACCGCCTCGTTCGCGGCCCGCGTCGCTTCGAGGCGTGCGAGCGCGACCATGGCCGATCGCTCGGACACGATCCGGTAGTCGGTGCCATAGCGCCGATGAAGCTCCGCGACCGTCCGTGCCAGTTCCCGCTCGTTCCCGTCCACGACCATCAGACTCGGCTGAGCGGCGTTCACGACCGTATTCTCGCACCCGCCCGTCATTCGAGCGGCGCGCGCTCGTGCTTCCGCTCAGCCGCCGACCGCGGCGTCCCCGCACGCGAGTGTCGACCCTCCACTGTCACCTTTGAAGCCACCGCACGCTCGCCCAGTCGAGCGGGTGCCATACGGGAGTCACACCCTTTGGGCGGAACCATCCTGCACTGGCGGTGTACCCGGGTCGCACCGGATCAATGGCGCGGCACATTGCGCTTCCGGAGCACCGGGCGCTGGCGCATTGTCGTGCCGAACGGTGCGCCTGTCGGCGTTGTCATTTCCGCCGGAGTCGCTCGGCTGACGATCGCGGTTCACCAGCGAACTGCTCAGGGGGCACAGAGGCCTGTCTGCCTTAGTGCCCCCTGGAGTCATAAGCGGGAATATCAACCAGCATGCTCGTAGCGTGGGACGGGGCGATGGACGCTCTTCGCACCCGATTTCTCCGAGCAGGGCTCGATCGTCCGTCGGCGCGTGCGGGCGTGTGTGCGATCGCGGTTCAGCTGGATCCGTTGTTCAACTTCCCGTCGGCGTGTCTCAAATTGAACGACATGGGGGTACATCGCTATCTCCTTCGAATGAATCGCTGTAGTTTCGCGGGCGGCTTGGCCTATGCCGCTGCCTCGAGTTGGGCTCTCTCCGCGCCTTCGAGCATTGCGCTGGCGACGATCCCGAATGCCCTGCTCCACGCCTGCTCGTACCCGGGCGTCCAGGCGGACCCGGCAATCTCGGCCATCGAGGCGATGAGGATTTCGCCAACGACGGGGTAGTGCTCGGGCTCGGCGCCGTAGGCGACATGCCGGGCGCCGAGGTCACGTAGTTTGGGGACGATGGCTTCGAGGTTGCGTAGTGACTTGCGCAAGAGGACCAGCGTGGCGAGCAGCATCGTCTTTTGACGTTGCATGTCGGTAGCGGGGAAGAGCGGTCGTACCGCGGGTGCGGCCGCAAAGAGTCGGGCATAGAAGACGTCCATCAACTCGTCGCCGCGGGGGGCGACGAGGTCGAAGCTTGTCTCGAGTGCATCCAGATCAAGGTTCATTGGATCTCCTGTCTCGCGTTGAGTCGCCGTACGAGCATGGCCGCTTGCTGGGCCTGGCGACCGGGAGCAGCCCGCCCAGACTCGAGGCGGCCAAGCGCCAGCCGGCTGGCGGTTTCCCGACGCTCAGCGTCCGAGCATTGCGAGCACCGCAAGCACGCGGCGGTTGTCGTCTTCCGTGGCGGGCAGGCCGAGCTTTTCGAAGATTCCCTGCACATGCCGTTCGATCGCCCGAGCGCTGAGATGGAGCTGTTTCGCGATCGCTCGGTTCGAGCGTCCTTCCGCGATCAGCGTGAGCACCGTACGCTCGCGGACCGTTAGCTCATCCAGGGCCGAGCGGCGGTGGCCCTCAACGAGGCTCTGAACCACTTCGGGATCGAAGGCGGTGCCGCCTCCGGCGACCCGTTCTACCGCGTCAACGAACTCGGCGACGTTCCGAACACGATCCTTGAGCAGGTATCCGACGCCCCGGGCGTTGTCTCCTACCAGCTCGAGCATGTAGGCGGGCTCGAGGTGCTGCGAGAGAACGAGTACCGCCGTGCCCGTATGTGAGCGCCGTATCTCCGCCGCCGCGACGAGGCCGTCGTCGGCATAGCCGGGTGGCATACGAACGTCGACGATTGCGACATCAGGCGAGTGGGAACGGACCTCGAGGAGCAGATCGTCGGCACTTCCGGCGCGACCGACCACCTCGTGCCCGACGTCCTGCAGGAGGGACGCGATGCCGTCCCGCAAGAGCGCACTGTCGTCGGCGACGACGATTCGTAGGCGTCCCTTTACCGTCACGAAGCCTCGATCGGGGTGGCGATCATGCGCGAGGAAGCGTAAGTATCGGCTATGGAAATCGGCGGGTCGGGTGCTGGGTTTGCTGGCGCCCGCGACCTCCAACGCGTGGAGCACGCGGTCGCCCGGATCCTCGCCGAAACCGACCGACCCCTCGAGGTGTACGCGTCGGTTCTCGAGGCGATCGGCACCTCGCTTGGTTGGGAGCTCGGTGCGGTCTGGGAGGTCGGCCCAGCCGACGAGCGTCTGCGCTGTCTCCTCATTTGGCATGCGGGGGACGGCGCCCCGGAGTTCGAGGCACTCAGCGAGCGGATCGCGCTCCCCGCGGGAGAAGGACTTCCCGGACGGGTGCTCCTCACGGGCGAGCCGGTGTGGATCGTCGACGCCCCAGACGACAGGAACTTCCCGCGCGCCAACGTCGCCCGACGCGACGGGCTACGTGCCGCATTCAGCTTCCCGCTCCTCAGTCCCCGAGGAGTGGTCGGAGTCATGGAGTTCTTCTCGCGACAGCCGCGCGAGCCCGACGAGCGCCTGCTCGAGACGACGCGCGGACTCGGCAGTCAGATCGGGCAGTTCGTCGCACGGCGACACGCCGAAGAGGCTGTGCATGCCAGCGAGACCCGACTCCGGGCGATGCTCGAGGCAGCCCTCGACGCAGTCGTGACGATGGATCACAGAGGGCGCGTCGTCGGTTGGAACCATGCTGCAGAGACGACGTTCGGATATCGGGCCGACGAGATCGTCGGCCGTGAGATGGCGGACCTGATCGTGCCGCCCAGCCTCCGCGCCGCGCACCGCAGGGGCCTCGCCCGCTTCCTCGAGACGCAGCACCCCGTCGTCCTCGACAAGCGGCTCGAGCTGAAGGGAATGCACAAGAACGGAACGGAGTTCCCTGTCGAGCTCACGATCACGAGGATCGCATTACCGGGTCCCCCGACGTTCACCGGCTACCTCCGCGACATCACCGACCGTTTGCAGGCGGAGGCAGAGCTGCGCGCATCTCGGGCGCGGCTGGTCGAAGTCGCCGACGCTGAGCGCCGCCGAATCCAGCGCAACCTCCACGACGGCGCCCAGCAGCGGCTCACCGCCGTGCTGCTCAGTCTCGGTCGTCTGCGGGAATCTCCAGTGGAGCGTGACGCGCTTCTCGACGGCGCGATCGATGAACTCTCGACCGGGCTCCAGGAGATTCGCGAGCTCGCGAGCGGATTGCACCCATCCGTTCTCTCGGAACGTGGCCTCGAGCGCGCGCTGGAGGCAGTCGTGCTCCACGCCCCAGTCCCCGTCGAGCTCCGGACGGAGATCGTCCAGCCGCTCTCGGAGCAGGTCGAGGCGGCCGCCTACTACGTCGTTGCCGAAGGACTCGCCAACGTGCACAAGCACGCCGGCGCGAGCCAAATCGCGGTGAACGCACGGGCCGGGGAGGAGAAACTCCATGTCGAGGTCGTCGATGACGGCAAGGGCGGAGCCGACGAGGAAGGCACAGGTCTGCGCGGGTTGAGCGATCGAGTCGAGGCACTCGGCGGTCACCTCACACTCACCAGTCCGCCCGGCGGCGGCACGCGTCTGGTCGCCGAGATCCCGCTGCGCTAGGAACGGTTTGCCAAGAGTCAGGCGACCGACGCCAGTCTGGTCAGCCGGAACGACTCATCCGTTTGCCAAGAGCGCGTTCGTTCGCCTGAGGCCCCAGCCGGGCCTACGCGCTCGCGGACGTCGGCTGGCTCTGGCGGTGGGCGGCGACGCCCCGCTCGCGAACGCCTACCTCCTTTCGCGCGCACGCGAGGGTGGCGCACCCGTAGGTACCGACCCCCGCGGACAACCGCGATCCGATGGGACCTGGTCGCCGGCCAGTCGTCGCCCGTGGATAGAGTCGCGAGACGTGCGACGGAACCGCTCGATGCCGCCGTCAGAGGTGATCCCCGTGCTCGGCTACCCCGACGTCGCCGAGCCGGTTGCGTGGCTCGGTGGCGCTTTCGGCTTTGTCGAGCGCTGGCGGCAGTAACAGGAGGAGATTCGATGGGCGACAAGTCGAAGTGGAAGGTCGCGCGTCTCGACGATATCGAGCGGCGCGGCAGAGACATTCCGGTGCGCGAGCACCTCGGGATACACGCATTCGGGATCAACGCCTACACGCCGAGCGAGAATGGCACCCTGATCAGCGAGCACGACGAGGCAGGGACGGACCAAGAGGAGCTGTACATCGTGCTCGACGGCAATGCGACCTTCGAGCTCGACGGTGACACGGTCGACGCTCCTGCAGGGACGTTCGTCTTCGTCGGGCCGAAGTCGCGGCGGAAGGCGACGGGGGACGCGACCGTCCTTGCCGTCGGCGCTACCCCTGGGCAGGCGTACCAGGGAGTCGACTGGGGTGAGGCGTGGCCGTTTCACAGCGAGTCGATGAAGGCCTACGACGAGCAGCGCTATGCCGACGCACTCGAAAAGGTCCGCGCTGCTCTCGAGCGGATGCCGGACCATCCGGGGTTGCACTACAACTACGCGTGCTTCGCAACGCTCGCCGGCGACACCGGCAGCGACACATTCGCCCATCTCCGACGATCCGTCGAGCTGTTTCCGCGGTTCCGCGAAGACGCGCGCAGAGACGACGACTTCGCCACCGTACGTGACGACCCGCGATTCGCGGAGGCTCTTCGCTAGCCGGTCAGATTCAGACCAGCCGAGATTACGCCGTGGACAGAACCGCTTCGTGGCGGGTACAGAATCGGTGCTCACCGACCCCGGTGACCGAGGTAGCCCCCCTCGAAGCGGTGATCGTGCTGGGGCTGTTCCCACACCCACCCCCCTCGCGACCGCGATGGTGGTGGGGCCTGGGGGCGGGGAGGTGAATTGAAGGCCTAGATGTCCGATGATCGGCGCAATGCGTACGGATCTGCCTTCGGGGACCGTGACGTTCCTGTTCACGGATGTCGAGGGTTCGACGCGGTTGTTGGAGGAGCTGGGCGCGGAGGCCTACAGCGGTGTATTGGCCGAGCATCACCGGGTATGCCGGGAGGCTTGGGCTGCGCACGGCGGCGTTGAGGTCGACACGACTGGGGACGCCTTCTTTGTCGCCTTTGCCCGTGCTACCGATGCACTGTCGGCCGCCGCCGTGGCGCAGGCAACGCTCGGTGGCGGTCGTGTCCGTGTGCGGATGGGCGTGCACACGGGCGAGGTCGCGCTGGTCGAGACGGGCTACGTCGGGCTGGAAGTTCATCGTGCCGCGCGGATCGCCGCTGCTGCGCACGGCGGCCAGGTGGTGGTCTCGGCCGCGACCCGCGCGCTGGTCGGGGACGGCTTCCCACTCGTCGACCTGGGCGAGCACCGGTTCAAGGATCTGTCTGCACCGCAGCGTGTGTTCCAACTTGGCGACGGCACGTACCCGATCTTGAAGTCCCTGTATCGGACGAACCTGCCGACCCCCGCGACACCCTTTCTGGGACGCGAGGCGGAGCTTGCAGCGGTCGCGGCGATGCTCAAGGAGCCCGGGGTGCGTCTGATCTCGCTGGTCGGGCCGGGTGGGACGGGCAAGACCCGGTTGGCACTGCAGGCTGTGGCTGACGCCTCGGACGCCTACCCGGACGGCGTGTTCTGGGCACCACTGGCGCCGTTGCGCGACCCATCGCTGTTGCTGCCGATGGTCGCGTCCGCGCTGAGCGTAAGCGAACGGAAAGACAGCTCGCCGGTCGAGGATCTGTCGCGCGCGCTGGCCGGGCGGCGGCTGCTCGTGTTCGTGGACAACGTGGAGCACCTGTTGCCCGATGCGGCGGACGCGCTCAGCAGGTTCGTGGCCGCCTGTCCGACCGTGACGACGATCGTGACCTCGCGCGAACGGCTCCGGTTGCCGGCGGAGCGCGTATACGCGGTACCCCCGATGACCGAGCGTGACGGCCAGACGCTGTTCGTCGAGCGCACAACGGCGGCCGGTGTCCAGCTCCAGTCCTCCGAAGCGGTGCAGGAGCTGTGCATCCGGCTGGACAACCTGCCGTTGGCGCTCGAGCTCGCGGCTGCACGCACGGTGGTGTTCAGCCCGGAACAACTGCTCGAGCGTCTTGCCCAGCGGCTCGACCTGCTCAAGGCCGGTCGTAGCGTCGACGCCCGCCAGGAGACGCTGCGGGCAACGATCGCGTGGTCGCACGAGCTGCTCGACGAGCCCGAGCGGCAGCTGTTCCGCCGGATGAGCGTATTCGCCGGCGGCTGCGGCTACGACGCTGCGGAACAGGTCGCGGGCGCCGAGCCCGACACCCTGCAGTCGCTCCTAGACAAGAGCCTGTTACGTCGGCGCGATACCCCTGGTGCGCCGCGCTACTGGATGCTGGAAACGCTCCGCGAGTACGCCGCCGAACAACTCCAGGCTGCCGGCGAGACCAACGAGCTCCAAAGACGCCACCTCGAACACTTCACCTCGATGGCACGCGACAGCTACGACAACACGCTCGCCGGTGACCACGACTACGAGCTCCTGCTCCGAGAACGCGAAAACCTCAGCCTCGCTCGCGAGCTCGCGTTGAGGTCTGACCCCGAGTTGGCGCTCGAGACGGCATTGGCGCTCAGCGTGGTCTGGCGACAACACGGCGCGTTCCGTGAAGGGCGAGAGACACTCGCGGCCACCCTTGCGAATGCACCGGCCGCTCCACCCACCCTGCGCGCCAGAGCGCTCGAGGATCTCGCCACGCTCGCGAGCGCCCAGAGCGACTACGAGACCGCGGACAGCCTCGCGTCCGAAGCGCTCGCGCTCTTCCGCGCGGTGCACGACCAGCGCGGCGAGGCTTGGGCGTTGATCGTTCTCGCCACCGTTGCGTTCTTTCGTGGCGACTACCGTCGCTCCAGACAACTGGCCGAGACCGCCTTGGAGATGTCCCGCAACCTCGGCGACGAGCTCCTGCAGAACAAGGCGAAAGGAAGCCTCGCAATCGTGGCGCAGGCAGACGGTGACGTCACGACAGCCATCGTTCTCCTGCGTGAGATCGTCGCCGTCCTACGTCGCGGGGCGGCGGCGAGCAGGCACCTCGCAATCGAGCTCAACAATCTCGGCGTCGCGGAGGAAGCCGCCGGTGAGCCCGAGCGGGCGCGCCACGCGTACGAGGAAAGCATCGCGTTGAGCAGGAAGGGAGAGCACAACGGCCTCCTCGCGGTCGCGCTTGCCAGTCTCGGACATCTCGACCAAACGATCGCCCCCCGACGTGCACTTGATCGATACGAGGAGAGCCTCCGACTTTCGCGCGAGATCGAGGACCCGCGCCTCATCGCCTACTGCCTGGAGGGAGCCGCCGCGATCCTCGCCCAGCGTGAAGACCACACCCGGGCCGTAACCCTCCTCGCGGCAGCCGCCGTCATCCGCGCCCAGACTGGCGCCGTCCTCACCCCGGACGAACAAGACGAGGTCAACGCCGTCGAGCAAACCTGCCGCGACGCACTTGAACCAGCCGACTTCGCACGAGCATGGGACGAAGGGGCGGCCCTCGACGCCAATGCTGCCGCCGACTGGGCGCTCCGGAACTGGACGCGCACCCAATGAGAGCCCTCGAGTCCCGATCGGACTGCTCCTTCTCGTGCTCGCGCGTCGAATAGCGGTGGTTCAAACCGACCAGGCTCGCGTGAGCCGACAGGCGTTTGATACGCCATCAAGACGCCTGTAGCCATTGGCGCTTTAGCGCGACCGCCGACCTGGCGTGTCGTTCAGCCGCGACGCAGGGCCGCCGCCCCACCCCCTCGGGATGATCGTCGCGGCGGAGCCTGGTCTCGTACACTCTTCGCGGGGGAGTCCTACCGTCCCCTTTCGTTCGCACGCGCGCGCACGAAGCATTGAGCGGCTACCGCCTCCCAATGGTGATCGTGCCGGCGCCTGGTGCCAAGCGCAGCGGGCTATCGTGCGTCGATGCGCGAGGTCCTTCCAGGCGTCTTTCACTGGACAACGCCACACCCGCGCATCCACATCGACGTGTCGTCGTACTGGCTCGATCGTGCCGGCGTGGCGATCGACCCGCTGGTGCCGTCGGAGCGTGGGCTCGAGTGGTTTGCCGAGCGCACGAGCAGCCCGAAGGCAGTGCTTCTCTCGAACCGCCACCACTACCGCGACAGCGCCTGCTTCGTCGAGGCGTTCGGCTGCTCCGTGCACTGCAACCGCGCCGGCCTCCACGAGTTCAGCCACGGCGAGGCCGTCGAAGGGTTCGAACCAGGGGACACGCTGCCCGGTGGCGTGCTGGCTTGTGAGGTAGGTGGCATCTGCCCCGATGAGACAGCGCTCTACCTCCCCGAACAGCGTGCCGTCGCCCTCGCCGACGGCGTAGTCCGCGGTCGACAGGGAAGCCCGCCTGGCTTCGTTCCCGACAGTCTGATGGACGACCCTCCCGGTACCAAGCGCGCCCTGCTCGCTGCCTACGCGCGCCTCCTCGACCAGCTCGACTTCGAGCACCTCCTCCTTGCGCATGGCGATCCCCTCATCGGAGATGGTCGCGCGGCGCTGCAGGAGCTCGTCGCGAGCGGCGGGCGAACCGCATTCGAACTCGACAGCTGAGCCACCGCTTACTCGGGGACGCGGGCAGTCTCTGCTCACGCGCACCGACCCGTGAGGCCATCCACAATTCGAGCATGAGCGTCTCAGCCGCGCTCTGCAGCGCGAAGCTCCGAGACGGCAGCCCCTGCCGTTCGGTCGCGACCGACGGCGAGTTCTGCGCGTACCACGCAGCGATGGCTGATCAGCTTGGCCCGGAGCCAGTCGTGAACGGCGGGCAGGTGAGCAGCGAAACGCGCGTTAGCGCGTCCCTATCGTGGCCGAGTCAGAGCCGCTCGAGCTCAGCGCGGCCCCACCCGGCGCGCCCTCCGGTGTCCGCCCCGCGCTAGCTCTAACGGCCGCCGAGGAGGTCGAGACGATCCGCCGCGTCTTACTCGAGGCCGCGACCAGCACGACCCGCGAGAGCTGGGCGACATGCACCTGTCCGGAATGCGGCAAGAGCTTCGGCAAGAGATCTCGGTGCCCGATCACGGCGCCGGCATCAAGGCTGTCGAGACATTGCTCCGAGAGGGGCTCGGCCGCGTCGGAGAGGCCGAGCTCGTCGAGCCGAAGGTTCCGCAATCGGTAGAGGAGCTGAGGAATCTCAGTACGGCCGGGCTCGAGTTGATGGTCGCGCTGGGGTACGCGGCGCAGATCCGCCCGGGTCGTCGATGACGGAGACGATGCGCTCCGTCTCGAGGTCGAACGCTGGGAGCCTGAGGCACACGCGGCGGTCGCCCGAGCCCTCGCCGAGGTCGCCTGACCTTCGTCCAGATCCGACATCCGTCCGACGCGGATTGCAGCGAGAGATTCCCATCGTTGGGCGTATCGTGTGCTACATGGGGGATTCGCTTTCGGTGGGGGTCGTCGGTGGTGGGATCGGCGGCATCACCGCTGCGCTCTCGCTCCACCGGGCCGGGTTTGACGTGCACGTGTACGAGCAGGCGGGTTCGGTCAGCGAGGTTGGCGCGGGCATCCAGGTGAGTCCGAACGCGACCCGCGTCTTGCACGGACTCGGGCTTGGCGACGATCTGGCGGCGATGGGTGTGCAGCCTCTCGCATTACATCAGCGTCGTTGGAGTGACGGCGGCACCCTTTTGCGTACCCCGCTCGCAGACGCGGTTGTCGACGCCTTCGGGTTTGCCTGGTACCAGATGCACCGCGCCGACCTGCTGACCACCTTGCTTCGAGCGTTGCCACCGGAGCGCGTTCACGTCAGGCACCGGTTAGTAGGGCTCGTCGATCACGGCGACGCTGTCGAGGCGGACTTTGAGAACGGGAAGTCGGTTCTCGTCGACGCGCTTGTCGGTGCGGATGGCATCCACTCGACGGTCCAGCGGATCCTGTTCGGTCCGCGGAGTGCCCATTTCACCGGCTGTGCGGCCTATCGCGGCCTCATCCCGGCCGAGCGTTTGAGCGATCTCGATCTCGAGGTCACGTGCGATGTGTGGATGGGTCCCGGTCGGCATTTCGTCCACTACTTCGTGCGTAACAAGCAGCTGGTCAACTTCGCCACGGCCGTCGAGCAGGACAGCTGGACAGGCGAGTCATGGATCGACAAGGTCGACGTCGCGACTGCGCTGGCCGAGTTCGAGGGCTGGCACCCCCAGGTACGCGCCATCATCGCCGCGGTCGACGAGACGTTCATCTGGGCGCTCTTCGACCGCCCGCCGCTCGAACGATGGTCGGTCGGGCGCACGACGCTCCTCGGCGATGCCTGCCACCCGATGCTGCCGTTCATGGCGCAAGGGGCTGCGCAGGCGATCGAGGACGGCGCAACGCTGACGGCCTGCCTCGTCGGCACAAGCCGCGCAGACGTCCCGACCGCCCTCCACCACTACGAGCAAATCCGGCTACCGCGTGCTTCACGTGTGCAGGACATGTCCGCTGGCAATAAGACGCGCTTCCACCTTCCCGACGGACCCGAACAACAGGAACGCGATGCACAGATGGCGACCGGATCAACCGACTTCTCGAAATCGGCGATCGCGTGGATCTTCGAACACGACGCAACGAGGCTCGAGCCGTAGGACATCGTCGAGCTGCCCGCGGCGGAGGCTGCGGACGAGACTCACTTCTCGCTCAGGGGACATTCGCGAACGCTGGCCCGTGGAGCAGTTCTCTCTCTCGCGTTACGTCCCAGGGACGGACATCGAGCACTTGCTGCGCGGCGCTCTCCGGGCTTCTCCGGCTGTTGGGCTGTTACGGCCCCGGCTGCCCCGGCTTAGTGCCAGGAGGACACGTAGTTGTCCTCGCCGTCAGCGGCGTGTGTCAGTCGGCGCTGCTGCTTGGTGTCGATGTCGATCGTGAAGATGTCGGCAGTTCCGTACAAAGCACGGCCGCGCTCGTCGTGGCCGACGACGGGTTGACTGGTGAACGCGATCCTGCGCCCCTCCGGCGACCACACAGGTCGCCACTCGTCTCTCCGGCTGCGAACGAGCTTCTCCCGAGTGGTGCCGTCGGCAGTCACGACGTAAATGTCTCGCTGGTCACGGTCCTCAGTGCTGGTGTAGGCGACCTGTTGCCCGCTCGGTGACCAGGCGAAGCCGCAACTGACGTTCTGCGCAACTCTGTGCAGATCGCTCCCGTCCGTGTTCAAGACCCAGAGATCCTGGATCCCCGATTGATGGAACACATCGCCCTGCTCTCGACAGAACGCGATCTTCGAGCCGTCCGGCGACCACGCAGGGTAGGCCCCGTGGTCACCCCCGCGCAGCATGCGTTGGTTTGACCCATCGGCGTCGATGAGGAACACGCCGACCACGCTGTGAGTGTCGAAGTCGTAGCGGTCGAACGCGAGCGTGTGACCGTCCGGAGACCAGCGAGGGGAGCTGGATACCCCGTCAAACGTCAGCTGCCGGGGGTCGCCGTCGTCGGCGTCGGGGTCCATCACGTAGATGTCCCAGCCGTCTCCACGCAGACCAGCGAAAGCGAGCTTCGTCCCATCGGGAGACCAGTCGTGACCGATGTTCGAGTTCAGGGCGACCAATTGCCGTCTTCCAGTCCCGTCCGCGTTGATCACGTTGAGATGGTCGCCCGGTCCGTCGGGCTCGGTGCTGCCGAAGGCGATCCTGCTGCCGTCGGGGGACCAAACCGGATCGGACACCAACCCTGGGTCACGAGTCAGTCTGTGTCGGGCCGAGCCATCGGGTCGCATGACGTGAACGTCGTTATCGGAGTCGAACGCGATCTGCCCGCGCGATGTTGGCGAGGCCGAGGAGCCAGTTCCGCAGGCGCTGGCCATCAGGGCGACCGACACGAGTATCCCGGCGGCCAACGAGAGACGGCCTGGTCTAGGCGTTGCCTCGATCACGGGCGTGGATCGTGGTCTGGAAGTCCCACAACATGATCCCCTCGAAATATGACGATCGGCACTAACGGGCGACTAACACCGTGCCCGGTGACCTAGTGAAGGCCCAGCAGCTGTGTAGCGCACGAGGCGGGACTCCGCCCTCTCCGGGCTTCTCCAGCTCCTGGGCTGTGCGCGAGCGGAGCAAGGGGCTAGGTAGACGCGGCGCGGGCCGGAGCGAAGCTCCTGTAACGCGAGGGAGGCTGTCTCCGGCCTCCCTCTCGCGTCGAGCAGTATTTCGCCGGGGTCCAGGCGGTGACCGGGATCGGGGCTAGCAGCTCCTCGATCCAATCAAAGCTTCGCTCACGACCACGCGCAGTGCGGGGTTTCGTGTTCTCTGGAAGAAACCTCGACTGTAGACGCCTGTTCGTCCTTCCCGCCTATGCCTACGGCAGTGGTTCGACTTTGATCCGTGTCGCCGTGATGGTCGCTGGTAGTCCGCTGGCGGTGAGGTTTCCGTTTGGATCGAACTGATCGGAACTTGCTATTGCCGTGTACGAGTCGCCGTCCTGCGAGAGCTCCACGGTCTCTCTGATCCTCTGGGACCCCAGGAGCGTCCCGGTCGAATCGAACCTGAAGAAGTAGTGCGTATCGGCGTAGACCCGCCCGCTCACGTGCTCCCATGCGCCGTGCGCCGGGCCACGGAGGACGGTGTTGCCGGTCCCGATGAGCGTGCCATCGGACGTGTATGTGGTCAGCCCCTTCACCGGCGGTAGCGCCGGGCCGCGGTTGACCGTCAGCTGCCACGTGCCGACGAGCTGGTTTGCCGAACTGTCAGGGTTGGCACCCGACGCTGAGATAACCACGATCAGCGTCGCCGCGATCACGCCGATCGCGGTGATCACGGTGATTGACGCCTTCCTGTTCATGCCGCACCCCCTAGTCGCTTTGACGCGACCGTAACAGGTCGCAACAACTCGCACAATGTCGCGGCAAGCCCGGAGCGAAACGCGGAGCGGTGGCGAGGGGCATGAGAAAGGGGGAGCCGCAGCTCCCCCCCGGGTCAAGCGTGGTATGCCGCCGGGGTCAGGCGGTCACGGGGATCGGCCGGAACAGCAACGCGGCGCAATCAAAGTGTGATCGTCGCCAGAATGTGGCAACGCCAGCTGGCTACCGCTACGCGCGCGCAGGCAAAGACCCCGGCCGATCTGGCCGGGGGGCGACCCCGACCGCGCGGCTCTGCGACAATCTGAGTTGTGCGTGATGGTGGCACGCACCCATGGTTGTGTTGCGAGGATGCGCTCGGCCCCTGGTCAGCGCCACCATCGCTGCGCCAGGGGCCGTAGCGCAACAAGGAGGTTGGCGCGATGATGGCCACCCGTTGGATGCTTGCGCTCGGCGAGGAGGCGCGCGATGGCTAGACCCGCGACTGGCCAGGTCAGTGAAACGAGACGGCACGCGCGGCCGCGTATTCGCGTTGCGCTTCACCGCCTACGGAGAACGCCACTACGTGACGCTTGGCACCCGGGCGGACGGCTGGACAGACGCGAAGGCCGAGCAGGAGCTGGCCGACACGCTGACGCGTGTCCGCAGGGGCATCTGGCGGCCGCCGACCGCGGAGCCCGCACCGGTCGTGCGCGACGACCCGACCTTCCACGTGTTCGCGTCCGAGTGGCTGGAGGCGAAACGGCACGAGGGCCTCGGCGACCGCACCCTCGATCGACTACGAGTGGGCGCTCTCCTACCACCTGCTGCCGTTCTTCAAGAGCCACCGGCTGTCGGAGATCACGGTGCGTGAGGTCGACCGATACAAGCAGCACAAGGCGCGCGAGCGCGCCGCGCTCGACGCGAGGCGGGCCGCGGGTGACAAGGACGTGCCGCGCGGCCTGTCGGCGAACACGACCAACAAGACGATCACGCGTCTCGCGCAGATCCTCGAGGTCGCCGTCGAGTACGACCTGATCCCCGGGAACCGCGCTAGCGGGAAGCGACGCCGGTTGAAGGCGGAGCGACCACGCCGCCGGTTCGTGCAACCGGAGCAGGTTCCGGCCCTGATGCGGGCCAGCGACAGCTACCTCGGAAGACGAGGTCGGCCGCTGCTGGCGACGCTGATCGGTGCCGGTCTTCGCATCCAGGAGGCGCTCGACCTGGAACGCCGCCAAGTCAACCTCGCGCGCGGCACGCTGACCATCCACAAGTCGAAGACCGACGCGGGTGTTCGAGTGGTTGACCTGACCCCGGCCCTCCGCGACGAGCTCGCGGTGTGGCTCGACCGCAGCCCGTTCAAGCAGCCGACCGACCTCGTCTTCCCGACACGCACCGGCGGACGCGACTCACGGCAGAACGTCCGCAAGCGGCTGCTCGTGAAAGCGGTCGAGCGGGCGAACGTCGAGCTCGAACGGGCTCGGGATCGAACCGATCGGGCCGGTGCCGCTGCACGGCCTGCGGCGCACCTACGCGACGCTCCGCGTCCTGGCCGGTGACGACGTCGTCTACGTCTCGTCGCAGATCGGGCACGAGAACCCGACCTTCACGCTTGCCGTCTACGCGCAGGCGGTCAAGCATCGCGAGAAGCTGACCGCGGCTGAGCGCAACGCATATGACGAGGCGATCGAATGGGCGCGGATGGGAGCGACGTTCGATGCCTCCGAAAGGGCACGAATCGGCACAAACGGCGATCTCGCGGCGCCGGTGGCGCTCGTGGCGTCGGCGTTAGAAGACGAAGAAAGTTTCCATTTACAGCGGCTTTCTTAGGTGGAGCGTGCCGGGCTCGAACCGGCGACCCCCAGCTTGCAAATTCGGTCGAACGGTGGTCTGACTGGGTCGGGGAGGGTCAAACGCCAGAGAACAAGCCATCCTCGCCTCTGCATCGGGCCGGCGTGGGTCAGCGTTCGTCGTCGAGATCTGACACGAATCTGACACGCGAGACACTGGGGCGTTAGCTCATGTCATCGCTCCGACGCCGTCCGTCGGATGCCAGCCGGCCGGTGACCTCCCGGCGTGATAGGCACGGCGCAACCGGCTACGGCGGGCTACGACCGGAATCACGCTACAGCAGGCACTTCCATTCGCGAACCGGCTCTGACCGGCTACAACCGGCTGTGACCCGGCACAGCCTGTGTGGCATATGTGTGTGCTTGTCGTGCCAGAGTTGACAACGGACCAGATGTCCGCGGAGCCGCACAAGTAGTCCCAGGCTACACCACTTCGCCTAGCGACCGTTTGAGCAAGGTCGCTGCAGGTAGCGCCGGCACTCCTCCGTCGGTCAGCGAGCGGGTGACGCGGCTCCGCGCGATCCGGAGCAGGAGCTCGGGGTCGAGCGCCCAGACGTGCACGAACGGCACCGGCTGTCTCGGGCGCACCGTCGCGATGAGCCGGCCGTCCGGGCTGAGCGCGACGCGCAAGCCGCTGTCATGCAGCTTCAGGGTCTCGACGCCCGCGGGCCAGTCCCAGATCCGGATCGCATAGCCCCGCTCGTCGACCGTCGTGTTGGCGAGTCGCGACCCGTCGCGGCTGAACTCCATGTCCGCCGACGCAGCGCTCGTCTCCAGCGTGCGCAGCAGCTTGCCGCTCGACGCGTCCCATACCTCCGGGCCAAGACCCGACTCGATGAGCACCTGCGCGCCGTCGGGGCTCCAGACCGCGGAGGCGCCGGGGCCTCCGCGGGGCGGCAGCGCGAGCAGCTGCCGGCCCGTGCGCGCGTCCCAGATACGGGTTCCATCTGCTGCCATCGAGAGGAGCCGGGCCCCGTCCGGGCTCCACGCGACCGGATACGTCCCGAAGCCGCCCGGTGCATGCCCGCGGAGCGCCCGGAGCTGACGACCGGGTGGCCGCGTCGAAGACGCGGACCGTGGCGTCCTGGCCCGTCGTTGCGATTCTCGAGCCGTCCGGGCTGAAGACCGCGCGGTTGACGCGGCAGAGGCGACGGCGAACGCAGTGGCGCCCGCGGACGACGACCAGCTGCCGGCCCGTCTCGGCGTCGAAGATCCGTGCGCTGCCGTCCGCGCCCGCCGTCGCGATGCGCGAGCCGTCCGGGCTGACGTCGATCCCGATCACCGCGCGGACCGGAGCGTTCGTTCGCGCGTGCTGATCGAGGACGAGAAGCTCCTTTCCGGTTGCGGTGCTCCAGACGCGCACCGTCCCTTCGCGCCCGGAGGCCGCGACGAGCCGTCGGCCGTCCGGCGTGAACGCGATGTCGGCGTGCTCGTCCGTCTCCGGCCCGGGCAACGTAAGTACCTCGCCGCGACCGGCCGGTGAGACGTCCCAGACCCTCGCTCTCGCCGGAGGCATGCCCCGAGTCACGAGCCGTGTCCCGGTGCGGTTGAACGAGACGCTCCCGACCGGTCTCGTGTGGCCGCGGAGCGTCACGGCCTCGCGGAGCTTTCCCCGCGTCCACCTCCCAGGTCCTCGCGAGTCCGTCCACGCCGCCGGTGGCGACGCGCCGCCCGTCGCGGCTGAACTCGACGTCGAGGACCGTCGCTCCATGGGCGTGCACGACGTCGAGCTGCTTGCCAGACGGCAATCCGTACAGCTGGAGCTGGCCGCTTTCCGCTTGACCGGCGACGAGCATCGTGCCGTCGGGGCTGACATCGATGTCCACGACCCGGGCGGTACCGCCCGGATCCTTGACCACGCCGACCTGCTCGCCCGGACGAGACGTCGAACACCTTCGCCACGACGGGCGAAGGAGGGGTTCCCCGCTGCCACGGCGAGACCGCGATGCGGTCGCGGCCGACGAACGCCAGCCCCTCGCCCCAGGTGTACGCGCACCTTGGTGCGGTCGTGGACACCCGGGAACGCCCGGAGCTGTCGGCCGGTGCGGACGTCCCAGACGCGCACGGCGCGATCGGCGCCGAGCGTTGCGAGCCGCGTGCCGTCCGCGCTGAACCGGGTCGCGAAGACGCCGCCGCGATGGGCACGCCGGACAAGCAGCGGATCGCCGGTGGCGGCATTCCAGAGCCGTACGATGCCGTCGACGTCTCCGGTTGCGACGAGCCTTCCCGTCCGGGCTGTACCCGATCGCGAGGACTGTCTCCCGTGTGCCCGGCGAGCCTTGCGAGCCTCTTCCCGGTGTGCGCGTCGCGGATGCTCGCCGTCCGCCCGAGGTCGGCTGCGACGAAGCGGGACCCGTCGGGCGAGACGGAGACGACATGTCCGATCCCCGTCTTACGCCCCACGCCGTGGCTGACCGCCGACAGCACGCGCGAGGTCGCCGAGCGCGTCGTGCAGGGCCTGTTCGGCCTCCACGAGCATGGTTCCGTCGTGCCGTCGGGTCGTCTCCGCGGCCTCGATCGCGAGCAGGATGCTGCGCTCGGGGTCGACGGCGAGGTTCGCCTGCGCGGAGGCGGCCAGCTGGCGCGCCGTCGCCAGGCGGGCGTCGTCTTGCGCCTGGCCGCGCAACACGAGCGCGAACGCTGCGATGCCCGACGCCGCGGCGGCAAGCGTCGCGAACCCGGCCAGCGTCGCCCGGCGTCTCCGTGTCCGCCGCCGGGCCAACTCGTCAGCCGCGGCACGCGCCTCGGCGAGGAACGCGCGCTCGCCGGCGGTGAGGGCGAGGTCGGTCGCGCCCGCCCAGGCTTCGAACTGCGCCAGCCGGCCCTCGCGCGGCAGGTACTCCGGATCGCGCCCTGCGTCTTCCCACTCCGCGACCGCCTCGACGAGCCGCCGGTGGAGGAGGAGGTGCTCGCGACGCTCTTCGATCCACCCGCGCAGCCGGTCCCACTGGGACAGGATCGCCTCGTGCGCGACCTCGACGGTCGGCGTCCGCGTCAGCGGCTCGCGGTCGAAGGTGAGCAGGCGGTGCTCGCCGTAACGTGCGAGGACCTCGTCGAGCGCGTCCGGCTCGAGCTCGAGCTGGCGGAGCTCGCTGCGACGCACCCTGCGCCTCGTGTCGTGCGAAGCGGGGTCGGCGCTCACGAGGCGAAGGAAGACCTGGCGGCAGGCGGCCCGCGCCGACGGCCGGAAGACGTGCGTAGAGATCCTCGGCACGCCGGCCGAGCGCGCCGACGACTCCACCGGTCGCGAGGTAGCCCTCGAGCGTCAGCACGTCGCCGGTGCGGTTCGCGAACAGCTCGGTGAGCGCGTACTGCAGGAGCGGCAGGGCGCCCGGCTGGTCGCGGACGTCGGCGACGATCTGGGAGACGAGCCCCGGCTCGAAGCGGACGCCGACGCGTCGCGCCGGCCGCTCGATCGCCTCGGCGAGCTCGTCCTCCGACGGCGCCGCGACCGCGACCATCCCGGCCCGCAGGAGCTCCCCGAACTCCGGGTCGCGAAGCGGGTGGTCGAGGAAGTCGGCGCGCAGCGTGACGAGAACGCGCGCCGGCGAGTGGGCGTCGCCGGCGAGCGCGGTGAGGCCTGCGAGAAACCGACGGCGCGTCTCCTCGTCGGCCGTCTGCGTGAACAGCTCCTCGAACTGGTCGACCACGAGGAGCAGCTCGCTGCCGGGCGGGAGGATCCGCTTCACGACGCGGCGGATCCCGAGCTCGTCCCGCGCGAGCTCCTCGACGAGGTCGTCCGGTCGCTCGACCGCGACCCGGAGGAGCGCGGCGGCGAGCTCCTCGTAGGGGTACGAGCCGGGGAACATGTCGGTGACGAGCCAGGGTGCCGCTCCCGGCAGCGCGCCGCCGCGGAGCGCCGGGACGAGCCCGGCCTTGACGACGGAGGACTTTCCGATCCCGGACGGGCCTACCACGGCGACCAGGCGTCGGTCGCCAACCGCGTGCACGAGCTCGTCGACGAGCGCGGCCCGGCCGTAGAAATCGGCGGCGTCCGTCTCGTCGAACGCCCGCAGGCCCTTGTACGGGTTCTCGGCGGGCGTGTACGTCTCGGCCGCCTGAGCCGCCTGCCCCGCGGCTGCAACGAACGCGGCGACGAAAGCGTCGACCGACTCGTAGCGCTCGTCGGGATCCGCCGCGGTCGCGCGAGCGACGACCTCGTCGAGCGCGGCGGGCAGCTCTGGCCGGACCGTGCGAAGCGACGGGAGCGCCCCGTCCATCGGCGGCCGCTGACCGGTGAGCAGCTCGAACGTCAGCAGTCCGAGGCCGTAGAGGTCCGACTGCGGTGTGAGCGGCCGTCCGACGACCTCCTCGGGCGGGACGTACGCCGGCGACGTCGTGGTCAGGCGGCCCGGGTTCTCCGAGTCGAGTAGGCGGGCGGCGATCCCGAAGTCGGAGAGGTACGCGTTGCCGTCCTCGTCGAGCAGGACGTTGGCCGGCTTGACGTCGCGGTGGACGACGCCCTGCCGGTGGGCATACGCGAGCGCGCCGGCGATCTGCGACAGCAGCCGGGCGGCCGGCTCGAGGTTCCACGGGCCGCGCTCGAGCGCCCGCTGCAGCGAGCCCCCGCGCAGCCAGCGCATCACGAGGTAGGCGCCCTCCGGGTCTCGCCAGTAGTCGTAGAGCGGCACGAGGTGCGGATGCTCGAGTTGGGCGACGAGTCGCGCCTCCGACTCGAACCCGCGCACGAACGAGGGCTGGTTGACCAGCTCGGGGCGGATCACCTTGATCGCGACCTCGCGGCCGACCGACGGCTGGTACGCGCGATAGACGACGCCGACGTCGCCGCTGCCGACCTGCTCGCGGAGCTCGTAGCCCCGCACCGAGCGGCCGAACGCGCCGACCGGGGTGGGAGGCGGCATGCGGTCGATCCGGAGCGGCGGGAAGTCCGCGGGGAGCCCGTCGAGCAGGAGCTGGAAGACGTGTTGCGGGCTGCCGATGCCCTTGAACCGGAACTCGCCGAGGGCCTTTGCCTGCCAGCCGCCTCGCGACGCCGACAGCGCGGCGTGCGCGTCGGCGGAGAGCAGCACCTGCCCTCCGTGCGCAGCGGCGAGCATCCGGCCGGCGCGGTTCATCACCGGACCGAAGTAGTCACCGCCACGCGCCTCGACCTCTCCGACGTCGACCGCCATGCGCACGCGCAGCGGCTCCAGCCCGCTCCAGTCGGCCGCGGCGAGCAAGCGCTGGATCTCGCCGGCGGCAGCGACCGCCGCGCCGACGTCGGCGAACGCCAGGTCGATGCCGTCGCCGACGCGCTTCACGACCCGTCCTCCCGCCGCCTCGACCGCGCCGAGCACGATCCGGTCGTGCTGGGCGACCGCGGCGCGCATCGCCTCCGTCTGCACCTCCCAGAGGACGGTCGAGTCCTCGACATCGGTGAGCAGGAAGGCGACGATCTGCACCTGTGGCTCCGGCTCGAGCAGGAGCGACGGGTCCTGGTTGAGGATCGCCTCGCTCGAGCTCCTGCAGCTGCGCCGAGGGCTCGAGGCCGAGCTCCTCCGCCAGGTACGTGCGCGTCTTCTGGTACGCGCGAAGAGCTTCCGCCTGACGACCCGAGCGGTAGAGCGCGAGCATGTGCTGCCCACGGAAGCGCTCGTAGACGGGAAACTCCTCGCACAGCACCTCCAGCTCCGCGACCAGCTGGGCGTGGCGTCCGAGCACGAGCTCCGCCTCGATCCGCAGCTCGACGGCGCGGAGACGCAGCTCCTCGAGACGCCGCGCCTCGAGCTCGAGCGGGAACGGGCCGGGCACGTCTGCATACGGGTGGCCGCGCCACAGCGCGAGCGCCGCACGGAGTCGCTGAGCGGCCTCGGCGGGAGCGGTCTCCACGAGCCCGCTTGCCTGCTCGACCGCCCGCTCGAACTCGACCGCGTCGACGTTCTCCGGCTCGGCGACGAGTCGATAGCCGCCGTCGTCGCGGACGATGACGTCGCCGATCGCGGCCCTGAGGTTCGAGACGTACGTCTGCAGCGTCGAGCGCGCGCCGGCGGTCGGCTCGTCGCCCCAGACGCCGTCGATCAGGGTCTCGACCGAGACCGGCTTTCCGACCTCCGCGGCCAGCAGTGCGAGGACCGTGCGCTGCTTCGGGCCGCCCAGGCGAACGTCGACGCCGTTGCTCAGGACTTCGAGGGGCCCGAGGACGCGAACGTTCACGTCCGAGGGACGATACGACGCCTGGCGCGGCACGCCTAGCCCGCTCGGCGAACGCAGTCCGGTGTCGCTCATGCGCCCGGGAGGACGAGAAGGGCGGTAGCACCCTGGACGCGCACGGCGAGGTTCGTCTCCGGCCGTCGCGCGTCCAGGGTGGTTCCCATGACCCTGCTTCTCCTCACGAACCTTCGGCGAGGTTGAGGCTCCCGGAGAGCGTGGAGGTACGGGACGCGAGGTCGATGCGGTCGTCGCCGCTGCCGCGCGCGCCGGTGGCGACGCTGAGCACGAGTGCTGCGACGATCCACTTGCGCATGATGTCTCCTTGTCGGGTCGTCAGGGCTGGTCGGGAAGCCGCTCGAGCTGCATGCGCTCGGCGGACGCGGTGACCGGGACACTGAGGACGACGTTGCCGCTGAGGTCGTACGCCGTCGCCCGTCCCACGGCGTCCCACGACTGGCCGTCCTGCGACAGCTCGATCGTGCGCTGGATCTTCATCGGGCCCAGGTAGGCCCCCGTCTGCGGGTCGAAGCGGAAGAACGTCACCGACGCCGCGTAGAGCCGGCCGCCGATTCGTTCCCAGACCCCGTACGACGGGCTCCGGCTGGCCGATCCGTCGTTCCCGGACTCGATTACGCTGCCGCTGCCGGTGTAGGCCTGCAGCGAAGCAACCGGCGGCAACGGCGCCGGCCGGCTTACCGTCACGACCCAGGTTCCGGCGAGCTGGTTGCCGCTGTCGTCCTGCGTGCCCGCGGCGCCCGAGGTCACGATCGTCCCCAGGGCGAGCGTCGCGAGGGCCAGTAGGCCCAGTAGCCATCTGAACATCGGTGCCTCCCTCCTTCGGTTCGGTTACGCCCGTGACCGTACGACCAGCCGCTCCAGAAACGCTCCAAAGCAGACGGCACTGACGCTCGTGACGGTGTAACCGCGCGGCCGCTCGGATCGGTCTGCTAGGCACCGCGAGTGTCGCGTTGCGGACACTGCGAAAGACCGGAGCGAGGGGACTCGAACCCGCGACCTCCGGCGTGACAGTTCCTTCTATGGGTGGTCCGACGCGTACACGCTCTCCGACCCCTCGGACGCCGCGGGCGCCGCGCCGTCCTCTCCATCGGCGTCCGAGGGTGAGGGGGCGTCGTGAGCTCCGGCGTGATCAGCGCGCCGACTACTTCGAGCGGCTCCGTCTCGGCCCCGAGGCGTCCGAGGCGCTCGTGGCGGCGCGCTCAGGATCACGGCCGCGGCTGCCGCTGGAGGAGGAGCTCGCGATCCGCTCGGCTCGTGTCGAGGAACTCCGTTTGGGCGTGTGGCGCAAGCCGCCCCCGCTGCGCCTTCCGAGTCGAGCGACAACGTCGCCGCCGCGGCGGAGGAGGAGTCCACCGACTCCGGAGCCGTGATCGAGAACGACCCGTCATCCCGTCCTGGTAGCGCCGCCGTCTACCAGCGGATCGAGTCGTCACGCAACTGCGTCGCGCTACAGCGCGAGTTCGATGTAGCGATGACAAACGCGGAGGCGCGGGAGCCGGGACATCCGTTGAGAGCCATGAGCATCACGTACGCGGAAGCGGCAAACAACCGGATGAAAGAGGTCGGCTGCTACGGATAGTCCCGGGCCGTGGCAGCAGCAGGCCGCGCCCGAATTGACCCAATCGTGTCCCAGACGCCCCGGCCGCCGGCACCTACCGTGACCCATGCGGATGTTGGGCCTGTTGGAAACGTCAGAGGGATCGAAGGAGTGGGAAGTTGAACGACGCAGCAGAGTGGGATGAGGCCAAGTCCGGCACACGAGGTCGCCGAGGCCCGTGGACGAAAGCCGAAGCAGCGTCGATGACGTGGCGGCAGGACGAGTCCGGGCGGGTTCACACGCCGCTCGAACCGGTCGTGCTGGCTGCAACGCTGCTGCTGATACCCGTCTTGATCCTCGAAGCGGATGCCGACGGTGGCTGGCTGACGTTCGCGTACGCAGCGAACTGGGTGATCTGGGGGATCTTCGCGGCCGAGCTCGTGGCCGTTCTCTGCGTCGCGCAGCGACGAAGAGCGGCGCTTCGAGCGCACTGGCTGGACGTGGCGATCGTGTTGCTCACGGGCCCGTTCGTCAGTGCGGCGCTTGGCTGGGGTCGTCTCGCACGGTTCGTCCGGCTGTTTCGGTTCGGAACGATCATCGGGCGAGCACTTCAGGCCGAGAAGCGGATGACCTCGGGCGACGCGCTTCGCGTGACCGCGATCCTGACGCTGGCGGTAGTGGTCGTGTCCGGGGCGGCCCAGTGGGCCTTCGATGCAAAAGAGTTCCCTTCGCTGTGGGATGGGGTGTGGTGGGCCGTCGTGACAGCCACGACCGTCGGCTACGGCGACTTCGCTCCATCAACGGCAGAGGGCCGGATCATCGGGATCGCGGTCATGGCAATGGGCATTGCCTTCGTCTCGCTCCTCACCGCGGCACTCGCTGCCCGTTTTGTACGCACCGACAACAGTGAGATGGACCACCTACGTGAAACGCTCACTCGGATCGAGGCCGACCTCTCAGAGATCAAGGCTGGCCTTCGTGGTTGAGTCGAGTCAGGACGAACGACTGGGCCGCGCTCGCCACACGCAGAGTCAACGACACTCAGCCGGTGGCTACCGTCGAGCGGTCATTGCGCATCGCACGAATCGCCGTCGTCTTGCTCGTCGGTCTTGCCCTTCCGGCTGCGATCGGGGTGGTTGGCGCAGGAGCAGGCATCCACACGAACGTCAGCGCGGTGATAGCCCGTGTGATCGACGGGGACACCGTCGCTCTCACCAACGGGACAGAGGGTGCGCCTCGTTCAGATCGACACGCCGGAAGTCGGTGGCGGGGAGTGCTACTCGCAGGCTGCCCGGAAGGCGCTGCTGCGGCTGACGCCCGTCGGTAGCACGGTGCTTCTCGAAGCAGACCCGCAGCTTGACAACGTGGATCGCTACGGTCGGCTGCTTCGCTACATCAAACGTGACGGGGTCAACGTCAACATCCGTCTTGTACTCGACGGGGCGGCCGCGCCGTACTTCTACCGCTCCGAGAGAGGACGGTACGCCGAACGTCTCGTCGCGGCGGTGACCCAGGCGAAGAGCAGCGAAGCGTGGGTTCTGGGGCGCTTGTCCTGGGACGCAGTTGACCATGACAGGGCCACTACAGACACAGCAGGGAAAGCCAACGCCGACCACGCCGCCGCTACCCATCGCCAATCCAGGATCGCCCAACTGTCACCCTTCCTACAAGGGCGCTTGTCTCGACCCGAACTCCTCCGACTACGACTGTGCGGGGGGCAGCGGAAACGGTCCCTTGTACACCGGTCGCGTGGAGGTTGTTGGCCCGGACGAATTTGGCCTCGACCGTGACGGCGACGGTGTGGGGTGCGACTGAAGATGACTAAGACAGGGATCTACGCGCCCGTCGGGTGTCCGAGCCGCCCCCGTCATAGCGAGAGCGCGGCGAGGTTAGCAGCGGTCTGAATCAGCAGACCGACGACCAGGGCGAAGACGGCCCAGCCGCGGCGAGTGGTTGTCCACGCTCCCGTCGCGTCCGCGAGCCATTCGGCGATCACGGACTTGTTGGCGGCCATGAGTGAGGGCAGCTGCTCCGCACGCTTCTTCATCGCGGCTGAGGTGTCGCGGATGTCGAACGCGATGGTCAGGATTCCACCAAGTTCGAGTAGCGCACCGGCGACGAAGAGCGATACGACCACGACGGGGGAGGCGCAAAGCGCCTATCCATTCGGGTGTTCGAGTCCAGGCGGGCCCGTATCAACCCCAGTAGCCATGCGGTTTGGCTCAACCATGCGGTGCGATTAGTGCCGTATGTGCCCGTGTTGCGATCCGGTGCTGTCCCCGGTGCTGTCCTTGAAAATCGATCAGGCTGTCCTGAAGACAACCGCTCCCGGCGACCCCAGCTGGAGGCGACAACAGGTGCGTCGGGATAGCCTGCTGCGCATGTGGCGTCTATCGAGAGCCGCTGCCGTGGCCCTCGCGATCGGGGTTGTGGTCGTGGCCGTGGTTCCGAGCGTTCACGCCGCCGGCGCGGCGCCGTCGCGGCCGCGGATCGTGTGGAAGCCGATCCCGTTCCCGCCGGCGCGGAAGGCAGAGATGCGGGCATACGCGAGACGACACTACGGCATCAACACGTGGCGGCTGAAGAAGCCGCGGGTGATCGTGGAGCACTTCACCGCGTCCGACTCGTTCGGATCTGCGTTCGCAACGTTCAGCGCCGATGTTGCCGACCAGGAACTGCACGAACTCCCGGGCACCTGCGCGCATTTCATCATTGACACGGACGGAACGATCTACCAGCTAGTGCAGCTCGCCGTGATGTGCCGGCACACGGTCGGACTGAACTGGACGGCGATCGGGATCGAGCACGTCGGCACCTCTGACCAGCAGATCCTCGGTAACGGCCGACAGATGGCGTCATCGCTCGCGTTGACCTCCTGGCTGATGAGCCGCTACCACATCATGCTTGGCGACGTGATTGGCCATAACGAGAGCCTGACAAGCCGCTTCCGTCACGAGCTCTACACAGGTTGGCGCTGCCAAACCCACGGAGATTGGTCAACCACAGACATGAACAGATACCGCGCCCGCCTTGCGGGTGTGGCCAAGCGCTCCGGCGTACCGATCGGCAGTGCTGTGCGACGCGTCACGCCGAGGTGCTGAGCATCTAGTACTGGACGTCTAGAGGCGCGCGACCCAGCAGGCTGGATCGCACTTCGTTGTACTCGTCGAGGAATGCACCTTTTGCTCTGGTGGCGGCGGCGCTGAGTCGGATGTTCTCGTGGAAGTAGCGGTCTGCGCTGGCGCTGTCACCGTAGTAGATGGCGTCGATCCAACTGGCGATGGCTAGATCATCTGCGATCGAGGCGTTTAGCGAGGTCTTCAAGCGCTCCGCAGAGGCCGCGAACGCTGGCGGCGCGGGAGTGGCACTAACCGCGGCGAGAAGCTGGCGTCGCTGCTCGGTGATCGCATGAATGGCTGCGGAGGCATCGTCATAGCTGATCGACTGGCGGTTCACGAGCGCGATCAGTTCACCAAGCCCGCGTCGCGTGCGGGCGGATCCGATCAGGGCGTCATCAACAGCGTCCGCATATGCGTGATCGGCCGCAGTTGCCGTTGTCACCCCACCACCACCACTACCCCCGGCCGCGGACGAGGAACCGGAGACCTCCGCAAGTCGGCCCTGAAACAGGTTGGGGTGATGTCTTCCACGCCTCGATAAACGCCGCTGCGACCTTGGAGTTCACTGCCCAAGCGATCCCATTTGCCTCCGTGTTTCCAGCGTCGACAAGGCCCACCACATTGCCGGAGCCCAGTGCAATCAGCGGGCCTCCACTGTTGCCCGGATTCAGCGCCGTATCGGTCTGGACGAGCTTGCGACGCTGCGTCCCCTCGATCGCGATCGTCCGGTCGAGCCCACTTACCGACCCCTTCGTCACCGTGAGCGGCAGACCGAGCGGGAACCCCAATGCGCCCACCTCTTCGCCGAGTCGGGGTGCCCGACCTTCGAGTTGGAATGTGTAGCCACTCACCGGTCGATCGGTGCGTACCAGAGCTATGTCACGCTCCTTGTCCGCGCCTATCACGGTCCCGCTGGCGACGTTCTTGCCGTCACGCTTCAGATCGATCCGGGAGGCGCCGTCAACCACGTGCTCAACGGTCGCGACCAGCCGCGGACCGACCAGAAATCCACTCCCCACTCCACGCCCATCGCAAGTCTCGACCTCGATTCGCACAACACCCGAACGAACCCGGGCGACGAGTTCCTCGAATCCAGGCGTTGGTTGTACCGTCGTCGCGGTCTCTGTCGCACCGTCGCCGCCACCGCAACCCGACGAGAGCGCCCCGATACACCCCACGACGACGAGAAGCATGGTCTGCGCACGCATGATCGGGAGTCAACTCGCGGAGACCTCAAAACGCAAACCTCAGTTGGGTGACGCACTCTCACGCGAAGGGGAGGGTGCAGGGATCGCGACCTCCGGCCTTGGATCGAGATGCTCGACCTGCGCGGCGCTCCCCGCGAGATGACACTTCGACTCGTGGAGGAGCACGCCATGTGGCTCGTAGGAATCCCCGTACCAGACACAGCCGTTGTCGAACTGATCGGCCGGCTCCATGCCGCAGAGCTCGACACGCCACTGCAACCAACCCTCGACCGCGGCGCCCGCATCGTCGCGCTCGATGAGCCTGATCGGCACGCCATCCTGCGCGTGCTCGGGAACAAAACTCGCGATATCGCCGGCTGCCTTCTCGTAGAGCTCGTCCAACCAGCCCCAGTCGTCCCCCGTGCCGGAGCACCCCATGTCGATCGCCGTCGACAGCCCAACGGTGCTCCCGTCCCAACAGGTGACCTCGATCTCGGCGTTGAAAATGAAGCAGATGCCGCCGGGTCCGTAGCGGGTGCTGCTGCCGGAGATGCTCGAGCTGTTCGTGCACGTGGCTTGGGACTCGCACTGGCAGTTGTCGTGTGGTGCTGAGATTGGTTCCGAGCATGGGGCTGATGCCTCCGCCGGCATGGTCAGGCGTCGAGCTTGCACGGGTCGTCGCGCTAGCGGGCGTGGCCGGTTCGAGGGCCGTGACGCCGGGGGCCGCGCGGCGTCACCCGGCAGGGTGACGCGAGGCCCCCGGCGGGTGGCCTCGAAGGAAAACGGTTCCGGCACAATCCCGGAGATGCGCCGCGTGGCTATCGCGCTGCTGGTCGTGACCGGCGTGGCTGCGCCAAGCGGCATGTCGGGTGACGATCCGGCCCCGCGGGCAGCGTTCGCAGCGGTCGAGCTACATCCGTTGAATCGCCAGGCACGCGTCCAGTGTCAGCTGGCGACCCAGCTGGCGATCTGCCCGGCGAGACTCCCCCGAGCGACCATCGCCTTGGGCGGGCCCTCAACGCCGCCGCTGTATGCCGAGCGCTATCGGCCGGGCCGAAACGGCGATGCGGTGATGGTCGGAATGAGCTTCAGTTACGGGGCTCCGTGGGAGCCCGGAAGCGGCAGCGGCTGGCGCCATCACTTGTGGCGAAACCGTCCGTGCTGCTTCCTTCACTTGGAGATCTGGCGATCGTTGCGGGGCGTACCACCGTTTCCCGATGGGGCTCATCGAGCGAGGCTTGCTGGACGCGTGGGAGACCTCGCGCCAGCAACGGGCTACGGACTTGCGTGCGGAGCCGGTAACGCCGGCGTGTGGTTCTGCAACCACACACGGTTCCGCTGGCGCGAGTCAGGCGTCTGGTACGTCGCAAGCATCCACAGGTTTGGCAAGGGCGGGGAAGACACACGTCTGCTCGGACGATTGATCGCCGAGTTGCGTCATCGCTAACGACGGCCATGGAGCTCCCGGGTGTGGCCTCGACTTGACTACGTGTAGCACCGTGGCAACGGGACGCGGACGACAAGAACCGGCCGCTGTCCCGGAGTGCCGAGCGGGGCTCGGGTTAGGGGCTGGCTCCTGCCGCAAGGCGGGGCCCGCCGATGCCTTGACCATCGGCGACCATGGCGATGTCGAGATCGACCGATTCGCCCCAGTGCGCGGCGATGGTCGAATCGAGCCGGGCAAGCTCCTTCTCGACGGCCGCGCGGTGCTCGGGGCGGACGTCCTCGTGAAGCGCCTCGAGCGTCGCGCGTAGTTTTCGCATCACCTGGATACCGGCGGCTCCATACTGACGGATCTCGGTGACGCCGAGCGCGAGGTAGTCCTCCCAGAGCGGGGTGCGGATGACGACGGCGGGCGGCTCGTCAACAGGTGCGCTCCCCTCACGGCCGAGATCGGTCGCCCCGATCATGCGTAGCGTCTCTCCGAGGTGGCCTAGCACCTGTGTTGCGGTCGTCGGCGCGTTCACCGCAGGCGACAGCGCCATGAGGGCGATGTCGACCATAATCCGGATGGCAAAGGCCGGATCCTGCTGGATGGTTCGCTCGTCGCTCAGGGCGATCATCCCGCGCAGCTCCCGTTCGGTCGCTCCGGGGTCGCTGCTGCCTCGGTACACGGTCACCAGGGCCTCCCCGGTTGCGATGAAATCTCCGACGGCGTGGGTGAGTACGAGGTGGGATTGGTGTTCGCGGGCCCAGCCGACGAGACCGTCCAGGTGGATTGCCTGTATGACGCCAGCGTTCTTGGCTCGCACGACGTGGGTCGGCTCGGTATCCGACTCGGGGGGCTCGATCCCGATGGCTGATCGCGCGATCGCCTGTGTGGTCTCGTCAAATGCCGCTCGTCCAGCCTTGGCGACGAGCGCCGCGACGGCCACCGGCCGGAGATTAACCATGCAGCGGCTGAAGAAGAACAGAAACATGATCAGGCCCGCGGCCATGAGGACTCCTGAAGTGCTGATGCCCAGGTCGGGCACAAAATCCGGCTCGATCCGCTGGAGCAGGGAGAGGGAGAGCGTCAGGGTGCCGGCCAGTAGGGCGAGCGTGGCTTTCAGCCACGGGTCGCGGTACCAGAGCCGCATGTAACGCGGGGAGAACGTTCCGATCACCATCTGCACGATGAGCGTCGTCACCGTGATGACAAACCCGGTGAGAGCCGCTGCCGCCCCGACGGTCGCGGTGAGGACGGTGCTGGCGGTCGAGGACGAGTATTGAAAGTAGTTGGGAAGGTCGAGATGCCTGTCGAGTTCCGCCAGGGCGACTCCCAGGATCGAGCCCAGAATCGCGCCAAAGAGCGGGACGATCCACAGGCTGCCCCTGACCTGCTCGCGGAGACGAAATCTGCGGCCCCAAGTCATGCGGAGGCGATCACGTCGATGGAACGATCATTGAGCCTCACGGCTACGACTCGACTGTTTGACCATCGGCGGCAAAAGTCAGGCTAGGGACGCGCTCGGACGGTGTTTCCGAAGGACGAACTGGCGGGGAATAACGGACGAGCCAGAGCCATTCGGGCTTGGCGTACGTCGATCGTCCAGCCCTGCCCGGCCGGGGCGGCCTCTCGAACGAACGGCCCCTCAGGCGTCACCGATTGAGTGAAATCGCAGCTGGGGAGGTGTCGTCCGACCCGGTCTCTATAACCCTTGTCAAGTTCTAGATCCCGGTGATGGGAGGTCGTGGTGCCGTACGTCAGCAAACCGATGAAGCTCGTGACGGTGTGGTTCACGGAGGAGGAGAAGGCGTTCCTCGACGAGCTTGCGAAGACGGAGGACGTCACGCTGTCGAAGGCTCTGCGGGAAGGTGCGCAGCTGTATTTCGAAGACGCGGCGAAGAAGCTCGGGATGGCCGAGTGGCTGGAAGCGCGGCGTGGCGAGGGTGCGGAAGCCCGTCCCGCATAGCGACGAGGAGTTCGTGACGGTTGCGGAGGTGGCGCACCGGCTGCACGTCAGCGTGGATTGGGTGTACGAGCGGGCGAAGGCGGGCGACCTGCCGAGTTACAAGCTGCCGGGCGGTCGGCGGATTTTCCGCTGGTCGGTCCTGGCCACGCTCGAGGAGCGGTTGCGGGAGGGTGGGTCGATGCCGAGGCCTCGGGCGGCGTAGGCGATGGCGTCGATTCATCGCTACACGACGAGCAAGGGCGAGGTGCGCCACGCCGTGCACTGGCGCGACGGTGCAGGCAGGCATCGGAGTAGGGCGTTCTCTCGTCGGAGGGACGCGGAGCGGTTCCGGGTCGAGCAGGATCGGGCGCGGCAGCTCGGGCGGCTGTACGAGCTCCGCCGGAGCGGTTCGGTGATTTCCTGGCGGGCTGGCTGGCGCGTCACGAGCGGCGGCGTGCGGCCGTCGACGTTCGAGCGCGAGTCGCAGTCGCTTCGACGGTTTTCCGGGGACCGGTCAACGTCGACGTTCGGCGGCACGCCGCCGAACGCAAAACGAGCCCGCAGCGGCTTGCCCAGGCGTCCCCGGTTCCAGTCACGGAGATCCTGGACCTTGCGAAGCTCAGCGTCGATGCCGTGCCCCGCGCCGCTGTTGCACTCGCGGCAGGTGAGCGCGACCTCACGGCCGCCGACGCTCCTCGGAGGTGCGTGCTCGAACGTGACCTCCTCGAGCTCGGTGAACCAGCGCCGACAGATCGGACAGACGTAGCCGGGAGCGGGTTCGCCGATGACCCGCTCAAGGGCTTGCATCCCATCCTCAACCACGCGCGCTTTCCGCCGCCGCGCTTCGAGATGCCGTCGTCGCTGACCTGATTCGCCCTCCTTGACGCCTCCGTAGCCGAGCTGTACTCAGAGACGGCGACGGGCCCCGTCCCCGGAACCCGTCCGCGCACACATTTTCGGTTCAGTGCGATCAGCCAGGGCGTCAGGTCAAGTCGAGCTCGGCGAGAGCCTCGACGTGTTCGATCGACGAGCTCCTCTTCGAGCGAGATGGGCCGTGATCGCGACCGCACCTGCACAAGCGCCTGGACGCCTCCGGGCCGAGCATTCGCTGCACTGAAACTCCATGGGCGCCGCGGAGATAACGCCGGCGCTCACGGCTTCTCCCCACCATCGAGCGCGGACGCATCGAAGGAGTGGACGGCGCGGCGCTCGAGGGGTTGGAGGTGTACGCGCGGATGCGCAGCGAACCTCGGCCGTCAATGAGCGATCGTTCTCGTGGGCAGATAGCTCGAGCGCCTCGCGCAGCGGCAGTGGGACGAATACGGAGAGGTGCGAGAGGTTGCGAGCCATTCGCCTGCGCCTATCGGCGCGTGACGCCGGAGGGTCTTACCCGCCAATATTGAAGCGGTATCCCATGCGAGGCTCGGTGCGGAAGTACTGCGGTCTGGCAGGGTCCGGCTCGAGCTTACGTCGGATCTGCGCGAGGTAGACCCGCAGGTAGTTCGTCTCGGTCGCGTACTGCGGCCCCCAGACTTCGCGTAGCAGCTGCCGTTGCGAACAAGCATTCCGGGGTGGCGTGCGAGGACTTCGACGATTCCCCATTCGGTAGGGGTTAGTCGCACGTCGTCACCCGACGTGTCGGTGACCCGCTTCGCGGCGAGATCGATGCGGAAGTGCGCCGTCTCGACGATCGCCTCGGCCTCGCCGGGGGTCGAGCGGCGCAGCGCTGCACGGACGCGCGCGAGCAGCTCGCCCATCCCGAACGGTTTCGTGACGTAGTCGTCGGCGCCCGCGTCGAGAGCCGCGACCTTCTCGGCCTCACGCTCTCGAACGGAGAGCACGACGATCGGCACGTCGGTCCAGCCGCGCAGCCCTTCGATCACCTCGAGCCCGTCCATGCCCGGGAGACCGAGGTCGAAGGGATCACGGCGTCCGGGCGATGTCGCTGTGCGAGCGTCAACGCCGCCTCGCCCGTCCCTGCGAGGTCGACGGCGTAGCCCCGTGCCTTGAGGTTCGCAGCGAGGGCGCGCAGGATCTGGGGCTCGTCGTCGACGACGAGGATCCTGGTCACGCCGCTCTCTTCAGCCGGAGGACTACGGTGAGGCCACCGCCGGGCGTGTCCTCGAGCTCCACCGAGCCGCCCATCGCCTCGACGAACCCGCGGCGACTGCGAGCCCGAGCCCTACCGTCCCGCCCTGAGGGCTGTCGCCGAGCCGCTGGAACGGCACAAAGATGCGCTCACGCTCGCCGGCCGGAACACCCGGGCCGCGATCGACGACGCGGAGGTCGACCCCTCCGTCGACTGCGCCCGCGACGATCCAGACGGGCGCACCGTTTCCATGGACGAGCGCGTTCACGATGACGTTCGCGATCGCGCGCTCGAGCAGGCCAGCATCGGCCACAACGCGCGGGAGACCTCTCGCCGACGTCCACATCGATCGTGGCCGCGCGCGGGCCGATGCTCCGTAGCGCTGCCGGGACGACCTCGTCGAGCCCGATCGGCGCGGACGAGACGTCGACGGCGCCGGTCTGCAGCCGGCTCATATCGAGCAGGTTGCCGACGAGCGAGTCGAGGCGGTCCGTCTCGGCGTCGATCGTCGCGAGGAACGCTTCGCGCTCGGCGGGCGGCCAGTCGATCTCGTCGTCGAGCAGGGAGGTCACGGACGCCTTGATACCGGCGAGCGGCGTGCGGAGGTCGTGCGAGACGGCCGAGAGGATGGCGAGCCGGAGGTCGTTGACGCGCTCGAGGTCGTCGGCCTCCGAGGCGTCGACCTCGAGCTCC
>CAVPVN010000009.1:0-46610 GCA_963709265.1 uncultured Actinomycetes bacterium | reverse complement strand
TAAACAGAAAGGTCACCGTCCCACGCGGCAGACCAGCGTCCATACCGCGCGATGCTACGCCGTGACCGCGCTCGTCATCGCGAAGGCGACCGAGTTCGACACTCGCGGGGCAGATCCGGGAAGCGGTCGTACTCCTCATTTCCTGGATGCCAGACGTCGAGGATGTCCTCGGGCGGGACAGGCGTGCGGTAGAAGACGTCCGCGATAGCGAGTTGCTTGCCGCGGGCTTCCGTTGAACCGCGAGGGCCGCGCGGGCACTCGATGCCGTCTCGGTCGTTCTCGCATCAGGGGAGTCCGCGGACGCCCTTGGGCTCCGGCGGTTCGAACGCAAGCCGGGGGCAACCGACTCGCAACCCCGTTGACCGAGGATCGGATAGCGGACAACTAGCCACACGGTGTGTATTGCGCGCACACCGCCCACGGCCGAGGATGGGCAGCGTGGCGACTTCGATCAGCTCTGCCAACGAGTTCCGGGTGCTCGGGCCAGTGGAAGCCGTGCGTGCCGGGCAGCCGCTCCGGCTGGGTGGCCGGCGGCAACGATCGCTCCTCGCCCTGCTCCTCGTCGAGCCAGGGCGGGCGATCTCGAGCGACCGGCTGATCGACGAGCTCTGGCAGGGCGGACCCCCCGGGGGCGCGGAAGGCACGCTCCGGGTTTACGTCTCTCGGCTGCGCTCGACGCTCGGTGAGAGCACGCTCTTCGCACGGCCTCCCGGCTACGTGCTCGACATCGGGGCCGAGCTCGTCGACGCGTGGCGGTTCGAACGGCTCTACCGCGAAGGACGCGACGCACTGGCGCGGGGCGCTGCCGGGCTCGCGGCGGATCGCCTGGGAGCCGCACTCGCGCTGTGGCGCGGCCCGGCGTTCGCGGACGTTCGCGACGGTGGCGTCGTCGCGGACCAGGCTCGCCGGCTGGACGAGCTTCGGCTCGTCGCCCTCGAGGAGCGAATCGATGCGGAGCTGTCGCTCGGCCGTCACGCTTCGCTCGTCGCCGAGTTGGAGCGTCTCGTCGCCGAGGAGCCGCTCCGCGAGCGCTTGTGGCGCCAGCTCGTGCTTGCGCTCTACCACTCCCAGCGCCAGGCCGAGGCGCTCGCGGCGTACAACCGCGCGCGCACGCTCCTCTCCGAGAGCTTCGGTCTCGACCCCGGCGAGGAGCTGCGAGCGCTCGAGCGCGCCGTCCTCCGCCAGGAGCTCGCCCCCGCGTCCTCGGCCGTGGAGCGCCACAATCTTCCGGCGCCGCTAACGAGTTTTGTCGGCCGCGAGCACGAGCTCGACGAAATCGCAGGACTCCTGCGCGCTCACCGTCTCATCACGCTGACCGGGGTCGGCGGTGCTGGCAAGACCCGGCTCGCCCTCGAAGCTGCAACCCGTCAGATCGGCGCGTGGGCCGGCGGCGTCTGGCTCGTGGACCTCACAGCGCACGCAGACCCGCGCACGACACCGAGCGCAGTGGCAAGTGTGCTCGGCGTCCGTGAACGACCGGACGTCTCCGCTCTCGAGGGTCTCGTCGGGCGTCTCCGGGACGAAGAGCTGTTGATCCTTCTCGACAACTGCGAGCACCTTGCTACCGCGTGTAGCGAGCTCGTGCACGAAGTGCTCCTCGCCTCCCCATCCGTTCGCGTGTTGGCGACGAGCCGGATCTCGCTCGGCGCGCCTGGAGAGGTCGACTACGCGGTCGATCCCCTGCCGACGCCGACCGACGATCTTCCCGGCGACGAGGTCGCCCGGTTCGCGTCGGTCCGCCTTTTTCTCGACCGCGGGCGCGCCCTACGGCGCGATCTCGCTGCGACTGAGAGCGAGATGGCGACCGTGGCACGGATCTGCCGTGAGCTCGACGGCCTGCCGCTCGCGATCGAGCTGGCCGCCGCACGGGCCAAGTCGCTCTCGGTCGACGACATCGCCGGTCGTCTCGACGACCGCTTCCGGTTCCTGCGCTCGTGGCGCCGGCTGGCCGAGCCTCGCCACCAGACGCTCCGGGCGACGATCGACTGGAGCTACGAGCTGCTCGAGGCGAACGAGCGTGAGCTGTTGGCGGCTCTCTCGGTCTTCGCAGGTGGATTCGCGCTCGACTCGGTAGCCGCGATCTGCGCGGACGTCGACCTTGCGCGCGCCGACGAGCTTGTCAGCAGGCTCGTCGAATCGTCGCTCGTCGTCGCGGGGACGCGGAACGGCGCAACGCGATACCGACTCCTCGAGACGATCCGCGAGTACGCGGCGGAGCGACTCACGTCGACGGGCAGACGCGACGAGCTCCACCGCTCACACGCCGAGCACTTCCTCGAGCTCGCGCAGCATGCACGAACCGAGGACCCCGTGGGCAAGCGCGAAGCCCTCGAGCTCCTCGATCGCGAGCGCGACAACATGCACGCGGCGATGCGGTGGGCGCTTGCTGCCAGCAGTGACCTTGCCGTGCCGTTGGCGGCCGCCCTCTGGCGGTACTGGCTCATCCGAGGCCACCGCCGTCAGGGCCTCGACTGGCTCGAGCAGGCGCTCGCCCTCCCGGCAGGCACGCCGTCGCCGCTGCGCGCCATCGCTCTCGCTGGAGCGGCGCTGCTCGCCCGGCTCCTCGGGGACTTCACACGCGCGGAGTCCCTCGCCCACGAGGGCGTCGCGCTCGGGCGGGAGGTCGGGCCGCCCCGTGCGCTCACGGTGTCGCTCAACGTTCTCACGACGCTCGCGGCGGCGGCCGGCGACTTCGACCGCGCCCGCGGCCATTGCGACGAGTCGGCGGCCGTCGCACGCGCTGCCGGCGACGTGCGGCTGGAAGCTCTCGCGCTCTTCATCCTCGCCGAAGGATCTCTCCACGGCGGACGGTACGCGGACGTCCGTGACATCGGCGGCCGCGCGCTCGGCCTCGCCCGAACCGCAGGCGACACGGAGGTCATCGCGATCGTCCTGGCACGTCTCGGCATGGCCGCTGCCCACGAGCGCCGGCTCGACGAGGCCTCGGAGCACCTCACCGAGGCGGTGGAGCATGCCCGGGCGCTCGGCTTCCCGGAGACTGCCGCGTGGTGCTGCGAAGGGCTCGCTCTCGTGGCCGCCGACCTGGGCGACGTCGTTCGCGCGGCCCGCCTACTCGGAGCGGGCGAGTCGCTGCGTCGTGCGGGAGGGGGCGTCGTCCAGCCTGCGGAGGCTGCTGCGCGCGAGGCGGCGCTGGCGGCGATCCACGGGGCGCTACCCGTGGAGCAGGTGCAAGCTGCGCTCGAGGCCGGCCGCGGTCTCAGCCTCGACGACGCGGCGACCGAGGTGATGGGCGCCCCGCGCGCGATGTAACCGTTTTGCAACGCGTATGACTCAACGTCTCGCTTCGTGGAGCCGAGTCTTGGAAGCGAGATCCGCTTTGGTCGCCGCCCTCGAGCGCGGCGATGTCGCTGCGGCGGGCGCATGCTACGCCGACGATGCGCAGCTACTGACGCCGGCCGCGGGACTGATCGAAGGCCGACAGGCGATCGAGGAGTACTGGGGCACCGGCATCGCCCTGGGCTTGTCCTCGGTGACCTTCGAGGCGTGGCGGGTCGAGCGGCTGGGCGCACGGCAGGTCGAGATCGGGCGCTATCGCGTCACGGTCGAGACCGAGCCGACCGACGCGAGATCCGAGCGCGGCACCTACCTCGTGCTCCACCGACGAGCCGTCGACGGCACATGGCAACGAGCCGTCGACGTGCTCGACCCCGACGAGCCGCACGGCTCGTCGCCACATCCACAAGGAGGGAAGAGATGAAGAGGACGCTCAAGCTCCCGCTCGTGATCGTGGTGCTCGTCGCACTGTCGAGCGGCTTCGCCATGCACGCGGCAGCGGGGACGCCAGACCATGCGGCCCCGGCGGCGGCAGACCTGCTCCCCTTCAAGGGCACGCTGGAGGGCCGGCACATCAGCAGGACACCCCTCGACCCGCCCTTCGTGTTCGACCGGTTCGAAGCCGAGGGACAGGGGACCCAACTCGGACAGTTCGAGCTGGTCATCGAGGCGACCGTGAACTTCGGGGTCCGGCCAGTGACAGGAGCCGGGACGTACACGTTCACCGCCGCAAACGGTGACCGACTCGTGGCCGACCATACCGGGTTCTCGGCGCTCATCGGACCCGGCGTCGTGTTGATTACCGAGCACGCCATCATCGATCCCAACCGCTCGACGGGTCGATTCGCCGGCGCACAAGGGACGTTCACCGTCGAACGCCTCGCCGACGCCGCCACCGGCGTGGGCGGACTGACCGTCGGCACTGTTGAGGGGACGATCTCCGTGCCCGGGCTAGCAAAACCCTATCGGGGAAGCTGAAGCTCACCGGCTCGGGAGACTGAGCCCGAGCGCACCGCGAATCGGACGGCGGGTAGGTGATGCCCGCCGTCCCCGACCGCAAGGCCGCCGCATATGTCAAATAGGAGTTCTGCGCGGCGCCGCGGGAGCGCGAGCTCCCGCTCGCCTTCGGATGAGACTCCTCTTCCACAATCGGCCCCTCGCTGCCGCTGGAGCAGTCGCGGCACCGGGATTACCATGCTCGACCGGCGCCACGCTCTGCACCGTCCGCCCCGTTCGCGCCCAGCAGTTGTGTCCTGACCCCCCGCCTGCGTCGTGCGCGAACGTCGTGCGAAGATCAGCCGGCCCACACGCCTCAACGCGCGGGTCACTCGTCGCCGTCAGATTCTTCTGGTTTCCGGCGCTTTCGTGGCCGCCGTGACGCGGTCGTGCCTCGCTCGATGCTCCCTTCGTGGTCGCCGGACTCGAAGCGGATCGTGTTCGTCAGCGAGCGAATCGGGAAGCGGCAGCGGCGGCTGTTCGTCGTCAACGCCAACGGCCCCGGGGGCTCGGATGCTGAGCCGTGGCGCCACGGACACGTCGCCCGACTGGACCCGCGGCTGAGAGAGAGGCGCGCGGGGTCGTCGTCTCCACAAAACACTGCGGGGCCTACCAATCACTTTCGATAGACGGCAGTCGAGGGCCACGGTCTCGTGGGTATGTTCGGGGGTGTGCTGCCCCTCTCGATCCTCGACGTCGCACCGATCGTCGAGGGCGGGACGCCGTCGCAGGCGCTGCGTAACTCGATCGATCTCGTACGGCATGCCGAGCGCCTCGGATACATGCGCTACTGGGTCGCAGAGCACCACAACCTGAGCGGGATAGCCAGTGCGGCGACGTCGGTCGTGATCGCGCACCTCGCCGACGCGACCAAGTCGATCCGGGTCGGCGCGGGAGGGATCATGCTGCCGAACCACGCGCCGCTCGTGATCGCCGAGCAGTTCGGGACGCTCGAGGCGTTGCATCCGGGCAGGATCGATCTGGGACTCGGGCGCGCGCCCGGCACCGACCAGGTCACGCTGCGCGCCCTGCGGCAGGATCCGACCGCAGACTCGTTCCCGCAGGACGTGTTGGAGCTGCAGGCGCTGCTCGGCGATCCACTGCCGGGACAGATGGTGTTCGCGATTCCCGGCGTCGGGTCGCATGTGCCGCTCTGGATCCTCGGGTCGAGCCTCTACGGAGCGCAGCTGGCCGCGGCGCTCGGTCTCCCGTATGCGTTCGCGTCGCACTTCGCGCCTGATCTGCTGCTCCCGGCGCTCGAGGTGTACCGCGCCCGATTCCAACCCTCGGCGCAACTTCAGGAGCCCTACGCGATGGTCGCCGTGAACGTCATCGCAGCGGACGACGACACGACGGCCGAGCGGCTGTTCACGTCAGCGCAGCAGGCGTTCAGAAATGTCATCCGCGGCAGCCGGGGTCAGCTCCCGCCTCCTGTCGACAACATCGAGGCGCACTGGTCCCCTGCCGAGAAGGCCAACGTCTCGAACGTGCTGAGCCGATCGTACGTCGGATCGCCGGACACCGTGCGAGAAGGCCTCGAATCGGTCATCGCCGAGACCATGGCAGACGAGCTGATCGTTGCCGCCGCGATCCACGACCATTCGGCACGCGTCCACTCCTACGAGATCCTCGCGGGCGTCCAACAGGCACTCAGCTCGCGGCTCCCAGCCTGAGGACACGGCCTGTTCGATCGGCTCCGGGTGGTCCGAACCCGTGCGGGGTGAGGTCGTTCTTCGTGGCGCCCCTCCCGGCGACGCCGTTACTGCGACCTTCCTGTTCAGCGACATCTGCGGCTCGACAAGTCTCGTCGAGGCGATCGGCGACGCTGCATGGCTCAATCTCGTCGACTGGCACGACCGCACGCTTCGTAGGCTGTTCCGCGAGCACGGTGGCGAAGAGGTGGATCACGCGGGCGACGGCTTCTTCGTCGCCTTCACAACGGCAGGGTCCGCTCTCGGATGCGCCATCGCCATCCAGCAGGCGCTTGTCGAGCATCGGCGTCACCACGGCTACGCGCCGCCTGTTCGCATAGGGGTCCACAGCGCATCGGCGATGCGGGTCGACGGCGGCTACCGCGGCAAGGGCATCCATGCGGCAGCACGTATCGGAGCCGTCGCGGCGGCGCGAGGCGGCCGACGTGGCAGGGCTCCGCTTCAGCAACCTGCGGAGACTGGAGCTCAAGGGACTGTTGGATCCGATCGAGCTCGTGACAATCGACTGGGCGTAGCACCGGGCAAGCGGCCTTGTCGCCGCCTGTGGGGTGTGGTAGCCCCACGCTCAGGTCTTCGCGAAGATCGCCGACCGCGAGCCCGACCTCCGGCTCGCGGCCTGACGATCAAGACTTCCGGACAGCTCTACTCGTCAGCCCACCAGTAGCGCTGGCCATCGACGTCTTCGCGCGGAGCCTCACCGAGATTGGGCGCGCCGATGACGATGATCTCGAGGCCTCCCGATCCGGCCTCGTAGCCTCGCCACGTACCCGGTGGGACGCGCACCACGTCCCACTCCTTCAGCTCGACGATCTCGTCGTCGAGCTTCATCCGCCCGCTCCCGCGCAGGACCACGTACACCTCCTCTTGCCTCTTGTGCGTGTGGCCGTACGGAAAGCGGTAGCCGGGTGGGACGCGCTGGTAGCTCAGGCCGGATTGCTCGAGCTCGAGCGCCTTGGTCGCCGAGCGGAACTCCAGATCCGGCGCGCCGTCGAATCTAGAGCCGATGTCCTCCAGATCCTCCTTGATGTTCCTGAGCGTGAACGGCACGGCTCAACCCTATGGCACCGCGCAGGACGTGCCATCGCGCCACGTGGCCTCGCCACCGGCCGCGCGGCTCCCAGGAGCAGCTTTCCTATCGTTGTCACGGGCAGCCGCTCGAACACGGCCGAAGGGCAGCTTCTACCACTGGTGGCCGTCGAAGATGGCGTTGGCGCTCGCAATGCTCGAGCGGGAATATCGTCTCCGACATCCTCGTCGGCGCGCGCGTCATCGACGGCGCGCTCGAGGAGCTGAGAGACGGCGGGGATGCGCAAGGCGAGCTGATCGCGGCAGCCAGCTGGGGCGTTCGCTCACCACCGCGACAGTCCTAGCGGTCTCCAAGCCCGGCCGCCGCAGGCGCCGAGCCCTGATTCGGGAGTGACGATGAGTTCTCGTGCGCAGAGCAGTTCACTCAGAGAAGAGACTGAAAGGAGCCGCAGGTGCCTGAACTGATGGTCGACTTCATCACCTCGCTCGAGGGATATGGGGCCGCCGACGGCTGGCCCGGCTGGTGGGGCCTGGAAGGGCCCGAGTACCTCGCGTGGTTGGGAGAGCAGCCGGAGGCGGATTACACGATCCTGATGGGCGCGAACACCTATCGGCTCATGTCCGGGCTGGCCGCCGACGGCGAGCCGGGTACAGATGCCCTGGCGGGCCTGTCGAAGATCGTCTTTTCGAGCACCCTGACGGAGCCGTTGTCGTGGCTGAACACGACACTGGTCACCGACGACGCCGTCGCGGCCGTGCGCGAGATGAAGGAGAACGGCACCGAATCGATGCGCACGATTGGCAGTCTCACACTCTGCCGTTCCCTTCTGAATGCCGGACTCGTGGATCGTTTCCGCGTGGTCGTCTTCCCGGTCATCACCGGAAGAAGTGGCAAGGACCGGATCTATGACGGGTACCCCGACGTCTCCCTCGACATGGTGAGCAGCCGCGTCTTCGACGGTCGGTTGCAGCTGCTCGAGTATGTCCCTGCGGTTCTGGCTGGGCCACCCGGTGCCAGGTGATGACTCTCGCTCGTCCCTGTCGTCAGCCAGACCGAGTGGGACGCGGCTCTGACCGAGCTGACCGAGCGTGAAAGGCCGTCGCCGCCGCGATGCACGAGCTCGCCGCCGCACGGAAGCGCATGCCGATGGTGCGGGTGGAGCACGACTACGCCGCCGTCAGCCATCGGCAACGCCGACGCGACCGGTCATCGCTAGGAGGTCCGCATGACGCCACTCGCTCGCGTCCATCACTTCTCCATCTCGCTCGACGGCTTTGGCACCGGCGAGGGTCAGAGCCACGACGCACAGTTCAGGTCACGCCGGGGATCGGCTGCACCAATGGATGTTCGCCACCCACAGACGCCGCGGCCACGTCAGCGCTGCGGGCCGGAACAGACGCGTTCCCGTTGCAAGCACGGTCTTCAGACGACCCGAGCCCATGGAGGTCTGCTCATGCGGAAGCTGATAGCGACGGTGTTCAACTACTCGCTCGACGGGCTTCTTGCTGACGAAGGCACCGATTTTTGGAAGTTCTGCTTCGACCTGCCCGAAAACCGTGAGCCGGACGATCCGGCGCAACTCGACTTTCTCCGAAGCGCGTACGCGCACATCATGGGCCGCACCGCCTACGAGGGCATCGCCGGGTCCATGACAAAGTCCACCGACCACCCGTTCGCCGACATCCTGAACGCCGGGCGCAAGGTCGTCTTCTCCCGGACCCTGAGGAAGGCCGACTGGGCCAACACCACCATCGCCGCTGGTGACACGGCAGAAGAGATCGACACGCTCAGGCTTGGCGGCGACGGCCACATCGTGGTCTGGGGCGGCGTCAGCCTCTGGCGGTCGCTCATGCTGCTCGACCTGATCGACGAGCTCCAGGTGTCCTTGTTCCCCTACGTGGCGGGCGAGGGCACCCGCCTCTTCGACGGCGTCCCCAAGTCCTACGGGCTCGACCTGGTCTCAACTACCGCCTCCAGAAACGGGATCGTCGAGCTGCAGTACCGCCGGCACCGCTAACCCAGCCGCCCAGTCCGCGTCCACGAGTGGGACGATCGAGCGACCTCTTCAGCGCGACGAGCAGCCGATCATCATGAGCGTCACGATGCGACCCATGATCCCCGCAAAGACGAGATCCGAAGGCCGAGGGCCGGTGCAGAGGTCGTGAGCCTCCTCTGGGCTGGTCTTGTCGTTGCGGCGGTCACGGCGGTGGCGATCACGGCGATGCTGTTCGTTCGCCGCCGGGCCCCCGCGGGAAGCTACTTCGAGGACGGGGACCGCGCCGCCGGGGTCTTCGGTGTCCTCGCGACGGGGTTCGCCGTACTCCTCGGGTTCGTTGTCTTCCTGGCGTTCGAGAGCTTCGACACCTCGCGAAGCGGCGCCGAGTCGGAGGCGCAGATCGTGAGGGAGCAGTTCGAGACAGCCCAGCTCTTCCCGAAGACTGTGCGTGCCCGCCTTGCAGGCGAGCTTGTCTGTTACGCGCGTACGGTGGTGCACAGCGAGTGGCCGAAGATGCGGAACGGCACCCTCGGCGACACCGTGAATCCCTGGACCCTCGCGATGTTCCGCATCACGAAGACGGTGGACCCACGCTCGGCCCCCGAGCAGGCTGCCTACGCGAAATGGCTCGACCAGCGCTCCGACCGCGAGACCGCGCGAGCGGACCGCACCCACGGCGCGGAGGGGGTGATCCCGCTGCAGCTGTGGATCGTGCTGCTCTTGAGCGCCGCGATCATCTTCGTGTTCATGATGTTCTTCGCCGACAGCGCAGAGCGCGCCGTCGTGCAGGCCACGATGATCGGCGGCGTGGCGATCGTGATCACCTCGACGCTCCTCCTCTTGTGGTTCCTGGATCACCCCTACCACTCCGGCCCTGGCGGCCTCCGGCCCGTCGCCATGGAGCGAACAATCCACATTCTCGGCCAGGACTCGGCCGCCATCGACCAGAAGCTCACGATCCCCTGCAACGAGCGAGGAACTCGGGTGTGATCGACGCGATGGGCGAGGGCAGGGTCTTCGACACGGTGCGCGGCGCGGCTCACACGCTTTCCGCCGGCCGTTCACAGGCGCACCAGGAGCGTGGGAGAGGAGCACGAGCGTGACCGAGGTCAACGAGAACCCCGCGGAGCCGGATCGCGGTTCCGCGCCGGCATCCGACGAGGCCGCGACCCACGTCCTCTACGAGCCGGATCCGCAGGGCAAGAGCTCGCCGCGGCCGAAGGCGGTGTCCCACTTTACGCCCGCCGAGCGGGCTGCCCGCGGCAAGGCTGCGCGCGCCGAGTTGCCACGCTCGGTGCACGGCACCTGGGAGCCGGGGCCGAAGCGCCGCGACCCCGTCGAGCTCCTCGACGAACAGGCGCAGACGCGTCTGCCCGAGCTCGGCCCGATCCGGTACGGACGGATGCTCGCGTCGCCGTTCGCCTTCTTCCGCGGTGGCGCCTACCTGATGGCGGCCGACCTCGCGGACGGACCGCGGACCGGGTTGCTGACTCAGCTGTGCGGCGACGCCCATCTCTCCAACTTCGGCATCTACGCCGCACCGGACCGGAGGCGCGTCTTCAGCATCAACGACTTCGACGAGACGCTTCCGGGGCCGTTCGAGTGGGACGTGAAGCGGCTCGCTGCGAGCTTCGCGGTGGCGAGCCGAGACCGCGGCCTCAGCGAGGCGGAACGCCGCTCGGTGGTGACGACAGCCGTGGGCGAGTACCGCGAGGCGATGGCTCGCTTCGCGAGGATGCGCAACGTCGACGTCTGGTACACGCGGCTCGACCTGGCGGGCATCCAGGAGCGCTTCCGAACAGCGTCCTCCGGCAAGCAGATGAAGCGCCTCAAGGCCAGCGTCGTCGACGCGAATACGAAGGACAGCCTGCGCGCACTCTCCAAGCTCTGCCGGACCGTCGACGGCGAGCTACGGATCGTCGGCAACCCTCCACTGGTGACGCCGATCGAGGACGTGCTGCCGGGCGCGGAACGACACCACCTCGAGGAAGTGGTGCGACGGATGATTCGCACCTACCGGCGCACGCTGCCACGAGACCGCCGCAATCTCCTCGAGAGCTACCGATACGTGCACGCGGCCCGGAAAGTCGTGGGCGTCGGCAGCGTGGGAGCTCGCACCTGGATTCTGCTCCTGGTCGGCCGCGACAACGACGACCCGCTGTTTCTCCAGTTCAAGGAGGCGCAGAGATCCGTGCTCGAGCCGTTTCTCGGGAGGAGCCAGTACGCCCAGCACGGACAGCGCGTCGTCGAGGGGCAGCGGATGATGCAGGCGGCATCCGACATCATGCTTGGCTGGGAGCGGATCGTGACGATCGACGGGGAGAAGAAGGACTTCTATATCCGGCAGCTCTGGGACGCGAAAGGCTCGGCCGACGTCGAACTGATGGATCCGTCGACGCTCGAGGCGTACGGCCGAATCTGCGGCTGGACGCTCGCGCGCGCCCACGCCCGCTCCGGCGATCGGATCGCGATCACTGCCTATCTCGGCAACGGCAGCGCCTTCGACCGCGCGATGGCCTCGTTCGCCGAGGCGTACGCCGACCAGAACGAACGGGACTACCGCATGCTTCAGCAGGCGGTCGCGGCCGGCCGAGTCGCCGCACAGCCGGGAATCTGATCGCCGACGGCGCTCGTCACGGCGAACGCCCGCGTCCACGGGCCGTATCGTGTCCCTCGTGGCCGGTGCTGACCCTGTCACCTTCCTGATCGCCGTCGCCCTCGCCGCGGCGATATCGGCGGGCGTGTTTGCGCACGCGACCAAGCACGGCAGCCGTCACGCGACGGCGTGGGGCGTCGTTGCCTTCCTTGCCGCCGGTGTGGTGGTGCCCGTGTACTTCATCCGGCACTGGGCGCGGCGCGGAGCTCGCAACTAGCGGTGGCATCCCACGAGCGCGGCATGCGGGCCGCGCCGCGCCTTGGGCTCAGGCGCGGCGCGGTGGAAGGCCCGTGTCAGGTGCTGTGCAGTGCGTCGCGCCCCTCGGCCGTGGCAACCGTTCGAGTGCGCGTGTCGCCGCGCCCGAGCGCGACGCTCGTCGCGATCGTCCAGACGAGCATCGCGGGAATCACCATCACTCCCGCAAGAGCGACGTTCGCGAGGACGATGACGAGGGCGGCTGCGGCGCCGACCCACGCGAGCCAGCGGCCGAAGACGGCGGTTCGCACGATCAGCCACGACGTTGTCGCCATGGTGACCGCGGCAGCGAGGAGGCCGCCAGCTCCGAGCGCTGCGTAGCCGATCGTCGGGAAGTAGCGAAGCGTGTCGGCTCCGGGGAGCGACTCGTCGCCCACCGGGGACTTGATCGCGAAGCCGATGCCCCCTCGGGCGGCTGCGGCGACGAAGAGCATCGCCACGAAGACGGCGCCACTCGCTACGGCGAGGGAGGTCAGTTCACCTGTGCCGCCCTCCGCCGTGAGCAGGCGAGATCGAAGCTTGGCCAGGAAGACGAGAAAGCAGAGGCCGGCGAGGACGAACGAGTACATGGAGACGACCGTGGTCATCTGGTGCCCGCTGTCGGACCACCAAGCGACCATCTCCCGGTCGCTCACCCCGTGGGGAAGGTCCAGCATCGCGGTACCCATGAAGAAGAAGAAGGAGAACGCAAGGCCTGCCAGCGCGCCGAGTCTTCTCCCTGCCGTGGTCGCCGTGACCGTCGCGTGTGTGCCTACCGTTGCTGTCGCGGACACCTTCGACCTCCCTTGTCGTGCGCGGTTCGCGCCTTGGGGTGTGTCGGTGCGGGGCTGGCACTGCCCGGCCCGATGGCTTCCGAGGCTCACGCTAGGAGTGCGATGCGTCCCGGGGGTAGAGGGCGGCGTCCCGAATGTGTCCCGCCCAGCGTCACGAATGCGGTCGCGCCGCTGGTCAAACCCTCGAGACGGATCTACGCTCGCCGCATGACGCGCGTCACGGAGCAGGTATCACGGAGGCTGTAGCGAGCACCCGGGTCGGTCGATCGTCGTCCGCGCGGTCCCGGGCAGGGGTGAGAGCGGGCTGGTTCCTGGGCGGCCTGACCCTCCTGCTGCTCCTGGGGACTCTCGCACTCGACATCTACACAGGCTCGTACCGACAGCTTCTCTATATCGGCGTCGGGCTGGCAATGACCTGCCTCGGCGTGCTCCTGACGACGCGCAAGCCCGAGCACCCGATCTCGTGGGGATTCGCCGCCACGGGATTTCTGTGGGCCGTGGGCGCCGGCGCGTACGCCTACGCGATCGCTGCGCTGGTTGCCAATCCCCAGTCGTTGCCGGCAGGGCGCGCGGCGGCGTGGGTCGACAGCTGGTGTTGGCTGCCGGGCCTGGTGCTTCCGATGGGTCTCCTCTTGCTCGTCGTGCCGGACGGGCGGCTGCTCTCGCCACGCTGGAGACCGGTCGTGGCTGCCCTCGTTGCCGGTTCGGTCCTGGCCTCCCTCGGGCTCTCCGGCTCCCCAACCTTCGATCTCGGCTCAACCGAGCCGATCGACAACCCCCTGGCGCTCGACACGACGGTCTGGCACGTTGCGGCGACGCTCGGGTATGCGCTCGTCGCCGCGGCAGTCGTCGCGTCGCTTGCGTCCTTCATCCTCCGCTTCCGACGCTCGGTCGCAGAGGAGCGCCAGCAGCTTCGCTGGATCGGCGGCGGTCTCGGCCTGGCGGTCTGCCTCGGCGCAGTCGGAGCGTTCACCTGGGGCGTGTTCCCCTACGCCTACGTTCTCCATGCGATCGCCCTGCTGGCGCTTCCGGCCGGCACCGCGGTTGCGATCCTCAAGTACCGGCTGTACGAGCTCGATCTCGTCGTCAACCGCGCGGCCGTCTACGGCGTGATGACGGTCGGCGTGTTCGCTGGCTACGTGTTCGTCGTCGGCCTGATCGGCGCCAAGCTCTCCGACGGAGGGAACCTCGCCCTCTCACTCGGCCTGACCGGCGCCGTCGCCGTCGGCTTCCAGCCGGTCCGCGAACGCGTGCAGCGCTTCGTGAACGAGCTCATGTACGGCGAGCGAGACGACCCCTACGTGGCGCTCGCCCGCCTCGGCCGCCGGCTCGAGAGCTCCCTGGGCGCCGATGCCGTGCTCCCCACCGTGGTCGAAACGATCGGACAGACCCTGCGGCTCCAGTACGTTGCGCTCACGCTCGGCGGCAGCGACGACGTCACGGCGGCGTACGGCAGCCCCGACACGGTCGCACTCCGCTTTCCGCTCGTGCATCGAGGGTTTTCCGTCGGAGAGCTCCGGCTCGCGCCGAGGCCGGGTGAGCAGCTGCGTGAGGCCGATCGCCGCCTGATCGCCGACCTCGCACCCCAGGTGGCGGCGGCCGTTCATGCCGTCGGCCTCGCTCACGAGCTCCAGACCGCACGCCGCCGCCTCGTCGAGCTGCGCGAAGAAGAGCGTCGCCGAATCCGCCGCGACCTGCACGACGGCCTGGGGCCGGCGCTTGCGGGCCTCACGTTCACGCTCGACGCGGTGCACAACCTCGCCGCCTCGGACCAGGAGCGCGCCAATGCGCTGCTCGCCGCGGCGACCGAACAGACGCAAACGATGATCGGCGACGTCAGGAGGCTGATCTACGGACTGCGCCCACCTGCACTCGACGAGCTCGGACTGGTCGAGTCGCTACGCGGAATCGCCTCGCGAGAGACCTCGTTGCCGATCACCGTCATCGTCGAGGCGCCCGAGCTGTTGCCGCCGCTTCCCGCGGCCGTCGAGGTCGCCGCCTACCGCATCGTGCAGGAGGCGCTGACGAACGTCGCGCGGCACGCTCGAGCCCGATCCTGCACCCTCCAGATCACGGTTCGACCGGATGCCGTGCTCCTCGACGTCGCTGACGACGGACGAGGCATCTCCCAAGGCCCGCCCGGGGTCGGCCTGCAGACGATGCAAGAGCGCGCCGCCGAGCTCGGAGGTAGCTGCAAGATCGCATCGACTGCCGGCGCCGGCACAACCGTGACCGTGCGACTCCCCTGGCAGGACTCCACCGCGCAAGCTGGATGAGCACGTCGATCAGGATCCTGATCGCCGACGACCACCCGCTCTTCCGCGGCGGTTTGCGGGCGCTCCTCGAATCCGTCTCCGACACCGAGGTGGTCGGCGAGGCCACGAGCGGCCACGATGCCGTCGAGCTGACGCGCACGCTCACGCCGGACGTCGTCGTGATGGACATCAACATGCCCGACCTGAACGGGATCGAGGCGACGCGTCGGATCGTTCAGGAGACACCACACATCCACGTCCTCGTCATGACGATGCACGAGGACGACGAGTCCGTTTTCGCGGCCCTACGCGCCGGCGCTCGCGGCTATCAGCTCAAAGGAGCAGCCCAAAACGAGACACTGCGAGCGATCCGCGCCGTCGCCAACGGCGAGGCAATTCTCGGCCCAGGCATCGCAGCCCGGCTGCAGCGCTACCTCACCGCACCACAAACCGCCGACCCCAGCGACTCCTTCCCGCAACTCACCGAACGCGAGCTCGAAGTACTCCAGCTGCTCGCCCAGCGACGGGGCAACGCCGAGATCGCCGCAAGCCTCTTCCTCAGCCAGAAGACCGTCCGCAACTACGTCTCCGGCATCCTCGCCAAGCTCCAGGTCGCCGATCGCGCGGAGGCGCGCCTCGTCGCCCGCGCCGCCGGACTCGGAGACACCGACACGGAGAACACGAACACGTCCGGGTAGAAGACCGCGAACGCGAGCTGAATCTCTCAATCGGTGTCCGGGCTCTAGGAGGCGAGCGCCTCGCAGATCTCGGCGTTCAGCGGAATGTCGAGGCCCGAGACGGAGACCAGGTCGCCAGTATCGAGGTCGATCACAAACCGGCCCGCCTGCGCGTAGACGACGCCCGCGCCCGGGACAATGAAATGGCGCTGGTTGCCAGTGCCGATCAAGGTGTTTGTCGCCACGTCCAGGTGGATCGTCGCCGGGGTCACGGACGAGATCTCTCTGCCGTTCGCGGAATAGGTCTCGAGGAAGTCGGTGCCGCGAGCGAACTGGCGCACCGGCATTCCGCTCGAGTCGATGAACGTGGTGATCACGAACGTGCCGCGGTTTCGGTAGGTGAGGTCGAACGGACAGGGATTGTCCGCCGTACCCGCGGGATACACGAAGACCTCGTCGAGTGAGATCGTCTCGTTGAGAGGCGGTGCTGCGGACACGGCCGCCGGAGTTGCGAGTGCGCTCGCGGCGAGTAGTAGGAGAAGGCGGAACGGGGTGGTCATACGGGAGCCTCCGTCTTCCTAGTAGGGGTCCATGAGGGCTTGGCCCGCGCGGCGGCTCTGTGGGGGCACGCCCGCGGGAACGGCGATCGTCGTTACTCGTATTGCAGCGCCTCGAGAACGTTCAACCGGGAGGCACGCCGTGCCGGCAGGATCGCGGCGAGCATTCCGGCCAGGATCGCGATGCCGACGAAGACGACCAGGGTCCCGTACGGGACGGCGAAGACGATGCCGTACTCGTTCAGCGCGATGGTCGTGATCACGGCAAGGACGACGCCGACCGCGATTCCGAGTGCCGCGCCGATCAGGGCCGTGACGATGCTCTCGTGCCTGATCATGCGGCGCACCTGTCGCCGGGTCATGCCGATCGCGCGCAGCATCCCGATCTCTCGGGTCCGCTCGAAGACCGACAGGACGAGCGTGTTGATCACCCCGAACAGGCTCACGATCACGGATAGCCCGAGCAGCGCGTAGAGGATGTTGAGCGTCAGCGTCAGATCGGCGAGCTGACCGTTCTTGAACTCGTCCCGCGTCTCGACCTCCGCGACGGGGAACGCCGACACCGCCCGCTTGAGCGCGGCCGTGTTGTCGTCGGACGGCCCGCCGCGCATGTTCAGCAAGGTGAACTCGTTCTCGTGCTTGGCGAAGGACTCGTCGAAGGTCGCGGTCGAGATCGATACTTCGCCGAACGGAGAGCCGCCTTTCGGCTCGTCGAAGATGCCGTTGACGCGGAGCCGTAGCGTCGTGCCGGTCGGTGTGTCGAGGGCAAGGGGCGAGCCGACGGTGAGCGAGTGGTCGTCCGCGTAGCGCTTCTTGATGAATGCGCCGTCTTCGCCCAACCGGGCCGGAACGTTGCTGGAGCCACTCGACCATCTCATGGCGACGACCTTTGTCAGATTGCCGTCGACGCCGTTCACGTGGACGGACTTCCCCGCGATCTTGGCGTCGGCGGCGCGGATCTCCGATACCACCTCGACGCCGCGTGCCGTGGCTGCAGCCCGGGCCGCCTTGCTCGTCAGCGACTCGTTGCCGCCGGTGACGGCGTAGTCGGCGACGAACAGCTCGTCGACCGCGCTCGTGAACGAGGTGCGGACACCCTGGCCGAGGACGGCCACGAAGGTGATCAGCGCGAGCCCGATCATCACCGCGGCCGCGGTCGACGCCGTCCGCGCCGGGTTGCGCACGGCGTTCTCGCGGGCCAGCTTCCCGGCGGAGCCGCCGAACCGTGCCCCGGGGGCTCCGAGGACGAACGCCAACGGACGCACGACCCGGGATGCCACCATGGCGACGGCGACGAACAGGAGCAACACGCCGGCGACCAGCGAGAGGATCCGAACCTTGATGTCGAGGCCGTCGGTGAACAGGCCGTAGGCGAACAGCGCGACAGCGACGACTGCGATGGCGGCGGACGCGGGTACGGCATAGCGGGCAAAGCGCGACGGCGGCATCACGGCACCCTCGCGAACCGCCGCGATCGGCTCGATCCGGGTGGCGCGAAACGCGGGTCGCAGGCTCGCCAGCACCGCGATCAGGACGCCGACCCCGAGGCTGACGACGATCGTCCTGGTGGAGAAGACGATCCCGCTGCTCGGTAGCTCGAGCCCGGTCGCGTTGAGGAGCGTCTTGAGCCCGACCGCGAGTGCCAGGCCGAGGAAGAGCCCGACGATCGAGCCGACGAGGCCGATGACGACAGCCTCCAGCACGACCGAGCCGAGCACCTGGTGACGCGAGGCGCCGAGCGTGCGCAGCGTGGCGAGTTCTCGGATGCGCTGCGCGACCGTGATCGCCAGCGTGTTGGCGATCACGAAGCTTCCGACGAAGAGCGCGATGCCTCCGAAGCCGATGAGGATGTACTTGATGATGTTCGTGCCCTGCTGCGTGTCCTTGCTGTCGGCGGCTGCCTGCGCCGTCGCGCTCTTGACCTGTGTCGTCCCCGACAAGCAGCGGCTCGATCTGCGCGATCAGTTCCGCCTCGGAGACGCCCGGTTTGGCGCTGACCCGGATCAGGTCGAGCTTGCCGCGCTTGTCGAACAGGCGCTGCGCGGTCCCGATGTCGAAGACCGAGATCGTCGTGCTGCCGATCGAGTCGATCGTGCCGAAGCGAACGATCCCACTGACGCGGTACTTCGCAACCGGGCCGTCTCCGAACGCCCGCACGGTCTGTCCGACCTCGAAGTCTCGGCGGTCAGCGGTCGCTTTGTCGATCGCGATCTGGCCGTCGCCCCTGGGGCCAGCGGCCCGTCACGAGCTTGAGCGGGTTCAGGCTCTGGTCGGCGGCGGGGTCGATGCCGACGGCGACGCCCTCGTCCGCGTTTCCGATCGCCTTGCCGTTCTCGTCGACCACTCGCGCCGAGTCCTCGATCGACCCCTGGGCGAGGCGCACACCCGGGAGGCCCTCGACCTCGCGAAGCACATCGGCGGAGAACGCCGGACGCTTGCGGGGTCGTGTCGGCAGTGTCGGTGGCCTCCTCCGAGCTGATGACCGCGTCCGTCGACGAGTAGGTCTCGTCGTAGATGCCGTCGAAGCTCTTGGAGAGAGTGTCCGTGAGGACGAAGCTACCGCTGATCATCGCGACGCCGAGGACGATTGCGAACGCCGTCAGCGCGGCGCGGAGCTTGCGGCCGAGCAAGCCCTTGAGGGCGACGCCGATCACCGGACGGTCACCTCCTCGAGCGCCTCGAGGATCTCGTGCGTCGTCGACCTGCCGAGATCCTTGACGACGGCTCCGTCCGCGAGGAAGAGGACGCGGTCGGCGATCGCCGCTGCATGGGCGTCGTGCGTGACCATGACCGTTGTCTGTCCGTAGCTCGTCACGGAGTCACGCAGCAAGTCGAGGATCTCGCCGCTCGTCGTGGAGTCGAGGTTGCCGGTCGGCTCGTCGGCGAACATCACGGTCGGGCGCGACACGAGCGCACGTGCAATCGCGACACGCTGCTGCTGCCCGCCGGACAACTCCGACGGACGGTGCTTGCGCCGGTCTCCGAGGCCGACCTTCGCGATCAGCTCGGCGAGGAACTCGGGGTCGGGTTTCGTGCCGGCGATCGACAGAGGCAGCACGATGTTCTCCTCCGCCGTCAGCATCGGCAGGAGGTTGAAGAACTGGAAGATGAAGCCGATGTGCTTCCGGCGCAACTTCGTGAGCTCGGTATCGCCGAGCTCGGAGATGTTCGTGCCGTCCACGAAGACCTCGCCGGACGTCGGCTTGTCCAGGCCGGCGAGCAGGTGCATCAGCGTCGACTTGCCGGACCCCGATGGTCCCATCACCGCCGTCAGCTTCTCGCGCTCGACCTCGAGGTCGACCGAGCGGAGGGCGTCGATCGCAGTGTCACCGTCACCGTAGCGGCGACCCAACTTCCGGGCGGCGACGACGGCCCCATTTCCGTACGCGGCGAGCTCGGGCGCGGTCTCGGTGTGCGGTGCGGTGGCGACACTCATGTGACGTTCTCCCTCCCTGGCGAGCGAAGACACCAGGATCCCTGCGAACGTCTGCGCTTCGCGTCGGCGAAGTCGCCAGTTTGTGCTGTTACGAGCCAGTCCCCGAGGCCCTGCTGGAACGTGCGGCGTGGCCCTCGACGAGGCTGAGGCGGATCAGCTCGGCGCGAGACGTGATGCCGAGCTTCGTGAAGATCTTTCGCAGGTGGTAGTCGATCGTGCGCGGGCTCAGGAACAGCCTGGCGGCGACTTCCTTGTTCGTTGCGCCCTCGGCGACGAACTGCGTTACCTGCAGCTCCTGCGGTGTGAGCTGATCGATGGCGCTCGGGATGCGCTTGCGTGCAGTCTCGCCGCTCGCACGGAGCTCGCTGTGTGTCCGCTCGCTCCAGGATGTCGCGCCTGCATGCTCGAATGCCTCGAGAGCGGCGCGGAGGTGCGTGCGCGCCTCGTTCCGTCGGCCCGCGCGACGGAGCGACTCGCCGAAGACGAGCTCGGTGCGGGCCTGGTCGAACGGCCGCGCGCTCTCCCCGTGCCATCGCAGGGCGTTGCGGAAATGGTTGTCCGCCGTCGAGCCCCCGGAGAGCAGCCCGCGGCACCGCGCAGCCAGGGCGAGGGCCCACGGAGGCGCGGTTTCCCGTGTGAACCGCTCGAACCCGGCGAGTGCCGCCTGGGCTCGCCCTGTGTCGGCGACCCGCACGGCCGCCTCGACCAGGTCGGGCGTCGAGACGAGCTTCACGAAGGGATGTCCAGTCCCGACTCCGGCTGTGGCGATCTGCTCGAGCCGAACGAGGGCCTCGGCCGAGCGCCCGAGCCCGAGGTCGAGGCGGGCCACGGCCCACTGGGCGAGCGCGGCCTGGTAGCCGAGCCCGCGCGACTCGGCCTGCGCTAGCGCCTCCGCAGCATGGGCACGGCATTCGTCCTCGCGTCCCTGGACTGCGGCGATGAGCGCGAGCGATGCGAGGAGATGGCAGATCGAGTTCCGCTGGCCCGTCTCGGACGCGAGTCGAAGCCCTTCGGACGCATGTGCCGCAGCGGCGACGTAGCGTCCGCTCACCGCCTCGGCCCGGGCAAGGTACTCGAGGACGTACGGCAGCGTCCCGACTCCGCCTTCCTCGCGTGCCCTCCTCGCAGCGCGTCGATAGAGCTCGAGCTCGGTGGGCTCGTCCCCGAGGTATCCGGCGCAGGCTCCGGCATGGACGAGTCGGCGTGGGTCTTGGAACCCGGCCGCGAGCGCGAGCGCCTCGCGGAGGAGCGGGACAGCCTGCGTGGTGTCACCCGCGAGCAGGCTTCCGACGCCCGCAATGGCGTCGACGCTGAAGCGCTGGTCGTCGTCGTCGGCTCGCAGGAGAGTCTTCGCGCGTCGGCCCATCTCGACGATCTGGGCGGCGTCTCCGGCGTACGATGCCGATTGGCCTGCTTCGATCAGCATCTCCGTCGCCTTCGCGGGAGCCACGGCCGCGATCTCGGCCGCGCCGCCGGAGAGCGTGACGAGGGCGTCCGCCGGAACGCCGCACCGGAGCTCGATCGTGCCGCGGAGATGCACGACGTCGGCGCGCACGAGCGGGTCGGTGACGAGGCGCGCCGTCCGGGCGATGAGAGCGAGCGCGTGCTCCGGGCGACCCGCGAGCCATGCGTCCTCCGCAGCTCGAACGAGCCGGCGGCCGCGAGCCTCGCCGTCACCCGAGAGCTCGGCCGCACGCTCGAGCGCACGCGCGGCAGCGGCGAAGCCGCTCCTTCGCCGCGCACGCTCGGCCGTGAGCTCCAGTTCCTGCGCGACGTCGTCGTCCTCGCCCACGGCGGCCGCGGCACGGTGCCAGGCCCGCCGGTCCGCGTCCTGCTCTCGATGGAGTACCTCGGCCAGCACTCGGTGCACGTCGCGGCGCTGCCGTGACGTAGCGCCGCGGTAGAGGGCTGAACGAATCAACGGATGGCGAACAGCGACGCCACCGTCCGAGACGTTGATCAGGCCCGCCGTCTCGGCCTCGTCGAAGGCGCTCGGCTCCACGCCGAGCATGGCGGCGGCATCCATCACGGTCGCGAGACGGCCGGAGTCGTCGGCCGAGACGAGCAGCAGCAGGGTCTGGACGGTAGGCGCCAGGCGCCGGGCACGTTCGCTGAAGGCCCACTCCATCTCCGCACTCTCCGGGAGCGGGTCCGGGAGCGCCTCGCGGCCGGCGAGTTGCGCCTCGCTCAGCAGGGTCGGAAGCTCGATCAGCGCGAGCGGATTGCCGCCGGAGCTCTCGACCAAACGGTCCCTCACCGCAGGCGCGAGAGGCGACCGGACGCGCTCGGCCAGCAACTCGTTCGCCGGTATCCGGTCGAGTCCCCGGAGCGTCAGCTCGGCCAGGCCAGGTGCCTCGAATTGTCGCACGCCGCCCTCGAGCGCCGCGAACAGCAGAACGACGCCTTCGGCCTCGAGCCTGCGTGCGGCAAAGGCGAGCGCGTCGGCAGACGGTTGATCGAGCCAGTGCGCGTCGTCGATCACCGCCAGCAGCGGTGCCTCTTCGGCCGCCTCGGCGAGCAGACTGAGGACGCCGACACCGACGAGAAAGCGGTCCCGAACAGACGCCTGCCGCAGGCCCAGGGCCCCACCGAGAGCCGCCACCTGCGGCTCGGGCAACCGCTCGAGCCGATCGAGGACGGGATGGAGAAGTTGGTGGAGCCCGGCGAATGCGAGTTCCGATTCCGCCTCGATCCCGACCGATCGCAGGACTCGCATGTCGGTGGCCTGCTCCTCCGCATACGCGAGCAGCGCGGACTTCCCGACGCCCGGCTCTCCGCGCACGAGAAGTGCACCACTTTGCGACGACCGCGCGCCGGCGACGAGTCTCTCGACGGCGGCAGCCTCGACCCGCCTGCCGTAGAGCATGAGACGAGCCTAACCCGTGCGTCTGTCCGGAAACCTCGCCGGGGGCGCGCAGCGGATTTCGCAACCGTCCTGCGCGTCCGCTTGTCACGGCCGCTTGGCTTGACTCCCGGTCTCGCGTCAAGGAGGATCGCCGCGCGTAGGGGGAGGGCAACCTCAAAGGGGAGGAACAACATGAGGGCTCGTTTGGCTTTGGGTGTGGTTGCGGCGTGTCTGGCGGCGCTGGCGCTGGTTGTTCCGGGCTCGGGCTGGGCGGCGTCGACGACCCCCGCCGCAGTCGCCCTGTGCAACGGCGTCTTGTCGGGCGTGATGGGAGGCTCGGTGCCGTCGGGTGAGCCGTTGGCACCGTGTCAGTGGGACATGCTGCAGATCCATGCAACGACCTCCGGGTCGTACCGGGTTGCGACGGGGAAGGGTGTCAGGGTCGGGATCATCGACTCTGGCGTCGATCTCACCCATCCCGATATCGCCCCGAACCTCGACGTTGCGCTGTCCTGTTCGTTCATCTACACCAGCACTCCGACCGCAGACCCGTCCGAGGTCGCGAACGGCAACTGCGCGAACAAGGCTGCCGTGCAGGATCTCGCCGGACACGGCACCCATGTGTCGTCGATCGTGGCCGCGCCAGTCAACGCCATCGGGATTGCCGGGGTGGCTCCGCAGGCGACGATCGTCGCGCTGAAGGCATGCACTGTCGTGGGGTACTGCTTCGTGGACTCGGTCGCGGCGGCGCTTCGCTACGCAGGCGACCAGCGGCTCGACGTCGTCAACCTGAGCCTCTTTGCCGATCCGTACCTCTACTACTGCGGCAGCGATGCGCAGCAGAGAGCGATGTACCAGCAGATGCAGGACGCGGCCAGGTACGCGCAGCAGCGCGGAGTCGTGATCGTCGCGGCTGCCGGGAACGAGTCGGATGACCTCCAGCATCCGGGCTATGACTTCATCAGCCCCGACTGGCCGCCCGACGCGGCCGACACCAGGATCGTCGGCAACAACTGCCGCGTCGCGCCGGCCGAGATCCCCGGTGTGTTGGCGGTCTCGTCGACCGGGCCCTTCGGAATCGCCGACTACACGTCCGTTGGCATGTCGGTCGTCGGCGTCGCGGCACCGGGTGGCGACCTGTTCCAAACCGGGGACATCGCTCCCCAGACGAGCATCCTGGCCGCGGCCCCGAACCCGAGTGACATTTTCGATCAGCTCGACGTCTTCAACGGCGCCTTCCCCGGGTTGACTGTCGCGAACAACGGGGCCTATTACATGGCGCTCGACGGGACCTCCATGGCATCACCTCACGCCGCCGGCGTCGCTGCGCTTGTTCGGCAGATGCACCCGAACTGGAGTGCCGGCGCTGTGATAGCCGCCGTGCAGCGCAGTGCGCAACCGCGCTCCTGCCCGGCACCGGGAGAGCCGATGGTGTTCGACTTCGATCTCGGCCAGATCGTGCCCTGCCAAGGCGGCAACGGACGGACCTCCTACTTCGGTCACGGCCTCGTCGACGCGCTCGCAGCAGCCCAGCAGTAGCCAGCGTCAGCCGAACCGGGAATCAGCGAACGGAGGGCCCGCCGCATTCGGCGGGCCCTCCGATCCAAGCGGGTCTCGGGCCTGCCGGCCGCCTCCGTCCTCGGCGCCGTCTCGCGCGCGTTGTCGTGTCGGGAAAGACCGCGAAGGTCTCAGGGGTGTTGCAGCCTGGGGTAGCGATTCACCCCGGGTGAACCGCGCCGCGAGACCGGGCGGGCTAGCCGGTCCGTCGAGAGCCGACCATCGTGGTCACGACGAGCACGAAAAGGAGGACCGCGGTTGGCGCGAACACGGCGCGCTCGGATGAGCTCTGCGTCGCGAGGTTGAGGACGACCGCGAGCGCGGGAATAGATCGTCGTGAACCAGGAGAGGGCGGTCACGAGTCTCCCCGGAGCGTTCTCGAGCGGACCCTCGCGCACTCGCGCCAAGATGGCGGCGGCCATGACGAGCAGGATCGCGCACGAGACCGCGGCGACCACTCGTCCAGAGGTGTCGAGCGCGCCTTCCGTCTCGCCTCCCTGCGCATACGCGCCCCACGGTGCACCGAAGACGAGGGCGACCTGAAAGGCTGCGATACCCACCATCACGACGGCGGCGGTGCGGGCCGCGAGAACCGGGAGCATGAGGTCCGACTGTAACGCCCGTGCAACCGCACGCTGCCTGCCTGACCAGGGGACATCCGGGCGAGAGTCCGGCGCATGGGCCAGCGCTCACGAATGTCCACCGAGCTGGGCGGGCCGGGTGCAGCGTTGTTTCGAGCTGACTGGTCGGACACCACGCTGACCGCTCCGCGCATCGGGCAATAGCACTTAACACGCCGCGCCGTCGCGGCGACTATTGTGGTGTTCCACGGGGGGCTCGTTCCTGAAGCATCCGCACAAGGGCTGCGCTGACGAGAAGCGGGCCTTTGTGGGGAGCGGGTGACATCGAAGGAAGGAGCCACGGTGCCACGACAGCAGGCGGACGAACGCCAATGTCTTCACAGCGGCTGCACCACGATGGTGCGACGGAGGCACTTCTGCAATCAGCACGAGGCTCTCATGGAGGCACAGTCCGCCGTGGTTGCACGTCGCAAGGAAGAGCGTCGACGCGGGCTGATGCCCGAGCTCATGAGCCGGGCGGCCGGCACTCCGTCCCCGGCCGGAGGTGCGGTCACGTATGGCGCAGTTCTGCGCGACGGCGTGCTCGGCGATGCGACACGGCTTCACGGGCCGATGCTCTCCGTCTGCCCGGTCCCGGGGTGCAGCATGCTGACGATGGGCGGGACGTGCGTCGAGCACGACCCACCCGTGGCCCTCACCTTCCCCAGAGGGCGCCCTTCGAGCCTGTAGCGTCGAGGTCGTGTTCCTGGCGGGCGTCCCCCTCACGCCGTCGCTCGTGCTCGAGCTCGCAGACCTCCTGCAGGACGAACAACTCGCAGCACAGCTCCGTGATGCCCACGAGCGGCGCGTCATCTCGTTCGCGCTTCAAGCCCACGAGGCGGAGGCGATTCTGTCCGTTCTCGATGATCCGCCGCTCGGGCTCGAGGAGCTCCGAGCGGTCCTGCTCCGCGAGATCGCGCCGCGACGAGCCGAGGGCCGGTAGCCACGCCCCAGTATCCTCTGCGTCGTGCCGACGTTCATCGAGATACGGCTGTCCACCGGCGAGAAACGCCACGTGGAAGCGGCGGAGAGCAACGCTCGAACCGAGATCGACCGTTGGGCCACGAGAGCGAAGACCTCGTGGATCGAGACCGTGGAAGGCGTCTGGGTCAACCCTGACTACGTCGTCGCCGCTCGACTCGTCGATCTCCCGAAGGCACCCATGACGATCGAGGGCTGACTCGCCTCGTTCGTGGGCGATCGTGAGGTCGTGATTCCGGCACGGCGATCGCAGCGTCTGCTCCGCTAGTGTTGTCGAACTACGGAATCGAAGACGCAAGCCGTCCCATCCAGGTACGGATCGGAGGGCGACGTTCACGCAATCGCAGCGCTTCGAGCTTCGATGCCGTACGGGCGCAGATCCGACCCTTCTGGTGGTCGAGATCGCTATCGAGGAGAGCGATGACGGCGGGTCCGGATGACGCGACATCGGGTGATCCCCGGCCGACTACCATCGGGCCGTTCAACACCACCGAGCCGGGTAGGGACCGGAAACGGAGTGTCCCGGTGCCCTGGATCGACTGCCCGGCTTGTGGATGGCGCCACTACCCCGCCGCGGACGGCGGCCGCTGGCACATAGCGACGAAGTGCGAGGGCTGCAACGCCGACCTCGGGCTCGGGAACACATGAGCCTCCGGCGTGACCTCGTCGACTTTCTCGCGAGTCGCGGCGCCCGAAAACAATGCCCGCTGTGCGGTCAGGAGCAATGGACCGGGTGGGATCAGCGCCTCGCTCTTCCTCGCACGCTCGAGGGTGCCGACAGCGTGGCGCTCGAGGTGATCCCGCTCATATGCAGAAACTGCGGCTTCGTGCGCCTCCACGCAGCCCACGTCCTGAGCGATCCCCGAGACGAAAACTCGGGTGGCTCGGGCCCGTGACACCGGGGAGACTCTTCGCAAGTGAGCGTTCGTTCCGGCCGGGCTCCGCCGGACGACCCGTGTTTCGTCAAGAACGCGTCGCGGCGAATAGGGTGTGAGGCATGCACCTTTCCGGCGTCCCGGTACGAACCGACCAAGTGAAATTGCTGGCCGGGCTGCTGGGCGGCGAGGACCTGGCCACGAAGCTCAAGCTGGCTATCAAGAACCGCAACGACCTCGTCGCTCTCAGTCCTTCGGACCGCAAGCGGATCGTCGACGTTCTCCCCGACCCGCCACCTTCCGGCCTTGCCGAGCTTCGGAACGTCCTGGTGCGACAACTGAAGCAAGCACGTGACCGCGAGACACAGGCGGCACGAAGCCGCGAGGCGCAGCAAATGCGCGACGCACGAGACCGCAGCAGGCAGTAAGGGGCCCGCGAGCTCGACTCCCGAGGCCCCAGGCGCCGCCGAACCTGCTGCTACCCTACGGGCGAGTTAGAGCGGGTCCGGTCTGCGCGTCGTGCGCCTTCCTTACGCGTTCGTGAGTGGTGAGGGAGGTGTATTTCTATGGCAGAAGGAACCGTGAAGTGGTTCGACGATGCGAAGGGCTACGGGTTCATTACCCCTGCCGAGGGGTCGAAGGACCTGTTCGTGCATCACAGTGGCATCGCCGGTGACGGGTTCAAGTCGCTCCCCGAGGGAGCGAAGGTCTCGTTCGAGCCGCGCGAGGGTCAGAAGGGCCCGGAGGCGATCAACGTCTCCGTCGTCGCGTAGTTGAACGTCGGCAGCCCGTGACCGCTCAGGCGGCCACGGGCGCCGAACTCGTCCGTGTCGCGCGACCAAAGGAGGCGGCCATCGCCGTCAAGGAAGAGAAGCTCGAGATGGAGGGCGAGATCACCGAGTCCCTCCGTAACCGGATGTTCCGGATCACGCTCGAGAACGGTCACGAGATGATCGGGTACACCGCGGGGAAGATGAAGCGCTACCGGATCCGCATGGGGCCTGGAGACCGCGTGAAGGTCGAGGTCTCCCCGTACGACCTCGATCGGGGCCGGATCGTCTACCGGCTGCGGTAGGAGATGGCCGATCGGGCCACGGAGCTCCAGGTCGAGCTCGCGGGGCTGCTCGCCCGGCACGAGCCGACGCTGAGCGAGGACGAGCGCGCTGATCTCGTTCGGCTGGAGGAGGGCTACGGGTGGCGGCCTGGGCGCAGGCCGGTGCGGCCGGAGCCGAAGATCGCTGCGTTCCTCGACCTGTTCGACCGGGCCGAGCAGGAAGAGCTGACGTACCGCACCCTCGAGGTCGGGACGGTCGAGGAGCTCCGCAACACATTCCGACGCGGCCTCTCGGGGGCGTAGGACGACGTGGGCTGGCGGTCTCGGTCTCGCGTTTGCCTGAGTTGCCCCGGCAGACTCGACGCTCGGGGGGCACCAGCAACACGTCGGCGCGCGCGAGCGGCGCGAATCCGACCTGCCGACCCCCCGCACTGTAGGGTCAAGTGATGGCGCGCAAGCCGAAAACGAGGAAGGACGGCGAGACAGGAACACGTCCCGGTCGTCCCGGCGGTCCGGGGAAGCCGTTCAGACGCAAGTCGTGCTTGTTCTGCAAGGACAAGGTACGCGAGGTCGACTACAAGAACGTGAATCAGTTGCGCCGCTACATCTCCGAGCGCGGCAAGATCCGTGCGCCTCGGATGACGGGGGCGTGTCGCAGGCATCAACGGCAGATCGCGGTCGCTGTCAAGCGTGCGCGGGAGATGGCGCTGCTTCCGTACGTGGCCGAAGCCGGCCCGCCCCCGCGGTCACGCTCGAGTGGGCGTTCCTGATCGCGGCGGACGCTCGTCCCGCCGAAGCATTGCCACGGGTCACCGGGCGATGCTCGAGCTCGGCGTTGAGGTCGGACGGCGACCTCGTCGCGTTCGAACGAGCGCTGCGTAGTCTCGACAACCGTCCGCACGAGCGAGAGATCGGGGTCGATTGGCCACCCCGCGCCACGGGGGCCACCTCGACTGAGAAGGAGATCCTGACCGACCGTCACATCGTCGTGGGAACGAAAGAGAGGACCAAATGGCGCGATCAAAGGCTCAGATGACGCACGCGAAGCGCGACCGTGAACGCGCTCGTCTGGAGAAGCGCGCACGGAAGCAGGAGAAGAAAGAGGCGCGCAAGCTTGCCCCTTCCGACGACGCCACACCCGAGACCGAGCCGAACGACCAAGAAGCCATGACGGATACCCAAGACGTCGCCGGCTGACGAGCAATTCGGACCTCGGCGTGCGCCGCCGGGCTCCTCCGTCGCGGCGATCGTCGCCGGTCACGTCGGGCTAGTCCCGGCCACGACTTCGGCCACTCCTTCGAGTAGCCGCTCGACCGTGTACTCGAGGCGCAGAGCGCGTCGCGAGCCAGCCGGAGCGCGCGTCCAAGACACACCGTCGTGTGGCGACGATGTGGCAGCGAGCCCACGGTCGGCGCGAGGCCGAAGGCAGCGGGTCGCCGCCTCCGGCCTCGCACGAGCCTCCGTCAGCCCTGGTTGACGACGTTGTTCCCAGGCCCGCCGTCGAGGACGTCCTGCCCCGGGCCGCCGAGGAGCACGTCGTCGCCGGCCTCGCCGCGGAGCGTGTCGTTCCCGTCGCCGCCGACGAGGAGGTCATCCCCGTCGCCTCCGGACTCCGCCAACTGGATGCCCGAGGCGGCGAGGCCCCCGGCAAGGACGACGTCGTCGCCCGCGCGGGCGTCGACGGTCAGCGTGTCGTTGGCCTGCTCGGCGTTCGTGACGTTCACCCGAGCCGCGAGGCCGAGGACGCTCGCTGCCCCGTTGGCGCCGCTGACGAACACGACGTCGTCCCCGTTCGTGCCCTTGACGACGACACTGTCGGCTGCGGCGTCGCCTCCGCCGCCGCTCCCCGCGAGGTCGACGTTCACCTCGTCGACGTCCGTGCCGCCGAGGTCGCCGACCGTCACCGAGTCCACGGCACCGAGGGCCTTGACGTCGATCCGCTCGACGCCCGCGGTGTCCATGGTGATGTTGGCCACATCGCGGAAGAACCGGAGCCGAGGCCCGTTGGCCGAGAGGTCGATCTTCTCCGCGACGTTCGCCCCGTTGAAGAGCATCGTGTCGCGGCCGGCCTGGCCTTCGATCGTGTCGCTGCCGTCGCCCGGATCCCAGACGAACGTGTCGTCGCCGTCGCCCATGAAGGCGACGTCGTTGCCCCGGTTGCCGTCGATCCTGTCGTTGCCGTCGCCGCCGTTCAGCCTCTCCGCACCCGAGCCACCGATGAGCTGGTCGTCGCCGGGGCCGCCGGACAGCGTCGATGCGCCGGCGCCGCCGGTCAACGTGTCGTTCCCCTCTCCACCGTCGATCGACGTGGGGATCGTGTCGGTGAAGGCGCCATTGCTCTCGTCGATCCGGACGCTGTCGTCTCCACGTCCGGCGTCGACGCTGATCGACGTGATCTCGGCCCGCGGGAAGCTCTCGTCCGCGGTGCCGTCGCCGTCGAGGTCGACCTGGAGCGTGCCGGGGTTTCCGGGCTTCAGGAATAGCGTGATCCTGTCGTCCTCCGCCTTCTTCCCCTCGATCTCGAGCCGGCCGTGCTTGAGCTTGGCCTTCGGCTCCTTGAACCGGGCCTGGCTTGCCGATGCCTCGTCGCTCTGGCCGGTTGAGTCGTCGGCTGCCGCGGTACCTGCGGCAACGGCGACTGCCGCGGACGCTGCGAATGCCGAGGCTGTCAACCGCGCTGCCCGTACCGCCCTGCGTCGCTTGGAGCTCATGATCGCTTCCTTTCGAGTCGTTGACCTGTGCTGCTAGAGACACCGGCAACGGGCGGTCTATTCCCGCGGTCCCGAAATCGGCTCGAGGGGGGCCGCGATCGCGGCGGCGCCGGGGGGAATAGCCACCTGCGGGACGGGGTCCTTCAGGACATGCGAGCGCGCTGTCCCCGCTCTTCGAGGTCGATCCGTCCCCGGCCCCTTTGCGGAGTCGCGAGGCGGAGGTCCGTCGCGCGCGCCCGGTCGGGGATACCGTTGGTGATGCTGTGTCGATGAGACGCGGTCGAGAAGAAGACGCCGGCGATCGGGAGCTCGCCGAGCTGGCCGCCCTGGCCGACGGGTCGCTGACGGCTGAGCGCCGCGCTGCGCTCGAGGCGCGAGTCGAGTCCTCGCCCGAGCTCGCGGGCCGGCTCGCCGAGCAGGAGCGGGCGCTGGCGCTCACCAGGAGCGTGGCGGCGGAGATCGAGGCGCCGCCGGCGCTGCGCGCTCGCATCGAGGCCGAGCAACGGGCGCGCGAGCCGCGGCGCGCACGTCGAATGGCCGTGATCGGAGCGGCCGCGGCGGCCGCAGCGGTGGTAGCTGTCGCCGTCGGGGTCGCGGTGTCCGGCTCGGAGCAGTCGGGCGCGCAGTTCCATGCAGCCCTGGGACCGACCGCCCTCGTGCCGGGTGCCAGCGGCGAGGCGACGCTGACCAAGACGACGTCGGGGTGGCGGATCGAGCTCGACGCGACCGGGCTGCCGCGCCTCGACGACGGGCGCTTCTACCAGGCATGGCTTCGCAATGCGGCCGGGACGCTGGTCCCGATCGGGTCGTTCAACGAGGGAGAGAACGTGACGTTGTGGGCCGGCGTCTCGCCGGCGGACTTCACGCTCCTGACGGTCACGCGGGAGCGCGCCGACGGCGATCAGTCGTCGTCCGGTGAGAAGGTCCTCGTCGGCACGGTGGACACGAGCGGTTGACGAGCGGTCAGCCCGTGCTCGAGCCGACCGGGGCTCAGTCCGCGCCGCCCTCGATGCCGCGTATGAGCTGCTGCCGGGCGCGGTAGAGGCGGCTCATCACGGTGCCCTCGGGAACGTGGAGGGCGCGGGCGGCCTCCTTGTACGAGAGACCGGTGACGTCCACCGCGACGAGGACGTCGCGGAAGTCGTTCGGAAGCGAGGCGATCGCGGCGTAGAGCTCGGCCGCCTCGAGGGCGGCATGCGGGTCTCGCGCGCGTGGATCGGCGACCAGATCGAGCTGGTCCGGGAGCGGACCGGGCCGCAGCCGTCGGCTCTCGTTCCGCCGCTGGGAGAGGAAGGTGTTCCGCAGCGTGCGGAGCAGGTACCCGAGGTCGTCCTCGTGGCGGAGAAACCGCGGGCGCGCCAGCACACGCGCGTACGTCTCCTGGACGAGGTCCTCCGCCTCCTCGCGCGAGCCGCAGAGCGCCCAGGCGGCCCGGTAGAGCCGGTCGAGATGGTCTCCGAGCCGGGCGGGATCGAGCGTGCGCGCCATCGGGGTAAGGGCCTGCGACGGCCGGGGCGTCCGCCCGAGCATAGAGGGCCGGCCCGTCCCGAGGCGCTGCTGAGGCCACCCGGGCGTCGGTCCACGGGGCGCCTCTACTCTCCTTGCGTGCACGCGTCGACATCACCCCTGCGCCGCAACTCCCATGGCGTGCGTCTCGACCGGCCGGCAGGCGAGGCACCGTGAGCGTCGCGATCTCCGCCGTCGACTGGCTCCTCGGGTCGGACGAGCCGGGGATCGTCGCGCAGGCGAAGCGGGACCTCCTCGACGAGCAGACGCAAGCGGAGGCAGCGCGTGTGCTCGAAGGCCCGAAGGTGCGCGCGCTGCTCGCGGGCCAGCACGCGGACGGCGGCTTCGGCACCCACGTCTACGCGAAATGGGGCGGCGCCCACTGGCGGCTCGTGTCGCTCGTCGAGCTCGGCGTTCCCGACGGCGAGCCGCGCTGCGTCGCGGCTGTGGAGACCGTCCTCGGGTGGCTCACGAGCAAGGGCCATCGCGACGGCATCCAGGTCATCGACGGGCTGACGCGGCGCTGCGCGTCGCAGGAGGGCAACGCACTTGCGGTCTGCTGCCGGCTCGGTCTCGCCGACGATCCGCGCGTCCGCCTGCTCGCGGAGTCGCTCGTCGAATGGCAGTGGCCGGACGGCGGCTGGAACTGCGACAAGAAGGCGAGTGGCTACCGCTCGTCCTTCAACGAGTCGCTGCCGCCGATGTGGGGGCTGCACGAGTACTGGGCGGCGACCGGCGAGACGGGAGCGCGGGAGGCCGCCGAGCGCACTGCCGAGCTGTTCCTCGAGCACCGGCTCGTCAGGACGCTCGCGACGGGTGAACCGATCCACGAGTCGTTCGTGACCGTGCACTCGCCGCCCTTCTGGCACTACGACTTCTTCCAGGCGCTCGTCGTCCTCGCCCGGATGGGCCTGGCGGAGGATCCGCGTGCGGCCGACGGGCTCGACCTGATCGAGGAGCGAAGGCTCGCGGACGGCCGCTGGCGGTCCGGCCGCCGCTGGTGGAAGCCGCCCGGCTCGAAGGGCAGCAACGTCGAGGTGGTCGACTGGGGGTCCGGGCCGAGCGAGCTGTTGACGCTGCACGCGCTCCGCGTGCTCCGCGCCGCCGGTCGCTCGTACGGCTAGCGCGCTGCATCGACCCGTCCAGAACTCTCGGCGGCCGGCCGCTGCGTACGCAGAACACAGCACTAGGATCGTCTCGTGCGCCACCAGATCGAGTCGTGGCTGATGGACATGGACGGGGTGCTCGTCCGCGAACGCACGATCGTCCCCGGCGCCGACCGGTTCATCGCGCGCTTGCGGGCCCGTGGTCTGCCGTTCCTCGTCCTGACGAACAACTCGATGTACACCCCGCGCGACCTCGCGGCCCGGCTGCTGGCGACCGGGCTCGAGGTCCCAGAGGAGCGGATCTGGACCTCGGCGATGGCGACGGCACGGTTCCTCGAGGACCAGCGGCCTCAGGGGACGGCGTTCGTCGTGGGCGAGACCGGGCTGACCACGGCGTTGCACGCAAGCGGCTACACCCTGACCGACCGGAACCCCGACTACGTCGTCCTCGGCGAGACACGGACGTACAGCTTCGAGCACATCTCGCGTGCGATCCGCCTGGTCGCCGCGGGCGCTCGCTTCATCGCGACGAACCCGGACCCGGTCGGTCCGACGCCGGACGGCCCGCTTCCGGCGACGGGCTCCGTAGCGGCGCTCGTCAGTCGGGCCACCGGGGTCGAGCCGTACTTCATCGGCAAGCCGAATCCGCTCATGATGCGCTCGGCGCTCAACGCGATCGACGCGCACTCCGAGTCGTCGGCGATGGTCGGCGACCGAATGGACACGGACATCGTCTCCGGCCTCGAAGCCGGGATGCACACCGTGCTCGTCCTGACGGGGATCACCTCGCGCGACGAGGCAGAGCGCCACCCCTACCGGCCGTCCCGGATCGTCGACTCGATCGCGGACCTCGTCGACGAGCTCGGCTGAGCCGTGCAGGTGGCTTCCAGAGGAACCCGACTTCGGCTCACGCGACGTCAGATCCTCGCCTTCCGACGGCGAGTCGGCGGGCTCGACTCGCGCGTGCCGTTGAGCCCGGACTCGCTGCGTGGGGCGGCGTGGGCGGGCCTGCAGGACAGCATGCCGCGGGCCGCGCTGCTCTCGCTGCACGCCCGGATCGAGGGAGTCGCGCCGTCGACCTGGGAGCATCCCTCGCTCGCCCAGCTCTGGGGTCCCCGCTATCAGACCTACGTCGTCGCCGCGCGCGACTTCGCGCTGTTCTCGCTGGGCAGGCTGCCCGACAACCCGAAGGGCCGTTTACGGGCCGAGGAGATCGCCGAGCGGCTCCGCGTCCATCTCGGACGCGAGCGCGTCCCCGATCGGGAGGCCGGGCGTGCTCTCGGTGTGAATCCGAACACGTTCAGGTACGCGGCGACGACCGGCACCGTCGCGATCCGCTGGGAGGGCGCGCGAGCACCGACCGTCTGGACCGTCCCGGCACCCGCGATCGACCCGGCCGACGCCTGCCGCGAGCTCGCACGACGCCACCTCCACGTCTTCGGGCCGACGACATCCGACGGGTTCGCCCGCTGGGCCGGGATCTCGCGGCGCGCGGCGGCGGACGTTTTCGCCTCGCTCGAACGATCGCTGCTCCCGGTCCGGTCGCCCCTCGGCGACGAGCTCCTGCTCGCAGGCGACGAGCCGGCCATGCGCGCCCCCTGGAGCGCCGCCGCACCGGCGCGCCTGCTGCCGAGCGGCGATGCCTACTTCCTGCTCGACGGGGCCGAGCGCGTGCTCCTCGTGCCGCGGGCGGATCAACGCCAACGGCTCTGGACGTCCCGGGTGTGGCCCGGCGCGCTCCTCGTCGACGGCGAGATCCGCGGGACCTGGAGACGCGCGCAGCACACCGTGCGGATCGACTCCTGGGCGCGCCACTCGCGAGGGGCGCGCGACGCGATCGAGGCCGAGGCCGGCGCGTTGCCCCTTCCGGGTGTCGACAGGGAGATCGACGTGGTCTGGACGACGTGAGTCGGCGAGTCGGATTCGAGCTCGTGCGGCCCGCCGTTCGGCTCCTACCTGGGTAGGAGGCGCCTCGCGCGGGAGTGAAGTACGTTCAGCGCGTGAGCCGGGGCGGATACGTCGCTCGCGAATACTGGTTCGAGCTGCTCGTCGCGCTCATGGCGATCGCGGGCATGCTCGAGCTCGTAGTCGGGCGGGACTCGCCGGGCGCTCCCACCACGAGCCTGTGGTTCGCCGTACCGGCGGTGGCCGTGCTCGTAGCACCGCTCTTTGCGCGTCGGCGCTTTCCCTTCGCCGCCCCGGCTGCCTACTGGCTCATCGCCGCGGCGCTCACGTTCGTCGATGGGGTGCTGCTTCCGTTCATCGGCAGCCTCGGCGTCGTCGGGCTGGCAAGCGCGTTCATGCTCGGCAACCTGCGGAGACCGCTGCAGGCAGGCGTCGGCCTCGTCATCGTCCTCGTCGGGATCGTCATCGTGGTCGCCAACATCCCGGGCTCGCAGACGACCAGCGACCTCGTCTTCATCCCCTTCCGCTTCGTGGTCGCCTGGGTCGCGGGCTACGCACTGCGTGAGCGTTCCGAGCAGGCCGAGGCGGCCGAGGAACGCGCGGCCCAGGCCGAGCGCCTCCGGGAGGCGGCCGAGCGCGAGCGGGAGGCCGCCGCCCGTGTCGCCGTGGCAGAGGAACGCGCGCGGATCGCGCGCGAGCTCCACGACATCGTCGCCCACGCGATCAGCGTGATGGTGCTCCAGATCGGCGCGATCAGGCACAGGCTCTCCGACGGGATGGCGGAGGACCGCGATGCGCTCCGGGGCGTCGAGTTGTCCGGCCGGAAGGCACTGGCCGAGATGCGCAGCCTTCTCGCGGTCATGCGCCGCGACGGCGACGACGCCGAGCTCGGGCCGCAACCGGGTCTCGACGGCCTCGAGTCGTTGCTGGGCGAGATCGGCCGAGCCGGACTGCCCGTGGAGCTGCATGTCGAGGGCGAGCCGTTCCCGCTCCCTCGCGGGATCGACCTCTCCGCCTACCGCATCGTCCAGGAGGGCCTGACGAACGCGCTCAAGCACGCGCGCGCCAGCGACGCGGACGTGACCGTCCGCTATCTGCCCGACCAGCTCGAGATCGAGGTTCGGGACAACGGTGAGGGCAGCTCGACGAGCGATGGCCTCGGGCACGGTCTCGTCGGCGTGCGCGAGCGCGTCAAGATCTACGGTGGCGAGATGACAGCGGGCGGCGTTGCCGAGGGGGGATTCGTACTCAATACGCGCCTTCCAGTCGTCGACTACGAGGGCTGACCCCCTGCGCCTCGCCCTCGCCGGCGGCGGCGCGCGGGGCCGGCGCACTTGACCGCTGGAGGCAGGAGCCCCATCGTGAACACCACGGCGCGCATCGATCAACCGGCCGGTCGCGGCCTCCGGGCGCGGGTCGGCAACGTGCTGTGGAGCGAAGTCGGGCTTGCCCGCATCGCCATCGGCCTCGTCGCCCTGCACGTCGTCGACGACCGCTTCGTGCAGCCGAACCCCGGGACGTCCGCGAGCGACCACCTCGTCGGCGGGCTCGTGCCCACGGCTCTGCTCGTCGCCGGAGGCGTCTTCTACGGACGCGTCCGGGCCGGGCTGCGCGCAACGATCGCGCTCGCCGCCGGCTTCTTCGGCGTGCTGGCCGGCATCGAGGCGGCGTACTACGCGAAGGAGGCCGGCCCCTCGGGTGACGACTACACCGGCCTGCTGTCGCTGCTCGCCGGCCTGCTGCTCCTCGGGCTCGGCGCGGTCACGCTCTGGCGGTCGAGGAGGACCGACGATCCTCTCTGGTGGCGCTACGGCCGGCGCGCGCTGATCCTCGCCGGCGTCGTCGTCGTCGCGCAGGTGGTCATGCTCCCGACGGCGCTCTCGTACGTGATCACCCACGTCGCCCGCGCGCACGTCCCGGAGGCGAACCTCGGCGCACCCTACGAGCAGGTGGAGCTCACGACGAGCGATGGGTTGCGGCTACGGGGCTGGTACATCCCGTCGAGAAACGGCGCCGCCGTGATCTCGTTTCCCGGCCGGGCCTCGTCGCAGACCCGCGCGAAGATGCTCGCCCGCCATGGCTACGGCGTGCTGCTCTTCGACCGCCGCGGTGAGGGCGAGAGCGAGGGCGACCCGAACCTGTTTGGCTGGCAGGGAGAGCGCGACGTCCACGCGGCCGTCGCCTTCCTGCAGCGACGGTCCGACGTCGACCCCGAGCGGATCGGCGGCATCGGCCTCTCGGTCGGCGGCGAGATGATGATCGAGGCCGCGGCCGAGTCCCCGGCGCTCCGGGCGATCGTGTCCGAGGGCGGCAGTGGGCGGTCGGTGCGCGACATCGTCGCGAACCCGGACACGTCGTGGCAGGAAGTGATCGGCAACGGCGTCGCGACCGCGGCGACCGCGCTCTTCACGGACGATCTGCCGCCTGCAGACCTCCTGAGCCTCGTGCCGAAGATCTCGGGCGCGACCTTCTTCGTCTACGGCGAGAAGGGTCAACCGGGCGAGCGTCCCGCCAACGAGGCGTTCTACGCCGCCGCCCGCGGCCCGAAGGAGCTGTGGGAGGTCCCGGGCTCCGGCCACATGAAGGGCATCGAGGCGCAGCCCGCGGATTACGAGCGCCGGGTCGTCGGCTTCTTCGACCGCACGCTGCTCTCCGATCGCTCATAAGGCACGGACGCCGGGAGCGCGCCGATAGCACCCCCCAAAGTCAGCCGAGCCGGTCGAGGCGCTCGACCTCGGAGGGTGTCAGCCGGAAGCCGAAGATCGCGGCGTTCTCGGCGATGCGCTCGGGGTTCGTCGACTTCGGGATCGCGACGATCCGGTGCTCGACGTGCCAGCGGAGCACCGCCTGAGCGGGCGTCACGCGGTGCGCTTCCGCGATCTCCACGAGTCGGGGGTCGCGGAGGTTCGTGTGTCTGAGCGGGCTGTACCCCTCGAGCTGCACGCCGCGGCGACGATGCCCCTCGAGCACGTCCCGGTCGAAGAGCCCCGGGCTCCACTCGACCTGGTTGACAGCGGGGAGGCGGCCCGTCGCCCGCTCGAGCTCGTCGATCTGCGCGAGGGCGTAGTTGCTCACGCCGACATCACGCGCGAGCCCGTCGGCCTGCAGCTCGAGCAGCTGTTCCCACACGTCAGGCCGCGCGCGCCCGCCGGGCGGCCAGTGGATCAACCACAGGTCGACGTAGTCGAGCCCGAGCGCGGCGAGGCTCTCTTCCAGTGTCGCCCGCTCCCGTCCCGCGTTGCCCTGCGGCAGCTTTGTCGTCACGAAGACCTCCGCCCGTGGGACGCCACTCTCCGCGACCCCCCGCCCGACCTCGCGCTCGTTGCCGTACATCGTCGCCGTGTCGACGAGCCGGTACCCGACCGCGAGCGCATGGCGAACTGCGTCCGCGACGCCTCGGCCCCGCGCCTGCCATGTGCCGAGGCCGAGCAGCGGCATCGTCGCGCCCGAGGCGAGCTCCACGTTCCGGTCGTCGGTCACGGCTCCATTCTCGACGGACCGTGGCTACGAGGCGGTCAGTTCCCGTCGCACGGGGCAAGCGCGTCGAGAGCACGCGCTTCGACCAGCGATCGGAGTGCCTTGATCGGGAGGGCGACCGCGAGGCCCGTCGTCGGGTCGGTCGTGAACGCGACGGCGACGATTCGCCCCTTGGCGTCGATCACGGGACCGCCGGGCTCGTCGTGCCGGAGGGGCGACGACAGGCGCAGCACGCGTCCGCGAACGCCGTACGGCGCCCCGGCGACCCGGTCGACGACGACGCCCCGCAGGATCCGTGGCCGCGCCGACAGCGGATACCCGACCACGGCGACCGAGGCGCCCAGCGCCGTGCCACGCGCAAGCGGCATCTTTCGGGGCAGCCGGCCGTCGACCCGGGCTATGCCGAGCTCGCCGAGGCGGTAGACGTGCCCTGCGCCGATCGCCTTCGCGCGACGCTTCCGCGAAGCGACCTTGAGCGTGCCGGAGCCGGGTAGGACGTCCGCCTGTGCGAGCACGATCCTCGAGCCGAGCGCAAAGCCCGATCCGCTCGGGGGGCCGTCGCAGCCCGGGCTCTTGATGCGCAGCAGGCCGCGGCGCACCTGCTGCCTCGCGCGGGCGAGGGACACGGTCCAGACGCCCGTGGGGCGGGCCTCGACGCCGGGATCGGCCTCGACCAGTGCCGGCGCGGCCAGGCGGATCCGACCGCTTGCCGCGTCGTCGACGACGACGACCCCACAGCCCGAAACGAGAGCCAGCGCGGCGAGGCCGATCGCTACGAGGCCGAGGAAGGCCCAGCCGGGACCGACGATCAACTGGATTGCCCCAGCAGGTAGGCGTCGAAGCTCAAGCTGACGCGCTTGCAGCCCTCCTGGCGTGCGGCGACCGTGCGCTTGCCCCGAGCCGGCGCACTGCTCTTGACACAGGCGCTGAGCTTCGAGCCGATGCTCTCGAGCGTCGCGAGCCGCGCGCGCAGCCTGCGCCGTTCGCTCGCGATCCGGGCGTTTTCCGCCGCGAGCTCGCGCTGACGTCGCGCCAGCGCGCCGGCGCTGACCTTCGAGCGCCGCAACGCCGTCCCGTTCGACCTGAGCTCGCTCATGAGCCGGTTGGCCTGCACCGTGCGTTGGTTGAGCGCACGGCTCCGCTCGGCGATCACCACGCGCAGGCCGGTGACGGATTCCTCGGCGACGACCGCCCGCCGATGCCAGTCCTCGGCGCGACCCTTGTTCGACATCGTGGCCCGCACGAACGGCGCCGCGATGACGACGACCGCGACCGCGACGAGGGCAACCTTCACCTTCCAGCCGTGCAGTTCCAGTTCCATTCGCACTCCTGCCGTCGATCCGAGGGGAGACACATGGAGGGACGCTCTCCCTGTATCGGGTGACGGACGCCGGTCGACTCACTCGGATGAGGGAAGCGAGCGTCCGAGGGGCTCGCTCCCGATCGGGTGCAGCAGCGGGAAGGCGTCGGAACCGGCGATGATCCCGGCGACGAAAGGAGACCGGTGGAGAACGCGTTCGGGCTCGAAATCCCGCAGACACTCGAGGAGGCCTGCGACCCGCGGAGGCTCGCACTTCTCGTCTACGACATGCAGGTCGGCATCCTCGGCCAGCTTCCCGGCGGCACAGAGATTGCGGGGCGGGTGGTCGAGACGCTCGACGTGGCCCGCGGAGCCGGCGTGCGCGTCTTCTTCCTCCGCCATCTCTCGCTCCCGGTCGAGCTTGCCGGTGTATTCCAGTTGCGGCAGGCGATGGCGTGGCAGAAGGTCGCGCGCGCAACGGACATCCGGCCGTGGTTCCTGCGTGGGAGCCCCGGCTTCGAGCTCCTGCCCGAGCTCGCCCCTCGCCCGAGCGAGGTGATCTTCGACAAGATCACGTTCTCGGCCTTCGAGGGGACGCCGCTCGACATCGCCCTCCGCGATTGCGGCGTCAACGCCTTCGCGATCTGCGGAGTCGCGACGGAGATCGGCATCGAGCCCACCGTCCGGCACGGCGCCGACCTCGGCTACATCCCGATCGTGGTCACCGACGCATGCGGTGCGGGCGACGAGGACGCGGGACGGAGGGCGATCGCGAGCATCGAGTTCATGGGCGACGCCTTCCTCACCGAGCTGCCGACCTTCCGGCGCATCCTCGCTCGCGCCGGCTGACCGTGACGATCGCTGCTGTCCGCTCGGCTCGACGACCTACGAGGCGCGCTTGCGAGCCCGGCTGGGCGCGACGCGTGGCGGCTCGTCCGGCTGCTTCGGGTAGACCGGCGGCCAGGGAGCATCCATGAGCCCGGCCGCGCGGTCCCGCTCGTTGAGCTCGAGCAGCGGCTCCAGCGACTGGGGCTGCCCGTCGATCCCATTCCACGGATCACCCGCCGCCAGCCGGGCAGGCACGCTCGCGATCGTCAGGTCGTCCGGGTGCAGCGTCTCGATCTCGTCCCAGTGGAGCGGCGCCGAGACCTGTGCGCCCGGGCGGGCGCGCACCGACCACGCGCCGAAGACGGTCTTGTGCGGCGCGTTCTGGTTGTAGTCGACGAAGACGCGGCGTCCGCGCTCCTCCTTCCACCACGCCGCGGTGATCAGATCCGGCCGGCGCCGCTCCAGCTCGCGGGCGGCGGCCACCGCCGCCGACCGCACCTGGAAGGCGTCCCAGCGCGGCTCGAGCCGGACGTAGACGTGAAGCCCGCGATTCCCGGTCGTCTTCGGGTAGCCGACCATTTCGAGCTCGTCGAGCAGGTGACGCAGCTCGGCCGCGGCCGCCCGTACCTCGTCGAACTCGACGCCAGGCTGCGGATCGAGGTCGAGGCGAAGCTCGTCGACGACCTCGGGGTGGTCGTGGAGGTACGGCCAGACGTGGAAGCCGAGGCAGGCCAGATTGACGGCCCACAGGACGTGCGCCATGTCGGCGAGGACGAGCGCACGGGAGGTCGTCCCGTTCGGCGTCGAGACGATCGTCGTCTGGAGCCACTCCGGCGCAGACTCCGGGACGCGTTTCTGGAAGAAGGAGCTCCCCTCGGCGCCGTGGGGGAAGCGCTGCATGAGCGTCGGCCGCCCGCCGGTGACGCGCATGAGCGGCTCGGCGACCGCGAGGTAGTACCGCACCAGGTCGAGCTTCGTCTCCCCCCGCTCCGAGAAGAAGACCTTGTCGGGGCTGCTCACCGTGATGCGCCGCTCCGCAACGTCGAGCACGTGCTCCTCAGTCATCGGACAACGGTATCCACATGCCGAGCATCCCAGCAATTAGTCTGATCGCGTTCACGATGGTCCAGGCGCCCGGCCAGCCCGGCGAGCAGTTCGAGCAACAGTGCGAGTCGTTGCTCCGTGAGCCGGACAACCCCGAGGAGCGCTTCGCGCTCTCGGTGTACACCACGACCGAGCCCTGGAGGTGAGCGACGTGGAGCCCCTAGACGGTGAGCCCGGCCGGGAGGTCGAAGCGCCCGTCTCGCGCCTTGCTCGAACGCAGAACCTGGCGGCTCGGGTGCGCGCAGACGCGGAGCACCTCGCCGGGCGGGCGCAGGACGAACGAGAGAAGCACGAGTCGATCGATGCGGTGTTCGAAATGGCCGAGCGCGACGGGGACGTCGGCGGCGGGATCATCGCCGGCGCGCTCGCCTATCGGCTGTTCATCTGGCTGCTGCCGCTCGCCCTCGTCGCGGTGGCCGGCCTCGGGATCGCCGCGGACGCCTCATCGGAGTCGCCCGAGCAGGCGGCGGAGTCGCTCGGGCTCGAGGGGCTGATCACGAACTCGATCGCGCATGCGGCGGACAGCCCGAACCGGTGGTACGCGCTGCTCGTCGGGATTCCCGTTCTGGTCTGGGCGACAAGGAGCCTGCTGCGCGTCCTGATCGTCGCGCACCGGCTCATCTGGACGGACGTTCGCGCTGCGGCGCCGAAGCCGAAGCTCGTGCCGACACTCAGGCTGCTCGTACTGCTCCTCTGCCTCGGCGCGGTCTCCGCCGTGGCGAGCGCCGTGCGTGCGTGGTCGACGGCCCCCGGCGTGCTCGCAACGCTGCTCGCGCTCGCGCCGTACGCCGCTCTCTGGGTGCTCGTTTCCGTTCGCCTGCCCCACCGCGACGCGCCCTGGACCGCGCTGATTCCGGGCGCGCTCGTGGTCGCCCTCGGCATGGAGCTGTTCAACGCCGTTACCGCCTACGTCATCACGCCGTGGGCGCTCGCGAAGCAGGGGACGTACGGGGCGCTGGGCGTAGCGGCCGCTCTGCTCGTCGGCCTGTTCCTGGTGAGCCGGCTCGTCGTGGCGTCCGCCGTGGTCAACGCGACGTTGTGGGAGCGCCGCTCCCGGCCCGCCTGAACGCGGGCGCGCAAGTCGCGGGACCTTGCGCGTCAGCCACACGGTGTGCGAAGCAGTCGAGGCGACCACGTCAGGCCGCCGGACGCTAGCGCGACCTGCTGACCAGCGCGTTCCGCTCGTCGCCGCCGCGGATGGTGCGCTCGTCGACGAGGCCGATGCAGCGGACGTAGAGCTTGTGGTCGACCACGCCCGGTTCCAGCGGCGTCCACTCCTTCGTCAGCATGGCGCTGTCGGAGGACACGGCCGGCACCCGTGCGCGTGCCCGGAGGCTCAGTACCTGGAAGTGATCCTCCGCGTGGCCCTTCAGGTACTCCTGCCGGAACCGCTGGCCCACGCGGGGCCGCGCCGGCATGAAGACACCGGCCCGTGCACCCGCGACGCCCGCCAGCCACGAGCCCTCGCGGCTCGTCACCTTGCCCGCGCGATCGAGCTCGGCCGTGTCCTCGCCGAAGTACCAGACAGTGCCGTCGCGGTCCTGGGCGTACCAGTCGGTCGTGCGCTCCGAGAGCCTGCCCGACGTGTACAGGCGGTCGCCGACACCGGTGCAGCGGACACCCTCGATGACCCGCGTCCGGCTCGTCACGCGGACGACGTCACGGCTCGGCTCGCCGTCCTTCACGCCGCGATACACGAACGTCGTCCCGGGCCGGAGCGGGAACCAGGGGTTGTCGACCGTCCGGACGAACCGGCTCGGGTCGGGCGCACCTCGGACGGACGCCGTCGCCCCGCCCGCGGCGGTGAGCAACGCGACCCCCACCATCGCCGCGAGACCGATCGGAGCGCGCATGGAAGTCCTTCCGTCGCTCCCCCCGTGATAGCACGCCCGTTCGGTCGCTGAGGCTAGGCCGCCGCGAGCTGCGCGGCGACCTCGCCCAGGAGCGGAACCATGTCGACGTCCTCGTGGACGAGGTGCTGGAGCATCGCGCGCTCGACGCCGGCCGCCTCGTACTCGCGCAGGTGCGCGGCCACCTGGTCGACGGTGCCGCAGATCGGCGGCTCGCTCGCGCCGCGCGTGACGTCGCGCCACGCCGCAACCCGTTCCCGAACCTCCACGTCGTCACGGCCGACGACGCCGCCGGTCATCATCGAGAACCTGAGTGGCGAACGGCCCGCGGCCCGCGCCGCCTCGGCCACGACTCGCGCCCGCACGCGCGCCTCGTCGACCGAGGGGAAGGTCGTGTTGTACTCGTCCGCGTGGCGGACCGCGGCGTCGACGGTCCGGGGCTTCGCGCTGCCGCCGACGATGATCGGCGGCCGCGGCCGCTGGACGGGGCGCGGCCGGACGTCCCCGGCCTGGGTCCACTGACGCGTGATCTCGGCGAGTTGCCCGTCGAGCTCGTCGAGGCGGTCACGCTGCGTACCGAACGGGAAGCCGTAGCTCGTGTGCTCCGCCTCGTACCAGCCTGCCCCGATCCCGAGCTCGACCCGCCCGCCGGAGACGTGGTCGACGGTGACGACGTTCTTCGCCAGCACCGAGGCGTGGCGGAACGTGACCGGCGAGACCATCGTCCCGAGCCGAATCCGCTCGGTGCATGCCGCGAGCGCCGCGAGGGTCGCCCAGGCGTCCAGCGAGCCGGCGGGCTCCCCGCGGACGATCGAGCGGTAGTGATCCGACCGGAACAGTCCTCCGAGCCCTGCGTCCTCGGCCGCCCGTGCCAGCGCCAGCCACTGCTCCCAGGTCACGCCCTCCTGGCCCTCGATCATCAGGCAGACGTCCATGCGGGGACTCTACGACCCGCCGGCACCGGCCCCGCGCGGGCGGTCAGCCGCTCGGCTGCTTCTTGCGCCAGCTCGTGAGGTCGAACTGCTTGTTGAGCGCCTTCAGGACGACGCGGGCGATGATGTCGCCACCCTCGCGCTCGAAGTGGACGCCGTCGTCGGCGCGCACCCTGCGGAGCTGGCCCGATCCATCCGCGAGGTACTGGGCGTAGCCGCCGTCGTCCCCGGCGAACATCGTGTACGTGTCGACGTAAGTCGCCCGGCCCTCGCGCTTGCGGGCCTCCTTCTCGACGACGGCGTTGACGACGTCGAAGCGCTGTGTCTGCGCGGCCGAGCGCGTCTGCGGGAGGCCGATCCAGACGACGAAGGCTCCTGCCCGGTTGATCGCGTCCATCAGGCCGCCGACCCGCCGCGCGTACTCCCGGCGCCACGACCAGCTGCCGAAGTCGCCGATCGAGGTGCCGTCCGGCAGCCCCGTCATGTATGCCTTGTCGTCGTTCCCGCCGAAGCCGAGCACAACCGCGCGCGGGTGAAGCTCCTTCACTCGGGACCGGATCTCGTCGAACCAGTTGAAAACGTCCGGGCGCGTGAGCCCCGTCGCGATCCGTCCATCGACGGTCCCAACCGGCTCCATCGCCGGGCTTGTGCCGGCCGCGCGTACGATCGCGTAGCCGGGCGTGATCACGAGGGAGTCGCCGGCGACCCAGATCCGCAGCTTGCGCTTGGGCGAGAAGGCGAGCTTTCTCGGCTTCGAGGGCGTCGACACCGGCGGCGTCGTCGGGGTCGGAGTGCGGCTCGGCTTGCCCGCAGGCGCGGGGGCGGGAAGGCCGATGTCCGTGTGGATCTCGTCTGCGCCCGACCGGCCGACGAGCGCCTGGACGCCCTTGCGCGGCCGGTCGAGGAGCAGCGCGTGGCTCACGCCTGCGAGTGGCCCGGTGAGCGCGAGGGCGACGTCGCGCTGCCGGCCGTCGGGCTTGTTGTAGGCCGACTTGTGGATGCCCGGCGCATTGAGCAGCAGCCCGATCACGAGCGCGAGCACGCACACGACGAGCGCGTGCCCTGCGCTCCACTGCCGCCGCCGTGGGCCCTCGTCGCGCGGGGCGCGCGGCCTCTCACGTGGCGCAGCCGGGCGCTCGGTGGGGGCGGCCGTGGCCCGTTCGAGCGTGCGGGTCTCGTCCTCGGGCAGCGGCGGGAGCGGGGGCAGCGGGCGTTCGGCCATCAGAACTGGAAGTAGATGAAGGGTGCCACGCCCTCCGGGCCGAGGACGCTCGTCACCATCAGCGCCAGCGCGAGGACCGTCGCCTGCCCGAGGACCGGCAGGCGCGAGAAGCGGGCCATGACGAGCCGTGGGATCCGCGCGGGCAGGTACTGCGAGCCGATCCCGACGAGGATCGCGAGCAGGACGCCGGTCGTCACGAGCGGCGACGGGCCGCCCCAGTTCGTGAACAGCCCCTCGATCATGTCCCACGCGGCCCCGAACGAGTCCGACCGGAAGAAGATCCAGGCGAAGCAGACGAAGTGGAAGGTGACGATCCGGGCCCGCCACACGTGCCAACCCCGCGCGGGGCGCGCCGCGGCGGCCGGGTTGCGTCGCTCGCGGCGCCACCGCTCCCAGGCGAGCGCGCTCCCGTGGAGGCCGCCCCAGACCACGAACGTCCACGCCGCCCCGTGCCAGAGCCCGCCGATCAGCATCGTCAGCATCAGGTTCCGGTAGGTCGCCAGCGAGCTGCCGCGGTTGCCGCCGAGCGGGATATAGACGTAGTCGCGCAGCCAGCGCGAGAGGGTCATGTGCCACCGCCGCCAGAAGTCCTGTACCGACACGGCGGCGTAGGGGGAGTCGAAGTTCTGCGGGAACTGGAAGCCGAGCAGCAAGGCGATCCCGATCGCGATGTCCGTGTAGCCGGAGAAGTCCGCGTAGATCTGGACGGCGTACGCATAGACCGCGATCAGGATCTCGAGGGACGAGTGCTGCCCCGGTGCCGCAAACACCTGGTCGACGATCGACGAGGCGAGGTAGTTCGCGATCACCACCTTCTTGAACAGGCCCGTGGCGATCAGGTAGAAGGCGCGGCTCGTGTCGACCCGGCGCGGGTCGCGCGCGCTCTCGATCTGCGGGATCAGCTCGGACGGCCGGACGATCGGGCCGGCGACGAGGTGGGGGAAGAACGAGAGATAGACCGCGAACTTCTCGAGCGTCGTCGGCTCGAAGTCACCACGGTAGGCGTCGACGACGTAGCTGATCGCCATGAACGTGAAGAACGAGATGCCGACCGGGAGGACAACCGACTTCAGCGAGAGCGGCAGGTCGAGGCCGACGATCGC
>CAVPVN010000008.1:0-39055 GCA_963709265.1 uncultured Actinomycetes bacterium | reverse complement strand
TGTGACCGCGCTACTCGAGGTAGACGACCTCGTCGTCCGCTACGGGCCGGCGGTGGCGCTCGACGGAGTCTCGTTGACGCTCGGAGCGGGTGAGCGCATCGCGCTCATCGGGGCAAACGGTGCGGGCAAGTCCTCACTCCTCAACGCGGTGTGTGGAGTCGTGCGGCCCGCGGGAGGCAGCGTGCGGGTCGCAGGCGACGACGTCACCGGGAAAACGCCGAACCACGTCGTGCGCCGTGGCCTCACGCAGGTTCCGGAGGGCCGCCAGGTCTTCCCCAGCCTTCCGGTCGAGGCCAATCTCCTCCTCGGCGCCTTCGGCCGCTCGTTCCGAACCGAGATCGCGACCTCGACGATCCGCTACCTCCGCCGCCGCGCGGCTGCCCGTGAGCGTCTCGAACGCGTCTACACGCTGCTCCCCAAGCTGCACGAGCTGCGCGACCGACCTGCCGGGCGAACGTCGGGCGGCGAGCAGCAGATGGTCGCGATCGGTCGCGCGCTGATGGCCGAGCCGCGCGCGCTCGCGATCGACGAGCTCTCGCTCGGCCTCGCGCCGATGGTCGTCGAGCAGCTCGTCGAGTTCCTGCACCGCCTCAACGACGAGGAGCACGTCGCGATCCTCCTCGTCGAGCAGAACGCACGGCTCGCCTTCGATCTCTGCGACCGCGCGTACGTCCTCGAGACGGGCCGGGTCGTGCTCGACGGTCCGAGCGCGCAGATCCGCGACCGCCCGGAGGTCCACAGCGCGTACCTGGGAGGCGGCCCCGGATGACCGAGTTCTTCCAGCTCGTCGTCGTCGGCCTCTCGACGGGGTCCACGTTCGCGCTCGTCGGGATGAGCCTCGTGCTCGTCTACCGGACGACCGGGATCGTGAACTTCGCGCAAGGTGTCTTTGCGGTCGCCGGAGGACTGTTCACGTTCCAACTCTCCGACGACCTGCCGCTCGTGCTCGCGATGTTCGTCTCGGTCCTCCTCGCCGCCTTCCTGTCGTCGATTCTCGCCGTGGTCGCCGTCGGCTTTCGCGACCGGACCACGAGTCTCGCGAGCACGATCATCACCCTGGGCGCCGCCTTTCTGGCGCAGGCGCTGCTCCTGCTCAAGTTCGGCGACATCCCGCGCAGCTATCGGGGCATCTCCGACCGGGCGTGGAACATCGAGGGCGTCCTCGTCCAGCCGCAGTACGTGCTCATCGCAGCCGTCGCGGTCCTGTGCGCCGTCGCGCTGACCGCCTTTCTGCGCCGGACGATCGTCGGACAGTCGCTCGTCGCGTGCTCGGACTCGCGTCGCGCCGCCGAGCTCGTCGGCCTCAACATCCGCTCGCTCGCGGTCGTCGCGTTTGCCGGCGCTGGCGCTCTCTGCGCGCTCGGCGGCGCGCTGCTTGCGCCGAGCAATCCCATGACGTACAGCTCGGACGTCGCGATCACCGTCAACGGCTTCGCTGCGGCCGTGTTCGGCGGACTGGGCTCGATCCGCCTCGCGTTGCTCGGCGGCTATGCGCTCGGGATCCTCGAGCAGTTCGTGGTCGGGTACGTCGATCCGCAGTACAGCTTGACCATCGCCCTGATCGTCATGCTGGTCCTCGGCTGGCGCTCACGGGCGGAGATCGCGAGCGCGTCACACGACGCGCACGCCGCGATCCAGCGCGCCCGCGTACCGTGGCCGGCGCGCGTCCGAATCGGCCTGATCCTCGCCGGCGCCGTCTTCGCCTGCTGGCTCCCGTACCAGCTCTCGACGTTCGACGTGGCGCTGTACGACCGCATGGGCCTGTACGCGCTCGTCACGATCGGCCTCACGCTCCTCATGGGGTACGCCGGGCAGATCTCTCTCGGGCAGGGAGCCTTCTTCCTCATCGGCGCGTACACGTCGGCGATCCTGACCGTCGGCATCGACCCCGACACGCGCCTCGTCGACCCCGATGCCGGCGTCTCGCCCCTGCTCGCCGTGCTCGCCGCCCCAGTCGTCGCGGCGGTGCTCGCCGCCCTGATCGGCGTCCCGCTCCTCCGCCTCCACGGCCACTACCTCGCGTTCGCGACCCTCGCGCTGCACCTCATCGCGTTCTCCGTTCTCTCGGCATGGGATCGGTTCACGGGCGGCCAGTACGGGATCTCGGTCACAACGCCGCTCACCGTGTTCGGTCACGACCTCCGCGGCCCGCTGCACGCGGCCGTCGTCTGGGGTGTGGTCGCGGGCGCCTCCTCCTCGCGACCAACCTCGTCCACTCGCGGGTCGGCCGCGCGTTGCAGGCGATCGCCACCGACGAGGCGTCGGCGGCCGCGTCGGGCATCCCCGTCGCGAGCTACAAGCTGCGGCTGTTCGTCTTCGCGGCGGCTCTCGCGGGGCTCGGCGGAGGCCTGTTCACCTTCTCGTTCCTCATCGTCTCGCCCGAGGCGTTCCCGATCGTGCTCAGCATCCAGTTCGTCGTCATGGTCGCCGTCGGCGGTCTCGGCAACGTCTACGGGGCGGTCGCGGGGGCTGTCGCGATCCTCTACCTCGAGCAGAAGAGCGACCTGGGAACGCAGCGACCTGTTCGGCTGGGACCTGCCCGACGCGGCTCCGACCGTGTTCTCGTTCGGCGTCTTCGGGCTGATCCTGATGACGATCATGCTCTTCTTCCCCCGCGGGCTGCTACCGGCGCTCAGCGACGCAACCGCGGCGACAGTCCGCGGCGTCCGGCGCCGGGGCGCTCTCCCCTCAGCCCCGGCAGCCGGCCGTCCTTCCGCCTGAGGAGGAGCAGGCGCAGACGTCTCTGAAGCCCAGACGCGCAAGTTCTTCGAGCCAGCGCTCGGGCGTTATCGGCGTCCGACGATCCGCCTGAACCCGCCGACCTCCTGGGTCGCTACCAGCTACGCACCCTCTTAGCCGAGGATCGCACCAACGAACGTCGTTCCTGCACGCATCCGTCCGACACGGCGCCAGGACGCCTGTTTCCGTTGCACTATTGGTGCGACCTCCGACTCGGCGAGTCGGTACACGACGGGCTCGGCTGCCCCGCACCCACCCCCCTCGCGATCTTCAGGGCGGTGGGGCCTGGCTGCGGGGAGGGTGAATTGAAGGCCCAGATGCCCGATGATGGGCGCAATGCGCACGGATCTGCCTTCGGGGACCGTGACGTTCCTGTTCACCGACATTGAGGGTTCGACGCGGCTGTTGAAGGAGTTGGGCGCGGAGGCCTACAGCGATGTGTTGGCCGAGCATCACCGAGTGTGCCGCGAGGTCTGGGCTGCACATGGCGGCGTTGAGGTGGACACGGCGGGGGACGCCTTCTTTGTCGCCTTTGCCCGTGCTACCGATGCGCTGTCAGCCGCCGGCGTGGCGCAGGCAGGGTTCGCTGACGGTCCCGTCCGTGTGCGGATGGGGGTGCACACGGGCGAGGTAGCGCTCGGCGAAACGGGCTACGTGGGGCTTGAAGTTCATCGTGCCGCGCGGATCGCCGCTGCGGCCCACGGCGGCCAGGTGGTGGTCTCAAACTCGACTCGCGCATTGGTCGGAGACGGCTTCCCGCTCGTTGACCTGGGCGAGCACCGGTTCAAGGACCTGTCCGCCCCGGAGCGGGTGTTCCAGCTAAGTGACGGTGACTTTCCACCTTTGAAGTCTCTGTACCGGACGAACCTGCCCACCCCAGCGACACCCTTCCTGGGACGCGAGGCTGAGCTTGCAGCTGTCGCGGCAATGCTCGACGAGTCGGGGGTGCGTCTGATCTCGCTGGTGGGGCCGGGGGGGACGGGCAAGACCCGTTTGGCGTTGCAGGCTGTGGCGGCCGCCTCCGATGCCTACCCGGACGGTGTGTTCTGGGCGCCGCTGGCGCCGTTGCGCGACCCGTCGCTGTTGCTGCCAATGGTCGCGTCGGCGCTGAGCGTGAGCGAAGGCAAGGACAGCTCGCCGGCCGAGGATCTGTCGCGCGCGCTGGCCGGGCGGCGGCTGCTCGTGTTCGTGGACAACGTGGAGCACCTGTTGCCCGATGCGGCCGACGCGCTCGACAGGTTCGTCGTCGCCTGTCCGACCGTGACGACGGTGGTAACCACGCGCGAACGGCTCCGGTTGCCGGCGGAGCGCGTGTACATGGTGCCGCCGATGACCGAGCGCGACGGCGAGGCACTGTTTCTCGCCCGCTCGGCTGCGGCGGGGGTCGAGCTCAAGTCCTCCGACGCGTTGCGGGAGTTGTGCTCACGGCTGGACAACCTGCCGTTGGCACTGGAGCTGGCGGCCGCCCGGACGGTCGTGTTCGACCCGGGGCAACTGCTTGACCGCCTCGGGCAACGCCTCGACCTGCTCAAGGCCGGTCGTGGTGTCGATGCTCGCCAGGAGACGCTGCGGGCGACGATCTCCTGGTCGCACGAGCTACTCGACGAGCACGATCGGCAGCTGTTCCGTCGGATGAGCGTGTTTGTCGGCGGCTGCGACTACGACGCCGCCGACCAGGTCGCCGGTGCCGACCCCGACGCGCTCCAGTCACTCCTGGACAAGAGCCTGCTGCGCCGTCGCGACGGCACCGGCGCGCCGCGCTACTGGATGCTGGAGACGCTCCGCGAGTACGCCGCCGAGCAACTCCACGCCGCCGGCGAAACCGAGGACGTGGAACGGCGCCACCTCGATCACTACACGGCGGTTGCCCGCGACGGCTACGACGACACGCTGGCCGGTGAACACGACTACGACCGCCTGCTCCGAGAACGCGAGAACCTCCGACTCGCCGCCGAGCGCGTGCTGAGTGCCGACCCCGAGCTGGCGCTCGAGACGACATTGGCGCTCAGCGTGGTCTGGAGACAACGCGGCGACTACCGAGAGGGGCGAGAGAAGCTCGCGGCTGCCCTTGCCAATGCACCGGACGCTCGAACCGCGCTGCGGGCCAAGGCACTCGAGGATCTCGCCTCGCTCGCGATGAGCCAGAGCGACTTCGACACAGCCGACAGCCTCGCGTCCGAAGCGCTCGCGCTCTTCCGCACGGTGCAGGACGACCGCGGCGAGGCCTGGGTGTTCTTCATTCTTGCCACCATCGCGTTCTATCGTGGCGACTACGGTCGCTGCAGAAGACTGGCCGAGACGGCATTGGACGCCGGCCGCAACCTCGGCGACGAGCTACTCCCGAACAAGGCGAAATCGCTCCTCGCGATCGTGGCCACCGCGGACGGTGACGCCACAACAGCTGTCACCCTCTCGCGGGAGATCGTCGCCAGCCTGCGTCGTAGCGAAGCCGCGAGTAGGCACATCGCGATCGAGCTCAACAATCTCGGCGTAGCGGAGGAAGCCGCTGGCGAGCCTGACCGAGCGCGCCAGGCCTACGACGAAAGCATCGCGTTGAGCAGGCAGGGGGAGCACAACGGCCTACTCGCGCTCGCGCTTGCCAGTCTCGGACACCTCGACGAAACGATCGCACCCGGACGTGCACTCGGTCGATACGAGGAGAGCCTCCGACTTTCGCGCGAAATCCAGGACCCGCGCCTGATCGCGTACTGCCTCGAGGGAGGCGCCGGGATCCTCGCAGAACGTGAAGACCACAGCCGGGCCGTAACCCTGCTCGCCGCCGCCGGCGCCATCCGCACCCAGACCGGCGCCGCCCTCACACCCGACGAACAACACGAGGTCGCCGCCGTCGAGCAACACTGCCGCGACGCACTTGCACCAGACGACTTCGCCCGAGCCTGGGACGAAGGAGCCGCCCTCGACAGCAACGCCGCCGCCAACTGGGCACTCCGTATCTGGACTCACACGGAATAGCGACCCGACCAGCCTCGACCCGCCACCGTGCTGCTTAGTGTGTCAGTGGCACGGGCGACCTCCGCGACGGCCTTCGTGCCCGAGAACAAAGACGTTGGCCGCAAAGCCACCTGAACGGGCCACCCCGACTCCCGAACGCCTACCACCTCCTCTCGCGCGCGCGCACGCACGCACGCGCGAGAACTCGCTCGAGGGTACTCCCTCCCCCCTCGATGCGGTGATCGTGGTGGGGCCTGGTCGCGGGGACCCCTCAAAGGGATCTAGGGACTGGGGCTAGTGCGGGGTGGGATGAGATAGCAGCGGCCCTCGCCCGCAGAGGCGGAGTGCGGCACGACGTCGGCGGCTAACGGACCATGCCTACAGCGAGACGTCGTCGGTTGGCAGGGCTGGCTCAGCTGGCAGCGTGGCGATCCGTCCCGCGAGTTGTCCGCGCGAGCTGATCTCGAGCTTGCGGTAGACGCGCGTGAGGTGCGCTTCGACTGTGTGCGCACTCATGAAGAGTGTCGCCGCGATCAGTTTGTTCGGATGCCCTTGCGCGGCGAGTCGTGCGACTCGCTCCTCCGTCTCGGTGAGGCCCGTCGTGCCGGGGCGTCGGCCGCTGATCCGCCTGAGCTCGGCCCGCGCCTTCTCCGCCCAGAGCCGTGCGCCGAGTTCCTCGAAGAGCGCCAGCGCCTGCTCGAGCGCCTCGCGGGCCAGGCGCTTCTGTTTCGCTTGCCTGCGAGCGGAGCCGAGCGCGAGCAGCGTGCGGCCGCGCTCGAACGCGTAGAGACCGTCCAGCTCGGCGAGACCGCGCTCGAACGACTCGAACGCTGCGACCAGGTCGCCCTCGGCAGCGGCCAGAAGGCCGCGGCACCGGGCCGCGTAGCCGCGGGCCAACCGCCCTGCGCGAGCTGCGAGTCGCTCGTGCTGCTCCACGTATGCCCGCGCCTGGTCGAGCTTCCCGACGCCGACGAGTGTTTCGATTGCGTCCGGCCAGAGCGGATGGCCGGGCTCGAGCCAGCCGAACGAGAGCAGCTGTCCGGGTAGGTCGTGCAGGTAGCGGCTGGCCGCCTCCAGATTGCCGAGCGCGAGTTCGATGTGGCCGAGTGTCGAAAGGCAGACGATTCGGTGGATCTCGCTTGAAGTCCCCGCGAAGACTGCAAGCACAGACTCGGCCTTCGCACGTGCCTCCTCGATCCGGCCAAGGTGAGCCTCGATGAACGCCTCTTGATTCACGAGCTGTGGGCCGAGGAACTCGTCCTGGGCCTGCTCGGCGAGCTCCTTCGCCTCGGCGATGTGGCTCAGCGCCACTAGCCAGCGACCGGCGAGCCACTCGAGCCACATCAGGTTGAACAGCACCCACGCGCGCTCGATCTCGGCGCCCCGCTCCGCGGCCCCAGCGCCGGCGCGCTCGAGCAGCGCGCGCGCCCGTTCGAGGTCGTCATTCAGGAAGAGCTGAACGGCGAGCATTGCCGAGGGACTGCTGAAAAAGTCGAGTGGGCGGCCGAGCGCTTGCTCGATCGCTATGCCTCGCTCGAGCAGACCGGGTGTCACGTCGAGGGTGTACGTCTCGAGCTGACCCAGGTGGGCGATCGCGACCGCGAGCGGCAGCGGGTCGCCGGCGCGCTCAGCGTGGGCGAGCGCCGCGCGAGCGTCCGCAGCGCTGGCGGCGGGGCCGCCGTACACGAACGCGACCTGGGCCCGGAAGCCGAGGATCCGCGCCGACCGGGCGCTGTCACCCGCGGCCTCGCCGAGCGCCTCGTCCAGCAGCTGGGCGAAGCTCGAGGCGTCGGCTGACCGTGTGCTTGCGAGGCCGAACAGCACGTCGGCGCGCTCGGCGCCGGCGTCGGCCTCGCCGAGCAGCTTTTCGTAGAGACTCGCTGCGCGTTCGGGATTGCCGCTCAGATTGTGCAGCTCGGCAGCCCGCAGGCGGCGACGGCGGCGGTGCGCGGAGTCCCGGAGCGGTGTGAGCGAACCCGCGTGCTCTGACAACTCGGCGGCGGCGGCGGGCGCGCCTCTACCGGCTGCGCGTGCGACCGCCTCGTCGAGCGCGGCGGCGACGCCCGCGTTGGGCTCGACTGCGGCGAGGGCCAGGTGGCGAGCGCGCTCCTCCAAGTCGGCGGTCGTATCCGCGAGGGCCTGGTGGGCCGCGCGTCGCTGCGCCGCCGGGGCGATCTCGTAGCAGACGGACGCGAACAGCGGATGCGTGAAGCGCACGGATCTTCCCACCTCGATCACGCCGTCCCGCTCGGCCGGCGCGAGCGCTGCTAGGACATGTTCGGCGGAGCCATTCGCGGTTGCGAGCGCCTCCGTGGTCGCGTTCCCGGCCGCCGCGGCGATGAGGAGAATCTCGACCGTCTCGTCCGGGAGCTGGGCGAGGCGGGCGCGAAGCAGCTTCCCGAGGCTGTCCGGGACCGGCAGCGGCTTGCCGGGCTCGAGCTTCGCGCCGCTGCGGACGAGCTCGCGGCCGAGCTCGAGCGCGAAGAGCGGGTTGCCGCCGCTCGCCTCCCGGACCCGGGCGAGCTCGGGCCGGGCGAGCTCGAGGCCAAGCCGGGACTTGAGCAGCCGGTGCAGCGCGCCGATGCCTAGCGGGCCGAGGGACAGCCGCGTCAGCCGGCCCTCCCGGAACGCGCGCTCGAGCTCGACCGCCACCTCGACGCCCTCCGCCTCGCGCACCGTCGCAAGGAAGCCGATCCGCTCGCTCCGCAGGCGCCGCAACGCGATCTGAAGCGCGCCCGTGGTCGACGAGTCGAGCCATTGCAGGTCGTCGACGGCAACCAGCAGCGGGCCCCGCTTCTCGAGCTCGCGCAGCGCGTCGAGGATCGCAAGCCCGACCGCGTGCGCCTGCGGCGGATCGTCCTCCGGCTCGGCCAAGAGCAGCGCGACCTCGAGCGCTCGGCGACGCGGCAATGGGAGCGAGCGCTCGACGTCCCCGAGTACACCCGCCAGCATCTCGGAGAGCCCTGCGAACGCGAATCTTGCCTCGGCCTGAACGCCGCGACAGAGGAGCACGCTCGGGAACCGCGCTCGCGCCTCAGCGAGCGCGGTTTCAAGAACGGCGGTCTTGCCGATCCCTGGCTCACCGGAGACAACGAGGCCTGCAGGGCCTGTGAGGACCTCGGCGAGGAAGACCTCCAGTGAGCCCAGCTCCTCCTCGCGCCCGATCAACTCCACGGCGTCAGCTCCACACTCGCTCCGTTCGGGATTATCGAGGGCACCTCGTCGAAGAACCAGCGAGACGTGGCCCGCACCAGAGCGGGCCACGTCTCGTCTCCACCACCACGGCCCGCGCCACTAGCTCCTGCCGAGGTAGATCCGCTCGAGCACCCGCTGGCAGGCCACCGACGGCATCGTCCCAGGCGCGATCGTGCCGCAGGGCTCCGGGGCCGCGGCGACGCTCACGGGTTGCGGCACGGTGGGCGTCGTCGGAGCGGTCCACCGACCAATCGCCACCAGTCCCGCCGCGACCACGAGAGCGAGTAGCAGAAGAACGAGCCGGCCTCGACCGAACGATGACCGGAGGATCCTCCTCACCTGTGGGCTTGCAACGTCATGCATCTCGAACCTCCCTTTTGAACCTCTGCTTGACGTGACCGACAGTACGAGCAGAGACTCGAACGCGAAATCCTGGAAACCCCCCCTGTTTGAGCGGCCGGACTCGTTCGTAGCCGGGCAAATCCTCAGCACGGGGTGCTTGCTCGACTCCAATGTCGAACCACAGTGAACTGCGAGGTCAGATGAACAGCTCGAAGATGAGCCGCAACATCCGTCGCTCCCGGGTGAGCCCGACGTCGCGCGATGGACCACAACCGTGGGCACCGGCGCGAGCCGGGGACGGAGAAATCCGATTCGACGAACTAGGCATCGCTGAGCCTGGTGCCTTGCTAGAGCAAGCGTGAAGCGTTCGCTCGACCGCCTACTCGCCGAGCTGATCGAGTTCGGTCGCTCCCACGATGCCGCCCGGTCCGACCGGCGCGAGCGTTTGCGCAACCTGGAACCCGAGAGCGCCAACGGCTCCTATCGCGTACGACCGGGCGTGAACCAGCAAAGGACCGCCCTACCCCTCGGGTGATACTGGCGGTGTGTACTCGTGGCCGTTGGAGCCGTTTGATCGGCCGCACCCCGTGCGTGGTTACTTCAACGACCCGCGCATCTCGGGCAAGTCGAGGGCATTCCATTTCGGGATCGACATCTCGGCACCCAACGGCACTTCCGTCTACGCGGTCCGCGCCGGCGTCGTGCACCTCGAGGGGCCACGGTCACTTTCGGTGACAGACGGCGACCTCGACTTCGGCTACTGGCACGTCGTCCCCGCTGTAAGCCACCATCAGCGGGTCAACAAGCATCAAGTCGTGGGTCATGTCGAGGCGCCGTGGCTGCATGTCCACTTCGCCGAGCACCGCTCTGGTGTCTACCGCGACCCGCTACGACCGGGAGCGCTGACGCCCTGGCGCGACATGACGAAGCCAAGCGTGACGAGGATCGTGTTCTCGCGCAACGGACGGGCACTCGATCCGGCTGCGATCTCACGTGCGGTGGACGTGATCGCCGAGGCACACCAAATGCCACCACGCAGGGTGCCCGAGCCCTGGGGTGGCCTGCCGGTGACGCCGGCCCGGGTTCGCTGGCGTGTGCGCCGCGAGGGCCGCACCATGAGGCCTTGGCACACACCGATCGACTTCAGCAGGGAACTGCTGCCCCAGGAGGCGTTCGGGCGGATCTACGCACCCGGAACGCGGCAAAATCGGGCGGGCAAACCCGGCCTCTATCGCTTCTACCTCGCCCACCGCTGGAGCACGACACTGCTCGACGACGGCCGGTACCACCTCGAGGTCGAGGCGATCGACCTCCGCGGCAACAAGGGCCGTCTGCACCTCCCCTTCACGATCGCCAACAACGTCTAACGCTCCAACCCGGCCACCTTCCCGTCCGATCAGGCAACGATGGTGGGTGTCGTGGGCTAGGTCTCGCCGTCCCAGTAGTCGAGCTTGGGCTCGCTCTTGAGCATGGCCTGATAGCCCTCCGCTTGCGACCAGAGTCCGACCTTGCCGCTGTCCGGATAGTGGACGACGGCGAGCGGTGACTTGGAGGAGAGGATGAGAACCCGTGACGGCTCCTCCGAGCGGTTGATGACCTGGTGGCCACCCGCGGGTCCCTCGGGAAAGACCGCGACATCACCCGGCGCAAGCTCTCGTTCGCCGTCCGGCCCGCGGAGGGTGGGCCGGCCCGAGACGACGATCAGCCACTCCTCACAGCCGAACTCGTAGTGGTACGGCCAGGTCTTCTCGCCCGGCGGCAGCTCATAGAGGCTGCCGCCGAGAAGCGTTGCACCGAGTCGCTTGCCGATAACCGCTGCTCTGTGCCGGTATCCCGGCTGATCGTTCTCGTTGTCCCAGGCCTGCTCGGCGAAGAGGTTGAAGACATCCATCCGGCCCATCCTACGGCGCGTGTTGTGAACCGACTTGCGCCGGCGCAGCGTCCGCGATATCACCGTCGGCCCGAGGCGGGCTTCATCGACACGGCAGCTCGACGCTGCCGTCGGCCGGTGGTGAACGCGCTCATGCGCCCGTCGAAGGCGAGTAGTGGGGCCAGGTCGCGGGGGCACGTTGCCCGCGGCTCTCCCCAGTACTGTTGTCCCGCAGGTGCTCCCCAGAGGAGTGGGTATTGATGCGGTTCGCTTACGTCTACTTCATGAAGGACAATCCTGAACGAGTCAGGCTGGCGGTCCCGAACCATGTTCGTCACTGGCGGCGGCTGCAGCTGGAGGGCTACTCAGGCGGGCCGTTCGCAGATCGCTCGGGTGGCCTAATCGTCTTCGAGGCGCCCAGTCCGGATGAGGCGCGACGTGCGGTCGAATCGGACCCTTTTCTTGTCGAAGATCTGCTCGAGACCTATTGGATCAAGGAGTGGTCGCCCGAGTAATCATTGCGGCGGTAGTGCATCACGCCGAGCATGGCCACGATTGTCGCGAGGCAACTGCAGAGCGCGCCTTTGGTCACACCGAATGCTCGGCTCAGAACCGCCCAGGCGGTACCGTCAGCGCAGCGCCGCCGAACAGCCGTGATTCGCGCTTGGTGAGCCGCTCGCGAGCTACCCGCGGATCGAGGAGCGCGAGCCTCGGGGCGGGCGGGGCGGAACTCGCTCGACCGGTCACTGTGTGCTCGTGAATGCGCGACCATGCCGGGAAAGAGTGCACCTGGTTCGCCTGGCCAGGGCGAAGAAAGGAGCGACTAGCTGTGAGTGCACAAACGCAGGCGGCGTCGCTGGAAGCTGTGGAGCGCCTCCACGCTGCAATGAACCAACACGATCTGGAGGCATTTCTCGCCTGCTTCGATCCCAACTACCGCAGCGAGCAGCCCGCTCATCCAATCCGAGGCTTCGGAGGTCGAGAGCAGGTCGAGAAGAACTGGTCGGCGCTTTTCGAGGGCATACCCGACTTCCACGCCGAGCTGCTCGCCACCGCGGCGCAGGGCGACACGCTCTGGTCCGAGTGGCATTGGACCGGCACCCGAGCAAATCAAGCGCCGCTCGACATGCGAGGAGTGACGCTGTTCGAGATCAAGAACGGTCGGATCGCCTCAGGACGGCTCTACATGGAGGAGGTCGAGGAGGCCGGGGCGGATATCGGCGAAACCGTGCGCCGCCTCGCGGAAGGGAATCAGCTGGAAGACGAGTAACTCGCTCCGGAGGCCCCCGTCGAACGCACCTCGAGACCTTCATTCTGCCACGAGGACGTCGAGCGTTCTATCGAGGGGAGAGAGCGCGCACGCGAGGGAGGCCAAGCAGCCCATCGCGACCCGGCTCCACCTGCGGATCGAGCAACGCGAGATTAAGGCGGGCGACCGAACCGAGGCTGGACCCGGCGGGCTCTTAGCCGGGAGCCCAGCTCGGGGCGAGGTCGGTGTGAGCCGACCGTGTCAACCGAAGCTTGTTGCGTCCATCGGCGCCGATCACGTAGAGATCACCGTTGCCCGTGCGGTCCGTCGCGTAGGCGATGGCTCTTCCGTCAGGCGCCCAGGCTAACGCTCCCCCCGCAATTGGGGCGGGCGAGTCGGACGTGACCTTGTGATCGTTGCTTCCGTTGGCTCCGATCACGTAGATGCCCAGGCGATCCTCCCTGCCGTAGAGGATCGTCCGCCCGTCCGGAGACCACGCGAACGCGTACTCGTTGTACGCGCGCTTGGTGAGGCGACGGAGGCTGCTTCCGTCTGCATCCACAACATAGATCGAGTCGTAGCGGCCCTCCGCCAGGGCGAGTCGTCGGCCATCCGGCGACCAGGTCGGGTAGCCGAACCCCGTTCGGCCCGGGCGCCAACCGACGATACGACGTGACCGCCCAATTCCGTCGCTGCGCACGACCCTCACCTCGCCTCCCGGCGTCGTGAATGCGATCTCGTCCCCTCGTGGTGACCACGCCGGGTCGCGCGAATCGCCCGCCACGCGCGTCGTGTCCCCCGCTCGGGCCGTTACGAGAGGCCGCGGCGCGCCTCCGTCTGTCGGTATGACATAGATCTCGGCTACTTGCGGTCGTGAGCAACACGGGCGCTTGCTGCTTGGATCCTGGGCGAGCACGGCGATTGCCCTCCCGTCAGGAGACCACGTCATCGCGATGACGTTCAGTTGCGACCGCGAAACGAGACGTACTCGCCCTGTTCCGTCAGGGCGGATGAGCCAGAGCGAGCCTCGGTTCGTGTAGGCGATGAGGCCCCCGTCAGGTGACCACGCGTGCGCCCAGACGCGCGAGCCAGGGGGCGTGAGACGCCTGAGGCCGATGCCGTCCGCCTTGATGACGAACAGGCTTGCTTCCGGAGTACCGGGGCCGGCGGGAAAGCGAAGAAACGCGATCGTTCCCGCGCGGCTCTCAGCTCCCGCATGACTTCCGGCCGCTCCCACCACGGCGGCGATGACGAACGCGGTGCCTAGCAGGAGCATCGCTGCAAGCGGGCGTCTGTGCATCGCAGCGCAGCATCTTAGACCACTGCCCCCCCGTACAAGGGTGCGGGCATCCCAAGTGCCAGTGCTGCGGTCCAGCTCTCTGTCTTGACGGAAAATGCTCGATTTGCAGGGACTTCACCGTTTCCTAGCCCAGCTCTCCGAAACGTAATGATCAAGACAACGGACACACCAGGACGGCCATGGCAGCAACGACCAAGGGTCGCGGGGCGGGGCGTCCCGAACGCCTACCGCTTTCTCTCGCGCACGCACGCGCACGCGAGACCCGGGTACCCACCCCTCTGGCTTGTCATCAGGTGATGGGGCCTGGTTGGGGGGCTGGGCGTCGTCGCACGACCCGTACCGGGACCGGCGAGGGCCAGAACCGGGTCAGTGCTCGGCGGCGACCGCTTTCTCAGCGAGGCGGGAGTAGCATCAACGACGTGCCCGAGTACCTCGCTCCCGGGGTTTACGTCGAGGAGGTCAGCTACCGCAGCAAGTCGATCGAGGGCGTGTCCACGTCTACCAACGGCTTCGCTCGTGCGATTCGGAGCGGCGTAGAGGTAGTCGCTGAGTGGGTGGGAATTCTCCTAGTCGGTTTTCTTCTCGGTGCAGCCGGATCGACAGCAGTAGGTTGGGCATGGCACCGGCGTTGGCAATGCCGCGGCCCTTGCAGGCGCTCCAGCACGAGACCTACCGCCGCGCGGTAGATCCGGGGGTCGCGAACGCGCACCGCTTTCTCTCGCGCGCACGCGCGCGCACGCGAGGGATCAGCTTGCGATCGGGACGATTGCGCCGGTGGAGCAAAAGGGCGACGATCCTCTTTAGAGACCGACCGAGACAGCTTGCGATGCCGAGAGTCACCGTCAACGGGACTGAGCTCTACCACGAGGCGCGGGGCACCGGGCCGCCGGTTCTGCTGATCATGGGAGCGACCGGCGACGGCGGACACTTCGACAAGCTGGCCGACGTGTTGGCCGACGAGTTCACGGTTATCACCTATGACCGGCGTGGGAACGGGCGCAGTCCCGTCCCGGCCGGTTGGCAGACGACCTCAGCGGAGGAGCAGGCCGACGACGCGGCGGCGCTGTTGGATGCGCTCGGTGTCGGTCCCGCCGCAGTGTTCGGCACGAGCGGCGGCGGCAGCTTCGCGCTGTGGTTGCTGGTCCGTCATCCCGAGGCGGTTCGCGGCGCGATCCTTCACGAACCGGGGTTGTACGCCCTGGTTGACGATTTCGACGCGGTCCGAGCACCGGTGAGGGCGCTGGTGCAGGAGGCGATCGAGGGCGGCGGGCCGGCCGCCGCGGTCGAGCGCCTCTGGTGCTACGTGGCCGGGGACGAGGACGCCTGGAATCGGCTGGCGCCCGCGCTTCGTGAGCGCATGCGCGCCACCGCCGGCACGTTGTTCGGGGTCGAGCTGGGGTCCTACGAGCTGAGCCTGCCCGACGAGGAGACGTTGACCTCCCTTGCCGCGCCGGTGCGCCTGCTCGTCAGCGAGGACAGCTTTCCGTTCTTCGCCGAGATCGCCGGCCGCCTGGGCGAGCGCCTCGGCGTCGACGTCGCCACCACGCCGGGTCGACACGACGCGTATCACGAGTACCCACGCGAGTTCGCGGAGGCTTTGCGGCCGTTCCTGCGCGAGGTCAGTTTCGGCTGATCGGGACGCTCGATCTCGAGTGGGGGACCGGCTCGAGCCGTGGGAGTAGAGACCGCTTGCTCGAGCAGCGCGATCGCGTTCGAGTCCCGCCGGCTTCACTAGCCCGTGCGCTCTTCCCACGTGATCACGCATCGACACGAGCAGACACGACGACGTGGATGACCGACCGTCCTCGCGTCCACGCAATCAACCCGAGCGTCTCGAGGCGTTCCAGCGTCCATTGGAACGCCGCTGCTTGCGCGCCTGATCCGTACCGCCTGCGTATGTCGAACGCGAAACCTGTGCTGTGCATATCAGCATCTGCCGCGGCACCCGGATCGTGCGGCGTGAGCTTCGTTGCCGCCTCGTCATCGTATGCCGCCCGTGTGAGCGCCAACGGGCGCTCTTCGCCGCTCAGCTCGTAGACCTTCGCGGAGAGGTACGCGAGGAAACGCGCCGCGCGAGGGCGAAGGACGAGATAGTCCGACGGATTGTCCGTCAGGGGCGCCAGAACTCTCAGGAGTTGCGGATCGATCGTGAAACGCGCATCGTTGCTCGGCCGAACGGGAACAAGCACGCGACGAGCGACGGCGTCCTCGAGCTGTGCGGCATCGGCGTACCGCTCGCGGACAGTCCGGGGGTGAAGCACGAGTCCAGCGCTCGGCAGGCGATCGTGAAGCTCGGCGAGTCGTTCGAGTCGTCCGGGGTCATTGCGAAGGAGATGCATGATTCCGAGCGCGCCGAGAACTCGCCAGTAGTACGTCTGCGAGTCGTCTCCGAACGATGTGAGCAGTTCCCACGACGCTCGATGGCCCGTCGGCGAGGAATCGAAGTAGAGACGTGCGTAGTCGATGTCGCCCTCGTCGACGATGGTGTCGATCGGGTCGTCCTCTCGCGCCGTGTATGCGCGCACCACATTGGAGAGGTTGCCGATTCCCATGTGGTACGAGACGGCCGCGAGGTCATCGCGTCCGAAGACCTTCATCGCCTCTGTCAAATAGCGCACCGTGCCCGCGAGCGCCTGCTCGGGATCGAAGCGCGTGTCCGCTTGTCGGCGCTCGGAGCGAAGACGCGCAGCTTCGGCGTCGTCGCCGCGACGGACCGCCTGGTCCAGTAGACGAGTGAGTCGCCGGCTCGCCTCAAGATCGACGTGCATGCCGAGAAAGTCTGTCGCGGTCCCCGCGACGATCTGCGTGAGCCCGGCCGCGTTCGCGGGGTCGTCTCCTGCGATCACGTCCTGACGCCCGGCACTCTCAAGCATGACGATCGCCTCGACCAGGTCGGGGTCGATGTCGGTGCCCGATGTCGCTTTGTCCACCATGGCGCGAAAGCGCGCCGTGCGCCGGGCTGCACCAACGGCTCCGCTGGGGCTCTTCTCGAAGAGCACGTGGCTCAACCCAAAGGCGGCCGCCTGCTCGTATTCCTCGGTTCGACCCGGCTCGAATTGGAGGGGATCGGGATGGGCTATTTGCACGGGCAATTGCAGCGTGATCGCCGGCTCTGCGGTCTTCTCCTGCCGCAGTAAGAAGACCGTCACAGCGGTGACAGCGCCGGCGACTGCCACGCTTGCGATTCCGATCGCCACGACCTTCACTTGAGAGGCGCTGGGTTGAGCACGCCTTCAGACTGCCCGACATCGCCGTACCGGAAGCCCCTGAACGCTGCGGCGACGAACCGTAGCTCTCCGGGTCGCGCCGTCGCCGCGAACGCCCACCACTTTCTTCTCGCGCGCACGCGAGGGAGTGACCCGGCGGAGGGTGCCCACCCCCTCGATGCAGCGATCGGGATGGGGGCCTGGTCACGAGGGCTGTGTCCGCGCTGCTCAGGCGAGCGCTCGTCGCGCCGCTTCGTCGAACGACGTGAGCTCGAGCGGCAGCAGCTTTCCGGATCCGCTCCTCGCGCGCGATCGTCGGATTGCGCAGCCCCTCGACGAGCGGTCGCGCGACCGACGCGCTTACCGGCGTGACGAGGTTGAGCCAGAGCGACGAGAGGTACGGCGTCAGCACCGGGACCTCGACGATTGCCGGCTTCCGGCCGAGCAGGGCGGCGATCCGCTCGATCATCTGCCGGTAGGTCATCACCTCAGGCCCACCCGCGTCGTAGCCCTCGCCGTAGGTGGCCTCGTTGCCGCAGACGCCTGCCAGGTAGCGGGCGGCATCGTCGAGCGCAATTGGCTGCGTCGGCGTCGAGACCCAGCTCGGCGTCACCATCACCGGCAGCCGCTTGACCAGGGCGAGGATCGTCTCGAAGGCGGCGCTCCCCTTGCCGACAATCATGGCTGCGCGCAGGGTCGTCACCGGGACGCCCGCCGACGCGAGCCGCTGTCCGGTCTCGCGGCGGCTGCGCAGGTGCGGCGACGCGTCGGGGCCGTCGGCGCCGAGCCCGCCGAGGTAGACGATCTGCCGCACGCCCGCGTTCGCGGCCTCGTGCGCGACCGTCTCCGCTGCCACGCGATCCTGCTCCTCGAAGTCGCGCGCGCCGAGCGAGTGGACGAGGTAGTAGACGACGTCCGCACCTTCCAGAGCCGCGGCGACGCCCTCGCCGCTGGCCGCGTCGGCGACCACCCAGCGGGCGCCGGGCTCGTCCCGCGCGGTGCGCGAGACCGCGGTCAGCTCGTGCTCGGCCAGCAGCGGCCCGAGCGCCCGGCCGACGACGCCGGTTGCGCCGAAGACAGTGACGTTCACGCGTCCCGGCTCCGCAACAGGAGCTCGAAGTAGCGGCGGCTGACCGCGGCATGGAACGGGCTCTGCCCTTTCGCGTAGAGCATCCCGGTCCACGGCTGAGCGCCCGCGCGCGCGGCGAGGCGCGGCAGGTACCCCTCGACCATGACGCTCAGCTCCTGCTGATCACCCTCGCGTCGCTGCGCGAGTGTGACGGAGCCGCCGGCTCGGAGCGCGAGCAGTCCACCCTCGATCGCGTACCGGCAGCTAACGAGCCCACCGTCGAACAAGAGCTCCGGCGGCCCGAACGTGAGCAGCGTCGCACCGCCGAGTAGCTTCAGCTTGCCTCCGCCGCCCGTCCAGCTCGCACGGACGCAGCCGCGGGTGAAGCGGTCGACCGCCTGCCAGTAGGTGACACCGAGCGTGCGAGCGCCGGCCTCGGACGCCTCGACCGCAGGCTCCGCCATGAGCACCCGCTGACGCGACTCGAAGCCGCCGGACTCAAGCACCCGCTCCGATGTCTCCCAGCCAGTCACGCCGCCACCACCATTGGCAAAAGGGTAGTGGCGCCCCCCAGCTCAGGGTGCTTCGGCGCACGTAGACGCCGTCCGGGTCGAAGCGCTCCGCCTAGCGCTGGAGACTCAGCCTCCGGTTCGGGCGCTGGCCCGGGCGCTACACGCGGGCGGCACTCGGCTTCAGTCGGCGTACGTTCGAATCCCGCAGGAGGCACTTATCGGGGCAGGGAGATTCGCGGATGCTGGCGCAGGCGAGCGGTTATCTCTCGGCCTCGCCCGTCCCAGTTTTCCACGGCGCTGCATCGTCCTCGGCGCTGCTTCGTTTGACGACGAGGTCGACCACTTCGTCGTCTGACCAGACCCAGACCATGTCGCTGTCCGGGTAGACGACGGCACCGACCGTCGCTGCCTTCGAGGAGAACATCGCGACGCGGGCGGTCGATTCGCTGGTGTTCCGCACGAGGTGTGCTCCGGCGGGACCGGACGGAAAGAAGACGATGTCCCAGGGCTCGAGCTGGTCCTCGCCGCCGGGATGCCGCAGGGTTGGCGTGCCTGAGACGACCAGGAGCCACTCCTCGTCAGGATTTTCGTAGTGGTAAGGGCTGACCGCCTGGCCGGGAGGTAGCTCGTAGACGCTGAGTCCGGTGCGGGCCGCGCCGAGCGCCGCGCCAACGCGCGTGCTGTTGCGCCGGAAGCCGTCAGGCAGCTGTGGACGCGGATCGCATGTGATCCCGGCGAGGTTCGTTCGCTGAACCGGGTTATCACTCATGAGTTCTCCTTTCGTGGGCTTGACCTCCGAGACTCGCGCGGCCTCCAAGCATCATCGCAACGGGGTCAGTCCCGCACCGACCCTCGGGCGTCATTCGCGAACGCTGGCGCACGGTGGCGGGCTCTCGCACCGAGCTTGTGTGCGCTGATCGGCGGATAATCACCGCATGACGGTCGATCCTTCGAGGCTGACGCTTCATCTGGAAAGGGTGCTGAACGCGCCGAGGGCGCGTGTGTTTGCGGCATGCGCGGAGCCCGATCAACTGGGCCGGTGGTGGGGGCCAGCGGGCTTCACCGCTCCCAGCGTCGAACTCGACGTTCGCGAGGGAGGGCGGTACCGCATCACGATGCAGCCACCGGACGGGGAGGCGTTCCACTTGAGCGGGCAGTACTCGGAAGTCGATCCTCCGCGGCGCCTCGTCTATACGTTCGTGTGGGAAGAACCCGATCCCGACGACCAGGAGACACTCGTGACGCTTTCGTTGTCTGAGCATGGTGACGGAACGAAACTCGTTCTCGATCATGGATCGTTCTCGACCCAGGCTCGATACGAGCTGCACCAAGCGGGCTGGACGGAGACACTGGACCGGCTCGCGGAGTACCTGGCGTAAGCATCCAAGGGACATTCCCGCACGCTGGCGCACCGGGCTGACCTGTCGCTCGGGGAGGCTGCCACGCCTTTCACGGGGCGTGTTCGAGCGGCAGTCCCGCGTACTGCTCGGCCAGTGCGACCTGTGCGTGATGTGACGATTTCAGGTAGTCGAGTTCGGCTTCCTGTGCTCGCTGGTCGAACTCGCTCGCGTCGGGGAAGCGGTGCAACAGAGTTGTCAGATACCAGGACACGCGCACCGAGGCCCAGACCCGGCGTAGAGCCGTCTCGCTGTAGCTGTCGAGGAGCGCTGTCGAGCCTTGGGCGTAGAACGTCGCGAGCGCGTGTGTCAGGTAGAAGACGTCAGATACCGCCAGGTTCAGCCCCTTGGCGCCGGTCGGGGGCACGATGTGGGCAGCGTCGCCGGCGAGGAACAGGCGGCCGTATCGCATCGGCTCGGCGACGTAGCTCCGCAGCGGAGCGATCGACTTTTCGATAGAGGGGCCGGTGAGGATCCTCTCGGCCAGCTCGCGTGGGTAGCGGGCCGTCAGCTCGGTCCAGAATCGGTCGTCGCTCCAGTCTTCGATCTTGGTGCCCAGCGGCACCTGGACGTAGTAGCGGCTGAGCATCGGCGTGCGCCTCGAGGCGAGCGCGAAACCGCGTGGGTGGTTGGCGTAGACAATCTCGGGCAGCGGCGGGGTTGGCGACAGGATCCCGAGCCAGCCGAAGGGGTACTCCTTCTCGAACTCGCGTACCACATTGGGTGGGATTGCCGTGCGCGACACGCCGTGAAAGCCGTCGCAGCCGGCGATGAAGTCGCAGTCCAGCTGCACGGTCTCGCCGGCGTGGCTGAACGTCACGCGCGGCCGGTCAGAATCCACGCCCACCAGCTGCACATCGGTGACCTCCGTCAGCACGGTCGCGTCGCGGCGGTCAGCGGCCGCGAACAGGTCTTCCTGGATCTGCGTCTGCCCGTAGACCACGAAGGGCTTGCGCATGTTTGGCCACGTCGATGAATAGGCCATCCCGCCCGGCCCAGACGATTCTCGTGCCGTCGTGCTGCTGGCCCTCGCGGTCCATGCGCTCGGCCAGGCCGTGTGCCCGTAGAACCTCCACTGTTGTCTGCTCGAGAACCCCGGCGCGGATCCGCGACAGCACATGCTCGCGGCTGCTCTTCTCCAACACCACACTGTCGATCCCGTGGCTGTGCAACGTCTCCGACAGCAAGAGACCGGCCGGACCCGCACCGATGATCGCCACCTGGATTCTCATCCGCGTCTCTATGGAGAGGCCAGCCCGAACACGCTACTGCGCCAAAGGCCACGCTGCCACCGCGCAAGCGCCCAACGACAGGCAGCTTCGAGATCGTCGAGGGACATTCGCGAACACTCGCGCAGGCGGCGTTGCGTCCGCCCCATGCACGGCGTGACGCTCGCGCACGTCGGAGCTCGCGTCGGGGGTTCCCCTGATAGACATCGACTGTGTCGCGACCAACTGAAGGTCGGCCGCTGGCGGCAGCAACGCTTGTGACCGCGCTCGGTCGCCCTGCAGCTGACACCGGGGCGCCTCTGAACGCTGCGATCGTGCTGGCGTCGACCTACCGAGCCGATGGAGACACCGCATACGGCCGCGACAGCAACCCAACCGTGGCGGCACTCGAAGAGGCGCTCGGCGTCATCGAGGGCGGAACCTGCCTCGCCTTCTCGTCGGGCATGAGCGCTGTAGCGGCCGTCTTCGAGACGCTGCCGGGTGGCGCGATCGTCGTCGCTCCGAAGGTTTGCTACTTCGGCGTCGGCGAATTGTTGGCTGATCGCGCGAAAGTCGGCCGGCTTGGCGTTCGGGCGGTTGATGCAACGCACACGGACGAGGTCGTTGCTGCGCTCGACGGAGCCTCACTTCTCTGGCTCGAATCTCCGACCAACCCGCTGCTAGGGATCGCTGACCTCCGGATCCTCATCGAAGCCGCACGGTCGCAGAACGTGCCGGTCGTCGTAGACAACACCCTCGCCACACCGCTTAGGCAACAGCCAATTGCACTCGGCGCCACGGCAGTCGTCCACAGCGCGACAAAGTTCATCGGCGGACACAGCGATCTTCTCCTCGGCGTCATCGTCAGCAGCGACCGCGCATTGACGGACGCGCTTGAACAGCGACGGAGCGTCGACGGTGGCATCGCAGGCCCGCTGGAGGCGTACCTCGCTCTCCGTGGACTGAGGACGCTCGCCGTCCGGCTCGATCGCTCCGAGCAGAACGCGACCGTGCTAGCGCAGCGACTTGCCGGCCACCCACGCGTCACACGCGTCCACTACCCCGGCCTCCCGGATCACCCCGGTTACGAGATTTCGACGGCGCAGACACGCGGACCGGGAGCGATCCTCTCGTTCGAAATCGACGGGACCGGCGAAGACGCCGAGGCAGTGTGTAACGGCACGCAGCTGATCGTCCACGCCACCAGCCTCGGCGGCGTCGAGACGCTCATCGAACGCCGGGCCCGCTACCCAAGCGAGGTCGTCGCAGGCACCCCTGCGACGTTGCTGCGCGTCTCCGTCGGGATCGAGGACGTCGAAGATCTCTGGCACGATCTCGAACAGGCGCTAGGACAGCGCATGTCCAAACCCACCGAAGCGTGACGCTCGCGACGGAACTGCGCGACTGCCTCAGCGAGCTACTAGGCGCTGGCGTTCCGAGTCCCGACGACTCCGACGAGCCGGTCCGGTTCTTCCGGCAGTGGCTAGCGGAACGCAACCTCGGCCTCGTCCCGATCGCCGACCCCGCCTCGTTCGACTGGGCCGGAAAATGGATCGCGGTCGTCGACGGGTCCGACGGTCGGCACGCCGTCCTCATGTTCGGATCGCCATCGGGTGTCTGGCTCGACCCGGCCAGGGTGTACAAGGACGGCGTTCGGATCGTGGCCGGATGGATGCTGACGCCCCTTGATCTGCAGCTTCCTATGCACACGCCTTACGGGACGGTCGCAGGCGCCGGAATTGTCGCGGGCATCCTCATTGCCTCAGCGCGGGAAGCAACGCTCGTGCGAGTCGACGTTGCGGAGGCGTTGCCAGGACGAGGACTCGCCGGCGATCGGTACGCAGGCGGCGACGGCACATTCAGCGGCCCCGGTCGCGGTTACGAACTCACACTGGTCGAGGCGGAAGTGCTCGATGAGATCCAGCTCTCCTGGGAAGACGCACGTCGCAACATCGTCACCATGGGGATCTCATTGAACGCGCTCGTTGGCCAGGGGTTCCATGTCGGGCCGGTCGAGTGCGTCGGGAGACGACTCGCAGAACCGTGTGCCCACCTCGAGAAGCTCGCACGCCCTGGACTGCTGCGGCCGCTAGTCCATCGCGGCGGACTTCGAGCCGACATCCTGTCCGGGGGCACGATCACGGTCGGCGACGCGATCGCCTAACGCTTCGGGCGACATTCCCGCACGCTCGGGCACTCCAGTGGGTTGTCCCCTGCAACGTATGGCGATGAGCACCGGGCCAATGACTCGCCGGGTGTCAAGGCTCGCGTCTATGTGGCATTCATGACTGCTCTCCCCTCGTCCGTTGACCATCAGGCCGCGTACGCGTAGGGGTGGTAGAAGGCATCTAGGGCACGGTCCGGTGCGACGTCGAGTTGGAAGCGATCTCCGACACGGGAGTCCTCGACGGTCAGGGTGAGGGCGTTCTCGTCCGGATGCCAGAGCAACAGGACGTGGACGCCGTCGCTGTCCCGGGCAGCGAGCTCGACGAGTTCGGCTGTGGTGGTGCTCATGGCTCCTCCTTCGGCCTCCTCGAAGTGCATGCGTCGACGGTACGAGGGACACGGCTTCACGGCGTCGTCGGAAAGCCGGATTCGAGTTCAAACCGTGTGACGATCTCGAGTCCGACTCGAGGAGGAGGCACACAGTGGGACTTCCGCCGAAGCGCCAAGCCCTGCGAGCGCGAGGGGCTCGCAGGGCTTCCGGCGTAATAGGAGCGTGCGTTCTCTAGACGACGAGCGTGAAGATGAATATCGCAAGGAACACGCTCTGGGCGCTGTGCACAGCGATCCCGATCCAGGCGCTCCGATAGCGCTTCGTCGGGTACGCGATCGTGAACATGTCGAGGAGCGTCCCCGGGATCGCCCACGGCACGTGTAGGTGGTAGCCGGCGAAGAGGAGGCCGTTCGCCACCCAGTCGCCGCGCCCGAAGGCGCCGTTCATGCGCGGAAGGAGGTACCCGCGAAACAGGAGCTCCTCGCCGAGCATTGTGTTGAACAGGAACATCACGAGGATGAGGCCGTACCAGCCGAACGCCCCGTCCAGGAACGCCTTGCCCGCGTCCGAGTCGAGGAGCGTGGCGAACTCCCGGTCGTCAGGCGCCGGCACGATCGCGAGCAACTCCTGCGCGAACGTGAACGCGAGGATCAGTGGGATCACGACGAGCCACACGCGACCACCGACGCGGCCGCTGCGCGGGCTGCGAGGGGAGCGGAGCCAAAGCGCCTCGCGGACCGTCGACCAGCGGAGGGTCCGCTGCTCGCGACCGACGAGGATCGCAACGAGCACGAACTGCCAGACCATGCCGATCGCGAGGGAGACGATCAGCGCCTTCGCCATCGGCACGTCGCCAATGCCGGCGAAGCGGTCGGCGAGCGCTGGCGCGACGACCCAGGCGAGCGCTGCCATCGGAAGTGCGGCGGCCGCCCACACGGCGAAGATCCTGCCGATCCGCAGCTGCGGAATCTCGACGCTCGACACGGCGGCGTCAGAGTGGGCAGTGGCTGTGAGTGGGTACGAGACGCTCATGTGCGTCCTCCTTTGCAGGTCGATTCCAGTGCTCGACGCTAGGAGGCGGTTACGTACAGCGCCTCGGCAGAAAGCCGGAATCGAACCGCCACGAAGTGATGATTCGCACTCCGACTTCTGTTCGAGGCGCGTCACGAGAGCGTGCGTTACGTTCAGTGCGTGAGCCGCAGCCGACACGAGCGCACGAGTACTGGTTCGAGCTGCTGGTCGCGGCTCTGGCGGTCGCCGGCATGCTCGAGTTGATCATCCTTCGGTCGCCCGGTGCGCCGACCTCGAGCATGTGGTTCGCCGTACCCGCAGCGGCGGTCCTGCTGCTGGTGCTCCTCACCCGCCGGTGGTTTCCCTTCGGCGCTCCGGCCGCCTACTGGATCCTCGCGGCGGCGCTGTCCTTCATCGACGGCATGCTGATACCGTCGATCGAGAGCCTGTTCCTCGTTGGGTTGGCGTCTGCTGCCCTGCTTGGGAACCTGCCCAACGCCAGGCAGGCGTGGACCGGCTTGGCGATCGTCCTCGCAGGCATTACGGCGGTCGTCTACAACATCCCCAGCCACACGACTGGAGAGCTCATCCTGATTCCCGTCGAGTTCGGAATCGCCTGGGCCGCAGGCTTCGCGCTTCGTGAGCGAGCCGAGCAGGCCGAGGCGGCGGAAGAGCGCGCCACGCACGCCGAGCTCACAGCGCGGGTCGCGGTCGCAGAGGAGCGCGGGCGGATCGCACGCGAACTCCACGACGTCGTCGCTCACGCTGTCAGCGTCATGGTCCTCCAGGTCGGCACCGTCAGGCACAACCTCTCTGCTGCATCCGAGGACCACGATCTACTCACAGGCGTCGAGCGAGCCGGTCGGACTGCGCTTGCCGAGATGCGCCGTCTGCTCGCTGCCATGCGCCGCGAAGGGGACGAAGCCGAACTCTCGCCTCAGCCTGGCCTCGACGGCCTCGATTCGTTGCTCGACGAAGTCGGCCGCGCTGGTCTGCCTGTCGAGTTACATGTCGACGGGAAGCCTTTCCCGCTCCCCAGAGGGATCGACCTCTCTGCCTACCGCATCGTTCAAGAAGGCCTGACGAATGCTCTCAAGCACGCGCATGCCAGCGACGCAGACGTGACGGTCCGCTATCGGCCAGACGAGCTCGAGATCGAGGTACGTGACAACGGCCAGGGCAGCGCGACCAACGGCGGTCTTGGTCACGGGCTCATCGGCATCCGCGAGCGCGTCATCATCTACGGCGGCAGGATGACCGCGGGAACATCCGTCGACGGCGGCTTCGTCCTCACCACACGCCTCCCGCTCGCCGAGGACGAAAGATGACGATCCGTGTCCTCGTCGCCGACGACCAGTCGATGGTTCGGGCCGGCTTTCGCGTACTGCTCGGACGCGAGGAGGACATCGAAGTAGTCGCCGAGGCGAGCAACGGGCTCGAGGCCGTGCAGAAAGCCGCCCAGTTCAATCCCTCCGTCGTGCTGATGGACATCCGCATGCCCGAGCTGGACGGTCTGCAGGCGACCGAACGCATCCTCGCCGCCAACAGCGCCGCGCGGATTCTGATTCTTACGACGTTCGACCTTGACGAATACGTCTTCAAGGCGTTGAGAGCGGGCGCGAGCGGCTTCGTCCTCAAAGACGACTCACCCGAACAGCTGATCGCCGCAGTCCGTACGGTCGCACGCGGCGAGGCGCTCCTCTCACCGGCAGTCACGACACGCGTAATCAAGAAGTTCGTCCGCACACCACATCCGGATCCTCCGCCTGAGTTCGAGGAACTCAGTGAGCGGGAACGAGACGTCTTTCGCTTGATGGTCGACGGGCGCTCAAATGCGGAGATCGCGAACGATCTCTACATCAGCGAGGCCACTGTCAAGACTCACGTCACTCATGTTCTTCAGAAGCTCAAGGTCCGCGACCGCGTGCAGGCAGTCGTGCTCGCATATCAAACGGGCCTCATCGAGTCGGATGCGCTGGGGCCCGGCCGAGGCGAGAGCTCAGCGGTGCCGCGAAAGCCGGCCGCGCACCACGACATCCTCGGCTGAACCCCTCTCGCGCGAGAAACACGGGCCCGAGTGCGTGGGTGAGGTCGGTCCCAGGCGCGAGTCATGCGCGGATGTTGCTTGATAGCCAGACCACCCGAGTCGCATCAAGGGACATTCCTGAACACTGGCGCAACCGCCCCTAAAGCCCGGCCGAGCGGGCAACCGCGGTCCTGCGGCTAGGCCTCCGGCGGCGCCGGCCTCGGAATGGCAAAGGGCGGAGGCGCGACCCGCAGGCTCACCTGCCGCTCATCTTCTCCGAATGCCATGTGGAGAACGAAGCTCATCTCTTCTGGCGCCTCGACCTGCACCGGGCCGGCGATCACGATCTCGCCTCCCGCCACCTCAGAGTGCTTTGGCGGAAGAAAGCGGCCCGACCGGCGCTGTCGGCACCCACGGACCTTCGATCTTGGTTGCCTCCGCGTTGCCCGGCCAAGGCGGCATCGTGATGCACAGAAACCGCAGCGCTTCCGCCCCGGTGCACCGGTACTGGAAGGCAGTACCGACGGGGATGTCGATGGAGACACCCGGCGTCAGAACGGTCACTTCGTCCCCGCTCTCGTCCCGGCGCCAAATTTCCCCCCGGCCGGACAGGACGTGCCAGAACTCGCTCACCGTGGCATGGACGGTCGCCCGGTTCACCTGCCCTGGCGGGACCGTGGAATGGATCATGTTGCCGGTTGTGCCCTCCATCAAGTAGCGGATCTCCGCCCCGGCGGGGGAGCGGGCATCGGGGGTCTCGGGAAGCGGGCGGGTCTGCATGGGCACTCCTTCGCGGGCTCGTCCACAGCCTAGGCAGTCACCGCCGAGCCGCACTCGCGGCGTCCCTCTTCCTTCGCGCGCGCACGCGCGCACGCGCGCGTGACGTGGTGTCACACTTCAGTCATGACTCGCGCTTCATCGCCCTGTGCGGCGAAGCTTCGCAGCGGTGATCTCTGTGAGTCGGTCGCGACCACCGGCGAGTTTTGCGCCTATCACGCCGCACTCGCGGCCGAGCTGGGGTCAGACACGGTGGAGACCGGCCAACAGACAAAGCGGCGCAACGCCCGCCAGCGTGTCCCCGTCATCGCGGAATCGGAGCCGCTCGTGCTCACCTCGACATCGCCGGGCGCTCCGTCAGGCGTCAGGCCCGCCTTGGCGCTCACGGCCGCCGAGGAGGTCGAGACGATCCGCCGCGTGCTGCTCGAGGCCGCAACCAGCACCACGCGCGAAACATGGACGACGTGCAGCTGCCCCGAGTGCGGCAAGGGTTTCCGCCAGGAGATCACCGTTCCCGATCATGGAGCAAGGATCAAGGCTGTCGAGACGCTGCTGCGCGAGGGGCTCGGCCGCGTCGGAGAGGCCGAGATCGTCGAGCCGAGGGTTCCCGAATCGGTCGAGGAGCTGAGGAAACTCAGTACAGCCCAGCTCGGGCTGATGGTGGGGCTCGGGTACGTCGCGCGGATCCGCGCGATCGTCGATGACGGAGACGATGCGTTCCGCCTCGAGGTCGAGCGGTGGACGCCCGAGGCACGCGCAGCGGTCGCCCGAGCCCTCGCCGAGGTCGGCTGACCGTCCGTCCGGATCTGACATCGATCTGACCCACGGCCGCGAGCCCTCTATCCATCGGCGCCGAACGGCGACCACCGACTACGCGAGTCGGCACTCCGCCGGGTACCTCCGTCGACGCCACCATCATGCTGGGCCTGGAGGCCGGTGGGCACCCCCGCGCGAGCGAACGGGCGTGGAGCCTCTTCCCCATGCGATCCGTCGAAGCGGCCGCCGGGTTGGGCTAGGGGCCGCCGTCGGCGGCGCGGGTACCGTGGGTCGGTGCGAATCGCGACCTGGAACGTCAACTCGGTCAAGCAGCGCGTGCCGCGGCTGCTGCCTTGGCTGGATGAGCGGCGGCCGGACGTGGTCTGCTTGCAGGAGACCAAGCTCGCAGACGATGCGTTCCTCGACCTGCTCGGCGACGAGCTCCGAGACCGCGGGTATGCCGTCGCCGTTCACGGCGAGGCGACGTGGAATGGAGTCGCGATCCTCTCGCGTGTGGGTCTGGATGACGTCGTGGTGGGACTCGCCGGTGCGCCGGGCTTCCCGCGTCCAGAGTCGCGCGCGGTCTCTGCTACGTGTGGCGGGATCCGGGTGGTCTCGGTGTACGTACCGAACGGGCGCGTGCCGGACTCGGAGCACTACCAGTACAAGCTCGCCTGGCTGGCTTCGCTGCGGGAGATGGTTGCCGCCGGCCCGGCGGCGACGGTCGTATGTGGCGACATGAACATCGCACCGACCGACGACGACGTGTTCGATCCCGAGGCCTACGTCGGACAGACCCACGTCACCCCGCTCGAGCGGGCCGCCCTGGCGGAGCTCCAGGCGCTCGGCTTGCGTGACGTCGTGCGCGATCGCTGGCCGAACGAGCGGGTGTTCACCTACTGGGACTACCGGGCGGGGATGTTCCATCAGGACCTCGGGATGCGGATCGATCTGGTCCTGGCCAGCGAGACGGTCGCCGGTCGTGTCCGGGCGGCATGGGTGGACCGGCAGGCCCGCAAGGGAAGCGGGCCAAGCGACCACGCGCCGGTGATCGTCGACATGGACGAGGCGCCGGACGGGGACATCGGGCCAGTCGTGCCGCCGCCCTCCGCTCCGGTGACGACGCGGGGCTCGCCCAAGCTGCCGCAGTCGCCGTAGCGCCCACGCGGGCCTTACCGCGGGCGGTCACGATCGCGCGAGGGCTGAACGCGCTTGGGCTCTCCCGGCATCGTCGGATAGTCGGGTGGGTAGGGCATGTCCCCCCGTCCCTCGGCAGCATCGTTCTCGTACATGTCCAGCAGCGGCTGCAGCGAGTGGACGGCTTCGTCGATCGTCGCGTGGCGATCGCCGACCTCGGCAAAGCGCGCGGGCATGGTCGCGACCGTGAAGTCCTCAGGCGCGACCTCGGCGAGCTCGTCCCACGTGACCGGTGCGGAGACCGGCGCGCCCGCCTTCGGCCGGACGCTGTAGGCGGAGGCAATCGTGCGATCGCGGGCGTTCTGGTTGTAGTCGATGAAGATGCGCTCGCCGCGCTCCTCCTTCCACCAGTTGGTCGTGACCTGGCCTGGTAGACGGCGCTCGAGCTCACGCCCGAAGGCGATCGCGGCGTGGCGAACGTCCGTGAACGTCCAGCGGCGCGCGATCCGGACATAGATATGGACACCTCGGCCTCCCGAGGTCTTCGGGAAACCTGTATAGCCAAGCTCGTCCAAGAGCACGCGTGCCTCAGCCGCGACGCGCACGGCGTCGGCGAAATCCCTGCCCGGCTGCGGATCCAGGTCGATGCGCAGCTCGTCCGGATGGTCGACGTCGTCGCTGCGAACCGGCCACGGATGAAACGTGATCGTGCCCATCTGGGCCGCCCAGCCGACGACAGCCACCTCCGTGGGACAGATCTCATCCGCGTGTCGACCCGACGGGAACTGGATCCGCGCGGTCTGCACGTAATCCGGAGCTCCCTTTGGAATGCGCTTCTGAAAGAAGGCGTCGCCGCCGCCCTTCTCACGCGTCGAGACGACGATGCCCGGATGCACGCCCTTGGGCCACCGCTCGAGCGTCGTCGGCCGCCGCTCGAGCGCGCGCATGATGCCATCGCCCACGGCGAGGTAGTACTTGACGATGTCGAGCTTGGTGACCGCGCCTGAGCGCTCGGTCGTCGGGAAGATCACGCGATCGGCGCTAGACACGCGCAAATCGCGCCCACCGGCGTCGACGACCACGGCCTCCGATGCGGCCATGCCCGGAGTTCTACGGCAACGACGCCCGGCCCACACCCGCCGCCGCACCGCAGGTGCTCACCCGACGTTGCCGGATTCCATCGAGGAGCCCAAACGTTACTTATACGGTCGCCTAGCAACGCCTCGCTGAACCTCCGCCGCGATCTGACATGGATCTGACACGGTGGCGGGACGCGTCTAGCCATCAGGGATCTGGTGCGACCCCGACTCGACGTGTCGGTGTCCCGTCCGCGCTGGGCACAACGCCTCGGAGCTCGGGTCGAGCTGCAGGCCTTGTCGTCGGGGACGGTCCTCAGGAATGTGCAGGTCGGCGGCAAGCGCTGCGTGGTCGTCGAGGTGGTCAGGGCGTTCGCTCAAGGCGCACGTCGCACAGCGAGAAAGTCGGTCGTCGTTGTTATTTCCGGTCCACCGGCCCTGCACTTGCAAACCGTCGAAGCACGTTCTCCGTTATCCGCGCGACGGCATTGTCGCCATCGTCTGTGAGGAGCGCGCCGCACCAGGCGATCGACCCCGTGGAGAAGACAGCGCCGCCGTTTTGAGTTTCGAAGAAGACAAGGTCCGAACGGACGAATGGGCTGACAGTTCCTCCCTGCTTCGAATCAGAAGTGAGGATGTCCTCCGATGTGGCCTGGTAGACGTCGCTGAATCCACGCGCGACCGCGAGCACGACCGCGTGCGCGGGCGTGCCGAGTGCTGTGTCGAGACGATCGATCTCGAATCCTGCGGCGCCGCCGAGAACGGAGCCGTGTGTGCCGAACTCGTCGCCCTCGACACCTTCGAAGATCCACGCGACGCGCGTTTCTCGGCTCTCGGGGGTTCGCCGGTATGGAAGCGATTCGTCGAATCCTTGCGCCGTAAATCCGACCCCCACGACGCGTTGCGGAGCGCGACCACGGAACCGCCAGAGCCCACCAGGCTCACCAGTCGACGCGTGATGCACCTCTCCGGGCTCCGAACGCCAGACGCCCGTACCGGCGTGCCCGCGCCGTACCTCGAGGACGTGGGGCTTCGACCGGAAGATAGATGTCACCCAGTAGAAGCCGTTCCCGCCGAGGTACATCAGCCGGCCGCCCCGAGCGAGCCATCCCTCTAGCGCGTCAAGCATCTCCTGCGTCCAGTACTCGGGATGCGACCCAGTCAGCAGCACACGGTACGACGCGAGTAGTTCGACCCCTTCCGTATGCAGGTCCTCGTCGGACAGAACGTCGTATCTGTGCTCTCTATGGTCGAGCCACTCGAGCAACTCCATGTCGGCGGGAAACTGGTGCGGACCTCCGAGCAGCAAGGGCATCGCGTAGTCGGACCGCATATTCACGAGCGGGCGCAGCCGCGACGCATAGGCGACGCCGCTTCCATCCGTGTGCAGCTCGTAGATGCTCTTCAGCCGTTGTTCGTGCATGTACCGGTCGCGCTCGCCGACGGAAGCGAGGATCTGGTCGAGGCCGGGAGTCGCCGGGATGGGGTTTGCCCACGAGTTATGCTCGTTGCCGTACGCGAGGTAGCTCAGCGTCGGCATCAGCACAGCGATGTCGGCGCTAGCGGTGTCGCGTGAAGGCCGGACGAAAAACGGCAGCTCGTCATCGCCGTCTGCTGTTGAGACACGCATCGCATAGGCGCCGCTCGGGAGCGATTCAGGGACGCGTAGCTCGAATGATGGCTCCCATCGGGCGTCGTCGAGGTCGTCGTCGTGAAACCAGATGGCGCCATAGTCGTCCGGCGCCTGAACTGCGTCCGTCGTACGACCGCACCACGTGTGACCGGTGACCGCCCGCATCGGCAGATTGACGCAGCGGCCGTGCCGGCCGCCGCCCGACAGATCCTCGACGTGTTCCGAGGCGTAGTCGCCGCCGAGGTCCCAACCGGCGACGAGCAAGCCGTCTGCATCGAGTAGCCGCGGCTCCTCGAGCTTGCCGTTGAAATGCGCATCCGCGGGATTGCCCCACGCCGCGAGCAGAAACGGCGTTGTCGCGGGACTCCACGGCTCGACGGCCGCCGCCGCCGCAGCGCGTTCCGCGGCACCGGGCCATTCCTTGAGTGGCTGCTGGACGACGCGCGCGCGTCCGGACGCCGCGTCGTAGGACGCCGTGACGTGGTGCCATGCCCGGCGGCGGAGCGGCTCCCCGGTCGCGACGACCTGGCCGTTGAGGTAGAGCGCTGCGGCGCCGGCGTCGTCGGTCGCGAGCGCGTAGCCGCGGGTCCCGTCGTAGCAACCCGCGAGCGCCTGCGGGCGCGCGCCGGGCGCGGCCGGCCAGACCCACGCCTCAAGGGTGAACCCAGTTCCGGCCTCGAGCGGCGGCGTGTCCTCGACGACGATGTAGGAGCCCGGTCGTAGCTCCTGCGCCCGACCCGCGTACTCCCCGTCGACGTTGCTCGGGATCTCGTCCGGCCCGCCAGCTCCGGCGAGCCGCACGAGCGCGGCCGCAAACGAGGGCGCACGTGTACTGACCATGAAGCGGATCGAGTCACCGGGTGCGACGGACAGCGGGTCGCTGTAGCCGACGATTTCCATCTCCTAGGACAACGCCTCCGCGGCCGCGAGATCGCCGCCCGCCGCGCCGGTCATCAGGGCGACGAGCTCAGACGCCTGTGTGGTGTCGCCGACCTCGAAGTCGGCGACCTTTCGGCCGAGGAAGAGAACGGCGACGCGGTCAGCGACTCGCAGCACGTGCTGCATGTTGTGGCTGATGAAAACGAGTCCCACCCCATGCGCCTTCAGCCGCTCGACGAGTGACAGGACGAGCTCCGTCTGCCTGACACCGAGCGCGGCGGCAGGCTCGTCCATGAGGACAATGTGGCTACCCCAGAGCACCGCGCGCGTGACCGCAACTTGCTGGCGCTGTCCGCCTGAGAGCGCGCTCACCTTCGTACGCAGGGGTGGCAGCGTCACGCCGAAGCGGTCGAACGCCGCCTGCACTTCCTTCCGCATCGCGCGCTTGTTCAACAGCCGCACGGCTCGCCCGACCGGCCCCGGCCCGACCTCCTCGCGTCGGAGATAGACGTTCTCCCAGATATTGAGGGTCGGGATCAACGCAAGATTCTGGAAAACCGTCTCGATCCCGACGGCTCGGGCATCCGATGGATCGGCGAAGTGCCGTTCGACCCCGTCGACGAGCAGGCGCCCTTCATCCGCACGAAGGGCGCCGCAGAGAATGTTCACAAGGGTGCTCTTGCCGGCACCGTTGTCGCCGATCAGCCCCAGCACCTCGCCGGCGCGGAGCTGCACGTTCACATCGCGCAACGCCGTCACCGGCCCGAAGCGCTTCGTGACGCTCTGCACCTCGAGGACGAACGGCTTGTCGTCTCGTCATGCGGGCGCCTCCTGGAGGTCATCGCGGCTCTCTTCCACCCGGACAGGCATCCGCTCCAAGCGCTGGTAGAAGGCGTCGGCCGCCGCCGCGACGATCAGAACGGCGCCGACCGCGAGATTCGCGTAATACGGTCCAACGTTGAGCAGGATCAACCCGTTGTCGAGCACGCCGACGAAGAGGACGCCGAAGAGCACGCCCCAGAGCGAACCGCGCCCGCCGGAGAAGGCGACACCGCCGAGCAGAATCGCCGTCAACACCTCCAACTCCAGCCCGACCCCGATCGAGAGCGAGGCGCCGTCGAGTTCCGAGGTGATGATCAGACCGCCGGCCGCGGCCGCGAGGCCCGACATCGCGTACAGGACGAGTGGGATCCGCCGTACACCGACACCGAGCGAGCGCGCGGCCGCCTTGTCGGCGCCGATCGCGGTCATGTGCCGCCCGACGGGCATCTCGTACCAGACGTAGGCTCCGACGAGGAACGTCGCAAGGAAGATGACCGCCGGCACGGGAATTCCGACGACTTCGCCGTTGCCCAACCAGGCGAACTTCGAGCCGAATCCGAACTGCGTGGTGTCATGTGTGATCGCTTCGGCAACGCCACGCGCGCCCGCGAAGCCGCCGAGCGTGACGATGATGGGCGAAAAGTCGAGGTAGGAGATGAGCACTCCGTTCATCAAGCCCCAGCCGAGCCCGCACGCGAGCGCGACGATGATTCCGACTGCGATCGACTGGCCGTCGACTTTGACCATCTCTCCGAAGACAGCAACCGAGAGGACGGCAAGCGAGCCGACGGAAAGATCGACGAACCCTGATAGGACGAGCATCGCGCCCGGTACGGCGACCAGGCCGACTACGGCGACTTGGAGGAGGACCACGGACAGGTTGCTTCGCGTCAAGAAGTGGTCGCTGAACGAAGTGAAGACGATGCTGAGGGCGATGAGTGCCGCGAGCAGCCCTCCGCTTTGATACATGCCAAGACGGGTTGCCGTCTGGCGTGCGAGGCCGGCGGAGCCGCCACCGTGAGGCGGCCGCGGACGCCTCACGGTTGCAGTTCGAGCATTCGCTTACTCCTACGCTCCGTACTTCTTGAGGAGCGTCCTGCCCAGCGCTTTACCGGCGGGTGACTGCGAGACGAGGACGTACGGATAGTTAACTCGCGTTACGCCAGTGCCCTCGATTGCGTTGGCCGTCGCCTCGACCGAAGCCTGTCCGATGCCGACGAGATCGAGCGCGCCGGTGGACCGGATGACGCCCTTGCCGGAGACGATCTTCTGCATCACCTGGATCGCGCCGTCCCAGCCTGCGATGTACATCGTCCCCTGCCGCGCCTTCGAAGGCTTCGTCTGCATGAACGCGCGCTCCGCGCCCAGGCAACCGTCATCTGCGATGCAGAAGATGACGTTCAGGTCGGGATTCGCCTGCAACATCGATTGCGTCACCGTGTAGGCCTCGGCGGCGAGCACGCCCTCGTGGCGTGCGACGATCCGGGCCCTTGGTGCGACCTTCTTGAGGGCGGCGACGGCACCGTGGATGCGGTCGCGGCCGGTCTGCTGAACCTCATGAGTCAGCAGCCCCACCTTCGCCTTGCCGCCGAGCACTCGGTTCACCCAGCGGCCTGCATCGGTGCCGACGAGCCGGGCGCCCTGAAGGTTGTTGAAGATGACCCAGCCGTCCGTTCCGGGCAAAGCCTTGTCGGAGTAGTCGAGGAACTTCACGTTGTTTGCGTGCGCCTTCTGGATCAGCGGCAACATCGCGTTGTTATCGAGCGGGAGCACGATCATCCCACCGATTTCTTGCGCGATCCACGTGTTGATCTCGTTGACCTGGTTGTCCAGCTGGTGGTTCGCGTGGCTCTCGAGCAACTCGTATCCACGCTTCGACGCCCCGGCCTTCGCACCCTTGAGCAGCAGCGGGTAAACGCCGGCCGACGTGTCCGGTTGCGCGAATGCAATCGACTTCGAGTTCGACGCGCGTTCGACGGTCGCCAACGCGCCGGGGGCCCGAGCGAGCGTCAGAGCGCCGAGTGCACCGGCGCCGCCGAGGAGCAATCTGCGGCGGGAGATGTTGCCCGCGAGCTGCTGCTCGAGGGAGACGTCCTGCTTCTCAGACATTGCGAACCTCCGATGGATTTGACTCGGGCCGCTCCTCTCTCCCTGCCGCGGCCACTACGAAGCGGTGCAGGCTCGCGCCAGTGTCACCTCCTCGGCTGTCATGACACGATGACGGGATCATGCGTCCCGTGTCGGCGGTGGTCAACTGATCCGTCACAGGCGTGGGAGCTGTTGACGCTGGGGTCGGACGACGATCTCGCTGACCGCGACCCTCTCCGGTTGTTGATACGCGTAGACGACTGCGCGGGCCACGTCTTCCGCGGTCAACGGCTCGATCTCCTCCAGCAGCGGGGCCACCAACGGGTTCTCGCGCGTGAGCGGTGTGTCGACGAGCCCGGGCTCGACGATCGTGACGCGGATGCCCGCTTCGAGCAGCTCGAGCCTCAGTGCGTGCGCGAAGCCGACCTGCCCCCACTTCGTGGCAATGTAGACCGGCTCGCCTACGTACGATTCGCGGCCCGACACCGACGACATGATCAGGATGTGCCCATGCCCCTGAGCCTGCATCGTGGGCACGACCGCGCGGCACGAGTAGATGACGCCAAGGAGGTTCGTCTCGACAACCGCGCGCCAGCGGTCTGGGCTGCCGTTCGCGACCCGGCTCTGGTCTGCGATCCCCGCATTCGCGAGGAGGAAGTCGATCCGACCCCACTCGTCAAGCGCACGCCGCGCGAGCCGCTCCTGCGCGGCCGGGTCGCGAACGTCGGCCGACTCGAGCACCGCGTCCCCGCCGGCCGCGCGCACCCGCCCGACAAGCTCGGCGCCGCCAGCCAGCGACCGAGCCGCAAGGACCATCCGGCCGCCGAGACGACCGAATTCGATCGCCGAGGCCGCGCCGATGCCCTTCAAGCCTCCGGTGACAATGCCGACCGGAGCGTCCACTCTGCCCGCCTCCCGTGCATTTGTACGGACTGGATGACGTTATGGTCTGCGCGACCGCGCCGTCAAGAGATGACGTGAATGGAAGAGGATCACGATGAAGATCCTCGCGGCCGGCGACTCCTACATGCCGCGGCGCTACTTCGAGCAGGGTTCGCGGCGCTCGAGCAGGCACACGACGCGAGTCCTTCCAGATCGGCGATCAGCTGGCCCCCGCCCGAACGGCCCACCATTTTCTCTCGCGCGCACGCGCGCGCACGCGAGAGGCACATGGTCGTGTCACACTTGTACGTATGACCGGAGCGCTCTGCTCCGCCCGGCTCCGCAACGGTGATCGGTGCGGCTCGGTCGCGACCAATGACGAGTTCTGCGGGTATCACGCCGCTCTCGCGGACGAGCTCCGTTCGGACGTCGTCGCCAACGGCGACCAGCGGAAGAGCGCAACGCCCGGCAGCGCGAGCCCGTGATCGCCGAGTCCGAGCCGCTTGAGCTCAACCCGAGTGCGTCGAAGTCACCATCGGCTGTACGGCCGGCGCTGGCACTCACGGCTGTCGAGGAGCTCGAGACGATCCGCTCCGTCCTGCTCGAGGCCGCGACCAGCACCACGCGAGAGAGCTGGGCGACCTGCACCTGCCCGGAGTGCGGCAAGCGCTTCCGCCAGGAGATCTCGGTCCCCGATCACGGAGCCCGGATCAAGGCGATCGAGACCTTGCTCAGAGAGGGGCTTGGTCGCGTCGGCGAGGCCGATGAGCCGCCCACCCCTCGTGTCCCGCAACCGTCGCCGAGATCCAGCGGCTGAGCACGGAGGAGCTGGAGGCGATCGTCGCCTCGGACGATGAGGGCGTCGCATGGTTGATCCGGTCACACCTGCGACCGCTCGGCGTCGAGACGGGAGACGCGCTCCAGCGGCGTTGGACGAGTTGGAGAGCGACGGTGAGCCCGTCGGCGATCCGCTCCTTGGTTGACCAACGGTGACCACGCCCCGAGGCGATTACGGCCCGGCGACGATCCCTGCCTGTGACCCGTGTGGGCTCGGTTCCACGGCGATTGACCGTCCCCCTCCTTTGTGGGGTGAGCTTCTGGACTGGCTTCGCGTCACGGGCGGCCAGGCGACCCGGACCGCACCGCAGCCTGTGGGGAGACGGTGATATGGTGGATCACGCGTTCGTCGCGCATCCATGCCATCAGGCCAAGCGTCTCCAGCCGCTCGAGCGTGTACTGAAAGGCCTCGGCCTGCGCGCCCGAGCCATACCGGCTGCGGACGTCAAAGCTGTATCCGGTCGTGTGCATGGAAAGGTGTGCTCTCGGCCCGGCGCCATGCTGGCGCAGAAGCCGCGCAAGCCTCGTCGTATACGGCACGGGTGATTCGCAGCGGCTGCTTGGCGCCGCTCAGCTCCCGCACTCGTGTGGCCACGTATTCGAGGGGGAGGGCGCGCGCCTGTGGGCGCAGCATGCGGTAGCTGGAGGGATCGGCGCCCACCGAACGCGCCAGGCGGCCGACCTGGGGGCCGATCTCGTGGGGAAGCCCTGGTCGGTGCGGGACCGGCACGAGCGCGCAAGGGGTCCGCGCCTGCTCGAGATCACTCGGCTTGGCGAAGTGCTCCGTGAGTTCGGGCGGATCAAGCACCTTCTCCTCGGCGCTCGGGCCGTGGCCGTGGAGCTCCGCGAGCCGGTCGAGCTCGGCTGGATTCTCACGCAAGAGGCGCATGATCTCGGCCGCCGCGAGCACGCGCCAGTAGTAGGTCTAGAGTCGTCGCCGAAGGAGGCGAGCAGCTCCCAGGCCTTGCGATGCCGCAGGCGAGGAGTCAAAGTACACACGTGCAGAGCCCAGGTGCCCGTCCTCCACGACGGTCTCGATCGACTGTCCGTCCGGCCCGAATAGGCGCGCAGCACGTTCTCGAGGTTGCCGATGCCCATGTGGGTCCACCATGGCCAGGTCGCGTCCGAACTGTTGGCGTGCACGGCCTGTCGCCAGCTCCCACGAACGCGTGCTCCGTCCAGGGAGGCGAGTGGAAGAAGTCCCAGGCTCGAAGGCGTCGCTCCTCGCCCTCGACGAGCAGCCTGCACTTGCCTCCGAGAACGAGGAACGCCTCCTGATCGACTCGGCGTGATAGACGCCGCTCTGGCCAGGCTCAGGACGGTCACGTTGATCCCGAACTGCGGGAATTCCACCGGAGAGTCGCCGTACTCGTTCGCGAACCAGCACATGCTGCGCCCCTCGGCGCTCCGAAGTGAACCACTCGGCATCGCGCACGTTGACGACGAACCAGCCCTCGGTGACGGCGGCGAGCCCGGAGCCAGCGCAGGTTCAGCCGCGCTTCGGTCGAGAACTGGATTCTCGCACCCTTAGCGACACATCACTGAGCTGGGCGAGCGTCCTTTCGCCTGAGCGGTTCGGGCAGCTACCGTCGGCA
>CAVPVN010000007.1:0-92005 GCA_963709265.1 uncultured Actinomycetes bacterium | reverse complement strand
GCGGCAACGGCGCTGCGCCAACAACGCGATTGCGACGATCCCGAGCAACCAGAAGAGCGCCGTCGTCGCATCGGGCGCGACCACTGCCACTCGCGGAGCATGTCCGCGAACGGCGCGTCGACGAGCATCAGGTCGTAGTAGGCGACGAGCTTCGTCCCGTACGGAGACGCCAGCACGCAGAGCGGTGCGAGCACGACGAGTGCGGCAGGGAGCCAGGCGAGTCGGCGCGACCGCACCATCTCGACGACGCCGAGCAGCATCGTGAGCGCCGCGCCGAGGACGACCGAGCCGTGGAGGTTCGCCCACACGACGAGCAGCGGCAGCACGAGCAGCGTCCGCCTGCGAACGCCGCGGCGGGACGCGTCGACGAGCAGCCAGAGCGTGCCGGCGTAGAGCGGAAGCGCCGTTGTCTGCGCGCGCAACGTCCAGCCCCACGGGCCGGCCAGCACGGCGAGGAAGCCGATCAGGAAGGTCGAGCGCGACGAGGCGCCGCTCGTCCTCGCCGTCGCCGTGACGAGCGCGAGTGCGAGCAGCACGAGCGCGATGCCGAGCAGGATCACCGCGCGCATACCCGCGAGCGCGTGCGCCGCGTAGAAGACGACCTGCGCGAGCCACTGCTGGTCGGTCCACGTCCGCCCCTCGCCGAGAATCGTGATGTGCTCGGTGTGCGGGAGGCCGTGGTCGATCGACCTCGCGGCCTGCCATCAGCGTCAGCCACGTGTCGCCGACGACGATCGACGGGGCGAAGACCGAGAGGAGGACGATGCCGACCAGCGAGACGAGCAGGATCGGGAACGGGCTGGTCTCGAGGATGCGCCGACGCGACCGCGCGTCGGCGGTTCCGGCGGCGCAAGCCCCGGGTCGGGTTCCTTACGGGCGTCCGTTCGCGCCGGGGTTGGGAGCCCCTTGCCGCTCCGAGTTGCCGCGCTGGCGGGCATCGGTGAATGATCGCGTGCACGGCGGAGCACCTGTCTGGACCATGGGCTAGGCCTCGCCCGCGACCCTCGCCTGTGGCCCGAGTCCGCGTGACCCGTGACGATCCTTCGACGTGAGTGTCGTCCCGGACTCGGTCGTGCGCACGACCGCGACTCCCTCCCTGCCCGACGTGCCCGGCACCCGGCGCAGCCGCTCGCTCGTGCGTCGCCGCCGCGATCGGGATCCCGGTGTCGATCGTCTTCCTCTATCTCGCGATCCGCGGGACCGATCTCGGCGCCGTGTGGAGCACGCTGCAGGGCGTTCGCCCGCTGCCGCTGCTCGGAGCGGTGGCGTGCATGGGCGCGGTCTACTGGCTCCAGGCGGCGCGCTGGCGGCGGATCGCCGACACGCGGCTCACGCAGCGCCGTTTCGTCGAGATGGTCGTCGCGGGCGTGGCCGTGAACAACGTGCTTCCGGGTCGTGTCGGGGATCTGGCTGCGCGCGCGGTGGGTGTCACGCGGCGCGTACTCGTACGGCCGTGGCGTCGCGACCGTCGTGCTCGACCGCGGCTTCGACATCCTCGCGCTCGTCGGTTTCCTGCTCGTCAGCCTGCCGTTTGTCACCGACGAGGGATGGGTCGACCGGATCGTCGTCGGCTCGGTGCTCGTCCTCGCCGTGCTCGCCGTGCTCCTCGCCGCGGCCCGCTCGTACACGCGCCGGCGTCCGCGGGGGCGGCGGAAGCATCGCGGGCTGCCGCGCCGGTTCGTGCGCGACACCCTCGAGGGGCTCTCGGATCCGCTCTCCGTCGAGCGGGGGCTGGTCTGGTTCGGCTTCAGCGTCGCCGCCTGGAGCGCCTGGGCGCTCGGGGCGATCCTCGTGGGCCGCGCGGTCGGCGTCGAGCTGTCGTTCGTCGACGCGGTGTTCGTGACCGCGGCGCTCAATCTCGGGGTCGCGATCCCGTCGTCCCCGGGCTTCGTCGGCACGTACCAGTGGCTCGGCGTCTCGGCGCTCGCGCTGTTCGGCGTCGGCCGGGAGGAGGGGCTGGCGTTCGCGATCGCGATGCAGGCCGTGTGGTACGTGCCGACGACGATCGTCGGCGCGGTGCTCCTCGTCGCGCACGCGCGTGGTGGCTGGCGCGCGCCTGCCGCCGCGGGCGGGCTGCGGCAGACGGCCGGCTGACGGCGGGTCAGTCGTCGCCGAGCGGGCGCTGGATCAGGCCGAGCTGGTACGCCTGCCGCACGGCATCGGCACGGTTCTTCGCGCCGAGCTTGCGGTAGACGTTCGTCAGGTGGAACTTCACCGTCTGCTGCGTGACCCACAGCTCCTTGGCGATCTCGTCGTTCGACTTGCCGCTCGCGAGCTCCGTGAGGATCGCGATCTCCCGGTCGGTGAGCCCGGCTGCCTTCGCGCCGCTCGGCGTCGAGTTCTCGCTCGCGCCCACCGTGGAGAACACGGTGCCGCCGATCACCTGGCGGAGCGTCGAGGGGAGGTCGGTGGGGTCGACCGTCTTCAGCACGTAGGCGCTCGCGCCGCGGCGTAGCGCCTCCTCGATCAGGTCGGGGGTCGTCGAAGCCGAGAGCATCACGACCTTCACCTTCGGGTGCCGGCGGCGGATCTCCTCGAGGCACTGGAGGCCGTCCATGTTCGGCATCCGGACGTCGAGCACCACGAGGTCGGGGCTCGTCTGACCGACGAGCGGCAGCACCTGGGCGCCGTTCTGGGTCTCGCCGACGATCTCGAAGCCGCCGTCGTCCTCGAGCGCGCGGCGGATGCCGTCGAGCATGAGGCGGTGGTCGTCGGCGAGAAGAACCTTCACGAGGGCAGTCTCGCATGCAGGCCCGACGGCAGGCTCACCCCATCGGGGCGGTAGCTGCCGACCGAGAGTCCCTCGCGCGAGGCATTGCACCCCCTGAAGGGGTCACTACCGTCGGAGATGACGGAACGAACCGACTCGAGGGAAGCGCGATGACGGGAAAGGCGAGAGAGCATGAGATACGGATCATGGGCCTCGGCCTCGCGGCGCTGGCGGTGCTCGCGGCGTTCCTGGCGTTCTGGTTCGCGGCGTCCCTCGGTGCGCAACTGCGCTCGCACGCGTCGGACGCGCCGGTGACGGGCGCCTCGGGCGGGGCGACGCTCGTCGGGTCGCTCGAGCAGCGCTGAAGCTCGTCTCGCGGCCGCCGGCCCCGTCCTGACGGGCGTCGACGCGCGTCGCGGTTCGCGATCGCGTCGCGGCCCGGCCGCGACCCAGGTGGGGGATGCAACCCCTCGTTCGATGGATACCGCATCCCCCGAACGGGCCTACCGTGAGAGATGACCCCGGACCGGTTCCGGGGCCCGGACGGCACCGACGGAGGGGGACTTCTCGGGCCGGGTGGGCGGTGATGGCGACAGAGGGGGATGACGTCCGATGAAGGGCGCTCGTAGGGCAAGAGGGCGGCGGCGGGTCGTCGCGACGCTGGCGATCGCGGCCCTCGGGGCGCTCGCCCTCGTCGCGATGCCCCTGAGCTCCGGCGCGGTGAACTTCGCCTCGTTCCAGCTCGACGGGGACACGGCCGGGGCAGACGACTGGGACTCGCTGTATCCGAGCTCGTCGATCTTCACGCAGGACGGCAGCGGCCCGTCGGACGACCAGCTCGTCCAGGGAACCGCCGACAAGCTCGACTTCGACTCGTGGACGTGGAGGGCACAGCAGGTCACGCCGCCGAAGTCGGACATCCAGTGGGCGTACGCGACGCCCGCCGTCGTGAACAACGAGCTCGTCCTGTACTTCGGCTCCGACCGGGCGAACGACGACAAGGCCGGCAGCGTCAACGTCGGGTTCTGGTTCCTCCAGGGCGACGTGGGGCCGCAGTCAGGCGGCTCGTTCGGCCCCGACAGGCACCAGCCCGGCGACCTCTTCGTCGCGGCGGAGATCGACTCGGGCGGACGGGTCGCGAACATCGCGGTCTACAAGTGGGACCCGAGCGCGCAGAAGAACCTGGCGCTGCAGACCTCGGGCTCGTACGGCGAGTGCTCGGGCGGCACGCTCGGCTCGCTGGTCGCCTGCGGGATCGCGAACAACTCGTCCTCGATCGACGCCGCCTGGCGCGGCAGCATCGCGAGCCCGTACTTCCTCGAGGGAGGCATCAACGTCAGCAAGCTGTTCGACGGAGCGCCTCCCTGCTTCTCGAGCTTCCTCTCGAACACCCGCTCGTCGTTCTCGGTCGACGCGGCCGGGCAGGACATCGTCGGCGGCCAGATCAACACGTGCGGCCGCATCAAGATCTCGAAGACGACCGCCCCCGCGCAGAGCCCGAGCTTCGGGTTCGCGACCACCGGCGCCGCGCCCGTCACGGGCTTCGAGCTCGCGGGCGGGCCAGTCGAAGGAGTTCACCGAGGTCAAGCCCGGGGCCTACACGGTCAGCGAGATGACGCCGCCGCAGGACTGGGCACTCGACTCGCTGAGCTGCCCGACCGTCTCGGGCCCGGGCACGTCGGCCCAGGTCCAGGGCGGCCAGGTGTCGATCAACCTCGGCTTCTTCGGGAACGTCGAGTGCACGTACGTCAACAAGCGCAAGCCGCAGGTGAAGCTCGTCAAGGACTTCGAGGGCACGGGCACGCCGATCGACCTCAAGCTCGGCGACGCCGTCAAGGGGAGCTTCTCCGCCGACGGCGACACAGGCTTCTTCACCGTCGACCCGGGCTCGTACACCGCGAGCGAGGTCTTCCAGCAGCCGAACGGCGGCCTCTACACGTCCACGTCGAAGTGCGTGAAGAACGGGAGCGACCCCGGCTTCGGCGACGGCCTCGCGAAGGAGTTCACCGTCGCGGCGGGCGACGAGGTCGTCTGCACCTTCCGCAACGTCCGCAAGACCGTCCAGGTGACGACGATCAAGGACTTCGTCGGCACGCCTGCGTCGATCTCGATCGCCGCGGGCCCGCAGTCGAAGGCGATCACGGGCGACGACCAGGTCTCGGCGACCGTCGAGGCCGGTACGAGCCAGACGCTGTCGGAGACGCTCTCGGACGCGCAGAAGGCGCTCTACGACACGACGGTCCTGTGCACCGGCGACCAGGGCGCGCAGGCGGGCGTCTACTCGCGGCAGCTCTCCGTGGGCACCGACCCGGTGACCTGCACCTTCGTCAACACGCGCAAGCAGGGATCGCTCGAGATCAAGAAGGACTTCGTCGGCTCGGGCGCCCACAAGCAGGTCGAGCTGCGGCTCGACGGGACGACGAAGGCGACGCTCTCCGCGGACGGCACCACGGGCGTGATGACGCTCGACACGGGCTCGTACGCCGTGTCGGAGGCGTACACGACTCCGGCGGACGGCGATCTCTACACGTCCACCTACAGCTGCACGAAGAACGGGCAGTCGTACGTCGCATCGGCGTCCGGCCGGTCGGTCCAGGTCGACGTCGGCAAGAGCGACGCGGTCGTCTGCACCTTCGTCAACACCCGCAGGACGGTGAACGTGACCGTCGAGAAGGACTGGGTCGGCACGGTGACGCCCGTCCAGCTCTTCGTCGGCGGCAGCACGAAGACCGTCTCGGCCGAGCCCGCGACGCACACGGTCGCGATCGAGGCCGGCTCCAGCACGACGGTCGGCGAGACGGCGGTGCCGGCGAACTACGACGCGTTCATCCGCTGCGGCACCGAGGCCGACGTTCCGTACACCGGCCCGAGGTCGCTCACGAACGTCACCGCGCCGGTCACGTGCGTCGTGACGAACAAGGAGCAGCCGCAGGTGAAGGTCACGAAGGACCTGGAGCCCTCGAGCGACCCGGGTCGCTTCGACCTCCAGATCGGCGGGACGACCCGCAAGGAGGACGCCGGTGACGGCGGCACGACCGGGTTCGTCCACGTCGCGCCGACGGGCTCGCTGACGGTCGGCGAGGTCGCCGGTGACGGCTCCACCGACCTCGGCAAGTACACGTCGGCCGTCGCCTGCGACTCCGAGAAGGGCGGCTCGCAGACGACGTCGCACACCTTCGGCGTGGGCTACGGCGACAAGGTGTCGTGCGTCGTCACGAACACGCGCAAGCAGGGCCAGGTGACCGTCAACAAGGTCTGGCTGCCGGAGGCCGCGAAGGGCGCGGTCACGCTGAAGATCGGCTCGTTCACGCAGGCGTTCACGGCGGGCGACACGCAGTCGTTCTCCAAGAGCCTGAACACCGGCACGACGGTCAACGTCGGTGAGCTCGCGGTTCCCGCCGGGTTCGACGCGTTCGTCGACTGCACGGGCGACGCGGCCGGCGAGGTCGCCGGATCGTCGCTCGACGTGACGGCCGGCGAGACGCCGGTTGTCTGCACCGTGACCAACAAGCGCAAGCCGCAGGTCAAGGTCACCAAGCAGCTCAGCCCGACGACCGACCCGGGCAAGTTCGACCTGCAGGTGAACGGCGAGACGAAGAAGGAGGACGCCGGGAACGGCGGCACCACCGGCTTCGTCACCGTCGCGGTCGGCCAGGCGTCCGTCGCCGAGCTCGCCGGGACGGGCACGTCGCTCGGTGACTACGACGCGCAGGTCACGTGCGGCGCCAAGGGCGACGCTGCCGCAGGCGCGACGAGCCACTCGTTCGCGGTCGGCTACGGCGACCAGGTCGAGTGCACCGTCACGAACACGCGCAAGACCGGGACGATCGAGGTCGTCAAGGTCTACCGGACGCCGGAGGGCCAGCAGGAGCCGTCCCCCTACTCGTCGGTCGCCCTCAAGGTGGACGGCACGACGAAGGCGACGGCGCCCGCGCAGCTGACCACCGGCCCGGTGCAGGTGAACACGGGGCTGCATGCGGCCTCCGAGTCGTTCGTGCAGGCCTCGGACGCCGACCTCTACACGTCCACCGGCGTCTGCCGCCTCGGTGACCAGGTGCTCGGCACCGTCTCCGGCGACGGCCGCGGCGTCACCGCGATCCCGGTCGGCAAGGACGGCGCGGTCGTCTGCACCTTCACCAACACGCGCAAGGCGCGGTCGATCGAGGTCACGAAGGCCGTCTCCGAGACGGTGAACGGCACGTACGACACGTCCGCCTCCAAGCCGGAGCCGGGCGGGACGTTCTACTTCAAGGTGACGGTCGAGAACACGTCGGCGGCCGACACGGTCACGATCACGGGTCTCGACGACCTCGTCGACGGCATCGGCAAGGTCGCGGTCGACGACCTCGTCTGCGACATCGGGGACGGCACGTTCCCGTTCGACCTGGCCCCGGGCAAGAGCGTGACGTGCACGTTCACCCGGGACGTCGTCGGCGACCCGCGCACCGAGACCGACCACGTCGAGGCCTCGTGGAAGGACGAGGAGGGGCAGCCGCAGGACAAGGAGCCGTCGAACGACGCGACCGTGACGATCACGAACGTCGCGCCGACGATCGGCGTCGACAAGGTGGTGACCGGGGCGAGCTCGCTGCAGGCACCGGGCGGCTCGTTCTCCTACCGCGTCACGATCACGAACTCCTCGCTGGTCGAGGACGTGACGATCACCTCGCTGGCCGACTTCGTCGACACCGACGGGGCGGTCAACGGGAGCGGGACGCCCGGAGCGGCGATCACGATGAACGGGCTCGACTGCACGGTGCCGTTCGTGATCGCGAAGGGCGGCTCGAAGGTCTGCACCTTCACGCGCGACGGTCAACGGGCCGGCGGGGACGTACTTCGACGTCGTCGTCGTCGACGGCGCCGACAACGAGGGCACGAAGACGACGGCGGACGACGACGCGAGCGTCACGCTCACGTCGACGCCTCCGCCGCCTCCTCCGCCCCCGAGCTCGACGCCGGAGATCGACGTCCAGGTGATCAAGGACGCCACGCCTCAGGTCCAGCTCGGGCAGGACGGCAAGGCGACCATCACCTACTCGGCGCTCGTCAAGAACAACGGGCCGAACATGGCGAACGACGTCCAGCTCGCCGACCCGGCTCCGTCGGGGGTGACGTTCGTCGCGGTCACGAAGCAGCCCGATTTCGGGTCGTGCCAGCTCACGGCCGCGCTGCTCACGTGCAAGCTCGGGACGATGGGCTACGGCGTCCAGACGCTGATCACGTGGACGGCCACGGTCAACGTCACGGGCACCATCGTGAACACGGCGACCACCACCGGCACCGGCGGCGTCGACCGCGTCCCCGCGAACAACGTGGACGACGCGACGACGCTCGTCGTGGCCCCGGTGACGCCGCCCAAGCCGAAGCCCAAGCCGCAGGCGAAGCCGAAGCCGGCCGCGAAGCCGGCGATCTGCGCCGTGCTGAAGGTCACGCCGAGGCTCCTCAAGGCGAGCGGCGACCGGCAGGTGTTCCAGGCGATCGTCCGCGCGGGCGGCAAGCCGGTCGGCCGGCGCACGGGTCGACGTCGTCGGGCCGAAGCTCAAGCTCGTGGCGCGGACGAACGCGAAGGGTGTCGCGCGGTTCGTCGTCCGGCCGGGCACGGCAGGGCTGATCCAGATCCGGATCACGAACAAGAAGGCGTGCAACACGCAGCGGATCGGCGTGATCGGCGTCTTCGAGCCTCCCGTGACGGGATAGGCACTCGGTCTGGGAGAGGACGTCGGGCGGGGCCGCAAGGCCCCGTCCGACGTCTCAGCCCGCGACCCAGGCGGGTGCGCCCGCAGGCCCGCGGCGGACGACCTCGACCTTTGGCGGGCGCTGCGACAGGGTCAGGCGGAGGTCGACCCAGGTGAGGTTGTTCGTGCTCGTTCGTCTCGCGGAACCAATCGTTCGGGTCTCCATCGGCCCACAGGCGGTACACGCCGTCCGCGAGACCGTTCAGAGCAGGCGCTGGTCGGGGAGCGTCCAGAAGTACGGGTCCGCGAATCCGGGCGAGAGACCCATCTCGAGCTCGAGCGTCGACCGTCCGTCGCAGTCGTCCTTGCCGAACGTCGGCGCGATCGGCGCGTCGGCCGGCTGCTTCGCGAGGCGGACCTGGTCGAAGAAGCAGTACCCGACCTTGGAGTAGCGGCGAAGGACCTCGGCGGAGCCTGGGCGGGTCAGCCAGTAGGACGCTCCGATCTGGACGTGCCAGTGGTCGTGCCCGTGCCCGCCGAAGACCATGTTGCCGGGCGTCACGCGCTCGCTCGTCGGAGCGTTGTGCTCGCGAAAGCGTTGCGAGACGCGCCAGTCACCGCGCTCGTCCGCATCGGACGGCGTGGACGATGAACGGGCCCGGACCGAGGTTGCCGATCGACGCGGTGAAGCTGACGTACTGGTTCCCGCTCGGTGCCACGCCGGCGGAGATGTCGGTCAGCGGCGACATCGCCAGATCGGGGAGGATCGGATCCTGCGGAGCCGCGAGCGGCTCCGGCAGCGACGACGGCCAGTACGTGACGGCCGTGGCGATGCCGAGCGCGACGAGAGGCACTGCCGCGGCGAGGACCAGGATCGCGGTGCGCCGTGACACGTCGCGCAACCTAGCCGCGCCGTCGGCGCGCGTCTCCGTCACCAGCGGAGCGCCGTTCGGCCCTGCACGTTCGGGGGGGTGACCTCTACCCGAACGAGTGATTCACCATGCCCCGAACGGGGCATAACGTGCTGCACAGAGTGCCGGGAATGCCGCTGCGGCCGTTTGCGGATTCCCCGGCAAATGAGAGGGAAGGGGTAATCCGATGCGCAAGTTCACACGAGGGGGGCTGCCGCGTACGGCCTGTTGCTGGTCGTGCTGGCGGCGCTTGCCGTCGCAGGAGCGGCATCCGGCAACCACTGGAGCGACTACAAGGGCACGGCGGATTCGCACGAGCTCGTGCTCGGGAACCCGCCGCTGTGTCCATCGATCGCGGGAGGGATCTCGTTCCGCGTCGACGGCGGGCAGCTGGCCGAGGGCGCGGAATACCCTGCGGGTAATCCGCTCGTCAAGATCACCGGGCTGAACGTCGACGGTGGGACGCTGAGCTGGGCGCTTTTGCCCGACGCTATCCACCTCTACGACGTCGCGGCCGTGGTCATGAAGGGCGGCGACAACGCGATGGTGTACCACTACGACGCCGGCAACGGCGGGCTCGACGACTCGGACACCGGGATCACGACGCCGATCAATCCGAATGGTGCGGCGGGCCCGCGTCCTTCGGCATCAGCCACGTCGACTTCTGCTTCGACCAGGCCGCGGCCCGAAGCACCTCGAGGTCGACGACGCAGACGTCGTGGGAGAAGGTCTACAGCTGGGACGTCGAGAAGTCGGTCGACACTGCACATGAAGCAGGGCGAGACCGGAACGGTCGAGTGGAAGGTCGATGTGACACAGACCGGCTCCACGGTGCGGAACGCAGTCGTGAGCGGCACGATCACGGTGGCGAACCCCAACGCAGTCGCCGTCACGGATGTCTCCGTGACAGACGTACTAACGGGTGCGGTGGTCGACTGCGACGGTCCTGGGGCTCCCAACACGTCGACCGGCCTGACGGTGCCGGCCAACGGGAGCCTGACCTGCACGTACACGGCTGCCCGCGACTCGACGTCGGGCGGCACGAACCAGGCGAGTGCGACCGGATCGCTCGACGGCGTCGACGTGTCCGACAGCGGGACCGTCGACTTCACGTTCGGCGACCCGGCCATCGAGATCAACAAGACGGTGAAGGCCGTCGACGGCAAGAACACGTGGAACGGGATCGACAAGACCTCGTCGTTCCCGTACAACGAGCAGTTCCCGTGCTCGAGCCAGGGGCGGACGAACGTGGTCGACCTGCTCGGCGACAACCCGTCGACCCCCGAGGTCGAGACGGACTACAAGCTGGACACGGACTCGGCGAGCGTGACCGTGAACTGCACCACCACGCCGCCGTCACGCCACTCCGCCGACGACTCCGCCTCCGACGGTGAGGACGGACGAGTTCATGGACGTGCAGGTGGTCAAGGACGCGACGCCGCAGGTGCAGCTCGCCAACGGGCAGGCGGACGTCGCCTACACGGTGCGGGTGAAGAACAGCGGCCCGAACCAGGCCCACAACGTCCAGCTCGTCGACTCGGCGCCGAGCGGCGTCACGTTCACCGGGATCACGCAGGCTCCCGTGGGCGGCGGCTGCTCGCTCTCGGGTGGCGTGCTCCTGCAGTGCAGCCTCGGCACGCTCGGGCCCGGCGTCGAGCGCGTGATCGGGCTCTCGGCCCGCGTCACGCAGACCGGGACGTACGTCAACTGCGCGACGGCCACGGGTGACGGCAAGGACACGAACGGCGCCAACAACCGGGCCTGCGCCTCGACGCTGGTCACCGCTCCGGTGACGCCACCGACGACCACGCCGAAGCCTTCGGTGAAGCCGAAGCCGAAGCCGAAGCCGGCCGCCAACATCTGCCGCGTCCTCAAGGTGACGCCGTCGATGGTGAAGGCGAATGGCGCCAGGCAGATCGTGTTGGCGAAGGTGACGCGGTCCCGCACCCCGGTTGCCGGCGTCGCGGTGCGGTTCACCGGCACGGGCCTCGCCAGGGTCGTGACGACGAACAACCAGGGCATCGCCCGCCTGTCGCTCACGCCGAGCAAGGCCGGGATCATGCTCGTCAAGATCACGAGCACGAAGGCGTGCAACAGCGCCAGGATCGGCGTGGTCGGCGTCTTCGAGCCGCCCGTGACGGGCTAGGGATTCCCCGAGCCGGCACTCGGCCGGCGCTCCGGGAGACCGGGGCGCCGGCGCCTCGGGGAGGGTTGGCGGGGCCGCAAGGCCCCGCCGGCCCGGTCCAGGCCCCGGGCGCCCGGACCTAGACCCTGGTGGGGGACAAAACCCCTCGTCCGAGGGGCAGCGCTCCCGCCGAAGGGGGATACGGTTCGACTACAGACAGAGTGCCGACGACCGCTCCGCCCACTTCGCGGCGGCGGGGGTAGCGGAGCAGCCGAGAGGAACCGACGATGGGGGACGGAGTCACGAGGGCTAGCAGCGCGGGGATGGGCGTGAGCGACGCATTCGAGTCTCCTTCCACGGGGTGAGCGTTGGCTCTCCACTCGGCACCCGGCCGGTGCTCCCGGGCTCGACCCGGGAGCACCGGCCTTCATAGAGCATCGGCCGTCGGGTACGGGGGGAGGACGAGCCTCTCGTCCGGGGAGCATCGCAGGCCCCGGGCGAGAGGAGCAGTCCTCGTCTTGCTGGCCGCAATGCTCGTCGCTGCGCTCGTCGCGCCGACTGCGGGTGCAGGGGACGCGGGTGGCAAGGCGCCGCTGTCGGCGCTCGCGAGCGTCCGTGTGGTCGGCTCGGGGCCGATCGCCTGGGCGAAGGTCGCGGTGCGGAGCGCACCGCGACGCGACGCCGGCGTCGTCGCGACGCTTGCACAGTTTCGTCCCGACTTCCACCCGCGCACGGTGCTGGTGCTCGACGAGCGCCGGAGCTCGACGGGAACGGCGACGTGGTACCGCATCTCGGTTCCGGGCCGGCCGAACGGGCGCACCGGCTGGATCCCCGCGGCTGCGGCCGACGTGAAGCCCGTCGACCGGTGGCTCGTCATCTACCGCGGCGCCCGGAAGTTCGAGCTCTACGTCGACGGCGTGCTCCGCCGGACGGGGCCGGTCGCAGTCGGGGCGCGCGGGATGGAGACGCCGATCGGGCTGTTCTTCGTCCAGTCCCGCTTCGTGCCGAGCAGGTATCCGATCCTCGGCGCGTTCGCATTCGAGACGAGCGGCTACTCGAAGCTCTCCGACTGGCCGGGCGGCGGCGTCGTGGGCGTCCACGGGACGAACACGCCGTGGCTGATCGGGCAGGCCGTGTCGCACGGTTGCGTGCGGCTGCGCAACAGCGACGTCCTCGCGCTGCGCAAGCTCGTGCAGGTCGGCACGCCGGTCAAGATCGTCGCCGCGTAGCTCGCGGCGGGCCGGCTACGCCGCCGATGCGGCGTCGAACGCGTAGGCCTGGATCGGATCCGAGCTGAGCGTCCGCTGGCCGCCGGGGGTCGGGCGGAGCTGGCGGACACGGTAGCCGCGGTCCTGGAACGTGAAGCCCGGCTGGAACGTCCGCCACGAGCCGCCGAGAGCCCGTGCGACGCCGACGCGCTCGAAGCGGAACCCGAAGCCATTGCAGGTCGCCACGCCGCCGTTCCACGACTCGGCCGTCGCGATCGGCTTCCAGATCCCGTGCGAGCCGGCGAGCACGATCGGATCGGTCGCGGGCTTGCCGTCGACCCAGACCCGCCAGACTCCGGGCCGACGGTTCATCTCGAGCACGGCGAGCCGGTGGCGATCGCCGACCTGGACGTTCTCGAGGAGTGGGAGGAAGACGGGATCGCCGCCGGGCCGCGTGATCTCGGCGTAGACCATCGGCGGCGTGTTCGGCAACGCGGCGATCCCGGTCTGGAGCCACATCGTCTCGCCGGCGGGGCCGGCGCTCTTGCCGCCGAGGCCGATCCAGGCGGCCGCGTGGCCGGCCTGAACCGACGGCGCGCGCAGCGCCGCGACTGTTGCGCGAACGCCGCTCGAGGCGCCCTTCGCCTGGAAGCCCGCGTAGGCGTAGCCCGGCGAGCCGTTCGCACCCGAGCCGCAGGCAGACGCGCTCGCTGACGCGCTCGTCTGGAATGGTGCCGCCCACGTCACGACGACCGTCGCGAGTGCCGTCGCCGCCAAGGCCCCCAAGGTCTTCACATATCCCTCGATCGGCGTCCCCGAAACGAGGGGTCATCCCTCGATCCAGCGATCGATGGAGGGAGGCGGGGGTAGCATCCGCCACATGGCCCGGGTCGGGGAGCGACGGAGGACGGGTCTCGACGCGTGGCGTGCTCGCTACGAGTCGTCCCCGCTGCGAGAGGGCGAGGCGTTCACGTCGATCTCGGGCGCCGACGTGGAGCCGCTCGCCACGCCGGAGACGGCCGGGGTCGACTACGAGCGTGACCTCGGGTTCCCGGGCTCGTTTCCGTTCACGCGCGGGGTGTACCCGTCGATGTACCGGGGCCGGCTGTGGACGATGCGGCAGTTCGCGGGGTTCGGGACGGCGGCGGAGACGAACGAGCGGTTCCGGTACCTGCTCGACCACGGCCAGACGGGGCTCTCGTGCGCGTTCGACATGCCGGCGCTGATGGGGCTCGACTCCGACTCGCCCCGTGCGGTCGGCGAGGTCGGTCGCGAGGGTGTGGCGATGGCGTCGCTCGAGGACATGCGGGTGCTGTTCTCGGACATCGCGCTCGACGGGGTGTCGACGTCGATGACGATCAACTCGTCGGCGGCGATCGCGCTTGCGATGTACCTCGTCGTCGGGGAGGAGCAGGGCGTCCCGCGCGAGCGGCTGCGAGGGACGATCCAGACGGACATCCTCAAGGAGTACATCGCGCAGAAGGAGTTCATCTTCCCGCCGGGGCCGTCGATGCGGCTGGTGACGGACATGGTCGAGTTCTGCGCGGCGGAGATGCCCCTCTGGCATCCGATCTCGATCTCCGGGTATCACATCCGCGAGGCGGGCTCGACGGCGGCGCAGGAGCTCGCGTTCACGCTCAAGAACGGGTTCACGTACGTCGAGTGGGCGCTCGAGCGTGGTCTCGACATCGACGCGTTCGCGCCCCGGCTGTCGTTCTTCTTCAACGCGCACCTGGACTTCTTCGAGGAGATCGCGAAGTACCGGGCGGCGCGGCGGATCTGGGCGCGCGAGCTGCGTGATCGGTACGGGGCACGGGACGAGCGCTCACTGCTGATGCGGTTCCACACGCAGACGGCCGGCGTGTCGCTGACGTGGCAGCAGCCGCTCGTGAACGTCGCTCGCACCGCGATCGAGGCGCTCGCCGCGGTGCTCGGCGGGACGCAGTCGCTCCACACGAACTCCTACGACGAGGCGCTCGCGCTGCCGACGGAGGACGCGGTGCGGCTCGCGCTGCGAACCCAGCAGGTGATCGCGCACGAGACCGGCGTCGTCAACACGATCGACCCGCTCGGCGGCTCGTATCACGTCGAGGCGCTGACGAACCGGCTCGAGGCGGACGCCTACGAGCTGTTCCGTCGGATCGACGAGCTCGGCGGCATGGTCGCCGCGATCGAGGAGAACATGCCGCAGCGCGAGATCGCCGACGCCGCCTTTCGCTACCAGCAGGAGGTCGAGGCCGACGAACGGGTGATCGTCGGCGTCAACCGCTTCCGCACGGAAGGGGAGGAGGAGCTCCAGATCCTCCGCATCGACCCCGACGTCGAGCGCCGCCAGATCGAGCGGCTCCGGGCATTCAAGGCGCGGCGCGATTCCGCGACCGTGGAGCGGCGGATTGCAAAGCTGTCGGAGGCGGCCTCGGTCGACGACCGGAACCTGATGCCGGTCATCGTCGACGCCGTCCGCGACGGCGTGACCCTCGGCGAGGTGTGCGACGCCTGGCGCCGCGTCTGGGGCACCTGGCGCGAGCAGCCGGTGTTCTAGCGAGACGCCGTCGGCGAACGGCCCGAGCGCGCATCCTGGATCGTCACGATCGAGACCTCAGCACCGGCATCGTCGACGACGTAGACGACGATCATCCACCGCCACGGGCCGAGGACGAAGCGGAAGCCCTCCCACCGTCCTTCGAGACCGGCGCCGAGCAGCGGGAACTGAGCCAGCGGCAGAAGAGACCGGGCAAGCCGCGAGGTGGTGTCCGAAGGGAGGCTGTGTGTGCGGATAAGTCGCGCGAGGTCGTCCCGCGCTGCGGGCGTGACGACGACGCGGGCCATCGTCAGAGTTCGTCGAGCGGGATGCCGAGTCCAGCCGCCGCTTGTTCGCGGCCGAGACGTGCGCGCTCGAGCGCACCCGGTATCGCGTCGAGCAGTTCGGTGACGTCGCGCGCGTCGGGATCGGCGTCGTCGAGCGCACTGGAGAGCAGGGAGCGAGCCAACGTGCCCTCGTTGAGATGTGTCCGCTCGGCAAGCGCCCGCAGCTTGGCGGCGTGCTTGTGGTCGAGTGAAACGTTGATCCGGTGCGCCTCGCCGCCCACCTGCACAAAATAGCACGCGATGTGTAGTCAGACCTCGAGCTCCATGCCGTCGTAGGCGAGCTCGACGCCGTCGGGCGGGTCGAGCTCCGACGGGCGGTGGGTGAGCAGCAGCCGCCGCGCGCCCGAGGCGGCGTATGCATCGAGCGCCTCCTCGGCGCTCAGGTGGCCGCGCGGCTCGCCGTCGGCCTCGCCGGTCTCGAGCGTCGCCTCGCAGACGAAGAGGTCGACGTCGCGGGCGAGCTCTGCGATTCGGTCGCTCGGGCCGGTGTCGCCGGTGTACGCGAGCGTCGCCTCGCCGTTCGTCACGCGGAACCCGTACGTCTCGAGGCGGTAGTGGGGAAGGCGGACCGGCAGCACGTCGATGCCGGCGGCCGTCGAGAACGAGTGCTCGCCGTCGTACTCGTGGAGGACGAATGTTCGCTCGAACATGTCCGGGAAGCCCAGCCGCGAGCCGAGCTCCTCGAGAAACAAGCGGCCGCCCCGGTAGACCCAGAGCTCGGGCCGCCGGTCGTCGTGGCCGCGGCGGTAGAAGCTGCCCCAGACCCACGGCACCAGGTCGCCCCAGTGGTCGAGGTGGAAGTGAGTGATCGCGATGGCGTCGACCGCAGGCCATGCCTCCGCCTCCCGCAGGCGTCCGAGTACGCCCGGCCCGCAGTCGAGGAGCAGCCGCCGGCCGTCGGCCTCGACGACGTACCCGGAGTGGGCGCCACCCGCGTTCGGCCAGGCCGGGGACGACCCGATGACGATCAGACGCACGTTCCTATACTGACCGCGTGGAGCGGACGATTCGGGTCGTGATCGCCAAGCCAGGGCTCGACGGCCACGACCGGGGGGCGAAGATCATCGCGCGGTCGCTGCGGGATGCTGGCATGGAGGTCATCTACACCGGCCTCCACCAGACGCCGGAGCAGATCGTCGAGACCGCGATCCAGGAGGACGCGGACGCGGTGGGCATCTCCATTCTCTCGGGGGCGCACATGACGCTGGTGCCGCGGATCGTAGAGGGACTCCGCGCGAACGACGCCGACGACGTGCTCGTCGTCGTCGGCGGCACGATCCCCGCCGAGGACGCCGACGAGCTCAAGCGCCTCGGCGTCGCGGAGGTCTTCACGCCCGGCGCGCCGACGGGGGCGATCGTCGACTTCCTGCGGAGCGCGCTAGCACCGGCGTAGGCCGGCCGCAAACCTCTAGATCCCAGGGCGGAGGCCTTCGGTCTCCATCGGCGCGGGTGCGGGCGCGTCGTCGGGCGCCACGGGCCCGGTCGCGACGGCCGTGCCGCCCGGGCGCGTCACCCGTGCGGCCACGAGCTCGCCAGGCTCCCCGCGGAGCGACGCCGCCGTGACGTCGGCCTTCGCCGTGTACGCCGTCACGACCTGCGACGCGGTCCGTGCCTGCAGGACGCGGCGGTCGGCGCTGGCCAGCGCCTCCGCGAGGGACGAGTCGACCACCGCGTCAGGCGCCATCGAGAGGGTGACGCCGCGCTCGCCGACAACCGGGGTCCACCTGCCGCCCGGCCACCAGCGAACTGCGGTGACGCGAAGCTCCAGCGACCCCGCGCCTGCGGCCACGGGTGTGCCGCGCAGGCCGAGCGAGAACGTCGTCCCGAGCCGGCCGGGGAAGAGCAGGCGCTCCGCGGCGTTCAGGTACGGGTACGGGTTCACGGCCGCGCCGTCGTCGGGGTGAACCTCGAAGTGCAGGTGGTGATTCCCCTCGGCGTCGCCGGAGTCGCCGAGGTAGCCGATCTGCTCGCCGGCCGTCACCTTCGCGCCGTCGGCAACGGCGTAGGCGACCCCGAGCTTGCACCCGCCTGTGTCCTCGGACTTCTCCGTCAAATCGTTGTTGAGGTGGATGTAGAGGTAGGTGGTGCCACTCTTCCCGTAGAGATAGAGCATGCAGCCGGCGCGCGCGGACGTCGTCCACCACTTGATCTTCCCGGCCTCGGCCGCGACGACGGGCGTCCGCCACGGGACGCGCTCGATGTCGATGCCCTGGTGGCTCCCGTTCACGCGCGGATCGCCGAAGTTCATGGTGTACGGGTAGTCCCCGATCAGCGGGAACACGATCGCCTTGCCGTCGATCAGGCCCGGTTTCGGCGCGGCCTCGAGGGAGCCGACGACAACCGCGCACAAAAGGGCGGTGAGGATGAGGAGAGAGACCCCTCGTGCTGTCGTCCGGTGGCGAGTCATGGCTCCGGTGCGCCGCGCGAAGGGCGGGACACTACCAGACGGATGGGACCGACTCGACCGGCTGCAGCCGCATGAACGCGCGGGATGACGGGGGCGGACAGACCCTGGAACACGTCCCGACCCCCCTCGCTAGAGTCAGCCGCGTGAAGATCGCCGTCTGCGTCAAGCAGGTCCCGGACGCCACCGTCCACAAGCGGCTCGACGCGGGGACGCACCGTCTCGACCGCTCTGGGGAGGGCGCGCTCAACGCGACGGACGTCAATGCCGTCGAGGAGGCACTTCGACTCAAGGAGGCGCAGGGCGGCGAGGTCGTGGTGGTCTCGCTCGGGCCGGAGAAGGCGATGGACTCGCTCCGCAAGGCGCTCGCGATGGGCGCCGACCGCGCCGTGCTCGTCTCCGACGAGGCGGCAGCCGGCTCGGATCTTCTCGCGACGAGCCACGCGCTCGCGAAAGCGCTCGAGCGGGAGGAGCCGGAGCTCGTGCTCTTCGGGCAGCAGTCGAGCGACGCCGACGGCGCCGTGCTCTGGGCGGCCGTCGCGGACCGGCTGCGGCGACCGATGGTCTCGCAGGTCGCCGAGCTCACGATCGACGGCGGCAGCCTCACCGGCAAGCGGCAGACGGAGTTCGGCTACGACGTGATCTCGGCGCCGCTGCCGGCCCTCGTTGCCGTGTCGGACGCGATCAACGAGCCGCGCTACCCCTCGCTCAAGGGGATCATGGGGGCGAAGTCGAAGCCGCAGGAGGTCGTCTCGCTCGCCGACATCGGGGTCGACGCCGACGCGGTCGGTGAAGCAGGCTCGCGGACTGTCGTGCGCGGCGTGGCGCCCCCGCCGGCCAAGAGCGACCAGGTGCGGATCGAGGACGACGGGAGCGCCGCGGAGAGGATCGTCGAGTACCTCGCGGAGAAGAGGCTCGTCTGATGGCCGGCACGCTCGTCTACCTCGAGACCCACGACGGCGACCTGACGAAGGGCGGCCTCGGTGTGCTCGCCAAGGCCGCTTCCCTCGGCGACGTCGCAGGGGTCGTGCTCGGTAGCGGCGTGCGCGACGTCGCCGCGAAGGCGGGCGCATTCGGCGCCTCGACCGTCTACGTCGTCGACGACGCTGCGCTCGCTTCGCCCCTGCCGCAGCCGCGCGTCGACGCCCTGGAGGCCGTCGTCCGCGAGTCTCGGGCGGACAACGTCTTCTTCCCGGCCTCGGTGCTCGCAGCCGACGTCGCAGCCGGCCTCGCGGCGCGCCTCGGGGCGGGGCTCAACTGGGACCTCACCGACCTGCGGCTCGACGGCGACGAGCTCGTGGGCGTGCGACCGGCGCTCGGGGACACCGTCCTGGTCGACGTCGGCTGGACGACGACGCCGCGGCTCGCGCTCGTCCGCTCCGGCACCTTCGACCCGGTCGAGAGGGGCGGGACGGCCGATGTGAAGGACGTCGCCGCGACGTTCCAGGACTTCTCGACCCTGGCGACGCTCGTCGACCACCTCCAGGAGGAGTCGACCGGGCCGGCGATCGAGGAGGCGGACGTGATCGTCGCCGGAGGTCGCGGGCTCGGTGGGCCCGAAGGGTTCTCGATCTGCGAGGAGCTCGCCGCCGCCCTCGGCGGCGCCGTGGCTGCGACCCGCGCGGTCGTCGACGCCGGCTGGTACCCGTACTCGGCGCAGGTCGGCCAGACGGGCAAGACCGTCTCGCCGAAGCTCTACATCGCGCTCGGCATCTCCGGCGCGATCCAGCACAAGGTCGGGATGCAGGGCTCGGGGACGATCGTCGCGATCAACAAGGACCCGAACGCGCCGATCTTCGACTTCGCCGACGTCGGCGTCGTGGGCGACCTGACCCAGATCGCCCCGAAGCTCACCGAGCTCCTGCGGGCGCGCACGTAACCCGCCGATGAGCGGCGTCCGTCCGGCCGACTACCCGCCGCCCTTCACGAGCGCGGAGGCACTCGCCGCACCGACCGACGCGCCGGACGAGCGCATCGACGTCGGGATCCTGATCGTCGGCGCAGGCCCCGGAGGCCTCGCCTGCGCGGTCCGGCTCGGTCAGCTGCTCGAGGAGCACCCGGACGTCAGGGAGCAGCTCGGCGACGTGCCGGTCGCGGTGCTCGAGAAGGGCAAGCAGCCGGGCTCGCACCTCCTCTCCGGGGCGGTGATGAACCCGCGCGCGATCCGCAGGCTCTTCGCCGGGAGGATCCCGATCGAGCAGATGCCGACCTACGGCCCCGTGCACGGGGAGGCGGTCTACCTGCTGACGAAGGGCGCAGCGCTCCGGATCCCGCCGCCGCCGACGATGATGAACCACGGCAACTGGATCGTCTCGATCTCCGAGCTCGGACGCTTCCTCGCGGAGCAGGCCGAAGCCGGCGGCGCGATGATCCTCCCCGAGACGGCCGGGCAGAAGCTCCTTCTCGACCACGGCCGCGTGGTCGGCGCGAGGACGGGTGACAAGGGGCGCGGCAAGGACGGCGAGCCGCTCTCGAACTTCGAGCCCGGGGTCGACGTGACGGCAAAGGTGACCGTTCTCGCCGAGGGCACCGCAGGGCATCTCACGACGGCGGCGGTCGACCACTTCGGCCTCCAGGGGAAGAACCCCCAGATCTGGGCGCTCGGGGTGAAGGAGGTCTGGAAGGTCGCGCGGCCGCTCCACAAGATCGTGCACACGATGGGCTGGCCGCTCCGCAAGCGCGCCCGCTACGGGGAGTTCGGCGGCTCATGGATCTACCCGATGGGCGACGAGCACGTCTCGCTCGGGTTCGTCGTCGGCCTCGAGTACGCAGACGTCGAGCTGTCGGCACACGACCTCCTGCAGGAGTTCAAGACGCACCGTCTCGTCCGCAAGATCCTGCACGGCGGCGAGCGTGTCGCCTGGGGCGCGAAGACGATCACGGAAGGGGGGCTCAACTCGGTCCCCTCCCGGCTGAACGCGCCCGGGCTGCTGCTCGTCGGGGAGAGCGCGGGACTCGTCAATGTGCCCCGGCTCAAGGGAGTCCACTACGCCGTCGAGTCCGGGAGGCTCGCTGCCGAAGCCGCGTTCGCGGCGCTCGGGCGCGGCGAGGTCGCAGGGCGACCGGGCGCGCTGGACTCCTACGACGAGTCGGTGCGCGCGAGCTACCTGTGGAAGGAGCTCGCCGAGGTGAAGAACATGCGCCAGGCCTTCGACAAGGGCTTCTTTGTCGGCGGCGCGCTCGCGAGCGCGATGACGGTGACGAAGGGGAAGCTGCCGCCGAAGGAGCTCGCGACCCATCCGAACGCCGACGCCGCGCTCCTGCGGACGGGGCGCGCGGCTCGCTATCCGGCGCCGGACGGGACACTGACCTTCGACAAGCTCTCCTCCGTGTTCGCCTCGGGGAACCGGACGAGGGACGACCAGCCGAGCCATATCCGAGTGCAGACGGAGGTCCCCCGTGATGTCGCAGAGATGTGGCAGTGGATGTGCCCGGCGCACGTGTACGAGGTCGGCGAGGCGGACGGCGACGGGACCGTGCAGGTGGTGGTGAACCCGTCGAACTGCGTCCAGTGTGGGGCGATCAGTGCCAAGGGCGGGCGGCTGACGCCGCCCGAGGGCGGCTCCGGGCCCGAGTACACGCTCACCTGACGGCCGATGGCCACTCCGCAGTTCGACGTGGTCGTCGTCGGCGCCGGGATCATCGGTCTCGCGACGGCGCGCGAGCTTCAGCATCGGCGCCCGGAGGCCCGCGTCGCCGTCCTCGACAAGGAGGTCTCGCCCGGCGCGCACCAGACGAGCCATTCCAGTGGTGTCGTCCATCGCGGCGTCTACTACGCCCCCGGTTCGCTCAAGGCGCAGCTCTGCGTCGAGGGCGCGGCGGCCCTGCTCGCGTACTGCGACGAGCGCGGGATCCCGGTCCTGCGCTGCGGGAAGGTCGTCGTCGCGACCGACGCCGCCGAGCTCCCCCGTCTCGAGGAGCTCCATCGCCGGTCGCTCGCGAACGGCGTCCCGGGTGTCGACCTGATCGGCCCCGAGCGGCTGCGCGAGCTGGAGCCTCACGTCGCCGGTGTCCGCGCGCTGCACTCGCCCGAGACCGCGGTGGTCGATTTCGGACGCGTGGCGGCGGCGTACGCCGACGACGTTCGGGCCGCGGGCGGTGAGCTCCTGCTCGGGCGCGAGGTCGTCGGTCTCTCCCGGCGAGGCGGGATCGCGTTCGTGGAGACGAGTGCCGGGACGGTCGAGGCCGCACGCGTCGTCGTGTGTGGGGGCGTCCACGCCGACCGGCTCGCCGCACTGTCGGACGCCCCGGTGGAGCCGCGGATCGTGCCGTTCCGGGGCGACTACCTGCGGCTTCGGCCCGAGCGGCGTCATCTCGTCCGCGGGCTCGTCTACCCGGTGCCGGACCCGGCGTTCCCGTTCCTCGGGATCCACACGACGGTCCGGCCGGACGGCGACGTCTGGCTCGGCCCGAACGCCGTGCCCGCGCTCGCTCGCGAGGGCTACCGGAGGCGCGACGTCTCCCTGCGCGACGTTCGGGATGCGCTCCGCGCGCCGGGCTTCCGCCGCCTCGCGCGGGGCCACTGGCGCATGGGCGTCGGAGAGATGGCGCGTGACCTCTCGACGCGGCGCTTCGTCGGCTCCGCCCGGAAACTCCTGCCCGAGCTGGAGGTCGCAGACGTTCTTCCCGGGCCGTCCGGCATCCGCGCGCAGGCCCTTGCGGTGGACGGAACCCTGTTGGACGACTTCGTCTTCCACGAGACGGACGGCGTCGTCCACGTCCGCAACGCCCCGTCTCCGGGCGCGACGTCGTCGCTCGCGATCGCCCGCGTGATCGCCGACCGGGTCTGACTCGGGCCCTACCGGCGGCGCCGGGCCTGCCAGGCGTCCGCCATCGCAACGCGTTGCGCGAGGGTGGGGTGGGTCTGGAGCATCAGGTACGCCCACGTCGGTGGGCTCGGGTCGCCGAGCGAGGTCGTCGCGAACTCCTCGAACAGCCCGCGGGCAGCGGCGGGGTCCTGGGTCGTCTGCAGCGCCTTCCAGTCGGCCTCCGCCTCCATGCCGCGGCTGACGAGGTTCTGCCCGGGCAGCACGACGAGCGAGAAGATCGCCGAGACGAGCAGCGCGAGTGGCACCGCGGCCGGCTCGCCCATCCCGCCGCGCCGTCGCGTGGCGAGCATCAGGACGAACGCGCCGGGCAGGGCGAACAGCGCGAACCAGCCGATCGCCTCGGGGATGTGGTTGCTCGAGTGATGCGCCAGCTCGTGTGCCAGGACCACGTCGACCTCGCGGGTCGAGAAGCGGCCGTCGAGGAGCGTGTCCCAGAGCACGATCCGTGACGACGGCCCCATCCCGAACGCGTAGGCGTTGGCCTGGCTCGTGTCGCCGCTCACCTTCTCGATCCTCAGCGGGATTCCGTCCACGTCTTGCGCCTTCTCGTACCGCTCGTACGTCCGCTGGAGCCGTGGATCCTTTGCCGGCTCGAGGCCCTCGGTCAGGTACGGGCTGACGAAGATCAGCAGCGCCGCGATGACTGCGAACACGCCGGCGCCGGGGATCCACCACCAGGATCCGAGCCAGCGGGCGAGCGCCATGACGACGAGGAGCGCGACGCAGGCGGCGACGAAGGTGCCGCCGAGCTGGAGCCACCCGCCGAAGACCGCCTCGAAGTACCCGATCTCGGAGACGCCGTGGCGGCGATCCCACCAGAGCGCCGCTAGCGAGAACGGGAGCTGCGTGAGCCAGACGATTGCGAGCCCGACCATCCCGAGGAGCATCCCGGTCCCAATCGGTCCCGCCGCAGACTCGCGGATGAACCGCGTACCACGCTTCGCGTACACGAAGAGCGTCAGCAGAGCCGCGATCTGAGCGAGCGCCCAGTCGAGGTAGAGGAAGCGCTCGTATCGCTCTGCCCTCGCCACGAGTTCGGCGCCGAAGGTTGCGTCGACGTTCACCTTTGGCAGGGCGAGGTCGTCCGGCACCACGCTGCCGGCGAGGAGCCACGCCGCAATGACCCAGCCGCCGGCGAGGAGCGCGTAGAGACCCGCCCGACCCGCGACGGCAGCGCTCAGGGGACGACCTCGGCCGGAAGGGGGGCGGGGAGGAGGAGCGGGACGGGCTCGGGCGGGCGGCCGCGCAGGACGGGCGACGAGTCGGGGTATTGCGACGTCAGGAGAAGGAGGTACCCCAGCACCTGGCCCTGGTAGCGGAGGGAGGCGGCGCCGAGGTCGCGGAGCCCGGCCGGCATCCGGCCGGTCACCAGTGCGGCGAGCCAGCCCATGACGCCGACGACGGTCAGCACGCCGCTGTAGGCGAAGGAGAGGAGGAGAGCCGGTAGCGCGAGCACCAGGCGCGCCAGCACGCCGAGGCGGCGCTGGCGTGCCGGTGGTGCGATCGTGAGGTCGATGGGGTAGCTGCCCTCCCGGCCGACGAACCCGGGAAACGGCCGCCCGACGACGTAGAGAAACGCCCAGACGTGGGTCGTCGCACGCACGAAGGCGGCAAGGAAGCGGTGCAGAAATCGCGGCACGCGGCCGAGGACGAGCGCGATGACCCACGCGAGGAGCGCAGCGAGCACAACAGCGGCCCCCCACAGCGTCAGCCAGAGGAGGTGCGGAATGATCAGCAAGAACCGGAACGCCACGAGCAGGCGGGGCCTGCCGAGGTCGTCCCGGACGTCGATCGCAATGGGATGCGCCGGCAGCTCGGGTGCCGGCTCGACGCGTCCCGGTGTCGCGAGCGGATAGCGGTCGGTGAGGAGCAGCGCGTAGGCGGCGGCCTCGGCGCCGTAGCCGATCGCGTACGCCGCGGCGTCGCGCATGCCACGCGGCATCCGCCCACGTACGAGCGAGGCGAACCATCCGAGCAGGCCGACGACGACGGCGAGGCCGCCGGTGCCGCTGAGTAGCGCGACGCCAGACCAGCCGCCGAGGGCGGCCGACCCGCCGAGGGTCGACGAGAGCAGCAGCGCGGGGAGGGCGAGGAAGAGCCGGAAGCCGGCGCCGAGCCTGCCCTGGCGTGTGGGCGGGTCGATCTCGACGTCTACCGGGTAGGACACGGACCCCGTGAAGCTCGGATACGGGGACGCCGCGAGCGTGAGGTACGCGGTGAGGTGGACCGTGTACCGGACGTACGACGCGAGGAAGCGGTGCAGCGTCCCGGGAGCACGTCGCTCGAACAGCACGGCGAGCCACACGACGAAGGTGAGCGTGAGCGCCGCCATGCCGAAGAGCGTGAGCCACACGAGATGGGGCAGCGCGAGGACGAGGCGGAAGAGCACCGTGATCCGGCGGCGCGCGAGGTCGTCCGTGACGACGAGGCGGACGGGGCGACGGGGAGCTGCGGGGAGGGGGGCGGAGGTCACCGCGCGCATTCTGCGGGTCCGGTGGCGACGGATCGACCCCCCGAACGTGCGCCCGACGTAGCATGCCCCCGGTGGGCGCCGTTCCGGTGACGCGCGACGATGTCGTCCGGGCCGCCGAGACGATCCGCGGGCGCGTGCGCCGTACCCCACTGCTCGACGGCTCCTGGCTCGCGCCGGGGCTCGCGCTCAAGGCCGAGCTCTTCCAGCACGGGGGATCGTTCAAGGCGCGCGGTGTCACCAACCGGCTCGCGGCGATGAGCGCGGGCGAGCGGGAGCGCGGCGTCGCGGGCGCATCCGCCGGCAACCACGCGATCGCGCTGGCGTGGGGAGCGGCGGGCGAAGGGCTCGACGCGGTCGTGTTCTCGTGGTCGAGCGCAAGTACCTTCAAGCTCGAGCGGGCCCGGGCGCTCGGCGCCCGCATCGACAGGGAGGCCGACGAGCCCTCCGGGGCGTTCGCCCGCCTCGAGGAGCACCTGGAGCGAAGCGGGGCCACGCTCGTGCATCCGTTCGACGACCCGCTCGTGATTGCGGGCCAGGGCACCGTAGGCCTCGAGATCCTCGAGGACGCTCCCCGTGCCGACGTCGTCGTGGTGCCCGTCGGCGGCGGGGGGCTCGTGGCCGGGATCGCCGCCGCCGTCGCGCCGCGTGGCGTCCGCATCGTCGGCGTCGAGCCCGAGGGCTCGGCGGCCCTGCTGCAGGGCCTCGAAGCCGGCGAGCCGGTTCCGGTCGCGCCCGAGACGATCGCGAGCGGCCTCGACGCGCCGTTCGCCGGCACCCGCGCGCTCGAGGTGTGCGCGGCTGCCGGCGTCCAGGTCGTGACCGTCTCGGACATGCAGATCGAGGAGGGGATGCGCCGGATCTACGCCGACGCCAAGCTCGCGTGCGAGCCCGCCGCCGCGGCTGGGGTGGCTGCCGTTCTGGCGGGTGCCGTGGAGGGCGACTCGATCGTCGTCGTCGTCTCCGGGGGCAACGTCGGGCCCGAAATCGCCTCTGGTATCCTGGCCGGTCGATGAAGGCGGACATACATCCCGAGTACGTCGTCGCGCACGTCACGTGCTCGTGCGGCAACGAGTTCACCACCCGCTCGACGAAGCCCGAGCTCCACGTCGAGGTGTGCTCCGCCTGCCATCCCTTCTATACCGGCAAGCAGAAGCTGATGGACTCGGGTGGCCGGGTCGAGCGCTTCCAGCGCCGGCTCGAGAAGGCCGCAGCCGCGAAGTCGGCGTAGCGGCCCCGCGGCATCCCGCTGATGCGCGATACGGTGCCGACGTGAGCGTGTCGTACGGCGGTCAGGCCGTGCTCGAGGGCGTGATGATGCGCGGCCCGTCCTGCTGGGCGGTCGCCGTGCGGACGCCCGAGGGCGGCATCGAGGAGGTCGTCCGCGACGTCTCCTCGCCGATGAAGCGCCACCGCATCTGGCGGCTCCCGGTGATCCGCGGGGTGATCGCGCTCGGCGAGTCGCTGGCGATCGGGTTCCGCGCGCTCGCGATCTCCGCGAACGTGGCCGCGCACGAGGAGGACGAGGAAGGCAACGTCGTCACCGAGATCACGCGCGGACAGATCATCTTCTCGTTCGCCATCGCGATCGGGTTCGCGCTGATGCTCTTCAAGGTCGGACCGGCGCTCCTCACGAACTGGCTGCCGATCGAGGGCACGACGTGGTTCGTGATCGTCGAGGGCCTGATCCGCGTCACGGTGTTCGTCGCCTACATCGGGCTGATCGGGCTGCTGCCGGACCTCAGGCGCGTATTCCAGTACCACGGCGCCGAGCACAAGACGATCAACGCGCTCGAGGGGGGCTCGGAACTGACGCCGGAGCGAGTGCAGAAGTTCAGTCTGATCCATCCTCGTTGCGGAACAGCTTTCTTGCTATGGGTGATGGTGATCGGCATCTTCGTCTTCGCGCTTGTCGGCAGGCCGGTCTGGTACTGGCTGATCGTGAGCCGGATCCTCCTGCTGCCGCTCATCGCGGGTCTCGCCTACGAGCTCATCCGGTACGCAGGGAAGCACCAGGACAACCGCGTCCTGATGACGCTGCTGGCACCGGGCCTGTGGCTGCAGCGGCTCACGACGCGCGAGCCCACGCTCGACCAGGTCGAGGTCTCGATCCGCGCGATCGAGGAGGTCCGCCGACGCGAGGCCGGCGAGACGCCGGCCCAGATGGCGACCGACGCCCGTGTCGAGGTGATGGCGTAGCCCATGCCGAGGATCGTGCGCGAGGCAGACGTCGCCTGGGAGGGCAACCTCGCCCGCGGTCACGGCGCGCTGACGGCAGCAACGTCCGGGGCGTTCATCGGCCTTGCCTACTCGCTCGCGTCCCGCGTCGGCGACGCGGACGGCAGGACGAGCCCCGAGGAGCTCCTCGCGGCCGCGCACGGCGGGTGCTTCACCATGTCGCTCGCGGGCGAGCTCACCGGCGCCGGGACGCCGCCGGAGCGGCTCGACGTGCGCTGCACGATCACCATGGACGAGGTCGAGGGGAAGGGTCACCAGATCGTCCACTCGGCGCTCGTCGCGCGGGCGAGCGTGCCCGATCTCGACGCCGACGGGCTCGCCGCCGCCGCCGCAGAGGCCGACCGCGGCTGTCCCTTCTCCACGCTCCTGCGCAACGCAGGCGTCGAGATCGACCTGACCGCGACACTCGAAGGCTGACGAAGGAGGCAACGGCATGGCGACGGATCGCACGGCGAAGGTGACGTGGGCGGGCTCGCTCATGGACGGCAGCGGACGGATCGAGGGCGTCGACAGCGGGGCCTTCGGCCCCCTCGACGTGACCTGGGCCTCGCGCGCCGAGGCGCCCGACGGGCGGACGAGCCCCGAGGAGCTGATCGCCGCGGCGTGGGCATCCTGCTACTCGATGGCGCTGTCCCACGCGCTCGCCGGCGCGGGGACGCCGCCCGAGCGGCTCGAGACCTCCGTCACGGTTACGTTCCAGCCGGGCGAGGGGATCACGAAAGGCGCGATCATCGTCGTCGGCGGCGTCCCCGGGATCGACCAGGCGGGCTTCCTCGAGCAGGCCGAGGGCGCAAAGGCGAACTGTCCCGTGTCGAAGGCGCTCGCGGGCATCCCGCAGGTGACGCTCGACGCGAAGCTGGCGTAGCACCCACCCGCTCCTACAATCGCGGCATGGCGACCCTCGACCAGCTGGCCGACGACCTCGAGCGCTCTCACTCCGAGTTGCAGGACCGGCTGGCCGATCCTGCCGTCTACGCCGACCACCGCGAGGCCGCGGAGCTTGGGCGGCGCCTGAAGGAGCTCGATCCGGTCGTGCGGGCCGCCCGCGAGTGGCGTCGGGCGGCGGCCGACCTCGCGGACGCCAAGCAAGATCCGGAGCTGGCGGCGATGGCGGGGGAGCTCGAGGACGACGTCCGGCGCCTCGAGGACGAGCTCAAGCTCGCGCTCGTCGCGCGCGACCCGGCGGACGCGAAGGACGTCATCGTCGAGGTCCGCCAGGGCGTCGGCGGAGACGAGGCGGCGCTCTGGGCGGGCGAGGTGACGCGCATGCTCCAGCGCTACGCGGAGCGGCGCGGCTACCGGACCGAGCTCCTCTCGACGAGCGAGAACGAGGGCGGCGGCGTCAAGGAGGCGGTCTTCGCGGTGAAGGGCGACGGCGCGTTCTCGGTCTTCAAGTGGGAGGGCGGCACGCACCGTGTGCAGCGTGTTCCCGCCACCGAGTCGCAGGGGCGGATCCACACCTCGACTGCGACGGTCGCCGTGATGCCCGAGGCGGAGGACGTGGAGATCGCGATCGACGACAAGGATCTCAAGATCGACGTCTACCGCTCGACGGGGCCCGGCGGCCAGTCGGTGAACACCACCGACTCCGCGGTGCGGATCACGCACCTTCCCACCGGGATCGTCGTGTCGATGCAGGACGAGAAGTCGCAGCTCCAGAACAAGCAGAAGGCGATGCGCGTGCTGCGGGCGCGGCTCTACGAGGCGGAGCGCGAGCGGCAGCAGGCGGAGGTCGCCGCGGCGCGGCGCTTGCAGGTCGGGACCGGCGAGCGGGCGGAGAAGGTGCGGACCTACAACTTCCCGGAGAACCGCCTCACCGACCACCGGGTCAAGCACACCGTGCACCGGCTCGACCAGATCCTCGACGGCGACCTCGAGGAGTTCACCGACGCCCTGCAGGCGGAGGAGCGGCGTCGTGCGCTCGAGGCGGCGGTCTGAGGGCGCCACGGTCACTCGGCCTCCGGCGGTGCTGACGATCGGGGACGTCCTCCGCAAGTCGACCGAGCACCTCGCGGCGAAGCGCGTCGAGCAGCCGCGCTTCGACGCGGAGCGCCTGCTCGCGCACGCGCTCGCGGTGGAGCGCGTCGAGCTCTACATGCACCTCGACCGGCCGCTCACCGACGCCGAGCTCGACACAGCGCGGGACCTGGTCGCGCGCCGGGCCGGCGGCGAGCCGCTCCAGTACGTCCTCGGCGAGTGGGGCTTCCGGCGGTTGACCCTGCGCGTCGACGGCCGCGCGCTGATCCCGCGGCCCGAGACCGAGACGGTCGTCGAGCGCTGCCTGGCGCTGATCGCCGGGCGCGAGGCGCCGCGCGTGCTGGACGTCGGCACAGGCTCGGGCGCGATCGCGCTCGCGATCGCCGACGAGCACCCCGGCGCGCGCGTGACGGCAGTCGACGTGTCCGACGAGGCGCTCGCCCTCGCGCGGGAGAACGTCGAGCGTACGGGCCTTTCCGTCGAGCTGCTCCGTGCCGACCTGTTCGACGGGCTCCCCGGCGAGGGCTGGGACCTCGTGGTCTCGAACCCGCCCTACGTCCGCCCCGAGGAGCTCGCGTCGCTCCCGCCGGGCGTCGCGGAGTGGGAGCCCGGCATCGCGCTCGTCGGGCGCGGGCACACGGAGGCGGTGGTGCGGGAAGGCACCCGCGTGCTCGGTCCGGGCGGCGCGCTCGTCCTCGAGGTGCACGAAGGCGCTGCGGCTGCGGTGGCGTCGCTCCTCGACACGCAGGGCTTCGCCGACGTGCGCACGACGCCCGATCTCGCCGGGCGCGACAGGGTCGTCGAAGGACGGTCGCCCCCGCGTGAGCGGTGACGACGACGTCGCGCGCGCGATCTCGACGCTCCGCGCCGGTGGGCTCGCGATCGTCCCGACGGACACCGTGTACGGCCTCGCCGCAGACGGGGAGAGCGAGCGCGCGGCGCACTCGCTGTACGCGGCCAAGGGCCGTGCAGCGGTTCAGCCGACGGCGCTCCTCGTGGCGTCGGTCGAGGTGCTGCTCGCGCACGTGCCCGAGCTTCCCGCCGTGGCTCTGCGGGTCGCACGCGCACTGCTCCCGGGACCGTTCACCCTCGTGCTGCCCAATCCGGCACGCCGCTTTGCCTGGTTGAACGCCGAGCGGCCGGAAGCGATCGGGGTCCGCATCCCTGCGCTCGGCGGGCCCGGGGGCGAGGTGCTCGCTGCGCTTGGCGCGCTCGTCGCAACGAGCGCCAACCTCCCCGGGGCCGCCGACCCGAGGAGGGTGACCGACATCCCCGCAGAGCTCGTGGCGGCCGTCGGCACGGTCGTGGACGGCGGCGAGCTGCCCGGGATTCCGTCGACCGTCGTCGACGTGACCGGGGCCGACCCGCGGGTCATCCGAGAGGGTGCCGTTCCGGCCGCGGAGGCGCTCGCCCGAGCCGCCGATGCTCTTACGGATCGTTAACCGCGAGCCGATGCGCAGCTAACGCGGGAGGAGAAGACTCGCCGTATGGGACGTGCCCTCGCCGCCGCCGTCGTCGGGCTCGCGCTCGTCGTCGTGCCGCAGGCGCTTGCGAAGCCGCCGGCCGCGACGACCGGAACGGCGACGTCGGTCGGGGCGACGACGGCCGTCGTCACGGGCAAGGTCGACCCGGGCGGGGAGGCGACGAGCTGGTACGTGGAATACGGGCCGACGGCCTCGTACGGCACGCGCACCGACGCGCGCAGCGCGGGCAACGGGACCGGCCAGGTCGATGTGACCGAGCAGCTCAGGGGTCTCACGACCGGCGTCACCTATCACTACCGGCTCGTCGCGACCAACGCGAGCGGGACGAGCCGTGGCGCGGACGCGACGTTCCAGACCCGCGCCGCGCCCGCGGTCGTGACGGCCAACGCCTGGGCGCTCGGGCCGGACTCGGCGACCGTGGGCGGGACGGTGGACCCGAACGGCCGCTCGACGGGCTGGTGGATCGAGTACGGGACCAGCACGGGGTACGGCTCGCGAACCGACACCGCGTCGGCGGGGTCGGGCACCGAGCCGGTGCCTCTCTCGCTCCGGCTGAACGGGCTGCGGGCGGGCGTCACGTACCACTTCCGCCTCGTCGCCGCGAACGACCTCGGCACGACCCGCGGCGCCGACCGGTCCTTCCGCACCGACCGTGGCCCCTCGGTTGCGACCGGCGGCGCGGACACGATCACCGTCTCGGCCGCCCGGGTGACAGGCTCGGTCAACCCGAACGGCCGCGGCACCGCGGCGTGGTTCGAGTACGGCACGTCCACGTCGCTCGGCAGCCGGACCGGTGACATGAACGCCGGCTTCGGAACCCGTTCCACGAGGCTCGAGGCCCAGCTCGCGGGCCTGCAGCCCGGGACGCGCTACTACTACCGCCTCGCCGCCCGGAGCGACGCGGCGACGACCACGGGGAACACGAGGTCCTTCACCACCAGCGCCGGCCCGCTCGCCACCACCGGCCAGCCTCAGGTCACCGGAGTCACGGTCGTCCTGACCGGCAACGTCGATCCGGTCGGGCGCTCGACGAGCTGGTGGTTCGAGCTCGGGCCGACGACCTCGTACGGCACCTCGACCGTCGTCAAGAGCGCGGGCTCGGGGCGCGGCGCGGTGGCCGTTTCGGAGACGCTGGCCGGCCTGACGCCCGGCACCGAGTACCACGCGCGGCTCGTCGCGCGGAGCTCGGCCGGCACGACGCGCGGCGCAGACGTCGTCTTCCGCACCGCGGGCGTGCCGACCGTCGGCCGCGCGAGCGCCTCCGGCATCTCGCTGACGCGCGCGCGGATCGGTGTCGACGTGACGACGAACGGCCTCGCATCCCGCGTCTGGGTCGAGATCATGCGGCGCGGCATCTTCGTGTCGCGGAGCGCCACCGTCGCCGCGGCGTCGTCGGCGTCGCCCAGCCGGCTCTCGATCGGTCTCGCCGGGCTCAAGCCCGGCACGCGCTACGGCTTCCGGGTGGTGGCGGAGAACGGCGCCGGCACGGCGACCGGCGCGACCGCTTCGTTCGGGACAGCATCGCGGCCGCGGGACGAGCGCGGCCGGGCCCTCCACTGCACCATCGTGGGAACCAACGGCCCGGACCGTCTGGTGGGGACCCGTGGCCGCGACGTCATCTGCGGCCTGGGGGGAGGGGACGTCCTCGTCGGCCGCGGCGGCGACGACGTCCTCGCGGGCGGCCCCGGCGCCGACTACCTCGTGCCGGGCGAGGGGCGGGACCGCGTCCTCGGCGGGGCGGGCAACGACTTCGTCGTCGCCCGCGGCGGCGGCGCCGACCTCGTCTTCGGCGGGCCGGGACGCGACCGGGCGCGCGTCGACCGGAGACGGGACTTCACGCAGTCGATCCTCCTGATGGCCTGACACCGGCGGGCTGTCGCGCGGCGGCAGCGAGTAGCATCCGCTCCGTGGCAGTCGCCGCCGACCACCTCGAGCGTCTGCGGACCGGGGGGCTCGCGGAGCACGACCCCGAAGTCGCGGCGCTGATCGGCCGGGAGGCCGATAGGCAGCGCGGTCAGATCGAGCTGATCGCGTCGGAGAACTTCACGTGGCCCTCGGTGCTCGAAGCGGTCGGCTCCGTGCTCACGAACAAGTACGCGGAGGGCTACCCCGGACGCCGCTACTACGGCGGCTGCGAGTTCGTCGACGAGATCGAGCAGCTCGCGATCGACCGAGCGAAGGCGCTGTTTCGCGCCGAGCACGCGAACGTGCAGCCGCATGCCGGCGCGCAGGCGAACATGGCCGTCTACCTCGGCCTGCTCGAGCCGGGCGACACCGTGCTGTCGCTGCGCCTCGACCACGGCGGCCACCTGACGCACGGGCTCAAGGTCAACTTCTCGGGCCGCCTCTACACGATCGTCCACTACGGCGTCTCCCGCGAGAGCGGCGTGGTGGAGGAGGACGCGGTGCGCGCGCTCGCGCGCGAGCACCGGCCGAAGATCATCATCTGCGGCGGCTCCGCGTATCCTCGGACGGTCGACACCGCCATGTTCCGCCGGGTCGCGGACGAGGTCGGCGCGCTGCTCTGGTGCGACATGGCGCACTTCGCGGGTCTCGTCGCAGCCGGGCTCCACCCGAACCCGGTCGAGCACTGCGACGTCGTGACCTCGACGACGCACAAGACGCTCGCCGGGCCTCGCGCCGGGCTCGTGCTCTGCCGCGAGGAGCACGCGCAGGCCATCGACCGGGCGGTGTTCCCCGGGCTCCAGGGCGGCCCGCTCGAGCACGTGATCGCGGCAAAGGCGACCTGCTTCAGAATCGCCGCGACCGACGGCTTCCGCGTGTACCAGCAGCAGATCCGCGACAACGCCGACGCGTTCGCGGAGACGCTGCTGGCGGGCGGCATCGACCTCCTCGCCGGCGGCACGGACACACATCTCCTCCAGCTCGACCTGCGGTCGACGGACTGGTCCGGCAAGGACGCGGAGGAGCGGCTCCACGCGGTCGGCCTGACGACGAACCGGAACACGGTGCCCTTCGACGAGCGCCCGCCGACGATCGCCTCGGGCGTGCGCGTCGGGACCCAGGCGGCGACGATGCGCGGGTTCGACGAGGACGACTTCCGCGAGGTCGGCCGCATCGTCGTCGAGGCGCTCGGACCGGACGCCGACCTCGCCGAGCTCCACGGCCGGGCGACGACGCTCTGCGAGCGCCGGCCGCTCTACCCCGGCTTCCGCGGCTACCCGACCTTCCTCACCGATGGTGAGAAAGGCTGAAGAGGTGCGCGTCGTGTCCGAGACCGCCCCCGTCACCACCTCCGAGACGCGAAGCGTCACGGAAGTCCTGCACCCCCTCGTGCAGCACAAGCTCGGGCTCCTGCGCGATGTCACGACGACGACGCAGATGTTCCGGCAGCTCGTCAACGAGCTCACCCTGCTGCTCACGTACGAGGCGACCAAGCACCTCGCGGACGAAGAGGTCGAGATCGAGACGCCGCTCGAGCAGACGAGCGCGCGCCGGATCTCGGGCAAGAAGGTCGCGATCTGCCCGATCCTGCGGGCGGGAGTGGGGATGCTGGACGGCGTCCTCTCGCTGATCCCCGGCGCGCGCGTCGGGTTCATCGGGCTGTACCGCGACGAAGAGACGCTCGAGGCCGTGGAGTACTTCGTCAAGCTGCCCGGCGACATCGCAGACCGCGACGTGATCCTGCTCGACCCGATGCTCGCGACCGGCAACTCCACGACGGCTGCGGTGGAGACAGTGAAGGCGGCGGGCGCGACGTCCGTGCGGCTCATCGCGCTCATTGCGGCGCCCGAGGGCATCGAGCGGATCCACCGGGACCATCCGGACGTCTCGATCGTCGTCGCGGCGATCGACCGCGCGCTCAACGAGAAGGGCTACATCGTGCCCGGCCTCGGCGACGCAGGCGACCGGCTCTACGGCACGAAGTAGGCCGCGTTGTTCTCGGACCTGCGTGCAAGCCCCGAAGTCCTGTGGGGGGCACTGATCGCCTTCGGCATCGTCGTGCTCCTGACCCCGGCGGTGGGCGGCATGGCACGTCTCCTCGGCGTCGTCGACCAACCCGACGCGAGGCGGCTCAACAAGCGGCCGATCCCGCGGCTCGGCGGGCTGGCGATCTTCCTCGGGATCCTCGTGCCCTCGCTGGCCTTCCTCGACCTCTCCGGTGAGATGCGAGGCATCCTCCTCGGCGCCGCGGTGGCGTGCGTCGTGGGCGCGGTCGACGACTTCCGAGGGCTCGATCCTCTGCCGAAGCTCGCGGGCCAGGTCGCCGCGGCCGCGATCCCCTGCGCGTTCGGCGTCTGGGTCGACCACTTCACCTTCCCGTTCGTGGGCGCCGTCGACCTCCCGGCGTGGGTCGGGATGCCGCTCACCGTCGTGTGGATCGTGGCCGTGATGAACATGGTCAACTTCCTGGACGGGATGGACGGGCTCGCGTCGGGCGTCTGCGCGATCGCGGGCCTGACGTTCGCGACCCTCGCGCTGTCGCTCGGCAAGATCGACGCCGCCGTTCTCTCCGCGATCGTCGCGGGGGCGTGCATCGGGTTCCTGCGGCACAACTTCTTCCCGGCCCGGATCTTCATGGGCGACTCGGGGGCGCTCGTGCTCGGCTTCATCCTCGCGACGGTCTCGGTCGCCGGCCTGCTGAAGACGGCGTCGACCGTCGTCCTCGTCCTGCCGCTCTTGATCCTCGCCGTCCCGATCATCGACACGTCGTTCGTGGTCGCGAAGCGGCTCAAGTACCGGCGACCGATCTCCTCGCCCGACCGCTCGCACCTCCACCACCGGTTCATGGACATCGGGTTCTCGCAGCGACGCGCGGCCGTGACGATGTGGGCCTGGACGGCGAGCCTGGGGGCGGCGGCCCTCGCCACGCGGTTCATCCCGTTCCGCGCGGGCGGTCACTGGCATGCCGGAGAGACGGTCGCGGTCGTCGCTATCGCGCTCGCCGCGCTCGCCTTCTCCGCGTACGTGGTCTACCTGCTCGAGATCGTGAAGCTCGCGAACCCGCGGGTGCGCCGTCGCCGCGCAGAGCGTGACGACGAGCAGAGGCTCAGCGCCTGACGTGCTCCGCGGCGGCACGGTCACCTTCGTCTTCACGGACATCGCCGGCTCGACGGAGCTCCTGAAGCGGCTCGGAGACCGGTACGCCGAGGTGCTCGCGGAGCACCGGCGCCTGATCCGCGACGAGTTCGCCGCCCGTGGCGGTCAGGAGATCGACACGCAGGGCGACGCGTTCTTCTTCTGCTTCGAGCGCGCCCGCGACGCCGTCGCGGCCGCCGTCGCGGCGCAGCAGACGCTCGCCTCGCACGAGTGGCCCGACGGGGCAGACCTGCGCGTCCGGATGAGCCTCCACACGGGAGAGCCGGTCGTCGGGGAGGAGGGCTACGTCGGGATCGACGTGCACCGTGCGGCGCGGATCTGCGCCGCCGGCCACGGCGGTCAGGTGCTCCTGTCGGCGACGACGGCCGCGCTCGTCTCGGGCGCGCTCCCCGACGGCGTCTCGAAGCGCGAGCTCGGCGCCGTCCACCTGAAGGACATCGACGAGCCGGAGCAGGTGACGCAGCTCGTGATCGACGGGCTGCCCGCGAGCTTCCCGCCGCTCCGGGCCGAGCAGGAGGAGCCGATGGACTTCGGCGACCGTCTGGCCAAGAAGATCAAGGCGGACGTCGAGCGGCAGATCGAGGCGAGCCTCACGGGCACGGGAACGCCGTCGTCCGCCAGGACAACGGGGCTCGCGCTGTTCGGTCTCGTCAGCCTCGTCCTCGTCGTCGCGGCGATCGTGGCGATCGTCCTGCTGATCAAGCTCGTGGTCTAGGCGGTTCGTCGCCGGAGGCGCGACGGCGGTCGGCTGCGCGTTCCACGAAGCCGAGCAGCGCGTCGGTGAACGCAGGTGCGAGCTGCGGGTTGTGGCCGTGGCCGGGCACGACGAGTCGCTCGGCGTGGAGCTCACGCTCGAGGACGTCGCAGATCCCGTCGAACGCGGGATGGTGCGCGCCCGAGACGACGAGCACCGGAAGCCCCTGCGCCCCGAGCGTCTCGAGCGGGATGTCGGCCTCCCAGGGGCCGCGCTCGACGGCGAGCGCCCGCGCGCCCTGCTCGAGCGCCGGCGGCAGCGGGGAGGGCGGGTCGAAGTCGGAGCCGACGGCCGCGAGGAACGTGCGCAGGAAGGTCTCGGGGTCGAGACCGGCGCCGCTCGCGTAGAGCTCTGCGCCCCGGCGCGCGAACTCGGCGACGACGGGGTCGTCGAGAGCAACACGCGTGCAGGGCGGCTCGATCACCGTCAGCGACGCGAGGCCCCCGCCTTGGCGGGCGGCGGCCATCAGGGCTACGACACCGCCGTACGAGTGGCCGACGAGATGGTCGCCGGCGACGGAGGCGCTCCGCGACCCAGTCCGCGTGCCGCTCGAAGTCCACGTCTTCCAGCGGCCCGGGGGGGAAGCCCGGGCGCTCGAGCACGACGAGGTCGGCCCGATCGGCGATCGACCGACGCTGCTCGCGCCACGTCGCGCGGCCGCCGACGACGCTCCCGTGGACGAGGACGATGCGTTCCACTGCTGCCACTAACTTAGCCTCATTCGGCTCTACGGAGCGCATTCTGGCTGTTACAAGCAGGGTGGTATGCTCCCGGTCCCGATGGCCGCCGCCGCCCCCTCGTCGCCCCATTCGCTCGCGACCGCCTCCGGGCTCCTGCTCGGGACCGTGGGGCTCGCGATGGTGCTGGGCGCGCTCCTCGGCTGGCTGCTCGGCTCCGCCGGAATCGGGCTTCTCGTCGGCGCGGTTCTCGGCATCCCGCTCTCGATCGCCGTCGTCTACGCCGTCTACTCGCGCGCAGGCTCGTGAGCGCGCGGGTGTTCGAGACGCCGCGCCCGGTGCCCGGGCGCCTCGTTCCCGCGCTCGCCGGGTCGGCCGTCGTCGCGCTCGCCCTGCCGGTCTTCGTCGCCGCCGGTTGGCCGCTCCGCGGATGGGTGCTCGCGGCGACGCTGTGGCTCGCCGGCCAGCTGTTCGCGCTCCTCCTGACGCGGCTTCCGCTCGGCACGGGTAACCTCGCCGCCGCAGGCATGCGCGGGATCGGCACGAGCTCGAGAGCACTCCTCATCGGCATTCCCCTGGTCGCGGTGACCGCCGCCGACGAGCGGGTGGGTGTGGCCGCGGTCGCGGTCTACGCGCTCGCCTTCACGGTCGAGCTCGCCGTGTCGCTCGTCGAGTACTTCGGGCCGGAGGCACGCGCGTGACGCGCCGCATCGCAGCCCTCTCGACCTTCCTCTTCCTCGCGCTGCCGGCGGTCGCACTCGCGGCCGAGGACGCGAACGGGGAGGAGGAGAAGTTCAATCCGGCATCCGAGTGGACGCTGCACGAGTGGGTTCCGATCCACCTCGGCCCGATCGACATGTCGATCAACAAGGCCGTCGCGTACCTGCTGCTCGGCGCGCTGCTCTCGTGCCTGATCGGGATCGTCTTCATGCGCGTCAAGGTCGGCTCGGAGCCGACGAGGCGGCAGGCGCTGGGCGAGACGATCTACGAGGTCGCACAGGTGCAGGTCGCGGAGCAGGGCCTCCCGACGAAGGCGATCGGCCGCTGGTTCCCGTACGTCGCGAGCCTGATGATCTTCATCTGGGTGGTCAACATGCTCGGGTTCGTCCCGCTGCCGCTCTCGGACGAGAAGGTCACGATCGCCGGCGTGAAGGTGCCGACACTCGCGCTCTTCGCCGCGACCTCGACGCTGTCGGTGACGCTCGCGCTCGCGCTCATGACGTTCGTCTTCACGCACGTCGAGGGCATCCGCGCGAACGGCGCGTGGAAGTACTTCAAGAGCTGGATCCCGGACGTCCCGAAGGCGATGTACCCGCTGATCGTGCCCCTCGAGATCCTCGGCCAGTTCATGCGCCTGATCAGCCTCTCCGTACGTCTCTACGCGAACATGCTCGCCGGCCACATGCTGATCCTCACCTTCCTCGGGCTGATCTTCATCATCGGCAACGTGGCGCTCGCGATCGTCGCCATTCCCGCCGCGGCGATCTTCTATCTCTTCGAGGTCGTGATCGTCGTCTCGATCCAGGCGTACATCTTCGCCGCCCTGTCCGCCATCTACATCGGCTCGGCGATCGAGCCGGAGCACTAGCACTCAAAGGAGGAGCCCCACCCATGCTGTCCTCGTTCTTCTTCCTCGCCGAGACCACGGGCGACGTCGCCGACGCCGGCAAGGCGATCGCGCTCGCGCTCGGCATCGGCCTCGGCGCGCTGGGCGCCGGCGTCGGCATCGGCAACATCTTCGGCTCGATGATCCAGGCCGTCGCCCGACAGCCCGAGCTCCGTGGCGAGCTCCAGGGCATCCAGTGGCTCGGCTTCGCCCTCACCGAGGCGGTCGTGTTCTACGGCCTCATCGGCGGCCTGCTCGCCTACGTCCTGATCTGAGCATGGTCGGCCTGCTCGCAGCGGAGTCCTCGAACGACCTGATCAAGGTCGTCCCGGGGCTCATGATCTGGACGCTGATCGCGTTCGCGATCACGTTCTTCGTGCTCAAGAAGTACGCCTTCGGCCCGATCCAGAAGACGATCGACGACCGACGTGACCGGATCCGCCAGGCGGTCGAGGAGGCGGACAACGCCCGCGACGAGGCGCGCGAGCTGCTCGAGCAGAACCGCGCGATCCTCGCCCAGGCCCGCTCCGAGTCGGCGGAGATCCTCGCCGAGACCAGGAAGGTCGCGGACGCACAGCTCGACCGCGCGAAGCAGGAGGCGGAAGCCGAGCGGCAGCGCCGGCTCGAGGACACGCGCAAGCAGATCGACGCGGAGACCGTGCGCGCGATCGGCCAGATCCGCAGCGAGGTCGCCGACCTGACGGTCGAGGCGACGCAGCGAGTCGTCGGCAAGGTGCTCGACAGCGCTGACCAGCGGCGCCTGGTCGAGGAGGCCGTCCAGGGCCTCGACTTCTCGGCGCTCGAGGACCGCAGGAGCTGAGCGGGACCGCATGGCCGTCGCTCACCGCATGTACGCGCGCGCCCTCTACGGGGCAGCGCGGGACCAGGGCCGCGTCGACGTCGCGCGCGACCAGCTCGCGGAGCTGGCCACGGCGCTCGAGACGATGCCCGAGCTCGAGGCGTTCCTCGCCAACCCACAGCTCGATCCCGCCGCGAAGGCAAGCGTGCTCGAGGAGGTGACGACAGGCGCCGACCCGGTCGTCCGGAACTTCGTGCGCGTCGTCGCGGAGAAGGGCCGCGCCGGCCAGCTCCGCGCCATCGCCGAGGAGTTCGAGGCGATCGTCGACCGCGAGCAGGGCCGCCTGAAGGTGGCGCTGACGACCGCCTACGAGCTCGGTGACGACGAGGTGAAGGCCATCGTCTCGCAGATCGAGCAGGCGTCCGGACGTACCGTCGAGGCCACCCGCTCCGTCGACCCCGACCTGATGGGCGGGCTGATCCTGCAGGCCGGCTCGCTCCGCGTCGACGCGAGCGTGCGCGGCCGGCTCGACCGCCTCCGCAGAGACCTCGTGACCCGGAACTGACCCAACGCTGATGCGAAGAAGAGACCGTTCATGAAGCTCCGCCCGCAAACCGCGCCGCACAGATGATGCGCTCAAACCAGGAGACTGCGACGTGAAGCTACGCCCCGAAGAGATCACCTCGATCCTGAAGCAGCGGATCGAGCAGTACGACGTGGAGACCGATCTCTCGGAGGTCGGCACCGTGCTCCAGGTCGGCGACGGCATCGCCCGCGTGTACGGGCTCGAGAACTGCGTCGCCCTCGAGCGGCTCGAGTTCGAGCACGGCGTGGTCGGCATCGCGTTCAACCTCGAGGAGGACAACGTCGGCGTCGCGCTCTTCGGCGAGTGGCAGCACGTCAAGGAGGGCGAGCCGGTGCGCCGCACCGGCGCCGTGATGAGCGTCCCCGTCGGCGACGCGCTCCTCGGTCGCGTGGTCGACCCGCTCGGGAACCCGCTCGACGGCCAGGGGCCGATCGCGGGGGGCGACCGGCGGCCGCTGGAGTTCAAGGCGCCCGGCGTGATCCAGCGCCAGCCTGTGAACGAGCCGCTCGAGACGGGCCTCAAGGCGATCGACTCGATGATCCCGATCGGCCGCGGCCAGCGTGAGCTGATCATCGGCGACCGCGGCACCGGCAAGACGGCGATCGGCGTCGACACGATCATCAACCAGCGCGGCGGCGACGTGATCTGCATCTACGTCGCGGTCGGCCAGAAGGCGTCCACGGTCGCCCAGGTCGTGGAGCGGCTACGCGACGCGGGCGCGATGGAGTACACGATCGTCATCTCGGCCCCCGCCCAGGAGGCGGCGCCGATCAAGTGGATGGCCCCGTTCGCAGGCGCCGCGATGGGCGAGCACTTCCTCTTCGGCGGGAAGCACGCGCTCGTCATCTACGACGACCTCACGAAGCACGCCGACGCGTACCGCCAGCTCTCGCTGCTCCTGCGCCGCCCGCCGGGCCGCGAGGCGTTCCCGGGCGACGTCTTCTACCTCCACTCGCGGCTGCTCGAGCGCGCGTGCAAGCTCTCCGACGAGCTCGGCGGCGGCTCGCTGACAGCGCTGCCGGTGATCGAGACCCAGGCCGGCGACGTCGCCGCGTACATCCCGACGAACGTCATCTCGATCACCGACGGGCAGATCTTCCTCGAGTCGAGCCTCTTCTACTCGGGGATCAAGCCGGCGATCAACGTCGGCATCTCGGTGTCCCGCGTCGGCGGCAACGCGCAGACGAAGGCGATGAAGAAGGTCGCCGGACGCCTCCGCCTCGACCTCGCGCAGTACCGCGAGCTCGAGGCGTTCGCCCAGTTCGGCTCGGAGCTCGACGCGGCGACGCAGCAGGCGCTCGCCCGCGGAGAGCGGATGGTCGCGACGCTCAACCAGCCGCAGTACGCGCCGTGGCGGGCCGAGGAGCAGGTCGTCGCGATCTACGCGGGCATCCACGGCTGGCTCGACCGCGTGCCCGTCGGTCAGGTGCCTCGCTTCCAGGAGGAGCTCCGCGAGACACTCCGCTCGGAGGGGTCGATCTACAAGGTGATCGGCGAGAGCGGCGACCTCTCCGACGAGACGTCCGGCAAGCTCGACGAGGCGCTCAAGAAGTTCCAGGAGGCGTTCAACATCGAGGAGGAGCGGGGCCTCGTCGGCTGAGCCATGGCCTCCGTCCAGGACTACAAGCGTCGGATCCGCTCGGTCCGGAACACGCGGAAGATCACCCGGGCGATGGAGCTCGTCGCGGCCGCGAAGCTGCGCCGTGCCCAGAGCCGCATCGAGGCGATGCGTCCGTACGCCGACACCATGCGCGAGCTGATCGCCGGCGTCGGCCGCGCGGCCGGCTCGGTCCGTGGGCTGCCGCTGCTCGAGCAGCGCGAGAGCACGGCGACGACGCTGATCGTCCCGCTCTCCGGCGACCGAGGGCTTGCGGGCCCCTTCAACGCGCAGGTGATGCGCCGCGCGTTCGCGGTCGACCGCCGGCTCACCGGCGAGGGCCAGGCCGTACGGTGGCTCGCCGTCGGCAAGAAGGGACGCTCCACGCTGACCTTCCGGCGCCGGGCGCTCGACGGCACGTTCGTCGGCTTCACCGATGCGCCCGCGTACGCCGACGCCCAGGCGATCGCGCACCGCGCCGCGGAGCTCTTCGTCGAGGGCGAGGTCGACCGCGTCGTGCTCGTCTACAACACCTTCGTCTCCGCCCTGACGCAGACGGTCACCGAGCAGGAGATCCTCCCGATCTCCGCCGACATCCTCGAGACCGACGAGGAGGAGCGACGCGACGACGCCCTCCGCGGCGACTTCATCTTCGAGCCCGAGCCGGAGGAGATCCTCGAGCGGCTGCTCCCGGTCTACCTGGAGACGCAGATCTACCGGGCGCTGCTCGAGTCGTCGGCCTCCGAGCAGGGGGCCCGGATGACGGCGATGCGGAACGCGTCGAAGAACGCCGGGGAGCTGATCGACGGGCTGACGCTCGAGATGAACCGCGCCCGCCAGGCGGAGATCACCCAGGAGATCCTCGAGGTCGTCGCGGGCGCGGACGCGCTCACGTAGCGGTCGCATCCGCCCCTAAACATTTCCGCCCCGGGCGCGTCCTATTTCGTGGGCGCTGCGCTATTCTCCACCCGCTCACGTGTCTACCACGAGCCAGACATCAGACGAGCTGCTCGGCCGCGAGATCGGCGAGTCCGACTTCGGGCCCGCCGGGCCGGCAACGGCCCAGGGCGAGGTCCGCGCGCGCAGCTACTGGGAGCAGGTGTGGCGTCGGTTCAAGCGCGACCGTGTCGCGATCGCGAGCGTCGTCTTCCTGATCCTGCTGATCCTGGTCGTGTACCCGGGTGCCTGGATCGCCGAGCGCCTCCTCGGGCACGGGCCGAACCAGATCTTCCCGGACGCGCTCGACGACGGTCTCCTGCCGGTGGGCCCGATGAGCACGGTGACGAACTTCGAGACCGGCGACAAGCAGCTCCTGATCCTGGGAGCCGACGGGACGCTCGGGCGCGACGAGTTCCTGCGGCTGCTCTACGGCGGCCGCGTCTCGTTGCAGGTCGCGATCATCTCGACGTTCCTCGTGATGGCGATCGGCGTGACGCTCGGCGCCGTGGCGGGCTACTACCGGGGCTGGGTCGACACGATCGTGGCGCGGCTGACCGAGATCACGATGGCGTTCCCCGTCCTGCTGTTCGCGGTCGCGCTGGCGAGCACCGCGGGCAGCCGGATGAACAGCATCACGTTCGGCGGGCTGCTCGGCGAGGGGGTCGTCACGCTCGTTCTCATCTTCACCCTCTTCGGCTGGTTCTACCCGGCGAGGATCATCCGGGCGAAGGTGTTCTCGCTGCGCGAGAAGGAGTTCATCGAGGCCGCGTTGATGACCGGCGCGAGCGACACGCGCATCATCCGCTCGCACCTGCTGCCCCACCTCGTTGCTCCGATCATCGTCTACTCGAGCCTGATCGTCGCCAGCTTCATCCTGTTCGAGGCGGCGCTCTCGTTCGTGGGCGTCGGGATCCAGTTGCCCACCGCGAGCTGGGGGAACCTGCTCGCCGAGGCGCCGAACTACTACACGACGGTTCCCCTCCTGATGCTCTGGCCGGGCATCGCCGTCATCCTCACGACGCTCGCGTTCAACCTGCTCGGCGACGGCCTCCGCGACGCCTTCGACCCCCGCTCCCGGCTCTAGTCGCCCTCGACATGACGCACGAACCCGGCGTCGAGCCGTGCCTGCGAATGGGGAAAAAGGGAAATTCTTCTCCTGTCTCTAACAAACCACCACGGCGTCCGTCATACGAGACGGGCGAATGGTGCCTCTGCCCGGAACCCAGCCGGGCCGCACTCGGAAAGGAGTGAGATGAAGGGACGCATGCTGGCCTCGGTCGTCATGACCGCGATCGGGGCTTCTCTGCTCGCCGTGGCGATGTTCGCATCGACCGCGTCGGGCGCCGGGGCGGGTAGCGCGACCGCGACGGCCAAGAAAGGTGGGTCGCTCACGCTCGTCAACCGGAGCGACTTCGACTACGTCGATCCCGGTCTCGCCTACTTCAGCCACTCGTGGAACATGATGGGGGCGACGAACCTGACGCTCCTGTACTACCCGCACACCGAGGGGCCGGCGCACAACCGCCTCGCCGGCATGGCGTCGCCGATGCCGAGGGTCTCGAACGGCGGCAAGACGTACGTCTTCACCGTCAAGAAGGGCTTCCGCTTCTCCGACGGGAAGCCGGTGACGGCCGCGAACTTCAAGCGGGCGTTCGATCGCGGGAAGAACCCGACGATGCAGTCGCCCGCGTCGTCGTTCATGGACGACATCGCGAGCTATTCCGCCAAGGGCCAGGTCTTCACGGTCACGCTGAAGAAGGTCGCGCCGGACTTCCTCGCCCGGATGACGATGCAGTTCTTCTCCGCGGTGCCCGTCGACCTGCCGTTCACGGCCGAGGGCGTCAAGGCACCGGTCATCTCGGCCGGCCCGTACTACCTCAAGGAGTGGAACGCGAAGAACTCCGCCCTCGCGGTGCGGAACCCGTACTGGAAGAACAACCAGGAGCCGTTCAAGTCGCTCGGCTTCGCGGCCAACCTCGACCAGATCCGCTGGATCGTGGGGCCCGACCCCGCGACGCAGCGGCTGATGTGCGAGCGCGGCGAGGCCGACCTGTGCAGCTTCCCTCCGGCACAGGCGAAGGAGCTGGCCGACAAGTACGGCATCAACAAGAGCCAGTTCTTCGTCAAGCCGCAGATCGGCAACTGGTACCTCGCGATGAACACGTCGCGCGGCATCTTCCAGAACAACACGAAGCTGCGGCAGGCCGTGGCCGAACGCGATCGACCGCCGCTTCATGGTCGCTCAGCACGGCTTCCTGGCCGGTAAGCGGACGGATCAGTTCATCCCGGATCGGGATGCCCGGCTTCAAGAACTTCGACATCTACTCGCTGCAAGGGGCCGAACTACGCGAAGGCGAAGACCCTCGCGCAGGGCAACACGCGAGACGGCAAGGCCGTGATGTACACGTTCAACACGTCGCAAGGGCCGCCCATCGCGCAGTCGGTGCAGTTCAACCTGAAGCAGATCGGCATCGACGTCGAGATCAAGCTGTTCGACCGCGTCGTCCAGCACGAGAAGACGGCCACCCGCGGCGAGCCGTTCGACCTCACGCTCGAGGGCTGGCTCGCGGACTACCCGGATCCGGCGAACTTCATCAACGTGCTGCTCGACGGCCGCCGGATCCAGGCCGACAACAACGTCAACGCGTCCGTACTTCAACAACCCGACGTACAACGCGAAGATGGACAAGGCCTACGACTCGCAGGCGACGCCCGGACCAATGCGTACGCGATCCTCGACCGCGACATCATGAAGGACCAGGCTCCGGTCGCCCCGTACATCTCCACCAACGCTCGCTGGCTCACCAGCACGAAGGTCGGGTGCTTCCAGTTCTCCGGCGCCCAGGGCATCCTGCTGACCCAGATCTGCACGAAGTAGGAAGCCGGGAGACCAGAAGCATCATCGATCGACGGCGGGGGGAGCACAGCTCCCCCCGCCCACTTCCACCGGACACCGGATTCGATTACCCTCACGACGACGTGACGCGATACCTGATCAGACGGCTCCTCTGGGCCTGCGTCCTGTTCCTCGCCGTCACGTTCGTGACGTACGTGATCTTCTTCCTCGTCCCGGCGAACCCCGCACGGCTGGCGGCCGGCCAGTCGGCCACGCCCGAGCGGGTCCACGAGGTCGAGAAGTTCCTCGGCCTCGACCAGCCGTTCTACATCCAGTACGTCGAAGTTCCTCAAGCGACTGGTGCTCGAGGGGTCGCTCGGGCAGTCGTTCGTGACGCGCCAGTCGGTGAACGAGGAGATCCTGCGCGCCGCGCCGATCACCGCGTCGCTCGTCTTCGGCGCGATGATCATGACGCTGTCGATCGCCATCCCGCTCGGCATCTTCTCGGCGCTCCGGCCGCGATCGCTGCTCGACCGAGCCGCGATGGTCTACGTGCTGATCGGGATCTCGCTGCCGTCCTTCTGGATCGGGCTCGTTCTCTCGTACCTGGTCGGCTACAAGCTCGGTCTCACGCCGATCGGCGGGTACTGCGAGGTGTTCAGCGTGCCCGAGGCCGCCGCCTGCGGCGGGCTCTGGGACTGGGCCTACCACATGATCCTCCCGTGCCTGACGCTCGCCATCGTGGTCGCCGGCACCTATGTCCGGTTCGTCCGGGCCGAGGTGATGGACACGCTCAACATGGACTTCGTGCGCACCGCGCGCGCCAAGGGCGCCCCCGAGCGAACGGTGATCCGCTCGCACGTGCTGCGGAACGCGATGCTCCCTGTCGTCACCATGGTCGGCATGGACATCGGCCTCCTCCTCGGCGGCGCGATCTTCATCGAGTACGTCTTCGGGCTCAACGGCCTGGGTGGTACGGCGCTCGAGTCGATCGGCCGCTTCGACCTGCCGGTGCTGCAGGGCGTCGTCATCTTCGGCGCCGTCGCGATCATCATCTTCTCGCTGATCGTCGACATCCTCTACGCGTGGATCGATCCGCGCATTCGCCTCACGTAAGCTTCCCGCGATGAGCGAGCCGCTCCTCGACGTCCGCGACCTGCGGACCGAGTTCAAGACGGACGACGGCGTCGTTCGGGCCGTCGACGGCGTCAGCTTCACGGTCGAGCCGGGCCAGGTGCTCGGCATCGTGGGCGAGTCGGGGTCCGGGCAAGAGCGTCACGTGCCTCACGGTGATGGGACTGAACGACTCCAAGTTCGCGACCTCGAGCGGCGAGGTGCTGTTCCGCGGCGAGGATCTCCTGAAGGCCTCGTACGAGCCGTCTGCGCCAGGTGCGCGGCGACGAGATCGCGATGATCTTCCAGGACCCGATGACGTCGCTCAACCCGGTCCACAAGATCGGTCGCCAGCTCGCCGAGGCGGTGGCTGCTGCACCAGGACGTCTCCCGCAAGCAGGCATACGCCCGCGCGCTCGAGATGCTGAAGGCGGTCGGCATCCCACGCGCCGAGCGCCGGATCGACGACTATCCCCACCAGTTCTCGGGCGGCATGCGCCAGCGCGTGATGATCGCCATGGCGCTCATCAACAACCCCGACCTGATCATCGCCGACGAGCCGACGACGGCGCTCGACGTCACCACACAGGCGCAGATCCTGACGCTGCTCAAGCGGCTCCAGGAGGACTTCGGGTCGGCGGTGATCATGATCACGCACGACCTGGGCGTCGTCGCCGAGACGGCCGACGACGTGATCGTGATGTACGCGGCTCGCGATCGTCGAGCGCGGCCCGGTGCGGTCGATCTTCAACGAGCCGCGCCACCCGTACACGTGGGGCCTCATGGGATCGCTGCCGCGAGCTCGACATCAACGTCGAGCGGCTCTACCAGATCCCCGGTCAGCCGCCGTCCCTGCTCAACCCGCCGTCCGGCTGCCGCTTCCATCCGCGGTGCGCGTACGCGATGCCCGTGTGCCGCGAGAAGGACCCCCGGCTCTCGGTCACGGTCGAGGACCCGTCGCACGAGCAGGCCTGTCACCTCGACGAGGAGACGAAGGCACGCGAGGCGGCCGCGCTCCTTGCCCGAGCTGACGGCCGGGGCGCGGGCGTGAGCATCCGGAACGGCAACGAGCTCCTCGTCGTCGAGGACCTGAAGAAGCACTTCCCCATCACCCGCGGGATCGTCTTCCAGAAGGAGATCGCGACCGTGAAGGCGGTCGACGGCGTCTCGTTCTCGCTCCGAGAGGGAGAGACCCTCGGCATCGTCGGCGAGTCGGGATGCGGCAAGTCGACGCTCGTGCGGTGCATCCTCAAGCTGCTCGAGCCGACCGCGGGCCGGATCGTCTTCCAGGGCCAGGACATCACCGGCCTCTCGCGGCGGGAGATGCGCCCGTTGCGGCGGAACATGATGATGGTCTTCCAGGACCCGTACGCGTCGCTCAACGCGCGCAAGCGCGTCGGGTTCATCGTCGGGGAGGCGCTCGAGCTCCACGGCATCGGCACGCCCGCGGAGCGCAAGCGGCGTGTCCAGGAGCTGCTCGAGGTCGTCGGCCTGAACCCGGAGCACTACAACCGGTTCCCGCACGAGTTCTCGGGCGGCCAGCGCCAGCGGATCGGCGTCGCGCGTGCGCTGGCGGTGAACCCCAAGCTCATCCTCTGCGACGAGCCGGTGTCGGCGCTCGACGTGTCCGTCCAGGCGCAGATCCTCAACCTGCTCAAGGACCTCCAGCGGGAGTTCGGGCTGACGTACGTCTTCATCGCCCACGACCTCAACGTCGTGCGGCACATCTCCGACCGCGTGATGGTGATGTATCTCGGCAAGTCGGTCGAGCTCGCGGACCGTGACGAGCTCTACGCTCCATCCGAAGCATCCCTACACCGGCGCCCTCCTGACGGCGGTTCCGATCCCGAGCCCCGACAGCGGTCGCGCCCGGAAGCAGCGTCGTGCTCGAAGGCGACGTGCCGAACCCGATCAATCCTCCGGCGGCCTGCAACTTCCACCCACGCTGCCCGCGCTTCCACGAGGGGCACTGCGACGTCGAGACGCCGCCGCTCGCCCCGATCGCATACGACCATTTCGTCGCGTGCCACTACCCGCTCGAGCGCTGGCCGATGAACATCGCCGAGGGCGGGGCGACGGCCGCCCAGCCGGTCGAGTCGGCCGGCTAGCGCGACGTTCGGCGCGACGTGCGTGCCGCCGCGCGACGGATCGTCGTCCTGTTCGGCTCGGCCGTCGTCGCCATCGGTCTCGTCTCTGGCCTGATCGGGCTCGCGCTCGGCAGCTCCGTCTGGCGCGGCGCGGCGACCGGCCTCTACCTCGTCGGCTGCTTCCTCATCGTGATGGGCGTGTTCGCCGGCGTGCGTGGGCCGCTGCGGCCCGCCGGCTCGGAGGAGGAGGGCGACGCACTCGGCTCGCTGCTCGGCGTCGGCATCTTCTCGAAGGGCGTTCGGCAGTGCGACGAGCGACGAGCAGGCGGACGCACGGGCGACGGCATGGCTCTTCCTGGCGATGGGTGTCACGATGATCGTCGTGGGCATCGCGCTCGATCCGCGCACCGGGCTCTTCTGAGGGACGTGGAGTCGACTAACCACTCGGTCGTTCCGGCGTCCAAGTCAGCATGACGGGTATGCGTCCGTCGCGTTGCGACCGCACGCGCTCGCTCCTCTTCGCAGGGGCTCGACGACGCGATCTCCGAGGTCGAGCGGCGGTCGGTCGCGCAGCACACGGCGCGGTGCGCGGACTGCCGGGCGTTCGAGGCCCAGAGCCGCTTCGCGACCGAGGAGCTGCGCGCCGCCTCGCTGCTCGAGCCGCCTCCACACCCGTCGTCGTCACCCCGGTGCGCGCACGCCGCGTCCCGAGCCGGCTCGTCGGCAACGTCGCCTCGGTCGCGGCGCTGCTCGTGGTGAGCGTCGGCGGCTGGGCGGTCGGGTCGTCCGTCTCGGCGGACTCGGGCAACCGCGCGGTGCCGCCGCTCCGCGAGTCCGTGAGCGGTGACGCGCTGCGCGCGCTCCACGTCGAGGCGCTGCGGGCCGGAGAGCTGCGGATGCTTCCCGCGACGCCGCGGCCCGCGACACGTGAAGCCGCCGCGCCCGGCGGACGACGCGTAGACCCGCACGCGCCCGGGCGACCGGCGTGGAGCCCCCGACTACACTCGTCGGCGTGTTGGCCGACCCGGCACGCACCGACGAGCTGCACGAGGCGGTGGCCGTCGCGACGCGGCTGCTCGAGAACATCGAGACGGTCGTCCACGGCAAGAGCGATGAGGTTCGCCTCGTCCTGACCGCCCTCTCCTGTGGCGGGCACGTGCTGTTCGAGGACGTTCCCGGGCACGGCGAAGACGGTGCTCGCGCGAGCGGTGTCGCAGTCGATCGACGGGGCGATCGGGATGAGGATCCAGTGCACCCCCGACCTGCAGCCCACCGACGTCACCGGTCTCTCGGTCTACGACCAGCGGACGCGCGACTTCGAGTTCCGGCCGGGCCCGATCTTCGCAAATGTCGTGCTCGTCGACGAGATCAACCGGGCCATGCCGAAGACCCAGTCGGCGCTGCTGGAAGCCATGGCCGAGCGTCAGGTGACGGTCGACGGCGTGACGAAGCCCATCCCACGCCCGTTCCTGCTCCTCGCCACCGAGAACCCCATCGAGTACGAGGGCACGTTCCCGCTGCCCGAGGCACAGCTCGACCGGTTCTTCCTGCGAACGTCGCTCGGCTATCCCAGCGCGGCCGAGGAGCTGCAGGTCATCGAGGACCAGCGCGTCGAGCACCCGCTGACCTCGTTGCAGGCGGTCGTGGGGATCGACGAGATCGAGGCGCTCGAGCGTGCGACCACGGCCGTCTACCTCGACCCGCTGATCGCGGAGTGGATCGTCGCGCTCGTCCGCGCGACCCGGGAGATGAGCGCCACCTCGGTGGGCGCGTCGGTGCGGGGAAGCCTCGCGCTCGAGCGTGCCGCGCGCGGATGGGCGCTCCTCCACGGGCGCCAGTACGTCGTCCCCGCCGACGTCGATCGCCTCCTCGTCTCGGTGCTCGGGCATCGTGTCGTCCTCACTCCGGCGAAGCTCGCCGAGGCGCGCCAGTACGGGATGGCCGCCGTCATGCGCGGGTTCGCCGACGAGTGCCTCGCGCTCGCTCCGCCGCCGTCCGCCGCGCTCGAGGACGACCCGGCGCCCACGCCCTCCTCCGGCTGATGATCGGCGGCGGCCTCACCTTCCCGCTCGTCTCGCGCCGGCGACTGATCGGGTTGGCGTTCGGGTCGATGCACGGCGCACGCCGCGGATCGGGGTCGGACATCGCCGGCTCGCGGCCCTATGTACCCGGAGACGACCCGCACCGCATCGACTGGGCTGCGTCGGCGCGGCTGTCGGCGGCGCGGGCCAGCGACGAGTTCGTCGTGCGCGAGTATCTCGCCGACGAGGCGCCGCGGGTCGTCGTCTGCGTCGACCGCCGTCCCGGCATGTCTCTGTGCCCGCCCGGGCTCCCGTTCCTCCACAAGGCAGAAGCGGCCGACGTCGCGATCGCACTGATCGAGGCGAGTGTCGCCGAGTCGCGCGGGCTGGTCGGGAGGCTCGAGCACGAGCGTCCCGACCTCGTCGGCTGGTGCCCGCCGACGAGCGGCCGCAGGAGCATGGTGCTCGTCGAGCATTCCCTGCCGGAGCGCTCGACGCCCGCGGACGCGATCACGGGGATGTTCGAGTTCCTCGACGATCCACCGGCGGCAGGTTCCGTCGGCGAGCTTCGTGTTCGTCCTCTCCGACTTCATCGAGCAGACCCCGCTGGAAACGTGGGAATGGGCGCTCGACCGCGGGTGGGACATCGTGCCCGTGGTCGTCCAGGATCCGGTGTGGGAGCAGCGGTTCCCGGACGTCGACCGCCTCGTCGTGCCGCTCGTCGGGGCGAACGGCCGCACGAGGCTCGTGCGGCTCTCGACCGGCGAGTCGGAACGGCTGTGCGAACGCCACGAGCGGCGGCTCGGCGACCTCGTCGGGGGCCTGCGCTCGCTGGGCGTCGAGCCCGTCGTCGTCGGTCGTGAGGACCGCGAGCACGTCTTCGAGGCGTTCCTCAGCTGGTCGGCCGAGCGGCAGGCGGCCTGGGGGCACGCGGCGTGAAGCGCGCGGCGGTCATCGCCGTGCAGGTCGCGGCGGCCGTCCTCGTCGGTCTCGCGATCCGCGAGCTCTGGCTCGCGGTGACCGGCGAGGGCGACAGCACGGCCGCGCCACGGAGCGCGGTCGCCGTCACCGCCGACGTCACGCCGAACGTCGTCGCCTTCGGGACGCCGGTCGTCGCGACCGCGGACGTCGTCGCGGACGCCCGGATCGTCCGCCCCGAGTCCATCGCGCTGCAGGTCGACTTCACGCCCTACGAGCTCGCGGGCGCGCCGAGGGTCGAGCGGCACGTGACCGGCTCGAGCGCGCACGTCCGGTTCCGCTACCCGCTCCGGTGCCTGCGCGAAGGATGCGAGCCGGCGGCCGCGCGCGGCGTTGCCGAGTTCCCGTCCGGCCTTGTCCGCTACCGCTTCCGCGACAGCCCGGGCAGCGGCCGGGACATCGTCGAGTGGCCGCTCGGTCGTCGTCGCGTCGCGCGTCGCGGCGGCCGACGTCCAGGCGATCCGCTGGCGCGCCAGCGAGACGGAGCTGCCCGCGGTCACGAGCCGGGTTGGGCCGAAGGGGCTCGCCGTGGTGCTGCTCCTCGGGGCGCTCGCACTGGTCGCCGGCGCGGTGTGGCTCGGCCGCCGCCTCTGGCACGTCCCCGTCGTGCCGGACGAGATGGAACGAGGGCCCGTCCGACCACCGCTCGAGCGCGCGCTCGAGCTTGCGCGCGCCGAGCTCGGCAACGGAGTCGGGCCGGCCGACAGGCGACGCGCGCTCGAACGGGTCGGCCGGGAGCTCGACGTGCTCGGCTTCGACGCCCTCGGGGAGGACGCGCGCGCGCTGGCGTGGTCGCCGCAACCCTCGAGCGCGGAGGAGGTCGAGTCGTTCGCGCGCCGCGTGGAGGACGCCGTGTCGCCGGAGGTTGCAGCATGAGCGAGCTCTCGCTCCGCCGCCGCGGTGGCGGCCTGCCGACCTCGGCGGCGGACGAGCTGCGCCGCGAGCAGCGGCGCACGCGCTGGCTTCGCATCGGCCTCGCGGCGGCCGCGCTGGCGTTGCTGCTCGGAGCCTTCGGGCTCTCGCGCGAGCTTCACGCGCTGCCGACGAGCTACTTCGCGACGGGGAGCGGCGGCATCGTCGTGCTCGACCTGTCGACGAGCGTCGACGCCCAGAAATCGCAGCGTGTGCAGCGCGTGCTCCAGTCGATGGCGGAGACCGAGGGGCGTGTCGGGCTGATCGTGTTCTCGGACAGCGCCTACGAGATGCTGCCGCCCGACACCCGGAGCGAGGAGCTGCGTCCGTTGCTCCGGTTCTTCGACCAGGGACCGGTCGGCCTGCCGCAGCGCTTCGGCGCCCGGCGGGGCGGGAGTGCCGCACCTCCCCAGCGACCGTCCGAGGAGAGCCCGTGGTCGCTCACGTTCCGGGGTGGTACGCGCATCTCGACCGGGCTCGCCGAGGCGCGCGCGGTTGTCGCCCGTGAAGGCAATCCTGATCTCTCTGTGCTCCTGCTGAGCGACCTCGACGACTCGGGCTTCGACACCTCGGCCCTCACCGAGGAGCTGGTCGCCTACGAGCGCGACGGCATCCGGCTGCGCGTCGTCCCGCTCTTCCCGGCCCCCGAGGACAGGCGGCTCTTCACCCAGATAGCCGGCAAGCAACGTGCTCGTCGATCGCCCCGAGCTCCTGAGCAACACGACCGTGCGAGAGCGGCTCACGCTCGTGGGCTCCTCGCCGGTGGCACTCGTGTGCGTCGGGGCCGCGCTGCTCGCGCTCCTGGCCCTGAACGAGCGCTGGTGCGCCCGACTCGCATGGGGGAGGACCGCGTGAGCGAGCGTCCATGGCTGCGCCCCGCGGCCGGGGCGGTGGCGGTCGCCGCTCTCGTCCTCGCCGCGGCGGTGCTCGTCGCGCTCGCGGCCGACGTGCTGCGCTGGGATCGCCAGATCCGCGACGGGGACATCGCCTACGGCACGGGAGCGGCCGCGAGCTGGGAACCGAACACGCTGCTCCCGCGCGGCGTGTCGTCGTCGCTCCTCGGCGTCGAGGACGACCTCGCGTACCGGCACGCTGTCGACCGGTTCTGGCGCAGCAAGCCGCGAGACCCGATCCGTGTCTTCGAGGACGTGACCCGAAGGAGCGCCGCGGAGCGCGTACTCGGCCAGGCGTTCACCAACGACGGCAACCGAACGCGCCGCTCGCAGCTCGCGGTCCTGCGTGCGGCTCTGATGTTCGAGGAGGGGCGGAACTCACCGACGCAGCGCCAGGTCTTCGTCCGGCGCGCGATCGAGCAGCTCGAGCGCGCGGTGATCCTCGACCCGTCCAACGACACGGCGGTCTACGACCTCGAGCTGGCGCTGAAGCTGTTGCGCGCGTCCGGTTCCGGTGTTGCCGGCAGCGGCGACACACGCTCGCCGCTGCCGAGCCCCGGCGCCGGCTCGGCGACCTCCGGCAGCGGCTTCTAGCCGGGCGGCCGTGTCGGTCAGCTTCCTCACTCCGCTGGCCGCTCTCGTCGGCGTGGTCGGCGGGCTCGGGGCGTGGACGCTCCTCGCGGCGCGACGGCGATCGGCTGCGACCGCGGCCTCGCTCGGCCTCCCGGCGGCCGGGCGGCGTGCCACGCTCGTCGACCTCGGACTCGTCGGCGCTCGTCGCCGGCCTGGTCGCGCTCGCCGCCGCCCAGCCCGTCGTGGCCCGCTCGGAGTCGACCCGGGGGCGCGACGGCGCCGAGGTGCTGGTCGTGATGGACGTCACGCGCTCGATGCTCGCGCGCCGCGCCCCGAGCGAGCCGACGCGGCTCGACCGCGCGCGTGTCGTGGCCAAGCGCCTGCGCAACGCCGTCCCGGAGACCCGGGTCGGGGTGGCGTCGCTCTCCGACCGCGTCTTGCCTCATCTGTTTCCCACACTCGGGTCGAACGCCTTCGCCGCCGTGATCGACCGCGCGATCGGGATCGAGCGGCCCCCGCCCGACCGCAGGGCGCGGCGGGCCACCGCGTTCGCGGCGCTCGGTGACCTCGGTCGGGTCGCGTTCTTCCGCGCCGATTCCGCACACCGGATCGCCGTCGTCGTGTCCGACGGCGAGACCATTCCGGTCGATCTCGAGACGCTGAGCGACCGCCTGCGGGAGGGGCACGTCTCGCTGATCTTCGTCCAGGTCTGGCGGCGTGACGAGGCGGTGTTCGACGACCAGGGCGTTCGCGACGCCGCTTACCGTCCCGACCCCACGTCGAGCCGCTCGCTGCGGCTCGTCGCCGGCGCGGTCGGCGCCCCCGTGATCAACGAGGGCGACACCCGCTCGCTCGTCGCCGCGGTGCGGGAGCGGCTGGGCACCGGGCCGCTCGTCCCGCAGGGTCGCCAGCTCGTCTCGAAGGAGCTCGCCCCGCAGGCTCTGCTCGCCGCGTTCCTCCCGCTCGCGGCGCTGCTCTACCGCCGTAACCTGTAGTTCACATGCGCCGAACGGTCCCACAAAGACGCTTGGCTACCCTCAACGCGTGATCGAACGCCTCCGCTCGCCGGGCGGCACCCGCGCGCTCGTCTGGGCCTCGGCTCTCGTCCTGATCGCCGGTGTCGTCGCCTTCGTGACCGTACGCCTCGGCCATGAGGACAAGGGGCCGGCGAACGTCGGGACGGTGCCGAGCGGCTTCAACTCGGAGGATTTCGATCCGAACGCCACGATCACGACGCCGAAGGAGAGCGACGTCCCGAAGGCGGCACGGATCGCGGCAGGCGAGTTCGTGCTCGCCGCCGTCGGGCGCGAGAACCTGCCGAAGGCCTGGAAGCTCGCAGATGCCGGCCTCAAGCGAGACTGCGCGTGCAGCTACAAGGAGTGGCTCACCGGCAACATCCCCGTCCAGTACTTCCCCACGAAGGGGCTGCGCGGAGCGTCGTTCTCGGTGGACGAGGTGACCCGCGGCCACGTCGTGCTGCAGGTGCTGCTCACGCCCGCCGCATCCAGCGGCCTCAAGCCGACGGCCTTCTACATCGGCCTCAAGCAGCACGGCAAGGACGCCCCGTGGCGGGTGGACTACTGGGCTCCGGTCGACGTGATCCCGGTGCCGGCGGCTCCCCAGGGCTGACGCTTCCCGTACGCTGAGGGCGTGTTCGTGACGCCGAACTTCATCTCGTCCGACGTCTGACGGCTCGACCACGCCGAGCGTGTCGAGGCGCTGATGGAAGTCTCTTTCCGGCCGCGGGGGGACCGCGCCGGGCTGCTTCGGCCATTGGCTAGACTCCGTCGCCGGCTGCCCGCCCGGGCGCCGCTTGCTCACACGACTCTTCCATCGGAGCCCCATGCCTGAAGCCACGAGCACGTCCGGCCGCAACGTCGGGAAGATCATCGAGATCAAGGGCGTCGTGCTCGACGCAGTCTTCCCCGACGGTCTCCCCGAGATCCTGAGCGCGCTCGAGATCGAGGCGCCGTCCGGGACGCTCGTCGCCGAGGTCCAGCAGCATCTCGGCGACGACCGCGTGCGGGCGGTCGCCATGGACTCGACCGACGGCCTCGCACGCGGCATAGAGGCGGTCGACACCGGCGCGCCGATCTCCGTGCCCGTCGGCCAACCCACCCTGGGACGTCTCTGGAACGTGATCGGGCAGGCGATCGACGGCGGGGCGGAGCTTGCCGCCGACGCCGAGCGGTGGTCGATCCACCGTGACCCACCGGCGTTCCGCGACCTGTCGCCGACGATCGAGATCTTCGAGACGGGCCTCAAGTGCGTCGACCTGATCGCGCCGTACATCAAGGGCGGCAAGGTCGGCCTGTTCGGCGGCGCCGGCGTCGGCAAGACCGTGCTGATCCAGGAGCTGATCCACAACCTCGCGAAGGAGCACGGCGGGGTCTCGGTCTTCTCGGGCGTCGGCGAGCGGACTCGTGAGGGCACCGACCTGATGCTCGAGATGACCGAGTCGGGTGTGATCGACAAGGTCGCCCTCGTCTACGGCCAGATGAACGAGCCTCCCGGAGCCCGCCTGCGCGTCGGCCTCTCGGGTCTGACCATGGCCGAGTACTTCCGCGACCAGGGGCAGGACGTGCTCCTCTTCATAGACAACATCTTCCGGTTCGTCCAGGCGGGATCCGAGGTGTCCGCGCTGCTCGGCCGCATGCCGAGCGCCGTCGGCTACCAGCCGACGCTCGCCACCGAGATGGGCCAGCTGCAGGAGCGCATCACCTCAACGACCACCGGCTCGGTGACGTCGGTGCAGGCGATCTACGTGCCCGCCGACGACCTCACCGACCCGGCGCCCGCGAACACGTTCGCCCACCTCGACTCGACGACGACCCTGTCACGCGCGATCGTCGAGAAGGGCATCTACCCCGCGATGGACCCGCTCGACTCCACCTCGCGGGCGCTGCAGCCGGGCATCGTGTCCGACGACCACTACCGCGTCGCCACGAGCGTCCAGCAGATCCTGCAGCGATACAAGGACCTCCAGGACATCATCGCGATCCTCGGGATGGACGAGCTGACCGACGAGGACAAGCTCGTGGTGTCCCGCGCGCGCAAGGTCGAGCGGTTCCTCTCGCAGCCGAACTTCGTCGCGGAGCAGTTCACGGGGACGCCGGGCGAGTACGTCAAGCTCGAGGACACGATCGCCGGTTTCGACGCGATCATCCAGGGAGAGTGCGACGAGCTGCCCGAGGCGGCGTTCTACATGGTAGGCCCGATCGAGGCCGTGCGCGAGAAGGCGCGGCAGCTCGAGCAGGTCGCCGCGTAGCACGTGGCGGACGTCTCCGACCACCCGCCTTTCGACGTCGAGGTCGTGACGCCGGACGGCCCCGTCTTCCAGGGCGAGGCGCACATGCTGATCGTCCCTGGCGCCGCCGGCGAGATCGGCGTGCTCGCCCGTCACGCGCCGCTCGTCGCGACGCTCAAGGCCGGCTCGACCCGAGTCCATCTCGGGGGCAACGAGATCCTCGAGTTCGCCACCGGGCCGGGCTTCTTCAAGGTGGAGCTCGACCGTGCCCTCGCGCTCGTCGACGATGCGGTCAACGTCAAGGAGATCGACGACGCCCGCGCTCAGGCGCAGCTCGACGCGGCGAAGGCCGAGCTCGAACGCGTCGAGGCGGGCGAATCGACCGCGGACCGCTGGCAGCTCGAGGAGCGCATCCGGCACGCCGAGAACCAGCTCGCGGTGTCCGGCCGCACCACCGGCTGAGCCGGACGTCGTTGGAGGAGGCGCTCCGACGGGCAGCCGCCTGACGCCGCTTCCACGGAATGTAGGACGCGCGCTATCGTGAGGCTCCCGGACAGCTTTGAGGCAGCTTGGCGACCGGGTCAACAAACGCCTAAAGAGCCCCCGCGCCTCGCCGGCCGGGCCAGCTCGGAGCCGTTGTGACCCCGGTCGGCGAAGGAGGACATGTGAGCGCGGCCCAGCGACTGCGAGAGACGATGGACAGGCGCATCGGCCGTCCTCGACGGCTCCTGGGGCGTGCGCTGCGTGGAGGAACCCATGGTTCCCCCACGAGCCCCCTCCTTCTCGTTCGTGCACGGGTCGCCCCTCCGTGGCCTCCCGCCGGGCAAAGCCCGGCTCCGGCCGCGGACGACCGGTTCACGAACGAGCGCCGGAGGGCGAGTGCGATGACGGCATCGGACCGCCTCAGGGAAATCCTCGACAGGCGCATCGCCGTCCTCGACGGCTCCTGGGGCGTGCTCCTGCACAAGAAGGGACTCTCCGAGGCGGAATACCGGGGCGAACGACTGCGCGACCACCCGCGCGACGTCAAGGGCGATCCGGACCTGCTCAACCTCACGCAGCCGGACGTCGTGGCGACGCTCCACGACGAGTACTTCGCGGCCGGCGCCGATATCGCGACGACGAACACGTTCACGGCGACCTCGATCGGCCAGGGCGACTACGGGCTCGAGGGGCTCGCCGCCGAGATGAGCCGCGAGGGCGCACGACTGGCCCGTGCGGCGGCCGACGAGTGGACCGCCCGCACGCCCGACAGGCCCCGCTTCGTCGCGGGCGCCATGGGCCCGCTGAACGTCTCGCTCTCGGTCTCGCCGAAGGTGGACGACCCGTCGTTCCGGTCCGTGACCTTCGACGAGGTGCGCGCAAGCTACGCCGAGCAGATCGTCGCGCTCGCCGAGGGCGGCGTCGACCTGCTCCTGGTCGAGACGATCTTCGACACGCTGAACGCGAAGGCCGCGATCGTCGCCGCGGCGGACGTCGCGCCCGACCTGCCGCTCTGGCTCTCGTTCACCGCGATCGACCGGAGCGGGAGGAACCTCTCGGGCCAGACCGCCGAGGCCTTCTGGGTCTCGGTCGCCCACGCGGAGCCGCTCGTGGTCGGCGTCAACTGCTCGCTCGGCGCCAGCGAGATGCGCCCCTTCCTCGAGAGCCTTGCGCGAGTCGCCGACACCTACGTGGCGTGCTACCCGAACGCGGGGCTGCCGAACGCGATGGGTGAGCACGACGAGCAGCCGGGAGACACGAGCCGCTTCCTGCTCGCGTTCGCGGAAGACGGCCTCGTGAACCTCGTCGGAGGATGCTGTGGGACGACCCCCGAGCACATCCGGCAGATCTCGGCCGCGGTCGCGGGACTGCCGCCGCGCGTCATCCCGAGTCCCCAGGCGAGGCCGCGCTGGAGCGGGCTCGAGCCGTTCGAGATCGGCCCGGATACGGGCTTCGTGATGATCGGCGAGCGAACGAACGTGACGGGCTCCGCGCGCTTCCGCTCGCTCGTCGAGGCGGACGACCTCGAGGCCGCGGTCGAGGTGGCGCTCGAGCAGGTGCGGAGCGGCGCCAACGCGCTGGACGTGAACATGGACGCCGACCTGCTCGACGGCGAGCGGACGATGACCCGGTTCCTCAACCTCGTCGCCACCGAGCCGGAGGCGGCGCGCCTGCCGATCATGGTCGACAGCTCGCGCTGGGGCGTGCTCGAGGCCGGGCTCAAGTGCCTGCAGGGGAAGGGACTTGTCAACTCGATCTCGCTCAAGGAGGGCGAGGAGCCGTTCCTCGAGCAGGCGCGGCGGATCCGCCGCTACGGGGCCGGCGTCGTCGTGATGGCGTTCGACGAGCGGGGGCAGGCGGACACCTGCGACCGCAAGGTGGAGATCTGCGAGCGCGCGTACCGGCTGCTGACCGAACAGGCGGGCTTCCGGCCGGAGGACCTGGTCTTCGACCCGAACGTGCTGGCGGTCGCCACCGGGATCGAGGAGCACAACGAGTTCGCGAAGGCCTTCGTCGAGTCTCTGCCGCTGATCAAGGAACGCTGCCCCGGGGCGCGGACGAGCGGCGGCATCTCCAACCTCTCGTTTGCCTTCCGCGGCAACCAGCACGTTCGCGAGGCGATGCACGCGGCATTCCTGTACCACGCGATCCGCGCAGGTCTCGACATGGGGATCGTCAACGCCGGCCTCCTGATGGTCTACGAGGACATCGAGCCGGAGCTCCTCGAGCACGTCGAGGACGTGATCTGGAACCGGCGACCCGACGCGACGGAGCGGCTCGTGGAGCTCGCGCGGCGCTTCGAGGGCGACACGGTGCGGCGCGAGGAGGACCTCGCCTGGCGTGACACGTCCGTCGAGAAGCGCCTCGAGCACGCGCTGGTGCACGGGTTCGTCGACTTCATCGAGGAGGACGTCGAGGAGGCCCGCGCCGCCTCCGACCGGCCCCTCGACGTGATCGAGGGCCCGCTGATGGACGGTATGCGCGTCGTGGGGGACCTGTTCGGGTCGGGCCGCATGTTCCTGCCGCAGGTGGTCAAGAGCGCGCGGGCGATGAAACGCGCGGTCGCGTACCTCGAGCCGTTCATGGAGGCGGAGCAGGTCGGCGGCCGGAGGGCGGGACGTGTGGTGCTCGCCACCGTGAAGGGCGACGTGCACGACATCGGCAAGAACATCGTCGGGGTCGTGCTCGGCTGCAACGGCTACGACGTGATCGACCTCGGCGTCATGGTCTCGGGCGAGACGATCCTCGACACCGCGGTCGAGCAGGCGTGCGACGTCGTCGGGCTCTCGGGGCTGATCACGCCCTCGCTCGACGAGATGGTCGTCGTGGCGAAGGAGATGGAACGGCGTGGGATGCAGCTGCCGCTGCTCGTCGGGGGCGCCACGACCTCGCGTCAGCACACCGCCGTCCGCATCGCGCCCGAGTACACACCGTCGACCGTCCACGTCCTCGACGCGTCCCGGGTGATCGGCGTCGTCGGCGCGCTGCTCGACCCCGCGCGTCGCACGACGCTGGACGAGGAGAACCGCGCCGAGCAGGACCGCCTCCGGGCGCTCCACGCCGAGCGCGAGCGCCGACCGCTCCTGCCGCTCCGGGCGGCGCGCGAGCGCCGGACGCCGATCGCGTGGAACCAGGAGGACCTCGCGGCGCCGGCGTTCACGGGCTCGAGGCTCTCCGAGCCGTCGCTCGCCGAGCTCCGGCGGTACATCGACTGGACGTTCTTCTTCCACGCCTGGGAGCTCAAGGGCCGGTACCCCGCGATCCTGCAGCACCCCGAGAAGGGGCACGCCGCGCGCGACCTGTTCGATGCGGCAAACGGCCTGCTCGACCGGATCGTGGCGGAGGAGCTCCTGCAGCCGCGCGGCGTCCACGGCTTCTGGAGCGCGGCCGCAGAGGGCGACGACGTCGTGCTCTCGACCGGTAACGGCGTGGTTCGGTTCCCGATGCTCCGTCAGCAGGCGGCCCACGACGACTCGCGGCCGAACCGCTCGCTCGCCGACTTCGTCGCTCCGGCCGATACTGGGCTTCACGACCACATCGGGGGCTTCGCCGTCGGCATCCACGGTGCCGACGAGCTTTCGGTGTCGTTCCAGGATGAGGGCGACGACTACAACGCGATCATGGTGAAGGCGCTCGCGGACCGGCTCGCCGAGGCATTCGCCGAGTGGCTGCACGCCCAGGCGCGTCGTTCGTGGTACGCGCCGGAGGAGCGCCTGACCGGAAGCGATCTCGTCGAAGAGCGCTTCCGCGGGATCCGCCCCGCGTTCGGCTACCCCGCCTGTCCGGACCACTCGGAGAAGCCCAAGCTCTTCTCGCTGGTGGGCGCGGCAGATGCCGGGCTCGCGCTCACGGAGACCTGCGCCTCGACCCCGGGGGCCAGCGTCAGTGGCCTCTACCTCGGGCATCCCGCGGCGCGCTACTTCTCGGTCGGCCGTGTGGGGCGCGACCAGGTCGAGGACTACGCGGAGCGCAAGGGTGAGCCGCTGGACGTCGTCGAGCGCTGGCTCCGGCCGAACCTCGCCTACGATCCGCGCTGAGCCGCAAGTACAGTGGGAGCGATGCGGACGCTCGCCGTCTTCCTCGTCGCGGCACTTCTCGCTCCCGCCGTCGCGGGCGCCGCCGACGGCGAGCCCAGGAAGGCGCTGACGAAGGAGGACCAGGCCACGGCCCGCTCCGTCGTCGTGAAGCGCGGTGACCTCGGCCAGGGCTTCACGGCCGTCGCCCGCGACAAGAACGAGGGTCTCCCGAAGGGCGCCCGGTGCGGGCCTCTCGACGAGAGCGACCTGACGGTGACGGGCGACGCGGCGTCGCCCGACTTCCGCCTCGCCCAGCAGACGGCGTTCGTCACCGTCGGCTCGACGGCACAGGTCTACCGCACGCTGCAGGAGGCGAACGCGTCCTGGGGACGGGGGACGACGACCCAGACGACGACCTGCCTCTCCGACATCGTGCGGCTCTCCGCCGCGCCCGGACAGAAGATCGCCGTCCTGTCGGCCAAACGGGTGCGATTCCCGTCCCTCTCGCCGAAGACCACCGCCTACCGGCTCGTGCTCACGATCAACATCGGCGCGCAGCGGGTGCGCGCCTACGTCGACGCCGTCGTCCTCCAGCACGGGCGCGTCCAGGCGGGCATCCTCTTCACGTCGCTCGGCAGCCCTGTCGACCAGGCGCAGCGCGTCGCCCTCGCCTCCGTCGTCGCCGCGCGGCTGGCCAAGGCGACACGTCCCACCGGCCCCGTCGCCTGATCCGCGCTCCCCCGGACGGGTGAGCGCTCACTCGTCCAGGGTGCCGACATAGAGGGACGGTGGATGGCCCTGCGGCACTCGTCCTCGCCTGCGCGGTTGCCGGCGGCAGCTGGCTCGCGCTCGCCGCCGCGATCCCGGTCACACGACTCCGGGCTCGTCGCCGCCGGCGACTGGTGCTGGTCGCGCGGGCGGAGAGCGTCGTTCACGACGACACGCTCGTCGGCGCGCAAGGGCTGACGACCCGTGCGCTGCTCGAACGCGGGTTGCGCGATCCCGAGCGTGACGTCCGGGTCGCCGCCATCACGTCGCTGGCGGGGCTCGCGCCGACCCACGAATGGGCGGTCGACGGCCTCATCGAGGCGCTCGCCAACGAGCTGGAGACCCCGGGCCGCGTCGCCGCCGAGCTGGACCGAGTCGCACCTCGGCCCGCACACCGGCTCGTGCCACTGCTCGACCACCCGAGCGACGTCGTGCGCTTCTACGCGGTCAGACTGCTTGCGCGCTACCCGGAGCTTGCCCGTCGACACGTGCCCGGGGTCACGCGGGACCCTTCGCCGAACGTTCGCGCCGGTGCGCTCGAGACGCTCCGCGATTCGGGTTCGGCCGAGGCGCTCCGGTGCGCGCTCGTGCTCCTCGGCGACCCGCAGCCCTTCGTCCGGGCGCACGCCACAAGGACTGCCTGCGCGATCGCCGGTCGCTCCGCGGCGACGTTCGTGACCCCGCTGCTCGCCGACTCCTCGTGGTGGGTGCGCGAGGCGGTGCGCGAGTCGCTCGCACGCATCGGGCCGGACGTGGCGAGCGTCGTTACGCCGTTGCTCGATGACGAGGACGCGGCGACCCGGGCGGGGGCGGCACTCGTGCTGCAGGACGTCGGAGTCCTCGACCGGCTGGCCCAGGGAGAGGAGATCTCGACCGCCCGCGACTCGACGCAGCTCGAGCACATCCTCGGTGCGGGCGGGCCACGTCTCCGGCGCGCGACGTCGGAACGAGCGCAGCGGCGGGTAACGCTGGGCCCAGGACCGGCGCGGCGCCTGGAGCCGGCGACGTGACGCTCGAGCCCGTGGTGCGCGCGTCGGTGCTCGCGTGCACGGCGTACCTCGTCGTTCTCTACGGGATGTACGTGTCTCTCATGGCCATCGGCCTGGTGGAAACCAGGCGGCGTCGGCGCGAGCGGTGCGTGGACGACGTGGGGCTGCTCGCCGAATCGCGATTCGCCCCGGGGGTGAGCATCGTCGTCCCCGCCTACAACGAGAGCGGGGGCCTCCCGCACGCGGTGCGGTCGCTGCTCGCAATCGACTATCCCGAGTTCGAGGTGATCGTCGTCAACGACGGCTCGACGGACGACACGCTCGAGCAGCTCGTCGCCGAGCTCGACCTGGTTCCCGTGGAGGCGGTCTCGCGCGAGATCGTCCCGAGCGAGCCCGTCGAGCGTTACTACCGCTCGCCGGCCGACACACGGCTGCTCGTGGTGGACAAGAGAAACGGCGGCAAGGCCGACGCCCTCAACGCCGGGCTGAACCACAGCCGGTACCGCTACATCTGCGGTGTCGACGCGGACATGGTGTTCGCCCGGGACGCGCTGACGCGTGCAATGCGTGAGATCGCGGCCGATCCCCGGGTCGTGGGGCTGACGAGCTACTTCGAGAACGCCCGCGACCCGGCGAGCGTCCTCGTGGACGGGCGACAGTACACCGGCCCCGACACGACGCCGCTGTTCGCGTTCCAGACCTTCGACTTCCTCCGCTCGTTCTTCAACAACCGGACGCCCTGGGCGCGGATGAACTTCATGCTGTGCGCGGCAGGGGCGTTCCAGCTCTGGCGCCGGGACCTCGTCGAGGAGCTCCACGGGTGGTCCTCGGAGTTCACGTGCGAGGACATCGAGTTCACGTTCCGCGCGCACAAGATGCTCCGCGAGCGCCGCCGCCCGTACAGGATCGCGTGTCTGCCGGACTGCGTCGGCGTCACGGAGGGTCCCGACTCGGTGCGAAACCTCGTCTCGCAGCGCGAGCGCTGGCAGCGCGTGATCCTCGAGACGTGCTGGGCGAATCGCCGCATGTGGTTCAACCCGCGGTACGGCAAGGTCGGGCTGTTCGGCGTGCCGTTCTATCTCGTCTCCGAGATCGTCGCGCCGGTCTGCGAGCTCCTCGCGATCGGCACACTCGTCGCCGGCGGGGCCGCCGGGCTGATCACCTGGTGGCAGTTCGCCGTGCTGACGCTCCTCATCGCCTTCGCCAACAGCGCACTCACGACCGGCGCCCTCCTGATGCTCGATCTCGAGGCGCGGGCGTACCGGCCCGGTGCGATGGCGCGGCTTCTCGCGCTGATGCCGGTCGAGATGGTCGTCTACCGGCCGCTGATGGCCTGGGCGCGCGTCAAGGGGACGTGGCGGTTCATCCGCCACGATCGCGCCTGGCACAAGTTCGAGCGCAACGTGAAGACGGAGCCTGCGTGAGACCGCCGGCCACCGTGCGGACGAAGGAGGAAGCGCTTTTGCTCGGTGTCGCCGCGTCGGCCGCCGTGGTCGCCGTCGTCTCGGTGAGGGATGCCGAGCCGCCCAGGATCGGTCTCTGGGTCGCGACCGCGACGGCTCTCGGGCTCGCCCTCGCTGCGCTCTTCGCTCTCTGGCTGGCGGGCCATGCCCGCCGGGTCGTGGACGAGACCCTGTTCGGAGAGTGGGACGCCGCGCGCGCGCTGCTCTCCGCGGTGCCCGACGGGCTCCTCGTGCTGGACGAGGGGCAGGTGAGGTCGGTCAATCGTCGCCTGTGCGAGCTGCTCGGCTTCGAGCGCGAGGAGCTGCTCGGCATGACGGCGCCCCTGCCGTTCTGGCCACCGGAGCACCGTCACGAGATCGAGGCGTGGCATGCGCAGCTCGAGGCACCCGGGGAGCACGAGACGGAGCTCACGTTCCGTCACCGAGACGGGAGCCGGCTCCGCGTGCTGGTCGCAGGTCGCACGGTGCCCGCGGGCCCGGGGGAGGCGCAGCGCAGGCTCGTGACCGTCCGCGATGTCAGCGCGAATCACCGGCGCGAGCGGCGCCTGCTCGAGCTCTCCTCGCGCGATCCGGACACGGGTCTGCTCAACCACGGCGAGTTCGAGGAACGGCTGGGCGGCGTCGTGCGCCGGGCCGTCGGGAGCGGAGAGAACGTCGCCCTCGTCCTCGCCGAGCTCGGCCTCGGCGGCGGCACCGGAAGCGGGGTGCTCCTCCGCCCCGAGGGGCTCGTCGCCGTGGAGCGGCTACGTGCGCTCGTCCGTGCCGGCGACGAGCTGGCGCGCACGAGGGAGAACGAGATCGCGTGGATCCTCCCCGGGGCCGACGCGCACGCCGGAGTCGGCGCGGTCGCGCGGGCGCGTGCCGCCCTCGCCGGCCTCGCCGACGTGACGCTCACGGTGGGCATCTGCGACCTCGCGACGGCGGGAGACGTGCTCGCCCTCTACGCGTTCGCTGATCGCGCGCTGTCCGTCGCGCGCGCGCAGGGACCGGGCGGGACCGCCCAGTACCGGCCGAAGGCTCTCGGCCCGACCGACTGACAGCGCAGCACTGGCGTTTTCGGCCACTGTTGTGTCCGACGCGACGGTGGTAGCGTCACCGCGTGCTCTTCGGAGCGACAGGCCGTCTGTCCCTCCTCGGTCGCAACCGGGACTTCGCGCTCCTCTTCTGGGCGACGGCAGGGTCTGCCGTCGGCACATACCTGGCCGCCCTTGCCCTGTCGGTCCACATCTACGATCTGACCGGGTCCGGGCGCTGGCTGGCGGCGCTGCTGATCGCCGACTTCCTCCCGATCGTCGTCATCGGCCTGACCCTCGGCCCGCTGGTCGACCGGCTCTCGAGGCGGCGGCTGATGGTCGTCTCCGATCTCGTCCGGGCGGCCACGTTCGCCGCCCTGCCGTTCGTCGGCGAGCCGGCGCTGATCGTCGCGCTCGCGGGAGTGAACGGAATCGCCACGGGCTTCTTCCGACCGGCGGTGTGGGCCGGAATGCCGAACCTCGTGAAGGAGGACGACCGCGAGCACGCGACGTCACTCCTGTCGACGGTCGAGCACATTGCGTGGACCATCGGCCCGGCGGTGGCCGGGCTGCTTCTCGCGACGAACGGCGTCGACGTCGCCTACGCCGTGAATGCGGTCACGTTCCTCCTCTCTGCACTGCTCGTCGCGCGGATACCTGCGCACGCTCTGAGATCGGACGAGCCGCTCACGAAGGGTCACTGGAGCGACCTGCGCGAAGGGGTCGCCCTCGTCGTCGGCTCACCGCACCTGGTCACGGTGCTCGTCGTGTGGTGCACCGCGGCGGTGGCGACGGCATGCATCAACGTCGCCGAGGTCGTCTTCGCGAAGCACGACCTGGGAGCGGGGAACATCGGGCTGGGGCTCCTCGTCAGCGCGACGGGGGTGGGGCTCGTGATCGGGAGCTTCTTCGCCGCGTCCGCGCTCGGAGTCTTCGGGATGCGGCGCGTCTACACCGGCGCGCTTGCGCTCATGGCCGCGGGCTTCGGTGTTGCGTCGGCGTCACCGACCATCGCGGTGGCCGCCGTGCTCGCGGGTGTCGCGACGTTGGGTAACGGGGCTGCGATCGTCTGCAATCAGGTCCTCGTCCAGCGGGGCGCACCCGACGCGATGCGCGGACGGGCGCTCTCCGTGCTCATGTCGAGCTACTACGCGGTCCTGGGTCTCTCCATGGCCGCCGGCGGCCTGCTCGTCGACCAGGCGGGGGCGCGGACGGCCTGGGCGTTTGCCGGCTGCGTCTACGTCGTCGCGGCGATCTTCGCCGTCGTCCTCACGGGGCGAATCCGGGAAGCGGCCGCAGACGAGGCGGAGCCCGCGCCGGCGTCCGACGGGCTCGTACGGATCCGCGCACTGATGGACGAGATCGAGGAGACGCGGGCGCAGGAGAAGCAGCGCGGCCGGGCCGACGTTGCCGTCCTGGGCCCGCGCGACACGCACATCGGGCCTCAGTAGAGTCAGCCCCGGTGGCAGGCCGTGGGTGGACGCAGGACGAGCTCGTCGCCGGCGTCCTGGCCGGAGACCGGCGCGCGCTCGCGCGAACGATCTCGCTCGTCGAGGACCGCGCGCCCGAAGGCGCCGAGATCGTCCGACGGATCTACCCGAGCACCGGGCGCGCGGCGTCGATCGGCGTGACGGGACCGCCGGGCGTCGGCAAGTCGTCTCTCGTCGGCGCGCTCGTGGCGCACGCGCGCGCGCAGGGGCGGAGCGTCGGCGTCGTCTCGGTCGATCCGTCGAGCCCCTTCACCCGCGGCGCGCTGCTCGGCGACCGTATCCGCCTCGCCGACCACTTCCTCGACCCCGGGGTCTACATCCGCTCGATGGGCACGCGCGGGCACCTCGGCGGTGTCGCGGAGGCGACGCTTCAGGCGCTTCTCCTCGTCGATGCCTCGGGCAAGGACGTCGTGTTCCTCGAGACGGTCGGGACCGGACAGAGCGAGGTCGAGGTGATCGGCATCGCCGACGTCGTACTGCTCGTGCTGATGCCGGGCTCGGGTGACGCCGTGCAGGCGCTCAAGGCCGGAATCATGGAGATCCCCGACGTGATCGCGGTCAACAAGATGGACTACCCGGCGGCGCAGACCATGCTCCAGGAGGTGCGCTCGATCGTCGCGCTCGACCCGGTGCGCGACCGGCGTCCGCCGATCCTGCTCACCGAGGCGCTCCGCGGCGAGGGGGTGCCCGAGCTCTGGGACGCCCTCGAGCGGCGCCGACACGAGCTCGCGGAGCGCGGCGAGCTCGACCGCCGCCGTGAGCGGAATCTGACGGGTGAGGTCGAGGCGCTCGCCGTGGCGCGGCTGCGGGACCAGGTGCGGGAGGTCATGGCGGGCGACGCCGACGTGGGGGCGCTCGTCGAGGGCGTGCAGCGGCGTGAGGTGGACCCGCTCACCGCCGTCAGCGCGGTCGTCCAGGCGGTCGTGGGCGGGGAGCCGGCGTGAGCGAGCGCCCGTCCATCGACGACGTGCGCGACGCGCAGGAGCGGCTCCACGGGATCGCCCGCGTCACTCCTGTCTATCCGTCCGAGACGCTCTCGCGCCTCGCCGGCCGCCCCGTGCTCCTCAAGGCGGAGAACCTCCAGCGCACGGGGGCGTTCAAGATCCGCGGCGCCTACAACACGATCGCGCAGCTCTCGGCGGACGAGCGCGGGCGCGGTGTCGTGACGGCGAGCGCCGGCAACCACGGGCAGGCGGTCGCGTGGGCGGCGCGAGAGGCCGGCATCGGCGCCACGATCGTCGTGCCCGAGGCGGCGCCGATGGCGAAGGTCGAGGCGGCTCGGGGCTACGGCGCGGAGGTCGAGCTGGCGGGGGAGGGGTTCGACGAGACGGTCGCCGTGGCCCGCGCGCGAGAGCAGGAGACGGGCGCGACCTTCGTCCACGCGTTCGACGACGCCCGGGTGATCGCCGGCCAGGGGACCCTCGGGCTCGAGCTCGCCGGGCAGCTTCCCTCGGGTGAGCTGACGGTCGTCGTGCCCGTCGGGGGGGGCGGCCTCGCGTCGGGGGTCGCGATCGCGCTCGACGCGCTCCGGCCGGAGGTGAAGGTCGTGGGTGTCCAGTCGGCCGCGTGCGCGCCGTTCGCAGGGAGGGAGCCTTCCGGCTCGACGATCGCGGACGGGATCGCGGTGAAGCATCCCGCCGAGCTGACGCGCGGGATCCTCTCCGACCTGCTCGACGACGTGGTGGTGGTCGACGACGAGGAGATCTCACAGGCGATCGTGCTCCTGCTCGAACGCTCGAAGCTGGTCGTCGAGGGCGCGGGCGCGGCCCCGGTCGCCGCGATCCTCGCCGGCCGTGCAGGCGGCGCGGGCCCGGTCTGCGCCATCCTGGCGGGAGGGAACATCGACGCGACGACGATGAGCTCGGTGATCCGCTACGGGATGACGGCCTCGGGCCGGTATCTCGTCGTCGCGCTGCTGATCCCGGACCGGCCCGGCGAGCTCGCCCGTATCGTCGGGCTGATCGCCGACCAGCGCGCGAACATCCTCTCGATCCAGCACCACCGCGAGGGACGCAACATCGGCGTGCTCGAGACCGAGGCGGAGCTGACGCTCGAGACAAGAGGGGAGGAGCACTCGCAGCTCCTCATCCGCGCCCTCGCGGACGAGGGGTACACCGTGCGGCGGCTGCGCTGAGGGGCCGTACACTCGACGCGTGATCGCCTGCCCGCGGTGCGCACGGGACAACCCGGACGACGCACGGTTCTGGGTCGACACGTGACATCCCTCGAAAGCGTCGGCGAAGTGTCCGACCCGAAGTCGGACACCAAATCAGTTCCCGCAGCGGCGGAACGTGACTGCCGCGGCGCCGCGCGCGAGCCAGTCGGTCATCCCACCGTCCACGACCGGCCGGGCGTCGAGGCCTCTTGCGCGCAAGATGCTGGCGGCGATCGCCGCGCGTGGGCCGGAGCTGCAGATCGTGACGATCGGCCGGTCCTCGGGAAGGTCGGGGCAGCAGGTCCGCATCAGCCGGTAGGGAACGTTGCGAGTACCGGGGATGTAGCCGTCGTCGCGCTCGTCGTGCTCGCGGACGTCGATCACCGTCGCTCCCGCCTCGATCAGCTTCTCGAGCCCGTCGACCTCGACCGACTCCGTGATCTCGGGGCCGCCGCCGAGGACGTAGCCGGCGACGTCGGAGAAGGCCACCGACCGCAGCCCCGCGACGGCGCGGGCGGCCTCCTCGGGCGTCGCGGCGAGCACGGTGACGGGCGCGTCCGTGTCGAGGACGAAGCCCGCCTTCGTAGAGAAGCTCGTCCCCGAGACCGGGACGTTCACGGCGCCCGGAAGGTGCCCCGAGAGGTGCTCGGCCATGGGCCGGACGTCGAGCAGCTGCGACCCGCCCGCCGGCACGGGCAGCTCCATGGGCGCCGGCGCCGCGGGCGAGAAGGGACCGCGGTTGAGCTCGACGATGCGGGCGAGGTTCGGCGGCTTCGGCGCGGAGACGTCCGACGACTCGGCTACGAAAGCGTCGAGCTCGGCGATCGACGCCATCGGGTTGAAGCGCCGCTCGAACCCGATGGTCGTCGAGCCGCGCGCGCTCATGGCCTTGCCGCAGAGCGAGCCGGCGACGTGGCCGGGGAACACCTCGACGCCGTCGGGCAGTTCGAGCAGCCGCCGCAGCGAGTGGAAGAGTCCCTCCGCGCCCTGGACGGCGCCGACGGCCAGGTCGGGCCGCGCCGCGTCGCCGACGAAGAGCGAGTCGCCCGTGAGCACGAGCCACGGCTCCTCGGCGCGCGTCCTGTCGATCACCGCGAAGCAACAGTGCTCGGGTCGGTGACCGGGAGTGTGGATGCAGCGGAGGGTCACGTTCCCGACGGCCACCTCGTCGCCGTCCTCGAGCGTATTGCTCGGGTACTCGGCTCCCGCCGCGGGGTGGATGCTCACCGGGATCCCGTGCTCGAGCGCGAGCCGGCCGTGCCCGGAGACGTGGTCTGCATGGGTGTGTGTCTCGAGCGTGCGGACGATGCGGACGTCGAGCCGGTTTGCCTCGGTGAGGACGCTCTCGATCTCGAGGGGCGGGTCGACGACCACCGCCTCCTGAGCCTCCTCGCATCCGACGATGTACGAGGCGCACCCGAGGTCGTCGTTCAGGATCTGCGCGAAGAGCACCGCCGCGGGACCGTAGCAACGGCTACCGCTATCGCTCTTGAAGTGGGCGGCGGCGGAGGAATCGCAGCGCGAGGAAGCTGCCGGCGACCACGAGGCCGACGGCGCCCGCCGCGAGCGCTCGATCGAGGTGCTGCGAGGGGGCCTCGGCGCCGGACGCGGGCAGCACCGTTAGGGCGGCGTCCCACCGCACGCTCTCGCCGTCGTCGTAGGCCTGGGTCGCGCGGAACGTCGCCGTTCCGGCGGGAACGCGCGCGGTGACCGAGAGCGGGAAGCCGACGACCGCCTTCCCACCGATCGCCGTTCCCGTCCACCGGGCCGTCCCACCCGAGAGCTCGAGGTTCCAGCCACTCGGCGCCGTCGCCGCAGCGAGCTCGACCCCCGGCGGCGCCTTGACGACCAGGCCCGTGGTCCGGTGCGGCGGCCGCTCGTTGGGCGTCTCGAAGACGATGGTCGTCGTCGCGCCCGCGTCCACGAACGGCGGCGTGATCGTGACGTGCGCCTGCGCTGCGGCGGCGCCGACGAGGGCGGCGACCGCAGCGAATGCGACGGCTCGCCGTCGTCGAACGTGCGCGTTACGTAAGGCAGGCCGCGGAGTCATCTTCGAACCGTCCATTCGGGGAATTCGGCGGTACCGGCCGTCCGGCGTCACCCCGGGGACCGCTCGACGCAAGAGGAGAGGACCCGATGAGGATATCCGTGCGCGCGGTGCCGGCACCTGGAGGCGGTCGTTGCGCGACAGAAGGGAGGTCGAGCGGATCGCGGTGCGTGACGCGCCGAAGCAAGCGCAGTCACCTCGCCAACGCCAGGCCAGAAAGCCTCAGAGTCCCAGCAGCCTCGCAATCACCATGCGCTGAACCTCATTGGTGCCTTCGCCGATCTCGAGGATCTTCTGGTCGCGGTAGAGGCGCGAGATCGGGAACTCGTCCATGAACCCGTATCCGCCGTGGATCTGCAGGGCCTCGTTGACGACCCGGTGCGAGAGCTCGCCGGTGTAGAGCTTCGCCATCGCTGCCTCGAGCGCGAATGGGCGGCCCCGGTCCTTGAGCCACGCCGCCTTGTAGACGAGCTGGCGGCCGGCCTCGATCTCGACCGCCATGTCCGCGAGCCGGAAGGCAACCGCCTGGAACCTCGCGATCGGCTTCCCGAACTGCTGCCGCTCCTGCGCGTAGGCGAACGCGAGGTCGTACGCGCCCTGCGCGAGCCCGACGCCCATCGCCGCGACCGAGATGCGGCCGCCGTCGAGGATCTCGAGGAACTGTTGGAAGCCCTTGCCGCGCGGCCCGAGCAGGTTGCCCTCCGGCACCTCGCAGTCGGCGAACGTCAGCTCGCGCGTGTCGGACGCCTTCCAGCCGAGCTTGTGGAGCGGCTCCGAGATCGCGTAGCCGGGCGTCCCGTTCTCCACGACGAGGTTCGAGATCTCGTCCTCGCCCGTGCGAGCGGTGATCGTGACGCCCCACGTGAGCTCGGTGCCTGCGTTCGTGATGAACATCTTCGAGCCGTTCACGACCCAGCTGCCGTCCCGCAGGTCGGCCGTCGTGCGCGTCGCACCCGCGTCCGAGCCGGCGTCGGGCTCGGTGAGGCCAAACGCCGCGAGCCTGCGCCCCGAGGCGAGGTCTGGGAGCCAGCGATCTTTCTGCTCGTCGCTCCCGAACAGGAAGATCGGCATCGTCCCGAGCGAGGTGTGCGCCGCGACGGTGATCGCGACGGACGAGTCGATCCGCGTCAGCTCCTCGATCGCGATCGCATACGACACGGTGTCCCCGCCGGCGCCGCCGTAGCGCTCGGGGATCGGGATGCCCGTGAGCCCGAGCTCGGCCATCTCTCGCACGAGCTCCACCGGGAAGCGGCTCTCGCGGTCGAGCTCCTCCGCGACGGGCGCGACGCGCTCGCGCGCGAACGAGCGAACCGTGTCGCGGATCAGCTCCTGCTCGTGCGTCAGGTCGAGGTCCATGCGGCGCGGATCGTAGACGCCGCGGCGTGCCCGGCGGTGCTGCGACACCGGGGACCGGCCGACGAGTAGCCTCGGCCCCATGCGGGACGAGCTCGACCGGCGGGCGATGGGGACGCTCTCGGGTGGGCACCTGGCCGTCGATTTCGCGTCGGGCTCGGTGCCCGCACTGCTCCCGTTCTTCACTCTGAAGTTCGACCTCAGCTACACGGCGACGGCAGGGCTGATGCTGGCGGTGCTCGTGTCGTCGTCGCTCGTGCAGCCGCTCTTCGGTCTCTGGTCGGACCGGCGGGGAGCAATGTGGCTCCTCCCCGGGGGCGTCGCAGTCGCGGCGATCGGTACAGGAGCCGCCGCCGCCGCGCCCAGCTACGGGCTCGTCGTGCTCCTCGTGTTCGTCGCCGGTATAGGCATCGCCGCGTACCACCCCGAGGGCGCCAAGTTCGCCGCGTTCGCGAGCGGTCGCAAGCGCGCGAGCGGGATGTCGTACTTCAACATCGGCGGCAACACCGGATACGCCCTCGGTCCGATCGTCGTGACACCGCTCGTGCTCTGGCTCGGGCTCGGCGGCGGGACGCTCGCGATGGTGCCGGTGCTCGTCGTGGCCGCGGTGCTGCTCCGCAGGCTGCCCGAGCTTCGGCGAATCGTCCCGGTTGCGACCGCCCGGCGCGCAGTGCACGGCCACGACGACGTGCGGGCGATGTCGCTCCTCGGCGTCGTGATCGCGCTGCGGAGCGTCGCCTGGTTCGGTCTGCTGACCTTCGTGCCGCTCTGGGTCGTCGCGAACGGCGGCACGGAGGGGGAGGGGGGCCGCGAGCTCTCGCTGATGCTCGTCTCCGGCGCGGTCGGCACGCTCGTGCTCGGCCCGGTCGCCGATCGGATCGGCCTGCGCCGCACGCTGCTGGTCACGCAGGCGTTGCTGCCGTTCCTCATCGTCGTGTACGTCGCCGCCGGCGGCGTGATCGGAACGCTTGCGCTGATGCTCGTCGGGCTCTGCGTCGTCGGCACCTTCGGCGTGACGATGGTGTTGAGCCAGCTCTACCTGCCGCGCCACGTCGGCGTCGCGAGCGGCCTCTCCGTGGGCCTGGCGATGGGCCTCGGCGGGATCGCGGCCGTCGTGCTCGGCGCCCTGGCCGACGCGATCGACCTCGAGACGGCGCTCTACGTGGGGGCCGCCGCCCCGGCGATCGGGTGCGTCGTCTGCCTGTTCCTGCCGCCGCCCGTCACGCTCGGCGCGCCGCAGGCCGAGTCCGCCACGCCGGCGATCGTCTAACCTTGCCCGATTGAACGGTCAGTCAACGAGGAGACGCGCATGACCGCACAGGAGTTCTTCACCACCCTGCCCGAGCGGGTCGACCCCGGGAAGACGGCCGGGATGAACAACACGTACGTGTTCGACGTCGAGGGCGCGGGGCAGTGGACCGTCGCCGTGGAGGACGGCGCCGTCAGCGTCACGGAGGGCGCGGGCGAGGCCGACTGCACCATCTCGGCCAGCGAGGACACGCTCGTCAAGATCGCGAAGGGCGAGGCCAACGCGACGACGGCCTACATGACGGGCAAGCTGAAGATCCAGGGCGACATGGGTGCCGCCCTCAAGCTGCAGAAGCTGTTCTGAACTGTCCGCAAGGCAGGAATCCGCCGAGCGGATTCCTGCCGCGGCGCCCCGCCCTGCGGGCGGGGCAGTGCCCTGAAGGCGTCCGCTGTCGCGGCCGCAACTGCCGCGTCGTGTCATTGCGAGCCTCTGTCAGCGATGCACGCGTCGCGCTGCGTCGTGCTTCGTCGCCTGGCGGTCCCGGCCTGGGGCCGTAGTAGGCTGGCCCGCGTGCCCTGGGTCGTCGTCGCGCTCGTCCAGTGGGGGATCAACATCCTCGCGCTCATCGTCGCCGACTGGGCGTTCGACGGGTTCACGATTGACCGGTGGGGGCCGCTCATCTTCGCGGGTGCCGTGCTCGGCCTCGCGAACGTCTTCCTGAAGCCGCTCGTCACGTTCATCGCGCTGCCCCTGATCCTGCTGACGTTCGGGATCGCATACTTCTTCGTCAACGTCGTGATGCTGCTCTTCACCGAATGGATCGTGCCCGACTTCTCGATCGACGGCTTCTGGACGTACGTCGGCGCGACGATCGTGATCTGGCTCGTGAACTGGCTCGTCTCCCAGGTCGTCTGGTCGATTGCGGACGACCGCCCCTGACGGGCTCGTAAGGATGCTCTGAAGAAGGCTTAGCCCGCGGCCCGGGGGAGGGTAGGGTCGACCTGTGGCCCGCCTCGCCGTCCTCACGTGCGCGCTCGCGAGCCTGCTCCCTCTCGCCGCGTCGACGTCCGCCGCGCCCGGGCTGAAAGTCGGGGTGACCGACGACGCCTGGCTCGAGTTCGGGCCGGGAACGCTCGACGATCGCGTCTCGAGCCTCCGGGAGCTCGGCACCCAGGCCGTCCGCGTCACGCTCGACTGGCGCGAGATCGAGGCCGCGCAGGGCACGTACGAGTGGGATCGGGACGGCATGCTGCTCGACGCGCTCCGCGGCTCGGGCATCGAACCCGTCGTGGCGCTCTGGGGGACACCCGCCTGGGCGAACGGCGGCGGTGGGCCCAACGTCCCGCCCCGGTCGGCAGCCACGTTCGCGTCGTTCGCGGGGGCTGCCGCCGAGCGCTTCCCGTGGGTGCGCCGCTGGATCGTGTGGAACGAGCCGAACCAGCGCCGCTGGCTCGTGCCTCCCTCGCCGACGACGTACGTCGTCAAGCTCCTCAATCCCGCGGCGGCGGCGATCAAGGAGGTCATCCCGCGGGCGATCGTCGCCGGGGGCGCGACTGCGCCGCGCGGCGGTCGCGGCGGCATGTCCCCGGTCGACTTCATCCGCGGGATGGGTCGCGCCGGCGCCCGCCTCGACGCCTACGCGCATCATCCGCACCCCCTCTCGCCCGCGGAGACGCCGTTCACGGGCGGATGCTCCTGGTGCGAGACGATCACGATGGCGACGCTCGACAGGCTCGTCGAGGAGACGCGGGCCGCATTCGGACCGCGCACGCGCATCTGGCTGACCGAGCTCGGCTACCAGACCAACCCGCCCGACCGCGTGCTCGGCGTCACCTGGGCCCGTCAGGCCCGCTCCGTGGCCGAGGCGCAGCGACGCGCGTACGAGGCGAGCGGCGTCGACCTCCTGATCCAGTACCTCGTGCGCGACGAGCCGAAGCTCGGTGCCTGGCAGAGCGGGCTCGAGACCGTGGCGGGCAAGGTGAAGCCGGCGATGGTGTCGTTCGCGCTGCCGCTCGTGCAGGTCGTCCGCAAGGGCCCGGCGACCACGGTCTGGGGCCAGGTGCGGGCGGGGCAGGGCGCACGGGGGTACGTCCTGCAGCGGCGCGTCGGGGGACGCTGGGTGCCCCTCGGTGGGCCGGGGCAGACGTCCGCGCGCGGCTACTTCACGCGCACCGTGCGCGCCGACCGCGGGGCGCAGCTGCGCCTGCTGGACCTGGCGACCCGGCGGGCGAGCCCGACGCTCGTCGTGACCTGACGCGCGACGCCGCCGGCAGCGCCCCTAGGACGAGATCAGCGCGACGGCGACGAGCGCGAGCGCGACGCCCGCGAGCTGAAGACCGCGGAGCCGCTCGCGCAGCACCAGCGCGGCCAGGAAGGTTGTCGTGACCGGGTAGAGCGAGGCGAGGACGGACGCGACGGAGACGGGGCCGCGCTGGAGGGCGAGAAGCAGCGTGACCGCCGCGCCGATCTCGAGCGCGCCGATCGCGGCGACCCACGGCACCGCGCGGCGGCCGACGTCGAGCCCGCGGGTCAGCGCGAGTGCGAGCACGATGAGCACCGACGCGGACGCCAGCCGGGAGATCGCGACGGGCCAGAGGCCCGCGTCCTCGTGCACGCGGGCGAAGCAGACGTAGAAGAGGCCGAACAGGATGCCGGCCACGAACGCGAGCGGCAGCGCGTCCCGGCTCGCCGCCGCGTCCGCGGGCCCGACGGACCCGAGCGACACGAGGCCGATTGCGGCGACGGCGAGCGCGATCCCGGCCATCGCGGCCGGTCCGGGCCGCTCGCCGCCCCCGAGCGCGTAGGCGACCGGAACGAGCGCGCCCGTCACCGCCGTCACCGGGGCGACGACGCTGATGAGCGCGCGGGTCATGGCCGTGTAGAAGCACACGAGGCCGAGCGCGACGGCGAGGCCGCTTCCCACGGCCCATGCCGCGTCCGCTGTCGTCACCCGGTCGGCGTCGACGACCAGTGCGGCCGGCAGGGCGAGCACGAGTCCGACGAGCTGCGCCACGGCCGCGACGCGGACCGCGTCGACCGTCCTCGAGAGGAAGCCGCCGATGAAGTCGGCGCCGCCGACCAGCAGCGCCGACGCGATGGCCAGGACGGCCGTCATGCGCGGTATCCCCGGACACCGGTCACGACGGCCGATCGTGTCACGGCCGCCGGGGACCTGCGACGCTGCGACGATGGCCGCGATCGACCGGCCGAGGCGGAGCTTGTCGAGCGTTACCGCTCCGACCCGCTGCTCCACCCGGGCGACCGGTCCAGAGCTCTCTCCCTACGGCGAGATCACGACCGTCGACCTCGACCGCTGAGTTCAGGCGCCGGACCCAGGCTCGGAGGACCATGAGGGCCGCCGTCGCTCGAGGAACGCGCGCAGCCCTTCCTGCCCCTCGTCGCTCGTTCTCCGCTCGGCGATCCGGTTCGCCGTCTCGGCGCCGGCGGGCCGGTCGAGGACGAGTCGCTTCGCGTGGCGCGCAGCGCGCGGCCCCGCAGTGCGGAGCTCGCCGAGCACGCGCTCGAGCGCGGAACCGAGGTCGTCCGACACCTCGTGCACGAGGCCGATCCGCAGCGCCGTGGCCGCGTCGAATCGCTCTCCCGTGACGAAGTACCGCCGCGCGGCGCTCTCGCCGATCTTTCGCAGCGCGAACGGTGAGATGACAGCGGGGACGATCCCGAGCTTCACCTCCGAGAAGGCGAAGACGGTTCCCGGGTCGGCGACGACGACGTCGCTGCATGCGACGAGGCCGACGCCGCCGCCGAGCGCGTGTCCGTGGACGACCGCGACGACCGGTGCCGGACAGGCGTCGATCGCCTCGAACATCCGCCGGAGCGCATTGGCGTCGGCGACGTTCTCCTCGAGGCCGAGGTCGGCCGACGCGCGCATCCACTCCACGTCCGCGCCGGCGCAGAAGCTCGGCCCGTCGCCGGCGAGGACGACAGCCCTCGACGTGCCCACGTCCACGAACGCCTCCGCGAGCTCGGTGATCAGCGCGGCGTCGAAGGCGTTCCGCGTCTCCGGCCGGGCAAGAGTCACACGCAAGACGTCCCCTTCTCGCTCGATGCGGAGCGCGCCCACGGGCGACAGCCTAAGGTTTCGACGATGCCGGCCAAGCGCTTCACCGTGCAGCTCCAACGCGTGCGGGCAAGGCGGCCGTCCGCGTGAGCGCCCGCCTGCACGGGACGATCGCCGCTGCGGCGACGCCGCTCGACCACGGCGCCGCGCGGCTCGACGAGCCTGCGTTCGGGCCGTACGCGGACTTCCTCGTGGGCGCCGGGCTCGACGGAGTGCTCGCATTCGGGACGAACGGCGAGGCCGTACTGCTCTCGGTCGACGAGCGGCGCCGCGGCCTGGCGCTCTGGATCGAGGCCGTTGGCGACCGGATGCTCGTGGCCGCTCACTGTGGAGCGCAGACGACCGCGGACACGGTCGCGCTGGCGGCGCACGCGGCGGAGGCGGGCGCCGACGCCGTCGCGGTGATCGGGCCGCCGTACTTCAAGCTCGACGCGAAGGCGCAGCGCGCGCACCTCCTCGCGGCAGCGAGGGCGTGCGCGCCGCTTCCCTTCTACGTCTACGAGTTCGCGGCCACCGCCGGCTATGCGTTCGACCCCGCCATGCTCCTGCACCTCCGCGAGGAGGCGGACAACGTGGCCGGGATGAAGGTCTCGGACTCGCCCTGGGACGCGTTCGAGCGATACCTGCTCGACGGGTTCGACATCTTCGTCGGGCCCGAGGCGCTCATCCACCGCGGCCGCGAGGCGGGAGCCGTCGGCGCGGTGTCCGCGCTCGCGTCCGCGTTTCCCGAGGAAGTGGCGGCCGTCGTCCGCGAACCGACGGAGGCCGGCGCCGCGCGCCTCGCGGACCTCCGCGGGCGGATGGAGTCGTTCCCGCGGCATGCCGCGCTGAAGCGCGTGGTCGGCTGGAAGGGCGTTCCGCTGCGTCCGGACGTCCGGCCGCCGCTCCGCGACCTCGACGCGGCCGAGGTCGCCTCGCTCGAAGACTGGCTCGGCCGCGAGGTCGGGACACAGGCGGCGTGAGCGTCGCGACCCGCTCGAACGCCGTGCTCCGCGCGGGGATCCTCCGCGCGGCCGACGACCGCCACGTGCGGCGGTTCATGGGGCGCTACGGGATGCGGCTCGGCGCGGGACGCTTCGTCGCCGGCGAGACGCTCGACGAGTGCGTCGTCGTCCTGCGCCGCCTGGCCGCACAGGGGCTGCACGCGAACACGACACTGCTCGGCGAGAGCATCCACGATCGCGCCGAGGCGGAGGCGGTCGCGGACGAGTACTGCCGGATCCTCGAGCGGCTCCACGCCGAGGCGCTGCCCGTCAACGTCGCGCTCAAGCTCACGCATCTCGGCCTCGAGCTCGACGAGGAGCTCGCGTACGCGAACGTCGAGCGGGTCGTGCTCGTGGCCGAGCGCCTCCAGAGCTTCGTGCGGATCGACATGGAGCAGTCGAGCGTCGTCGACGCGACGCTCCGGATCTACCGGCAGCTGCGCGAGGCGGGCCACGACCGCGTCGGCACCGTGCTGCAGTCGTACCTCGTCAGGGCGGAGGGCGACCTCGAGGCGCTGCTCCCGCTCGCGCCGAATCTGCGGTTCGTGAAGGGCGCCTATCTCGAGCCGCCAGAGATCGCCTACACGTCGAAGACGGACGTGGACGCAGGCGTACGGGCGGCTCGTCGAGACGGCGCTCCATGGGGGCGCGTACGCGGCGATCGCGACGCACGACGAGGCGTTGATCGGCCGCTGCCTCGGGTTCGCGGAGCGTGAGGGGATCCCGCGCGATCGCTTCGAGCTCCAGATGCTCTACGGCGTGCGGCCCGCGCTCCAGCTCGACTACGTGCGCCGCGGGTACAAGGTGCTCGTCGCGACGCCCTACGGGCCTGAGTGGTACCCGTACCTGATGCGCAGGCTCGCCGAGCGGCCGGCGAACCTCGGCTTCTTCGTCCGCAACCTCGTGCGCCGCTGACGCGCCTACAGCGCGTCGAACTCCTCGTAGAGGTCAGGCTCGCGCCCCACCAGCGCCCGCAGCTCGTCCAACTGGCGGGGCGGGGGCTCGCCCTCGTCCGAGACCACGAGCGCGCCGATCCGCTCGGCCGCCTCGTTGACGAGCAGCATGCTCGGCGCGTCGAGCGGCTCGAGGTCGTCGAACGCCTCGCGGAGCGTCTCGACGGGAGGGCTGCGCTCGTCGAGCCGCCAGAGGACGACGCGGACGATCACTCGTCCGGCAGCTCCCACGGCGCGTAGACGCCGCCGGGAACGCCGCCGATCACGAGGAAGGACATCCCGTCCGGGCCGGCCGTGGGGCGGCGCTTCGAGTCCGGGGGCACGAGGATGTACCGGCCGGGACGCATCTCGACGGGCTCGCCGTCCACCTCGAGCGTGCCGCTCCCCGAGAGCGTGAGATAGACCTCCTCCTGTCGCGACTCGGTCTCGTCGTGCTCCGAGCCCACCTTGTCCGGCGGGAAGTCGATCTGCGCGAAGCCGAACGCGGTCGCGCCCAGGTGGTGTCGCACGAACTTGAACGTGCCCCACGTGTAGGGGATGTCCTCGACGTCCGCGACCGCGTACCCCATCCTTCCTTCCTCCTTCGTCGCCTGACGGGCCGAGCTTACGAGAGACGCGGGCCTCTGGCATAGACTCGCTCCGTGGACGTCCTCCGCTGGGACCACGAGCCGCTCGAGCGGCTGAGCGACGGGATCGGCCGACGGATGCTGAACGGCGAGGCGATGACGCTCGCCCAGATCACGCTCGCGGCCGGGGCTGTCGTGCCCGAGCACGAGCACCCGAACGAGCAGATCGCCACCGTCCTGTCCGGGCGGCTCCGCTTCGTCGTCGGAGGGGAGGAGCACGAGGTCGGCCCGGGGGAGAGCCTGCTGATCCCGGGGGGCGTGCCGCACCGGGTGGACGTGCTCGAGGACGCGGTCGTGCTCGACGCCTTCGCGCCGCGCCGCGAGGACTGGATCCGCGGCGACGACGCCTACCTGCGGGGATGACATGACGAGAGACGTGGCCTCGCGACCACGTCCCTCGCATGGGGGACCGGTCGGGTCGCCGGCGCTGCGGCCCGCGCGACGACCCGATCTCGACCGGTCTGGGCTCAGGATCGGCGCTGGCCGACCCACTCCGCATCCCCCGTCCGGTGGTTCATGCCGATTGTTGACCCGGTAGCGTCGAGCGGCGTATGAGCGACGATCTCGACCCTCTCGAGCAGCATCTCGTCCACGGATTGCGGTCGCTCGAGGGCGCTGCGACGCCGTCCGACCTGCCCGCCGAGGCGTCAGCGGCGTGGCGCGCGCAGATCGAGAGCAGGGCAATCGACCACGCCGCGCGCTGGCTGCAATCGCGGCGACAGGGCTTCTACACGATCGGTTCGGCGGGTCACGAGTCGAACGCGCTCGTGGCGCTCGCGCTGCGGCCGAGCGACCCCGCGCTCCTCCACTACCGCTCCGGCGGCTTCTATCTGGCCCGGGCGGGCCAGGCCGGTCACGACGGGGCGTGGGACGTCCTCCTCGGGATGGCCGCGGCCACGGACGAGCCGATCGCCGGCGGGCGGCACAAGGTCTTCGGTCACCGCGACCTCGCGGTGATCCCCCAGACCTCGACGATCGCGTCGCACCTTCCGCGCGCGATCGGGATCGCGTTCGCGATCGCGCGCGCGAAGGCGCTCGAGGTCGCCTGCGAGTGGCCGCTCGATGCGGTCGTCGTGTGCACGTTCGGCGACGCCTCGCTCAATCACGCAACCGCACAATCGGCCCTCAACGCCGCCGCGTATTTCGCCTACCGCGGTCAGCCACTGCCGCTTCTCTTCGTCTGCGAGGACAACGGGCTCGGCATCAGCGTGCCGACGCCCGAGGGCTGGATCGAGCAGTCGCTCCACGGGAGGCCCGAGCTGGCCGTCGAGCGCGTCGACGGGGACGACCCGGCCGGCGTCCTGGCGACCGCGGCCGAGCTCGCCGGGTGGGTCCGCGAGCACCGGCACCCCGCCGTCCTCCACCTCCGAACGATCCGCTACCTGAGCCACGCCGGTGCCGACCTCGAGACGGCGTACCGCGCCGGACCGGAGATCAGGGCGGACTTCGACCGCGATCCGTTGCTCGCGACGGCGCGGTGGCTCGTCGCGGGCGGCTCGGCGACCGGCGCGGAGCTTGCCGACGAGTACCTCGCGATGCCGGATGCGGATCCGCGAGCGCGCCGAGGAGGCGATGGGGCACGCGCAGCTCGCGACCGCCGAGGACGTGATGCGTCCGCTCGCGCCGCGCACTCCCGTCCGCGGTGGCGGCGCTCGTCGCGCGACACCGCCGGCGCGCCGTCTGAGGAGCGGCTGACCCTCGCGCAGGCGATCGGCGCGACGCTCGCCGAGGTGCTCGACTCCCATCCCGAAACGCTCGTCTTCGGCGAGGACGTCGGACTCAAGGGCGGTGTCTACGGTGTGACGCGGGGGCTGCAGGCGCGCTTCGGCGAGGAGCGCGTGTTCGACACGCTGCTCGACGAGACCTCGATCCTCGGTCTCGCGCTCGGCGCGGGGATCTCTGGTCTCGTCCCGATCCCTGAGATCCAGTACCTCGCCTACCTCCACAACGCCGAGGACCAGTTGCGCGGCGAGGCGGCCACCCTGCAGTTCTTCTCCCAGGGCGCGTACCGGAACGGCATGGTCGTGCGGATCCAGGGCTACGGCTATCAGAAGGGCTTCGGCGGCCATTTCCACAACGACAACGGGATCGGCGTGCTGCGTGACGTCCCGGGCCTCGTCATCGCCTCGCCCGCGCGGCCGGAGGACGCCGCCTCGATGCTCAGGACCTGCGTGGCGGCGGCGAAGGTCGACGGCAGCGTCTGCGTGTTCCTCGAGCCGATCGCGCTCTACCACACGCGCGATCTGCACGAGGACGGCGACGAGCTGTGGCTCGGCGCGCCGGGGACGGAGCACGTGCCGGTCGGGGCTGCGTACACGCACCGTGGCGGCGACGACCTGACGATCGTCACCTGGGCGAACGGCCTGCGTATGTCGCTCCGCGTCGCCCGCCGGCTGCTCGAGCGCGGCATCGGTGTGAACGTCGTGGACCTGCGCTGGCTCGCGCCGCTGCCGATGGACGAGGTGCTGCACGAGGCGACCGCCACCGGGCGGGCGCTGGTCGTGGACGAGACGCGCCGGACCGGCGGGGTGGGGGAGGGCGTGGTGGCGGAGCTCCTCGACGCCGGCTACGCAGGGCGGCTCGCGCGCGTCGTGAGCAAGGACTCGTTCGTGCCCCTCGGTGATGCGGCCGGCCTCGTGCTCCTCTCGGAGAGCGAGATCGAGGCCGCCGCGCTCGCGTTGCTCGACCGCTAGGGCCGCGGAAGATCGCGGTCGCGCCGTTCCTGGTCGCGGCCGTCCTCCCGTGCCGCCCAGAGCAGGAGCACGATCCAGGCTACAACCCCGAGGAGACCGACCACGGCCGAGATCGCCAGAGCCTCGCGCACGGCGGGAGTATTCCACCGCCCGCGCCGCACAAACGGCCCGGAACCGTACGATGCAAACAATGGCGACGAGCCCGAGCACGCGGAAGGTCCTCTCCGACGCCCAGATCGCGGAGGTGCTCGGCCTGATGCAAGGCGCCGACAGCGTCGAGCTGAAGCTGACCGTGCCCGAGTCGCACCAGCAGTCCACCGTCGCCGCGCTCGGCATCGACCCGCTCGAGGCCCAGATCCGCCAGGTCTTCTTCTTCGACACGCCCGAGCTGACCTTGAGCACGGCCGGCGTCGTCGCCCGGGCTCGGCGTATCCAGGGGAAGGGCGACGACTCGGTCGTGAAGCTGCGGCCCGGTCGTGCCGCACGAGCTCTCGACCGCGCTGCGGAGCTCGTCGAGCTTCGGCGTCGAGGTCGACGCGATGCCGGGCGGGTTCGTCTGCTCGGCGTCGATGAAGGGAACGCCGGTGAAGGCCGACGTCCGCTCCGCGGCGCGCGGTCAGGCCCCGATCCGCCGGCTCTTCTCGAAGGAGCAGCGGGCGTTCTTCGCGGCGAATGCCCCGGAGGGGATCTCGCTCGACGACCTGGCGATTCTCGGCCCGATCTTCGTGCTCAAGGTGCGGCTCGTGCCCAAGGAACTCGGCCGCCGGCTGGTCGGCGAGGCGTGGCTCTACCCGGACGGCTCGCGGATCCTCGAGCTGTCGACGAAGTGCGCGCCGTCGGAGGCGTTCCAGGTCGCAGCGGAGGCGCGCGCGTTCCTCGCCGGGCGCGGCGTCGACCTCTCCGGTGACCAGGAGACGAAGACCCGCAAGGCCCTCGACGTCTTCGCGAAGCCGCTCAGGGCCGCCGGGTCGCCCGGCGGATAGTCACGCGGCGACGATGTAGTCGTCGGGCGACGGCGAGCCGACGCTGATGCCCTTCGCCTGTGTGACCCGGATCGGCGTGTCCGACGTCGGGTCGACGCGCGTGACATAGGCGAGGAGTTGCTCGAGCGGCTCGTCGTCGACACCCACGGCCTTCGTGACCGTGATGATGTCGCCCACGACGGGAAGCCACTCGGCGGTGAACCGGTACGCGCCGACCTCGAAGTAGGGCAGCCCGGGGCCGATCCTCACCAGCGTGACGGCGAACGTCCTCTCGTCGGACATGCTCCCAACGGTAGGCCGAATCCGGCGCGGCGCCCGGGTCCTAGGTGTAGGTCGCGCTCGCCCGTTCGTCCGGGTCGCTAGGCCGAACGGACGGTCTACGGAGACCCACCGGTGAGCCGATCCCGGAGTCGCCGCTCCTCCTCGAGCTCGCGACGAAGCCGGTAGAGCCCGGCCGGGCATTCGACCTCGAGCGCGGCCAGGACGGCGTCGTGATCCTCCGTCGTGAGGGGCGCTTCCGTGGTCACCTGCAGCTCGATCGCCTGCGCGAGCCTGGCCGCCGTGCCGTCGAAGCCCTCGCGCTCGAGGATCTCCACGAGAAGCCGGGCGAAGGGCGCGCTGATGCGGACTCCGACGATGCGCACAGGCCCGGACGGTATCCGAGCGGAGCTCGACAGGCCATCGGTGCCCGCGTCGAGCAGCGCGGGGTGAGGATCAAGCAGGGGCGACAGGCCTCGAACCTGCACCCCCGGTGTTAGAGAGAGCGGAGACCGGGTTCGCCGGGTCGCCTACCACATGGGCAGGCGGTTCTCGGTCGTCTCAGGTCGCTCGGCGCAGTGACCCCCGCAGCCGGAAATTGCCCTCGCATCGGAAGGGTGACGGTGTTTCTGTGGGCCGCAGCCGGATCATTGCCCACGCTCTCGGGGCGCTGGGGAGACGGCGTGTTCCGTCTCCCCATCTGCCGAGACTCAATGCAGCTGGACCTGCACGGCCGGCCACGCCGCGACACTCGCACGAGCCGTCGCACTCCTCCGCAGACAACACACACGCCGCGCGTGCGCGGAGGAGGAGTTGACCGTGAGCAGCATCGAAGAGGTGCGCGGGCCGGCGCCGGGTGCCATTGGTGAGAGTCGCTCCGGAACGGCGTTCAGCTAGCCGCCCGGCCCCTTCCGTGGCATTGTCTTAGGTCACCTTGAGGACGATTGAGGAGGACCGCGATGAGTTCGATCAGAGAGACGGCCGAGCAGTTCTTCGATGCCTGTGAAACCGGCAAGGGGTGGGACGGGTGCCAGGCGTACTGCCACGAGGGCGCGACGTTCTCGGCTCAGGCTGGAGCATTGGAAGGCGTCGAGACAGTCGAGGGCTACGCGGACTGGATGAAGGGGATCTTCACGCCGCTGCCAGACGCCAGCTACGAGGTTCGCTCGTTCGCGGTCGATGATGCGCGGCAGAACGTGGCCGCCTACGGCGTGTTCCGGGGCACGCATACCGGCGAGGGCGGGCCGGTGCCGCCGACGGGCCAGCAGGTCGAGACCGATTACGTGTACGTCATGGATTTCGACGGCGATCGAATCCGTCACCTAACCAAGATTTGGAACGACGGAATCGGCCTACAACAACTGGGCTGGGCGTAACGAACTCGTGTGCCACAGTGGGTTAGCTCGCAAGCTTTCAGCGGTTGCCAACTGACGGCGTTCAGCTAGCCCGTGCCTACTCGGTCATCGAACCGAACGCGGCCCCGTCAGCCCCCAGGAGGCTGGGATCCGCGACGCCGAGGCGGTTGTTTGTTGGGCGCGAGAGGCATAGGACTGCTCTCTGTGAGCCGGTCAGCCCGGCGAAGTGACTACCGCGGAAGGAGGAGACGGGATGATCGGAGTCATCGTCACCATCGGCCCAGGGGAGAACCTCGACCGCCAGCGTGCCTCAGCGGTCGCCGAACAGGAGGCACCCATGTTCGAGGGCATGGAGGGCCTCCGAAGCAAGGTGTTCATGTGGGACGACGAGACCGGGACAGTGACCAGTACGTACGTGTGGGATTCGGAGCCAGCCGCCCGCGCTTCTCTCGTCGCCGAGCTCAAGGCGAAGATCGTCGCGCTCTACGAGGTCGAGCCGCACGTTCGGTTTGCCGAAGTGTCGGCCGTAGTCGACAACCGGGTCGGCGTCGCATAAGGCGGTCGCGCCCCTTCGTCGACCCAGGCTGCGGCGACCGCCCGTAGACCTAATCCCTGGCCCTGCGTCTAGCCCGTCCCTCCCGCAGGGCAGCGCGTCAGCATTCCGATCCTGCGGCGTCCTTGGGGCGAGGGGAGACGAGCTGGCGGGGGCCCGCTTGTCCTCTCGCCCGACGCCGTCGGCACGGGCGGACGCGTCCCCGGACGTTCCCTACGACATGCCCCCCTGACGGGGACGGCTACGTAGCTAGGGTGCGGCGCGCTCGTCCCCCGCGAGGACGGGGGCCGGCGGCGGGGTCCCCGTGGCGGTCTTCGTGATCAGGTCCTGGACGTTTAGCGCGGTACCCATTCGGTAGCCGCCAATGAGCCCCTTCACTCTCTCGCCTAGCTCTTGCCTCTCGACGCTTGGTTCCACGGCATTCATCTTGCTCCCCCTCACTCGGTTCTCTCAACGCGTGCCGTCGCAAAACACCGCCGCTGCGCGGCGAAATATCTCTTCCCAACTTAGTAACCCAGACGGGGGGGCGTAATCCCTCGCATGAGTGACCGGCGCCTAAGAGCGAATCCCTCGTCCGCAGTTTCCGGACAGTTCGTGCGCGCACGTCGTTGCCACGGTGTCAAGAGGCGATAGCGTCAAGGTGCATCCGTCATCTGTTGCGTGGCGTGGTGGGACGCTGAGGGCGCTCTCGAATGCGACGGATGCTTCGGGTCGTCTCGCGAGATTGGCGGTGTTGGGTGGTTGTGACGTAAAGACGCCAAAGGATTCGTTTCTTTACCGCTCCCATCCGTCGGCCTACGCCGGGGCAAAGAAGCGCAGGGCGCAACGACGGCAGGCCAGGGTCTTCCCGAGCGGCGAGGGCATCCCGTGCGGCTGCGGCTGCGGGGAGATCACCAACGTCATCACGCGCACGGAAAAGGCGAGAGGCCGGATCGCTGGCACCCCGTACCGCTTCGTGTTGGGGCACAACCTCCGACTGATGCGGAAGGCTGCCTGACGGCCGCGACGACGACGAAGGCCGAGAGGCGCGGTGATGGCTACCTCCACGCAGTCACACGACGGGCCGGCGTGGGTGTCGGTGTGCGCGTGCCGCCCGGGATGCGCGAGCAGCTCGCCAACGCCGCCACAGAGCACGACCGCTCGGTGCGGAGCCTCTTTTGGGGGTTCTTGAGAGGTTCGGGCAGGCGATGCTGTCCGACGGGCGAAGAGCACACAGCGGCGACCCAACAACTGAGGAGGGCACCATGGAACGGTTTCCTTGGGATCGACGGTTGCGGCACGCCGGGAACGCACGACGTCTTGTGATCGCCGCGGCCGCCGCGCTCACGCTGGCGGTCGTGGCGGCGGTCGGGATGGCCGCGACGTCGGCACCCGGACCGAATGGCTGCCCAACCAACAAGAGCTTGAAGATCGCCCCGATCGCCGACCTCGCACCGCCCGCGCGAACCCAGATCGAGGCGTTCGACGTGCTGTCGGGGCCGATCAACGAGCAGACGCAGACGTTCACGCTGAAGGTCCGTGTCGGGAGCACCTGCAGCGGCATCGACATCAAGGGCGCGAGCGTCTACGTGACCGCGGTGCCGTACAACCAGTTCACGATCCCGGCGGAAGAGCTGACCGGGGACGACGGCACCGCGACCCTGGTCTTCCGTCGCGACGCGAACTTCCCTGCGAGCAGCAAACAGCAGCAGCTGACGCTCTTCATCCGCGCGACGAAGCCGGGCGAGGATCCCCTCGCCGGTGTCTCGACACGGCGGCTCGTCGCGGTCAACTTCGAAGGCTAACCCCGTCTCTCACGGCCGCGCCCGAGCCAGCTCGCGGCGCGGCCGCCTCGCGGTTGAAGGCCGTTCTCGGTAGAGACGATCGCGCGGAAGCCGTCGCACTTCAGCTTCGAACGCCCAGCCTCGCCGCTCGGCGGGATCGACCCGGGTCCTTGAATCGCTGCTCGTCGTGAAACGTCTAGATAGAGAAGTCCGCGACTGACGCCTCATGGTTGGCGGTGTAGAGCTGCCACATTCCCGGGACACCCTTGAGTTGTCGCGGGCCTCTATCGCCGAAGGTGAGACCGGACCCCGCGACGAGATCCCGAACGGTGCTTGAGACCAGCACTTCGCCGGGGCCTGCCGCACCAGCGATACGCGCGCCGATGTTGACTGCGATTCCCGACAGCTTCCCTTCGTGCAGTTCACATTCTCCGACGTGAACACCGATCCGCGCTTGGAGACCGAGCCCGGCGAGTCCTTCGATGATCGCCTGACCGGCGCGGATCGCGCGCGCGGGGCCGTCGAAGGTCGCGAAGAAGCCATCGCCTGCCGTGTCGCGCTCCTCACCGCAGAAGCGGCCCAGCTCCCGTCGCACGAGCGCATGGTGCTGGACGAGCAGGTCGCGCCAGGCTCTGTCACCCAGCTCGGCGGCGCGTTCCGTTGACGCGACGAGATCGGTGAACATCACCGTCGCCAAGACGCTCTCGGGGACGAACGGCACTTCCTCGCCGCGAACGAACTGCTCGAGCTCGTCGACGACGTCGAGCGAGAGGAAGATGTTGAAGTTGTCGCTGCCCGAGATGCGCATCGTGCGGGCGGACGGAATCCGCGCGGCGACGTCGAGCGCAGGCGCCTCATGGTTGGGGTTCGAGCGGTATAGGACAAGCGCTGGCACGCGAATGGCGGGCAGCACGTCGCTGAGATCGGTCTCCGCAAAGGCGCGGTGGAGCGCATACGCGACGGCCGGGCTCATGTTCACACGTAGCGAGTTCGCGAACCAGCGCCTGAACTCGTCGTTCGAGTAAAGCGACGAGCCTCCCTCTCGGAGCATGTCATTAGCGTGCTCCTGCGTACCCCACCGCTCGCGAATGTTGCTCAGCATCTCCTGTGTCTCTCGTTCCGACCAGACCCACCGCACAAGGGGATGGAAGAGGGCCAGCGCGCGCGTGCGCTCCGGATAGGTGGCTGCGTAGAGCGCGGCCATACAGGAGCCCTTGTGCGATCCGAACACGACAGCGTTCGAAGCGCCGGCCGCGTCGAGCACCGCCCGCAGATCCTCCATGCGTGTCTCCAGCGTCGCGAACTGCGAACCATGATCGGACAATCCTGTGCCGCGCTTGTCAAACAGGATCAGCCGAAACGAGCGCGCCAGCCGCTCGTAATAACGACGCCAATGCGGGCTCTCCCAGCCGTAGACGAGATTCGACCCAAATCCCGGCACCCAGACGAGATCGACCTCGCCCTCACCCACAACCTGATAAGCGATCGCGACACCGCCGTTGCGCGCGTACCGGATCTCTCCCTCGCCGGGGACGACAAGCGTCCGGTGGTCGCCCTCCCCTCGAAATGCGCATTCGCGAACAGCTGCAGGTCACGGAACGCTCGTCCCGAACGCCTACCTCTTCCACGGCGCGCACGCGCGCGCACGCGAGACCGGGTGGCCTCACCCCCTCGAAGCGAAAGGAGTGTCGGGGCCCGTTGAGTCCGTCGGCCGTGAATCTGATTCAGGGGGACGTGGCGAGCACCCAGGTATCGTCGCGGAGGATCGGGACGACGTTGCCCGCGTCGTCGATCCCGTCGACCGCGACCTGGGGGCCGCCGATCATCAGGTCTTGATGGATGCCCGAGGTGTTGAAGCCGAGCTCGGCTTGGGCGTCTGCATCTGGCGGGAGGTCAGGCACGGTGAACGGGTAGGCGCTCCCCAGCGCGATGTGGCAGGTCGCGTTCTCGTCGAGGAGGACGTCGCTGAAGACCCGGCCGCTGCGCCCGACGGGAGACGTGCCGTCGACGAGCGCGACCTCGCCGAGGCGCACGGCGCCTTCATCGGTCGCCAGGTGCGCCCGGATTGCGTCCGCGTTCTGCTCGGCCTCGACCTCGGTGGCCCGGCCGCCCTCGAACCGGAGCAGGACCCCTTCGACCATTGCGCCGCCAAGGAGCTGGAGCGGCCGGGTCGCGACCACCGTTCCTTCGGCGACGCGGTTGTCCGGCGTCGTGAACACCTCCTCCGTCGGCATGTTGACGACCGCCTCCCGGCCCCAATTGGTCGTGATACCGCCCGAGAGCCAGCTGGCACCGCGAAGCAGGCCGATGCGAAGGTCGGTGCCGGCGCCGTCGTGGAAGTGGAGGGCGCGCAGGCCAGCAGCCTCAAGCGCCGTCGACCGCTCGCGCAACGTCGCGACGTGGCGACGCCACGCCTCGACGGGATCGTCGGCATCGAGACGAAGGATCGGCGCCAGCACCTGTCGGTAGGCCTCGACGTCCGGCGTACCCAAGACCCGGTTCGCGATGCCCGGTGATGCGGCCGGCACAATGGTCCAGTTCACCTCACCTCCTCCAACCATCGCGAAGGCAGCTCCCGTCATCGGCATGTGATCCTTGGCGGCCCGCCCAGGGTCGACGCCGTCGAGCAAATCGGAAGCAGGGTCGCCCCAGACGACGATGTAGGCGCTGCGCTTCTCGATGCACTCGTCGATGTGCCGGTCCCACCAGGACGGCGTGTCCTCGAGCGACTCCTCAGGCGCGTGGAGGAGCCGCGACCGCTTCACGTGCTGATCCCAGTAGAAGACACTGACGAAGTGGGCGCCAGCGCGATATGCCTCGTCGGCAATCGCGCGCGCGAGCGGCGCGTGCTCAACGTCGAAGGCCCAGACGACCACATCCTGGCCCGGCGCCACGTTCGCGCCGACGCGCACGGCAAGCTGCGCGAGCCCCTGCGTCCATTCCTCCAGCCCCGAACCCGCCGCCATCGGCTCGATCATCGCAGCCAGGAGGGCCTCGCGCATCGGTCTGAGCGGCGCGCTGCATCCGCCTCCTGCTGGCGTCGCGCAAACGCAGGTTGACGCTTGCGAACGCGACCTCCCCGCGAGGCCAAAGGAGGTCGGACGCATCGGTGGCGACTTACCTCGCAACACGTTCGGGCGACAAACCCACGGACTG